>NZ_SJDM01000005.1:0-207500 GCF_004761865.1 Crenalkalicoccus roseus | reverse complement strand
TCAGGCCGCGGCGGCGAGGTCGGGGCCGGGCCGCACCTCCAGCCCGTCGGGGCCGGCGGTGACCCGCACCACCTGGCCGTCGCGGATCGCGCCCTCGAGCAGCAGCGTCGCCAGCCTGTCCTGCAGGCTGCGCTGGATCACGCGCTTCAGCGGCCGCGCGCCATAGACCGGATCGTAGCCGGCCTCGGCCAGCCATTCCCGCGCCTTCTCGTCCACCTCCAGCCGCAGCTTGCGGTCCTCGAGCAGCCGCTGCAGGCGCCGGAGCTGGATGTCCACGATCGCCGCCATGTCCTCCCGCGCGAGGCGGCGGAACAGCACGATCTCGTCCAGCCGGTTCAGGAATTCCGGCCGGAACCGCTCGCGCACCGCGCGCATCACGGCGGGACGCGCCGCCTCGATGTCCGCGCTCTCCGGCAGTTCGGCGATCGCCTGGCTGCCGAGGTTCGAGGTCAGCACGATGATGGTGTTGCGGAAGTCCACCGTGCGCCCCTGGCCGTCGGTCAGCCGCCCGTCGTCGAGGACCTGCAGCAGCACGTTGAACACGTCCTCGTGCGCCTTCTCCACCTCGTCGAACAGCACGACCTGGTAGGGGCGGCGGCGCACCGCCTCGGTCAGCGCGCCGCCCTCCTCGTAGCCGACATAGCCGGGGGGCGCGCCGATCAGCCGGGCGACGGCGTGCTTCTCCATGTACTCGGACATGTCGATGCGCGTCATCGCCCGCTCGTCGTCGAACAGGAACTCGGCGAGCGCCTTCACCAGCTCGGTCTTGCCGACGCCGGTCGGGCCGAGGAAGAGGAAGGAGCCGATCGGCCGGTTCGGATCCTGCAGGCCGGCGCGGGCGCGCCGGACGGCCTTGGAGACCGCCTCCAGCGCCTCCTCCTGCCCGACGACGCGCCTGCGGAGCTGCTCCTCCATGCGGATCAGCTTCGCCCGCTCGCCCTCCAGCATCTTCTCGACCGGGATGCCGGTCCAGCGGCTGACCACGGTGGCGATGCCCTCCTCGGTCACCGCCTCGTTCACCAGCCGGGAGTCGCCGTCGCTCGTCTGGGCGAGCTTCTTCTCGAGCTGCGGGATGACGCCGTAGAGCAGCTCCGAGGCGCGGGTCAGGTCGCCGCGGCGCTGCGCCAGCTCCACCTCGGTGCGGGCCTTCTCCAGCTCCTCCTTGGTCTTCTGCGCCTCGACGACCTTGGCCTTCTCCGCCTCCCAGCGCGCCGTCATCTCGCGCGAGCGCTCCTCGAGATCGGCCAGCTCCTTCTCCAGCCGCGCCAGGCGGTCGCGGGAGGCGGGGTCGTCCTCCTTGCGCAGCGCCTCGCGCTCGATCTTGAGGCGCATCAGCTCGCGGTCGATCGCGTCCAGCTCCTCCGGCTTGCTGTCCACCTGCATGCGCAGCCGCGAGGCGGCCTCGTCCACCAGGTCGATCGCCTTGTCGGGCAGGAAGCGGTCGGTGATGTAGCGGTTGGACAGAGTCGCGGCGGCGACCAGCGCGCTGTCGGTGATGCGCACGCCGTGATGCGCCTCATACTTGTCCTTGATGCCGCGCAGGATGGAGATGGTGTCCTCCACGCTCGGCTCGCCGATGAACACCGGCTGGAAGCGCCGCGCCAGCGCCGCATCCTTCTCGATGTGCTTGCGGTACTCGTCGAGCGTGGTGGCGCCGATGCAGTGCAGCTCGCCGCGCGCCAGCGCCGGCTTGAGCAGGTTGGAGGCATCCATCGCCCCCTCGGCCTTGCCCGCGCCGACCAGGGTGTGCAGCTCGTCGATGAACAGGATGATCTCGCCGGCGGCCTCCTCCACCTCCTTGAGCACGCCCTTCAGGCGCTCCTCGAACTCGCCGCGGTACTTGGCGCCGGCGACCATGGCGCCGAGGTCGAGGGCGAGCAGCCGCTTGCCCTTCAGCGCCTCCGGCACGTCGCCCTTGACGATGCGCAGCGCGAGGCCCTCGGCGATCGCGGTCTTGCCCACGCCGGGCTCGCCGATCAGCACCGGGTTGTTCTTGGTGCGCCGGGCCAGCACCTGGATGACGCGGCGGATCTCCTCGTCGCGCCCGATCACGGGGTCGAGCTTGCCCTCGCGGGCGAGCTGGGTGATGTCGCGCGCGTACTTCTTCAGCGCGTCGAACTGCTCCTCGGCGTTCTGGCTGGTCACGGTGCGGCCCTTGCGCAGGTCGGCCACCGCCTTCTCCAGCCGCTGCGGGTCGGCCCCGGCGGCGCGCAGCGCCCGCCCGGCCGCCGTCTCCGAGGCGGCGAGCGCCACCAGCAGCCGGTCCTGCGCCACGTACTCGTCGCCCGCGCGCGTCGCCTGCTGCTGCGCCGCGTCCAGCACCCGCACCACGTCCGGGGTGAATTGCGGCTGCCCGGCGCCGCCGCCCGAGACCTTCGGCTGGCGGCCGAGCTCGGCCTCCACCGCCTGCTTGACGCGCGCCGGATCGCCGCCGGCGGCGCGGATCAGGCCGGAGGCGGCGCCCTGCTCGTCGTCGAGCAGCGCCTTCAGCAGATGCTCGGGGGTGATGCGCTGGTGGTATTCGCGGATCGCAATGGTCTGCGCGGCCTGCAGGAAGCCGCGCGCGCGGTCGGTGAATTTCTCGATGTCCATTCGTCCCTCCTCCGCGGCCGGACCGGATGCGGCCCCGGCCGGCCATCAGACTCCTCGGCGACCGGCACCTCCGCCCCTCAAGAGGCGACGGCGGCACCAAGTTCGTCGCGGATGTGGTAACTCGCCTTGCGGCGGGTCAAGGCCGGCGGGAGGGAATATTGCCCATGCGTGTCGAGCACATCTACCGCTACCCGGTGAAGGGGCTCACGGCGGAGGCGCTGGAGCAGGTGGAGCTCACCCCGGGCCAGTGCCTGCCCCACGACCGCCGCTTCGCCCTCGCCCAGGGCGACGCCCCCTTCGACCCGGCCGCGCCCGCCTGGCTGCAGAAGCGGCATTTCGGCTGCCTGATGGCGAATGCGCGGCTGGCACTGCTGCACTCCGCCTTCGACCCGCGCACCGGCCTCCTCGCCATCCGCCCCCCCGAGGGGCCGCCGCTCATGGCCGACACCCGCACCGAGGAGGGGCGGGCGCTGATCGCCGCCTTCCTCGCCGGCTTCCTCGGCAGGGAGGCGCGAGGCCAGCCGCGCTTCGTGGAGGCACCGGGGCACAATTTCACCGATGTCGCGGCGAAATGCGTCTCCATCATCGGCCTTGCCAGCCTGCACGCGCTGGAGGCGGCGGCGGGGCGGCGCCTCGATCCGCTGCGCTTCCGCGCCAACATCTACGTCTCGGGCGGGCGCCCCTGGGCGGAGTTCGACCTGCTCGGGAAGGAGATCCAGCTCGGCGGGGCACGGCTGCGCGTGTTCAGGCGCATCGTCCGCTGCGCCGCCACCGAGGTGAATCCCGAGACGGCGGAGCGGGACGCCGATCCGCCGCGCTGGCTGCGCCGGCATTTCGGCCATGCCGATCTCGGCGTCTATGCCGAGGTGGTGGAGGGCGGCCGCGTCGCCGTCGGCGACGCGCTGGAGCCGCTGGAGGGCGACCTGCTGGGCTAGGGCGCTTGCCGCTCGCCCTGGGTTGCGGAAACCGCCCTGGCTCGCTGAGCGTGCGGGCCTCTTCGCCCGTTCGGGCGGTGCCGCCCGAACGGGATCTGCTCCAAGGCCTCCCTACCCCGCCGGCGGGGGGAGATAGATCTCCCCGCCGCGCGTGCGGAAGCTCTCCGACATCTCGGCCATCCCCTTCTCGGCCGCCGCCCGGACCTCCTGGCTGATCTTCATCGAGCAGAATTTCGGGCCGCACATGGAGCAGAAATGGGCGAGCTTCGCCCCCTCCGCCGGCAGGGTCTGGTCGTGGAAGCGCTCGGCCGTCTCCGGATCGAGGGAGAGGTTGAACTGGTCGCGCCAGCGGAACTCGAAGCGGGCGCGGGAGAGCGCGTCGTCGCGCAGCCGCGCCGCCGGATGGCCCTTCGCGAGGTCGGCGGCGTGGGCGGCGATCCTGTAGGCGATCACCCCCGCCTTCACGTCGTCCCGGTCCGGCAGGCCGAGGTGCTCCTTCGGCGTGACGTAGCAGAGCATGGCGGTGCCGAACCAGCCGATCATCGCCGCGCCGATGCCGGAGGTGATGTGGTCGTAGCCCGGCGCGATGTCGGTGGTGAGGGGGCCGAGGGTGTAGAAGGGCGCCTCGCCGCAGGCGGCGAGCTGCTTGTCCATGTTCTCCTTGATCCTGTGCATCGGCACGTGGCCGGGCCCCTCGACCATCACCTGCACGTCGTGCTCCCACGCGATGCGCGTGAGCTCCCCGAGCGTCTCCAGCTCGGCGAATTGCGCCGCGTCGTTGGCGTCGGCGATCGAGCCCGGCCGGAGCCCGTCCCCGAGCGAGAAGGAGACGTCGTAGGCCCGCATGATCTCGCAGATCTCGCGGAAATGGGTGTAGAGGAAGTTCTCCCTGTGGTGCGCCAGGCACCACTTCGCCATGATCGAGCCGCCGCGGGAGACGATGCCGGTCACCCGCCGCGCCGTCAGCGGGATGTAGGCAAGCCGCACTCCGGCGTGGATGGTGAAATAGTCCACCCCCTGCTCGGCCTGCTCGATCAGCGTGTCGCGGAAGACCTCCCAGGTGAGGTCCTCGGCCCTGCCGCCCACCTTCTCCAGCGCCTGGTAGATCGGCACCGTGCCGATCGGCACCGGCGCGTTGCGGATGATCCATTCCCGCGTGGTGTGGATGTTGCGGCCGGTGGAGAGGTCCATCACCGTGTCCGCGCCCCAGCGGATGGCCCAGACCAGCTTGTCCACCTCCTCCGCCACCCCGGAGGCGACCGCCGAATTGCCGATGTTGGCGTTCACCTTCACCAGGAAATTGCGGCCGATGATCATCGGCTCGCTCTCCGGGTGGTTGATGTTGGCGGGGATGATGGCGCGGCCGCGCGCCACCTCGTCGCGCACGAATTCGGGCGTGACGTGGTCGGGAATGGCGGCGCCGAAGCTCTCGCCGTCGCGCGCAAGGCCTGCCTCGCGCGCCGCCTCCCGGCCCAGATTCTCGCGGATGGCGACGTATTCCATCTCCGGCGTGACGATGCCGGCACGGGCATAGGCCATCTGCGTCACCGCCCGCCCCGGCCTGGCGCGGCGCACCTCGCGGCCGGCGCGATCGAAGGCCGGAACCCGGCGCGCCTCTCCCGGCTTCAGCCCGTCATCCTCCGGCCTCGAGGCGCGCCCCTCATAGGCCTCCGTATCCCCGCGCGCCTCGATCCAGGGGCGCCGCAGCGGCGGCAGGCCCCGACGGATGTCGATGCCGGCGGCGGGGTCGGTATAGGGGCCGGAGGTGTCATAGACCCGCAGCGGCGGCTCGCCCGAGGCGGGCGACAGGTCGATCTCCCGCATCGCCACCCGCAGCTCCGGGTGCAGGCGGCCGGGCAGGTGCACCTTGCGCGACGCCGGCAGGGGGCCGGTGGTGACCTGCGGCAGATCGGGAACGAGGCTGTCTGGCATCTTGGATCCCCTTTCCTGGAGATCCGGGAGCGCCTGCGAGCGGCGGAGCGGGCACCCGGCGGGGGCCCGCATGTTCCTTTCCCTACGCCGGTACGACCCGGATCAGGTTCGAAGGGTCACCGCGCCTCAGCGGTATCTCAGCCCCTGCCGGGGCTCCCCTTGGAACACCGCGAGTGTCCGGCCGGCGCGGCGCCGCTGTCAACCCTGACGCGGCCGCGGCGCGGTCAGGCCTGCTCGCGCGCCTCGGGCGGCGCCTCGCCCTCCTGGCCCGGCTCCAGCGCGTGGCCGTTGGCGTGGCCGTTGACCTCGGGCTGCTCGCCCGAGCCGTCGCCCGCCTCGGCCTCCGCCATGGCCTGCTGGTGGCGGCGGTGCTGGTGCTGCTGCTGCTGCTGGTTCATGGCGTTGAGGATGCGGAAGTAGTGCTCCGCGTGCTGGAAGTAGCTCTCCGCCATGACGCGGTCGCCGACGCCGGTCGCGTCCCGGCCGAGCTGGAGATACTTCTCGAAGAGCTGCTGCGCCGTGCCACGGAGCCGCATGTCCGGCCCGTTGGAATCGAAGACGTGGTTGCGGCTCATCGGCTGGTGGCCGCCATGGCGGAATTGCTGTCCGCCACCCCCACCGCCATGACGATGGCCACGGCCGCGCATGCGTTTCATGTTCATTGGTGTCGTGTCTGCCGTCTCGCAGCTAGGCCGGGCCGGGCGCGCCGGAGGTTTCCGGCCACGCGCGGCAACGGCTCCCGATCATGTCCAGCCTGCAAGGCGGGGCGGCCATGCCGCGGCCGGCCCGCCGAAGAGGCACCTTCGGGGCGGCGCCGGTCTGGCCCGGACAGCCGCACCCTGCCTCGGTGACCCAAGCTAGCGCCAGGAAGCCGGGCCGCCAAACGGTTTTTCATCGCGTATCGTCCGGCAGGGGCCCCGCCCCTTCCAGCACCAGGGCGCGCTCCACCCCGCCGAGGTCGCGCCGGCAGCCGAGCGGCCGCAGCCCGGCGCCGCGCGCCAGCGCCTCCACCGCCGCACGCTGCCCCTGTCCCAGTTCCAGCACCGCCCGCCCCTTGGGGGCGAGCAGTCCGGGCAGGGCCGCCACCAGGGCGCGGTAGGCCGCGAGCCCGTCCTCCCCCCCGTCCAGCGCCGCGGCGGGCTCGTGCCGCGCCACCTCCGGCATCAGCCCGGCCAGGGCGCCGGAGGCGATGTAGGGCGGGTTGCTCAGCACCAGGTCGAACCGCCCGGCGAGGGGGGCCGCCCAGTCGGCGACGAGGAAGCGCGCCCGCTCCCCAAGGCCGAGGCGCCGGGCATTGGCCCGGGCGAGCGCCGCCGCCGCCGGCACCCGGTCGGTGCCGAACCCGCCAGCCCGCGGGAACTCATGCAGCGCCGCGAGCAGCAGGCAGCCGGTCCCGGTGCCGAGATCGAGGATGCGGCGCACCCGGTCGCGGTCCGGAAAGGCGTCCAGCGCCGCCTCGATCAGCGTCTCGGAGTCCGGGCGGGGGATCAGCGTCGCCGGCGAGACCGCGAAGGGGAGCGACCAGAATTCGCGCTCGCCGGTCAGGTGGGCGAAGGGTTCACGGTCGAGCCGCCGGCGCAGCAGGGCGGCGAAGCGCGCCGCCGCGCCGGGCGGGACCGGGGCGTGCGGCTCGCGCAGCAGGTCCTCGGGGCGGCAGCCCATGGCGTGGGCGAGCAGCAGCCGCGCCTCGAAGCGGGGGTTCTCGATGGCGGCGGCGCGCAGGCGCTGTCCGGCCTCGCAGAGGGCGGCCCCCACCGTGGGGGTCATTCCGCCTCGGCGGCCAGGCGCGCCGCCTGGTCCTCGGCGATCAGCGCGTCGATCAGCTCGTCGAACTCGCCGAGCATGACGCGGTCGATCTTGTGCAGGGTCAGGCCGATGCGGTGGTCGGTCACGCGCCCCTGCGGGAAGTTGTAGGTGCGGATGCGCTCCGAACGGTCGCCGGTGCCGATCTGGCCCTTGCGGTCGGCGGCGCGGGCGGCGGCGGCGCGGGCGCGCTCGGCCTCGAACAGGCGGGCGCGCAGCACCCGCATCGCCTTGGCGCGGTTCTTGTGCTGCGACTTCTCCTCCTGCATCGCCACCACGATGCCGGTCGGGAGGTGGGTGATGCGCACCGCGCTGTCGGTCTTGTTCACGTGCTGCCCGCCGGCGCCGGAGGCGCGGTAGGTGTCCACGCGCAGGTCGCCCTCGCTGATCTGCACGTCCACCTCCTCCGCCTCGGGCAGCACGGCGACGGTGACGGTGGAGGTGTGGATGCGGCCCTGGGTCTCGGTGGCCGGCACCCGCTGCACGCGATGGACGCCGGATTCGTACTTCAGCCGCGCGAAGACGCCCCTGCCGTGGATCTCCGCCACCGCGCCCTTCACCCCGCCGAGGTCGCTCTCGTCGTAGTCCAGCACCTCGAAGCGCCAGCCGCGGCCCTCGGCGTAGCGCTGGTAGGCGCGGAACAGCTCGGCGGCGAACAGCGCCGCCTCGTCGCCGCCGGCGGCGGGGCGGATCTCCAGGATGGCGCTGCGCTCGTCGGCGGCGTCCTTCGGCAGCAGCATCAGCCGGATCTCGCGCTCGAGCGCCGGTACCCGCTCCTTCTGCGCCAGGTACTCCGCCTCCGCCAGCTCCTTCAGCTCCGGATCGGCGAGCATGGCCTCCGCCTCGTCGCGGGCCCGCTCGGCGGCGCGCAGCGCGGCGACCTTCTCGACCAGCGGCTCCAGCTCGGCGAGCTCCTTGGAGAGCGCCCCGAACTGCGCGCCCTCGGCGGTGGCGAGCAGGTGCCGCAGCTCCTCCGCCCGCGCCACCACGCGGTCCAGCCGTTCGGCGATGCGCCCGCTCATGCCAGCCGCCGGGGGATCTCGCCGATCGCCACCGTCTCCTGCGTCCCGGAATCGAGGTCGCGGAGCTGGGCGACGCCCCGCGCGATCTCCTCCTCGCCGAGGATCACCGCGGCGCGGGCGTGCTGGCGGTTGGCGCGCTCCAGCCGGCGCTTCAGGTTGCCGCGGTAGGCGATCTCCGCCACCACCCCGGCGCGGCGCAGCGCCTGCAGCAGGTCGAGCGCCGGCCCCTCCGCCGCCTCGCCCACCGGCACCACCGCGACGGGGCGCGGCGCGGGCGGCGTCAGCCCGGCCTCCTCCAGCAGCAGCGCCAGGCGCTCCACCCCCGCGGCCCAGCCGACCGAGGGGGTGGGCGGGCCGCCCATCTCCTCCACCAGCCCGTCGTAGCGACCGCCCGCCATCACCGTCCCCTGCGCGCCGAGCCGGTCGGTGACGAATTCGAAGGCGGTGTGATTGTAGTAGTCGAGGCCGCGCACGATGCGCGGATTGTCCCGGAACGGCACGCCGAACCGCTCCAGGTAGCGCTTCACCCCGGCGTGGAAGGCGGCGGCCGGCGCCGTCAGGTAGGCGTGGATGGTCGGCGCCTCCGCCACCAGCGCGCGGTCGCCGGGGTCCTTGCTGTCGAGGATGCGCAGCGGGTTGCGCTCCAGCCGCAGCCGGCTGTCCTCGGAGAGGCGGTCCCGGTGCGCGGCGAAGTAGGCGACGAGGGCGGCACGATAGGCGGCGCGGCTCTCGGCGTCGCCGAGCGTGTTGATCTCGAGCACCGTGCCCTCGGCGATGCCGAGCTCCTGCTGGATGTGCCAGCCGCAGGCGATCACCTCGGCATCGGCCAGCGGCTCGGCCGCGCCCAGCACCTCGATGCCGATCTGGTGGAACTGCCGGTAGCGCCCCTTCTGCGGCCGCTCGTAGCGGAACATCGGCCCGGCGTAGAACACCTTGCGCGGCAGGCCGGACTGGGTGAGGCCGTTGGAGACCAGGGCGCGGCACACCCCCGCCGTCATCTCCGGGCGGAGCGTCAGGCTCTCCCCGCCGCGGTCGGGGAAGGTGTACATCTCCTTCATCACCACGTCGGAAGTGTCGCCGAGGCCGCGGGCGAAGACGCGCGTGTCCTCGAACACCGGGGTCGCCCATTCCTCGAAGCCGTAGAGGGTGGCGACGCGGCGCGCGGTGTCCACCACGCGCTGATGGCGGCGGAACTCCTCTCCGATCAGGTCTCTGGTGCCGCGCGCGGGCTGCAGGGGGGTCTGGGCCATGGCCCCCTGGCGGTAGCGGGGCGGGGGCCGGGGGGCAAGGGGCAGGCCGGCATTCCCGGCGGCGGCCCGGTCACGGCCCCGGCGCCCCCCTTGCCCGCTCAGCCCAGCACCACGAGGAGCGTCAGCCCCGCGAACAGCACCAGCTCGACCGCCAGGACCAGGCCGAGGCGCAGCAGGGTCGCGTCCTGGCGCTCCAGCGCCCGCTCCATCCGCCGCCGGTCGGGCGGCAGCAGCCGGCCGATCAGCAGCGCGGCGAAGCCAAGGCCGGACATGCCCCGGCCCCCGCCCTCACTCCGCCGCCCGGGGCGCCGCCTCCGCGGCCCTGGCGGCCTCCTCCTCGGCCCGGATCTGGGCAGCCTTGCGCTCCACCAGGTCCACCAGGTGGTCCACCATCGCCGCCTCGTCGATGGTGTGGTCGGTCTTGCCGGCGGCATAGACCATGTGCCGCCCGGCGCCGCCGCCGGTCAGGCCGATGTCGGTCATCAGCGCCTCCCCCGGCCCGTTCACCACGCAGCCGATGATGGAGAGGGTGATCGGCGTCTCGATATGCGCCAGCCGCTCCTCCAGCACCGCCACCGTCCGGATGACGTCGAAGCCCTGCCGGGCGCAGGAGGGGCAGGAGATGATCTTCACCCCCCGGTGCCTGAGGCCGAGCGACTTCAGGATCTCCCAGCCGACATGCACCTCCTCCTCCGGCTCGGCGGAGAGGGAGACGCGCAGCGTGTCGCCGATGCCGGCCCAGAGCAGGTTGCCGAGGCCGATCGCGCTCTTCACCGTGCCGGTGCGCCGCCCGCCCGCCTCGGTGATGCCGATGTGCAGCGGGTGGTCGCAGGCCTCGGCGAGCTGCTGGTAGGCGGCGACGGCCAGGAACACGTCGGAGGCCTTCACGCTGATCTTGAACTCGTGGAAATCCTCCTCCTGCAGGTGCGCGGCGTGCCAGAGCGCGCTCTCGACCAGCGCCTCGGGATTGGGCTCGCCGTACTTCTCGAGCAGGTGCCTCTCCAGGCTGCCGGCGTTGACGCCGATGCGGATGGAGCAGCCGTGGTCCCGCGCCGCCTTCACCACCTCCTTCACCCGCTCCTTCGAGCCGATGTTGCCGGGGTTGATGCGCAGGCACGCGGCGCCGGCCTTCGCCGCCTCGATGGCGCGGCGGTAGTGGAAGTGGATGTCGGCGACGATCGGCACGTTCACCTCGCGCACGATCTCGGCCAGCGCCGCGGTGCTCTCCGGCGTCGGGACGGAGACGCGGACGATGTCGGCCCCGGCCAGCTCGCAGCGGCGGATCTGCTCGACCGTCGCCCGCACGTCCTCGGTCGGGGTGTTGGTCATGGTCTGCACCGGGATCGGCGCGCCGCCGCCGACCGGCACCTTTCCCACCCGGATCTGGCGCGACTTCCTGCGGGCGATCTGCTGGTAGGGGCGATAGCTCATCGGTCCGGTGTTCCCATGGCTCGGGCGCAATATGGCAGCCCCGGGCGCGGCGCCAAAGCCCGCGGCGCCGTCCGGGGCCCGCCTCAGCCGGCCTCGCGCGCCGCCAGGGCCGCCACCGCCTGGCCGATCAGCTCGGCGATGATCTCCGCCGCCGGCTGCTCGCGCGTGACCATGCCAACGCTCTGCCCGGCCATCAGGCTGCCCTGCTCGACATCGCCCTCGATCACGGCGCGGCGCAGCGACCCGGCCCAGAAATGCTCGATCTCGAGCTGCGCCGCCTCCTTGGTCAGCTCCCCGGCCTGGAAGCGGCGGATCACCGCCGCCTGGTGCTCGATGAAGCGGCGGGTGCCCTGGTTCTGCAGCGCGCGCACCGGGATCACCGGGAAGCGCTCGTCGAGCTGCACCGTCGGCACGGCGTCGCGCGCCGCGGCGCGGAGGAAGGCCTGCTTGAAGCGCGGATGGGCGATGCATTCGCTGGCGCAGACGAAGCGGGTGCCGAGCTGCACCCCCGCCGCCCCCATCTCCAGGTAGGAGAGGATCGCCTCCCCCCTCCCGATGCCCCCGGCGACGAAGACCGGCACCTCGCGCGCCATGGTGGGCAGGATCTCCTGGGCCAGCACGTTCAGGCTGACCGGGCCGATATGGCCGCCCGCCTCCGAGCCCTCGATCACCAGCGCGTCGGCGCCGCTGCGCACCAGCTTCCTCGCCAGCGCCAGCGCCGGGGCGAAGCAGACCACCTTCGCCCCCCCCTCCTTCGCCTTGCGGATCGCCGCGCCGGGGGGGATGCCGCCGGCGAAGACGATGTGGCCCACCCCGGCGTCGAGGCAGACCTGCACCAGCGCCTCGAGCTGCGGATGCATGGTGATGAGGTTCACGCCGAAGGGGCGGCCGGTCAGCGCCTGGGTGGCGGCGATCTCCTCGGCCAGGCGCGGCGGGTCCATGGCGCCGCAGGCGATCACGCCGAAGGCCCCGGCGTTGGAGAGGGCGGAGACCAGGTGGCGCTCGCTGACCCAGCTCATCGCCCCGCCCATGATGGCGTGGCGGCTGCCGAGGAAGGCGGCGCCGCGCGCCATCAGCCGCTCGAGCGCGGCGGCGGCGCGGCCCTGGGGCGGCAGCGCATCCATCAGGCGGGGGCGTCCAGGCCGTAGGCGGTGTGCAGGGCCCGCACCGCGAGCTCGGTGTATTCGGCGCCGACCAGCACGCTGACCTTGATCTCGCTGGTCGAGATGACCTGGATGTTGATCCCCTTCTCGGCAAGCGCCCGGAACATGGTGTTGGCGACCCCGGCATGGCTGCGCATGCCGATGCCAACGACGCTGATCTTCGCCACCTCGGGGTCGGCGAGCAGCGCCTCGAACCCCACCTCCTCCCGCGCCTTCTCCAGCACGTCCTGGGCGCGTGCGAGGTCGGCCTTGCCGACGGTGAAGGTCATGTCGGTCAGCCCGTCGGCGCCGATGTTCTGCACGATCATGTCCACGTTGACGTTGGCCCTGGCGAGGGCGCCGAAGACGGCGGCCGCCACCCCCGGCCGGTCCGGCACCCGCCGGAGCGTCACCTTGGCATCGTCCCGGGAATAGGCGATGCCGCTGACAACGGGCTGTTCCACGATCTCGTCCTCGTCCACCACCAGGGTGCCCGGCCGCTCCTCGAAGGAGGAGAGCACCTGCACCCGCACGCGCTGCTTCATCGCCAGCTCGACCGAGCGCGTCTGCAGCACCTTGGCCCCGACCGAGGCCAATTCCAGCATCTCCTCGTAGGAAATGCGCTCGAGCTTGCGGGCGCGCGGCACGATGCGCGGATCGGTGGTGTAGACCCCGTCCACGTCCGTGTAGATGTCGCAGCGGTCGGCGCGCACCGCCGCCGCCAGCGCCACCGCCGAGAGGTCGGAGCCGCCGCGGCCGAGGGTGGTCACCCGGTTGTCCGGGCCGATGCCCTGGAAGCCGGCCACCACCGGCACCTGGCCCATCCGCATCCGGCGGATCAGCTCCGCGCCCTCGATCGCCTCCACCCGCGCCTTGCCGTGGGCGCCGTCGGTGCGGATCGGCACCTGCCAGCCCTGCCAGGAGCGGGCGTCCACCCCCTCCGCCTGCAGGGCGATGGCGAGCAGGCCGATCGTCACCTGCTCCCCGGTCGCCACCACGGTGTCGTACTCGCGCGCGTCGTGCAGCGGCGAGAGGTCCTGGCACCACTTCACGAGCTGGTTGGTGACGCCGGCCATGGCGGAGACCACCACGGCGACCTCGTGGCCGGCCTCGACCTCGCGCTTCACGCGCCGGGCGACGTTGCGGATACGGTCGAGATCGGCGACGGAGGTGCCGCCGAACTTCATCACGATGCGGGACATGGGCTCGCGGCGCCTCTGGTCCGGAAGGGCGTCGGCGGCGGTTGCCGGCGCGCGCCGGGCGGCACAGATACCGGGGCGGCCCCCGCGCCGCAACATGGCGTGGCACGGGGAGCACGCAGGAGGGGCGCGGATGCAGCGTGAGGGCCACACGGCGCTGGCCGGGGAGATCGCCAAATTCGACCGCCTGGCGGCGCGCTGGTGGGACCCGCGCGGCCCGATGGCGCCGCTGCACGCCATGAACCCGGCGCGGATGGGCTGGATCATCGGGCGCATCGCCCGCCACCACGGGCGGGACCCGGCGGCGCCCGACGCGCTGGCCGGGCTCAGCGTGCTCGATGTCGGCTGCGGCGCCGGGCTGGCGAGCGAGGCGCTGGCCCGCGCCGGCGCCGCCGTCACCGGCCTCGACGCCGCCGGGGAGGCGCTCGCCGCCGCCCGCGCCCACGCTGCGGCCGGCGGCCTCGCCATCACCTACCGGGAGGGCACGCCGGAGCGGCTGCTGGCCGGGGGCGTGGGGGGGTTCGACGCGGTGCTGGCCCTCGAGGTGATCGAGCACGTCGCCGATCGCAACGCCTTCTGCCGCCACCTCGCCACCCTGGCGAAGCCGGAGGGGCTGGTCTTCCTCTCGACGCTGAACCGCACCGCGCGCTCCTTCCTGCTGGCCAAGCTCGGCGCGGAATACGTGCTGCGCCTGCTGCCCGTGGGCACGCATGACTGGCGGATGTTCCTCCGCCCGGCGGAGCTCGGCGCGGCGCTGCGCGGCGCCGGGCTGCGCGTGGCCGACATCGCCGGGCTGAGCATGGACCCGCTCAGCGGGCGGTGGCGCATCAGCCGCGACGTCGGGGTGAACTACCTGGTCATGGCGCGGCGCTAGAGCCGTTTCCACTCGGCCATGAACGCGGAAACGGCTCCAGCCCATTGTTCGTAGGGCAGAGTCACGCTCCCGGCCGTTTCCCGCCGTCCGCGATCTGCTCTAGGGCAGGTCCCGTCCAGGCGGACCCGCCCGGACGGGTGAGGATGCCCGCAGGATCAAGGAGCTGGGGCGGCCTCCGCGAGATCGGGCGAACGGAGGGTGCTCCAGACGGAGGTCCGGAGCCGTTGCCGCGGGCCCGGCGGGGCGGAAGCGGCCCCAGGGCGGGCCACCGGCATCAGCCCTCGGCGCGCGGCACCCAGGGAATGCGGGCGAAGGCGATCCCCTCCTCCTCCAGCGCCTCGGCCTCGGCCTCGGTGGTCTCGCCGTAGATGCCGGCGCGCTCGCTCTCGCCGCGGTGGATGCGGCGGGCCTCCTCGGCGAAATCCTTGCCGACGTAGTCGCAGTGCCTCTCCACCTCGGCGCGCAGGCGCTGCAGCGCCGCCACGAGCTGCGCCGGCATCGGCCCCGGCGCCGCGGGCGGCTTCACCGCCGCGGGGGGTGGCGGCGCCTGCCCGCGCTCCGGCCGCCCCTTCACGCCCGGCGCCTTGACCACGGCCGGGGCCATCAGCCGCTTCGCCACCTGCGTGCTGCCGCAGGCCGGGCATTCCACCATGCCGGCCTTCCGGAGCTTGTCGAAGGCGTCGCTGTCCTTGAACCAGCCGTCGAACTCGTGGTCCTGGCTGCAGCGGAGGTCGTAACGGATCATCCCGGTGTTCCCTGGCCCCGCGGGGCCGATTCAGGATGTAATCTGGCACTCGACCACAAGGAGTGCCAGTGTCCGTGACAAGGCCGTGTCAGCCGGCCAGCAGCGCGTCCAGCTTGCCTGCCCGCTCCAGCGCCGCCAGCTCGTCCGAGCCGCCGATCGGCCGGCCGTCGATGAAGATCTGGGGCACGGTGGTGCGCCCGCCGGAACGCTCGATCGCCTGGCGCCGCGCCTCCGAGCCGTGCGGGGCGTCGTGCTCCTCATACGCCACCCCCTTGCGGTCGAGCAGCGCCTTGGCGCGCGCGCAATAGGGGCAGAAGAGGGTGGTGTAGATCTCGACCTTGGCCATGGGGCAGAGTTGGCGGGCCGCCGCCGCCGGTCAAGCGGCGACGGCCTCGAGCCGGGGGTCGGGCACCCGGGCGGCGGCCAGCACCTCCACCGCCCGCGCCCCGGCCTCCAGCAGCACCAGGGCGCAGGCCTCCGCCGTGGCGCCGGAGGTCAGCACGTCGTCCACCAGCAGCACCCGCCGCCCGGCGACCCGCCGCGCCGCGCCGCGGCCGAGGGCGAAGGCACCGGCCAGCACCGCCGCGCGCTCCGCCGCGCCGCGCTCGCCGAGCGGCGGCGTCGGCCGCAGCCGGCGCAGCAGGTCCGGCACGTGCGGCCTGCCCGCCATGCGCGCCAGCCGGGCGGAGAGCAGCGCCGCCTGGTTGTAGCGCCGCGCCAGCAGCCGCCGCCGGTGCAGCGGCACCGGGGCGATCAGCTCCGCCCGCGCCAGCAGCGCCGCCCCGGCGCGGGCCATGTGCCGCGCCAGCGGCAGGGCCAGCTCGGTGCGGTCGGCGTATTTGAAGGGCAGGATCAGCCGCCGCGCCCCCTCGTCGTAGCGGAGCGCGGCCCGGGCGGCGGCGTAGGCCGGCGGGTGTTCCTCGCAGGCGGGGCAGAGCAGCCCCTCCGGCCCCGGCAGGCCCATGCCGGAATGCGGGAAGGGCACGCCGCAGCGCGCGCAGAGCGGGGCGGTGATGAAGGAGAGGCCGCTGAAGCAGGCGAGGCAGAGCGCGCCCTGCCGGTCCACCGGCGCCTCGCAGGTGAGGCATTGCGGCGGCAGCAGCGCGTCCAGCAGCCCCACGCCGAGCCGCGCCAGCCCGCTCCGCAGCCGGGCAAGCGGCGCCGCGTCCGCGCCGCCGGCCGGGCTCATGCCGGCGCCGTGCCGAAGCGGGCGTCGCCGTCGCGCGCCACCTCGTGCACCAGGGCGACCTCCCAGGAGAGGTATTCCCGCATCGCCTCCTCCACCCCCTCGTTGCGGTCATAGGGGCGGAGATAGGCGTCTATGCAGGCGGCATCGGGCGGGTCGCGCCGGTCGGCGGCGAGCGGGAAGCCCCCCGCCCGCCAGGCGGCGAGGCCGCCTCGCAGCAGCAGCACCGGCGCCCGCCCCAGCGCCTCGAGCTCCGGCACGGCTAAGCGGCCGACCGCCTCCTCCTCGGCCGCGACCACCACCGGGCGGCCGGCGTCGAGGCGCGGCGCCAGCGCCGCCAGCCGCGTGCGCACGCCCCAGAGCGCACCCGGGATGTGCGCCTCGCGGAAGTCGAGCGAGCGGGAGAGCTGCACCACCTGCGCCCCGCCCTCCCCGAGCATCGCCGCGAGTTCCGGCGCGGCGACCGTGGCGGGGCGGATCGCCGCCGCCTCGGGGCAGGCGGGCGGCGGGTGGCCTCGCTCCAGCGGCCCGTCCAGCCCGCCCTCCAGCACATGGACGTCCCAGCCACCGAGCTGGCGCAGCCAGCCGCCGGTCATGCGGGCGCGCACCCCCGTATCGTCCACCAGCACGATGCGGGCATGGCGCACCGCCACCCAGCGGTCGGTCGCCTGCACGAGCTGCCCGCCCGGCGCGCTGAGGCTGCCCGGCAGGTGGCCGGCGGCGAACTCCTCCGGGTCGCGCACGTCGAGCAGGTAGGTGGTGCGGTCCGGGTCGGCGCGGAGCGCGGCGAGCCCCGCCGCGTCGAGCGGGCGCACGCCGTGGCGGGCGGCGAAGGCGGCGGCGCGCGCCCGCGCCTCCGCCAGAGAGGCCGGGGTGCCGCGGGGGTAGCTCGCCTCCCGCCCGCGGTCGCAGGCGAAGCCGGCCAGCTCCCAGCCCATGGTGCCGTTGCGCAGCGCCACCACGCGGTTCGGCAGGCCGGCGCGGCGCAGCGACTCGGCGCCGAGGATGGAGCGGGTGCGGCCGGCGCAGTTCACCACCACCGTGGTGCGCGGCGAGCGCAGGATCTCCCCGATGCGGTAGACCAGCTCCCCGCCCGGCACGTTGATCGCGCCGGGGATGGACATGCGGCGGAACTCGTCGAGCGGGCGGCTGTCGAGGATCACCATGTCCTCCCCGGCCTCGGCCATCGCCTTCAGCTCCGCCGGGTCCACGCTCGGCGTGCCGTAATGGTGCTCCACCCACTCGCCGAAGGCCTTGGAGGGCACGTTGACGCCGGAGAACACGACGAAGCCCGCCTCCCGCCAGGCCGGCACCCCGCCGTCCAGCACATGCACCTCGGTGGCGCCCATGCCGGCGAGCAAGCCGGCGAGGCGCTCGGCGAGCCCCCCCTCCCCGCCATCCACGCAGCAGATGCGGGTGGAGAGGCGCGGCAGCAGGGCGCGCAGGCGCAGCTCCGCCCGCGACAGCGGGCAGGGCGTGGCCCAGAACAGGTGGGCGCGGCCGAACTCCCCCTCCTCGCGCGCGTCGAGGATGGCGAGCTCCCGCCCGTCACCGATCCAGGCCTTCAGCGTGGCGGCGTCGATCCGGCCCATCTCACCCTCCCCTCTCAGCGCAGGCAGCGCAGGAACACGGTGGAGGGGTGCGCCACCTCTCCCACCTCGGCGGCGCCCCGCAGGGCGCCGCTCGTCGCCAGCAGCGGCTGCACGCCGTGGCGGCGCAGGAAGTCGATCGCCTCCCCGGCCTTGACCGCGAAATTGACGTTCTGCGGGATGTCGCCGGTGGTCTGCGCCACGCGCTGGGCGTTCAGCTTGGACACCACCACCCCGACCACGTTGCCGCTGAGGTCGAGCAGCGGCCCGCCCGAATTGCCCGGCTGCACCGGGGCGCTGATCTGGAAATGCGCCTGGTTGTCGCGCAGGCCGGAAAGCGCCGAGATCTCGCCCGTCGTCAGGGTGGGACCGGAGGAGAGCAGCCCGGCGAGGGGGAAGCCGTAGGTGACCACCCCCTCCCCCCGCCGCACCGGCGGCCCCTGGCGGAAGCGCAGGGGCGGGCCCGGGTTGCCCCGCACGGCGAGCAGCGCCAGGTCGCGCCCCGGATCGGCGGCGGCGACGGTGGCGGCCATCTCGGCGCCGCCGCCGGCGCGCAGGCGCAGCTCGGCGCAGCCCTCGGTGACGTGGAAATTGGTCAGCACCCGCCCCGGCGCCACCACGAAGCCGGTGCCGGAGGCGGCGGCGCGGCGCGGCGGCGGAGCGCCGCCCAGGAAGGGGTCGCTGCCGGGGGGCAGCGGCGGCGGCTTGCCGGAGGGCGTGGCGGCGGGCGACTGCGCCAGGGTCCCGCCCTTGGCGGGCAGGCTCTCCGCCGCCCCGGGGGGCGGCGGCCTGTCCTGCCGCGCGGCGGCCCCGGAAGCCAGGGAGAGGCCGATCAGGCAGGCACCGAGCAGATGCGCGGGGAATCGGGCCATGGGCGGAGCGTGCCGGCGCGGCAGCCTCCCGGTCAGATGGAGGCGGCGATCATAGCAGCCCCTCCCGCCGCAGGGAGACGTGGCGGCCATTGCCGATCACCAGATGGTCGTGCAGCAGGATGCCGAGCGCCGCCGCGGCCGCCTGCACCTCGCGCGTCATCTCGAGATCGGCGCGGGAGGGGGTGGGGTCGCCGCTCGGGTGGTTGTGCACCAGCACGAGCGCGGTGGCGCCGAGCTCCAGCGCCCGGCGCAGCACCTCGCGCGGATAGACGGGCGTGTGGTTGACGGTGCCGCGCGCCTGCGCCTCGTCGGCGAGCAGGTGGTTGCGGGCGTCGAGGAACAGCACGCGGAACTGCTCCACCCGCTCCCGCGCCAGGGCGGCGGCCAGGTAGCGGACCAAGCGATCGTAGCTGTCGAGCAGCGGCCGGTCGCGCAGCTCGGCCGCGGCGAGGCGCAGCGCCGCCCCCTGCACGGTCTTGAGCGCGGCGAGGCCCGCCTCGCCCAGCCCCTCGACGCGGAGGAGCTCCGCCGGCGGGGCGGCGATGGCGCCGGCGAAGCTGCCGAAGCGCGCCAGCAGGGCGCGGGCGATCGGCTTGGTGTCCCGCCGCGGCAGGGCGAGGAACAGCACCATCTCCAGCAGCTCGTGGTCGAGCAGGGCGTCCGGCCCGGCGGCGATCAGCTTCCGCCGCATGCGGGCGCGGTGGCCGTGATGGCCGGGCGGGGCCTCCGCGGCCGGCGCCCCGGGCAGCAGCGCCGCCTGCTCCGGCGCCGCCGCGCGCGGCGGGAATGGCGCGCCGGCGTCGCCGAACCCCCTGCCGCCCCTCCGCCCGTCCATGCCGCCCCCGCCGCCTTCCATGCCGGACCATCAAGCCGCGCTTCGTGCGCGAGCGCAATGGCTCGCGCAACGGCCCATGCCGGCGGCCGCCTCACCGCCCGCGCGGCGACGGCTCAGAAGCGGTAGGGCGGCTTGTGCAGGCCGGCGGGGGAGAGGGTGAACACCTCCACCCCGGTCTCGGTCACGCCCACCATGTGCTCGAACTGGGCGGAGAGGCTGCGGTCGCGCGTGACGGCGGTCCAGCCGTCGTCGAGGATCTTCACCTCCGGCCGGCCGGCGTTCACCATCGGCTCGATGGTGAAGAACATGCCGGGGCGGAGCACCGGCCCCTCCCCGGGGCGGCCGAAATGCAGGACGTTCGGCGGCTCGTG
Organism: Crenalkalicoccus roseus; assembly: GCF_004761865.1. Lineage (GTDB taxonomy): Bacteria > Pseudomonadota > Alphaproteobacteria > Acetobacterales > Acetobacteraceae > Crenalkalicoccus > Crenalkalicoccus roseus. The sequence goes on along the minus strand of NZ_SJDM01000005.1, from coordinate 187,722 downwards.
GAAGCGGCGGCCGATGCCGTGGCCGCAGAAGTCGCGCACCACCGAGAAGCGGTGCCGCTCGACGAAGAGCTGGATGGCATGGCCGATGTCGCCGAGGGTGGCACCGGGCTTCACCGCCGCCACGCCGCGCATCATCGCCTCGTAGGTGACGTCGAGCAGCAGCCGGGCGCGGGTGGAAGGCTGGCCGGCGACGTACATGCGGCTGGAATCGCCGTGCCAGCCGTCGAGGATGACGGTGACGTCGATGTTGAGGATGTCGCCCTCGGCCAGCACGCGCTCGCCCGGGATGCCGTGGCAGACCACGTGGTTCACCGAGGTGCAGATGGATTTCGGGAAGCCGCGGTAGCCGAGCGGCGCCGGCACCGCGCCGCGCGCCAGGATGAAGTCGTGGCACAGCCGGTCGAGTGCGGCGGTGGTGACGCCGGGGCGGACATGGGCGGCGATCATGTCGAGCGTTTCGGCCGCGAGGCGGCCGGCGCGGCGCATCCCCTCGAAATCCTCGGGGCGGTGGATGGTGATGCGGCGCGAGTCGCCGCCCTGCTGCTCCATGGGTCCTGAATCTCTGCTTGCCGGCCGAAGTCCGAAGATGTGCGTTGCCGCACAGCGGCGCAAGCGCGGGCGCGCTGGACTTCGACCGAGTTGAAGCGGAAGGCGCCACGCGCGCGCAACGGCCGCGGCGCCCTCCGGGCAGGAGGGAACCCCCATGTTCCGCGCCATCTGCCTCTGCCTCGGCCTGTTCGCGAGCTACTCGGCGCTGATGGCGCAGGAGCGCTGCCTCCGCCGCGGCACCCTGTCGCGCCTCCTGCCGCTGGTCCTGCTGCTCTTCGCGGCCGCGATCCTGGCTCACGCTCTCCTCGGCGCGGGGTGGGTCAACCGGCGGATCAGCGCCTTCCTGATCGACGTGCCGCTCGACGCCGCCCTCATCGGCGCCCTGATCGGCTACCTGCTCGCCGACCAGCAGCGCGGCGCGGAGCGGGCCGCGCAGGCCGGCGCCCCTGCTGCCCGCGGAAAGGACCGCGACGCCCCCCCGCCCCGCACGACGGCGGAGCTGCTGCGCGCCGCGAAGGAGGGGGCGGGCGGCCTGGCGCTCGCGGTGCTGGTGGTGGCGGGGCTGTTCCCGGTGACGGAATGGCGGCCGTTCCTCGCCCGCGTCACCGGCTTCAGCATGCCCGCCGGCATCGGCGTCACCCTGGGCAGCGCGGCCGGGGACCGCACCGCCGAGGCGATCCGCCAGGCCACCACCTTCGCCGACCCCACCGGCAAGCTCACCGCCGACCGCAACGGCTTCGTGCCCCACCGCCTGCACCGGATGCGCAGCCTGACGCACCCCCCGCCGCCGGAGAGCGGGCCGGAGACGCTGCTCACCACCCATTTCGCGGCGGAGCCGACCTCGCCGTCCGCGGGCGTACAGCAGGCGAGGACCGGGGCGCCGCAGGCGAAGGCCAGGGTGCACCAGGTGGAGCGCGACCGGGCCACGATCATCCACCTGCTGCTGGCGCAGACCATCCAGGAACTCGGCCAGCCGGCCGGCCGCGCCGCGCCGGGGGCGCGGGTCGTGCCGTCCGCGATGGCGGCCGAGCAGGTCGCCGGCACCGTGCGGGGGCAGGCGGCGCGCCTCGCCCCTCTCGGCGGCGCGCAGGAGGGGATGCTGGCGAGCATGGCGCCCGCCATCGCCTGCCTGAACGCCTTCGTCGCCAATACCGGGGAGCGGGCCCTGCTGGAGTACCGCTCCACCAAGGCGGTGGAGTACCTGACCCGGCTGGCCAAGTACTGGTCCCGGCTGGAGCACCAGGTGATGCTGGACCGCCTGCGCGGGCATCCCGGCGCGGAGGCGGCGCGCCGGGCGCTGCGGCAGCCCTCGGGCGTCGTGGTCCCGGCCGCGGGCGGCGCGGGGGACCGGCACGACATGGCCGAGGTGCTGCGCTACCTCGTCCGCGAGCTGTTCAGGGCCCACAACGAGGTCGTGAGATGGGCGCGCGGCTTCCAGCACCCCTGGCTGCTCGGCCAGTGGCAGGACCGGGAGGATACCCGGTGCCAGCCCCTCGGGGAGGCGGAGGTGGAGCGGCTCGCCCGCTTCGTGGTGGAGGAATTCGCCTCCGAGGCCAGCCTCGGCACCACCGGCTTCAGCCCCTACCTCTCGCTGCTTGCGGCGATGGCGCTGGCCAGCCTCGGCGACCACGAGGCCTCGTTCCGCCTGCTCGCGGAATGGCTCGACGACCTCGCCAGGCTGGTGGAGGCGCTGGACCGCCCCCCGGAACCGGAGCGCCCCTCCCCCCAGACCCTGGTCGCGCAGGCCGCCGCGCAGGGCGGGCCGGTGGCCGACGCGCCGGACCGGGAGGCGCTGCGGGCGGCCTGGCTGTGGCACCAGCTCTACGTCTATCAGGAGATCCTCTACATCCAGGAATCCTCGGAAGGCACCGCCGCCGCCGTGCCGGTGACGGAAAGCGGCCTCAGGGGACTGATCCTGCGCTTCCATCAGGTGCTCGGCGCCGCCGGGCAGCGGGCCTCCCTGCCCGAATGGACCTCCGGCCCCGAGCGGGCCTGTGACCTGCCCGCCAACCGCTGGCGCCAGGCGATGGTCTCCTCCTACGCCGGCTGGCTGCAGGCGCACCTGAACATGCGGCACCGGCGCTACGTCAGGCCCGAGGACGCCACGGCCGAGGATCAGGAGCAGGCGCTGCTGCTGATCGGTCTCGACATGGCCTGCTTCACGAACATCCTGCGCGATCCGCGGGAGCGGGAGAAGGAGCGGGCCCTCTACGCGGTGACCGCGGCCACCATCCTGATGAACCGCCTGGCCGGCGGCCGGGTCTCCTCCTGGGACCGGCAGGCGCTGACGGCTACGACCGAGCGGGCGCTGGAGGCGGCGATCCATACCCTGCGCGAGGGGCCGCGCGGCAACGGCGCCTCCTCGGCCCAGGCGAGCCTTCTCGGCCAGGCCGAGCATCCGCTGCAGGCCGTCGCTCGCGGCATGATGGCGCGGCTTGAGAAGGAACGCGACGCGAGGTAACCTGAGTTATTGCAAAGGAACAGGGCCATGCAGACCCTCCGCGCCCGGATCCTCCTCGCCTGCCTCGCGGCATTGCCCGTGCTCCTGCTGGCGGCGGAGGCGCTGGCGCAGCGGCGTCCGCCGGGCTAGGGCCGCTTCCGTTCGCCCCGGCTCGCGGCGAGCGCTCCGGCCCGCTGGCCGCGCGGGCCTCTTCGCCCGCTCGGGCGGGTCCGCTCCGGGGCTGCTTCCGCTGGGCCGCAGGCGCCTTGCCGATCGTCAGGCATCGTCGGACGGCCGGTCCTCCACATAGGCCAGCAGGTTCTCCAGCCGGTCCGCCTCGCCCGCTGGCTTGTCGGTGCGGATGCGGGCGATGCGCGGGAAGCGCAGCGCCACGCCCGATTTGTGCCGGGTGCTGCGCTGCGCCGCGTCGAAGATCACCTCCAGCACCAGGGTCTTCTCCACCTCCCGCACCGGGCCGAAGCGGGCGATGGTGTGGGCGCGGATCCAGCGGTCGAGCCAGGCCAGCTCCTGGTCCGTGTAGCCGGAATAGGCCTTGCCCACCGGCACCAGCTCCTCGCCCCCCCGCCCGTCCGGGCGCCACAGGCCGAAGGTGTAGTCGCTGTAGAAGCTCGACCGCCTGCCGTGGCCGCGCTGGGCGTACATCAGCACGGCGTCGATGGAGAGCGGGTCGCGCTTCCACTTCCACCACAGCCCCTTCACCCGCCCCGCGACATAGGGGCTGTCGGCGCGCTTCAGCATCAGCCCCTCGATCGAGGCGGCGCGCGCCCCGGAGCGGATCGCCGCGAGCTGCGCGAAGGAAGCGAAGGCGATCTGCGGGGAGAGGTCCATGCGCGCCGGCCGCGCCCGCGCCGCCCACGCCTCCAGCCGCCGGCGCCGCGCATCGAAGGGCAGCGGGCGGAGATCCTCCTCCCCCTCGAACAGCAGGTCGTAGAGCCGCACCCCCACCGGGACGTCGCGTCGCAGCCGCGCCGGGACCAGCTTGCGGTTCAGCCGCTGCTGCAGATCGGCGAAGGGCGCCACCGCCCCGTCCCGGATCACCAAGAGCTCGCCGTCGAGCACGGCGTGGAACGCCATCGCCTCCAGGATCTCGGGGAAGGCGGCGGAGACGTCCTCCCCGCCGCGGCTCCAGATCCGCCGCCCGCCCGGCCCGGCGGCGAGCTGCACCCGGATGCCGTCCCACTTCCACTCCGCCCGCCACTCGGCGGGGTCGAGGGCGGCCACCTCGGCGTCGTCCAGCGGGTGTGCCAGCATCAGCGGCCGGAACACCGGGGCGCCGCGCGGATCCGGCCGCGGCCCGCGCCCCTCGAGCCAAGCGAAGAGCGGCAGGTAGGGCGGCGCCACGCCGTGCCACACCTCCTCGATCGCCTCCACGGGCTTCCCCGACCATTCGGCGAGGGCGGTGCGGGCGAGGCGCGCCGCGGCGCCGACGCGCAGCCCCCCGGTCACCAGCTTGATCAGCGCCAGCCGCCCGCCCGCATCCAGGGTGTCGAGCCAGCCCGCGATCAGCGCCGGCAGGCCTGCCTTCGGCGTCAGCTCCAGCGCCTCCGCCACCTCCGCCAAGCCGGGCGGCGGGGCGTTCGCCCCCTCCCTCTCCGGCCAGATCAGCGCCACCGTCTCGGCGAAGTCGCCCACATAGTCGTGGCTGAGGGCGAGCAGCACCGGGTCGGTGCGCGCCGCCACCAGGTCGCGCACCAGGGCGGGCTTGGCGGCGGTGAAGGCCAGCTCCCCGGTCAGGGCGGCGAGGCCGACGCCGCGGTCCGGGTCGGGCTGGGTGGCGAACCAGTCGCGCAGCAGGGCAAGCTTGGCGTTGCGCCCGGGGGTGAAGACCAGGCGCTCCAGCAGCGCGGCGAAGGCGGGCAGGCTCATGCCGCGTCCGCGGCCGGCGCCGCCTCAGGCCCCTCATCCTCCTCGCCAAGGCCGACCAGGTGCAGCGCCCGGCCGCGGATGCCGCGCTGGCCGAGGGCGTGCACCAGCGCGTCGTCGCGCCCGTGCGTCACCCACACCTCCGGCGCCCCGACCTCGACGATCGTCGCCAGCAGCCCGTCCCAGTCGGCATGGTCGCTGACGACGAGCGGCAGCTCCACGCCGCGGGACTTGGCGCGCTGGCGCACCCGCATCCAGCCGCTGGCCAGCGCCACCACCGGCTCGGCCAGGCGCCGCGCCCAGCGGTCGGCCACCGCCGAGGGCGGGGCCAGCACGATGGCGCCGCGCAGCGCCGCCCGATCCGCCGCCGTCGCCGGCAGCAGCGGGCCGAGCGCGACGCCGAGCTCCTCGTACAGCCGGCACAGCCCGAGCAGCGCGCCGTGCAGGTGGATGGGGCGGTCCCAGCCGGCGGCGCGCAGCAGCCGGATCAGCCGCTGGCACTTCCCGAGCGCGTAGCAGCCGACCACATGCGTCCGCTCCGGGAACAGGGCGAGGCTGTGCAGCAGCTTCGCCGCCTCCCGCTCCGGCGGCGGGTGGCGGAACACCGGCAGGGCGAAGGTGGCCTCGGTGACGAAGACGTCGCAGGGCTGCGGCTCGAAGGGGGCGCAGGTCGGGTCCGGCTGGCGCTTGTAGTCGCCGGAGACGACCACCCGGCTGCCCCGCCATTCCAGGCAGATCTGGGCCGAGCCCAGGATGTGGCCCGCCGGGCGCAGCCACAGCCGCACCCCGCGCTCGGTCAGCGCCTCCCCCGGCCGCAGCGGCTGCTGCGAGGCCCCGGCCCGCGCCGCCCCCAGCCGGGTGCGCATCACCGCCAGCGTCTCCGGCGTCGCCAGCACCGCGCCGTGGTCGGGCCGCGCATGATCGGCATGGCCATGGGTGATCACCGCCCGCGCGACCGGCCGGAGGGGATCTATGTGGAAGCCGCCCGGGACGCAGAACAGCCCCTCTGGCGTCACCCGCAGCCAGGTTTCGGGATGCGGTGGCATGGCTCTCCTTGCGTCCCCGTGGTTAGGTGAGGCGGGGGCGGGTGCGGTCAAGCGACTCCACCGAAGGGTGGGGAACCTGTTCCCCGCTTGCGCGTCAGGCGTATGCAGCCTCGCAACAGCGTGGCGGTTCAAGGGCTTGGCGTCAGGATGGCGGGAAGCGAGGACAGATCCGTAGCGCTCGCCGGCGTGACCGGCGACCAGTTCCGCCTGCTGGCCGACAACGCGCCGGTGATGATCTGGCGCGCCGACCGCAGCCGGGGCTGCGACTTCTTCAACAAGCCCTGGCTCGACTTCACCGGCCGCAGCTTGGAGCAGGAGCTCGGCTTCGGCTGGACCGAGGGGGTGCACCCCGAGGACCTCGACCGCTGCCTCGCGACCTACGCCGCGGCCTTCGAGGCGCGCCGCCCCTTCACCATGGACTACCGCCTGCGCCGGCATGACGGCGCCTGGCGCTGGGTGCTGGACAACGGCCGCCCCTATGAGGTGAACGGCGCCTTCGCCGGCTATTTCGGCTCCTGCGTGGACGTCACCGAGATGAAGCAGGCGCTGGAGGAGCGGCACCGCATGCTGGCGGAGCGGGAGGCGCTGCTCGCCGAGCTGCACCACCGCGTGAAGAACAACACCCAGGCGACCACCTCCTTCCTCACCCTGCAGGCCGGACGGGCGAGCGACCCGGCGGTGGCACAGGCCCTGCGCGCGGCGGCGACGCGGGTGATGCTGGCGAGCCACGTGCAGGACCGCATGTTCCGCGTCTGCGGCGATGCCGGCGTGGAGCTTGGCCCCGAACTCTCGGCCACCGCGCGGCTCGCGGTCGAGACGGCAGGGCGGCCGGGCATCCGGCTGGAGGAGCGGCTCGAGCCCGGCGTGATGGTGCCGGTGGCGCAGGCGACCCCTCTGGCGCTGATCGTGAACGAGCTGGTGGTGAACGCCTGCCAGCACGCCTTCCCCTGGGGCCGGCCGGGGCGGATCCTGCTCGCCCTGCGCATGACGGCGCCCGGCGAGGGGGAGATCGTGGTCGAGGATGACGGCGTCGGCCTGCCCGACTCGGTCCGCCAGCAGGTGCCGAGGCACCGCCTCGGGCTCAACCTGGTGCCCCGCCTCGCCCGGCAGGCCAAGGCCCGGCTGCGGATGGAGCCGGCCGGAAGCGGAACCCGCGCCGTGCTGGCCTTCCGCCGCGGCTGAGGCGCTCCGCCCCGCGATGCGACCCGAACGCATCCGCCTTCGTCACGAAGCCTTGACCGGCGGGCCGGGCGGGGCCCCTGCCACGGCCGCCCTTCCTCCCGCATATCGCGCAGCCCGGAGACAGGGAGGCGCAGGCGCATGTCCGGCATCCGGCGTGTCCGCCATCTCGTCTACCTGATCGTCGCCCTCCTGGCCGTGACCAATCTCGGCCTGCGCGGCCTCGCGCTGTGGTCGGAGCACCGCTCGGCGCTGCGCTGGGCGGAGGCCTCGGCGCGCGATCTCGCGCGCATTGTCGAGGAGCACGCCCACCGCATTCTCGACACCGGCGACCTGGTCATAGACCAGGTCGTGGAGGGGATCGCGCGCCGCGGCGGCGTCATGGCGCTGCGCGGCGACGAGGAGGCGTTCCGCTGGCTGCGCCGCCTCGCCAGCCGCCTGCCCGGCGGCTACATCCTGGTGGTGGACCCGAACGGGGTGCCGGTGGCGCTCAGCGAGGCCCATCCGGCGCCGGAGACGCCGCTCGCCGACCGGCCCTGGTTCCGCGCCCATGTCGAGGGCGCGGAGCGCCACATCGGCGAGGCCCTGGTCAGCCGCCTCACCCGCGACGTGCTCTCCACCTACAGCCGCGCGCTCCACGGCGCCGGCGGCGCGCTCGAGGGCGTGGTGCAGATCGCCCTGCGCCCCGGCTTCTTCCAGGACTTGGCGCTCGGCACCGAGACGGTGCGCGGGGCCAATCTCGGCCTCTGGACGCCGGAGGGGCGCGTCATCGCGCGCACCGGCCTGACGCCGGAGCAGATCGGGCGGATCTCCCTGGCGCCGGAGGTGCTGGAGCGCGCCCTGGCCGGGCAGGCCGGCGCCCTCCGCCTCGGCGCGCGGGAGGGGCGGGACCGCCTCGTCGCCTTCCGCCCGCTGGAGGGCCGGCCGGCGATCGCCACCGTCAGCGTGCCGGTGGAGAGCGCCCTGGTGCCGTTCCGCCGCGACCTCGTCTGGTCCCTCTGGCTCGGCGGCTTCGTGCTGGTGGCGCTCGGCGGCCTCGCCTGGGTCGCCGGCGCGCTGAGCCGGCGGGAGGAGCGGACCCTGGCCGAGCTCGCCGCCGCCAACGCGGCGCTACGCCAGGCCCGCGGCGCGCTGGAGGCCCGGGTGGCGGAGCGGACCGCGGCGCTGGCCGAGGCGAACCGGCGGCTCCGCGAGAAGGAGGCGCGGTTCCGCGGCATCTTCAACGCGCAATTCCAATTCATCGGTCTGCTCTCCCCCGACGGCACGCTGCTCGAGGCGAACGAGACCGCGCTCGCCTTCGCCGGCCTCGCCCCGGAGGCGGTGATCGGCCGCCCCTTCGCCGCGGCGCCCTGGTGGGAGGGCGGCGACGAGGCGGCGCGGGCCCGGCTGGAGGAGGCGATCCGCCGCGCCGCCCAGGGCGCCTTCGTGCGCTACGAGACCGAGGCGCGCGGTGCCGGCGGCCGCGCCGCGACGCTCGACTTCTCGCTCAAGCCGCTGCGCGACGAGACGGGGGCGGTGGTGCTGCTGGTCGCCGAGGGGCGCGACATCAGCGAGCTGAAGGCGGCGCAGGCGCAGCTCCACGAGGCGCAGAAGCTGGAGACGCTCGGCCAGCTCACCGGCGGCGTGGCGCATGATTTCAACAACCTGCTGATGGCGGTGCTCGGCAACCTCGGCCTGCTGCGCAAGCGCCTGCCCGACGACCCGCGCCTGCGCCGCCTGCTCGAGGGCGCGGTGCAGGGGGCCGAGCGCGGCGCGGCGCTGACCCAGCGCCTGCTCGCCTTCGCCCGCCGCCAGGAGCTGCGGCCGCAGGCGATCGAGCTCGGCGCCCTGGTGCGCGGCATGACCGAGCTGCTGCGCCGCTCCCTTGGCCCCGCCATCCGTATCGCGGTGGACATCCCGCCCGGCCTGCCACCGGTGCGCGCGGATGCGAACCAGCTCGAGATGGCGCTGCTGAACCTCGCCGTGAACGCGCGCGACGCCATGCCCATGGGCGGCTCGCTGCTGATCGAGGCGCGCGACGGCGACGCCCCCGGCGTGGAGCGCCCGGAGGGCCTGCCCCGCGGCCGCTTCGTCCGCCTCTCGGTCGCCGACAGCGGCACCGGCATGGACGCCGAGACCCTGAAGCGGGCGACCGAGCCCTTCTTCACCACCAAGGGGCCGGGCAAGGGCTCGGGCCTCGGCCTGTCGATGGTGCACGGGCTGGCGGCGCAGTCGGGCGGCAGGCTGGTGATCGAGAGCGAGCCCGGCCGCGGCACCACGGTGGCGCTGTGGCTGCCGGTGGCGGAGGCCGCCACGTCGGCCGGGCCGCCGCCGGGCCCCGCTGCCGAGTCCCCGCCCCCGCCCGCCGGGCGCCGCACCATCCTGCTGGTGGACGACGACCCGCTGATCCAGGCCGGCACGGCGGCGATGCTCGAGGATCTCGGCCACGATGTCCGCCTCGCCGGCAGCGGCCTCGCGGCGCTGGAGGCGCTCGCCGCCGGGCCGGTGGAGCTGGTGCTGACCGACTACGCCATGCCGGGGATGAACGGTCTCGACCTGGCGCGCCGCATCCGCGAGCGGTACCCGGCGCTGCCGGTGGTGATCGTGACCGGCTATGCCGACCTGCCCGGGGAGGCGGCGGCGGAATTCCCCCGCCTCGCCAAGCCCTACCGCCAGGAGGATCTGGCCGCCGCCATCGCCCGCGCCCTCGGCCCCAGGCAGGGCGCCAGGGTGGTGAAGCTGCCGCTCCCGCAGCGGGGCTGAGGCCGCGCCTCGCTTCCCGCAGCGGCCTTCCCCCGCCATAGTCCCCGCCGCCCATGGGAACATTGCCGGAACCCTTCGCCGCCTGGTTCGCCCGCCGGGGATGGACGCCGCGGCCGCACCAGATCGCCGTGCTGGAGGCGGCGGCGGCGGGCGCCTCGGCGCTGCTGGTCGCCCCGACCGGCGGCGGCAAGACCCTCGCCGGCTTCCTGCCGAGCCTCGTTGCGCTGGCGGCGCGGCCGGAGACGGGGCGGGGCGCGCTGCACACCCTCTACGTCTCGCCGCTGAAGGCGCTGGCGGTGGACGTGGCGCGCAACCTCGCCGCGCCGGTGGCGGAGATGGGCCTTCCCGTCCGCATCGAGACCCGCACCGGCGACACGCCGGCCAACCGCCGCGCCCGGCAGCGCGAGAACCCGCCCGACATCCTGCTCACCACGCCGGAGAGCCTCGCGCTGCTGCTCTCCCTGCCCGAGGCCGGGGCGCTCTTCGCCGGCCTCGGCGCCGTGGTGGTGGACGAGATCCACGCCCTCGCCGGCACCAAGCGCGGCGACCAGCTCGCCCTCGGCCTGTCGCGCCTGGCGACGCTGGCGCCAGGGGCGCGGCGCATCGGCCTCTCCGCCACCGTGGCGCATCCCGCGCCGCTGCGCGCCTTCCTCTCGCCGACCGGCCGGCCGGAGGCGGTGCGGCTGATCGAGGCCGCGGGCGGCGCCGCCCCCGAGATCGCGGTGATGCTGCCGGAGGGGCACCTGCCCTGGGGCGGCCATATGGGCCTCGCCTCGGCGCCCGGGATCTACCGCCGCATCCGCGAGGCGCGGGTCACCATCGTCTTCGTCAACACCCGCGCCCAGGCGGAGCTGGTGTTCCAGGCGCTGTGGCGGCTGAACGAGGACAACCTGCCGATCGCGCTGCATCACGGCAGCCTCACCGTCGAGCAGCGCCGCAAGGTGGAGGCGGCGATGGCCGCCGGGCGGCTCCGCGCCGTGGTCGCCACCGCCTCGCTCGATCTCGGCATAGACTGGGGCGACGTGGACCAGGTGATCCAGGTCGGCGCGCCGAAGGGGGTGGCGCGGCTGCTGCAGCGGGTGGGCCGCGCCAACCACCGCATGGAGGAGCCCTCCCGCGCCGTGCTGGTGCCGGCCAACCGCTTCGAGGTGGTGGAATGCGCCGCGGCGCTCGAGGCGGTCGCGGCCGGGGAGCTCGACGGCGACCCGCCGCGCCCGGGCGGGCTCGACGTGCTGGCGCAGCACGTCCTCGCCATGGCCTGCCACGCCCCCTTCCGCCCCGACGCGCTCTACGCCGAGGTGACGCGCGCCGCGCCCTATGCCGGCCTCTCCCGCCGCGACTTCGACGACGTGCTGCGCTTCGTCGAGGACGGGGGCTACGCGCTCCGCGGCTACGCCCGATTCCGCCGCCTGTTCCGCGACGCCGAGGGCCTCGTGCATGTGCGCGATGCGCGCGTGGCGCGGCAGCTCCGCCTGAATCTCGGCACCATCGTCGAGACGCCGATGGTGAAGGTGCGGCTGCGCGGCGGGCCGGTGCTCGGCGAGGTGGAGGAGTGGTTCGTCTCCACCCTCCAGCCCGGCGACTGCTTCCTCTTCGCCGGCCAGCTCCTGCGCTTCGAGGCGCTCGATGCCCTCACCGCCCTCGTCTCCCGCGGCGGCGAGGGGGAGCCGCGCGTGCCCGCCTATGCCGGCAGCCGGATGCCGCTCTCCACCTTCCTCGCCGCGCGGGTGCGCGCCATCCTGCACGACCCGGCGCGATGGGGCGCGCTGCCGGCGCCGGTGCGCGAGTGGCTGCGCCTGCAACAGCGCCGCTCCGCCCTGCCGGAGAAGGACGGGCTGCTGGTGGAGAGCTTCCCGCGCGGCGGGCGCTGGTTCCTGGTCGCCTACTGCTTCGAGGGGCGGCTCGCGCACCAGACGCTCGGCATGCTGGTGACGAGGCGCATGGAGAGGCTCGGCTACGGCCCGCTCGGCTACCTCGCCACCGACTACGTCCTCGCCGCCTGGTCGGCCTTCGAGCCGACCGAGGTCGCGCCGCTGTTCGAGGAGGACATCCTCGGCGAGGAGCTGGAGGAGTGGATGGCGGAGAGCTCCATGCTCCGCCGCACCTTCCGCAACATCGCCACCATCGCCGGGCTGATCGAGAAGCACCACCCCGGGCAGGAGAAGTCCGGCCGCCAGATGACGATGAACGCCGACCTGATCTACGACGTGCTGCGCCGGCATGAGCCGGACCACGTGCTGCTGCGCGCCACCCGCCAGGAGGCTGCGGCGGGGCTGACCGACGTCTCCCGCATCGCGCTGGTGCTGGCCCGCGCCAGGGGGCGCATCCGCCACCTGCGGCTCGACCGCGTCTCGCCGCTCGCGGTGCCGGCGCTGATCGAGGAGGGGCGCGAATGGGTCGCCGGCGGCGCCGAGGACGCGCTGCTCGCCGAGGCGGCGGCGCTGGTCGGGGAGGCGACGGAGGGCGCGGAACTCTTCGCCGAGACCCTGGCCGAGGTGACCGAGGGCGTGCGCATCCGCGCCGGCGTGGTGGACCGGCCGCGGCGGGGCCGCCGCCCTCCCCGTCGCGCCCCGCGCGGCCTCGCCGGCGCATGATCCCGGCGCCGCTGCACCTCGCCGGCGAGCGGCTGATGCTCGACCCCGCCGGCGCCCTCGCCTGGCCGGCGCGGCGGCTGCTCGCGGTGGCCGACCTGCACCTTGAGAAGGGCAGCGCCCTCGCCCGCGCCGGCCGGCCGGTGCCGCCCTACGACACGCGGGAGACGCTGCTTCGCCTGCTGCCCGTGCTGCGCCGCTGGCGCCCGGCGCGGCTGGTCGCGCTCGGCGATTCCTTCCACGACGCGGCGGGCGCGGCGCGCCTCGCGCCCGGGGATGCCGCGCTGCTGCGGCGGATGCTGGAGGGGGTCGAGACGGTCTGGGTGCTCGGCAACCACGACCCCGCGCCCCCCGTCGGCCTGCCCGGCGAGGCGGCGGCGGAATGGGCGGAGGGGCCGGTGGTGTTCCGCCACGAGGCGCGGCCCGGTCCGGTGGCCGGCGCCGAGGTCTCCGGCCACTTCCACCCGAAGGCGACCATGCCGACGCGCTGCGGCGGCATCACCCGCCCCTGCTTCCTCACCGACGGGCGGCGCCTGGTGCTGCCGGCCTTCGGCGCCTATGCGGGCGGACTCGACATCGCCGACCCGGCGCTGGCACGGCTGTTCCCGCGCGGCGGCCGCGCCTTCCTGCTCGGGCGGGAGCGGCTGTTCGCCATGCCCGCAGCGCGCCGCGCGGCGACGGGGTGAGGCAGCGGCGTGCGGCGGTCAGCGCAGCATCAGCCCGTCTATCGCATGGATGACGCCGTTCGCGGCCACGATGTCGGGCTCCACGATCCGCGCCGTCCGCCCTTCCCAGGGGCCGGCCGCGGCGGCGGTGACCAGCGCCGAGGCGCGCGAGGCGGGGCGGAGGCGCAGCACGGCCTCCCCCTCGCTGCGCAGCTCCTGCCCCTCCCCGTCCAGGTCCGCGAGGCGCAGCGCCTTGCCGGAGACGATGTGGGCGCCGATCAGGGCACGCAGCGCCTCGGCATCCGGCCAGGGCGCCGCCTCGGCGCGGCCGGGGGCCCTGGCGCGGGCGGCGAGCACCTCGGCGAAGGCGGCGTCGGTCGGGGCGAAGATGGTCAGCGGCCCCGGCTGGCGCAGACGCTCCTCCATGCCGGCACGCTGCGCGAGTTCGAGGAAGCGGCCGAAGCGGCCATCCGCCGCCAGCACCTCCAGCACCGTCGCCCCTGCCGCCGGCCGCGGCAGCAGGGCGGCGAGCAGCGCGGCGACGAGGATCAGGGACGAACCCGCCGTTCGACCCCCGCGCATGGCCGGCTCCTTCCACCATCCGGGCGATCTACGCCGGCGCATCGGCCTCGCGCCGGCGTGGATTGCCCCCACATGGGCAACATGGACGCTCCCGCCCTGCTCTGGTTCCGCCAGGATCTGCGGCTCGCCGACAACCCGATCCTCGCCGCGGCCGGACACCGCCCGGTACTGCCGGTCTTCGTGCTCGACGAGGCGGCGGCGGGGCGCTGGGCACCCGGCGGTGCCGCGCGCTGGTGGCTGCACCACAGCCTGGCGGCGCTCGGCGCGGCGCTGGCGGCGCGCGGGGCGCCGCTCCTGCTGCTGCGCGGCCGGGCGGAGGCGCTGCTCCCCGCCCTCGCCGCCCGGACCGGCGCGGCGGAGGTGCTGGCGGGGCGGCTGTACGAGCCCTGGGCGCGGGCGCGCGACGAGCGCCTCGCCGCGGCGCTGCGCGCCGAAGGCCGGCGGCTCGTCCTGCTCCCCGGCGCCCTGCTGCGGGAGCCGGAGCAGGTCCGGAGCGGCAGCGGCCGGCCCTACGCCATCTACACCCCCTTCGCCCGCGCCGTCGCCGCGCTGGGCGACCCGCCCCCGCCCCTGCCCGCGCCGGAGCGGCTGCGCCCCGTTCCGGAGGCGCCGGAGGGAGAGCCGCTCGCCGCGCTCGGCCTGCTGCCCACCCCGCCGCAGCCCGACTGGGCGGCCGAGTTCCCCGCCCTCTGGACGCCCGGCGAGGCGGGGGCGCAGGCGCGCCTCGCCCGCTTCCTCGCCGGGCCGCTGCGGGACTACGGCGCGGCGCGGAACAATCCCGGCACCGAGGGCACCTCCGGCCTTTCGCCGCACCTCCGCTGGGGCGAGGTCTCGCCGGCGCAGGTCTGGCACGCGGCGCTGGCGGCCCTCGGCGGCGACCGCGCCGCGGCGCGGCCCTTCCTGGCCGAGCTGCTGTGGCGGGAATTCTCCTACCACCTGCTCTGGCACCGGCCGGAGATGCCCGAGGCGCCGCTGCGCCCGCGCTTCGCTGCCTTCCCCTGGGCGCGCGACCCGGCGCTGCTGCGCGCTTGGCGGCGCGGGCGCACCGGCTACCCGATCGTGGATGCGGGGATGCGCCAGCTCTGGCGCCTCGGCTGGATGCACAACCGGGTGCGCATGATCGCCGCCTCCTTCCTGGTGAAGCACCTGCTGCAGCCCTGGCAGGACGGGGCGGCGTGGTTCTGGGACACGCTGGTGGACGCCGACCTCGCCTCCAACAGCGCCTCCTGGCAGTGGGTGGCGGGCTGCGGCACCGACGCGGCGCCGTATTTCCGCGTGTTCAACCCGGTGCTGCAGGGCGAGCGGTTCGACCCGGCCGGCCGCTACGTCCGCCGCTTCGTGCCCGAACTCGCCCGCCTGCCCGACCGCTACCTGCACCGCCCCTGGGAGGCGCCGGAGGCGGTGCTGCGGCAGGCCGGCCTCGCGCTCGGCCGCGACTATCCGCGCCCGGTGGTGGAGCACGCGGCGGCGCGGCGGCGCGCCCTGGCCACGCTGCGCGAGGTGGCGGAGGACGACGCCGCATGAACCTTCCCTCCGGGGCCGAGGCGCTGGCCCGCCGCGGCTTCGCCGGGCTGCGCGTGGTGGGCGACGTGCATGGCGAGGCCGCCGCCTTCGCCCATGCCGTGGCGGGGGCGGAGGCGGAGCGGCTGTTCCTGCTCCAGCTCGGCGACCTCACCGATTACGGCCCGGACAGCCCGGGCGTGCTGCGCCTGATGTTCGGGGTGCTGGACCGCGGCCAGGGCCGCTTCCTGCTCGGCAACCACGACCACAAGCTGCGCCGCGTCCTCTCCGGGCAGCGGGTGCGCATCGCCGCCGAGGGGCTTGGCGCCACCCTCGCCCAGCTCGAGGCGGCGCCGGACGGCGCGGCGCTGAAGGCGCGGCTGCTGGCCGAGGTCGCCGCGGCGCCAGCCTGGCTGCGCCTCGACGCCTGGTGCTTCGTGCATGCCGGCTGGCACCCGCGCATGCTGCACGAGCCGCCGCCGCCCGATGCCGGGGCGCGGCGCCCGGACCCGCTGCTCTCCCGCGCCCTGTTCGGCCAGGTGACCAGCCGCATGCGGCCGGACGGCTATCCGGAGCGGCTCTACGGCTGGGTGAACCGCATCCCGGCCGGCGTGACCGTCCATTGCGGCCATGACTGCCGCTCCACGGACGGCAGGCCCTTCGTGGAGCGGGGCGCGCTCGGCGGCCGCGCCGTGTTCCTCGACACCGGCGCCGGCAAGGGCGGGCACCTCTCCTGGCTGGATCTGCGGTTCTGATCCGCCCCGCCGGGGATCAGCGCCGCTCGAAATCCACCCGCTCCTCCACCGGCAGGCCGCGCAGGCGCCGGCGCAGGCAGTCGAGGGCGAGCTCCATGGCGCCGAGGCGCAGCCATTCCCGCCCGCCGAGCAGCCGCGCCTCCCGCGCCGCGCCGCCCTGCGGGTCGGCGATGCCGATATGGATCGTCCCGCCCGCCTCCGCCCCTTCGGTGCCGCCATCCGGCGCCACCAGCACGGCGAGGCCGTGGCTCGCCCCGCCCTCCCGGCGCAGCGCCGCGGCCAGGGCGTGGGCGAGCGCCGCCGGCGGCATCGCGGCGGCATCGGCGCCGAGGTTGAGAGCGGCGCAGAGCTCCCCCGCCTCGCGGGCGACCACGGCGCGCCGGAACACCCCCTCCGCCCCCGGCAGCGGCGCGAGGCGCGCGGCGATGCCGCCCCCGGTGAGGGTTTCGGCGACCGAGAGGGTAAAGCCGCCGGCGCGCAGCGCCTCCAGCACCACGCCCTCCAGCGTCTGGTCGTCCTCGGCGAGGATGAAGTGGCCAAGTCGGCGGCGCACCTCCTCCGCCAGCGGGGCGAGGAGGCGCTCCACCGTCTCCGCATCCGGCCCGCGCGCCACGAGCTTGGTCTCGAGCTGCGGGTAGTGCGCCTGGAAGCCGAGCTTCACCGCCCCCTCCGGCGCCAGCGCCTCGATGCCGGCGAGCAGCGCGTCGGCGCGGGATTCGCCGATGCCGAAGGAGTGGAAGCGCTTGAGCCGCGTCACCCCGCGCAGCCCGGCGCCGGCGAGCAGGCGTGGGATCACCTGCTCCTCCAGCATCCGGCGCATCTCCCGCGGCACGCCGGGGGTGAAGTAGAAGCGCCTGCCCCCGATCGTCACCGCGAAGCCGCAGGCGGTGCCGATCGGGTTGTCGAGCAGCTCCGCCCCCTCGGGCAGCATGGCCTGCTTGCGGTTGTTGGGCGGCATCGGGCGGTTGCGGCGGGCGTAGAACGCCTCCATGCGGGCGAGCCAGGGCTCGTGCAGCACCAGGGGAACGCCCGCGGCCTCCGCCGCCACCTCCTGCGACAGGTCGTCCACCGTGGGGCCGAGGCCGCCATTGACGATCACCGCATCGGCGCGCGCCGCCGCCTCGCGGAAGGCGGCAAGCAGGCTCGCCCGGTCGTCGCCGACCGTGGTGCCCCGGCAGACGGCGAGGCCGAGTTCGGTCAGGCGCTGCGCGATGTGGCTGTAGTTGGTGTTCACCGTCTTGCCGGTGAGGATCTCGTCGCCGGTGCAGAGGATCTCGACCCGCATGCCCTTTCCTTCCGGCCCGCGTTCCGCCGGTCCATGCTCGCGCATCGGGAGCGGCGGGTAAACCGGGCCGGCGCCTCCGCCCCGGGCGGTTGACGGCCCCGGCGGGGCGTGATGCTCTGCCGGAAAGCCCTGACCGCCCCTGGCATGGGTGGCGGTCCGGGCAAGCCATTGGGAGTGAAGCATGTCCGATCCGCACGAGACACCCGCAGCGCAGGCGGGACCGCCCGAGACGCTCGACGCGGTGATCGTCGGCGCCGGCTTCGCCGGCCTCTACATGCTGCACCGCCTGCGCGGCCTCGGCCTCTCGGCGCGCATCCTCGAGGCGGCGGACGGGGTCGGCGGCACCTGGTACTGGAACCGCTACCCCGGCGCGCGCTGCGACGTGGAGAGCATGCAGTACTCTTTCTCCTTCGACGAGGCGCTGCAGCAGGAATGGAAGTGGAGCGAGCGCTTCGCCGCCCAGCCGGAGATCCTCGCCTACGCCAACCACGTCGCCGACCGCTACGACCTGCGCCGCGACATCCGCTTCAACACCCGCGTCGCCGCCGCCCATTACGACGAGGCGGCGGGACGGTGGCTGGTGCGCACCGAGCGGGGCGAGGCGATCTCCGCCCGCTTCTGCATCATGGCCACGGGCTGCCTCTCCGCCGCCAGGGTGCCGGACATACCGGGGCTCGAGACCTTCCGCGGCACCTGGTATCACACCGGCTTCTGGCCGCATGAGGGGGTGGACTTCACCGGGCGGCGCGTGGCGGTGATCGGCACCGGCTCCTCCGCCATCCAGGCGATCCCGGTGATCGCCGAGCAGGCGGCGGAGTTGCTGGTGTTCCAGCGCACGCCGAATTTCAGCATCCCCAGCCGCAACGCGCCGATGGACGCCGAGTACGAGCGGTGGTGGAAATCCGACTATGCCGCGCACCGGCAGAAGGCGCGGCAGATGCGCACCGGCATCCTCTACAACATCGACCAGCGCTCGGCGATGGAGGTGACGGAGGAGGAGCGCCAGCGCGTCTACGAGGAGCGCTGGGCGGCGGGCGGCACCGCCTTCATGGGCGCCTTCGTGGACCTGCTGACCAACCAGGCCTCCAACGACACCGCGGCGGAGTTCGTGCGCGCCAGGATCCGCGCCACGGTGAAGGACCCGGCGACGGCGGAGATCCTGTCGCCCCGCAACCACCCGATCGGCACCAAGCGCATCTGCGTGGACAGCCACTACTACGAGACCTTCAACCGCGACAACGTGCGGCTGATCGACGTCAGCCGGGCGCCGATCGAGGCGATCACCGAGACCGGCCTGCGCACGCGCGAGGCCGCCTACGAGGTGGACAGCATCGTCTTCGCCACCGGCTTCGACGCCATGACCGGCACGCTGCTGAAGATCGACATCCGCGGCCGCGGCGGCGAGAGCCTGGCCGCGAAATGGGCGGCGGGGCCGCGCACCTATCTCGGCCTGATGAGCGCGGGCTTCCCCAACCTGTTCATGATCACCGGCCCGGGCAGCCCCTCGGTGCTGAGCAACATGATCGTCTCGATCGAGCAGCACGTGGACTGGCTGACCGGCTGCCTCGCCCACATGCGCGCGCGCGGCCTCGCCCGCATCGAGGCCACCCGGGAGGCGGAGGACCGCTGGGTGGACCACGTGAACGAGGTGGCGCACCGCACCCTCTATCCCCAGGCCAACTCCTGGTACATGGGTGCCAACGTTCCGGGCAAGCCGCGGGTGTTCATGCCCTATGTCGGCGGTGTCGGCACCTATCGCCAGATCTGTGATGAGGTGGCGGCCAAGGGCTACGAGGGCTTCCGCCTCGCACCCGCGGAAGCCCCGGCCTCGGTGGCGGCGGAATAGGGCGTCCCGCGCGGGCCGCCCCTACCCTGGGCGGCGCCGCTGCGCCTCGATCACGGAAAGCCGGGGCCGCTCCGGCGAGCGGGCCCCGGCGAGCCAGGCGCCGCTCCAGAACGCCATGCCCTGGCGCAGCATCTCGTTCATCATCGCGGTCTGCTGACGGTGCAGCTCCGCCGTCCAGAAGCCGCGCATGGCGCCGGCCCAGGCGTTGGCGGCGCTCAGCCACATGCTCATCACTGGGTTGGCCACCGCCAAACCTCCTTCTGCCTCGTCACGAAGGAACGCTGCAACGGCCCGCCTGTTCCCGACCCCGGACAGGGAGGCCGCCGCGGCGGGGCTCAGCTTCGGACCAGGGGACAATTCCCTTCGTCGAGGGGACGGAACGCCTCCTCGGGCGGGGTGGTCTGCAGCAGCTTGTAGTAGTCGAAGATGCCCCGGCTCTCCTCCGGCCGCTTCACCTCGAAGAGATAGGCGGGGTGCAGCTTGCGGCCGTCGGGCCGGATGGTGCCCTGGCCGAAGGCGTCGTCGTCGGTCGGCATCGCCTTCATGCGTGCCACCGTCTCGGCGCCGCTCGCCCTGGCCGCGCGCACGCCGAGCGAGGCCACGGCCTTCAGGTAGTGCAGCGTCGCCGAGTAGTCCCCCGCCTGGCTCATGCCGATCGGCACCTGGCCGGCGAGGGCGCGGGCGCGCTGCGCGAAGGCGCGGGTGCGGTCGTTGAGGTCCCAGTAGAAGCTCTCCGTGCAGATCAGCCCCTGCGCCGTCTGCAGGCCGAGCGCGTGCACGTCGGGCAGGAACATCAGCAGCGAGGCGAGGCGGATGCCGCGGCGGGTGATGCCGAACTCGGCCGCCTGCTTGATGCAGTTGATCGTGTCCGTCCCGGCATTGGCGAGGCCGATCACCTTCGCGCCGCTGGCCTGCGCCTGGATCAGGAAGGAGGAGAAATCGGTGGTGCCGGGGAAGGGGGTGCGCACGCCGCCCAGCACCCGCCCGCCGGCGGCGCGCACGAAGCTCGCGGTGTCGCGCTCCAGCGCGTGGCCGAAGGCGTAGTCGGCGGTGATGAAGAACCAGGTGTCGCCCCCCGCGCGCACCGAGGCGCCGCCGGTGGACTTCGCCAGCATGTAGGTATCGTACACCCAGTGGAGCGTGTTCGGCGTGCAGGCCCGCCCGGTGAGGTCCGAGGTCGCGGTGGAGGTGGCGATCGCCACCTTGTTCTTCTCGCGGGTCAGCTCGGCCACCGCCAGCGCCACCGAGGAGGCGGCGAGGCTCAGCACCATGTCCACGCCGTCGCGGTCGTACCACTGCCTGGCGATGTTCAGGGCGACGTCGGGGCGGTTCTGGTGGTCGGCGACCAGGACATCGACCTCGAAGTCGCGCGGCCCGAATTCCTGCACCGCAAGGCGCGCACAGGCCACGGTGACCGGGCCGTTGATGTCGCGGTAGGGGCCGGACATGTCGGTGAGCACGCCGATGCGCACAGCATTGCCCGGCTGCGCCCGGGCGGAGCCAAAGGGCAGCGCGCCGGCGGCCGCGGCGGCCGCGCCAGTGCGAAGGATGGTGCGCCTGTCGAGGATCATGGAACGCCTCCCATTCGGCGGGTCTGCCGCCCGCCCACGCGCAGCAGACCCGATCCGCGGGCGGAGGGCAAGGACCCTCCGGCACCTCGCGGGCGGGCAAGGGGACTGGCGGCGCCCGATGCCGCGCCCGGGGATTGCCATCAGGGCAATCCGAAGCCGCGACGGCTTAGGCCGCGCCGGGCCGCGCTTCCTGGAAGGCAGGGGCGCCCCGGCCTCGCCGCCGGAGGACATCTCTGCGCGCCTTCGCCTGTCGCCTCCCCGACACACTCCGGCGGGGGCGCGTTGCCAAGAAGCGGCAGGCGCCGATATCTTGCGCCGCATCATGACGGGGCCGCGAGACGCGGCGCCGCACCACCTTGGGGGTATCGCACCATGACCAGCAAGGCCGACGCGGCGGGCAAGGGCACCGTCACGGTCACGCTCGACGGGACCAACCGCAGCACCACCCTGCCGCTGCTTTCCGGAACCCTCGGGCCGGCGGTGGTGGACATCCGCAAGCTCTACGGCGACCTCGGCATCTTCACCTACGACCCGGGCTATGGCGCCACGGCGAGCTGCGAGAGCACCATCACCTACATCGACGGCGATGCCGGCGTGCTGCTGTACCGCGGCTACCCGATCGAGCAGCTCGCCGAAAGGTCCGACTACATCGAGGTCGCCTACCTGCTGATGTACGGCGAGCTGCCGACCGCCCGGCAGCTCGAGGAGTTTCGGCGCGGCGTCACCTACCACACCATGCTGCACGAGCAGCTCCGCCGCTTCTTCGACGGCTTCCGCCGCGACGCGCACCCGATGGCGGTGATGTGCGGCGTGGTCGGCGCGATGGCCGCCTTCTACCACGACAACCTCGACATCAACGATCCGCGCCAGCGCGAGATCGCGGCCTTCCGCTTGATCGCCAAGGTGCCGACCATCGCCGCCTGGGCCTACAAGTACTCGATCGGCCAGCCCTTCATGTATCCGCGCAACGACCTGAGCTACGCGGAGAACTTCCTCTACATGCTGAACGCGGTGCCGGCGGAGCCCTGGGTGAACAACCCGATCCTGTCGCGCGCCATGGACCGCATCCTGGTCCTGCATGCGGACCACGAGCAGAACGCCTCCACCAGCACGGTGCGGCTCGCCGGCTCGACGGGCGCCAACCCCTTCGCCTGCATCGCCGCCGGCATCGCCGCGCTCTGGGGGCCGGCGCATGGCGGCGCGAACGAGGCGGTGCTGAAGATGCTGGCCGAGATCGGC
This sequence comes from Crenalkalicoccus roseus, assembly GCF_004761865.1. Lineage (GTDB taxonomy): Bacteria > Pseudomonadota > Alphaproteobacteria > Acetobacterales > Acetobacteraceae > Crenalkalicoccus > Crenalkalicoccus roseus. Next base: position 165,848 of record NZ_SJDM01000005.1, on the reverse strand, counting down.
CGGCCGGAGAACATCCCGGCCTTCATCAACGGGGTGAAGGACAAGAACAGCCACACCAAGCTGATGGGCTTCGGCCACCGGGTCTACAAGAATTTCGACCCGCGCGCGAAGATCATGAAGGAGACCTGCCACGAGGTCCTGGCCGAGCTCGGCATCAAGGACGAGCCGCTGCTCGACATCGCCATGGAGCTGGAGCGGATCGCCCTTTCGGACGAGTACTTCATCAGCCGCAAGCTCTACCCGAACGTGGACTTCTACTCGGGCATCATCCTCAAGGCGATGGGCATCCCGACCCAGATGTTCACCGTGCTCTTCGCCGTTGCCCGCACGGTTGGCTGGGTCAGCCAGTGGAAGGAGCTGATCGAGGATCCCTCCCAGCGCATCGGACGGCCCCGGCAGATCTATCGCGGCCCCGCGCAGCGGGATTACGTGCCCCTCGACGTCCGGGGCTGACGCGGCCCATTGCACGCGCCAGGAGGCGGGGCGGCCAGGGCGGAGTCGCGCCGGGCAGGGCCCGCCCGGCGCGGCGTTGCCCCCACGGTCCATGCATACGCATGGTTACCGGGCGTTATCATTTTTGATTCTTGTCAGGACGCATCATTCGGGAGACATTGAACCTATAAGTTGCATAGCACCTCTGGAATTCGCGGAATGAGAGAGCCGGCCGTCTCCGAACGGGGTCATGTCATGGACCGCCTGGTGCGGAACCAGCTGAAGAAGTGGCCGCAACGGCCGCCGGGGATCGTCGCCAACCCCATGCAGCCGGGCACCTGGCTCCGCGGGCGGCCAGGCGATCACGCCGCTCTTGCCCAGCCCTTCCTGAAGGTGCCGGGGTCGCAGCGGCTGCGCACCCTGCCGGACGGGCTCTGGCTGCATTTCAGCCCCCATCCGGACGACCCCTATGTGGACATCCTCTGCATCGAGGCCTGCTCCACCCTCCAGAACCTGCTCGACAAGCGCTCCCGCTTCGCCCCCTCCGTCTCCTCCCTGCTCGCGGTCTGTCCCCTGCCCTGGCTGCTGGCCCCCGCTCAGGAGAACGACCCGGTCCCGCGCTGGCGACTGATCCGACTGTTCGCGGAGCAGCCGACCGGCCCCTGCATCCTGCCGGTGCGCGACGTGCGGGTGGTGTTCGGCCTGACCCGTCCCCATTACGAGCACTTCGCGGCCAGCCAGGTGGCGCATCCGCACGAATTCTTCTGCCCCATGGACGCGCTGGTGGACGAGCAGGGGCATGAGCACCCCGCGATGCGCGACCTGATCTTCCGCGCCAGCGCCACCGCCAACTTCATGAGCCTGCCCTGATGCGGCAAGCTCCGTCCGGCCGGGACGGAGAGGGTGCGATGACGGAGCGGGTGCTGGGGGTGCTGGGCGGCATGGGGCCGCTGGCGAGCGCGCATTTCATGCTGCGCCTGACCCTGCTCACCCCGGCGGAACGGGATCAGGACCACATCCCCGCCATCCTCTGGTCCGATCCCCGCGTCCCGGACCGCACCGCCGCCCGCCTCGCCGGGGGCGAGGATCCCCTGCCTGCGCTCCTGCGGGGCGTACGCGGGCTGGAGGCGGCCGGCTGCGGCGCCATCGCCATCCCCTGCAACACCGCGCATGGCTGGTTCGCGCCGCTGCAGGCCGCCACCCCCCTTCCCATCCTGCACATCGTCGATGCCGCGGCGGAGGAGCTGCGCCGGCTCGGCATAGGGGGTGGCAAGGTGGGGGTGATGGGCACGGCGGGCACGCTTGCCATGAACCTCTACCAGGATCGCCTGGAGGCGCGGGGCTATGCCTGCCTGGTGCCCGGGCCGGAGGAGATGCGGCGCCTGGTCACGCCGGCCATCGCGCTGGTGAAGGCGAACCGCGTGGCGGAGGCCTACGCTCCCCTGGCGGAGGCCGCCCGTGCCCTTGCCGCCCGGGGTGCCCGGGCGGTGGTGCTGGGCTGCACGGAGATTCCGCTTGGCATCGCCGCCGGGCCGGCCCTGCCCTTCCCGGTCGCGGACACGATCGATGCCCTGGCGCGGGCGGCGATCGCCTGGGCGCGGGGCTGATCAGGCGCAGTCGCAGCCGCGGGTCGGGCCGAGGCCTTCGCGCACGATGTGATGGTCGATCCACTCCGCCACCAGCCGGCGCGCCTCGGCCACCGAGGCCTCGGGGTGGTGGATGCGGTAGAGCACGGCGCAGGCGCGGAAGGCCGAGAGGTCATCGGTGCCGCTCAGGCGCAGTTCGCGATAGGCGGTCACGACGGCGCGTTCGCAGCGCCGCGCGATGGTGGTGGCGGGAGTCGGATGCATCGCGCGCCCCATGCATGGCCCTCCGGCAGCGAGCCAATTGCGAATTACTCTCAATTGCTGGATATGCTAGCCGCAGGGCGAGCATCCATCAAGCAGCAATCCCCGCCGCGGACGGGCCCTCAGGCCCTCCCCACCTCCTCGGCGAGCGCCTTGCCCACATCCGTCGTGCCCGCCTGCCCGCCCATGTCGCGCGTGCGCGGGCCGCCCTGGCCGAGCAGCCGCTCGATCGCCCCGACGATCGCATCGGCCGCCTGCTTCTCTCCCAGGTGCTCGAGCATCATCGCCCCGGACCAGATCTGGCCGATCGGGTTGCAGATCCACCTGCCCGCGATGTCCGGCGCCGAGCCGTGCACCGGCTCGAACATGCTCGGGAATCGCTTCTCAGGGTTGATGTTGGCCGAGGGAGCGATGCCGATCGAGCCCGCCACCGCCGGGCCGAGATCGCTCAGGATGTCGCCGAACAGGTTGGAGCCCACCACCACGTCGAACCAGTCCGGGTGCTGCACGAAATGCGCGCAGAGGATGTCGATGTGGTACTGGTCCGTCGCCACCTCCGGATAGTTCCGCGCCATGGCGGCGAAGCGCTCGTCCCAGTAGGGCATGGTGAAGGTGATGCCGTTCGACTTGGTGGCGCTGGTCACCTTCTTCCGCCGGCGGGTCATCGCCAGCTCGAAGGCGTAGCGCAGCACGCGGTCCACGCCCTGGCGGGTGAAGACGCTCTGCTGGGAGACGAATTCGCGCTCCGTCCCCTCGAACATGCGGCCGCCGACCGAGCTGTACTCGCCTTCCGTGTTCTCGCGGACGACGTAGAAGTCGATCTCCTCCGGGCCGCGGCCGGCGAGCGGCGTCCGCACGCCGGGCATCAGCCGGCAGGGGCGCAGGTTCACGTACTGGTCGAAGCCGCGCCGGATCGGGATCAGCAGGCCCCAGAGCGAGACATGGTCCGGCACGCCCGGCCAGCCGACGGCGCCGAGGAAGATCGAATCGCTCTCCCGCAGCCGGTCGAGCCCGTCCTCCGGCATCATGCGGCCGGTGCGCACATAGGTGTCGCAGGACCAGTCGTAATGCGTGAGGTCGAGGTCGAAGCCGAAGCGCCGGGCGGCGGCGTCGAGCACCCGCAGCCCCTCCGGCACCGTCTCCTTCCCGATCCCGTCGCCCGGTATCACCGCGATCCGATAGCGCCGCGCAGCCATCACGCCCTCCCTGCCCGAAGGCGCGCACACTGCCCGCGCGCCGGCGGCGCGGCAAGCCCGCGGCGCGCCGGGATCAGGCCGGGGCGCGCGCCGGCGCGGCGTCCACCACGTGCAGGCAGGCGCTGACCTCGTCGTTCCAGCGTTCGGCGCGCAACTGCCCGCACAGGTGCAGCGGCGCACCGCCCGAGCCGAGCAGCGCCTGCGCCAGCGGCCCGTCCTTGGCGCGGAAGCAAATCGCCTTCAGCCGTCCGCCGCCCTCGCCTTCCAGGAAGGCGCGGACGGTACCGCCTTCCCTGCCCACCCGGTCGGCGCGCACCACCCGAACACGCGGCAGGGCGAAGACCGGCTCCTCGTTGCCGGCGCCGAAGGGGGCCAGCCGCTCCACCTGCAGCGCCAGCGCCGAGGTGGCGCCGGCCACGGACACCGTGCCCTCCACCACCAGGTCGGCGGCGGCGGGCAGCGCCGCGGCCTGCGCCAGGCGCTCGTCGAGGAAGGCATGGACCTCCGCCTGGCGGGCGGCGGCAAAGGTGAAGCCGGCCGCCATGGCATGGCCACCCCCCGCCTCCAGCAGCCCCGCCTGGCGCGCCGCGATCACTGCCGCGCCGAGATCGAGCCCCGGAACCGAGCGGCCCGAGCCCTTCGCCACCCCGCCGGCCAGGCCGGCGACGCAGGCCGGGCGGTTGAAGCGCTCCTTCACCCGCCCGGCGACGATGCCGACGACGCCGGGGTGCCAGCCCTCGCCGCAGACCAGCAGCACCGGATGGCCCGCGGCGACCTGCGCTTCCGCCGCGGCGAGGGCGGCGCCCAGAACCTCCCCCTCCACCTCCTGGCGGCGGCGGTTCACCTGATCGAGCCGCTCCGCCATGGCGCGCGCCTCGACGGGATCGTCGCAGAGCAGCAGGCGGAGGCCGAGATCGGGCTCGTCGATCCGCCCCGCTGCGTTGATGCGCGGCCCGAGGACGTAGCCGAGCGAGTGGGCGCTGGGCGCGTCGCGCACCCCGCCCACCTCGAGCAGCGCGGCGATGCCGGCCCGGCCGCGCCGCGCCATCACCTTCAGCCCCTGCGCGACCAGGGCGCGGTTCACGCCGCTCAGCGGCATCACGTCGCAGACGGTGGCGAGCGCCACCAGGTCGAGCAGGTCGAGCAGCCGCGGCTCCTCGCGCCGCGCGAAGAAGCCGGCGCGGCGCAGCGCGCGCTGCAGCGCGATCACCGCCAGGAAGGCGACGGCGGCGGCGCAGAGATGGCGCAGCCCCGAGGCGCAGTCGAGCCGGTTCGGGTTGACCACCGCCGCCACCGCCGGTACCGGCCCCTCCGACTTGTGGTGGTCGAGCACCACGACGTCGGCGCGGCCGCGCGCCGCCTCCAGCGCCTCGTGGGCGGCGGTGCCGCAGTCGACGCAGACGATCAGCGTGGCGCCCCGCGCGCAGAGGGCGCGGATCGCCCCCGGGTTCGGGCCGTAGCCCTCCTTCAGCCGGTCCGGCACGTAGTGCGAGACGCGGCAGCCGAGCTGGCGCAGGGCGCGCACCATCAGCGCCCCGGCGCAGGCCCCGTCCACGTCGTAGTCGCCGAACACGGCGACGGTCTCGCCGCGCCGCACCGCCTCGGCGAGCCGCTCCGCGGCCGCGTCCATGTCGCGCAGCACCGAGGGATCGGGCAGCAGGACGCGCAGCGTGGGTTCGAGGAAGTCGGCCGCCGCCTCCCAGCCGATGCCGCGCGCGGCGAGAAGCCGGCCGACGATCTCGGGCAGATCGAGGCGCTGGGCGATGGCAAGGCCCACGCGCTCGTCGCCGGGCCGCCAGATCCAGCGGCGCCCGGTGAGGCTGCGGGCGATGCCGAGCACCGGCCCGGCCGCCAGATGGCCGTCCATCAGCGCATCAGGCGACAAAGGCGGCCGGCTTCAGCGTGAAGTTGTGGTGCGCCTCGATGTAGCGGACGGTGCCGGATTTGGAGCGCATGACGATGGAATGGGTCCGCGCGCCGTTGCCGAAGCGGCGCACGCCGCTCAGCATCGGCCCGCCGGTCACGCCGGTGGCGGCGAACATCACCTCTCCCTTCGCCATGTCGAGCAGGCCGTACTTGCGCTTCGGGTCGGCGATGCCCATGTCGCGCGCGCGCGCGATCTGATCCTCGTTCTCGAACAGCAGCCGGCCCTGCATCTGCCCGCCCGTGCAGCGCAGCGCCGCGGCGGCGAGCACGCCCTCCGGCGCGCCGCCGGAGCCGAGATAGATATCCACGCCAGTGTCGGGCTGTGTGGTGGCGACCACGCCGGCCACGTCGCCGTCCGGGATCAGCATGATGCGCGCACCAGCGGCGCGGCATTGCTTGATCAGCTCCTTGTGCCGGTCGCGATCGAGGATGCAGACGACGAGGTCGGAGACGTCGCGCTTCTTCGCCTTGGCCAGCTCTCGCAGGTTGCGCTCCACTGTCTCGTCGAGGTCCACCACGCCCTCGGGCAGGTTGGGGCCGACCGCGATCTTGTCCATGTAGATGTCGGGCGCGTGCAGGAAGCCGCCGCGGGGCGCGAGCGCCACCACCGCCATGGCGTTCGGCCCGCCCTTGGCGGTGATGGAGGTGCCCTCCAGCGGGTCCACGGCGATGTCCGCCTCCGGCCCGCCGGCGCCGACCTTCTCGCCGATGTAGAGCATCGGCGCCTCGTCCATCTCGCCCTCGCCGATCACCACGGTGCCGGAGATCTGCACCGTGTCGAAAGCCTTGCGCATCGCCTCCACGGCGGCGCCGTCGGCCGCGTTCTTGTCGCCGCGCCCCATCCAGCGGCTCGCCGCCAGCGCCGCGGCCTCGGTGACCCGCACCAGCTCCAGCGCCAGGTTGCGGTCCATCACCATGCCCGATTTGGGGTCGAACTCCGCCATCGCTGCCTCCGTCCGTCGGACGCCAGACTACACCGCCGCCGCCGCGTCGCGGAAGCGGCGGGGGCGCCTCACAGCGGCTCGATGCGGATCAGCGCCGGCTTCTCCAGCACCGCCTCCAGCGCCTCGATGCGCGCCAGCGCGGCGCGCATCGCCGCCTCCTCGCAATCATGGGTGACCAGCACCACCGGCACCGCCTCGCCCGGCGCGCGGCCGCGCTGCAGCATGGATTCGAGGCTGATCGCATGGTCGCGCAGCACGCCGGTGACGTCGGCGATCACCCCCGGCCGGTCCACCACCATCAGCCGCAGGTAGTAGGCCCCCACGTGCCGGTCCATCGGCAGGGCCGGCGACGGGTCGAGCGCCCCGTTGCCCGCGCCCCAGACCGGCGTGTGCCGCCCACGGGCGAGGTCGATCAGATCGGCCACCACCGCGCTCGCGGTCGGTCCGGCGCCGGCGCCGCGCCCCTCCAGCACCACCCGGCCGACGAAGTCGCCCTCCGCCACCACGGCGTTGAACACGCCGTCCACCCGGGCGATGGGCGCCGAGGCCGGCACCATGCAGGGGTGCACGCGGGTCGAGATGCCCGCCTCCTCGCGCTTGGCGATGCCGAGCAGCTTGATGCGGTAGCCGAGTTCCTCGGCCAGCGCGATGTCGAGGGCGGTGACCTCGCGGATGCCCTCGACATGCACGGCGCCGAACTCCACCGGCCGGCCGAAGGCAAGGGCGGCGAGGATCGCCAGCTTGTGCGCGGCATCCACGCCGTCGATGTCGAAGGAGGGATCGGCCTCGGCGTAGCCGAGCTTCTGCGCCTCAGCCAGCACCTCGCCGAACTCCCGCCGCTCGGTGCGCATGGTGGTCAGGATGTAGTTGCAGGTGCCGTTGAGGATGCCGGCCACCCGGTGCAGCCGGTTGGCGGCGAGCCCCTCGCGGATCGCCTTGATGGCGGGGATGCCGCCGGCGACTGCGGCCTCGAAGCCGAGCGGCGCGCCATGGCGTTCGGCCAGCTCGGCGATCGCCGCGCCGTGCACCGCAAGCAGCGCCTTGTTGGCGGTGACCACCGGCTTGCCGGCGGCGAGCGCCCGCTCCACCAGCGCACGCGCCGGCCCCTCGCTGCCGCCGATCAGCTCGACCACCACGTCCACCTTGGGATCGGCGGCGAGCGCCACCGGATCGTCGTACCAGCGCAGGCCGGAGAGGCTGACGCCGCGGTCGCGGGCGCGGTCCCGCGCCGAGACAGCGGTGACGGCGATCGGCCGCCCGGCGCGCGCCGCGACCAGCTCCGCATTGTCGCGCAGCAGCCTCAGCACGCCGATGCCGACCGTGCCGAGGCCGGCGAGCGCGACGGCAAGCGGGCGGGTCATGCCTTGGCGAGCTCCTTCTCGGCGAGGGCGGGCCCCAGATTGTCGCCCTGCAGGAAGGCGCGGATGCCGCGCAGCGCCTGCCGGATGCGGTGCGCGTTCTCGACCAGCGCGATGCGCACATGCCCGTCGCCATGCTCGCCGAAGCCGAGGCCGGGCGCGACGGCGACCTTGGCCCTGGCGAGCAGCAGCTTGCTGAACTCCACGCTGCCGAGGTCGCGGAACCGCTCCGGGATCGGCGCCCAGACGAACATCGAGCCTTCCGGCGAGGGTACCTCCCACCCGGCGGCGCGCAACCCCTTCACCAGCAGGTCCCGCCGCTCGCGATAGAGGCGGCGCATCTCCTCGATGCTGTCCTGCGGCCCGTTCAGCGCGGCGGCGGCGGCGACCTGGATCGGGGTGAAGGCGCCGTAGTCGAGGTAGGACTTCACCCGCGCCAGCGCCGCGATCAGCCGCGGATTGCCGGCGGCGAAGCCGATGCGCCAGCCCGGCATGTTGTAGGTCTTGGACATGGAGGTGAACTCGACCGCCACATCCTTCGCCCCAGGCACCTCGAGCACCGAGGGCGGTACCTTGTCGCCGAAGTAGAGCTCGGCATAGGCGAGGTCGGAGAGGATGAACAGCCCGTGCCGGCGGCAGAAGGCGACCAGCTCGCGGTAGAAGTCGAGATCGGCGAGCAGCGCCGTCGGGTTGGAGGGGAAGTTGACGATCACGGCGGTCGGCTTCGGCACGGAATGCCGCACCGCCCGGTCCATCGCCCGCAGCATTTCCTCGTCCGGCGTGTAGGGGATGGAGCGCACCGAAGCGCCGGCGATGATGAAGCCGAACTGGTGGATCGGATAGGACGGGTTGGGCACCAGGATGGTGTCGCCGGGCGAGGCGATGGCCTGGGCGAGGTTGGCCAGCCCCTCCTTGCTGCCGAGGGTGGCGACCACCTCCGTCTCCGGATCGAGCGCCACCCCGAAGCGGCGGGCGTAGTAGCCCGCCAGCGCCCGGCGCAGCCCGGGAATGCCCTTGGACATGGAGTAGCGGTGGGTGCGCGGGTCCTGCACCGCCTCGACCAGCTTGGCGACGATGTGCGGCGGCGTCGGGCTGTCCGGGTTGCCCATGCCGAGGTCCACGATGTCCTCCCCGGCCGCGCGCGCCCGCGCCTTGGCGGCATTCACCTCGGCGAAGACGTAGGGCGGCAGGCGCCGGATGCGGTGGAATTCCTCGGTCATGGCGCGGATCCGATCATGCGTGGCCCGCCGGGCGGCGGGCCGTTCCGTATAGCCGAGCCGCTCAGCGGGTGCGAGGCGGCGCGAGCAGCTCCGCCGGCGGTGGCGGCGGCGGCGCGGCACCCGGTAGCGGAGCGAGCAGTTCAGGCGGCGGCGGCGCGGGCTCCGCGCCCGGCTCCGGCAGGGGTTCGGGCGGCGCCTCGCCGGGCGTGGCCCGCACCGGCTCGGGGCCGTGGCGCGGCGCCGGCGCGTCGGTCCAGGGCACCCGCGGCGCCGCAGCCAGGGCGGGGGGCGGTGGTGGCCGAGCCGGAACCGGCGGAAAGCCGGGTACCGCGGCCGCGGCGCCCCTGCCGCCCAACGCCGTTCCGAGCGCCAGCGGATCCCGAGCGCCGGCCCGGTCGGCGGCAAGCCCGGCGGTGATCCCCTCGCGTACCGCGGCAGGAGGTGGCTCGGGGCGGGGCGGCACGCTGGCCAGGTTCGGGAAGGGCCGATCAAGGCCCGGCGGTGGCGGGCGCTCGCGATCCGTGAGGCCGGTGACCTCGCGCGCGATCCAGACCGGGTTCACCTCCCGCGGCACCGCGCAGCCGCCCAGCGCCAGACAGAGCAGCACGGCGAGGGCCGCTTGATCGCCCCCCGTCCGCTCTTTACGGTGCCGGCCGAGGAGTCCTGCCCTGCCCATCAGGCGCTTCCAGCCCATGTTCCGGCATCCTTTCCCGTCCGCGCAGGGTTAGCCCGGAAGCCGCCGCCCCGAAAGATCGCGCGGTGCCAACGCGGCAGCCCGATCGGCGTTGGGAGGAAGCCGCGGAGGAAAGCGCCCGCTGGCGCAGCAGGCAGAAGGAGCGCGCGCAGCGCGAAAGGGACGCCGCATGGCCGACAACAGCCCGCCCGACCCCACCCATTTCCGGCTCCCCGATCCGGGCCTCGTCACCCGCACCATGGCGGAGGTCGCCGAGCGGGGACAGCGCATCGTCAACGACTTCCTGAAGCGCCAGGCCGAGCAGGGCAGCGACATGGATCCCCTGAACATCGGGGGCGCCTTCCTCGAGATGACCACGCGGCTGATGAGCGACCCGGCGCGGCTGATGCAGGCGCAGATCGGCTTCTGGCAGGACTACCTCACGCTCTGGCAGAACACCGCCCGGCGGATGATGGGCGCGCAGGTCGAACCCGTGATCGCCGAGGATCCGCGCGACCGGCGCTTCAAGGACGAGGCCTGGCGCGAGAACGAGGTGTTCGACTTCATCAAGCAGTCCTACCTGCTCTCCGCCCGCTACTTCCAGAACGTGGTCAGTGGGGTGGATGGCCTCGATCCCAAGACGGCGCAGAAGGTGGATTTCTACACGCGCCAGTTCGTGGATGCGATGAGCCCGTCCAACTTCCTGCTCACCAACCCCGAGGTGCTGCGCAAGACGGCGGAGACCGGGGGTGAGAACCTGCTGAAGGGCCTCTCCAACCTGCTGGCGGACCTGGAGCGCGGCAAGGGCCAGCTCCGCATCCGCATGACCGACGACAGCAAGTTCAAGGTGGGGGAGAACATCGCCGTCACGCCGGGCAAGGTCGTGTACCAGAACGACCTGATGCAGCTCATCCAGTACAACCCGAGCACCGAGACGGTGCTGAAGCGCCCGCTGGTCATCTTCCCGCCCTGGATCAACAAGTTCTACATCCTGGACCTCCGGCCGCGGAATTCCTTCGTGCGCTGGGCCGTCGAGCAGGGCCACACCGTGTTCATGGTCTCCTGGGTGAACCCGGACGCGCGGCTGGCCGAGAAGGGCTTCGACGACTACATGAAGGAAGGCGTCTACGACGCCCTCGACGCCATCGAGAAGGCGACCGGGGAGCGGCAGGTGAACGCCATCGGCTACTGCCTCGGCGGCACGCTGCTGGCGACGACGCTGGCCCACATGGCGGCGAAGCGGGACAACCGCATCCGCTCCGCCACCTACTTCGTCACCATGGTGGACTTCGAGGAGGCCGGGGAGCTCGGCGTCTTCATAGACGAGGAGCAGCTCCGCGCCCTCGAGGAGAGGATGCAGAAGCGCGGCTACCTGGAGGGGGCGGAGATGGCGACCACCTTCAACATGCTGCGCGCCAACGACCTGATCTGGTCTTTCGTCGTCAACAACTACCTCCTGGGGCAGGAGCCCTTCCCCTTCGACCTGCTCTACTGGAACGACGACTCCACGCGCATGCCGGCACGGATGCACAGCTTCTACCTGCGCCGCATGTACCAGCAGAACGACCTGGTGAAGCCGGGCGCGATCGAGCTGCTGGGCGTGAAGATAGACCTGCGCAAGATCAAGGTGCCGAGCTACCTGATCTCGACGCGGGAGGACCACATCGCGCCCTGGAAGAGCACCTACCGCGCCACGCAGATCTACGCCGGGCCGGTGCGCTTCGTCCTCGCCGCCTCCGGCCACATCGCGGGCGTGGTCAACCCTCCCGAGAGCGGGAAGTACAGCTACTGGGTGAACGAGGCCCTGCCGCCCGACCCCGAGGAGTGGTTCCGCGGCGCGACGGAGATCGCGGGCTCCTGGTGGCCGGACTGGCAGCGCTGGGTCTCCGCCCTCGCACCCGAGCGCGTGCCTGCCCGCATCCCCGGCGATGGCGGCCTGACCCCGATCGAGGACGCGCCCGGCAGCTATGTCAGGGTGATGGCGACGGATTGAGGCACGAAGCCGCCGGACGGCGGGCCCGTGAGGCGGAGCCTCCCACGTCGCGTCCCGGCGCCAGCGCTTCGCTCGGCTCGCCGCATTGGCGGCGGGCCGCAGGCCGCAGCCGGTATCAGTAGCCGAGGCCGGCCGGCGCCGTGGTGACGGTGCCGACGCCGAGCGTCACCTCCGGCAGGCGCGCCCGGTCGGCGAGGCCCATGGCGTCCGCCCGCGCCAGGGCCTGCGCTGCGGCCGCCGTGGCAAGCCCTGCCTGGGGCAGCGGCCCGAGCAGGCCGAGGCGGCGCACGCTCGCCTCGCCACCGGGCCGGAACATCGGCGACGGCAGGGCACGGGCGGCGGCCGCGCCATCCCCCGCCCGCAGCGCCGCCGCGGCGGCGAGCAGCGCGCGCACCACCGCCATCGGCTGCGCCTCCTCGGCCACCCCGAGCGCGTCGCGCACCTCCTGCCGTGCCAGGAGCAGATCCTGCCCGGCCCTCTCGGCGACGAAGCGGTGGCGAGGCTCCTCCGGCAGGGTCGCGGCAAGGTATTCGAGCTGCGCCACCGCCTGCGCCGCCTCGGCCGGGCGGCCGGCCAGACCGGCGCCGGCCTCGGCGAAGGCCGCGGCGGTGGCGGACAGCGCTGCCCGCAGCGGATCCGGCGCGACTCCCACGAGCCCGGCGGGCGGTGGCGGGGGCGGTGGCCGCGTCATCTCGGCGCAGCCTGCCGCGGCAAGCAGGAGGAGCAGCGGCAGCCCGCGCCGACGCATCAGAGGGCGGGCCTGAACTCGAGTCCCTGACGCTCGGCCTGCGAGGCGGCCACGGCGGCGGCGTTGGTCCGCGGCAGGGGCGGGAGCGCCGCCAGCCGCTCCAGGGTCGCGGCGCCGCCCGGCGTGAACAGGCCGGATGGCAGCGCCGCGGCCGCCTCCTCCCGCCGTCCGGCGTGAAGGCTGCGCGCCGAGGCGTAGAGGGAGTCGATCACCATCTGCGGCGGCGCCTGGGGCGGGATGCCGAGGGCGGCACGCCATTCCCGCCGCGCCTCGGCAAGCTGGACCGGTAGGGTGGGCATGGCGGTGAGCAGCGTCGGATTGCCGGGCAGCTCCACCGCCAGATACTCCATCTGCGCCAGGGCCTGCGCCGCCTCCGCCGGCCGCCCGGCCAGCCGTGCCGGGTTGCTGAAATCGGCCGCAGTCGCGGCGATGGCCGAGCGCAGCGGGTCGCCGGCACCTGTCATCGCATCCGGCGGCAGGGTCGCGCTCGGCCTGGCGGGATCGGCCGCCATGATCCGGCCGCAGCCGCCAAGCGCCAGCGCGCCCAGGAGAGCAAGGAAGCTCGAACGCGTCACCATCATGGTCCCCTTATCGCGCAGAATGGATTTCGCCGCTTCGGCCGCGCCCCGCGAGGCTCCCCCTCGGCCGGCGGCGGGAGAATGCGGGCATGTGGGGGCAGCGGCAACCCCGCCCCGTGCCGCCTCAGTAGCAGCCGGCGAGCCGCGCGCGGGCGCGCAGCAGGGCAAGCACGGTGCGGCAGGTCGGCGCCGGCACCTCCACCATCTCCGCCAGCTCGACCACGCTGCCGAGCAGCGCGTCCACCTCCATCGGCCGGCCGCGCTCCAGATCCTGCAGCATCGAGGTCCTGTGCGCCCCCACCTCGGCGCCGCCGGCGATGCGCTTGTCCACGTCTATGGCGAAGCGCACGCCGAGCCGCTCCGCGACCGCCTGGCCTTCCAGCATCATCTCCCGGCAGACCGCGCGCAGCTCGGGATCGCCGGTGATGAGGTCGAGCGTCGCCGTGGTCAGCGCCGAGAGCGGGTTGAAGGCCATGTTGCCCCAGAGCTTCACCCACAGCTCGTCGCGGATCCTGGGCCGCACGGGAGCCTTGAAGCCGGCGGCGACCAGGGCGGCGGAAAGGCGGCTCGCGCGCTCGCTGCGGCTGCCATCCGGCTCGCCGAGGGTGAAGCGGTCGCCGTAGGTGTGCTCGATCACGCCCGGGGCCGTGACCTCCGCCGCCGGATAGACGATGCAGCCGATGACGCGGGAAGGGTGCAGCAGGTCCCAGACGCTGCCGTCCGGGTCCACGCTCCTCACGCGGCGGCCCTCGAACGGTCCCGGCAGCTTGTAGAAATACCACCAGGGAATGCCGTTCACCGCCGCGACGATGGCGGTCTCCGGCCCGAGCAGCGGCTGCATCTGCCGCGCCGCGGCGGGCAGGGAATGGGCCTTCAGCGTGACCACCACATAGTCCTGTGGCCCCGCCTCCTCCGCGCTGGCGACGGCGCGGGGGCGGACCACGATCTCCCCGCCCTCGCCGAGCAGCCTCAGGCCGTTCGCCTGCATCGCCGCGAGGTGCGGGCCGCGGGCGATGACGGTGACGTCCACATCGCCCTTCTGCGCCAGCCTCGCGGCCATGAGGCCGCCGATGGCGCCGGCGCCGAAGATGCAGAGCCTCATCGCCGCCTCCTCAGGCCGTGACGCCGAGCTTCTCGGCCAGGCCGATGCGCTGCAGCTTGCCGGTGGCGCCCTTCGGGATCTCGGGCAGGAACACGATCTTCCGCGGCACCTTGAAGTCCGCCAGGTGCTTCGCGGCGAAGTCGCGCAGCTCGCGCTCGGTGCAGGCCATGCCCTCGCGCAGCACCACGGCGGCGCCCACCTCCTCGCCCAGCATCGGGTGCGGGATGGCGAAGGTGAGCGCCTGCGCCACCGCCGGATGCTCGGAGAGGATGCCGTCCACCTCGAGCGGACTCACCTGCTCGCCGCCGCGCTTGATCAGCTCCTTCAGCCGCCCGGTCAGCATCAGGTAGCCATCGGCGTCGAACATGCCCTGGTCGCCGGTGCGGAACCAGCCATTGGTGAAGGCCCTGGCGTTGGCCTCCGGATTCGCCTCGTAGCCCCTGGTCACGTTCGGGCCGCGGATCACCACCTCGCCCACCGCGCCCTGCGGCAGGATGGTGCCGTCCTCGTCCATGATGGCGACCTCAGGGCCGGCCGGCAGCCCGACCAGGCCGGGCTTGCGCGGCCGCGGCGGCAGCGGGTTGGAGCACATCTGGTGCGAGGCTTCCGTCATCCCGTAGGACTCGATCACCGGCGCGCCGAACACCGCCTCAAGGTCGCGCATCGCCTGGGCCGGCAGCGAGGCGGAGGAGGAGCGCAGGAAGCGCAGCGGCGCGCGGGCGATGATCTCCCTGTTGCGCTCGGCGCGGGCCAGGATCGCCTGGTGCATGGTCGGCACCGCCGTGTACCAGGTGGGACGCTCGGCATCGAGCCAGCCGAAGAAGCGCAGCGCGTTGAAGCCCGGCGTACAGATCACCGCGCCGCCGCCGGCGAGGGAGGCGAGCGTCGCCGCCATCAGCCCGTGGATGTGGAACAGCGGCATCACGTTCAGGCAGGCATCCGCCGCGGAGAGGTCGAGCGTGCGCCGGATGTTGGCGGCCGAGGCGCAGACATTGCCGTGCGTCAGCGGCACGATCTTCGGTCGCGCGGTGGTGCCGGAGGTGTGCAGCACCAGCGCCACGTCCTCTTCCTCCGCCAAGCCCGGCCGCGCAGCGCGGCCCGGGGAGCCGCCCTCGAGCGCGAAGCTGCCCGCGCCGCCCGTCGCGTCGGGCACCAGGTCGAGCACCGCCACGCCGAGCCGCCGCGCCACCTCGCGCGCCGGGCTCTCCATGTCCTTCTGGATCACCAGGGCGCGGGCGCGGAGGTCGGTGAGGTAGAACGCGAACTCCTCCTCCTTGTAGGCGGGGTTCAGCGGCGCGGTGGTGGCGGCGCAGGCGACGGCGAGGAAGGCCGCCGCCATCTCCGGCCCGTTGGGGAGCACGATCGCCACCCGGTCGCCGCGCCCGATGCCGATGCGGTTCAGCGCCGCCACCGTGCCCTCGGCCAGGTCGCGCAGCCCGGCATAGGTGAGCGGCGCCCGCTCCGGCGCGCGGATGGCGGGGCGGCCGGCCTCCCCTGCGGCGATCAGCGCGGCGATGGTGCGGTGCGTGGTCATGGCGTGCTCTCCCCGGGCCTCGGCTGCGCCCTCCTCTGCATCAGCCGCCCCGGCGCGGCAAGCGGGGGCGCCGCGCCCCGGTCACCGCCCGGCAAGGGAGGCGCGGTGGCGTGCGGCGAGCTCCACGTAGTGGGGCGCGGTGCGGTCGAAGCCGGCCCGCTGCTCCTCGGTCAGCACGCGGACCAGCTTGGCGGGGTTGCCCATCCACAGCTCCAGCCGGCCGATGCGCTTGCCGGGCGGCAGGACCGAGCCGGCGGCGAGCACGCCTCCCTCCTCGATCAGCGCGTCGTCCAGCACGGTGGCGCCCATGCCGACGAAGGCGCGGTCCTCCAGCGTGCAGGCATGGATGATCGCGGCATGGCCGATGGTGACGTCGTCGCCGATCCGCGTGCTCTGGCGGCCGGCATTGACGTGGATGATGGTGCCGTCCTGGATGTTGCTGCGCGCGCCGATGCGGATGAAGTTGGTGTCCCCGCGCAGCACGCAGTGGTACCAGACGTTCGACCCCTCCCCCACCGTGACGTCGCCGATCAGCGCCGCGGTGGGCGCGATGAAGGCGGTGGGGTGGACGATCGGCCACTTCCCCTCGAAGGGGTAGAGCGGGCCGGTGACGGCGGGCAGGTTGTGGTCCATGCGGCGATCCTCCCTCAGGCGGCGGCCAGCCGGGTCTCGACCGGAACGCCGAGCATCAGGCCGATGTTCTGCACCGCCGCCCCGGAGGCGCCCTTGCCGAGATTGTCGTAGCGCGCGGTAAGGACGGCGTGGCCGCGCCTCGCGTTGCCGAAGACCCGGATCTCCAGCAGGTTGGTGTTGTTCAGCGCCTGCGGCTCCAGCTTGCCGCTGGCTTCGGCCGGCAGCACGCGGACATACTCGCTGCCGGCGTAGCGTTCCGCCAGCACCGCCTCCAGCGCCTCCGGGCCGGGGCGGCCGGGCAGCGTGTCGAGATGCAGGGGGATGCAGTCGATCATGCCCTGCCGGAAGTCGCCGACCGAGGGGACGAAGATCGGCCGGCGGGTGAGGCCGGAATAGGTCTGCAGCTCCGCCACGTGCTTGTGCTCGAGGCCGAGGCCGTAGAGCTCGAAATCCGGGGCGCTGCGCGATTCATAGGCCTCGATCATCGCCTTGCCGCCGCCGGAATAGCCGGAGACGGCGTTGACCGTGACCGGGTGGTCGGGGGGCAGGATGCCGGCCTCCACCAGCGGGCGCAGCAGCAGGATGGCGCCGGTCGGGTAGCAGCCGGGGTTGGAGACCCTCGGCGCGGCGGCGATCCTCGCCGGCTGGTCGGGCGCGAGTTCCGGCAGCCCATAGACCCAGTCGGGGTCCACGCGGTGGGCGGTGCTGGCGTCGAGCAGCCTCGGCGCCGCCCGGCCCAGCGAGGCGGCGAGCGCCGCGCTCTCCTTCGCCGCCTCGTCGGGCAGGCAGAGCACCACCAGATCCACCTCCGCCATCAGGGCGCGCCGGGCCTCCGGGTCCTTGCGGCGCTCCGGGGCGATGGAGCGGACGGCGATGTGCGGCAGCAGGTCCAGCCGCTCGCGGATCTGCAGTCCGGTGGTGCCGGCCTCGCCGTCGATGAACACCGTGGGGATGCTGCCCTTGGGCATGTGGGGGCCCTCCTCTCGGGAGCATATGCGGCGCAGGGTGGCCGAAAAGGCAAGAGGGGGCCGGAGGCGCCGCCTCCAGCCCCCTCCGGCGCGCCGGGTGGCGGCCCGTCAGCGCTTGCTGAACTGGAAGGAGCGTCGCGCCTTGGCCTTGCCGTACTTCTTGCGCTCGACCACGCGCGGGTCGCGGGTGAGGAAGCCGGCCTTCTTCAGGATGGCGCGCAGCTCCGGCTCGTAGTTGGTGAGGGCGCGGCTGATGCCGTGCCGCACCGCGCCGGCCTGACCGGACAGGCCGCCGCCAGTCACGGTCGCCATCACGTCGAATTGCTGGTAGCGGTCGGCGACCAGGAAGGGCTGCGTGATCAGCATGCGCAGCACCGGGCGAGCGAAGTACTTGGCCGCCGGCTTGCCGTTGATCTCGATCTGGCCCTTCCCCGGCCTGATCCAGACGCGGGCGATGGCGTCCTTGCGCCGGCCGGTGGCGTAGGAGCGGCCGAGGGCGTCGCGCTTCGGCTCCCGCGCCGGGGCCTGCTCGGGGGCGGCGGCCGTGCCCTGCACCAGGTTGCGCAGGTCGGCGAGGGTGCCGGTCGTCTGCTGCTCGCTCATCGGCTCAGGCCACCCTGTTCTTGCGGTTCATGGCACCGACATCCAGCACGGTGGGCTGCTGGCCGGCATGCGGATGCTCCGGCCCGGCATAGACGTGGAGGTTCCTCATCTGCCGCCGTCCGAGCGGGCCGCGGGTGATCATCCGCTCCACCGCCTTCTCGATCACCCGCTCCGGGTGGCGGCTCTCCAGCCGCTGGCGGAGGGTGCGGCCCTTGATCCCGCCGGGATAGCCGGTGTGCCAGTAGAAGACGGACTGCTCCGCCTTCTGGCCGGTGACGCGCACCTTCCCGGCGTTCACGACGATAACGTGGTCGCCGCAATCCACGTGCGGGGTGAATTGCGGCTTGTGCTTGCCGCGGAGGCGGCTGGCCACGATGGCAGCGAGCCGGCCGAGCACGAGGCCCTCGGCGTCGATCACCACCCAGTCCTTCCGCACCTCGGCGGGCTTCAGCGAACGGGTCTGCGTCTGCAGCATGGTCGGTTCGGGGAGTCCCTGGTCAAGGCGCGGTGTATCGCCCCGAGGGCACGAAAGGTCAAGACAGCAGGCGGGATTTTCGGTGGAGGTATCATGATACCGCAGGGAGGTGGGGCGGGCTTGCGGCGAAGCGGCGCCTCGGCCACGCTGCGGCAAAGACATCGAGGGAGGACGACCGCAGCATGACCAGGACCACGATCGCGCCGGGCCGCCGCGCCCTGCTGGCCGCCGCTCCCCTCCTGGCCGCGCCGCGCCTCCTGCGTGCCCAGCCCGCCTGGCCGGGCAGCCAGGCCGTCGCCGTCGTCATCCCCTACGCGCCGGGCGGAGCCTCCGACGTGGTCGGCCGCATCGTCACCTCCGGCCTGCAGGAGCGGCTCGGCGGCAATTTCTTCATGGACCACAGGCCGGGCGCCTCCACCAGCCTCGCCGCGCGCCATGTCGCACGCGCCCGGCCGGACGGCAACACGCTGCTCCTCGGCACCATCGCGACCTTCACCCTGACCCCGCTCGCGCTGCGCAACCCGGGATACGACCCGGTGAAGGATTTTGCGCACATCACCATGATCTGTCAGACGCTGTCGCTGCTGGCGGCGCACCCCCGCTGGAGCAGCCTGCGCGAATTGCTGGAGGCCGCCAGGGCGAGGCCTGGGGCGCTCTCCTACGCCTCCTGGGGCGTGGGAACCACGGCGCACCTGCCGATGCTCGACCTCACCGGGCGCGCCGGCGTGGAGATGCTGCACGTCCCCTACAACGGCGCACCGCCCGCGCTCACCGACACCATCGCGGGCCGCACCGACTGCATGTTCGCCCTGCTCGCCGCCTGCAAGGGCCACCTGGAGGCCGGCCGCCTCCGCGCCCTGGCGGTGCCGACCGCGGAGCGCACCGAGCAGCTTCCGGAGGTGCCGACCTTCGCCGAACTCGGCTTCCCGGATTTCGTCTATACCGGCTGGTACAGCATCCAGGTGCCGCCCGGGACCCCGGAGCCGATCCAGGCGCGCATCCTGGAGGCGATGGAGGCGACCTTCGCCGACCCCAAGGTGCGCGCCTTCATGGCGACGCAGGGGCTCGCGCCCGCGCCCATGGGCCGCGACGCGCTGCTCGCCCGCATCGCGCGCGAACTGCCGCTGCACCGCGACCTGATGCAGAAGGCCGGCCTGGAACCGCAGTGACCGCCGTGCGCCGGGGGATGCGCGGCATCCCCGATGGGGCACGCGCCGCGGCTCCGGCATCGCCCCGCGGCCGCCGGGATGAGCCGCTCAGCCCGCCCTGGCGCGTTCCCGCAGCAGGTCGGCGCGGACGAAGATGTCGTTCGGGCGGAGGCGCCGCCAGAAGCGCATTCCCCGCGCCTCCAGGAAGGCGCGGTGCTGCGGCTCCTCGAACAGGTTCTCGACGATCACCACCGCCGGGCGCCAGCGCCCGAAATCGAGGCCGGCCAGCACCTCGATCTCCCACCCCTCCACGTCCACGCTCAGCACGCCGATCTCCGCCGCCCCGCCGGCGTGCTGGTCGAGCAGCGTGTCCAGCCGCCGCATCGGCACCCGGATCTCCCGCACCGGCACCCTTCCGCCGCCAAGGCGCTCGAGATAGTCGCGGTACTTCCCGCGCAGGCCGAGCGAGGAGAAGCTCTCGTTGGTGACCGTGCCGCCGAGATAGCTGCCGCGGTAGTCGACCACGAAGAAGCTCACCGCGTCCCGGTCCGCGTCCCCGCAGGCGCATTCGATCACCTCGTAGCCCCGCGCGCGGTGCAGCGCGGCGAAGGCCGGGTTCGGCTCGATCGCCAGCACCTGCCAGCCCAGGGCGCGGAAGCTGGCGCTGACCGAGAGGAAGTCCGGGCGCGCCGCCCCGACCTCGACCATCAGGCCCCGCGTCTCGGGATCGGGGAAGAATTGCGACAGGACCAGCAGGTCCACATCCCCCTCGACCACATGATCGGCGGACGGCGGTGCCATAGCACCGGGGAAGAGGTTCACCGTCATCTCCCTCCTGGCGACGGGGGCAGTCTGCCGGCGCTTCGTTAGCGAAGCGTCACCCGGCCGCCGGCCTGGACAGGCGCCCCCGGATCGGGCTTGCTACCGCCATGAGCAGCCCCGCCTCCCCCCCGCGCGGCCTGGCGCGCAACGCCGCCAATTACGGCGACCGCGAATTTGCGCTCTACCTGCGGCGCAGCTTCGCCGCCTCCATGGGCTATTCGCGGACGATGCTGGAGAAGCCGGTGGTCGGCATCGCCGACACCGCCAGCGACTACAACAACTGCCACCGTACGGTGCCGGAGCTGATCGAGGCGGTGAAGCGCGGCGTGCTCGCCGCGGGCGGGCTGCCGCTGGCCTTCCCCACCGTCAGCCTCTGCGAGCCCTCGCTCAGCCCCTGCTCCATGCACTACCGCAACCTGATGGCGCTGGACACGGAGGCGATGCTCTCCGCCCAGCCGATGGACGCGGCGGTGCTGGTGGGGGGCTGCGACAAGACGGTGCCGGCGCAGCTTATGGCCGCGGCGAGCGCCGACATCCCTGCCGCCCTGCTCGTCGTCGGCCCGATGCTGGCGCAGCGCTTCGAGGGGGAGCGCCTCTCCGCCTGCACCGACTGCCGCCGCTGGTGGGCACGCTACCGCGCCGGGGAGGTGGACGCGGCGCGGATCGGCGAGATCGAGGGCAAGCTCGCGACCACCGCGGGCACCTGCGGCGTCATGGGCACCGCCTCGACCATGGCCTGCATCGCGGCGACCCTAGGCTTCATGCCGCTGATGGCCGCCTCCGCCCCCGCAGTGCACGCGGACCGCCTCCGCTTCGCCGAGGAGGCCGGGGCGCTTGCGATGCGGCTCATCGCCCGGCCGGTCAGGCCCTCGGAGCTCATCACGCCGGAGAGCGTGGAGAACGCGCTGCGCGTGCTGCTCGCCCTCGGCGGCTCGACCAACGCGCTGGTACATCTCGCCGCGATCGCGGGGCGGGTCGGCATCCCGGTGGATCTCCGCCGCCTCGACCGGCTGAGCGAGGAGACGCCCGTGCTGGTGGACCTCAAGCCCACCGGCGAGGGCTACATGGAGGATTTTCACGCCGCCGGCGGGCTGGTCGCGCTGCTGCGCGAACTGAAGGACCTGCTGCACCTCGGCTGCAAGGACCTCTACGGGGACACCCTGGAGCAGCGGATCGCCGAGGGACCGGCCTTCGTGGACCGCGCCATCATCCATGCCCGCGACACCCCGGTGAGCCCGGTCGGCGGGCTGATCTCCCTGTTCGGCTCCCTGGCCCCGGACGGCGCCATCCTGAAGCGCAGCGCCGCCACCCCAGGCCTGTTCGAGACCGAGGCGCGCTGCGTGGTGTTCGACGGGCTGGAGGACCTCGCCCGCCGCATCGACGACGAGGCGCTGGACGTGACGCCGGAGGACATCCTGGTGCTGAAGGGCGCCGGCCCGCTCTCCCCCGCCGGCATGCCGGAGGCGGGCCACCTGCCCATCCCGCGCAAGTTGGCGCGCCAGGGCGTGAAGGACATGGTGCGGATGAGCGACTGCCGCATGTCCGGCACCGCCTTCGGCACGGTGGTGCTGCACATCGCCCCGGAGGCCGCCGCCGGCGGCCCTCTCGCCCTGGTGCGGACCGGCGACCGGGTGCGGCTTTCCGTGCGCGAAAGGCGCCTCGACCTGCTGGTGCCTGAGGAGGAGCTGGCGCGCCGCCGCGCCGCCTGGTCCCCGCCGCCGAAGCCGCGGCGCGGCTGGGACCGGCTGGTGCACGAGCAGGTGCTGCAGGCGCCGCAGGGCGCCGACCTCGCCTTCCTGCGGCCGGACGGGTGCTGACCCTGCGGACATGATCGCCGTCATCGGCGCCTCCGGCCGCTCCGGCGCCGCGCTGTGCCGGGCCCTGGCGGCGGCCGGGCGCGCCTTCGCGCCCGTGGCGCGGGATGCGCAGAAGTGGCGGGCGCTCGGCCTGCCCGGCACACCCCGCCTCGCCCGGCTGGAGGATGCCGCCTCGCTGCGCGAGGCCCTCGCCGGCGCGGACCGGGTCGTCTCCTGCGCCCATGCGCGCTGGGCGCCGGCGGTGCTGGCGGCGGCGCCGCAGGGCGCGCGTCTCGTCCTCATGGGCTCGACGCGGCGTTTTTCCCGCTGGCCGGACACCCATGGCGACGGGGTGCGGGCGGGCGAGGCGGCCTTCCTCGCCGCCGGGCGCCCGGGGGTGATGCTGCACCCGACCATGATCTACGGCGCCGAGGGGGAGGACAACGTCCAGCGCCTGGCCGCACTGCTGCGGCGCCTGCCGGTGGCGCCGCTGCCGGGCGGCGGACGCACCCTGGTGCAGCCGATCCACCAGGACGACGTGACGCGCTGCCTGCTCGCCGCCCTCGACATCGCCTGGGAGCGGCCGCAGACGCTGGTGATCGCCGGGCCGGAGCCCCTGCCCTACCGCGACTTCCTCGCCGCCGTGGCGCGCGCCGCCGGGCTGCGGCCGCCGCCCGTCCTCCCGGTGCCGGCGGCGCCGCTGCGGCTGCTGGCGCCGCTCACCCGCTTCCTTCCCTTCCTGCCCCGCATCGGCGCCGACGAGGTGCGCCGCCTGACCGAGGACAAGGCCTTCGACATCGGGCCCATGCGCGCGAGCCTCGGGGTGGAGCCGGTCGGGCTCGCCGAGGGGCTGCGGCGGACCTTCCCGGGGGCGGATTGACCGCCGGCGCCGGGATGCGCACATCTTCCCGACCGACCGGAGGTCCCCGCATGCCCGTGATCAACCGCATCGCCGAATTCCACCCCGAGATGACGGCCTGGCGGCGCGACCTCCACCAGCATCCCGAGATCGGCTTCGAGGAGATGCGCACCAGCGGCGTCATCGCCGCCAGGCTGCGCGAATTCGGCTGCGACGAGGTGGTGACGGGCATCGCCCGCACCGGGGTGGTCGGAGTGATCCGCGGACGCGATGGCGGCGGGCGCGCCATCGGCCTGCGCGCCGACATCGACGCGCTGCCGATACAGGAGGAGACCGGCCTGCCCTACGCCTCGGTGCATCCCGGGCGGATGCACGCCTGCGGCCATGACGGGCACACCGCCATGCTGCTCGGCGCCGCGAAGTACCTGGCCGAGACGCGGAACTTCGCCGGCACCGTCTACGTGATCTTCCAGCCGGCGGAGGAGAACCTGGCCGGCGGGCGCGTGATGGTGGAGGAGGGGCTGTTCGAGCGCTTCCCTATGGAACGCGTCTTCGGCATGCACAACTGGCCCGGCGCGCCGGAGGGCACCTTCTGGTGGCGCGAGGGGCCGATCATGGCGGCGGTCGCCAACCTCGAGGTCACGGTCACCGGCACCGGCGCGCACGGGGCCATGCCGCACCAGGGCAACGACCCGGTGGTGATCGCGGCGCACATCGTCACCGCGCTGCAGAGCATCGTGGCGCGCAACGTGGAGCCGGTGGAGGCGGGCGTCATCACGATCGGCCACATCCAGGGCGGCGAGACCTGGAACGTGATTCCCGAGAGCGTGCTGCTGCGCGGCACCGCCCGCTGGTTCCGCCCCGAGGTGGGCGACCTGCTGGAGCGGAAATTCCTCGAAATCGCGACCGGCATCCCCCGCGCCTTCGGCGCCCGGGCGGAAGCGCGCTTCGTCCGCTGCTATCCCGCCACCATCAACGACGCGGAGAGCACGCAGCTCACCCTGCCCGCCGCCCGCGCCGTGGCCGGGGAGGCGCGGGTGCAGCCGATGCCCAAGCCGACCATGGGCGGCGAGGACTTCTCCTTCATGCTGGAAGCCAAGCCCGGCAGCTACATCATGCTCGGCGGCGGCCGCGGCGAGGGCGACCCGCAGGTGCACCACCCGAAATACGACTTCAACGACGCCATCCTGCCGATCGGCGCCAGCTACTGGGCGACGCTCGTCGAGCAGCTCCTGCCCCGCGACGACCGATAGCCTGGATGGACAGCGCCCGCGCCGCCCTCCACTCTGGGCGGCGGACGCGAAGCGGGAGGGATGCGCGCCATGAGCCAGACCAGCAGGATCGCCGTCGTCACCGGGGCCGGCTCCGGCATCGGCCGCGCCTCCGCCCTCGCCCTGCTCGGCGCCGGCTGGTCCGTCGCCCTCGCCGGGCGGCGGCGCGAGGCGCTGGAGGAGACGGCGGGCATGGCGGGCGAGGCCGCCGGCCGCGCCCTGGTGGTGCCGACCGATGTCGGCGATCCGGCGGCGGTGCGGGCGCTGTTCGCCGCCGTGAAGGAGAAGTGGGGCCGGCTCGACTTCCTGTTCAACAACGCCGGCGGCAACACGCCCGGGGTGCCGATCGAGGATCTGGCGTATGAGGACTGGGCGCGGGTGGTGCAGGTGAACCTCACCGGCTCCTTCCTCTGCGCCCAGGCCGCCTTCCGCATGATGAAGGAGCAGTCGCCGCAGGGCGGGCGGATCGTCAACAACGGCTCCATCTCCGCCCATGTGCCGCGGCCGGACAGCGTCGCCTACACCTCCACCAAGCACGCCATCACCGGCCTGACCAAGTCGCTGGCGCTGGACGGGCGGAAATACGACATCGTCTCCGGCCAGATCGACATCGGCAATGCCGCGACGCCGATGACGCAGCGCATGCAGCGCGGCGTGAAGCAGGCCGACGGGCGCATCGCGGTGGAGCCGGTGATGGATGTGGCGCATGTCGGCAGCACCATCCTGATGATGGCGAGCCTGCCGCTGGATGCGAACATCCAGTTCGTCACCATCGCCGCCTCGAAGATGCCCTGGATCGGCCGCGGCTGAGCCCGTCTCCGGGGCGCAGCCGCCCCTCAGGACATGACGCGCAGCAGCTCCTGGCATGCCTGCTCGCAGCGGCGGCAGGCCTCGGCGCAGACCTTGCAATGGGCGTGCATCGCGGCATGGCGCTCGCATTCCTCGGCGCAGGCCCGGCACGCATCGGCGCAGGCGTTCAGCGCACCCTCCATCAGCAGGCGGTTCGGCTTGGTCAGGCGCGAGACGATGCGGCCGGTCGCCATGCACATGTCGGCGCAGTCGAGATCCAGCCTGATGCAGTAGCGGAGTTCCGCCACCTCTTCCTCGGCGAGGCAGGCATCGGCGCAGGCGGTGCAGGCCTGGGCGCAGTCGAAGCAGGCCTCGATGCAGCGGCGGATCACCTCGATGGCGGAGGGCTGGTGCTTCTGGCTGCGAAGTATGTCCTGCAGGTGCTGCATCGGGGCCTCCTTCTCGAAGGCTCCTCAACGCGCCTGGCTCCTGCCGGCTGCATCCCAGGCCCTGCCCGGCGGGCGGCCCTCACCTGCCCGTGAAGCGGGGGGCGCGCCTCTCCAGCATCGCGTTCACCGCCTCCCTGTGGTCCTCGGTGCTGTGGGCGAGCGCCTGATAGGCGGCGGAGAGCTCCAGCAGGGAGGGGAGGCGCATGTACTGCCCCTCGCGCAGCAGACGCTTGGTCATGCGCAGCGCGTCCGGAGGGTTGGCGGCGATGCGCCTGGCGAGGGCGCGGGCGGCCTCCATCAGCTCTCCCGCCGGCACCACGCGGGAGACCAAGCGCGCGGCCAGGGCCTGCTGCGCGTCCAGCGTGTCGCCGGTGAAGCTCATCTCCAGCGCCATGGACATGCCGACGACGCGCGGCAGCAGCCAGGCGCCGCCGTCGCCCGGCACGATGCCGACCTTGATGAAGCTCTCGGCGAAGGTCGCGGTCTCGGAGGCGATGCGGATGTCGCACATGCAGGCGACGTCGAGGCCGAGGCCGATCGCCGGGCCGTTCACCGCGGCGATGGTCGGCGCGTCGCAGTCGTAGAGGGCCTGGGCCATGCGCTGCACGCCGCGGCGGTAATTCTCCCGCATGTCGGCATGGCTGCCGGCCATGATGCCACGCTTGTCGCGCATCGCCTTCAGGTCGCCGCCTGAGCAGAAGGCGGTGCCGGCGCCGGTGAGGATGACGCAGCGCACCTGCCGGTCGAGGTTGACGCGCCGGCAGGCCTCCACGATGGCGTCGCATTCCTCGAAGGAGGAGATGGCGTTGCGCTTCTCGGGCGCGTTCAGGGTGAGCGTGACGATCGGCCCGTCCTGTTCGTAGCGCACGTAGTCGGTCATGGCCTCGCCTCCTCCTCCCTTGCTGTCAGATCCGGCCACAGCGCGGCACCGCCGCGCGCCAGCGCCTCCGCGCCGATGCGCCGCGCCCAGACGCGCTCGGCGCCGCACGCGTCGCGCCAGGACCAGAGGCGCCGGGTGAATAGGTGCAGCGGGTGCTCGTCCGTGAAGCCCATCGCGGCGTGCACCTGGTGCGCGATGGCGGCGACGCGCCCCGCCGCCTCCCCGGCCACCACCTTGGCGCAGGCGATCTCGAAGGCGCCGCCGGCAAGCCCGCGGCGCGCCGCCGCGCGCCCGGCATGGGCGGCGGCGACGCCGGCCGCCGCCACCTCCCCCGCCGCCTGGGCGAGAAGCTGCTGCACCGCCTGGAAGCCGCCGATCGGGCGGCCGAACTGCCTGCGGGTGCTGGCGTACTCCACCGTCATCCCCAGCACCGCCTCCAGCGCGCCGGCGATCTGCGCCGCATGGAGCAGCGCCCCGGCGAGCAGCGCCGCCTCCGGTCCGCAGCCCGGCGGCAACGCCACCCTGGCGAGGGGCTCTCCGAGGGCGACGTGATCCGCCGGCTCGCGACCGATCAGGCTGCGCCCCTCCTGGCGAGCGGCGCCGGAGAGGAGGTGCAGCGCCACCTCCCCGCCCGTGGCGGTGACGGCGTGCTCCGCGCGCCGTCCCCAGGCCAGCGCCTCCCCCGGCACGGCGAGGGCGATCGGCCCTGCGGGCGGAGCGATGCCGCCGACAGCAAGCAGGGCGGCGGCGGCCATGCCGCCGGCCAGCGGCAGCGGCGCCCCATGGCGGCCGAGCACCTGCCAGACTGCCACGGCATCGTCCCAGCCGAGGCCCGCGCCGCCCATCGCCTCCGGCACCAGGGCATGCGGCAGGCCAAGCGCTTCCGCCTCCTCCCACAGCGCCGCGGGCCATTCGCCGCGTTCCACGGCGCGCAGCAGGTCGGGACCGGAGCGGTCGGACAGCAGCCGCTCCACCTGCTCCAGCAGGATGCTCCGCAGATCGTCGCTCATGGTCAGCGCAGCCCCAGCTGGCGGGCGATGATGCCGCGCAGAATCTCCCGCGTGCCGCCGCGGAGCGAGTAGCTCCGCGCGACCATGGTCGTGATGCCGAGCATCTCCCGCACCTCCTCCGGCGTGCGGGCGGGGTCGGTCAGGTCCCGCACCGCCTCGGGCAGCGCCTGCTCGTAGTCGTTGCCGACATCCTTCACCAGCGCCGCCTCCCGCGCCGGGGTCCTGCCCTCCTGCAGCATGCCGGCGACGGAGAGCGACATCTGCCGCAGCGTCGCCGCGCGGGCGAGCAGGCGGCCGACCGCCTCCGGCGCTGCCGGCTCGGCGCGCAGATCGTCCAGCGCCGCGATCAGCAGCGGCAGGGAGGAGAGGTAGCGCTCCGGCCCGGCGCGCTCGAAGGCGAGTTCCGCCGTCGCCTGCTCCCAGCCCCTGCCTTCCTCCCCGACCAGCATGGCATCCGGGACGAAGACGTCGTCGAGGGTGATCTCGTTGAAGCCCTCCTCCCCCACCAGATCGGGGATCGGGCGGATGGCGATGCCGGAGGCGCGCAGATCCACCAGGAATTGCGAGAGGCCCTGGTGCTTCAGCTTCGGATCCGCCACGGGGCTGGTGCGCAGCAGCGCGATCATGAAGTCGCAGCGATGCGCGTTGGTGGTCCAGACCTTGCGGCCGTTGATCCTCCACCCGCCCGGCACCTTCTCCGCCCGGCTGCGCAGGCTGGCGAGGTCGGAGCCGGAATCGGGCTCCGAGAGGCCGATGGCGAAGGCGAGCTCGCCGCGGGCGATGCGCGGCAGGAACTCCCGCCGCTGATCCTCCGTGCCGAGGCGCAGGATCAGCGGGCCGGACTGGCGGTCACCGATCCAGTGCGCGCCGACCGGCGCGCCGGCGGCGAGCATCTCCTCCAGCACCACGTAGCGTTCCATGGCGCTGCGCTCCCCGCCGCCATAGGCCCTCGGCCAGGTCATGCCGATCCAGCCGCGGCGGCCGACCTCGCGCGAGAATTCGCGGTCGAAGCCCATCCAGGAATAGGCCCGCACCATGGGGGACCAGTGCCTGCCGGCCTCCGCCAGGAAGGCCCTGAGCTCGGCCCGAAGCGCCGGCGCGTCCGCCGGCGTGTCCCTGAGGTCGAAACGCAACCCGACCATGCCGCCGTTCCTCCCGCTCCCCGGCGATGGATCGCCCAGATCGGCGCGGCGCGCCAGCCCCCCTCTCGACAGCCCGCGCCTGCCCGGCTTTCCTGGCGGCCAAATACGGCGGGGGGATCGCAGGATGGACAGGTTCGGGATCGGCCAGCCGGTGCGGCGCAAGGAGGATGTGCGGCTGCTGACCGGCCGCGGCACCTATACGGACGACATCTCGCGCCCGGGCGAAGTCCACATGGCCGTGGTGCGCTCCCCCCATGCCCATGCGCGCATCCTCGCCATCCATGTCGATGCGGCGCGGGCCGCGCCCGGCGTGCTCGCGGTGCTCACCGGGCATGACGCGGATGCGGACGGGATCGGCCGCTTCCCGGTGATGGTCGAGGTGCCCGGCAAGGACGGGGGCAGGCTCTACGCTCCGCCGCGGGAGATGCTGCAGACCCGGAAGGCGCGCTTCGTCGGCGACCCGGTGGCGATCGTGGTCGCGGAAACGCGCGCCGAAGCACAGGACGCGGCCGAGCTGGTGACGGTGGACTACGAGCCCCTGCCGAGCGTCACCGACACCGCCGCCGCGGCGGCGCCGGACGCGCCGGTGATCTGGGAGGAGCACGGCAGCAATCTCTGCGTACTGTGGGACAGCGGCCGGGAGAAGGAGGCGGAGGAGGCCTTCGCCCATGCCGCCCGTATCGTGAGCGTCGAGCTCGTCAACAACCGCCTGGTCGGCAACCCGATGGAGCCGCGCGTCGCCATCGGCGAGTACGACCCGGCCGAGGACCGCTACACCCTCTACTCCCCGACGCAGGGGGTGATCCGCGTGCGCGACGGCCTGGCGCAGCACATCCTGAAGGTGCCCAGGGAGAAGCTGCGCGTGGTCTCCCCCGACGTGGGCGGCGGCTTCGGCCTGCGCGGCAAGCTGCACCCCGAGAGCGGCATGGTGCTCTGGGCGGCGCGGCGGGTCGGCCGCCCAGTGAAGTGGCGCAGCGACCGCACCGAGACCTTCCTCGCCGACCCACACGGGCGCGACCACGTGACCCGGGCGGAGATGGCCTTCGACAAGGATGCGAAGGTGCTGGGCGCGAGGATCCGCACCGTCGCGGCGATGGGCGCCTACCTGCAGGATTTCGGCCCGCGCATCCCGACCGTGGCAGGCGGGCGCATCAACGGCACGGTCTACGACATCCAGGCGCTGAACGTGCAGGTGCGCTGCGTCTTCACCAACACCGCGCCGACCGACGCCTATCGCGGCGCCGGCCGGCCTGAGACGGCCTATGTGCTCGAGCGGCTGCTCGACCAGGGCGCGCTCGCCTTCGGCATCGGCCGCGACGAGATCCGCCGGCGCAATTACATCCGGCCGGAGCAGATCCCCTACCGCAACGCGGCGGGCAACGAGATCGACAGCGGCCGCTTCGCCGAGACGCAGGAGATGGCGCTGCAGCTCGCCGACTGGCGCGGCTTTCCCGCCCGCCGCGCCGAGGCGGCGCGGCGCGGCAGGCTGCGCGGTATCGGCCTCGGCTACTTCATAGAGGCTTCCGGCGGGCAGCCGAGCGAATGGGCACGGGTGCGGTTCGAACCCGACGGCGCGGTGGTGCTCGTGGTCGGCACCTTCAGCCACGGCCAGGGACACGAGACCGCCTATGCCCAGATCCTGCACTCCAGGCTCGGCATCCCCTTCGATCGCATTCGCTTCCTCCAGGGTGACACGGAGGTGGTGCCGCAGGGCGGCGGCACGGGCGGATCGCGCTCCTCGCAGATGGGCGGGGTGGCGATCGCCCGCACCGCCGACCTCGTGATCGCCAAGGCGCGCCGGCTTGCCGCGCACCTGCTGGAGGCCGGGGCGGAGGACGTCGTCTTCGAGGATGGGCGGTTCCGCGTCGCCGGCACCGATCTCGCCGTCGGCTGGGATCGGGTGGTGGCGCTCGCGCACGACCCGGCGCGCCTGCCCGAAGGCGAATCGCCCGGCCTCGACGAGCAGCTCCTCTACACGCGCAACACCGAATGCAATTTCCCGAACGGGTGTCACGTGGCGGAGGTGGAGGTGGACCCCGAGACCGGGCAGGTGGAGATCGTGCGCTACGCCGCGGTGGACGATGTCGGGAACGTCATCAACCCGCTACTGGTGCACGGCCAGTCGCATGGCGGGATCATGGCCGGGATCGGCCAGGCGCTGCTCGAGCACGCGATCTATGACCGGGAAAGCGGCCAGTTCCTCACCGCCAGCTTCCAGGACTACTGCATGCCGCGCGCCTCCGACGCGCCGGGCTTCGCGCTCGGGTTCAATGTCGTGCCTTGCCCGAACAACGATCTCGGCGTGAAGGGTGCCGGCGAGGGCGGGGCCTGCGGCGCGCCGCCGGCGGTGGTTTCCGCCGTCTGCGACGCGCTCGGGGTGCCGCATATCGACATGCCGGTGACGCCCGAGAAGGTCTGGCGCGCGCTCTCCGCGCGGCAGCCGCGGGCGGCATGACGGGAAGGCCGGCCGCGACGGACCGCAGGAGACAGGACAACACGATGCCCGACGCCGCCCCGCCGCCACGTCGCTTCCGTGTCGGCTACCTCTCGCACGTGCCGCACCGCTCGTTCCTCGACACTACGGCGCAGGAGCCGCTGCTCGAAGTGGTGCGGATCCCGCTCGACCAGCCGGAGGATGCCATCATCCGGGCGCTGTCCGGCTGCCACGCCTATTACGTGATGGCCTCCCGCGACGAGCTGCCGAGGCCCTTTCATGTCGGCCCGGCGCTGCTGGCGAGGCTCCCCGGCCTGCTGATGGCGGCGAGCACCGGCGCGGGCTATGACACGGTGGACCCGGCGGCCTGCACCGAGGCGGGGGTGCTGCTGGTGAACCAAGCCGGCGGCAACGCCGAGGGCGTGGCGGAGCACGCCGTCGGGATGATGCTCGCCCTGCTGAAGCGGATGCCCGAGGCCGGGGCGGCGATGCGCGCCGGCCAGGCCGCCGACCGCGGCGCGCTGATGGGCAGGGAGCTGCGCGGCCGCACGGTCGGTCTGGTCGGGATCGGGCATGTCGGGACGCGGGTGGCGGAGATCCTGCGCCTCGCCTTCGGCTGCCGGGTGCTGGCCTGTGACCCCTACCTCGACGCCGCCACCATCGCTGCGCGGGGCGCGGAGAAGGTGGAGATGCCCGAACTCCTGGCCGGGAGCGACATCGTCAGCCTGCACCTGCCGCTGACGCCGGAGAGCCGCGGCCTGATGGATGCCCGGGCCTTCGCTCGGATGAAGCCCGGCGCGATCTTCGTCACCACCGCGCGCGGCTCGATCCATGACGAGCGGGCGCTGCACCAGGCCCTCGCCTCGGGCCATCTCGCAGGAGCCGGGCTCGACGTGTGGGAGCGAGAGCCGCCCCCGGCCGACCACCCGCTGCTGCACCTGCCGAACGTGATCGCCACCCAGCACACCGCCGGCGTGACGCATGAGAGCCGCGCCAACATCGCTCGCATCGCGGCGCTTGCCTTCGCCGAGGCCGCGCATGGCCGCCTGCCGCCGCGGGTCATCAACCCCGAGGTGGTGCCGCGCTTCGCCGCGCGCTGGGCCGCCGCCTTCGGCAGACCGATGGTGGTCTGACCGGGCCCTTCCGCTTGCGCCCGGCGCCGCCACGGCGCAGGCTCGGCGCATGGGTCCGGGGGGGGGCGCCGCGGGAAGGGTCGCGGCGGCCGAGGCGGCGCTCGCCCCGCCCCATCTCCGATGGCCAACTGCGCCGCGAAGGGAGGACAGGGGCGCGGCTCCGGCCGCGCGTTCCGCGACAGGCATGACCGACACGGCTCAGATCTTCTCGCTTTCCGGCGCGGTGGCGCTGGTCACCGGCGCCTCCGGCGCGCTCGGTTCCCATTTCGCACGCGTGCTTCACGCCGCCGGCGCGCGCGTGGTCCTGGCGGCGCGCCGCACCGACGCGCTTGCCGCGCTTGCGGCGGAGCTCGGCGGGCGGGCGGCGGCCGTTCCGCTCGACGTCACCTCGGCCGAGGCCGTCACCCGCGCCTTCGATGCCGCCGAATCCGCCTTCGGGGTCTGCGACGTCATCGTCAACAATGCCGGCGTGGCGGTGACGCGCCCGGTGCTGCAGCAGACGGAGGCGGACTGGGACGGCGTGCTCGACGTCAACCTCCGCGGCTGCTTCCTGGTGGCGACCGAGGGCGCGCGGCGCATGGTCGCGGCGAGGAAGCCCGGCAGCATCATCAACATCGCCTCGATCGGCGGCCTGCGCATCCTCTCCGGCGTCGCCGGCTACACCGCCTCGAAGGCGGGGCTCATCCAGCTCACGCGGCAGATGGCGGTGGAGCTGGCGCGGCATTCCATCCGCGTGAACGCGCTCTGCCCCGGCTATGTGGAGACGCCGATCAACGCCGAATTCTTCGCCTCCGAGGCCGGCCAAGCGGTGGTGAAGCGGGTGCCGCAGCGCAGGCTCGGCCGCCCCGAGGACCTGACCGGCCCCCTCCTGCTGCTCGCCTCCCCGGCCGGCGCGCACATGACCGGTGCGACCCTGGTGGTGGATGGCGGCCATTCCGTGAACCCGCTCTAGGACGACCGAGATGGATTTCAGCCTGACGCCCGAGGTGGATGCCGTCCGCCGCAGGATCCGCGCCTTCGTCGAGGAACGGCTGATCCCGCTCGAGGCCGACCCCGCCAGCTACGACGAGCACGAGAACATCGCCCGCCCCCTGCTCGAGCGGATGCGCGCCGAGGCCAGGGCGGAGGGGCTGTGGGCGCTGCAGATGCCGAAGGAGCGCGGCGGCGGCGGGCTTTCCATGACCGGTCTCGCCGCCTGCTACGAGGAGATGAACCGTTCCATCTTCGGACCCGTGGTGTTCCATGGCGCGGCGCCGGATGACGGCAACATGCGCCTGCTCAACATGGTCGGCACCGAGGCGCAGAAGGACCGCTGGCTGCAGCCGATCATCGACGGCAAGGTGCAGTCCAGCTTCGCGATGACCGAGCCCGACGGCTGCGGCAGCGACCCCTCCCTCACCTACACGCGGGCCGAGCGGAAGGGCAACGACCGCTGGGTGATCCACGGCCGCAAGCACTTCATCACCGGCGCGGCGGAGGCCAGGCACTTCATCCTGATCGCCCGCACCGGGGAGGACGAGCGCCGGGGCCTGACCGCCTTCCTGTTCCACGCCGACCAGCCGGGCTGGCGGATCGTCCGGCGCATCCCGATCATGGGGCCGGAGGAGCATGGCGGGCATTGCGAGCTCGAATTCGACGGGCTGGAGGTGGCGGACGAGGACGTGCTGATGGGCGTCGGCGATGGGCTGCGCGCCACCCAGATCCGCCTCGGCCCGGCCCGGTTGACGCATTGCATGCGCTGGACCGGCATGGGACGCCGCGCGCTCGAGATCGCCATGGAGCGGATCGAGAACCGCATGGCCTTCGGCAGCCGTCTCGCGGACAAGGAGAGCGTTCAGCAGATGATCGGCCAGGCCGCGATGGAGCTCGACATCGGCCGCCTGCTGACGATGCGTGCGGCCTGGCTGCTCGACCAGGGCAGCCTGGCGCGCAAGGAAATCTCCATGGCCAAGATCGTGGTCGCCGACGCGCTGCACCGGGCGGTGGACACAGCGCTGCAGCTCCTGGGCGCGCACGGCTATTCCAAGGACACGCCGGTGGAGTGGATGTACCGCTACGCGCGGCAGGCTCGTCTGGTAGACGGCGCCTCCGAGGTGCACCGCATGGTGCTGGCGGGCTTCCTCCGCCGGCGGGGCAAGGAGTTCTTCGCCTGGGGGGCCGACCATGGATGACACCGGCGGGTTCGAGACGCTGCCCCGGCTGCCGGCGAACCACGTCCCGCTCTCGCCGATCTCCTTCCTGGCGCGCGCGGCGCGGGTCTATGGCCGGCGGGTGGCGGTGATCCACGGCGCGCGGCGCTTCACCTACGCCGAGATGTTCGCCCGCTGCCGGCGCCTTGCCTCGGCGCTGCGCCGCGCCGGGATCGGGCCGGGAGAGACGGTGGCGGTGCTGGCGCCGAACATCCCCGAGATGCTGGAGGCGCATTACGGCGTGCCGATGACGGGCGCGGTGTTGTGCACCATCAACATCCGCCTCGACGCGGGAACGATCGCCTTCATCCTGCGGCACTCCGGGGCCAGGGTGTTCCTGGTGGATTGCGAATGGGCGGAGGTGGCGAAGGCGGCGCTGGCCGAGGTGCCGGAGGCGCCGCTCGTCATCGGCATCGCCGATCCGGAGGCCCGCGGCGGCGGCGAGATCGGCGCCATGGACTACGAGGCCTTCCTCGCCACCGGCGAGCCCGACGCGCCCTTCCGCACGCCGGAGGACGAGTGGGAGGCGATCGCCCTCTCCTACACTTCCGGCACCACCGGCGATCCCAAGGGGGTCGTCACCCACCACCGCGGCGCCTACCTGAACGCCTGCGGCAACGCGCTCGCCTTCGAGCTCACGCCGCGCAGCGTCTATCTCTGGACGCTGCCGATGTTCCACTGCAACGGCTGGACCTACACCTGGGCGGTGACGCTGGTCGGCGGCACGCATGTCTGCCTGCGCCGCGTGGAACCGGCCGCGATCTTCAACGCCATCGCCGAGCACGCGGTGACCCACATGTGCGCCGCGCCGGTGGTGCTGACCATGCTGATCCACGCGCCGGAGGAGCAGCGGCGCCGGTTCGGCCATGTGGTGCGGGTCGCCACGGGCGGCGCCGCCCCGCCCTCGGCGGTGATCGCGAAGATGGAGGCGATGGGCTTCGCCGTCACGCATCTCTACGGCCTCACCGAATGCTACGGGCCGGCCACCATCTGCCTCTGGCAGCCGGGGCTCGACGAGATGCCGCTGGAGGAGCGGGCCGCCTTCATGGCGCGCCAGGGCGTCAGCCACCCGATGCTCGAGGAGGCGACGGTGCTCGACCCCGCCACCCTCGCCCCCGTCCCCGCCGACGGGAGGACGCTCGGCGAGGTGATGCTGCGCGGCAACACCGTGATGAAGGGCTATCTGCGCAACCCCGCCGCCACCGACGCCGCCTTCGCCGGCGGCTGGTTCCACACCGGCGACCTTGGGGTGCTGCACCCGGACGGCTACATCGAGGTGAAGGACCGCGCCAAGGACATCGTCATCTCCGGAGGCGAGAACATCTCCTCCCTCGAGGTGGAAGAGGTGCTCTACGCCCATCCGAAGATCATGGAGGCGGCGGTGGTGGCGCAGCCGGACGAGAAATGGGGCGAGGTGCCGCACGCCTTCGTCACCCCCGCGCCCGGCGCCGGCGATCTGACCGAGGCCGAGGTCATCGCCTGGTGCCGCGAGCGGATGGCGCATTTCAAGGCGCCCAAGCGCGTCACCTTCGGGCCACTGCCGAAGACCTCGACCGGCAAGATCCAGAAATTCGAGCTGCGCCAGCGGCTGCGCGGCCAGGCATAGGGGCAGGTGCGCCGATGAACGAATACCAGCTTCTGGTCTCCGAGCTGAACGCCCTGCTGCGGCTGAAGACCACCGTCATCGGCATGAAGCTGTTCGAGACGGTGGAGGAGATGCAGGCGATCCCGCGCATCCGCCGCCCGAAGGCGAAGCACACCACGGACCAGATCGTCTCCATGGCCTCGCGCCTCGGCTGGACCGTCGGCATCACCGCGGAGGACCTGGTCGGCGCGCAGTGCCAGGCGGTGATCGGCCTCGCCCCGCAGGACGAGGAATGGCGGCGGGGCGAGAAGTATGTCGGCGTCTGGCACGGCACGCAGCAGGATGCTCAGGCGCGGCAGGAGGCGCTGACCTGCGTGCCCTACGGACGCTACAGGGCGATGGCCGTCAGCCCGCTCGAAACCGGGCGGCTCGACCCGCCCGACATCGTGATGGTCTATGCGACGCCCGGGCAGATGATCATCCTGATCAACGGCCTGCAGTACCGGGACTATCGCAAGTTCGAGTGGTCCGTGGTGGGAGAGACCGCCTGCGCCGACAGCTGGGGCCGCGCCCTGGCCACCGGGGAGCCGAGCCTCTCCCTGCCCTGCTACGCCGAGCGTCGCTACGGCGGCGTGCCGGACGAGGAGATGCTGATGGCGCTGAAGCCCGCCGACCTGCGCAAGGCGGTGGAAGGCATGAAGGCGCTGGCGAGGAACGGGCTGCGCTATCCGATTCCGCCCTATGGCATCCAGGCCGATCCCTCGGCGGGCATGGGCGCGAGCTACTCCGGCAAGGGCTGAGCCGGGCGGAACCGGCGGCGGGGGAGGAAGCGGGCATGACGATCGGCTTCATCGGCCTCGGCACCATGGGCGGGCACATGGCCGCCAGCCTGCAGCGGGCCGGCCATGCGCTGCTGGTCCACGACCTGCGGCGCGAGGCGGCCGAACCGCACCTCGCCCGCGGCGCCGCATGGGCCGCGACGCCGGCGGAGGTGGCGCGGCGCTGCGGCCTGGTGTTCACCTCCCTCCCCGGCCCGCCCGAGATCGAGGCGGTGGTCTTCGGCCCGGACGGGCTGCTGGAAGGGGCGCATGCCGGGATGGCGCATTTCGACCTCTCCACCAGCAGCCCCTCCCTGGTGCGCCGCATGCACGACGCCCTGGCGAAGCGGGGCGCCCAGGCGCTCGACGCGCCGGTGAGCGGCGGCCCCGAAGGCGCGCGCACCGGCCGCCTTGCCATCTGGGTCGGCGGCGACCGGGCAACCTATGAGCGGCACAAGCCCGTGCTCGACGCGATCGGCGACCGTGCCGCCCATATCGGCCCGATCGGCAGCGCGACCATCGCCAAGCTGGTGCACAACCTCGCCGGCTACACCACCCTCTGCGCCATGGCGGAGGCGTTCACCATGGGGGTGAAGGCCGGCATGGACCCGCTCGACCTGTGGCGGGCGGTCCGCCAGGGGGCGCTCGGCCGCCGCCGGACCTTCGACGGCCTGGCCGACCAGTTCCTCCCCGGCCGCTTCGAGCCGCCCGCCTTCGCGCTGCGGCTTGCGCACAAGGACGTCTCGCTGGCCTGCGCCCTGGCGCGGGAGCTTGGCGTGCCGATGCCGATCGGCGAGCACACGCTGCGCGAGATGACCTCGGCGATGGAGCGCGGCTGGGGCGGAATGGACAGCCGCATCGTCGCCCTGCTGCAGCAGGAGCGCGCCGGAGTGGCGATCCGCTGCGAACCAGACGCGGTGCGGGCGGTGCTGGAGTGCGACCCGAAGACCTGACGCCGGATCCCGGTGAGCGGGATCCGCGTCCGCATGGCCCCCGCCCGTGCGGCGAAGCCCGGCGCGCGCCGGCGTCCGAGGGCGGATCGGTGATGATCCGCGGGACCTGGCAGGAGCCGGTGAGGCTACAGCGGCGTCACCCGCGCCGTCAGCACGGCGGCCTGGCCGCGCTCCAGCGCCGCGAGGCAGCGATCGATCGCCGCCTCCACCTCCTCGGCTCGCGTCACCCGCTCGCCATGCGCGCCGAAGGCCTTCGCCGCCTCCTCGAACCGCCGCTCGCCGCGGAGGTCGAGGCGGGCGAAGAACCGCTCCTCCTCCACCGCCACGCCGCGCGGATAGACGCGCCGCGTCGCCTCCTTCACCGCCGACCAGCCGCGGTTGTCCAGCACCAGGGTGAAGATCGGCAGGCCGTGGTTCTGCGCCACCACATAGACGCTGTCGGGAGCGGAGAAGTGGAAGCTGCCGTCGCCCACGATCTGCACCACCCGCCGCTCCGGGCAGGCGAGCTTCGCGCCGAGCGCCATGCCGCCCGAGAATCCGAGGCCCCCGCCGGCGAAGCCGATGAAGCTGCCCGGAACGGTGCGGGGGATGTGGTCCTGCACCGCGACGCCGTTGCGGATCGCCTCGTTGACGACGATGTCCTCGGCCGAGAGGCGGCGGTTGAGCGCCGCCAGCAGGAAGGGCACGCCGATCGCGTCGGGCTCGCCCGGCCGTGCCGCCTCGGCCGCCAGGCGCCGCAGCCGCGCCTCCCGCGCCGGCGCCCAGCCCGCCATGCGGGCGGCGACGCGGGTGCGGAAGGCATCGTCGGCACGCTCCCGGATCGCCGCCAGGACCTGGCGCAGCACCGTGGCGCAGTCGCCCTGCACGCGCAGCTCGGCCGGGAAGTTCCAGAGCGGTATGGCGCGCTTCGCCGCGTCCACATCCACCTGGATCCAGCGCGTCGCGGGGTTCTCGCGGTGGAGGGCCGGGATCCAGGGCACGTCGGTGTCGAGCAGCAGGCCGAGATCCGCCTCCTCCAGCAGCGGCGCCGGGTCGAAGCCGGCGAAGCAGGGGCTGTCGGCGGGGCAGTTCACGGTGATGGTGGCGTGTGAGACCACGCGGATGCCGGCTTCGCGCGACAGCGCGTCCAGCGCCGCCACCGCTTCCGGCCTGCGGCCGAGATAGCCGCAGAAGGCCACCGGCTGCTCGGCCTCCATGATCCGGCGCGCGATCTCCGCCACGGCCTCGGGAGCGGCCCCGCCGGCGGCGACGGCGCCAAAGCGCGCGGGCGGAAAGGAGCGGACCTGCTCCTCCTCGATCTCCTCCGCCAGCGTCTCGCGCGGCAGGGTGAGGAAGACCGGCCCCATCGGCTCGCTCTGCATCACCGCATGGCCGCGGGAGAGCAGCTCCTTCACCACCACGCCGGAAGGCAGGCAGTACTCCCAGCCCGTGTAGGGCCGCACCAGGGAGGCGATGTCGTAGGGATCCTGGATGAAGTGCACATAGGTGTCGCGCGAGCCGGTCATCTCCCCGCGCGTGGTGTAGGGCGCACGCCCGGCCATCAGGAACACCGGCAGACGGTGGCGGCAGAGGTTGTGCAGCGCCATCGCGGCATTCGCCGTGCCCGCGTCCACATGCACCAGCACCGCCTGGCCACGACCGGTCATGGCGGCGTAGCCCCCGGCCATATGGACGGCGACGGTCTCATGCGGGCAGATGATGGCGGGCGGGCGCGGGCGGTTGCCGCGGTCCCAGCGCGCCATCTCCTCGATCAGCGGCACGTGGTCGGTGCCGAGGTTGCAGAACAGGTAGTCGATCCCGAGCTCGCAGAGCCCCTCCAGGAGGTAGTGGGCGGTGCTGTGGCGGGCCATGCGGCACCTCGGCCTGTGGACGTTCCCGCCGCCTAGCTTGGCGCGGCAGGCCCCCCTGTCAAACCCGCCCTACCCTGCTAGGCTCCGCGCCCGGAGGAGATGCCATGGGACCGTTGCGGGGGCTGAAGATCCTGGAATTCGCTGGCATCGGGCCCGGCCCGTTCTGCGGGATGGTGCTCGCCGACCTCGGCGCCGAGGTGGTGCGCATCGACCGTCCTGACGGACCGCCCGGCACCCGTCAGGACTTCATCGGCCGCGGCCGGCGCAGCATCGCCCTCGACCTGAAGCGGCAGGAGGCGGTCGCGGCTGCGCTGCGCCTCGTGGAAGGGGCGGATGCGCTGATCGAGGGCTTCCGCCCCGGAGTGATGGAGCGGCTCGGCCTCGGGCCTGATGCCTGCCTCGCGCGCAATCCGCGGCTGGTCTACGGCCGGATGACCGGCTGGGGCCAGGAGGGGCCGCTGGCGCAGGCGGCGGGGCACGACATCAACTACATCGGCCTCACCGGCGCGCTCTGGTCCATCGGCCGCCCGGGCGAGCGGCCGGTGCCGCCGCTCAACCTCGTGGGCGACTATGGCGGCGGCGGCATGCTGCTTGCCCTCGGCCTCCTCGCAGCGCTGCTGGAGGCCAGGGGCTCGGGCCGCGGCCAGGTGGTGGACGCCGCCATGGTGGACGGCGCGGCGCTGCTGATGGCGCCGATCTACGCCATGAAGGCGCGCGGCCGCTGGGGGCCCGAACGCGGCGCCAACCTGCTGGACGGTGCCGCCCCGTTCTACGACACCTTCGAATGCGCCGACGGCCGCTGGCTGGCGGTGGGGCCGATCGAGCCGCAATTCTTTGCCCAGATGCTGCGGATCCTCGAACTCGACCCGGCGGAGTTCGAGCGGCGCATGGAGCCGGCGCAGTGGCCGGCGCTGAAGCGGCGGCTGGCGGCGGTGTTCCGCACCCGCAGCCGCGACGACTGGGCTGCCCTGTTTGATGGCACGGATGCCTGCGTCTCCCCCGTGCTGGACATGGACGAGGCGCCACGCCACCCGCACAATCTCGCCCGTGGTACCTTCCTCGAGCGGGATGGCGCCATCCAGCCCGCCCCGGCGCCGCGCTTCAGCCGCAGCCAGGCCACGCCGGACCTGCCGCCGCCGCTGCGCGGGGAGCACACGGACCAGATCCTGTCGGAAGGGGGCTTCGCGGCGGAGGAGATCGCCGCGCTGCGCGCCGCCGGCGCCATCGGCTGACACGGAAGGACACCATGGACACGAGCGCCGCCGCCTCCCGCCCGCTGGCCGGGCCGCGCACCGTCTATTCGGCGGAGCACGAGCTGTTCCGCGACCAGGTGCGCCGCTTCTTCGAGCGGCACATCATCCCTCACCACCGCCAGTGGGAGCGCGACGGCGTGGTGCCGCGCGAGGTCTGGCGCGAGGCCGGGGCGCAGGGCCTGCTGTGCCCGATGCTGGCCGAGGAGTACGGCGGCGCGGGGGCGGATTTCGGCTACAGCGCGATCATCATCGAGGAGATCGGCCGCACCAACTGCACCGGGCCGGGCTTCCCGCTGCACTCCGACATCGTCGTGCCCTACATCGCCGATCTGGCGACCGAGGAGCGGAAGCGACGCTGGCTTCCCGCCATGGCGCGCGGCGAGATCATCGGCGCCATCGCCATGACCGAGCCGGGCATGGGCAGCGACCTCAAGGCGGTGCGCACCACGGCGCGGCGGGACGGCGACCACTGGGTGATCAACGGCCAGAAGACCTTCATCAGCAACGGCCAGAATGCCGGCCTCGTCATCGTGGTGTGCAAGACCGATCCGGGCGCCGGGCGCAAGGGCATCTCGCTGATCTGCGTCGAGGAGGGCACGCCCGGCTTCACCAAGGGTCGGAATCTGGAGAAGATCGGCCTGCACGCGCAGGACACATCCGAACTCTTCTTCGACGACGTCCGCGTGCCGGCGGAGAACCTGCTGGGAGAGGAGAACAGGGGCTTCTCCTACCTGATCCGCAACCTGCCGCAGGAACGGCTGGTGATCGCGATCCGCGCCGCCGCCAGCATGGAGGCGATGCTGGAGAAGACCGTCGCCTACACCAAGGAGCGCAAGGCCTTCGACCAGCCGATCTTCGAGTTCCAGCACAACCGCTTCAAGCTGGCCGAGGCCAAGGCGCAGGCCGCGATGTTCCGCGTCTTCGCGGACCACTGCCTGGCGCTGCATCTGCGCGGCGAGCTGACGGTGGAGCTGGCCGCCGCCGCCAAGCTGCTCGGCTCCGAGATGCAGAACCGCCTGCTGGACGACTTCCTGCAGCTCCATGGCGGCTACGGCTACATGGCAGAATACGAGATCGGCCGCGCCTGGGCCGATGCGCGGGTCGGGCGCATCTATGGCGGCAGCAGCGAGATCATGAAGGAGATCATCGCCCGCACGCTGTAGCCGCGGTGCCGCCTTCCGAGGGCGGACCGTTGCGGAACCGTCGCGCGCAAGGCGCAACCGGGGTATGATAGCCGTCGTCCATTCGGACAGGGAGGCAACGCATGACCGAGATCCGCCGCCGCAGCCTGCTCGCGGCGCCCGCCCTGCTCGCCGCGCCGGCCATGGCGCGGGCGCAGGAGCGGTTTCCTACCCGCCCCATCACCCTCATCGTGCCCTTCCCGCCCGGCGGCGCCACGGATGTGCAGATGCGCGCCCTCGCCGAGGCGGCGACGCGCCATTTCGGCCAGACGGTGGTGGTGGAGAACCGGCCGGGCGCGGGCAGCACGCTCGGCGCCGCCGCGGTCGCGCGGGCCAGGCCGGACGGCTACCTGATCACGCAGATGACCCTGCCGGCGCTGCGCCTGCCCTGGATGCAGCGCATGCCCTACGATCCGCGCACCGATTTCACGCCGATCATCCATCTCACCGGCTACCTGTTCGGCGTGCTGGTGCGCGGCGACGGGCCGTACAGGAGCTGGCAGGACCTCGTCGCCGACGCGCGGCGCCGCCCGGGCCAGGTGCGCATCGGCAACACCGGCGCCAACGGCACCCCGCACCTGACCATGATCGACCTCGCGGAGCGGGAGCGGATCGAGGTTATCCACGTGCCCTTCCGCGGCGAGGGCGACGCCCTGCCGCAGCTCATGGGCGGGCATATCGAGGCGCTGGCGGCCGGCTCCGGCGCCGGGCAGCTCGTGGACGAGGGCAGGCTGCGCTTCCTCAACGTCTGGTCTAGGGAGCGTTCCGCGCGCTGGCCGAACGTGCCGACGCTGATCGAGCTCGGCTATGAGGGTATGGTCGTGACATCGCCCTACGGGCTGTGCGGCCCGGCCAACATGCCGCCCGCCGTCGTGCAGACGCTGCATGACGGCTTCAAGGCCGCGCTCTTCGATCCGTCGCACCTTGCCGTGCTGCAGCGGCTCGACATGCCGGTCGAGTACCTGAACAGCGCCGACTACGCCCGCTACATGCAGGAGACGATCGCCATGGAGCAGCAGCGGGTGGAGCGGCTCGGGCTGCGCACCGGCGGCTGACGCGGCCGCCCCCTACAGGTAGCGCTCTTTCAGCAGCCGGCGCAGCAGCTTGCCCGCCTCGCTGCGCGGCAGTTCGGTGGCGAATTCCCAGCTCCGCGGCCGCTTCGGTCCGGCCAGGCGGTCGCGGCACCAGGCCTCCAGCGCGGCCCGCAGTGCCGCGTCGCCCGCCGCCCCGGCGCGCGGCACCACAACGGCGTGCACCTGCTCGCCCATCTCGGCATGCGGAATGCCGACCACTGCCACCTCCGCCACGTCGGGGTGCTGCACCAGCACGGCCTCGATCTCGGCCGGGTAGATGTTGACGCCGCCCGAGAGGATCAGGTCGGCG
Organism: Crenalkalicoccus roseus; assembly: GCF_004761865.1. GTDB lineage: Bacteria > Pseudomonadota > Alphaproteobacteria > Acetobacterales > Acetobacteraceae > Crenalkalicoccus > Crenalkalicoccus roseus. The sequence goes on along the minus strand of NZ_SJDM01000005.1, from coordinate 122,673 downwards.
CGCCGGTTGGAGAGGAACAGGAAGCCCTCCTCGTCCAGCCAGCCGAGATCGCCGAGCGTCGCCCAGCCGCGGTCATTGTAGGAGGCGGCGGTCTTCTCCGGCGCGTTGTGGTAGGCGAAGCGCGGCCCGCCCTCGAACCAGATCTGCCCGGTTTCGCCGGGCGGCAGTTCCCGCCCCGCCTCGTCGGTGATGTGGACCGAGACGCCGTTCACCGGCCGCCCCACCGTGCCTGGCTTGCGCAGCCAGGTGGCGCTGTCCACCACCGTGGTGCCCACGCCCTCCGAACCCGCGTAGTATTCCCAGAGGATCGGCCCCCACCAGCCGATCATCGCCCGCTTCACCGAGACCGGGCAGGGCGCGGCGGCATGGATGGCGCAGCGGTGGGAGGAGAGGTCGTAGCGTGCCCGCACCGCCTCCGGCAGCGCCAGCAGGCGGATGAACATGGTCGGCACCCACTGGCTGTGGGTGACGCGGTATCGCGCGATGGCGGCGAGCGCCGCCTCCGGGTCGAATTTCCGCAGCACCACGGCGGTGCCGCCCTCGCCCAGGGTGCGCGCCACGTAGCGATTGGGTGCCGCGTGGTAGAGCGGCGCCGGGGAGAGGTAGACCGTGTCCTCCCCGAAGCCGTAGAGCGTCTTCCAGGTCATGTCCCATTCCGGGCGGTCGCGCTCCGCCCAGGGGATCAGCGGCCGGCGGATGCCCTTGGGCAGGCCGGTGGTGCCGGAGGAGTAGAGGAATTCGCGCCCGAGCGGTCCCTCGGGCAGGGGCGCCGCGGGGTCCTGCGCGGCCAGCGCCGCCTCGTAGGATCCGTAGCCCGGCAGCCCCTCGCCGAGGGCGAAGCGCGGCCGCTCCCCCACCGCGCCCTCGACCACCAGCGCCGCGGCAAGATCCGCCAGGGCGGGGCTCGCGATCAGCAGCCGGGCGCCGGAATCCTGCAGCACATAGGCGACCTCGTGCGGCCGCAGATGGATGGAGAGCGGCGTGTAGTAGAGGCCGGCGCGCTTCGCCCCCTCCGCGATCTCCAAGAACTCCGGCCGGTTCTCCACCAGCAGGGCGATGCCCTCCCCGGGCCGCAGGCCGAGCCCCGCGAGCCAACGCGCTACGCGCCCCGCCCGCGCCTCCAGCGCGCCATAGGTCACGGCCTCGCCGCTGTCCGGGAAATGCGCCGCGACCTTGTCCGGGGCGCGCTGCGCCCAGTGCGTCAGAAGCGCCATGCCGTGCCGCCTTTCCTCCCCGGGGACCTCGCCCCGTCCCGCGCAGCCTGCGGGTCACGGCGCGGCGGCGTCAATCCGTACCGGCGGCATTTGACCCGGCCCGTGCGGCGGGAGAGTCTGGCATCCTGGCAAGCGGCCCAGAGAGGAGACGCGCATGGACGTGAAGGATCAGGTCGCCCTCGTCACCGGCGGCGCATCGGGGCTCGGCCTCGCCACCGCGCGGCGGCTTGTCGCCCGCGGCGCGAAGGTGGTGCTCTGCGACCTGCCCGGCCCGCAGGGCGAGGCGGTGGCGAGGGAACTCGGCAGCGGCGCGCGCTTCGTTGCGGCGGATGTCGCCGATCCGCAGGCGATGGAGGCGGCGGTCGCGGCGGCCGAGGGGCTCGGCCCGCTGCGGGTGCTGGTGCACTGCGCCGGCCGCGGCGGGTCGAGCCGCGTCGTGGACCGCGACGGCAAGCCGATGCCGCTCGAGCATTTCACCGAGATCATCCGCGTCAACCTGATCGGCACCTTCAACGCGCTGCGCCTGGCCGCCGCCGCCATGGCACGGGCGGAGCCGCTCGGCGAGGAGCGCGGCGTGTGCATCCTCACCGCCTCCGTCGCCGGCTATGAGGGGCAGATCGGGCAGACGCCCTACGCCAGCTCCAAGGCGGGCGTCATCGGCCTGACCATCTGCGCCGCGCGCGACCTCGCCAGCCGGCACATCCGCGTCTGCACCATCGCGCCGGGCATCTTCGACACGCCGCTGCTCGGGCGGCTGCCGGAGAATGTGCGGGCGGCGCTGAACGCCTCCGTGCCAAATCCGCAGCGCCTCGGCGTGCCGGACGAGTTCGCGATGCTCGCCATGCAGATCGTCGAGAACCCCTACCTGAACGGCGAGACCATTCGCCTCGACGGCGCGCTGCGGATGCCGCCGCGATGATGGAGCCCCTTCAACAGCCCGCGAGGGAGGTTCGCCGCCCATGGCCCCACTGACCGTGCTACACCCCCCCGGATGGCCGGTGCCCAAGGGCTACGCTAACGGCATGGCCGGGCGGGGCCGGATGGTCTTCGTCGCCGGCCAGGTAGGCGCCGATAGCCAGGGGCAATTCGCGCCCGACTTCGCCTCCCAGGTCCAGCAGGCGCTGCGCAACATCCTTGCCGTAGTGGCCGAGGCCGGCGGCAGCCCCGAGCATGTTGCCCGCCTGACCTGGTATGTGCGCGACATGGAGGAGTACCGGGCAAGCCTGCCCGCGCTCGGCCATGCCTACCGAAGCGCCATGGGCCGACATTTCCCGGCCATGACCCTGGTGGAGGTGAGCGCCCTGGTCGAGCCCGAGGCACGGGTCGAGATCGAGGCGACGGCGCTGCTGCCGGACTGATCCGGCCGGAGCGCCTCCTCAGCCGGGCATGGCGGGAGAGCTCGGCTCCTGCCCGGTGAGGATCGGCTCCTCCGGCGTGCCGGCGCCACCCGCCAGGCGATCCTCCTGCCAGGCGGCGCGGCTTCTCATCCCGCGCCGCAGCAGGCACGCGGCCCCGACCGCCGCCACGCCGAAGCCGACGCCCGCGGTGAAGGCCAGGCCCCCGATGGCGGCGGCCATGGCGGAGGCCTGGAATGCGCAGCGCAGCAGCATGAGCGTCTCCCTTTCGCCGGGCGTATCGCCCCGATAGTGGGCCGCCGGCGACGGAGGGCAAGGCCGCGCCGGCCTGCTTGAACCTGGCGCCAGGCGGGCCTACAGCATGGTCCACTTCGGCGGGTCGTGCTTGCGCCCTTCGTTGAGCGACTGGGTCCCCGCTCCGGCGATTCCGCCGCCGCGGGTCAGGCGCTGGACAACCGACGGCCCCCGGGTCGGGGTCATGTTCGTTTCGGGAGAGGCCAATGGGCTACAGGGTCGCGGTCGTCGGCGCCACCGGGGCGGTGGGACGCGAGATTCTCAAGACCCTCGCCGAGCGCGACTTCCCGGCCAGCGAGGTGGTGGCCCTCGCCTCGGGCCGCTCGGCGGGGCAGGAGGTCTCCTTCGGCGACAAGGCCGTGCTCAAGGTCCAGAACCTGGAGAAATTCGACTTCCACGGCACGGATATCGGCCTGTTCTCCCCGGGCGCCGCGGTTTCCGCCGTACATGCGCCGCGGGCGGCGGCGGCGGGCTGCGTGGTGATCGACAATACCAGCCAGTTCCGCATGGAGCCCGACATCCCGCTGGTCGTGCCGGAGGTGAACCCGCACGCCCTGAAGCAGTTCAGCAAGCGCAACATCATCGCCAATCCGAACTGCTCGACCATCCAGATGGTGGTGGCGCTGAAGCCGCTGCACCAGCTCGCCCGCATCCGGCGCGTCGTGGTCGCCACCTACCAGTCGGTTTCCGGCGCGGGAAAGGAGGCGATGGACGAGCTGTTCAACCAGACCCGCGCCGTCTACGTGAACGATCCGGCCACGCCGGAGCAGTTCACCAAGCCGATCGCCTTCAACTGCATCCCGCACATCGACCGCTTCATGGAGGACGGCTCCACCAAGGAGGAGTGGAAGATGGCGGTCGAGACCAGGAAGATCCTCGATCCCGACATCGCCGTCATCGCCACCTGCGTGCGGGTGCCCGTCTTCATCGGCCATGCCGAGGCGGTGCATGTCGAATTCGAATCGCCCATTACCGAGAAGCAGGCCTGGGAGGCGCTGCGCGAGGCGCCCGGAGTGCAGGTGGTGGACCGCAGGGAGGATGGCGGCTACGTCACCCAGACCGAGGCGGCGGGCGAGGACGCGGTCTTCGTCTCGCGGCTGCGGCGCGACCCCACGGTGCCGCACGGCCTCGCCTTCTGGTGCGTCTCCGACAACCTGCGCAAGGGCGCGGCGCTGAACGCGGTGCAGATCGCCGAGGCGCTGATCGCGCAGGGTCTGATCGCGGAACGCCGCGCCGCCTGACCGCCCGGGCCGGGCTTGCCCCCGGCCGGGGGCGGTGCGATGGTCCGCCGGCTTTCCACCACCCCCGGTGCCCGGGCGCCGGGGCGGAGACCACGAGGACCAGGCATGGCGAAGATCAAGGTGAAGAACCCCGTCGTCGAGCTCGACGGGGACGAGATGACCCGCATCATCTGGGGGTTCATCAAGGAGAAGCTGATCCTTCCCTACCTGGACGTGGACCTGAAGTACTACGACCTCGGCATCCAGAACCGCGACGCCACCGACGACCAGGTGACGGTCGAGGCGGCGCAGGCCATCAAGCGCTACGGCGTAGGCGTGAAGTGCGCGACCATCACCCCCGACGAGGCGCGGGTGGAGGAGTTCGGCCTGAAGAAGATGTGGCGCTCGCCGAACGGCACCATCCGCAACATCCTCGACGGCACGATCTTCCGCGAGCCGATCATCTGCAGCAACGTCCCGCGCCTGGTGCCGCACTGGACCAGGCCGATCGTCGTCGGCCGCCACGCCTATGGCGACATCTACCGCGCCGCGGAAACCAAGATTCCGGGTCCCGGCAAGGTGACGCTGACCTACCAGCCGGCCGGCGGCGGCGAGCCGATGACGCTAGAGGTGCACGACTTCAAGGGGCCGGGCGTCACCCTCGGCATGCACAACACCAGGGCCTCGATCGAGGGCTTCGCGCGCGCCTGCTTCAACTACGGCCTGGCGCGCAGCTTCCCGGTCTACCTCTCGACCAAGAACACGATCCTCAAGGCCTATGACGGCATGTTCAAGGACGTGTTCCAGGAGATCTACGACGCTGAATTCAAGGTGGAATACGAGAAGCGCGGCCTCACCTACGAGCACCGGCTGATCGACGACATGGTGGCCTCGGCCCTGAAGTGGGAAGGCGGCTATGTCTGGGCCTGCAAGAACTACGACGGCGACGTGCAGTCGGACGTGGTGGCGCAGGGGTTCGGCAGCCTCGGCCTGATGACCTCGGTGCTGCTCTCGCCCGACGGCAGGACGGTGGAGTCCGAGGCCGCGCACGGCACGGTGACGCGCCACTACCGCGAGCACCAGAAGGGGCGCGAGACCAGCACCAACCCGATCGCCTCCATCTTCGCCTGGACCCGCGGCCTCGCCTATCGTGGCCGCTTCGACGACACCCCGGAGGTGACCCGCTTCGCCGAGACGCTGGAGCGCGTCTGCATCGAGACGGTCGAGAGCGGGCACATGACGAAGGACCTCGCCATCCTGATCGGCAAGGACCAGCCTTGGCTGAACACCCAAGCGTTCCTGGCGAAGATCGACGAGAACCTGAAGAAGGCGATGGCCTGACCCACCCTTGGCGGAGGCGGGCGGGGGGCGGGTCCGGCGCGGGCCCGCCCCCTTTCCGTCCCTCCGGCACGAACGGCGGAGCCCGGCCCGGGATGACCTCCCTCACCCTGCTCGACTGGATCGCGCTCGGCGTCTTCGCGGCCTGCTGGATCGGCTACGCCACGGTGGTGGACCGGGTGCCGCGGATTCGCGGCCGCAGCGTCATCGCCGCCATGGACGAGCACAGGCACCGCTGGATGCAGGCGATGCTCGGGCGGGAGAACCGCATCGCCGACGTCGCCACCATCGGCAATCTGATGAACAGCACCTCCTTCCTCGCCAACACCGCCATCTTCATCCTCGGCGGCCTGGTGGCAATGCTGGGCAGCCCCGAGCTCGGCGCGCGCGTCTTCGGCGTGCTGCCCTTCGCCGCCGCGCCCGACCCGGTGGCGTGGGAGATGAAGGTGGCGCTGCTCCTGGTGATCTTCGTGCGCGCCTTCTTCGAGCTCACCTGGGCGCTGCGCCAGTTCAACTACTGCTGCATCGTCGTCGGCGGCATCGGCCAGGGCGCCGACGATCCGCGCTGGGTGCGGCGGGCGGCGACCGCGGCGAAGGTGGCGAACCGCGCCGCGCGGCACTTCAACAGCGGGCTGCGCGCCTACTATTTCGGCCTCGCCGCGCTGGCCTGGCTGCTGCACCCCCTGGCGCTGGTCGCCGCCAGCCTGCTCGTGCTGCACGAGCTGCACCGGAGGGAGTTCCGCTCCGTGGTGCGCGAGGCGCTGCAGGACCGCTGAGGCCGGCGCCGCTCAACGCCTTTCCGGCCCGCCGCCGAGATGGCGGTGGATCTCGGTGTTGTCGGCCTTCGCGCCGAGCGCCGCCACCGCCCCGTTCCACACCTCGAGGCACAGGCCGAGCTGGCGCGCCGGGAAGCCGGTTTCCGCGGCGATGGCGGCAGCGGTTTCCAGGTCCTTGCGCATCAGCCCGAGCTGGAACCCGCCCTGGTAGCGTCCGGACAGGATCTCCTGCCGCAGCTTGGTCTCGGTGGCGACGTTGCGGCCCGAGGAGGCGTTCATCACCTCGGTCAGGATGCCGAGGTCGAGCCCGAGCCGCTCGCCCATGCGCAGCGCCTCCACCGCCGCCAGCAGGCCGGCGGCGTAGACGTAGTTGTTCAGCGCCTTCATCGCATGCGCGCTGCCGACCGGGCCGGTGCGGATCAGCGTCTCTCCCATGCCGCGCAGCACCGGCTCGGCCAGGGCAAAGGCCTGGTCGTTGCCGCCGACCATGATCGTCAGCGTGCCGGAGGTCGCCTTGACCACGCTGCCGGAGACCGGCGCATCCACCATGGCCGCGCCGCGCCCGGCGAGCGCGGCGGCGAGCCGGCGCGTCTCCGACGGCACGGAGGATCCCATGTCCACCACGAGCTGCCCTGGCCGCAGCACCGCGATCAGCCCGCCCGGACCTTCCATCACCTGCGCCACCACGCGGCTGTCGGGCAGCATCAGCACCACCACCCGGCAGGCCTCCGCCACCTCGGCCGGCGTGTCGGCGAAGCGCGCCGCGCCGGGGGCCGCGCCCTCGGCCAGCGCGGCACGCGCCGCCCCGGACGGGTCGCAGGCCACCAGCCGCCAGCCGCGCCGCAACAGCGAGCGCGCCATGGGCAGGCCCATCATGCCAAGGCCGACGAAGCCCACCGGCCCATCCGTGGCGGCCATGCGCGTTCCTCCCCTCTCCATCCGGCCGATGCTCCCTCCGCCAGGCCGGGCTGGCAAGCGGGGGAGGGGCTACCCGGCGGCCCAGCGCGGCCGGCGCCGCTCGCGGAATGCCGCGATACCCTCCGCCGCCTCGGCGCTGGTGGCGGTGCGGGCGAAGGCGTCGGCGGCCGCCGCGGCGTAGCCCTCCGGCGCCACCGGACCGAGGGCGGCGAGCAGCCCCTTGGTTTCCGCGAGCGCGCCGGGGGCACCCTCCAGCACCGCGGCGACGGTCGCCGCCACCTGCGCCTGCAGCGCCGCCGCGTCCGGCAGCACGCCGTGCACCAGGCCGATGCGCCCCGCCTCGGCGGCGTCGATCACGTTGGCCTCCAGCACCAGCCGCGTCGCCGCAGTGCGGCCGACGCGGCGGGCGAGCCAGGGCAGGATCTGCGCCGGAACCAGGCCGCGCCGCACCTCCGGCGCGCAGAAGCGCGCATCGGCGGCGGCGAAGGCGATATCGGCGGCGCAGCAGAAGCCGAGGCCGCCGGCATGGCACGCCCCCTGCACCGCCGCGATCACCACCTGCGGCAGCGCGGAGATCCCGGCGAAGCGCGCGCCGATGCGGCGGTTGCGCTCCTGCTGCCGGGCAAGGCGCTGCGCCGGCGCCTCGTCGCTGGCGACCTCGGTGAGATCGAGCCCGGCGCAGAAATGCCCGCCGGCGCCGGAGACGACCAGCACCCGCGCCTCCCGGTCCTCGCGCAGCGCGCCGAGCAGCGCGTCCCAGGCCTCGCCCATGGCGAGGCTGAGCGCATTGCGCCGCTCCGGCCGGTTCATGACGGCGTGGACCACCGCACCCTCGCGGCGGACCAGCAGCGGCGGCTCCTCGGCCATGCCCTTCCCTCCCGATGCGACGGCCACGATGCGGCGCCCGGGCGCGGCGGGCAAGCGCCGGGCCGGCCTGGACGGCGGGCGGGGCGGCGGGCATGGTCCCACCCTCCGCCCCTCTGGCGCATCGAGCCCGGAACACCGCCCATGGCCCTCCGCTGCGACCTCATCATCCGCGACGCCACCCTGTTCGACGGCACCGGCGCGCCGCGCACCACAGGGGATGTCGGCGTCACCGGCGACCGCATCGTGGCGGTGGGCGACCTCGGCGACGCCACGGCCGACCGCGAGGTGATCGCCACCGGCAAGGCGCTCGCCCCCGGCTTCATCGACGCCCACACCCATGATGACCGCGCCGTGCTCTGCGGGCCGGACTGCCTTGCCTGCAAGTCGAGCCAGGGCGTCACCACCGTCGTCGTCGGCAATTGCGGCATCAGCCTGGCGCCGGCGCGCCTCGCCAGGCGCCCGGTGCCGCCCCTCGACCTGCTGGGCGAGGAGAGCTGGTGGCGGTTCGGCAGCTTCGGCGAGTATGCCCGGGCGCTGGAGAAGGCGCCGCCGGCGGTCAACACCTACGCGCTGTGCGGCCACCAGACGCTGCGCGTGGACGCCATGGGCGACGACCTCTACCGCCCGGCGAGGGACGGCGAGATCGAGCGGATGCGCAGGAAGCTCGCCGAGGCGCTGGCCGAGGGCGCCTCCGGCTTCTCCACCGGCCTCTACTACAAGCCCAACATGCACGCGACGACCGAGGAGGTGATCGCGGTCGGGGAGGCGCTGCGCGCCGCGGGCGGCCTCTACGTGACGCACATGCGCGACGAGGCCGACCGCGTCTGCGCCTCGATCGAGGAGACGCTGACGATCGGCAGGCGCCTCGGCGTGCCGGTGCACATCAGCCACCACAAATGCTCGATGCCGGAGAATTACGGCCGCTCGGTGCAGACCCTGGCGCTGATCGGGGCGGCGGCGACCATGCAGGAGGTCGCCTTCGACATGTATCCCTACCCCGCCGGCTCCACCGTGCTGATGCCGGACCGGCTGCGCGAGGAATGCCGCGTCATCGTCACCTGGTCGGTGCCGCACCCGGAGATGGCCGGCAAGGACCTCGCCGAGGTGGCGCGCGGCTGGAACACCGACCTGCGCACCGCCGCCGAGCGGCTCTGTCCCGCTGGCGCCATCACCTTCCAGATGGACGAGGAGGATGTGCGCCGGATCATGGCGCACCCGCTCTCCGTCATCGGCTCGGACGGCATCCCGCACGATGCGCATCCGCATCCGCGGCTCTGGGGCACCTTCCCGCGCGTGCTCGGCCTCTATGTGCGCCAGCTCGGCCTGCTCGACCTCGAGACCGCCATCCACAAGATGACCGGCCGCACCGCCGCGCTGTTCGGCATGGTGGACCGCGGCGTGCTGCGCCCCGGCGCCTATGCCGATCTGGTGCTGTTCGACCCGCACCGTGTTATCGACCGAGCCACCTTCGAGCAGCCCACCCTGACCGCCGAGGGCATCGAGCAGGTCTGGACCAACGGCGTGCCCACCTGGGTCGCCGGCAGGGGGCTGACCGGGGAACGCCCGGGCCGCCTGATCCGCCGCCACCGCCCCTGAACGCGCCGGAGGAACGAGACGGGATGCCGACCGCCGCCGAACGCCTGATCGGCTTCCTCGCCGCGCAAGGCGTGGACCGCGCCTTCTGCGTGCCGGGGGAGAGCTACATCGCCCTGCTCGACGCGCTGCACGCCCATCCGCGCCTCGACCTCGTCACCTGCCGCGCCGAGGGCGGGGCCGGCTTCATGGCGGTAGCGGACGCCAAGCTGACCGGGCGGCCCGGCGTGGTCCTGGTCTCCCGTGGCCCCGGCGCCTGCAACGCCGCGATCGCCGTGCACACCGCCGAGCAGGATGCGGTGCCGCTGATCCTGCTGGTCGGCCAGGTGGAGCGGCGCGACCTGCGCCGCAACGCCTTCCAGGAGATCGACTACCAGTCCATGTTCCGCGGCATCGCCAAGTGGATCGGCGAGGCGACGGAGCCCGACCAGGTGCCGGAACTCATCGCCCGCGCCTGGGCGATGGCGATGGGCGGGGTGCCCGGCCCGGTCGTGCTCTCCCTGCCGGAGGACGTGCTGGCGATGCCCTGCCAGGCCGCGCCGCCGCCGGCGACCCTGCCCTGCCCCGCCGCCCCCGCCCCGGCCGAGGCGGCGCGCCTCGCCGCCCTGCTGCGGCAGGCGGAGCGGCCGATCCTGCTCGCCGGCCACGGCCTCGACACGCCCGGCCACCCCGGGGCGGAGGGCCGCGCGGCGCTGCGCCGCTTCGCCGAGGCCTGGTCGCTGCCGGTCGCCGTCTCCTTCCGCCGGCAGGATCTGTTCCCCAACGACCATCCGCTCTACGCAGGCGATCTCGGTCTGCGCAACCCGGACGCGCAGCGTACGGCCTTCGCACGGGCCGACCTCGTCCTCGCCCTCGGCACCCGGCTGACCGACATCACCACGCAGGGCTGGACCTGGCCCGCACCCGGGCAGCGCCTCGTGCATGTCTGCGCCGATCCGCGCTTCCTCGGCTGGCACTTCCCGGCCGAGCTCGCCCTCCCCGCGGATGCCGGGGCCATCATCGCCGCCCTCGCCGCCGAGGCGCCGGGCTGCCCGGCCGGGCGGCAGGGCTGGATCCGCGAGCTGCGGGCGCTGCACCTCGCCGATTGCGAGGTGGCGCCGGCCGACCACCCGGACGGCGTCGCCTTCGCCGAGGTGGCGAAGCTCGTCGAGCGCGCCGCGGCGGCGGACGCGATCGTCACGCTGGACGCCGGCACCTTCGGCGCCCCCTTCTACCGCAAGGTGGCCTGGCGCGCCGGGCAGCGCCTGCTCGCCCCGATCTCCGGCGCCATGGGCTTCGGCGTGCCGGCCGCGGTCGCCGCCGCGCTGCGCTGCCCGGGGCGACAGGTGATCTGCGCCGTGGGGGATGGCGGGGCGCTGATGACGGGGGGCGAGCTCGCCGTCGCCGTGGCGCGCGGCGCGCCGGTGAAGCTGCTGCTTTCCGACAATGGCAGCTACGCCAGCATCCGCATCCACCAGGAGCGGGCGCATCCCGGCCGCGTCTCCGGCACCAGCCTGGAAAACCCGGATTTCGCGCAATGGTGCGCCGCCTTCCGCGTTCCGGTGCTGGCGGTGGAGAGCCGCGCCGACCTCCCGGCGCTGGAGGCGGCGCTGCGTGCCCCGGGCCCGCTGGCGGCCGTGATCCGCACCTCGCTGCGGGCGGTCCTGCCCCGGAGCGGCGCGGGCTGAGGCGCCTTGCCAGCCGGTGCCCCGCATCCTATCCCGGGGAGCCGAGAGGAACGCGCCATGGACCAGCCGCTCACCGCCGCCGATGCTCGCCACAAGGAGATCCGCGAGGAGGTGCGCAAGCTCTGCGCCCGCTTTCCCGGCGAGTACTGGCGCCAGCTCGACCGCGAGCGCGGCTACCCGACCGAGTTCGTGCAGGCGCTGACCGAGGCCGGCTATCTCGGCGCGCTGATCCCTGAGGAATACGGCGGCGCCGGCCTGCCGCTCTCCGCCGCCGCGGCGATCCTCGAGGAGATCCACCACAGCGGCTGCAACGCCGCCGCCTGCCACGCCCAGATGTACATCATGGGCACCATCCTGCGCCACGGCAACGAGGAGCAGAAGCGGCGCTACCTGCCGAAGATCGCCACTGGCGAGCTGCGCCTGCAGGCCTTCGGCGTGACCGAGCCGACCAGCGGCACCGACACCACCGCGCTCCGCACCTTCGCCCGGCGCGAGGGCGACCGCTATGTCGTCAACGGCCAGAAGATCTGGACCAGCCGCGCCGAACATTCCGACCTGATGCTGCTGCTCGCGCGTACCACGCCGCGCGACCAGGTGAAGAAGCGCACCGAGGGGCTCTCCACCTTCATCCTGGACATGCGGCAGGCGAAGGGGCGCGGCCTCACCATCCGCCCGATCCGCACCATGATGAACCACAACACCACCGAGGTCTTCTTCGACAATGTCGAGGTGCCGGCCGAGAACCTGGTGGGCGAGGAGGGCAAGGGCTTCCGCTACATCCTCGACGGCATGAACGCGGAGCGGCTGCTGATCGCCAGCGAATCCCTCGGCGACGCCAAGTGGTTCATCGAGAAGGCGGTAGCCTACTCGAAGGAGCGCGTGCTGTTCGGCCGTCCGATCGGCCAGAACCAGGGCGTGCAGTTCCCGATCGCCCGCGCCTATGCCCAGATGCGTGCCGCCGAGGCGCTGGTGCAGAAGGGGCTGCGGAAATTCGAGGCCGGCCAGCCCTGCGGCGAGGAGGCGAACATGGGCAAGATGCTCGCCGCCGACGCCGCCTGGGCGGCGGCCGAGGCCTGCATCCAGACCTTCGGCGGCTTCGGCTTCGCCGAGGAGTACGATGTGGAGCGCAAATACCGCGAGGCACGGCTCTACCAGGTGGCGCCGATCAGCACCAATCTGGTGCTGAGCTACATCGGGGAGCACGTGCTCGGCATGCCGCGGAGCTACTGAGCCATGCGAGCGCAGCGCGGCCTTGCGCAGGGTGAAGCGGGGAGGAGGAGCTGACATGGCGTCGCGTCCGCTGGAGGGCCTGCTCGTCGTCTCGATGGAGCAGGCGGTGGCCGCTCCCTACTGCGCCTCGCGCCTCGCCGATGCCGGCGCGCGCGTCATCAAGATCGAGCGGCCGGAAGGGGATTTCGCCCGCGCCTACGATGCGGTGGCGCGCGGCCAGTCCAGCTACTTCGTCTGGCTGAACCGCGGCAAGGAGAGCGTCGTCCTCGACATCAAGAAGGAGGAGGACAAGGCGCTGCTCGCACGCCTGATCGCGAAGGCCGACGTCTTCATCCAGAACCTCGCCCCGGGCGCCATGGCGCGCGCCGGCTTCGGCTCGGCCGAGCTGCGCGCGAGGCATCCCCGCCTCATCACCGTGGACATCTCCGGCTACGGCGAGGAGGGGGAGTATGCCGGGATGAAGGCCTATGACCTGCTGGTGCAGGCGGAGAGCGGCCTCGCCTTCATCACCGGGCGGCCGGAGGGGCCGGGGCGCGTCGGCGTTTCCGCCTGCGACATCGCCTGCGGCATGCACGCCCATGCCGCGGTGCTGGAGGCGCTGATCGAGCGCGGTCTCACCGGGCGCGGCAAGGGCATCGCCGTCTCGCTGTTCGACGGCATGGCGGACTGGATGACGGTGCCGCTGCTGCAATACGAGGGCACGGGCAGGAACCCGCCGCGCATCGGCCTTGCCCACCCCTCCATCTGCCCCTACGGCGCCTTCGAGACCAGGGACGGGCAGCTCGTGCTCATCGCCATCCAGAACGAGCGGGAATGGGCCACCTTCTGCGCCCACTTTCTCGACGAGCCCGACCTGCCGCAGAGGGAGGGGTTCCGCGTCAACAACGAGCGCGTGGCGAACCGGCCGATGGTGGACGCGCACATCGCGCGCATGTTCGCCAGCCTGACGCGCGAGGAATGCGCCGCCAAGCTGCGCCGCGCCAACACCGCCTACGGCTTCGTCAACGATTGCGAGGGGCTGCGCACCCACCCCGCGCTGCGGCGCGTCACGGTGGAGACGCCGGAAGGTCCGGTGGCGATCGGCGCGCCCCCGGCGCGGCTCTCGGACGGGGCGCGGATGCTCGGCCCGGTGCCCGCGCTCGGCGCGCATACGGAGAAGGTGCGGGCCGAATTCGCGGCCTGAATGCGGCGCGGAGCCGCTTGCGGCCGGCTGGCGTGCAGGAGCCCGCTCGGGCCAGGGAGACGATCTGCGCCCTTGGGCAAGGGAAGCGGTCGGGCGGCCGCTTCGCCCTGTTTGGTATCGGCGCCCCTCAAGCCTTTGGGACGACGAAGCTCTTTCCCGTTCAGCTCAGGCGCATGTGAACCGCGGCAAAATGCTGCGCCGCGAAAATTCCTCTTGCAAGGCAGGCTCCACCCTCCTAGATTGTGCACCGCAGCAGCACGGCGATCCCGGGCTGCCTGCCTTTCTTGGACGTTTCCTCCCTAAACTCGGCGGTGCCGCAAGGCACCGCCGCTTTTTTCGTCAGCGCAGGAAGGACCAGTCGGTCCCGGCCAGGATCTCCACCAGCCGGGTCAGGTCCCGCCGCAGCGCCGCCATGCGCGGCAGCCGCTCGATCCGGGCCTCGTCCATGTAGAGGGTCCTGGCGATCTCGATCTGCAGCGCGTGCACCCCTTCTCGCGGACGGCCGTAATGGCGGGTGACGTAGCCGCCCGCATAGGGATCGTTGCGCCGCACGCGGTAGCCGAGATCCTGCAGCGCCTCCTCCATCAGCCGGGTCGCGCGCGGCGCACAGGCGGTGCCATGCGCGTCGCCCAGCACGACATCGGGCGGGCTGGCTGCCTGGACGGGGTGGGTGGGCATGGAGTGGCAGTCCACCAGCAGGCAGCAGCCGAAGCGGGACCTGGTTTCGGCGATCAGTGCCGCCAGGGCGGCATGGTAGGGCTGCCAGTAGCGGCGGATCCGCTCCTCGGCCTCGGCGAAGCTGAGCTTGCGGCGATAGACCGCCTCTCCCGTCGCCACCACTCGAGCGATGGTGCCGAGGCCGGCGCAGACACGCGGGCTTGCGGTGTTCACGAAGGAGGGCAACGGCCCGTCGAACATGCCCGGGTCGAGCTCCCAGGGCTCGCGGTTCACGTCGCAGAAGACGCGCGGGAAGGTGGCGGCCAGCAGCGGCGCGCCATGCGCCGGGGCGGCGGCGAACAGTTCCTCCACGAAACTGTCCTCGCTGCGCCGCAGCGCCAGAGGGTCGAGCCGTGCCGCGGCCACGAAGGAGGGGGGGTAGACGCGACCCGAATGGGGCGAGGCGAAGACCAGCGGCACCGTCTGCCGCTCGGGCCGGCTCAGCAGGTAGGGCGCCTCGGCCGCGCCCGAACCCGATCCGGCCGGCGTTCCGGCGATGTCGAGAGGCATGTCCATCGGAGGGTGCATAAGGCCACAGCCGGCCGCCGCTGTCATCCGCCTGTGGCGCGGGGGCGATGGATCGGTCGCTCCATAAGGGCGGAGTCGGAGCTTGCCTCGGGCCGCGGCGACGGGTAGTAACCGCTGCCGCCGGCGGGCGATTAGCTCAGCGGGAGAGCGTCCCCCTGACACGGGGAAGGTCAGTGGTTCAATCCCACTATCGCCCACCACCATTCATCTCACAAATCAACGACTTAGGCGGGGCGTCGCGGTTCGCCAAGGGGCCGCGCGAAGCCGCAACGATCGGCCCCGGCCCGTGCGGTCCCCAGCCCGCCCGGCGCGCATCAGGTCCGCCATCCGCCGCGCCTCGGGCCGACGCACCTCCGGGCGTTGACCTGGGACCGCTGAAGCGGCATCAGCCCAACGACAATTCCGCCGGAGGAACCGCCATGCATCGCCGCGCGCTGCTTGCCGCCGCCCTTGCCAGCCCGCTCGCTGCCCCCGCCCTCGCTCGCGCCCAGCAGGCCGTGGTGATGCGCCTCTCCCACCAATTTCCGCCGAGCCACCACAACGCCCGCATCATCGCCGCCTTCGCCGAGGAGGTGAGGCAGCGCTCCGGCGGCGGCGTCGAGGTGCAGGTCTTCCCGGCCGAGCAGCTTGCCCGCGCCGGCGAGAATTTCCCCGGCGTCGCCCGCGGCGCCTTCGAGGCGGCGGCGGCGGTGAACTTCCAGTGGGGCACCACCCTGCCCGAGATGAACGCCGTCACTATCCCCTATCAGTTCACCGAGCTTGAGAAGATCCGCAAATTCCCCGGCAGCGAGGCGGCCCGCTTCCTGGAGGGGCTGCTGGAGCGGCGCGCTGTGCGCAACCTGATGTGGCTCTACACCTCGCGCCAGGCGATCTTCACCTCGAACCGCCGGCCCATCGTCTCGACCGCCGATTTCCGCGGGCTGAAGGTGCGCGGCCTCAACCCGCTCACCGACCACGCGCTGACCGCGGTCGGCGCCGCGGCGGTGGCGATGCCGGGGCCGGAGGTGCCGCAGGCGCTGCAGTCGGGCGTGCTGGACGCCGGGCTGACCGATCTCTCCGCCGCCGTCTCCCGCCGCTTCTACGAGTTCCAGCGTTTCGGCACGGTGGCCCCCTACTTCTCCGTCATCAGCCATGTCTATGTGAACCCGCGCTGGTGGAACGGGCTGCGGCCGGAGCAGCGCGAGGCGATCGAGGCCGCAGCGCGCAAGGCGGAGCAGGACCAGATCCCGCTCACCGAGGAGACCGCGGCCGCCGCGCTGGAGGAGCTGCGCGCCCGCGGCATGACGCTGCACCTGCAGACGCCGGAGGAGACCGAGGCGTGGCGCGCCGCCATGCAGCCGCCGGTGGTCGAGGCCTTCCTGCGCCAAGCGCCGGAAGGCGGGCGGCGGGTGCTCGACCTGCTGCAGGCGCTGTGACGCTCCTCGACCGCCTGGCCTGGGCAGTCTCGCGCGCCGGTGCCCTGCTCTCCTCGGCGGCGACGCTGCTCTGCCTGGTGCTGATCTGCGTCACCGTCGCGGCGCGCTACCTGCTCGGCATGCCGATCGGTTGGGCCGACAAGGTGGCGAGCTGGCTTGTGGTGGCGCTGGTGCTGCTCGGCGCGCCGGAGGCGCAGCGCCGCTTCGAGCATATCGGGGTGGACGTGGCGGTGGCGCGCGCCGGCCCCCGCCTCGCGCGCCTGATCCGTCTGGTCGGCGCGCTGGCGGTGGCGGCGGTGGCCGCCATCCTGCTCGCCGCCGGAATCGAGACGGTGCAGTTCAGCCGCATGGTCGGGCTGATGACCGACGTCGAGGGCGTGCCGGAATGGTGGATCCAGTCTCTGCTGCCGATCGGCGGCGCCCTGCTGCTGGTGGTGGCGCTGGCGCAGGTGGCCTCCCTGGCCCTCGGGCGCGACCCGCCGCACCTGCCGCGGCCCGGCGCCGGCACGCCGCATGACCCGCTGGCCCGCGAATAGTCGCCGATGACCTTCCTTCTCCTCCTCCTCGCCCTGATCGCCCTGCTCTACCTGGGCGTGCCGATGTTCGCGGCGCTGTTCCTGCTGCCGCTCGCCGTGCTGTACGTGGTCGAGGGTGGTGTGCCGGCGCTCGGCGAGATCGTCATCGGCAAGCTGAACGGCTACCTGCTGGTGGCGATTCCGCTGTTCCTGCTGATGGCGCATGTCATGGTGCGCGGACGGGTGGTGGACGACCTCTACGGCGCCGCCTTCGCGCTGCTGCGCCGGGTGCGGGGCGGGGTCGGCATCGCCACCGTCGCCGCCTCCACCATCTTCGCCGCGATCAGCGGCTCCTCCGTCGCCACGGCGCTGACGGTGGGCAAGATCGCGATCCCGCAGATGCTCCGCTACGGCATGTCGCGCCGCGGCGCCTTCGGGGTGGTGGCGGCGGGCGGCACGCTCGGCATCCTGATCCCGCCCTCGGCGCCGATGGTGCTCTACGCCTATGTCACCGAGACCTCGGTGGCGGCGCTGTTCCTCGCCGGGGTGGTGCCGGGGCTGATGATGGCGGCGATGTTCGCCGCCTGGTGCTTCCTCACCGAGGGGCGCGCCAAGGCCCCGCCGGACGATCCGCCGCCGGCGCGCATCGGCACCGCGCTGCGCCGCTCCCTGTGGTCGCTCTCGCTGCCGGTCTTCGTGCTCGGGGGCATCTATTTCGGCGTCTTCACCGCCACCGAGGCGGCGGGCACCGGCACGCTCTACGCCATCGTCATCGCAGCGCTGGTCTACCGCGCCCTGACGCTGAAGGACTTCCTGGAGGGGGTGAGCGAGGCGGCGCGCACCGCGGCGATGCTGCTGATGATCATCGCCGGCGCCGCGGTCTACGGCTACATGATCACCAAGCTGCGCGTGCCGCAGGAGCTGGTGGGCCTGGTCGCCGATTGGGGCCTCTCCCAGACCGAATTCCTGATCTGCATGATGCTGCTGCTGTTCCTGCTCGGTCTGGTGCTGGAGAGCTTCTCCATCATCCTGCTCACCATGCCGGCCATCCTGCCGGTGCTGGCGGCGCTCGACATCGACAAGGTGTGGTACGGGGTGCTGCTGACGCTGGCGCTGGAGATGGCGCTGATCACCCCGCCCGTGGCGCTGAACCTCGTGGTGATCAAGGCCATCACCGGCGCCCCGCTGATGGAGGTGAGCCGCAGCGTCCTGCCCTACATGCTGATGCTCGCCCTCGGCACCGCGCTGCTGATCGCCTTCCCCGGCATCGCGCTCTGGCTGCCGCGCCAGGCGGGGTACGGGCTTTAGGACAAGGCGCCCCGCCCGCCGCGGCGCGGGCGGGGCGGTTCCGTCACGGCCGCTCGTTGCCGAAGACGATGGTGCCCGAGGCGGAGAACATGCCGCCCACGCCGTGGCAGACGCTGATCTTCGCCCCCGGCACCTGCGCCGGCGCCGTGCCGCGCATCTGCCGCACGCTCTCCTGCAGGGCGAACATGCCGTACATGCCGGTGTGGGTGTAGGACAGGCCGCCGCCATTGGTGTTCAGCGGCAGCTTGCCGCCCGGGCGCGTATTGCCTTCCCGGATGAAGGCCGCCGCCTCGCCCGGCCTGCAGAAGCCGAGATCCTCCAGGCCGTAGAGCGGCAGGTGGGCGAAGGCGTCGTAGATCATCAGGTGATCCACGTCCGAGTGCCTGATCCCGGCCGCCTGGATGGCGGTCGGCCCGGCGACGCGGAAGGCGCGGGAGGAGGTGAAGTCCTGCATCTGCGAGACCATGGTGGTCTCCACGCTCTCGCCGGTGCCGAGGATGTAGACCGGCCTGGTCGGGAAGTCCTTGGCCCGGTCGGCGCTGGTCAGGATCAGCGCGCCGCCGCCGTCGGTCACCAGGCAGCACTGCAGGATGCGGAACGGGTAGGCGATCATCCGGCTGTTTAGCACGTCCTCGACCGTGATCGGGTCGCGGTACATGGCGCGCGGGTTCTTCGCCGCCCATTCGCGCTGCACCACCGAGACCATCGCCAGGTCCTCGTGCGTCACGCCGTAGGTCTTCATGTAGCGCAGCACGGGGATGGGGAAGAGCGTGGGCGGGCCCATGGGGCCGAAGGGCGCCTCGAACTGGCCGTTCAGGCTCTCCGGCTCCGGCGGGCGCGGCGTGGCGTTGATGCGCGAGCGGCCGCTCTCGCCATGGGTGATGAGGACGGTGCTGCAGTAGCCGGCGTGGATGGCGGCGGCGGCGTGCCGGACATGCAGCATGAAGGAGCAGCCGCCCACCCCGGTGCCGTCCACCCATTTCGGGGTGATGCCGAGATAGTGCGCGATCTGCTGCGGCATCATCGGGCCGACGCAGGCCACGCCGTCGATGTCACCGGGCTTGAGCCCGGCATCCTGCATGGCGTTCAGCGCCGCGTCCGCATGCAGCATGATCTGCGACATCTCGGGCACGACGCCGATCTTGGTCGATTCGGCGGCGCCGACGACCGCGATCTCACCGGGCTTCAGCATCACGCGCCCTCCTTGGCCGGGCGGAACAGGGGCAGGGTGATCTCCTCGTCCATCGGGACGAAGGCCACCTCGAGCTTCATGTCGAGCTGCAGCGCCTCCGGCGTCTGCTCACAGTCGATGATGTTGGTCATCATCCGCGGGCCTTCCTCGAGCTGCACCACGGCGATCGCGTAGGGCGGCGTGAAACCCGGCACCGGGCGATGGTGGATGACGTAGCTGTAGAGGGTGGCGCGCCCGCTCGCCTCGAACACGCTGACGTTGCGCGAGCCGGTGTAGGGGCTGAAGGGACGGGGCGGGAAATACGCCCTGCCGGTGTCGTTGCAGCGCTGCAGCAGCAGCTTGCCCTGCCTGCAGCCGTCCCAGAAATGCTTCGTCTCCGGGGTCGGCTTGGGCTTGGCCCGGCCGGGTTCGAGCATGCGCGCGTCCTCCTCGCTGTGGCTGGTGCGCGCGCAGCCTGCCACGCATCGGCCCGGCCGGCGAGAGGGGCGGGGCGCCTACATGGTGGGCGACCATGCCTCCGGCAGAAGCGCGTAGCCCTCTCCGCGCCGCAGGAGGCGCAGGAAGCCGGGGAAATGCATGTGCATCCCGGCGACCGCGAGCCGTTCCGCCGCCACCATGTCGAAGGTGCGGCGCCTTGTCGCCTCGGCCTGCGCCGGGTCCACGTCGAAGGCCATGGTCACCTCCGGCCGCGGTACCTGGATCTCGGGGACATGTATGATGTCGCCCCAGATCAGCAGGCTCTCCCCGCCGGAGGCGATGAGATAGCCGGTATGGCCCGGCGTGTGGCCGGGAAGCGGCATGGCGGTCACGCCCGGGAACACCTCGCCGCCCTCGAACAGGCGCAGCCGGTCGCGGTAGGGCGCGACCTGGCTGCGCGCCGCCTGGAAATTGCGCTCGCGCGAGGTCGCGTCCGCCCTCGCCATCGCCGCGTCGTCGTGCCAGTGCGCCCATTCGCGCGCGTGCATCGCCAGCTCTGCCCTCGGGAAGAGGCGGTTGCCAGCATCGTCCGACAGGCCGTTGGAGTGGTCGGGGTGCAGGTGCGTCTGCAGCACCGTGTCCACCTCCTCCGGGCGCACGCCCGCCGCCGCCAGATTCTCCGGCATGCGACCGACGGTCGGTCCCATGGCGGTGCCGCTGCCGGTATCCACCAGGGCGAGGCGCCCCGCGCTGTGGATCAGGAAGGTGTTGACCGCGGTGCGCCGCGGCACGGGGCGGAAGGCCTCGCGCAGCAGCCGCTCGGCCTCCTCCTGGGCGATGTTCTGGATCACCGCCATGGACCCGTCCAGATAGCCGTCGGAGATCGCCGTAACGACGATCTCCCCCACCCGCCGGTGGTACACGCCGGGCACTTGCCGTGTCGGCACCGCCATCCTTTCCTCCCCTTGCCGGGCCGCCGGCAGGGTAGAGGCCGGGCGGGAGCCTGTGTAGCCCGCCCGGCCCGGCGGTCAGGCCCGGCGGATGCCGGCCAGGAACTCCCCGGTGCGCTCGCGCAGCATCCCCGCCCGTGTCGTGAGGTCGTTGGCGGCGCCGAGCATGGAGGCGGAGGCCTCGCCGGTGTCGCGCGCGGCGCGGCGGACATCCTCGATCCGCTGTGCCGCCGCCGTGGTGCCGGCCGCGACCTGGGCGGCACTGCGCGCGATCTCCTGGGTGGCCGAGCCCTGCTCCTCCACCGCGGCGGCGATGGCGGTGGTCACCTCGTTCAGCCGCTCGATGGTGGCGCCGATGGAGCGGAGCGCGGTCACCGCCTGCTCGGTCGTTGCCTGGATCGCGCCGATCTGGGCGCTGATCTCCTCGGTGGCCTTCGCCGTCTGGCCGGCCAGGGTCTTCACCTCCCCCGCCACCACGGCGAAGCCCTTGCCCGCCTCCCCGGCGCGTGCCGCCTCGATGGTGGCGTTGAGGGCGAGCAGGTTCGTCTGCCCGGCGATGTCGCCGATCAGCCGCACCACGTCGCCGATCCGCTGCGCCGCCTGGGCGAGGCCCTGCACGGTGGCGTCGGTCGCCCGCGCCTCCTCGGCGGCGGCGCGCGCCACGGAGGCCCCCTCCGCCACCTGGCGGGTGATCTCCGAGACGCTCGCCGCCAGCTCCTCGGCGCTCGCGGCCACGGCCTGCACCTCGGCGCCGGCCCGCTGGCTCACCTCCGCCACCGCATCGGCCTCGCGGCCGGAGGTCTCGGCGGCGCCCGCCACGGCCTGGGCAACGGACTGCATCTGCCCGGCCGCGGCGGCGACCGCCTCCACCACCCCGCCGACATCCGCCTCGAAGCTGTCGGCGAGGCGCGCCTGGGCGGTGGCCAGCGTCCAGACCGCCATCGGCCCGACATAGCCTCCGGCCGCGTCGCGGATGGCGGAGACGGAGAGCTCCACCACCTCCTCGCCCAGCCGGAAGCGCGTCTTGAAGGGCAGGCGGTCGGGGTCGGCGAGGATCGCCCGCTGCTCCGCCGGGTCGCGGTGGAAGATGTCCATGGAACGGCCCTCCACCTCCTCCGCCCGGCAAGGCAGCACGGATTCGACGCGGGAGAGGATCGCCCGCATCGCCGGGTTGAGGTAGGTGATGGTGAAGTCGCGGTTCGGATCGGCGGTCATCACCCCGGCGGGGAGCTGCTCGATCATCTGCTGCTGGGCGAAGGCCCGCTGCACCGTGCCGCGCAGCGTCTCCAGCGCCCTGGCAATCCGGCCGATCTCGTCGCCGCGCGCCTGGTCCGGAACCGCCATCCCCGCGTCGCCGGAGGCGATCTGCGCGATGGCGGTCTGCAGTCGGTTCAGCGGCCGGGTAATGGCGCGCGACGTCGCCCAGCCGGAGAGGAGGAGGAGCAGCGCCACCGCCCCGCCGGTCCACATCACGGCGTCCACCGAAGCCGCCTGCAGCGCGCCGGCCCGGGCGCTCTCGCGCTGCACGGCGATGGCGGCCTCCCGCTGGATGATGGACAGCGCCTCGGTCAGGTGCTGCCACTGCGGCTCGATCGCCTCGATGCGGATCTGCACCGTCCTCGCCTGGAGGTCGGCGAGCTCGGCGGAGACCGTGGCCAGCTCCTCGGCAGCGCCGCGCAGCCGGTTGAACTCTCCGGCCATGCGGTCGCCCACCTGGGTCAGCAGGGCCCGGAAATGCACGTTCTGTTGTGCCGCCGCCTGGCGCAGGCGGCGGGCCTGCGCCTCCTCGGCAGTGGCGAGGAAGCGCTGGATGGCGGTGCGCCCGTCATTGACCGCGGCGTGGAAGGCCATCATGCGGTGGCGCGCATCCTCGCGCATGTGCTCGGGCAGGTCGAATTCGATGTTGGCGCTGACCGCCTCGAAGGCCTGGTCGTACTGCGCCATCAGCGGGAAGAGGCGGCCGTCCCGCAGCGTGATGAGGCTGCGCCGGGCCTCGGCGAGCTGCCCGGCGGCGGCGAGCCAGGCCTGCTGCGCCTCCACGGCGCGGCCGAGATCGGCACGCATCGCCTCCGGCGCCTTCTCCAGGAGGGCGTCGAGGCCGCGCCGCGCCTCGGCCACCGCCCCCTGCATCGCCTGCAGCGGCCGGTCCGCCTCCTCCGCCGTCTGGGCCAGCAGCACGTCGCGCAGCAGGCTCTGCGCCTCGGCCATGTGGCGCGCGACCTCGATCGAGATGCGGCGCATGGCGAGCGCGCGCACCTCCTCGTTCCGGGCCTCTTGCGCCTGGTCCATGTTCCAGCGCACCAGGGCCACGAGGACGCAGAGCATCAGCACGGCGGCGGCGGCGCTCAGCGCCAGCTTCCATCCGACGGACAGGTTACGCAGCAGGGTCATCCGGCAATCCTCCTGTCGCGAGCCATAGCCGGAGGGGGTTAACGCCCAGCCAACGCCCCCTCGACAGCGCCTGCCGTCCGCGCCAGGGTCCCCGCCCACGCCGCGCCCGCCGGCCGGCCCGCGACAGGAGCGCCCCATGCTGTTCGACTTCGAGAAGATCGGCCCGCAGAACGCCTACAAGCTCGTGGTGTCCACCGTGGTGCCGCGCCCCATCGCCTGGGTGGTGACCCAGGACGCGGCCGGGCTGGTGAACGTGGCGCCCTATTCCTTCTTCAACGCCTTCTCCGACGACCCGGTGGTGATCGGCATCGGCTGCGGCCCGCGGCCCGAGGGCGCGGCCAAGGACACGCTGGCGAATATCCGCGCCACCGGCCAGTTCGTGGTCAACCTGGTGCCCTTCGAGCATGTGCAGCGGATGAACGTCACCGCCGTCGAG
This sequence comes from Crenalkalicoccus roseus, assembly GCF_004761865.1. Taxonomy (GTDB): domain Bacteria; phylum Pseudomonadota; class Alphaproteobacteria; order Acetobacterales; family Acetobacteraceae; genus Crenalkalicoccus; species Crenalkalicoccus roseus. The sequence goes on along the minus strand of NZ_SJDM01000005.1, from coordinate 99,149 downwards.
TTCACGCCCGAGGTGGACGAGATGGCGGAGGCCGGCCTCACCCCCCTCCCCTCCGCCCGGGTGACGCCACCGCGCATCGCGGAAAGCCCGGTGGCGCTGGAGTGCGAGACCTTCCAGCTCGTCCCCGCCGGGCGGCACACCATCGTCCTCGGCCGGGTGCTGGCGGCGCATGTCCGCGACGATTGCGTGCTCGACGCCGGGAAATGCTACGTGGACACGCCGCGGCTCGGCCTGGTCGGGCGGATGCACGGGCGCGGCTGGTACGTCCGCACCACCGACCGCTTCGAGGTGCCGCGCATGAGCCCGGCGGAGTGGGAAGCGCGCAAGGTCGCGGACAGGGCGGCGGAATAGGACCGCCAGGGAAGGGGCGGCCCCTTCCCGCGCCGGCTCCACCCGTGTAAACGGGCTATTGAGAAGCATTCGCAAGATGTCCGGCGCCACCACCTTCCTGCCGGTCCGGGCCGCCCAGGCCGCCCGGCGCCGGCGCCCCTCCCTCTGGCCGCTGCTCTCCCTGGTGGTGGCGCTGCTGATCGCCTCGCCCCTGCTGGCGGTGCTGGTCACGGCCCTGGTTCCGGTCGGCGACGCCTGGCGCCACATCCTCGCCACCACCCTGCCGGAGATGCTGCGCAACTCCGTGCTGCTCGCGGCCATGGTCGGGGCGATCACCGCCTCGGCCGGTGCCCTCGCCGCCTGGCTCGTCACCGCCTTCCGCTTCCCGTTCCGCCCGGTGCTCGAGGTCGCGCTGCTGCTGCCGCTGGCCATGCCGGCCTATGTCTGCGGCTACGCCTACACCTGGCTGCTCGATGTCGCGGGGCCGGTGCAGACGCTGCTCCGCGACCTCACCGGCCTGCGTTGGGGGCAGTACTGGTTCCCCGAGATCCGCAGCCTGCCCGGCGCGGCGCTGGTGCTCGGGATGGTGCTCTATCCCTATGTGTACCTGCTCTGCCGCGCCGCCTTCCTGCAGCAGAGCGTCTGCCTGCTCGAGGCCTCCCGCACCCTCGGCCATTCGCTCTCGCGCTGCTTCCTCCGCCTCGCCCTGCCGATGGCGCGTCCGGCCATCGCCGGCGGGGTCGCGCTGGCGCTGATGGAGACGCTGGCCGATTTCGGCACCGTCCAGCATTTCGCGGTCCCCACCTTCACCACCGGCATCTACGAGGCCTGGTTCGGCCTCGGCGACCGCGGCGCGGCCAGCCAGCTCGCCGCCTGCCTGATGGGGCTGGTCGCGGTGCTGCTGGCCCTGGAACACGCCTCGCGCGGCGGGCGGCGCTTCCATCCCACCACCATGCGCACCCCGCCGCTGCGCCCGGTGCCGCTCACAGGCTGGCGGGCCTGGCTCGCGCTGCTCGCCTGTGCCATGCCGGTCGTGCTCGGCTTCCTCGTACCGGCCGGCACGCTGCTCGTGCTGATGCTGCAGGTGGGCGACCCGCTGGCACCCGGCCGCTTCCTGCCCTTCGCCCGCAACAGCCTGGTGCTGTCCGGCATCACCGCCGCCGCCGCCGTGCTGATCGCGGCGCTGATCGCCTGGGCGGCGCGGCTCCACCCCTCGGCGCCGCAGCGTCTCGCCGTGCGGGTCGCCGGGCTCGGCTACGCCATTCCGGGCTCCGTCATCGCCGTCGGCACGCTGGTGCCGCTCGCCCTGTTCGACAACGCGCTCGACGCCTGGATGCGCGCGCGCTTCGGCGTCTCCACGGGGCTGCTGCTCTCGGGCGGCATCGCGGCCCTGGTCTTCGCCTACCTGGTGCGCTTCCTCGCCGTCGCGCTCTCCTCGGTGGAATCGGGCCTGGCGCGGCTGCGGCCGAGCCTCCGGGACGCGGCGCGCGTGCTCGGCCAGCGGCCCGGCGGCGCGGTGCTGCGGGTGGAACTCCCCCTGGCGCGGCCCAGCCTGCTCACCGCCTTCATCCTGGTCTTCGTGGACACGATGAAGGAGCTGCCGGCGACCCTGATCGTCCGCCCCTTCGATTTCGATACGCTCGCCGTCCGGGTCTACAACCTCGCCGCCGACGAGCGCCTGGCCGAGGCCAGCACGGCGGCGCTGCTCATCGTGCTGGTGGGGCTGCTGCCGGTGCTGGCCCTGACCCGGGCGATGCGCCGGGACTGACGCAGCCGTGAGGCGCTCCGGCTCCGCCCAGCGGCACCTGCGGCGGGGACGGGCGTTGCGCGCGGGGCATCGCCGCCGGCACGGCCGGGGCGGCGCGACGGAGCGGGAAGCGGGAGCGTGCGGGCGCGGAGCAGGGGCAGGAGGCAGGGTGTCGGAATCGCGGGCGGGGCGGCGCTGCTGCTGGCGCTGGCCGCGCTGCTGCCGGGCTGCGCCGCACTCAGCCCCCGCCCGGTCGGCATCGAGCAGCGCCTCGCCGCCCTGCCGCGGGAGGGGCTGGCGCTGCAGCGGCCCGTCACCATCCGCTGGAACGACCATCTCGTCCCCTGGATCGAGGCCGAGACCGACGCCGATCTCGCCTTCGCCCTCGGCCTCGTGCACGGGCATCTGCGCGGGGCGCAGATCGCCCTCCTGCGCATGGTGGCGCGCGGGCGCCTTTCGGAGATCGCGGGCCCCCTGGCGCGGGACATAGACCATGCCCTCCGCATCCTCGATTTCGGCCGCGCCGCGCCCGCGGTGGAAGCGGCCTGGCCGCCGGAGACGCGGGAATTCGTCGCCGCCTTCCTCGCCGGGCTGAACCACGCGACGCTCCGGAGCGGCCGGCCGCCGCCCGAATTCGCCCTGCTCGGCCTTTCCCCCGAGCCCTACACGGCGGCGGACATGCTGGCGATCGGCCGGCTGGCCGGGCTCGACATCAACTGGCTGGCGCTGTTCTCGCTGCTGCGCGACCGCGGCGATCCCGGCTTCGCCACCCTCTGGCAGCGGGTGCTGGAGGCCGGCGCCGGCCTGGCCGAGCCCGAGGCGACCCCGCTCGGCGCCATCCTCTCCGGCAGCGCGCGCGGCGGCAGCAACACGGTGGCGGTCGCCCCCTGGCGCAGCGAGAGCGGGGCGGCGCTCTTCGCCTCGGACCCGCATCTCGGTCTCTCCCTGCCCAATCTCTGGCTGATCGCCGGCATGCGCAGCCCCTCCTGGCACCTGGTCGGGCTGATGGTGCCCGGGCTGCCGATCATCGGGATCGGGCGCAACCCGGACCTCGCCTGGGGCGGGACCAACCTGCGCGCCGCCTCCTCCGACCTGTTCGACGTCTCCCGCCTGCCGCCCGAACAGGTGGAGGAGCGGGAGGAGGTGATCCGCCAGCGCCTGTGGTTCGGCGCCCGGCGCCGCGTGCGGGTGACGCCGTTCGGCCCGGTGGTGACCGACGCCGCCCTCGTCCCCTCCCGGCCCGGAGAGGCGATCGCGCTGCGCTGGATCGGCCACGAGCCGACCGACGAGGTCACCGCCCTGCTGCGCGCCGCGCGCGCCCGCAGCGCCGCCGAGTTCCGCAAGAGCTTCGCCGGCTTCGGCGTCTCGCCCCAGAACATGCTCTACGCCGACCGCGCGGGGCGGATCGGCCGGCTGGTCGCGGCGACCCTGCCTGCCCGCACCGGCTTCCCGGCGGAGGATCCGGTGCTGGACGCGGCCGATCCCGCCGCCGCGGCCCCCTGGCGGCGCCTGTGGGATTCGCGCGACCTGCCATGGCTCGAGGATCCGCCCGAGGGCGTGCTCGCCTCGGCCAACGAGAACCCTGCCACCTGGACGGAGGCGCCGCCGCCGATCGGCTGGTTCTTCTCCGACGGCGACCGGCTGGAACGGCTGCGCGCCCTGCTGCTCGCCAGGCCCCGCCTCTCCGCCGCCGACCTTACGGCGCTGCAGGCCGACACGCGCGCGCCCAAGGCGGCGGCGCTGGCGGAGGGGCTGCTCGCCCGGCTCGACGCCCTGCCGGGCGGCCCGCCCGAGCCGGCGATGCTGGCGCGGCTGCGCGGCTGGGACGGCGACTACGCGGCGGAAAGCGAGGCGGCGCTGGTGTTCGAGCTGCTCCTCGGCCACCTCGTGCCGCTGCTGCTGCCGGAGGGGCGCGGCGGGCGCGGACCGGAGACGGGCTGGAACTTCATCACCACCTTCCTGCTGCGCGACCTCGACGCCCTGCCGCCCGCGCGGCGGGAGGCGGTGCTGCGCCAGGCGGTGGCGGAGGCGGCGCCGCTCGCCGCGCGCCACCGCGACTGGGGCGAGGTGCACCGGCTGCGCGCCGCGCACTGGCTGGTGAACCTGCCCCTGCTCGGCCGCCGCTTCGTCTTCGGCGACTGGCCGGTCGGCGGCTCCCGCGAGACACCGATGAAGACCGGGCACGGGCTGGTCGGCGGCCGGCACGAGGTCACCTTCGGCTCCATGGCCCGCCACGTCTCCGACCTCGCCGACCCCGACGCCAACTGGTTCGTGCTGTTCGGCGGCCAGGACGGCTGGCTCGGCAGCGCCGCCTTCGCCGACCAGGTGGCGCTGTGGCGGGAGCGGCGGGCCATCCGCATGCCGCTCCGGCCGGAGACGGTGGCGGCCGAGTTCCCCCGTGTGACGGTGCTGCGCCCCCGCTGATGCGCCCCCCGCCCTTCGACGCCACGCCGCTGCTGCGCGTCTTCGCCGTGCGGCGCCTCGCCCGGCTCCGTCGGCTCGACCCGGCGGAGGCGCAGCGCCGGCTGCTGCTCTCTCTGCTGCGCCGCGCCGCACGCACGCGCTTCGGCCGCGCCCACGGCTTCGAGCGGCTGCGCAGCGTCGGGGAGTTCCAGGCGGCGGTGCCGCTGCGGCGCTACGAGGCGTTCTGGGAGGAATGGTGGCGCCCCGCCTATCCGACGCTGCGCGACGTCACCTGGCCGGGGCTGGTGCCCTATTTCGCCCTCTCCTCCGGCACCACCTCCGGGCGCAACAAGCACATCCCGGTGACGCGGGCGATGGTGCGGGCCAATCGGGGCGCCGCCTTCGACGTGCTGGCCTGGCACCTCGCGCGGCACCCGCGCAGCCGGGTGTTCGGCGGCCTCTCCTTCATGCTCGGCGGCTCGACGGCGCTGGAGCGGGTGGCGCCGGGGGTGCGGCAGGGCGACCTGTCCGGCATCGCCGCCGCCGAGGTGCCGCGCCTGCTCCGCCCCTGGAGCTTCCCGCCGCGCGACCTGGCGCTGATCGCCGACTGGGAGCGCAAGCTTGCCGCGCTGGCCGAGGCGGCGCCGGCGGCGCGCATCCGCGTCCTTTCCGGCACGCCCTCCTGGCTGCTGATGCTGCTGGAGCGCCTCGCGGCGCGGCACGGCCGCCCGCCGCTCCCGGCGCTGGAACTGCTGGTGCATGGCGGCGTCGCCTGGGCGCCCTACCGCGACCGCATCCGCCCCTACCTCCCCCCGGGCTGCGCGACGCGCGAGGTCTATCCCGCGAGCGAGGGCTTCTGCGCCATCGCCGATGCGGACGAGGGCGAGGGGATGCGGCTCACCCTTGACCGCGGCGTGTTCTGGGAATTCGTGCCGGTGGAGACGCTCGGCGCGGCGCGCGCGGTGCGCCACTGGGCGGCGACCATCGAGACCGGGGTGGAGTACGCCGTGGTCGCCACCTCCTGCGCCGGGCTCTGGGCCTATGTTCTGGGCGACACGGTGCGCTTCGTGGGGCGCGCGCCGCCGCGGCTGCTGGTGACCGGCCGCACCTCCTACACCCTCTCGACCTTCGGCGAGCACCTGTCGGGAGAGGAGATCGAGACGGCGCTGCTCGCCGCAGTGGTGGCGGAGGGGAGCATGGTGGCCGAGTACACGGTCGGCCCGGTGCTGGAGGGCGTGCGGGGACGCCACCGCTGGCTGGTCGAGCTGGCCTCCCCCGCCCCCTCGCCCGCCCTGGCGGAGCGCCTGGCGGCGCGGCTGGACGCGGCGCTGTCGGAAACGAACGAGGATTACGAGGTGCACCGCCGCGGCGGCCAGCTCGGCCCGCCCGAGGTCGTGCTGCTGCCGCCCGGAGCCTTCGCCGCCTGGATGCGGGCCGAGGGGAAGCTCGGCGGCCAGCACAAGGTGCCGCGCGTCCTCGCCGATCCCGCGCGCTTCGCCGAGGCGGCGGCGGCGCTCGCGGCGGCGCGGTAGCGTCAGGCCCGCCGGCGGCGCAGCGCCGCGGCCAGCAGGAGCAGCGCCCCGAGCACCGCCGGCACCAGCCAGGACGGCTGCTCCAGCACCGGCAGCAGCACGTCGTCCCACAGCCAGGGCGCGAGGCGGCGCTGGATGCCCGCCTGCGCCATGTTCAGCAGCCCGGGATCGAGGCGGAACAGCGCCGCGCCGAGCGGCTCGCCCCAGCCGAGCCGGAGGCCGAGCCCCGCCGCCAGCGCCAGGAGCAGGAGGCCGGCCAGCCGCATTCCTCCCCGCTCAGGCCCAGAGCCGCTCGTTCTCGAGCCCAGCATAGAGCCCGGCGACGAACTCCCCATAGCCGTTGAAGAGCTGGGTCGGCACCAGCTCGCCGGTGCCGAGCACCCGTTCCGTCGCCTGGCTCCAGCGCGGATGCGGCACGGCGGGGTTCACATTGGCCCAGAAGCCGTATTCGGAGGGCTGCACCGTCTCCCAGAAGCTCTTCGGCCGCTCGGCGACGAGGCTGACGCGCACCAGCGACTTGCCGGCCTTGAAGCCGTACTTCCAGGGCTGGTGGATCCGGATCGGGCCGCCATTCTGCGGCGGCAGCGGCTTGCCGTAGGCGCCGACCACCAGGAAGGAGAGTTCGTGCGCCGCCTCCTCGATGGTGCAGCCCTCGATGTAGGGCCAGGGATACCAGCTCTGCCGCAGGCCCGGCATCACGCCGGGGATCGCCGCCGTCTCGAAGCGGACGTACTTCGCCCCGGATTGCGGGGCCACCCGGTCGAGCAGCGCCGAGAGCGGGAAGCCGGTCCAGGGCACCACCATGGACCAGGCCTCGACGCAGCGCAGGCGATAGACCCGCTCCTCCAGCGGCATCTCGCGCAGCAGGTCCTCGATGCCGAACTCGCGCGGGTGGTCCACCAGCCCGTCCACCTTCACCGTCCAGGGGCGCTGCGGCAGGCGCTGTGCGGCGCGGGCGATGCCCTTGTGGCTGCCGAATTCGTAGAAGTTGTTGTAGCTCGTCACCTCCCGCTCCGGCGTGACGGCGCGGCCGGGCGCGTAGCGCGTGTTGCGCATGGCGGGCGGCAGGGAGAGGGGCTCGGCCGCCCGGGCCGGCCCGGCGATGCCGGTCGCGAGGCCGAGGGCCGTGCCGCCGAGCACGGCGCGGCGCCCGAACACCAGCGCCTCGGGCGTGGCCAGGCGGTCGGGGATCTCCCAGCCGCGCGTGATGCGGATCAGCATGGCGGGCCTCCATCGGGCGGGCGCTGCCCGGCACATGGGGCGGATTGGCCGCCGATCCAGGGCCCGCGCGGGACCGTGCCCTGGCATGGCGATTGCAGCCCTTCCGGCACTGCCACGGGTGCCGGAGACCCTGCCCATGCCTCTCGCCCTGCTGACCGCCCTGCTCGCCCTCGCCTGGGCCGCCGGCGCCCACGCCCTGCCGGCGGGGCCGGGGGCGGAGCGGCTGTGCCGTGCCGCCGTGGCGCAGGTGGAGCGCGAGGCGGGGCTGCCGCCGCGGCTGCTCGCCGCCATGGCGCGGGTGGAATCCGGCCGGCGGGATCCGGAGACCGGCAGCTTCGGCCCCTGGCCCTGGACCATCAATGCCGAGGGGCGCGGCAGCTTCTTCCCGGACAAGGCGGCAGCGATTGCCGCGGTGCGAGCGCTGCAGGCGCAGGGGGTGCGCTCGATCGACGTGGGCTGCCTGCAGATCAACCTGCGCCACCACCCGAACGCCTTCGCCTCGCTCGAGGAGGCCTTCGATCCCCTGGCCAATGCCCGCTACGCCGCGCGCTTCCTGCGCGAGCTGCAGGCGACGCGCGGCGACTGGATGCTCGCCGCGGCGCATTACCACAGCCAGACGCCGGAGCTGGCGGCCGCCTACCGCGCCCGCGTCGCCGCGGCCTGGGCGGAGGAGCGGGGAGCGCCCGAGCCGCCAGCCCTCGCCAGCCTGCGCCCGCCCGTCCCGGCGCCGGTGGCGGTGGCGGTGGCGGCGGGCGCGCCCATGCTCTCGAACGGGGCGGAGCGGGTGGCGGTGCTGCCGGCGCCCGCCGCCGGCGGCGGGCGCGGCCTCGACGCCTACCGCGCCATGCCGATCCCCCTGACGGGGCGGCCGCTGGCGAGCCTCTCCCCGCCCGGACGGCGCTGATCAGCGGATCGGCGAGAAGGCGACGGGCTGCAGCACCATCACCGTCTGCCGCTTCAGCGCGCCGAGCCTGCCCACGGTCTGCATGAACTCGCCCCAGGCCGGGTCGGCGGCCATGGCGGCGCGGCGGCGGTCGCGGTCGCCGAGAGATTCGTAGGCCCACATGAACACGACCTGGTTGATCGGGCCGCCGCACTCCGTCACCCCGAAGAGCAGGAGCTGGCCGAGCAGGCGCTGCTGCACCGGCAGGCCGAGCTTCTCATAGGCGTTGATCCAGGCATTCGCCTGGCCCGGATGGAAGTCGTAGGTGCGGTGGTCCACCACCATGCCGGTGCCGCCGAGCTTCCGCTCGAAGGGCTGGCCGGCCTTCCGGATGGGCGAGAAGGCGGTGGTCTTGAGCAGCACGTTCTCCTGCGCCGCCAGCGCGCCCGTCTTGGCGCTCTCGGCGCGGAAGCGGGTCCATTCCGGGTCCGCCTCGCGGGCGGCGAGGCCGCGCGCACGGTCGTCTATGTCGTCGAAGCCGCGCAGGAAGACCACGCGGTTGAGGGGCCCGACCTCCACCGTGAACATGCCGATCAGCGGGCCCACATGCCGCGCCGAGCACGGCCCGCCGATCTCCTCGTAGAGCTTGAGCCAGGCCGGCAGCTTGCCGGGATGCATGGTGTACTGGCGCTGCTCGACGTACATGCGCTCCTCCCTCGGGGTGCCGCGCGCAGTGCGGCACATCCCCGGCCGGGGGTCAATCGGCCCCCGGCCCGCGCCGCGCGCCGGACGCGCGCTCCCCGCCGAGTTCGCGCCGCAGCGCCGGCAGGTCGCAGCCCTGCCAGTCGAGGCGCGGCGGCGCGCCATCGCCGCAGCGCAGCCCGACGGCGCCGAGGACATCGCCCCCCAGAAGCCGCTGGTCGAACAGCCATTCCTCCGGCCGCCCGGGCACGCCCGGCGCGAGGCGCAGGCGCGGCGGCGGCAGTTCGAACCAGAAGGTGGAGAGGCCCTGGCCCACCCCCCGGCCGGTGGCCTTGATGAAGGCCTCCTTCAGCGTCCATAGCCGCATGGCCCCGAAGCCGCGCTCCGCGGGCGGCAGCGCGGCGAGCCAGGCCAGCTCCTCGGGGCGGAAGACGCTGCGCGCCAGCCTCTCCGACACGCCGCGTCGCGCCGGCTCCAGGTCGAAGCCGAGCATCGCCTCCGGCACGGCGATGGCCGCGACGCCGACCATCCCCTCCGTGTGCGAGAGGTTGAAGGAGAGCGCCGACGGCCGGTCGCCGAGCAGCGCCGCGGGCTTGCCGTGCGGCCCCGGGACGAAGCGCCACGCCGCGGGCGGGGCGCCGCCGATCGCGGCGAGCGTCGCGCGCGTCAGGGCATGGGCGGCGACGAACTGGATGCGGTTCCGCGCGAAGGCGAAGCGCTCCGCGCGCGCGCGTTCCGTCCCGTCCAGCACGGCGAGCAGCGGCGCGATCTCGGCCTCGCCAAGGCCGCGCAGCGGCAGGGTGCGGATCAGCACCGGCGGCCCGCCCGCCGCCGCGCGGCAGCCGCTCTCTCCCGGCAGAGCTTCCTTCCGCAGCGCGCACCTCCCCGCCCGCACCCTCTCCGCAGGCTACAGCAGGATCCGCCTTGGGGACCACGCTTCCGCTGCCCTGCCGAGCGGCCGATCTGCCGCCCCGGCGATTCCGCCGCCGCGGATCAGGCGCTAGCCTTGCCCGGCCAGCCAGGGAGGAGACGCCGCATGGACGCCGCATCGCCGCCGGGCGCCGCCCCGAAGAACGCCCTGCCCGACCGTGCCCGGGTGGTGATCGTCGGCGGCGGCGTCATCGGCTGCAGCCTCGCCTACCATCTCACCCGCCGCGGCTGCACGGAGGTGCTGCTGCTGGAGCGGCACCAGCTCACCAGCGGCACCACCTGGCACGCGGCCGGGCTGGTCGGCCAGCTCCGCGCCACCCAGAACCTGACGCGCCTCGCCCAGTACACCACCGGCCTCTACCAGGGGCTGGAGGCGGAGACGGGCCAGCCCACCGGCTTCCGCCAGTGCGGCTCCCTCGCCGTCGCCGCCACCGAGGCGCGGATGGAGGAGCTGAAGCGCGGCGCCTCCATGGCCTCCTGCTTCGGGCTGGAGGTGGAGGTGCTGACGCCGGCGGAGTGCGCGCGGCTGTGGCCGGCGATGGAGGCGCGCGACCTGGTGGGCGGCATCTTCCTGCCGAAGGACGGCTACACCAGCCCGGCCGACACCTGCCGCGCGCTCGCCGCCGGCGCCCGGCAGCGCGGCGCGCGCATCCTGGAGGGCGTGGCGGTCACCCGCATCCTGCACGCGAACGGCGCCGCGACGGGGGTGATGACCGAGCAGGGCCCGGTGGAAGCGGAGATCGTGGTGATCTGCGCCGGCATGTGGTCGCGCGAGCTCGCCGCCACCTGCGGCGTGACCCTGCCGCTGCACGCCGCCGAGCACTTCTACGTCGTCACCGAGCCGATCCCCGGCCTGCCGCCCGACCTGCCGGTGCTGCGCGACCCGGATGCCTGCACCTATGTGAAGCCCGAGGCCGGCAAGCTGCTCGTCGGCTGGTTCGAGCCGGTGGCCAAGCCCTGGGGCATGGGCGGGGTGCCGCGCGACTTCGCCTACGGCACCCTGCCCGACGACCTCGACCACGTGGCGCCGCTGCTGGAGGGCGCGGCGCGGCGCATCCCGCCGCTGGCGAGCGCCGGCATCAGGCTGTGGTTCAACGGGCCGGAGAGCTTCACGCCGGATGTGCGCTACCTGCTCGGCGAGACGCCGGAGCTGCGCCGCTGCTTCGTCGCCGCCGGCTTCAACTCCATCGGCATCCAGTCGGCGGGCGGGGCGGGGCGCGTGCTGGCGGACTGGATCCTGGACGGCCATCCGCCGATGGACCTCTGGGACGTGGACGTCCGCCGCGCCATGCCCTTCCAGCGCAACGCCCGCTACCTGCGCGAGCGCACGGCGGAATCGCTCGGCCTGCTCTACGCCATGCACTGGCCCTTCCGCCAGCCGGAGACGGCGCGCGGCGTCAGGCGCTCGGCGCTGCATGACCGGCTGGCGGCGGCCGGCGCCTGCTTCGGCGAGACGGCGGGGTGGGAGCGCGCCAACTGGTTCGCGCCGCCCGGCATGGCACCGCGCTACGAATACGCCTATGGCCGGCAGAACTGGTTCGACGCCTCGGCCGCGGAGCACCGCGCGGTGCGCGAGGCGGTGGGGCTGTTCGACCTCTCCTCCTTCGCCAAATTCGCGGTGGTGGGGCGGGACGCGGCGGCGGTGCTGAACCGGATCTGCACCGCCGATGTGGACGTGCCGCCCGGCCGCGTGATCTACACGCAATGGCTCAACGAGCGCGGCGGGATCGAGGCCGACCTGACGGTGACGCGCGAGGCGGAGGACCGCTACCTCGTCGTCACCGCCGCGGCGAGCCAGACCCGCGACCTCGCCTGGCTGCGCCGCCACATCCCGGAGGAGGCGCGGACGCAGGCGGTGGACGTCACCTCCGGCCTCGCCACGATCGCGGTGATGGGGCCGCGCGCGCGCGCGCTGCTGGCGCGGCTGACCGATGCCGACCTGTCGAACGAGGCCTTCCCCTTCGGCACCTCGCAGGAGGTGGATCTCGGCCTGGCGCGGGTGCGGGCCTCGCGCATCACCTATGTGGGCGAGCTGGGATGGGAGCTCTACGTGCCGGCGGAGTGCGCGGCGCATGTCTACGACGCCATCCTCGCCGCGGGCGGCGCCTGCGGGCTGCGCCATGCCGGCTACCACGCGCTGAACTCGCTGCGCATGGAGAAGCTCTACCGCCACTGGGGCCACGACATCGGCGAGGAGGACACGCCGATCGAGGCCGGGCTCGGCTTCACCCTGGCCTGGGACAAGCCGGGCGGCTTCCTCGGGCGGGAGGCGCTGCTGCCGCTGCGCGGCCGTGCCCCGCGGCGCCGGCTGGTCGGCTTCGCGCTGCAGGATCCGTCGCGCATGCTCTACCACGACGAGCCGATCTGGCGCGACGGCGTGCTGGTGGGCCGCACCACCTCGGCGATGTTCGGGCACACGGTGGGCCGCAGCGTCGCCCTCGGCATGGTCGCCTGCGAGGAGGGGGTCACGCCGGAGTGGCTGGCCGCCGGGCGGTTCGAGATCGAGGTGGCGCGGGAACGCGTGCCGGCGCGCGCCTCGCTCCGCCCCTTCCACGATCCGACGGGCGCGCGGGTGCGGGCGTAGCGAGCCCGGCCTTCAGGCCAGCGCCCGGGCCGAGGCCGCCGTGGCCGGGTCGCCATCCCTGCCCTCCTCCACGGCGTGACAGGCGACCAGCGTCTCCTCGGTGCCGCGCGCGGGGATCAGCGCCGGACGTTCGGCCCGGCAGCGCGCGTCCGCCAGCGGGCAGCGCGGGTGGAAGGGGCAGCCGGGCGGCGGGCTGATCGGGCTCGGCACCTCGCCGCCCACCGGCACCCGCTGGCGCCCGGTCATCTCGAGGTCCGGGATCGCCTCCATCAGGGCGCGCGTGTAGGGGTGGCGCGGCGCGGTGAACAGCGTCTCGGCCGGCGCCAGCTCGGCGATGCGGCCGAGATACATCACCCCGATGCGGTCGCTCACCTGCCGCACCACGGAGAGGTTGTGGCTGATGAACAGATAGGTCAGGCCGAGTTCGCGCTGCAGCGCCTTCATCAGGTTCAGGATCTGCGCCTGCACCGAGACGTCGAGGGCGCTGGTCGGCTCGTCGCAGACCAGGAATTCCGGGTTGGAGGACAGCGCGCGGGCGATGGAGATGCGCTGGCGCTGGCCGCCGGAGAATTCGTGCGGATACTTCTCCCCGTCGAGCGGCGAGAGGCCGACATGGGTCAGCAGCTCCGCCACCCTGTCGCGCTGCGCCGCGCGGTCCCGCACCAGGCCGAAGGCGCGGATCGGCTCGGCGATGATGTCGCGCACGCGCCAGCGCGGGTTGAGCGAGGCGTATGGGTCCTGGAAGATCATCTGCATGCGTCGGCGCTGCGCGGCGCTGGCGCGCGCCCGCGCCAGATCCTGCCCGTCGAACAGCACGCGCCCGCGCGTTGGCGCGTAGAGCCCGACCACCAGCCGCGCCACGGTGGACTTGCCGCAGCCGCTCTCCCCCACCAGGGAGAGGGTGGTGCCCTTCGGGATGGCGAAGGAGACACCGTCCACCGCGCGCAGGATGCGCCTCGGCTCGCGCGCCAGCACCCGCTGCAGCCAGGGGCGGGAGACGTCGAAGTGGCGCGCGAGATCCTCGGCCTCGACCATCGGCGCGGCGTCCGGCACGGCGCCGCGCGCGGCCGGGAGGCGCTCCGCCACGGGCAGGGCGGCGAAATCCTCGCCGGTCGGCTCGTGGACGATCCGCTCAGCCATGGATCGCGCTCTCCGGCACGTGCTTCTCCGAGGCCGGATCGTAGAGCCAGCACGCCGCACGGGTGGCGCCGGCCTCCAGCAGCTCCGGCCGCTCGGCGCGGCAGCGGTCGAAGGCGTGCGGGCAGCGCGGGTTGAAGGCGCAGCCCGGCGGGATGGCGGAAAGGCGCGGCATCGCCCCCTCGATCTGCGCCAGCCTTTCCACCCGGCGGTCGAGCGGCGGGATGGAGGCCATCAGCCCGACCGAGTAGGGGTGCCTCGGGTGCTTCACCACCTCCCGCACCGGCCCGATCTCGGCGATGCGGCCGGCATACATGACGGCGACGCGGTCCGCGGTCTCGGCGATCACCCCCATGTCGTGGGTGATGAGCATCACCGCCGTGCCCTTCTCCCGCGTCAGGCGCTTCAGCAGGGCGATGATCTGCGCCTGGATGGAGACGTCGAGCGCGGTGGTGGGCTCGTCCGCCACCACCAGCCGCGGCTCGGCGCAGAGGGCGAGCGCGATCACCACGCGCTGGCGCATGCCGCCCGAGAATTCGTGCGGGTAGCTGTCCACCCGCTGCGCCGCCGCCGGGATGCCGACATGCTCCAGCCAGCCGATCGCGCGCCGCCGCGCCTCGGCGGCGCCGATGCCGAGATGGACCTGCATCGTCTCGACGAGCTGGCGTCCGACCGTGTAGAGCGGGTTCAGCGTGGTCAGCGGGTCCTGGAAGATCGCGCCGATCTCCTTGCCGCGGATGCGCCGCATCCGCTCGTAGGGTAGGTTGTCGATGCGCTGCCCATCGAGGCGGATCTCGCCCCCGGCGATGCGGCCCGGCGGCTCCAGCAGGCCGATGATGGCGGCCCCGGTCATGGACTTGCCTGCGCCGGATTCGCCGACCACGCCGAGCACCTCACCGGCGGCGATGTCGAAGGAGACGCCGTCGAGGGCGGTGAGCACGCCGCGGCGGGTCGGGAATTCCACCCGCAGGTTCCGGACTTCCAGCAGCGCGGCCATCAGCGGAGCTTCGGGTTCAGGGCGTCGCGCAGCCAGTCGCCCAGCAGGTTGACGGAGAGCACCATGGCGACCAGCGCCGCCCCCGGGAAGATGGTGATCCACCACTCGCCGGAGAACAGGAAGTCGTTGCCGATGCGGATGAGGGTGCCGAGAGAGGGCTGGGTCGGCGGCACGCCGACGCCGAGAAAGGAGAGCGTCGCCTCCGCCAGGATGGCGAAGCCGAGGCTGAGGGTGGCGATCACCAGCACCGGCCCGAGCACGTTGGGCAGCACGTGCGTCAGCATGATGCGCAGCCGGGAGAGGCCGATGACGCGCGCCGCCAGCACGTATTCCTTGTTGCGCTCGACCAGTGTCGAGCCGCGCACGGTGCGGGCGAATTGCGGCCAGTTGCTGATGCCGATGGCGAAGATCACCACGAACAGCGCGACCTGGTCGTGCACCTCCCGCGGCAGGGCGGCGCGCACCACGCCATCCACCAGCAGCGCCACCAGGATGGAGGGGAAGGTGAGCTGGATGTCGGCGATACGCATCAGCACCGCGTCCACCGCGCCGCCGAGATAGCCCGCGAGCAGCCCCAGCGCGACGCCGAGCAGGGTGGAGAACAGCACCGCCGAGACGCCGACCAGCAGGCTGACCCGCGCGCCGTACATGATGGCGGAGAGCATGTCCCGCCCCTGGTCGTCGGTGCCGAGCGGGTAGGCGAGGTCGCCCTCCGCCGCCCAGGCCGGCGGCTTGAAGGCATCCAGTAGATTCAGGCTGGCGAGGTCGAAGGGGTTGTGCGGCGCGAGCAGCGGCGCGAGCAGCGCGCCGCCGACGCAGACCAGCGCCACCACCGCCGAGAGGACCGTGACGGGCGAGCGCCGGAAGGACCACCAGAGGTCGCTATCGAAGGCGCGGACGAAGGCGGGCGCGGCCATGGCTCAGGCACCCCGCACCGCGCCGCGCTCCACGCGCAGCCGCGGGTCAACGGCGTAGTAGAGCAGGTCCACCACCAGATTGATCACCACGAAGACCAGCGCGATCAGCAGCAGGTAGGCCGCCATAACCGGGATGTCGGCGGCGTTGACGCTCTGGATGAACAGCAGGCCCATGCCCGGCCACTGGAACACGGTCTCGGTCACGATGGCGAAGGCGATGATGGCGCCGAGCTGCAGCCCGGCGATGGTGATCACCGGCACCAGCGTGTTCTTCAGCGCGTGCCCGAAATGCACCGCCCGGTTCGGCAGGCCGCGGGCGCGGGCGAATTTGATGTAGTCGGTGCGCAGCACCTCCAGCATCTCCGCCCGCACCAGCCGCATGATGAGCGTGAGCTGGAACAGGCCGAGCGTGATGGAGGGCAGGATCAGCGCCCGGATCCCCGACCAGGTGAGGAAGCCCGTGCTCCACCAGCCGAGCTGCACCACATCGCCGCGGCCGAAGGAGGGCAGCCAGCCGAGCCAGACCGAGAAGATCAGGATCAGCAGGATGCCGATCAGGAAGGTGGGCAGCGACACGCCGATCAGGCTGAAGGTGAGGAAGAAGCGCGACAGCCAGGAGTTCCGGTAGAGGCCCGTGTACACCCCCATCGGCACGCCCACCAGCAGGGCCAGGGCGGCGGCGCAGAAGGCGAGCTCGAGCGTCGCCGGCGCGCGTTCCGCGATCAGCTCGGCCACCGGGCGGGAGAGGCGGTAGGACAGGCCGAACTCTCCCTGCGCGGCATTGACGACGAATTTGGCGAACTGCACGAAGAAGGGCTGGTCGAGGCCGAGCTCGCGCACCAGCGCGTCGCGCTGCGCCTCGGTGAAGTCCTGGCCGAGCATGATCGCCACCGGGTCGCCGACATAGGCGAACATGGCGAAGCTGATCAGCGCCACCGTCAGCATCACGGGCAGCGCCTGCAGGATGCGGGAGAGGATGAAGGCGAACATGCCGCTCAGGCTCCGGCGCCGCCCTTCCTATTCCACCACCGCCCAGCGGAAGAAGGGCTGGTTGTTGGCCATGTGCGGCATCGAGATGTTGGCCCGCATCGCCCAGGGGATCATCTGGTGGTGCAGCGGGATGTGCGGCACGTCCTCCCGGTACAGGCGCAGCGCCTCGCGGATCGCCGCCTGCCGCGCCTCTCCGGACTCGGTCTTCATGCGGCCGATCAGCGCGTCCATCCGCGGGTTGGAGTAGCCGCCGAAATTCCAGATGCCGTCGCCCGGCTGCCCGCCCCGCGTGGCCAGCAGCGACTGGAAGGAGTAGAGCGCATCGAGCGTCGGCACCCCCCAGCCCAGCAGGTAGACGCTGGTGTCGGCGCGCTGGATCTGCGCGAAGAAGGGGCCGAGGGGCTGCGCCTTCAGCGCCGTGCGCACGCCGACGCGCGACCACATGGCGGCGATGTTCTGGCAGATCTGCTCGTCGTTGATGTAGCGGTTGTTCGGGCAGTCCAGCGTGACGGAGAAGCCGTTGGGGTAGCCGGCCTCGGCGAGCAGGGCGCGGGCGCGGGCGGCGTCGAAGGGCAGGCGGACATCCTCCTCCTTCACGTAGCCGTTCACCTGCTCCGGGAACAGCGTGCCGGTCGGCACCGACTGGCCGCGCATGGTGGCGCGGTGGATCGCCTGGATGTCGATGGCGTGGTAGAGCGCCTGGCGCACCCGCAGGTCCCGGAACGGGTTCCGGCCCTTGACGTCGGAGTAGAGCAGCTCGTCGCGGCCGACGTCGAAGACGATGTAGAGGGTGCGGATCTCCGGCCCCTCCAGCACCTTCACGTTCGGCGCGTTGCGCAGCCGGGCGAGGTCCTGCAGCGGCGGGTCGAGCACGAAGTCCACCTCGCCCGAGAGCAGCGCGGCGATGCGGGTGGCGTCCGAGGCGATGGGGCGGAACACGATCTCGGTGACGTTGCCGCGGTTCCCCTCCTCCCGCCAGCCCCACCAGTCGGGGTTGCGGGCGAGCACGGTGCGCACGTCCGGCTCGCGCAGCGCCAGGCGGTAGGCGCCGGTGCCGTTGGCGCTGCGGACGGTGTGCATCTCCTCCCGCTGCCGCGTGTTCTGCGGCCGGGTGGCGTTGTGCCGCTCCGCCCAGGATCTCGACATCATGAAGACGCTGGCGAGCTTGTTGGGCAGGATCGGGTCCGGCACCTTGGTGACGATGTCCACCGTGAGGTCGTCCACCTTCTCCGCCCGCTCGATCGTGTCCACGAAGATGCCGAAATTGCTGGTCGGCTGCAGGGCGCGTTCGATGGAGAAGACCACGTCCTCCGCCGTGAACGCCTCGCCCTCGTGGAAGCGCACGCCGGGGCGCAGCGTGAAGCGCCAGCGCGTCGGCTCGTGCTGCTCCCAGGCGGTGGCGAGGCCCGGCGCGGGGGAGAGGTCGGGGTTGCGCGCCACCAGCGCGTCGTAGACCTGCTGCAGCACCATGGTGACGGTGCCGACGTTCTGGCTGTGCGGATCCATGGTGTTGGGATCGCCGCTCGCGGCCCAGCGCACCGTCCGCGCCTCCGCCGCCGCCGCCATCGCCCCGAGCAGCGCCGCCAGGGTGGCCGCCCGCATCCAGCTCCGCATCGCCCGTCTCCCGTCCTGCCCTGCCCCGCCCCGGAGCCCGCCGGCCCCTATCCGGCCCCTATTAGGCGTCGGGCCGCGGCGGCGGAAGGGTTCCCGCGCCCTCCGCTCCCTCGCCGGCCCAGTCCTTGAGCAGGGTGAAGCCGACCGCGAGCAGCACCGGGCCGAGGAACAGCCCGAGGAAGCCGAAGGCGAAGACGCCGCCCAGCGCGCCGAGCAGGGTCAGCAGCAGCGGCAGGTCGGCCCCGCGCGCGATCAGCCAGGGGCGGATCACGTTGTCCACCGAGGAGATGCCGAAGGCGCCGTAGAGGCCGAGAAAGATCGCCCAGCCGGTCCGCCCCTCGGTGAACAGCCAGAGGGTCGCCGGGATCCAGACCAGGGGCGCGCCCACCGGGAAGATGGAGATCACCCCCGCCACCACCCCGAGCAGGACCGGCCGCGGCACGCCGGCGATCCAGAGGCCGAAGGCGGTCATGAGGCCCTGCACCACGGCGGTGCCGAGCAGGCCGAAGATCACGCCGCGGGTGACGTTGCCGGTCATCTCCACGAGGTGCCGCGCGCGCGCCCCGGCCAGGCGCTGCAGCGCCGCCTCCGCCCGCGCCGCGATCGCCGGCCCGTCGCGGTAGAGAAAGAAGGCGAGGAAGATGGCGAGCAGCATCTCCGCCACGCCGGAGAGCACGGCGAGGAGCACCGCGAGCACCGCCTGGGCGATGGTGCCGGCATGCGGGCCGAGCAGGCCGAACAGGCTGGGCAGCCCCGCATCGAGCCCCTCCAGCCACGGGGCGAGCCAGGGGCCGAGCAGGGGCAGCTGGCGCAGCCAGGCGCCGAGGCCGGGCAGGCCCTGGGTCAGCAGCGTCTCCACCGCCGCCTGCAGCCCCTCGATGTCCTCCCGCCGGGTCGGCGCGGCGAAGACCAGCGGCAGGCCGAGCAGCAGGAAGGCCGCGAGCACCATCACCAGCGCCGCCGCCCCGGCCGGCAGCCCCGCCCGCTCGCGCAGCGCGCGGAAGGCGGGCCAGGTGGAATAGACCAGGATCGTCGCCCAGAGCAGGGCGGAGAGGAAGGGCCGCAGCACCAGGAAGCAGCCGATGCCGAGCGCGACCGCCGCGGCGAGGCCGACGAGCTGGGGTGCCGTCAGGGCCTGGGGCGGCAGGATCTCGCGCGACATGCCGCTTCAGTACCCGAGAAGCCGGGGCGGCGGAAACGGGGCACGCCGGTAGGCAGCGGCCGCGCCTGCCGGTAGCCTCCCCGCCGCCCAGGGGGAGACCGCCGACGATGCCGCGCTTCGCCGCCAACCTGTCCATGATGTTCGCCGAGGTGCCCTTCCTCGACCGCTTCGCCCGCGCCCGGGCGGCCGGGTTCGAGGCGGTGGAGTTCCTTTTCCCCTACGAGCATCCGCCAGCCGAGATCGCCCGCCGGCTGCAGGACAACGGGCTGCGCCAGGTGCTGTTCAACGCGCCCCCCGGCGACTGGGCGGCGGGGGAGCGGGGCTGCGCCGCCCTGCCCGGCCGCACCGCCGAGTTCCGCGAGGGCATCCGCCGCGCGCTCGACTACGCCGCCGCCCTCGCCTGCCCCTCGCTGCACGTGATGGCGGGGCTCGCCCCCCCGGGCGTGCGGCGCGACACGCTGCTCGCCACCTACGCCATCAACCTCGCCTGGGCGGCGGAGGAATGCGCCAGGGCAGGGGTGCGGCCGGTGATCGAGCCGATCAACCACCGCGACATCCCCGGCTACGTCCTGAACACGACCGAGGAGGCGGCGGCGATCATCGAGGCGGTCGGGCGCGACCGGCTCGGCATGCAGTTCGACCTCTACCACTGCCAGGTGACGGAGGGCGACCTGGTGAAGCGTCTGGAACGCCACATGCCGCTCGTCGCGCACATGCAGGTCGCCGATGTGCCGGGCCGGCACGAGCCCGGCACCGGCGAGGTGAACTGGCCGCACGTCTTCCAGGCCATCGATTCCCTCGGCTACCAGGGCTGGATCGGCTGCGAGTACCGCCCCTCGGGCCTCACCGAGGACGGGCTCGGCTGGTTCGCCCCCTACCGCGCCTGACCACGACGCATCAGCGGGAGAGAGACATGGAGATCGGCTTCATCGGCCTCGGCATCATGGGCAGGCCCATGGCGCTGAACCTCAGGAAGGCCGGGCACAGCCTGTTCGTGCCGGAGCGCGCGAGCCTCGACGCGGAGTGCCGCGCCGCCTTCACCGTGGTGCCGGATGCGCGGGCGGTGGCGCGCTCGGGCGAGGTGATCATCCTCATGGTGCCGGACACGCCGGACGTGGAGGCGGTGCTGTTCGGCCCGTCCGGCGTGGCGGAGGGGCTCTCGCCGGGCAAGCTGGTGATCGACATGTCCTCGATCAGCCCGACCGCCACCAAGGAATTCGCGGCGAAGGTGAACGCGCTCGGCTGCGACTATCTCGACGCGCCGGTCTCCGGCGGGGAGGTGGGGGCGAAGAACGCGGCGCTGACGATCATGGTCGGCGGGCCGCAGAAGGCCTTCGACCGCGCCCGGCCCCTGTTCGAGGCGATGGGCAGGAACATCACCCTGGTGGGCGAGCAGAACGGCGCCGGCCAGACCTGCAAGGTCGCCAACCAGATCATCGTCGCCCTGACCATCGAGGCAGTGGCCGAGGCCCTGGTCTTCGCCGCCAAGGCCGGCGCCGACCCGGCCAAGGTGCGCCAGGCGCTGATGGGGGGATTCGCCTCCTCGCGCATCCTGGAGGTGCACGGGGAGCGCATGATCACCCGCGGCTTCGCCCCCGGCTTCCGCATCGCCCTGCACCAGAAGGACCTGAACCTGGCGCTGCAGGCGGCGCGGGAGCTGGGTGTGGCGCTGCCCAGCACCGCCCTCGCGCAGCAGCTCTTCTCCGCCTGCGTCGCGGCCGGGGGGGGCGGATTGGGACCATTCCGGGATGGTGCGGGCGCTGGAGGCGATGGCGGCGCGGAAGGTGGCGCCCGAACCTGGGGGCTGACGCGTGTCGTTCCGCCCAGGGACGCACCCCTGAAGCTGTAATTGCCTGCCAAGGCTCGCGCCAGGAGCCTTGGGCCCTTGCGTCGCAAAATAGCCCGGACCATGCTTTTGGGCGCAGCGCCACGACGCGGGTATTGTCTCAAAAGCTAAAATGGTGTCTAGTCGTCAGGTCGCGACGGAGGGGTTATGCGCTTCGCGGACATAGGCCAGCAGTTGCGGGCGTACCGGCTGGAATCCGGGCTGCGTGCCGAGGAGATCGCCGCGCGCCTGGGTGTCTCGCGCGCCGCCCTCTACCGCTACGAGAAGGGCGAGGTCATCAAGCTGGATACCATCCGGCGCCTCGCCGAGCTGCTCAAGATCTCGCCCCTTTCCCTGCTCGGGATCGGCGTAGACTACTTCGCCCGCCCGGCCGCCTTCCTCGAACGCCTGCGCCAGGTGGAGGAGGAGGCCGACCAGATCCTGCTGGTGGGCGGCGCCGTCTGCTTCCAGACCCTGACCGATGCCTTCGACGGCGCCCTCGCCGAGGCCTGGACGGAAGCCGCCGATGCCGCGCCCGACCGGCTGCAGGCCCGCGCCGCGGTCGACCAGGCGCTCGGCCTGCTGGCCTCCCGGCGCAAGCTCTACCAGCTCCGCAAGCCGACCATCATCGGCATCCTCTCCGAAAGCGCACTGCGCCGCTTCGTCAAGGAGGGCGTGGCGGCCGGCCTCGCCGTCACGGAACGGACGCGGAGCCGCTGCCGCGCCGCCGCGCTGGCCGAGGCGGAGAGCATCGCCACCCTGATGGAATCGGTGCCGATCGGCATCCAGCTTGGCCTCGCCAGCGGCACCGAGCCCGGCAGCCCCTTCATGGTGCTGCGCGGCCGGGAGCGGGCCCATGCCGTCGGCAGCCCCTTCGCCCCGGATGCCCCGCCCTTTGGAACCCTTGGCGTCGCCACCATCACCGCCGCCGACGAGGCGGTCGGCGTGCATCAACGCGTCGCCGAGGCCGCCTGGCGCGACGCCCTGAAGGGCACCGAGGCCGCCTCCCGCCTGCGCGCGCTGATCCGCGAGGCCGAGGCCGCCTGAAGCCCCGGCGGCGCGCCGGGGAGCGCCGGCGCCCCGGGCGGACCCTCCACGACCAGAGCCCTTGCCGCCCGGCCATGCGGCGGCAGCGGCTCCGGCCTCCTTGTTCGCAGGGCCGCTTCACGTTTCCGGCCGTCTGCGATCTGCCCTGGAGCCGAACCGGATCACATGCCCCGCAGGCGCAAGCCCCCTCCGCCGCTCGAACTGTCCCCGCCGCGGCCGAAGCCGCCCGAGGCCGCGCCGCGCCTGCCGCTGGGGGGCGGTGGCGGCGTGCAGCTCGTGCTGGAGGGCACCGACCTCGCCGCGGTGGAGGCCGCCGCGGCCGAGCTGAAGGCGCGCTTCGGTGCCCGCTTCGCCGTCACCGGCCGGCGCAGCCTCGCTGGGGGCGGCGGCCTGCGCATCTCGGCCTGCCTGCTGGTGCGCGCCGGCGACGCGCTGGACGCCGGGGCCTGACGCCCGCCGCCCCTCCGCCCGGCGCGGGTGGCACCCTCAGCCGAGGACCAGCCGCGCCTCCATCACCTCCTCCTCCGCGGCCGAGCGCCGCACCTCGAAGCCGAGCGCCCGCACGAAGGCGAGCATCGGCGCGTTGTCGGCGAGCACCAGGCCGGTGATGGTGCGGATCCCCTCGCTGCGCGCCCATTCGAACAGCCGCTCCATCAGGTGGCGGCCAAGCCCCCGCCCCTTCACCGGCTCCCCGACGACGATGGCGAACTCCGCCTCCTCCGGCTGCCCGGGCGAGCGGGTGAGGCGCGCGACGCCGAGCATCTGCTCCGGCTGCCCCGGGACCCGACGCATCGCGACGAAGGCCATCTCGCGGTCGTAATCTATCTGGGTGAGGCGCGCGACCATTTCCGGCGACAGCTCCTTCAGCGGGGAGAAGAAGCGCCAGCGCACATCCTGGGCGGAGAGCTGTCGGAAGGCCTCGGCATGGGCCGCCGCATCCTCCGGGCGGATCGGGCGGACCAGCAGCTCCTCCCCGTCCGGCAGCCGGAAGGGGCGGGCGAGGTGCTGCGGATAGGGCGGAAGGGCAAGCATCGCCGCCTCCCCCGCCGGG
The DNA here is from genome assembly GCF_004761865.1 of Crenalkalicoccus roseus. Taxonomy (GTDB): domain Bacteria; phylum Pseudomonadota; class Alphaproteobacteria; order Acetobacterales; family Acetobacteraceae; genus Crenalkalicoccus; species Crenalkalicoccus roseus. The sequence goes on along the minus strand of NZ_SJDM01000005.1, from coordinate 76,077 downwards.
CGCAGCGTGAGCGAGGCGTCCACCGCCAGCACCCCCTGCGCGTCGGCGAACAGGGGGTTGATGGTCAGCTCCGCGATCTCGGGGAAGTCCACCGCGATCTGGGAAAGCCGCACCAGCGCCTCGGCCACGGCGGCGCGGTTCGCCGGCGGCCAGTCCCGGTAGCCCGAGAGCAGCGCCGCGGTGCGGGAGCGGCCGATGAGCTGGTGTGCGAGCGCGAGGTTCAGCGGCGGCAGGTCGAACGCCTCGTCCTCCGCGAGGTCCGCCGCCGTGCCGCCCTGGCCGAAGCCGATCCAGGGCCCGAACATCGGGTCCTCGCCGAGGCGCAGGCGCAGCTCCAGCGCCCGCGCCGCCTGGCGCTGCACGAGGAAGCCCTCGATGCGCGCCTCGGGCAGCGCCGCCCGCACCCGGCCCAGCATCGCCGCCGCCGCCTCCTGCACCGCAGCAGGGGCGTGGAGGTTGAGCTGCACGCCGCCGACCTCGGTCTTGTGCCGCAGCTCCGGGCTCAGGATCTTCAGCACCGCGGGGAAGCCGAGCAGCGCGGCCGCGTCCGCGGCGTCCTCCGGGGTGGCGGCGCGGCGGTGGGGCACGGTCGGCAGGCTGTAGGCGGCAAGGACGCCGAGCGCCTCCTCCTCCGTCAGCCGCAGCCGCCCGGCGGCGCGCGCCGCGGCGAGGATGCGCCGCACCGCGCCCCGGTCGGGGGCGAGGTCGAGCACGTCGCGCGGCGGCAGCTCCGCCGCGGCCATGCGGTTCTGCCGGTCGCGCGCCAGGTGCAGCGCGCCGCGCACCGCCGCTTCGGGCGAGGCGAAGGCGGCGAGCCCTGCCTCCCCCAGGCGCCGGCGCTGCGCCCCGGCGGTGGCCTGCCCGGCCCATCCGACCAGGATCGGCGCGCCCTGCCGCCCGGCGCTGGCGCGGGCGGCGGCGGCCAGGGCCTCGGCGGCGACATCCCCCGCCCCTTCCGGCGCTGGGGCGTGCAGGGCGACCACCGCATCCACCTCCGGCAGCGCGGCCAGCATCGCCGCCGCCTCGGCCAGGCGCGGCCCCGCCTCAGGGCCGAGGGAAAGCGGGTTGGCCACCACCTGGCCCGGCGGCAGCAGCAGACCGAGGGCGGCCCGCGCCTCGGCGCCGGGCTCGGCGAGGCAGGCGCCGCCGCGCAGCACCGCGTCGGCGGCAAGCTGGCCGAGACCGATGCCGTTGGTGACGATGGCGACGCGGTCCCCCCGCCCCCGCGTGCCCGGCCGCAGCCGCGCCCGCGCCAGGGTCTCGGCGGCGGCGAGCAGGTCCTCGAAGCCGGCGACGTGCAGCACGCCGGCGCGGCGCAGCGCCGCCTCCATCACCGCATCGCCGAGCCTTCCGGAATCGCCCGGCAGCGCGCTGCGGCTGCCGGCGCGGATCGCCACCACGGGGCGGGTGCGCGCCACCGCGCGGGCGGCGGAGAGGAAGGCGCGGCGGTTGCGCACGCGCCGCAGGTCGAGCAGCACCGCCCCGGTGCCGGGGTCGCGCGCCAGCCAGTCCAGCGCCGCGGCGAAGCCGAGCGAGGCGTTGCCGCCGATGCCGATGACGTGGCTGAACCCCACCGCCTCCGCCGCCGCCCAGTCCAGCACCGCCCGCGCCAGCGCCGCCGACTGCGTCACCAGCGCGAGCCGCCCCGGCTGCGGCCTGATATGGGCGAGGGAGGCGTTGAGGCCGATCCCCGGCACGCAGAGGCCGAAGCTTCCCTGCCCCAGCGCCCGCACCCCGGTGCGCGCCGACATCGCCGCGAGGTCCGGCGCGGCGCCGGGGACGATGGCGGCGAGGCAGCCGCGCTCCGCCAGCGCCGCCATGGCGGCCTCGAGCCGCTCCGGCGGCAGGCTGAGCACGGCGAGGTCCGGCGCCACCGGCAGGTCCGCGAGGGAGGCGACGGGCTCCAGCCCCTCCGCCGGGAAGCCGGCGGCGAACAGCCGCCCGCGGAAGCCGCCGCCGGCGAGGTTGCGGGCCAGCAGCGCCGTCTCCGGCAGGGCCGGATCGCCCGCGAGCACGACGCTGCGCGGGCGGAACAGGCGGTGGTCGCGATAGGCCCCCGTGGGGGCGACGGGGAGCAGACTCGGCATGGTGCGGTGCAGCATGGGGATGCCCTCCCCTCTCCGCAATGGGCGCGCGGGTGCCCTCTCTTGCCGGGACCGCGCCGCCCGCGTCCACTGCGGCCTTCGCGCCGGTGGGAGGAAGGCATGTCGGATCCGAGGCTCGACCCCGAGATGCGGGCGTTCAACGCCATGATGGAGGAGCGCGCCGCCCGCCTGCCTCCGATCCGCCTCGCCCTGCCCTTCGACGAGCCGCGCGCCCTGACCGAGGCGCTGAACCTGCCGCTCGCCGAGGGCGGCCCACGCATGGCCGAGAGCGGCGACCGCTGGCTGCCGGTGCGCGGGCGGCGCCTCCTCTGCCGCTTCCACCGGCCCGCCGCCGGGCCGGGCCCGCTGCCGGTGCTGCTCTACATCCACGGCGGCGGCTGGGTGTGGAACAGCGTGGACACGCACGACCGGCTGATGCGCGAGTACGCCGCCGCCGCGGGCTGCACCGTGCTCGGCCCGGACTATGCGCTGAGCCCGGAGGCCGCCTTCCCTCAGGCGCTCGAGGAATGCGCCCAGGTGCTGCGCTGGGTGGCGGCGCGGGGCGGCGAATGGGGGCTCGATCCGACGCGCCTCGTGCTCGGCGGGGATTCGGCCGGCGCCAACCTGGCGCTCGGCGCGGCGCTGCTGCTGCGCGACGCCGGCGCGCTGCCGCCGCTGCGCGGCCTGCTGCTGAATTACGGCGTGTTCGATTCGCGCCTCGATACGCCGAGCTACGGGGAATTCGCCACCGGCTACGGGCTGACGCGCGAGCGGATGGCGTTCTACTGGCGGTGCTACGCGCCGCGCGAGACCGACCGTGTCCACCCCTACGCGGCGCCGCTGCGCGCCGAACTCGGCGGCCTGCCGCCGACGCTGCTGCAGATCGCCGAGCTCGACGTGCTGGCGAGCGAGAACCATGCGATGGCCGAGCGCCTGCGCGCGGCGGGGGTGACGGTGGAGGCGCGGCTCGCCCAGGGCACGGTGCACGGCTTCCTGCGCGCGCTCGGCCATGTCCGCGCGGCCGAGGAGGCGGTGGCGGCGGCAGGGCGCTGGCTCGCCGCCCGCTTCGCCTGAGCCTCAGCGCAGCGGCCGGCGCATGAGGCGGGCGCCGGCGCCGTAGCTGGCGAGCGCCGCCGCGCCGGCGCCGGAGGCCGCCGCCTCGCGGAAGCCGTGCCGCCGCCAGTAGGGCGCGGCGCCGGCGAGGGCGACCAGCGTCGCCCAGCCGAGGCCGCGCGCGGCGGCGGCGGCGTCGAGCGCGCGGAGCAGCGCCGCCACATGGCCGGCGCCGCGCGCCTCCGGCAGGAGCGCGACGTCGTGGATGTGCCAGGCATCCGGCGCCGCCGGCAGGGCGCCGAGCAGGGCATCGAGCGGCGGCGGCGCCGCGGCGCGCCAGGGATGCGTCAGGGCGTAGCCGCGCACCGTCTCCTCGGGGCCGGCGAGCACGCGGCAGCCTTCGGGCGCCAGGGCCAGCCGCTCGGCGAAGACGGCGGGGGATTCCGGGTGCCCGGCGTGCAGCCGCGCCGCGATCGCCCCGACCGCGGCGAGATCCGCCGCCCGCATCGGCCGCCAGCGCATGCCAGACCCTCCTTCTGCGCAGATGCGGGATAGGACGGATCGCGGGGCGCCGGAACCGGCCGGGGGCGACGCAGGGCCGCTCGCCTCCACAGCTCCGCGCCGTGCTACCCTCCCCCGCGCAACGCTGCGGAGGGAACGACGCCATGAGCCAGGCCATCGAGGTGGTCCCGACCGGGGCCGCGCTGGGCGCGGAGGTGCGCGGCGTCGACCTGCGCCTTCTGGACGAGGCCGCCTTCGAGGCCATCCACCGCGCCTGGCTCGACCATGCCGTGCTGCTGTTCCGCGGCCAGGCGCTCTCCGACGACGACCTCATCGCCTTCTCCCGCCGCTTCGGCGAGCTGGACTGGGCGCCGGTGCAGGAGAACGGGCGGCGCTTCGTCGAGGGCAAGCCCGAGATCTACATCGTCTCCAACGTGCTCGGCCCCGACGGCCAGCCGATCGGCAGCCTCGGCGCCGGCGAGGCGGTGTGGCACACCGACATGTCCTACCTGCCGATGCCGCCCAAGGCCTCCCTGCTCTACGCCAGGGAGATCCCGCCGCAGGGCGGCGACACGCATTTCGCCAGCATGTACGCCGCCTACGACCTGCTGCCGGAGGCGCTGAAGGCGCGCTGCGCCGGGCTGATGGTGAAGCACGACGGCACCTACAACAGCGGCGGCTTCCTGCGCGCCGGCGTGACGCCGACCGACGACCCCCGCGACGCCCCGGGCCACCTGCACCCGCTGGTCTGCCGCCATCCGGAGACGGGGCGGCGCATGCTCTATCTCGGCCGCCGCAGGCTCGCCTACATCGCCGGCCTGCCGCTCGAGGAAAGCGAGGCGCTGCTCGACGCGCTGTGGTCCTGCGCGACGCGGCCGGAGATCTGCTGGACCAACCGCTGGCGCGTCGGCGACCTGGTGCTGTGGGACAACCGCTGCACCATGCACCGGCGCGACCCCTTCGATCCCGCGGCGCGGCGCATCATGCACCGCACGCAGGTGAAGGGCGCGGCCCCGCCGGCCGCCTGACCCCGGCGCCTTGACGGCGGCCCGCCGCCGCCCTGCTATGGGGCCGGCTCCCGCGACCCCTCGCGGGCCGGGGCGGGCAGGAGGGAATGATGTCCGAACACATCCGCGTCTCGACGGCGGACGGGGTCTGCCGCATCGAGATGCACCGGCCGGAGAAGAAGAACGCGCTCACCCGCGCCATGTACGACGCCATGGCCGACGCGCTGGAGGGCGCGGCGCGGGACGAGGCCGTGCGCTGCGTGCTGTTCGCCGGCGCCGGCGACGCCTTCACCGCCGGCAACGACATCAACGACTTCCGCAACCGCCCGCAGGATGGCGGGGTGAAGCCGGCGAGCCGCGTCTACAGCGCGCTGGTGCGCTACGAGAAGCCGGTGGTGGCCGCGGTCGGCGGCCTCGCCATCGGCATCGGCACCACCATGCTGCTGCATTGCGACATCGTGATCGCGGCGGAGGAGGCGCGCTTCCGCACCCCCTTCGTGGATCTCGGCGTGGTGCCGGAGCTCGGCTCCTCGCTGCTGCTGCCGCGCCTGTGCGGACGGCACCGGGCGGCGGAGCTGCTGCTGCTCGGCGACTTCTTCGATGCCCGCAGGGCGGCGGAGATCGGCCTCGTCAACCGCGTCGTGCCGCGCGCCGAGCTGGAGGCGACGGCGATGGAGGTGGCGCGCCGCCTCGCCGACAAGCCCCCCGCCGCGCTGCGCCTGACCAAGTCCCTGCTGTGCCGCGACCAGGAGGAGATCCTGGCCCGCATCGAGGAGGAGGGCGCGCTGTTCGCGCAGCGCCTGCTCTCGCCGGAGACGCAGGCGATCCTCGCCGGCGTGCTGAAGCCCAAGGCCTGACGAACACCCCCGAGGAGTCCCGGATGTCCCTGCTCGACACGCTGAAGGGGCGGCTCTCGCTGCCCGCCATCGGCGCACCCATGTTCATCGTCTCGGTGCCCGACCTGGTGGTGGCGCAGTGCGCCAGCGGCATCATCGGCGCCATGCCCTCGCTCAATGCCCGCCCGGCCGAGCAGTTCGAGGAATGGGTCGCCGAGATCAAGGAGCGGCTCGCCCGGCACGACGCGCGGCATCCGGACCGCCCGGCCGCGCCCTTCGCCATCAACCTGATCGTGCACAAGTCGAACGACCGGCTGGACCACGACCTCGCGGTCTGCGTCAGGCACCGGGTGCCGATCGTCATCTCCAGCCTCGGCGCGCGGCCGGAGGTGAACGAGGCGGTGCACTCCTACGGCGGCCACGTGCTGCACGACGTGATCAACCAGCGCTTCGCCCGCAAGGCGATCGAGAAGGGCGCGGACGGGCTGGTGCTGGTCGCCGCCGGCGCGGGCGGGCACGCCGGCACGCTCTCCCCCTTCGCGCTGGTGCAGGAGACGCGCGCCTGGTTCGACGGCCCGATCGCGCTGTCGGGCGCCATCGCCAACGGCCGCAGCATCCTCGCCGCCGAGGCGCTGGGCGCCGACTTCGCCTACATCGGCAGCGCCTTCATCGCCACGCGGGAGGCGCGCGCGCAGCCCGAACAGCAGCAGATGATCCTGGAGTGCGGCGCCGAGGACATCGTCTACACCAACCTCATCTCCGGCGTGCACGGCAACTATCTGAAGCCCTCGCTGCGCCGCGCCGGGCTCGACCCGGACAACCTGCCCAGCTCCGACCCCTCGGCGATGAGCTTCGGCGAGGACCGCAGCAGGCGGCGCTGGAAGGACATCTGGGGCGCCGGCCACGGCATCGGCGCGGTGACGGACATCCCGCCGGCGGCGGAGCTGGTCGCACGCTACCGCCGCGAGTACCACGCCGCGCGGGCGCGCCTCGGCGCCGGCTGCGCGCTGCTCAACCCGGCCTGGGAGCGGGTGCTGGACGCGGCGGCGGAGTAGGGCGCGCCCTCACCACTCGAACTCGTAGGACAGGCCCAGCCGCTCGCCGGCCGGGCCTGTCGCCGTCTGGCCCTCGAGCTTCAGCCGCGGCGTCAGCTCCACCTCGACCCCGACGCCGGTCCGTCCCCCCTGGGTGCCCTGGCGGACGCCAACGAAGACGCCGGGCGCCACGTAGCGGCCGGCCTCCACCGCCGGGCCGCGGCCGTTCTCCCCGGCGGCGAGGCCGAGCCGGTCGAGGCCGAGGGCCCCGCGGAGCTGGTCCATCACCCCGGGCCCGGTGCCAATGCCCGCGAGCTGGCCGAGCGCCTGGGCAAGCTGCGCGATCTCGAAGGGCGAGAGGTTGGCGGTCGGGCGGTCGAACAGCAGCCGCGCCAGGATCTCGTCCTGCGGCAGTTCCGGCGAGGAAGAAAGGGTGATGCGCGGCTCCGCGGGCGTGCCCTGCACGGCTATGGTGATGGTGGTGGCGCGCACCCGGGACTGCGCCGCAAGGTCGAGCTGCGGCGTCAGCGTGCCGCTGGTGAAGCCGATGGTGCCGCGGTTGAAGGTGAGGCGGCGGGCCAGCACGTCCAGCGTGCCGTGGCGCAGGGTGAAGGCGCCCTGCGGCACCGGCGCGTCGGCGGTGCCGGCGATCCGCACCTCGCCGCCGAGCTCGGCATCCACCCCGCGGCCGCGCACGAAGATGGCGCGCGGCGCCGAGAGGGTGAGGTCGAGCCGGATCGGCGGCCGCGGCGCAGCAGCAGCCGGGGGCGGGCGCTCGCGCGGCCGCGCCTCGGGCGGCAGGATGGCGCCGGGCGGCGGCGTGCCGCGTACCCGCACCCCCTCGAGCACCGGCACGCTGGCCGGGATGCGGTCCGGCACCCGGATCTCCGCCCGCTGCACCCGCACCTGGCCGGCGAGCAGGCCGCCGCCCGTCACCGGTCCGTCGAGGCGGAGATCGGCGTCCAGCGTAGCGGTGAGGAGGTCCGAGACCACCGGCCGGGCGTTGCGCGCGGTCAGCGTCAGGTCGGCCGGCAGCCCCTCGGCGCCGAGATCCACCCCGCCCTGGAGCGCGATGGTGCCGTTGCCCGGCGTGCGCCCCTGCAGGCGCTGGATCACCAGCCTGGTGCCCTCCGCCGCCAGGGTGCCGTTGATGTCGCTGATCCGCACGCCATGGACCGGGTTGCGGTACTCCACCCCGGACAGGCTGGCGGTGCCGCCGAGCTGCGGATCGCCGAGCGTTCCCCCCGCCCGCAGCGCCAGGGCGAGGCGCCCCGTGACCCGGTCCGCGCCCGCCGCCAGGAAGGGGCCGGCGAGCGGCGCCAGGGTCAGGGCGCCATCCAGCGTCGCGGCGAGCGGCGCCTCCGCGCCGAAGCCCTGGGGCAGCCGGGCCGTCGCGGTCACCCGCCCGGCGGCGCCGAGTTCCACCACCGCCTGCGCCTCCGCGGCGCCGCCGGTCAGCGACGCCTCGGCGCGCAGGCCGATCGCCGGCAGGCCGGCCGCCCAGGGCGCGCCGGGCTGCAGGCCGGTGCCGGCGAGCGTCGCCCGCACCTCCGGCTGCGCCACCGGGCCGGTGACCCGCACCGTGCCGTTCAGGCTGCCGCGCGGCTCCATGCCCGGCAGGAACCGCCCGGCCAGCGCCGCCGGGATGGCGGAGAGGGTGACGGTCAGGTCCGCCCGCTCCGGCCCCCAGCGCCCTGCCGCCTGCGCCCGGCCGCCGCGCGCCAGGGCCAGGGTGGTCTGGCCGAGCGCGATGCCCCCGCCCGGCTCCAGAGTCACCCGCGCCGGCGCGGCGAGGCGCAGCGTCTCGCCCATCGCCTCGGCCTGCAACGCCGCGAGGTCCGCCCGCCAGCCGCCATTGGCCGCCTCCAGCCGCCCGCGGCCGGAGAGCGCGCCCTGTTCGGCATTGGCCTGCAGGCTCCAGCCCAGGGCCTGCGGCGTGCCTTGAGCGGCGGCCCGCAGCCGGCCGGAAACCCCGCCGTAGGCGAGGCTCGGCGCCTCGAGCGTGACGTCGAAGCCCTGCGCGCCGTCGCGCGGGGCAAGGCGCGCCTCGGCGGCGAGGCGCCCCTGCAGCCCCTCCAGCCCGGCCAGGGGGGCGAGCGGCGCCAGCGCGGGGATGTCGAGGCGCGCCGTGCCGTCGAACAGCAGCGCCTGCGGGTCGAGCAGCCCGGCGGCGGCGAGCCGGGCGGGACCGAAGCGCGCCTCCGCCTGCTCGAGGCGCAGCAGGGTGCCCTCCGGCAGGCCGCGCAGCACCAGGCCCAGGGGCTGGCCGTCCAGCGTGGCGGCGAGATCCGCCTCGGCGCGTGGCGCGCTGGCCGGGGATTCGATGCGGGCGTTCAGGACCAGGCCCTCCAGCACCCGTCCGGCGGCCGCGATCCGCGCCGAGCGGGCGGCGATCGTGACGCCCGGATCGGCCAGCGCGCCCTGCGCCCGCGCCTCCGCCTCCAGCGCGCCCTCGGAGCCGGCGCCCAGCACCTCGAGCCGCGGCAGGCTGAGGCGGGCGGCGAGGTCCACCGGCTCGGCGAGGGTGCCGGCCAGCGCCAGCCGCCCCTCCGCCCCCTGCACGGCGAGGTCGAGGCGCGGCCCGGGCAGGACGACCTCCCCGGCCAGGAGGGGGGCGGGGCCGAGCACGGCATCGGCCTGCGCCACGCCGGTCGCCAGCCCCTGCGGCGCCGCTTCCAGCCGGATCCGCGGCGCGGCCAGGGTGCCGGTGACCCGCGCCTCGGCCCGCACCGCCTCCCAGCCCAGGCCGGTGGGCAGCAGCCCGGCGAAGCGCGCGGCCTCGGCCAGCGCCAGGCGGATGGTCAGATCCGGCACCTCGCGCGCGATGTCGAGCGTGCCGGTGACCGCGGCGCTGCCGGCGGGGACCTCCAGGTCGAGCCGGCGCAGGGCCAGCGGCCCCGCGGCCGGGCGCTCGGCGTCCAGGGCGAAGCGGGCCGGCGAGGCGAGGCCGGCATACTCCGCCGGCAGCAGCGGCGCGGCCCGCGCCTCGCCGGCGAGTTGGGCGCCGTAGCTGCCGTCGGCGAGCGCGCGCACCACGCCCTGCGCCTCGACGGCGATCTCCGGCCCGAGCGCCGCCTGCAGCGAGAGGTCGGCGCCGGCCGCAGGCCCGGCGAGGCGGAGATCCAGCGTGAGCGGATGCTCGGCCAGGCCGAGCAGAGTCGGCGCCAGCCCGCCCGGCGGCTCCCGCAGCACCACCTCGGCGCGCAGCCGGTCCTCGGCCGGGACAAGGGCAATGTCCACGGTGGCGCTGCCCTCCGCGTCCAGCCGGCGCAGCGCCAGATCCGCGGCGAAGCGGTCGGATTCCAGTGCCGCCGCGCCGGTGGCGGCGAAGGCGGCGGCTTGGCCGAGCACCGCCTCCTCCAGCTCCAGCCGCTCCACCGCCAGCCGCTCCAGGGCAAGGTCCACGGGCAGGCGCGGCAGGGCCGGCAGCACCCCGGCCTGCGGATCGGCGGGCGCCGGTGCGGGGGCGGGCGCCGCCGGGTCCGCCCGCGGCAGCCGCGCCACCCGCACCCGCTCCGCCTCCAGCAGCTCGAAGCGGAGCACGCCGCGCAGCAGCGCGGTCGGCGCGATGCTCAGCCGCACCGCCTCCAGGCTCAGCCACACGCCCTCGTGGTCGGACAGGGTGATGCGCCGCGCGGTCGGTGTGGCGCGCCAGACGCCGCTCAGCCCCTCCACCCGCAGGCCGGGCACCAGCGCCTCCAGTCGGCGCTCCAGGAAGCCCGGGCGGTCCTGGCGGTCCTGCGCCGCGACGCCGAGCGCCGTCAGCGGCAGCAGCAGGACCAGCAGGAGGGCGAGGCGCCGGCGCATCAGAAGGCCTGCCCGATGCCGATGTAGAACCCCCAGCCCGAGGAGCCGGGCTGGCGCACCAGCGGCAGCGCCACATCGGCGCGGATCGGGCCGATCACCGTGTAGTAGCGCGCCCCGAGGCCGACGCCGACGCGCAGCTCGGAGGTGTCCGGCAGCAGGCCGCTGCCGACCGTGCCCGCATCCACGAAGGCCGCCGCGCCCCAGCTCTCGGTGATGCGCTGGCGCCACTCGGCGCTGAGCTCGAGCAGGCTCGCACCGCCAAGCGGCCGCCCGGCGGCGTCGCGCGGGCCGATGGACTGGAAGTCGTAGCCGCGCACCGAGCCACCGCCGCCGGCGAAGAAGCGCTGGTGCTGCGGCACCTCCAGCCGCCCGGCATTGAGCAGCGAGCCGACCGTGCCGCGCAGCGCCAGGATGCTGCGCCGGTCGCCGAACAGGTCGCGATAGGTGGTGGCGGTCAGGCGGAGTGGCGCAAAGGGAACGGCCTCGCGGATGCTCCAGCTCGGCGTCACGGTGCCGTCCAGCCGCCAGCCGCGCGCCGGATCGAGCAGGCTGTCGGTGCTGTCCCAGCGGCCGCCGAACAGCAGGCCGACCGTCTGGTAGGGGCGCAGCGATCCGCCGGGCGGTCCGACCGAGCCGAACTCGGCGGTCGGGCCGGCACGCAGGGTGAGCTGTTCGGTCAGCCGGCGCTCGACCAGGACCGAGGCCAGGACCGCATCGCGGTCATAGGCGTCCAGCCGTTCGCGCAGCGCGCCGAGCGTGCCGATCAGCGCCAGGTCGCGGCCGAACAGGCCGGGTGCGCGCAGCGTGGCGAAGGCGCGGTAGGTGGTGTCCTCCACCAGCCGCCCGGCGGTGCCGAGGCGGGCCACCTCCCCCTCCAGCCTGAGGTTCTCGGCGCGGCCGAACAGGTTGCGGTGCTCCCAGTAGAGGCGGAAGGTGGGGCCGAAATTGGTCTCGTAGGCGGCGGAGACGCCGATGGCCCGCCGCGGCCGCTCCGACACCACGAAGGTGACGGGCAGGCGGCCCGCCTCGTCCAGCCGCTCCGCGGTCCGGGCGCTGACCGAGGCGAAGGCGCCGAGCCCCATCATCTCCCGCCGCGCCCGCTCCAGCCGCCGCGGGCTGTAGGGCTCCCCCGCCAGGCGGGCGGCGAAGCGCGTGAGGAAGGCGCGGTCCACCCGCTCCGCCCCTTCCACCGCCGGCGCGGCGAAGACCGCGGCCGGGCCGGGGGAGAGGATCCAGGTCACCTCCATGCTGCGCCGGTCGAAATCCACCACCGTCTCCCGCCGCGCCACGGTGGCGAGGGGGTGGCCGGCGGCGAGCAGGCGGTCGAGCAGCCGCCGCTCCGCGGCCAGGATCGGCTCGGCGCGCGCCGGGTCGCCGGGGGCGAGGCCGAAGGGCTCCTCGGCGATGGCCGCGACCGCCGTGGCGCCCTCCGCGCTGTCGGCGCGGAGGGTGATGCTGGCGATGGTGTAGCGCGGGCCGGGCTCGGCGATGATGCGCACCGGCACCGGGCGCGCCGCCACCGCCTCCAGCCGGTCGGCGAGGTCGGGCGTGCCGAGCGGCATGCCGCCGATCAGGATGCGCAGCGTGCCGCCCCAGTAGCCCTCGGAATGCAGCGCGCGGGCGAGGCGGTCGAGATCCTCGGCGGCGCGGCTGACGATGCCGAAGGCGGTGGTCGGCGCCTCCTCCCGAAGCTGGACCAGCCGCGAGACCTCGGCCAGCGCCTCGTCGAGGGTGCCGTTCCCGGTCGGCGCGATCTCCACGACGTAGGGGATCTCCTGCGGCTCCTGCGCCGGGCCCGGGGCCGCGAACAGCAGGACCAGGAGGAGCGCCACGGCCGCGCCGGGGCGGATCAGGCGGAGGCGACCGAGAGGCAATGTCACGGACCTGAAAAGCAGGGCGGGGGCAACGGTTCCGCGCGCGGGGCTGGCGACGCCGCGGCCGCCACCTTACACCTTGGACATGGATCCCGCCCTTGTCGAATCCCTCACCCGCTGGCGGCGCCACCTGCACGCCAACCCCGCCCTCACCCTGCAGGAGGCGCCCACCGCCGCCTTCGTCGCCGCGCGGCTGCGGGAGATGGGGGTGGAGGTGACGGAGGGCGTGGGCGGGCACGGCGTGGTCGGCACCATCCGCCGCGGTGGCGCCTCCAACCGCTCGGTCGGGCTGCGCGCCGACATGGACGCGCTGCCGATCGAGGAGGCCAATCCCGGCCTGCCGCACCGCTCCACGGTGCCCGGCGTGATGCATGCCTGCGGCCATGACGGGCACACCGCCGCCCTGCTCGGCGCCGCGGCGCTGCTGCTCGCCGACGAGGGGTGGTCCGGCACCGTCCGGCTGGTGTTCCAGCCGGCGGAGGAGGGCGGCGGCGGTGCCCGCTCCATGATCGAGGACGGGCTGTTCCGGCGCTTCCCGATGGAGCGCATCTTCGGCTGGCACAACTGGCCCGGCCTCGCCGCCGGCACGGTGGCGGTGCATGAGGGGCCGGTGATGGCCGCCGGGGCGCGCTTCGAGATCGCCTTCGAAGGCCATGCCGGCCATGCCGCCCTGCCGCACCTGACGCGCGACCCGATGCTCGGCGCCGGGCACTGCATCGTCGCCCTGCAGAGCATCGTGGCGCGCAACCTCGACCCCCTAGATGCCGGCGTGATCAGCGTGACCATCGCCGAGGCGGGGGAGGCGCAGAACCAGGTGCCGCGGCGGGCGGTGCTGAAGGGCACCATGCGCTTCCTGCGCGACGCGGCGGGCGCCACGCTGGAGGCGGGCATGCGCCGCGTCGCCGCGGGCATCGCCGCCGCCTTCGGTCTCGAGGCGGCGGTGGAGATCCGCCCCGGCGTGCCGGTCACCGCCAACCACCCGGCCGAGCGCGACCTCGCGGCGGCGGCGGCGGCGGAGGTGACGGAAGTGCGTCGGGACCTCGCTCCCGCCATGACGGGGGAGGATTTCGCCTGGTTCCTGCGGGAGGTACCCGGCTGCTTCGTCTGGATCGGCAACGGCCCGGCCGAGGACGGGCGCGAGCTGCACAACCCCTGCTACGATTTCAACGACGCGATCCTGCCGGTCGCAAGCCGCTATCTCGCCGCCGTCGCCAGGCGGGCGCTGGCGGCGGAGTGAGGCGGCGCCGGGCCGGAGCGGCGAGGCGGCCGCTCAACAAAGGCGGAAGCGTGGTCCGCGCGGACGGATCGCGCTGTAGCATCGCGCCGAGCGGAACGGCGCGCGGAGGCGCTGCGCATCCTCCGGCCGTTCCGGCCCTCTGACCCCCCTCGCGCATCCTCCGCGCCGGCTCCGGCGTGGGATGCCCCCAGCCGGGACCTGCCGATGGCCGATCGGATCCTCACCCTGACGCTGAACCCCACCGTGGACATCGCCGCCTATGCCGAGGCGGTGCGGCCGGTGCGCAAGATCCGCACCCGGGACGAGACCTTCGATCCGGGCGGGGGCGGGGTGAACGTCTCGCGGGTGCTGCGGGAGCTCGGCGGCGAGACGCTGGCGATCATCCTGGCCGGGGGCGTGAGCGGGCGGTTCCTCGAGGAACTGCTGGACGAGGGCGGCGTGCCGCGCCGCTCCGTCCCCATCGCCGGCCGCACCCGCATCAGCCACACCGTGCACGACCTTTCGGCGGGGCAGGAATACCGCTTCGTCCCGGAAGGTCCGGAGATCCGGGAGAGCGAGTGCGCCGCCGCCTTCGCCGCGATGGAGGAGGAGGCGGGCGGCTGGCTGGTGGCCAGCGGCAGCCTGCCGCGCGGGGTGGCGAGCGACTTCTACGCCCGCGCCGCGCGGGCGGCGGCGCAGCGCGGCCGGCGCTTCGTGCTCGACACCTCGGGCGCGGCGCTGAAGGCGGCGCTCGGCCACGGCCTCGCCCTCATCAAGCCGAGCCGGGGCGAGTTCGAGGCGCTGATCGGCCGCCCCCTGCCCTCGCCCGAGGAGCAGCGGCAGGCCGCGCTCGCCCTGGCGCGCGAGGGCGCGGCGGAGCTGGTGGCGGTGACGCTCGGCCATGAGGGCGCGCTGCTGGCGGGGCGGGAGGGCACGCTCCGCCTGCCGGCGCTGGACGTGCCGGTGCAGGGCGCGGTGGGCGCCGGCGACAGCTTCCTCGCCGCGATGGTGCTGGCGCTGTCGCGCGGCGAGCCGCCGCACGAGGCCTTCGCCTGGGGCATGGCGGCGGGCGCGGCGGCGGTGATGAGCGCCGGCACCGCGCATCCGCGCCGCAGCGACGTGGAGGCGCTGCGCCAGCGGATTGGCGAGGTGCCGCCGCTCTCGGAGGGCGGGTAGAGCGGAGCGCGGAGGCCGGGACCGCCCCGCCTATGGGGCGCGTGGGCCTGGCGATACCGCCGGCCGCGCCGCCTCCTCGCCGTCCGGGGCGCGCTCCGCCTCCATCAGCTCCGCCTCCGCCGCCAGCCGGCTCGGCAGCAGCTCGCCCCGGCGCTCGAGCAGCGGATGCGCGGCGGAGGCGAAGTGCGCGCCGACCCGGCGGAGGTCGCGCACCGTGTCGAGCATCAGCGAGGCGGTGGCGCCGCCCGACCCGCCGAGGCGCCGCGCCGCCTCCCGCTCGGCGGCGCGCAGCGCCTCCTTGCCGCGCACCAGGCGCCGCGCCGCCTCGGCGTCCTCCAGCATGAACACGGCCACGGCGAGGCGGAGCTGCTCCCGCAGCGCGGCGTGCAGCGCCTCGATCTCCCGCATCTCCCCGGCTCCGAGGGCCAGGCCGCGCCGCAGCCGCTTCGCGGCGTGGCGCACCAGGTCGCGCTCCACCACGTCGGCGGCGTGCTCCATGGCGATCGCAAAGGTCTGGATCTCCTGCAGCCGCCGCCCGTCCTCGTCGCCCAGGCTCTCGCGCGGGATGCGCGCGAGGTAGGCGTGCACGGCGCGATGCAGCCGGTCCACCACGTCGTCGGTGCGCGAGACCTCCTTGGCCACCTCCCGGTCCTCGCCGCGGAAGGCCGCGGCGGATCCCTTGAGCATCGCCTCCACCGCGTCGGCGATGCGCAGCGTCTCGCGCGCCGCGTTGGCCAGCGCCACCGCGGGGGTGCGCAGCGCCGCCTCGTCGAGGTAGCGCGGCCGTCCCTCCTCCTCGTCCGGCGGGCGCTCGGGCAGGGCGCGCTGCAGCAGGCGGGCCAGGGCGGGCAGCAGCGGCAGGGCCAGCAGGCCGGTCGCCAGGTTGAAGGCGAGGTGCGCGTTCGCCACCAGCCGCGCCGGCACGGGGTCGAGGGCGTGCAGCAGCGCCGCCGCCTGCGGCAGCAGGGCGAGGGCCAGCAGCGCGCCGAGGAGGCGGTTCAGCAGGTTGCCGACCGGCAGGCGCAGCCGCGCCCGGTCGCGCGCATCGCCGCCCGCCGCGAGCAGCGGGTTGATCGCGCTGCCCAGATTGGCGCCGAGCACCATGGCGAGCGCCGCCTGCGGCCCGACCGCCCCCGCCCCGGCGAGCGAGGCGACGAACAGCACGCCGGCGATGCTGGAATGCGCGGCCCAGGCGATGCCCGCCGCCAGCAGCAGGTTGGGCAGCGGATGGTCGGCCAGGGCGGCGAGCACCGCCCGCAACGTCGGGGAGGTCTCGACCGGCGCCATGGTGACGGAGAGGAGGCGGAGCGCGATCAGCATCAGGCCGAGGCCGATGGCGACGCGCCCGAGATCCCGCGTGCGGCTGCGGCTGCCGCGATGGAAGGCGACGACGCCGGCCAGCACCAGCGCCGGCGCCAGCGCGTGCGGCTCGAAGGAGAGGAGCTGCACGATCAGCGCCGTGCCCAGATTGGCGCCGAGCATGGCGGCGAGCGCCGGCACCAGCGCCACCGCGCCGGCGGCGGCGAAGGAGGTGACCATGAGCGCCGTCGCCGTGCTGCTCTGCAGCGCCGCGGTCACGCCAAGCCCGACCAGCAGCGCGCGCGGGCGGCTCTGCAGGGCGATGCCGAGCGCCTGGCGCAGCCGGCTGCCGAAGGCCCGCTGGACGCCGCTCTGGACCATGTGCAGGCCCCACAGCAGCAGCGCCGCCTCTCCCGCCAGCTCGAGCAGCAGCCTGATCTCGCCCATCGCCGGATCATGCCCCTCCCTGGCCGAGCCCTCATCCCCCTATAGGATGGGCGCGGCGCAAGGGCAGCGGCGCGGGGCGCTCAGCCCCCGCCGGGCGGCCGCCACCGCTCCACCCAGGCGTCGTCGAAGCCGAGCACCAGATCGTCGGCGCAGCGGCGCTTCACCAGATGGTCGTGCAGGAAGGCCAGGGCATCCTCGCGCCGCACCCGCTCCGGCCGCGCCGCGCCGCGGAAGGCATGCACGCAGGGAAAGCGGCCGAGCCAGTCCTCCAGCACCGCGCGCGGATTGGCGTTGCGGTTGCACAGCAGCGTCCAGGCGTTGAACTCCAGCAGGAAGGCGGGGCGGAAGCGGGCGATCGTCTCTCGCGCGCCGTCCAGGACATCCCCCTCGAAGCCCTCGACATCCACCTTCACGAGGTCGAGCCGCTCCAGGCCGTGCGCCGCGGCCAGCGCGTCCAGCGTGGTGACGGGCACGGTGATGGGCCGCAGCGCGGCGCGGTCCATGGTGCCGGCGGTCACGAGCTTGCTGCCGGCCGAATGGCCGGCATCGGCGTTGAACGCCGCCTCTCCCGGCGCGGCGGAGACCGCCACCGCCTCCACCGCCACCCGTTCCTCGAGGCCGTTCAGGGCGATGGTGCGGCGCAGCGCCTCGGCGGTGCGCGGCGCGGGCTCGACGGCGATCACCCTGCCGCGCGGCAGCAGGTCCGCAAAGGCGAGGACGGAGAGGCCGATATTCGCGCCGACATCCATGGCCACGCCGTCGGGAGGGAGAATGGCGGCGGCGACAGCGTGGATCTCCGCCATTCCGCGGGCATGGGCGGAGGCGGCCTGGAAGTAGCTGTCCGCCGGGTCGCCCGCCACGCGCCAGGACCTGCCTGCCAGGGTGACCCGGCGCATATCCCTCGGCTTCATCCTCACCGCCTCTCGCACATGGCGCATCGTTTCGGGCCTTGCTGGCGCCTGCGCAAGGGGAAGGGACGCGGCCGCGCCGGAGAAGGCTACAGCCTGCCCAGCAGGGCAAGGATGATCACGATCAGGAGGATCAGCCCGAGGATGCCCGAAGGGTAGTACCCCCAGCCCGCGCTGTAGGGCCAGGCGGGAAGCACGGCCAGCAGCACGACGATCAGGACGACGATCAGCAAGGTGGACGACATGCCGGCGCTCCCATGCGGATGGACGAAGCGTGGAATGGAACGTCCCCGCAGCGGGATGGTTGCGGCGCGGGAGCGGTCCCCCTTCAGCCGAGATGCGCCGCCAGGAAGGCGAGCGTCCGCTCCTGCGCCAGGGCGGCGCAGTCCGGGCGGTAATCCGCCCGCTCCTCGCAGCCAAAGCCGTGGCCGGCGCCCTGGTAGACGTGGATCTCCACCTCCGGCCGGGCGGTCCGCAGCGCGGCGACGTCGGAGAGCGGGATGGAGCCGTCGAGCTCCCCGAAATGGAGCTGCACCGGGCAGCGCGGCACCTCGTTCTTGGCCGCGGCGATGCCGCCGCCATACCAGCCCACCGCGGCATCGAAGGCGGAGCTGCGGGTCGCGCCGTGCCAGGCGACGGTGCCGCCCCAGCAGTAGCCGACGATCCCCCGCCTCGCTCCCCTCGGCAGGGCCGCGGCGGCCGCCAGGATGTCCAGCACCGTCTTGCCCGGATCTATGCGGCCGCGCAGCTCCCGCCCGCGGGCGATGTCCTCGGGGCCGTAGCCGAGCTCTACCCCGCGCTCCACCCGGTCGAACAGGGCGGGGCAGACCACCGCGTAGCCCTGCTGCGCGAAGGCGTCGCAGACCCGGCGCATGTGGCGGTTCACGCCGAAGATCTCCTGCGCCACGACCAGGCCGCGGCGCGCGTCCCGGGGACCGGCCGTGTAGGCGGCGAGGCCGTGGCCATCGGCGGCGATGAGTTCGGTGGTCATGGACGTTTCCCTCATGTCCCGGCCCGGCCTATCCTGCGGGGATGGGCGGGGGCGTCAACCTCGGTCGCCACCCGCCGGGAAGCCCGACGAGATGCCCCGCCTGCCCTTCCTCCTCCTGTGGGTCCTGGCCGGTCTGGCGGCGGGGGGCGCGCTGCACCTCCTCGGCCAGACGCGGGAGGCCGCCTGGGTCTGGTCCGCCGCCGCGCTGCCCGTGGCCGCGCATGTCGGCCTCGGGGTGGTGCGCGCCCTGGCCGGCGGGCGCATCGGCGTGGATGTCATCGCGCTGGCGGCGATCCTGGTCGCCGTGCTGCTCGGCGAGGCGGCGGCGGCGGCGGTGATCGCCCTGATGGTGGCCGGCGGCGAGGCGCTGGAGGCCTGGGCCGAGGGCCGCGCCACCCGCTCCCTTTCCGAGCTGATCGCCCGCGCCCCGCGCCATGCCGCCAGGGTCACCGCCACCGGCATCGAGGAGATCGGCGTCGGGGCCATCCGCCCCGGCGACCGCCTGCTGGTCCGCCCCGGCGAGACCGTCGCCGCCGATGGCGTGCTGGAGGACGAGGCGGCGACGCTCGACGAGAGCGCGCTCACCGGCGAGCCGCTGCCGGCGAGCCTCGCCCGTGGCGCGGCGCTGCGCAGCGGCGCGGTGAACGCCGGCCCCGCCTTCCGCATGCGCGCCACCTCGGACGCCGAGGCCAGCACCTACGCCGCCATCCTGCGCCTGACGCGCGCGGCGGCGGAGGCGCGCCCGCCGCTGGCCCGCCTCGCCGATCGCTGGGCGCTCGGCTTCCTCGCCCTCACCGCCGCCATGGCCGGCGGCGCCTGGGCGTTGTCGGGCGACCCGGTGCGGGCGCTGGCGGTGCTGGTGGTGGCCACCCCCTGCCCGCTGATCCTGGCCGCGCCGATTGCCCTCGTCGCCGGCATCGGCCGTGCGGCGCGGCGCGGCATCGTGGTCAAGGGCGGCGGCGCGCTGGAGCGCCTGGCGCGCATCCACACCGTGCTGTTCGACAAGACGGGCACGCTGACCCCGGGGCGCCCACGCCTCGCCGCGGTGGAGGCCGACCAGGGGCTCGGGCGCGACGCGGCGCTCGCCCTCGCCGCCTCGCTGGCCCAGGGCTCGACGCATCCCGTCGCGGCGGCGCTGGTCGCGGCGGCGCAGGCGCGCGGGCTGGCCCTCTTGGCGCCGGAGGGGGTGGAGGAAACGGCCGGCGGCGGCCTCGCCGGCCGGGTGGGGGGCAGGCGCCTCGCCCTCGGCAGCGAGGGCTTCCTGCGCGGGCAGGGCATCGCGCGGCCCGAGCGGCTCGGCGCGGTGGCGACCGTGGCCGGCGCCGCCGGCTCGGTCGCTTGGCTGGCGGTGGAGGGCCGCGCCGCCGCCGCCTTCGTCATGGCCGACGGGCTGCGGCCGGAGGCGCCGCGGGCGGTGCGGCGGCTGCGCGCCCTCGGCGTGCGGCGGCTGCTGATGGTCACCGGTGACCGCGCCGCCGCCGCCGCGCCGGTCGGGGCGGCGCTGCGCCTCGACGGGGTGCTGGCGGACCGCGCGCCGGCGGAGAAGATCGCGGCGGTGCGGGAGGAGGCGGCGCGCGCCCCCACCGCGATGATCGGCGACGGGGTGAACGACGCCCCGGCGCTCGCCGCCGCCGATGTCGGCATCGCCATGGGCGCGCACGGCACCGCGGCGGCGGCCGAGGCGGGGGACGTGGTGCTGCTGGTGGACCGGCTGGACCGCGCCGCGGAGGCGATCGCCATCGCCCGCCGCGCCCGCCGCATCGCGCTGCAGGCGATCGCCCTCGGCATGGGCCTATCGGGCGCGGCGATGGTCGCCGCCGCCGCCGGGCTGCTCTCGCCGCTGGCCGGGGCGCTGCTGCAGGAGGGCATCGACGTCGCCGCCATCCTGTTCGCCCTCACCGTGCTGCGGCCGGGCCGCGAGGACGCTGCCGCCCCGGCGGTGCCGCCCGAGGCCGGCCTCGCCGAGCGTACGGCGGAACATGCCGGGCTGCGCCGCCTGGCCGAGCGGCTGCGGGAGGCGGGCGAGGCGGTCACCGAGGCGCCCACCGCCCTGCCGCTGATCGAGGCGCTGCAGGCGGAGCTGCGCGCCGAGCTGCTGCCGCACCATCGGGAGGAGGAGCGCGTCCTCTACCCGGAAGCGGCGCGGCGCCTCGGCGGGCGCGACCCGATGAGCCCGCTCGTGCGCATGCACACCGAGATCGAGGCGCTCGCGGCGCGCATCGGTGCCCTGGCGGAGGTCGCCCGGCGCGAGGGCGCCTGGGCGGAGGTGGCGCCGGAGCTGCGGCGCAGCCTGTTCGCGCTGGAGGCGCTGCTGACCCTGCACCTCGCCGCCGAGGAGGAGGTGCTGGCGGAGCTGGCGGACGGCCCGGTCGCCCCCGATGCGCCGCGGGCGGTCCGCGCGCCGGCGGTGGCGGAGGCCGGCTGACCGGGGCGCGGCCTATTCGGCGGCCGCGCGCACCCCCGCCTCCCGCGTGCGGGTGCGCAGGGTGACGAACTCCTCCGCCGCCGTCGGGTGGATGCCGATGGTGCGGTCGAAATCCTCCTTGCTCAGCCCGGCGACCACGGCGATGCCGATGCCCTGCAGGATCTCCGGCGCGTCCTCGCCCAGCATGTGGGCGCCGAGCACCTTCCGCGTGGTCTGGCAGACCACCAGTTTCATCAGCGTCCTGCGGCCCTCGCGCCTGGTGATGGTGTGGCGCAGCGGGGTGAAGCGCGCGAGGTAGATGTCGACCGGGCCGAGCGCCGCCGCATCCGCCTCCGTCAGCCCGACCGTGCCGATGGGCGGCGAGGTGAACACCGCCGTCGGCACGTTGCGGTAGTCGGTGCGGCGCGGCCTGCCGCCGAACAGCGTGTCGGCCAGCGCGTGCCCGGCCGCGGTCGCCACCGGGGTCAGGTTCAGCCTGTCGGTCACGTCGCCGATGGCGAAGATGTGCGGGACCGTGGTGGCGTGCTCCTCGTCCACCTCGATGGCGCCGCCCTCCGTGCAGCACACCCCGGCGCGGTCGAGGCCGAGCCCCTCGGTGTTCGGCGCGCGGCCGGTGGCGAAGAGCAGCGCGTCCCCCTCCACCACCCGCCCGCCCCTGAGGTGCAGGCGGAGCCCCCCGCCGCTCCGCTCCAGGCGGTCGAGCAGGCAGCTCTGGTGCTGGCGGATGCCCTGCGCGTCCAGCGCCTCCTTCATCGCGGCGCGGATGTCCTGGTCGAAGCCGCGCAGCGGCAGCTCGGCGCGGTAGACCAGGTCCACCTCCGCCCCGAGGCCGCGCAGGATGCAGGCGAATTCGAGCGCGATGTAGCCGCTGCCGACGACGATGAGGCGCTTCGGCATGCTCCGCAGCGCGAAGACGTCGTCCGAGAGCATGCCGAGCTCCGCCCCCGGGATCTCCGGCCGCACCGGGCGGCCGCCGGTGGCGACGACGATGCGCGCCGCGCTGACGCGCCTGCCCCCCACCTCGATCTCGTGCGGCCCGGCGAGGGTGGCGCGCGCTTCGAAGCAGGTGACGCCGGCGCCCTCCAGCATCCGGCGATACAGGCCGGCGAGGCGCGCCACCTCCGCATCCCGCGCGGCGGCGAGGCGCGCCCAGTCATGGCCGCGCACCGTCATGTCCCAGCCGAAGGCGGCGGCGTCCTCGGCCCACTGCCCGTACTCGGCGGCCTGGACCATGATCTTCTTCGGCACGCAGCCGACATTGACGCAGGTGCCGCCCCAGAAGCGCTCCTCCGCCACCGCCACGCGGGCGCCGTGCGAGGCGGCGATGCGGGCGCAGCGCACGCCGCCCGAGCCGCCGCCGATGACGAAGAGGTCGTAGTCGTGGGCCATGCGTGCCGTCACTCCTGCGGCCGTCGCGGCACGACGAGCCGCGGGGTGAAGACGAAGACAGGCTCTCCGGACCCGACCCGGGTGGTGTTGCGCACCAGCACCGTGCCGCGGTCGGGCCTCGAGCGGGAGGGCGTCACCTCCAGCACCTCCACCTCGAGATGCAGCGATTCGCCCGGGCGGACCGGGCGGGGCCATTGCAGGTCGCCGCCGCCGCCCACCACGCCCCAGGCGAGCCCCTCCAGCGCCTGCGTCACCAGGCGCATGGTCAGCGCCGCGGTGTGCCAGCCGCTGGCGACGAGGCCGCCGAAGAGGTGCGCCTTCGCCGCCTCGGGGTCGAGGTGGAAGGGCTGCGGGTCGTACTGCCGGGCGAAGGCGACGATCTCCTCCGCCGTGACCGTCAGCGGGCCCGCGGTGAAGCGCTGCCCCGGCGACAGGTCCTCGAGATACAGCGCCATCGCCCGCTCAGGTGCCGATGCCGCCGAGGGCGAGGTACTTCACCTCCAGGTACTCGTCGATGCCGTGGTGGCTGCCCTCGCGGCCGAGGCCGCTCTCCTTCACGCCGCCGAAGGGCGCGACCTCGGTCGAGATGATCCCCTCGTTGATGCCGATCATGCCGGTCTCCAGCGCCTCGGCGACGCGGAAGATGCGGCCGACGTCGCGGGCGTAGAAATAGGCGGCGAGGCCGAAGGGGGTGTCGTTGGCGAGGCGGACCGCCTCCTCCTCCGTCCTGAATCGGAACAGCGGCGCCACCGGCCCGAAGGTCTCCTCGGTGAAGATCTTCGCCTGGTGCGGCACCTCGGCGAGGATGGTCGGCTCGAAGAAGTTGCCGCCGCGGGCATGGCGCTTGCCGCCGGTGACGATCCGCGCCCCCTTCTCCACCGCGTCCGCGATGTGCTCCTCCACCTTCGCCACGGCGTCGGCGTTGATCAGCGGCCCCTGGGTGACGCCGGGCTCCATGCCCGGGCCGACCTTCAGCGCCTCCACCGCCGCCTTCAGCTTCTCCGCGAAGGTATCGTAGACGCCGTCCTGCACCAGGATGCGGTTGGCGCAGACGCAGGTCTGGCCGGTGTTGCGGTACTTCGACGCCATCGCGCCCTGCACCGCCGCGTCCAGGTCCGCGTCGTCGAACACGATGAAGGGCGCGTTGCCGCCGAGTTCCATCGAGGTCTTCTTGATGGTCGGTGCGCACTGCGCGAGCAGCACCCGCCCGACCTCGGTCGAGCCGGTGAAGGTGAGCTTGCGCACCAGTGGGTTGGAGGTGAGTTCCTTCCCCGTCTCGCCCGAGGGGCCGGTGATGACGTTGCACACGCCGGGCGGCATCCCGGCGCGCTCCGCCAGCACGGCGATGGCGAGCGCCGAGAAGGGCGTCTGCGAGGCGGGGCGGATCACCCCCGTGCAGCCCGCGGCCCAGCCCGGCCCGGTCTTGCGGGTGATCATGGCGGCGGGGAAGTTCCAGGGCGTGATGGCGGCGAAGACGCCGATCGGCTCCTTCAGCACCAGGATGCGCCGGCCCTTGGCGTTCTGCGGGATGGTCTCGCCGTAGACGCGCTTGCCCTCCTCGGCGAACCACTCGATGAAGCTCGCGGCATAGGCGATCTCGCCCTTGCTCTCGGCGAGCGGCTTGCCCTGCTCGGCGGTCATGATGGTGGCGAGGTCGTCCGTGTGCTCGAGCATCAGCTCGAACAGCCGGCGCAGGATGGCGGAGCGCTCCTTGGCCAGCATGGCGCGCCAGGCGGGGTAGGCCTTGTGCGCCGCCTCGATGGCGCGGCGGGTCTCGGCCGCGCCCATGGCCGGCACCTCGCCCACCGGCTCGCCCGTGGCGGGGTTCCTCACCACGATGGTCTTGCCGCTGTCGGCCTGCACCCACTGGCCGCCGATGCAATTGGCCTGCCGGAACAGGTCCGGATCCTTCAGCGGCAGCTTCCCGAGGACGTCCAGCATGGCGTGTCTCCTTCCCGAGGCCGCGAAGATAGGCGCGCGGCACGCCCCTGTCAGCGGCGGCGAGGGCGCGCCCGGCCCGCCCGCACAATTCCGGGAGCGGCCCGGCCGCCGGTTCCCCGTGCCGGCGCGCCTGCCGACATACCCGGCGGGACCTGCGGAACCGTTCCGCCCGGTTGATCCCTATCAAGGCGGCCCCGCGGATCCGGCAGGAGGCTGACGCCCGCCAGCAAGGAGGCCAGAGCGCATGAAGGTCGGTGAGATCATGACCCGCAAGGTCATCTCCGTGCCGCCGGACACGCCGGTGATGGCGGTGGCACGCCTGCTGGCGGACCGCGGCTTCTCGGCGGTGCCGGTGACGGACAACTGGGGAATGCTGCTCGGCGTCGTCTCCGAGGCCGACCTGATCCGGCGGCTGGCCACCGAGGACCCGCCGGAGCGCCGCGGGCTGCTCAGCGCCCTGTTCTACGACCGCGAGGGGGCGGCGCTGCGCTACGCCCGCGCCCATGGCGCGACGGCGCGCGACATCATGACCACGGAGGTGATCACGGCGACCGAATCCATGACCGCGGAGCACGCCGCGCGCCTGCTCGACGAGCACAAGGTGCGCCGGCTGCCGGTGGTGCATGACGGCGTGCTGGTGGGCATCCTCTCCCGTGCCGACCTGCTGCGGGCGCTGCTGGCCCCGGCGAAGGACACCTCGGACGCCGCCATCCGTGCCGCGGTGCAGGCGGAGATGGCTCGCCTGCCCTGGGCCGACGCGCCCTACGTGTTCTTCGACGTGCAGGACGGGGAGGTGACGCTGCACGGCTACTGCAACTCCCCGGCGGTGCGGAAGGGCCTGGTCGCCATCGCCTCCCGCGTGCCGGGGGTGAAGGCGGTGCGCGACGAGATCGTCGAGGGGCCGGTGGCGGCCGGGATCTGACCGGCCGCCGGCCCCGGCGCCCTCAGCCGCGCGCCGCCTTCGCCTCCCGCCGGCGGGCGTGCAGGATGAACTCGGTGTAGCCGTTGGGCTGCTCGCGCCCCTTGAACACCAGGTCGCAGGCGGCGCGGAAGGCCGGGCCGTCGAAGCCGGGCGCCATCGGGCGATAGGCGGGATCGCCGGCGTTCTGCCGGTCCACCACCGCGGCCATGCGCTTCAGCGTCTCCAGCACCTGCGCCTCGCCGGCGACGCCGTGGCGCAGCCAGTTGGCGATGTGCTGGCTGCTGATGCGCAGCGTCGCGCGGTCCTCCATCAGGCCGACGTCGTTGATGTCCGGCACCTTGGAGCAGCCGACCCCCTGGTCCACCCAGCGCACCACGTAGCCGAGGATGCCCTGCGCGTTGTTGTCGAGCTCCGCCTGCACCTCCTGCGGCGACCAGTTGGTGTCCCTCGCCAGCGGGATGGTCAGGATGTCCTCGAGCCGCGCGCGCCGCCCGCCCCGCGCGATCTCCTCCTGCCGCGCCGCCACGTCCACCTGGTGGTAGTGCAGCGCGTGCAGCGTGGCGGCAGTGGGGGAAGGCACCCAGGCGGTGTTGGCTCCGGCCTGCGGATGGGCGATCTTCTGCTCGAGCATCGCCGCCATGGCATCGGGCGCCGCCCACATCCCCTTGCCGATCTGCGCCCGGCCGCGCAGCCCGCAGGCGAGGCCGACATCCACGTTGTTGTCCTCGTAGGCCCTGATCCAGGCCGCGCCCTTCATGTCGTTCTTGCGGATGACGGCGCCAGCTTCCATGGAGGTGTGGATCTCGTCGCCGGTGCGGTCGAGGAAGCCGGTGTTGATGAACACCACCCGGTCCTTCGCGGCGCGGATGCACTCCTTCAGGTTCACGGTGGTGCGCCGCTCCTCGTCCATGATGCCGATCTTGAGGGTGGCGCGGGGCAGGCCGAAGGCGTCCTCGACGCGGGCGAACAGCTCGTCGGCCCAGGCGACCTCCTCCGGCCCGTGCATCTTGGGCTTCACGATGTAGACGCTGCCGGCGCGGCTGTTGTGGCCCTTGCGCGGGCCGCGCAGGTCGTGCAGCGCGATCGCCACGGTGCACATGGCGTCGAGGATGGTCTCCGGCGTCTCGGCGCCGTCCAGCGTCACCACGTCCGTCATCATGTGGTGGCCGACATTGCGCACCAGCATCAGCGAGCGGCCGTGCAGCGTGAGGCCGCCGCCGCCCGGGCGCACATAGACGCGGTCCGGGTTCAGGCGGCGGGTCATGGTCCGGCCGCCCTTCTCGAAGCTCGCCTCCAGCGTGCCGTTCATCAGGCCGAGCCAGTTGCGGTAGACGAGGACCTTGTCCTCGGCGTCCACCGCGGCGACCGAATCCTCGGCGTCCATGATGGTGGTGACGGCGCTTTCCAGCACCACGTCGGCGATGCCGGCCGGGTCGTCCTTGCCGATCGGGTGGTCGCGGTCGAGGCGGATCTCGACGTGCAGGCCGTGGTTCACCAGCAGCACCGCCGAGGGCGCGGCGGCATCGCCCTGGTAGCCGACGCACTGGCCGGGCCGCGCCAAGCCCACCTTGCGCCCGTCCCGCAGCGTCACCTCCAGCGCGCCGCGCACGAGGGCATAGCCGGCGGCATCGGCGTGGCTGGCCCCGCCGGCGAGCGGCGCCGCCTGGTCGAGCACCTGGCGCGCGCGGGCGATCACCTTCTCCCCGCGCGTCGGGTTGTAGCCCGGCCCGCGCGCCGCGCCCTCCGCCTCCGGGATCGCGTCGGTGCCGTAGAGGGCGTCGTACAGGCTGCCCCAGCGGGCATTCGCCGCGTTCAGCGCGTAGCGGGCGTTGGAGACGGGCACGACGAGCTGCGGCCCGGCGATCTCGGCGATCTCGGCATCCACGTTGGTGGTGCCGATCTGGAAGTCCGGCCCCTCCGGCAGCAGGTAGCCGATCTCCCGCAGGAAGGCGGTGTAGGCGGCGAGGTCCACGGGCCTCGCCGGGTGGCGGCGGTGCCAGTCGTCGAGGCGCGCCTGAAGCTCGTCCCGCCTGCGCAGCAGCGCCGCGTTGCGCGGTGCGAGGTCGCGCAGGATCGCGGCGTAGGCGGACCAGAAGCGGTCGGGGGAGACGCCGGTGCCCGGCAGGGCCTCCCGTTCCATGAAGTCGTGCAGCAGGCGGGCCACCTTCAGGCCCGCGACCTCCACCGTATCAGACACTGCCGGTCCTCCCGCGCGTGGAACAGCCCCTGGCGAGGGGCATCGGACTTCCTTCAGGCTTCCTAGAGCAGATTGCGGAGGGCTGGAAACAGCCCGGAGCGTGGCTCCGCCCCACGAGCAGGGAGCCCGAGCCGTTGCCGTGATCACGGCGCGCAGAAGCGGCATCCTCCATGGCGCAGGCGTCAGGACTGCGAAGCGGGCACTTGGCAGGGAGGGACGCGCCCCCTCCGGGGCGAGGGGGCGCGACGCTACACCCCGGCCCGGTCCAGCCGCAGGATCGCCCGCGCCAGCGCCTGGGCGCGCGGCACCATGGTGGCGACCTCCAGATACTCCTCCGGGCTGTGCGCCTTGCCGCCCACCGGCCCGACGGCGCAGAGCGTCGGCGCGCCGACCGCGGCGGTGAAGCCGGAATCGGCGCAGCCGCCGCTGAACTCCCCCTTGACGGCAAGGCCGCTCTCCGCCGCCGCGGCGCGGTAGGCCTCGAACAGGCGGGCGCTGGCCGCGTTCTGGGTCAGGGGCAGGAACTCGCCGCGGACGGTCAGCCTCGCCCGGGTGCCGGGAACGAAGGATCTCGCCACGATGTCGTGGATCTTCCCCATGATCTCATCGCGGTCGGCGGGCTCGACATAGCGCAGATCCACCTGGCCCTGGGCCCAGGGCGCCACGGTGTTCACGCTCTGCCCACCCGAGACCAAGCCGACGTTGAGCGTGATGCCGCGCCTGAGGTCGGTCAGCGCGTGGATCGCCTGGATCTTGCGTGCCAGCTCCTCGATGGCGCTGATCCCCGCCTCGAAATTGCCGCCCGAATGCGCCGCCTTGCCCTCGATGTCGAACACCGAGAACACGCCGCCCTTGCGCCCGGTGACGACGCCGCCGGAGGGCCGCCCCGGCTCGCTGTTGAACACGACGCGCGCCTCGCGCGCCGTGGCCTCGATCACCTCGCGCCCCTCGGGGCTGCCGATCTCCTCGTCGCCGGTGAACAGGCCGAGCAGCGGCCCGGGCGCGCCGCCGAATTTGCGGAAGGCGGCGAGGACGAACATGTTCATCACCAGCCCCGCCTTCATGTCGGCGACGCCGGGACCGTAGGCGATGCCGCCCTCCATCCGGAAGGGGCGGCGCTGCGGCTCGCCCCTCGGGAAGACCGTGTCGCGGTGGCCCATCAGCACGATGCTGCGGCGCATGTTGCCGCCGCCCGGCGCCTCCCCGCCCTCGACCCGCGCCTTCAGGCAGTCCCCGTGGCGCTCCCGCGGCACCACCTCCACCGGGATGCCGTGCCGGTCGCAGAAGTCGCGGATCTGCGCGCCCACCGCGTCCACACCGGCCTTGTCGTAGCTGCCGCCGTCGGTGTTCACCATGCGCTCCAGCTCGGAGAGCATCGCCTCCTGCTGGGTGGCGAGCCAGGCGGTGATCTTGGCCTCGGTGCTGTCGGCGGTCATGCGGCCCCTCGTCGCGGCGGAAGGTGGCCAGCCTGTGCCGCCCTCCCCGTCCTGGCAAGCCCTCCGGCCGGGCCCTCATGCCGGCGGCCGCATCCGCCGACCCGCGCGGCCGCCGGCCGTGTCAGTCTATCCGCCCGATACGCCGCACCGCGCGCTGCAGCCGCTCGGCGTCGGCGCGGAAGAAGCGCTCGAATTCCTCGCCGTCGCGGTAGTCGAGGGTGTTGCCCGAGGCGGCGAGCGCCCGCTGCACCTCCGGGTCGCGCGCCACCGCCGAGAGGCTCTCGCGCAGCCTGGCGAGCACCGGCGCCGGGGTGCCGGCGGGGGCGAAGACGCCGGCCCAGATGTAGTACTCGGCCTCCGGGAAGCCCTTCTCGATCAGCGTCGGCACCTCCTCGTAGCCGGGGATCCGCCGCGCACCCCAGGAGGCGAGCACGCGCAGCCGCCCCTCGCGCACATGGGGCGCGATCGGGCCCGGGCCGGAGGCCATGGCCTCCACCTGGCCGCCGATCAGCGCCGTCAGCGCCGGCGCGCCGCCCTGGAAGGGCACGTGCAGCAGGTCGATTCCCGCCGCCGTGGTCAGCATCGCCATCGGCACGTGCAGCGCCGAGTAGTTGCCCGAGGAGGAGTAGCTGATCGCCCCCGGCCGCCGCTTCGCGTCGGCAATGAACTCCTCCAGCGTCCGCCAGGGCGCGCCGGCGGGCACCACCAGCAGCGTCGGGTCGGCGGTGAACAGCGCCACGGGGGTGAGCTGGTCCAGCTCGTAGGCGGGCTGACGGCCGAACAGCCGCGCCGCCTCGGGCAGCATGGCAAGGGAGGACAGGGCCATCAGCAGCGTGTGCCCGTCTGGCGCGGCGCGGGCGACCGCGGCGTTGCCGATCTCGCCCGCGGCGCCGGCGCGGTTCACCACCGGCACCGGCTGGCGCCACAGCCGCTCCAGCCCCGCCGCCACCGGGCGCGCCACCACATCCGCCTGCCCGCCCGGCGGGAAGGCGACCACCATCTGCACCGGCCGGGTCGGCCAGGCGACGTCCTGCGCCGCGGCGGGGCGCGCCGCCAGCGGCAGGGCGGCGGCGGCGCCGAGGAATCCGCGTCGGTTCATGGCATTCGCTCCCACTCGTTCCGCTGCCATGTGCCGCAGCCGCCGCCCGCCGTCCAGCGGCGCCGGGGCCTCAGGCGACCGGGTTCTCCAGCACGCCGATGCCCTCCACCTCGATCCGCACCACGTCGCCGGCGCGCAGGAAGCGCGGCGGGCTGAAGCCGATGCCGACACCGGCCGGGGTGCCGGTGGCGATGATGTCGCCGGGCTCCAGCGTGATGCCGGCGCTGATGGTCTCGATTAGGGTCGGGATGTCGAAGATCAGGTCGGCAAGCGGCGCATCCTGGCGCAGCTCGCCGTTCACCCAGGTGCGCAGCCTGAGCCGCGCCGGGTCCGGCACCTCGTCGGCGGTGAGGATGGCCGGGCCCATCGGGCAGAAGCCGTCGATCCCCTTGCCGAGGATCCATTGCCGGTGCCGGTGCTGCAGGGTGCGCGCGGTGACGTCGTTGACGATGGTGTAGCCGAAGACGTGCGCCAGTGCCTCCGCCCGGCGGATGCCGCGCCCGGCGCGGCCGATCACCACCGCGACCTCCCCCTCGTAATCCACCGAGGCGGTGGGATCGAGATGCGCGGGGATGGGCTCGCCCGGGCCGATCACCGCCGTGGGGGGCTTGGAGAACACCACCGGCGCCTCCGGCACCACCTCCTTCGCCGTGGCGTCGAAGCCGGAGCCCGCGAACTCCTTCGCGTGCTCGTGGTAGTTCTTGCCGACGCAGAAGATGTTCTTGGCCGGGCGGGGGATCGGCGCGCAGGGCACGGCTCCCGGCGCCACCGGGGCGCGGTCGGCCGCCGCGCGGGCCTGGCGCAGCGCCGCCTCGCCACCGGCGATCAGGGCGGCGAGGCTGGTGCCGGCGAGGGCCGGGTCGGCCGCCCCCAGGTCGAGCACCGCGCCATCGGCGCGCAGCGCGCCGAGCCTCGCTGCCGCCCCGCCATCCTGCCTGAAGGTCACCAGACGCATCCCGACACCTCCGCCGCTTCGGTCCGGGGGAGAAAGCAGGTCGGGCGCCGCCTGGCCAGGGGGAGCGGGGCGGCCGTGGGTCGGGCCGGGTCCGGGGAGTGGGCACGGGCCCGGAGTTTGGTTGTATTCTTATGGACTTTTTCTCTTTACGGTTTATAGCTCCCTGAACAATATATTTTGCTATCGCAAGGGAGTCCCGCGGCCGCATGTCGCGCCAATGGTCGGTGCTGATCGTGGAGGACGAGGCGCGCGTGGCCGCCACGATGAGCGCGGCCCTGCAGCGGGAAGGGTTCGAGGCCGAGGCCGTCTCTTCCCTCGAGGAGGGCCTGCTGCGCCTGCCCCAGAAGAGCTGGCGGATCGCCCTCGTCGATCTCGGCCTGCCGGACGGGAGTGGCCTGCATTTCGTGCGCAAGGCGGCCAGCCGGCCCGGCCTCGGCGTGATCATCGTCACCGGCCGGGGCGAGGAGACGGAGCGGGTGGTCGGCCTCGAGGTGGGCGCCGACGACTACATGACCAAGCCCTTCTCCATGCGCGAGTTGATCGCCCGGGTCCGGGCGCTGCAGCGGCGGCTGGACGCGCAGGACCAGGCCCGCGCGGCGGCGGCCGCCACTCCCGCCCCCGCCCCGCGGACATGGCGGCTCGCCGGCGTCCTGCTCGATCCGGCGCGGCTGCGGCTGGTCGGGCAGGACGGGCGGGAGCAGCGGCTGACCGGGGCCGAGGGCGGGCTGCTCTCCCTCCTGCTCGAGGCCGCGGATCAGGGCGTGGAGCGCACCGTCATCGCCGAGCGCGTTCTCGGCCACCGGCTGCTGCCGCAGCAGCGCGGCATCGACCAGCTCGCCTCCTCCCTCCGGCACAAGCTGGACGAGGCCTCGGCCGGCCGGATCCGGATCGTGGCGCTGCGCGGGCGTGGCTACCGGCTGGTCTGGCCGGACTGAGCCTCCGCCCGCGCCGCGACGACCCGCCCCTCGACCGGGTATTGCGGATCGTTGTAGCCGGGCGTCGAGGGGTGTCCGGGCGCCACCAAACTGTCCACCAGCGCCTCGTCCTCCGCGGTGAGGCGGAAGGCGAGCGCGGCCAGGTACTCCTCGAGCTGCCGCTCGGTCCGCGGCCCCAGGATGGCGCCCGTGACCAGCGCGTTGTTCAACACCCAGGCGATGGCGAAGGCGACCGGCGTGGTGCCGCGCGCCTCGGCATGGGCGGCGACGCGCTGCGCGATGGCGAGCGATTCCTCGCGCCATTCGGTCTCCATCATGCGCCGGTCGGCGCGTGCGGCGCGGCTCCCCTCGGGCGGCGGCGCGCCGGGACGGTACTTCGCCGCCAGCACGCCGCGCGCCAGCGGGCTGTAGGGGAAGACGCCGAGGCCGTGATGCGCCGCGGCCGGGATCTGCTCCACCTCCGCCTGCCGGTTCATGATGTTGTAGAGGGGCTGCGACACCACCGGCCGGTCCAGTCCCATCCGGTCGCAGAGGCTGCACGCCTCGGCGATGCGCCAGGAGCGGAAATTGGACAGGCCGAAATGCCGGATCTTGCCCGCGCGCACCAGGTCGGCGAGGGCGCCCACCGTCACGTCCAGGGGCGTGCCGGGATCCTCCCGGTGCAGGTAGAGGATGTCCAGATAATCGGTGCGCAGCCGGCGCAGGCTGGCCTCCGCGCCCTGCAGGATCCGGCGGCGCGACAGGCCGCGCTCGTTCGGGCCCGGGCCCGTCGGATTGCCGATCTTGGTCGCCACCACCCAGGCGTTGCGCCCGCCGGCGATCGCCTCCCCCACCACCTCCTCCGAGGCGCCGGCGTTGTAGACGTCGGCCGTGTCGAGGAAGTTGATCCCCGCCTCCCGCGCGCGGGCGATGATGCGCCGGCTGTCGGCGGCGCTGGTCACGCCGCCGAACATCATGGCGCCGAGGCAGAGCCGGCTGACGGTGATGCCGCTGCGGCCGAGGATGCGATACTCCATGGTGCCCCTTCCCTCCTCCGGCGCAGCCTATACCGGATCGCGCGAAGCGCCGCCGCCATCGGGCGGCCCGGCCGGCTCCCTCCGCGGCCATTGCGGCGAGGAAGGGGCGCCGCGCCGCCTCGCTACGCCGCGGCGTAGCGGCCGAGGGCGAGGTCGGCGTGCTCGATCTCCGGCCGACGGCCGGTGACGAGATCCGCCAGCAGCCGGCCGGAGCCGCAGGCCATGGTCCAGCCCAGCGTGCCATGGCCGGTGTTGAGGAACAGGTTCGCGTAGCGGGTGCCGCCCACCACCGGCGTGCCGTCCGGCGTCATCGGCCGCAGCCCGGTCCAGAAGCTGGCCCGTCCCAGGTCGCCGCCCCGCGGGAACAGGTCGGCGACCGAGTGCTCGAGCGTCGCCCGCCGCGGCCGGCGCAGCCGCAGCGAGAAGCCGGCGAGTTCCGCCGTGCCGCCGACCCGGATGCGGTCGCCGAGGCGGGTGATCGCCACCTTGTAGGTCTCGTCCATCACGGTGGAGACGGGCGCGGCCGCCTCCTCCACGATCGGTAGGGTAAGGGAGTATCCCTTCACCGGATAGACCGGCACCGGAACGCCGATCGGCCGCAGCAGCGCCGGCGAGTAGCTGCCCATCGCCACCACGTAGCGGTCGGCGGCGAACTCGCCCTGGTCGGTGACGACGCCGGCGACATGGCCTGCCTCGGTGCGCAGGGCGCGCACAGTGACGCCGTAGCGGAAGCGCACCCCCGCCGCCGCGGCGAGGCCGGCGAGGCGCTGCGTGAACAGGTGCGCATCCCCCGTCTCGTCGCCCGGCAGGCGCAGCCCGCCGACGAATTTGCCGGCCACGCGGCCGAGCGCCGGCTCCGCCGCCACGCAGCCGGCGGCGTCCAGCACCTCGTAGGGAACGCCGAAGGCGTCGAGCACCCTGGTGTCGGCACCGACACCGTCGAGCTGCTTCTGGGTGCGGAAGAGCTGCAGCGTGCCGCGGCTGCGCTCGTCATAGGCGATGCCGGTCTCGGTCCGCAGGTCGCGCAGGCAGTCGCGGCTGTACTCCGCCAGGCGCACCATGCGGGTCTTGTTCCGGACGTAGGCGGCCTCGGTGCAATTGGCCAGCATCCGCGCCAGCCAGCGGTAGAGGCCGCCATCGGGCAGCGGCCAGAGCACCAGCGGCCGGTGGCGCATCATCAGCCAGCGCAGCGCCTTGACCGGGATGCCGGGGCCCGCCCAGGGCGCGGAGTAGCCGGGCGAGACCTGGCCGGCATTGGCGAAGCTGGTCTCCATGCCGGGGCCGGGCTGGCGGTCGAGGACCGTCACCTCATGGCCCGCCCTGGCCAGGTACCAGGCGCTGGTCACGCCGACCACGCCGCTGCCGAGCACCAGAACCCGCATCGCCGCCTCCCGGGTGTTCCAGAACCGAGCCTAGTCGGCAGGTATGGCGAATTTCCCGCCCTTGTGGCGCAGGATTGGCGGCCGGGGCGCGGTCTGTGGCATTTTCTGCGCGAGTTTCGCAGGATCCGCCACATGGGTGCCCTGGACGAGCACGACCGCGCCATCCTCCGCCTGCTGCGCCAGGATGCGCGCATGAGCAACGCCGCCCTGGCCCAGGCGATCGGCCTCTCGCCCTCGGCCTGCCTGCGGCGGCTGCGGCTGCTGGAGCGCCGCGGCGTAATCCGCGGCTATACCGTGGTGCTCGACGAGCCCTCGCCCCGCGAGGGCGTGGTGGTGATCGTGCAGATCACCCTGGAGCGGCAGACCGACGAGCATCTGCGCCGCTTCGAGGAGGCGGTGCGGCGCTGCCCGGAGGTGCGGGAGTGCTACCTGATGACCGGCCTCGCCGACTACCTGCTGCGCGTCGAGGCGCGCGACGCCGCGGATTACGAGCGCATCCACAAGGAGCAGCTCTCGCGCATGCCGGGCGTGGCGCGCATCCAGTCGAGCTTCGCCATCCGCGCCGTGATCCGCGGCGCATGAGGGCGCCGCGCGGCGCGACCCGCTCAGCCTCCCTCGCCGTTCTCGTCGTCGCCCGGGCCGAGCTCCGGCGCCGCCATCCGCCCCGGACGGACGAGCTGGCGCCGGCGCGCCGGATCGCGGATGAAGGCGAGGATCTCCGCCACCAGCGGATCTTGCCCGAAGCGCGCCTCCGCCGCCTCGAGCCGCGCCGCAAACTCCCCCGGTTCCTTGAACAGCAGCGCGTGCGCGGCGCGCACGGTGCGAAGCTGCTCGCGGCCGCAGCCGCTGCGCAGCAGCCCGATGCGGTTGAAGCCGACCAGGCGCGCCGGCAGCCCGAACACGTAGCCGAAGGGCGGGATGTCGTTGGTGACGCCGGCGAGGCCGCTGACCATGGCCAGCCGCCCGATACGCACCGTCTGGTGCACCGCCGCGCCGCCGCCGATGAAGGCCCGGTCGCCGACATGCACGTGGCCGCCGAGCATCACGTTGTTCGCCAGGATCACCCCGTCGCCGAGCTGGCAGTCGTGCGCGACATGGGCCATCGCCATGATCATGCAGCCGGCGCCGACCCGGGTGGCGCCGCTGCCGCCGACGCTGGCGCGGTGGATGGTGGCGCCCTCGCGCACCAGCGTCCGCGCGCCGATCTCGCAGCCCGTGGGCTCGCCGCGATACTTCACGTCCTGCGGCGGGGTGCCGATGCTGGCGAAGGGCAGCACGCGCGCGCCGGCGCCGATGCGCGTTGCCCCCTCGATCACGACGTGGGAGACGAGTTCGACCCCCTCCTCCAGCACCACCTCGGGACCGACGGTGCAGTAGGGACCGATGCGGCAGCCCGGGCCGATGCGGGCGCCCTCGGCGACGATCGCGCCCGGCGCCACCGTCGCGCTTGCGTGGATGCGGTCCAAGGCGGTCAGCGGTCCAGGATCATGGCGGAGTAGGTCGCCTCGGCCACTACCTTGCCGTCCACCTTCGCCTCCGCCGCGAATTTCCAGATGTTGGCGCGCTGGCGCTCCTTGCGGATGTGGATGCGGAGCTGGTCGCCGGGCACCACGGGCTTGCGGAATTTCGCGTTCTCGATGGTCATGAAGTAGACCAGCTTGCCGGCCGCGGAGGGTCCGAGCGATTCCACCACCAGCACCGCCGCCGTCTGCGCCATGCTTTCGATGATCAGCACGCCAGGCATCACCGGGTGCTGCGGAAAGTGCCCCTGGAAGAAGTTCTCGTTGATCGAGACGTTCTTGATGCCGACCGCGGAGGTGCCCTTCACCACGTCCACCACCCGATCCACCAGCAGGAAGGGGTAGCGGTGCGGGATCGCGTGCATGATGCGCGCGATGTCGAAGGTCTCGTAGGGACCGGAATCGGCCTCCGCGGCCGCGCTCTCGGTTGTGTCCATAATCCGTTCGCCAGAGCCTCTAGCCCGCCTTGTGCCCTGCGCGGGCCGCCGCACGCCCAAGCTGCCGCAGCCTGACGATGGCGCGCCAGAACTCGCGCACCGGCCAGGCGGGGCTGCCCAGCACGTCCGCGCCCGCGGGCACGTCCTCCATCACGCCCGCCTGGGCGCCGATCCGCGCCTTGTCGCCGATGCGCAGATGGCCGACCAGGCCGGCCTGCGCCGCGACCATCACGTGGTTGCCAAGCAGGGTGGAGCCGGAGATGCCGGACTGCGCCACCATGACGCAGCCCGCGCCGGTGCGCACGTTGTGCCCGATCTGCACCAGATTGTCGAGGCGGCTGCAACGGCCGAGCACCGTGTCGCCCTGGCTGCCCCGATCCACGCAGGCATTCGCGCCGACCTCGACGAAATCCTCAAGGATCACCCGCCCAAGTTGCGGCATGGTCTCGTAGCCCCCATCAGGCGTGAGGGCAAAGCCGAATCCCTCCTGCCCGACGCGCGCCCCCGGATGCAGCACAACCCCTCTTCCCGCGATGGCGTGCGTGATGCTGCTGTGCGGATGCAGCCGGCATTCCTCGCCCAGCTCCACCCCGGGGCCGACCACCACATGCGCATGCAGCACGCAGCCGCGCCCGATACGCGCCCGCGCGCCGACCACCACATAGGGACCGATCTCCACTCCCTCCCCGATCACCGCCTCCTCGCCGATCACGGCGGTCGGATGGATGCCGGGAACGGGGGCGGGCGGCGGGTGGAACAGCCGCGCCACGCGCGCGAAGCCGAGATAGGGCGTCTCGGTCAGGATCGCGGCCGCGCCGGCGGGCAGCGCGCCCTGCATCGCGGGCGCGAGCACGACCGCCCCGGCGCGCGTGGCGCGCAGCGCCTCGACGTAGCGGCGGTTGTCGAGGAAGCTGACATGCTCCGGCCCCGCCTCCTGCAACGGGGCGACGCCGCTGAACAGGCGGCTCTCGTCGCCCTCGACGCGCCCGCCCGCCGCCGCCGCGATGGCGGAGAGGCGGTGCGGCCCGGTGGAGGCGAAGAAGCGCGGATCGGCGGCCACGGCCCGCGGGGTCCTAGCGCCGCTGCTGCTGCGGCTGCTGGCTCTGGCCGGAGCGCTGCGCCGCGGGCGGCGTTGCCTCGGCCGAAGGCTCGGGCGGAATGGTGACGCTGCGCAGCGTGGTGTTGAACACGCGCACCACCTCGTCCGTCAGGTCGAAGGGCGCGTCGTTGAAGATCACCAGCTCCCGGCGCAGCACCAGGTTCACGTTGCGGCTCGCCGCCACCTGCTGGATCACCTGCCCCATGGTGCGCTCGATCTCGAGCAGCGCCTGCTGCGCCGCCTGCTCGATGGCGCGGTTGCGCTCCCGGAAGATGCGCTGGCTCTCGGTGATGCGGTCCTGCAGGTCCCGCTCCCGCTGCCGGAGCTGGTCGGCCGGCAGGGAAGCGCGCTCGTTGGCGAGCTGCTGCTGCGCCTCGCGCCAGGAGGTCTGCTCGCGCTGCAGGTCCTCGTGCAGCTTCTGCTGGCGGCGCCCGATCTCGTCGCGCACCTGGTTGAACGCCACGGCCTGGCGCTGGATCTCCTGCACGTCGACGAGACCGATCACCGCCGCCGGCGGCGGCTGGCCGGGCGGGAGGGCCGGCGGGCGCTGCGCCTGCGCCGGGCGCTGCTGCGGCGCCTGCGCCGGCCGCTGCTGCGGCTGTGCCTGCGCCGGGCGCTGCTGGCCCTGGCCGGGAATGAACCATTCCTGCTGCTGCTGCTGGGCGGAGGCGGACGGGGCCATCAGCAGGCCTGCCGCCAGGAACAGTGCCGACGCGGCAGGCAGGGCACGGGCAAGGAGAGGGGAAAGGACCATGGGCGATGGGATCCCGGGGAAGGTCAGAAGCGGGTTCCGAAGCCGAAGCGGAAGACCTGCGTCTCGTCGTAGGGCTTCTTCACCAGGGCCTGGGCGATGTCGAGGTTGATGAGGCCGAAGGGGCTGCGCCAGGAGACGCCGATGCCGGCGCCGACGCGCGGCGTGGCGTCGTCGCGCACCTCCGGCCCCTTCACCGACTGGGTGAGCGAGCCGACATCCACGAAGGCGCGGCCGACCAGGCCGAGCTCCGCCGGCAGGGGCAGCGGGTAGCGCAGTTCCGTCGTCTGCGTCCAGAGGAAGCGGCCGCCGAGGCTGTCGCGGGTCGTGATGTCGCGCGGCCCGGCCCCGCCGATGCGGAAGCCGCGCAGGTTCTCGCCGCCGAGGAAGAAGCGGTCCACGATGCGGTCGCGGCGGTTGAACAGCGGCTCCAAATAGCCCACGCTGCCGCCGATGGAGAGCACCCATTCGGAGCTGCCCATCAGCCACTCCAGCGGGACAAAATAGCTTCCGTCCACCCGGGCGCGGATATAGGCCACGTCGCCGCCGAGCCCGGCGAAATCGGTGCCGAGCCGCAGGATGTAGCCGCGGCGCGGATCGATGAAGCTGTCGCGCACGTCGTAGCTGAGCGTCTGGCCGATCTGGGAGAGCAGCGTGGTGCCGCGCTGCTCCTGCACGAAGCGCGAGGCTTCCGGCAGCACGTCGAACACCTGCCGGTTGATCAGGCTGTAGGTCCAGGACTGGCGGAGCCGCTCGTTGAAGGCATAGCCGATGCGTACCGCGAAGCCGGCGCGGCGCTCGCGGTAGCTGGCGATGGTGAGCAGGTTGCGCTGCAGGTAGAAGAGGTCGATCCCCGCCGCCAGGTTGCGGTCGAGGAAGTACGGGTCGGTGATGGAGAAGTCGAGCTGGCTGCGGCGCTGCGCCAGCGTGCCGTTGATGCGCGCGTCGATGCCGGTGCCGAGCAGGTTGCGCTCGCGCAGGCCGACATCGGCGAGGAAGCCGGCGTCGGTGGAGTAGCCGCCGCCGAGGGAGATCTCGCCGGTGGCCCGCTCGGTCACGGTGGTGGTCACCACCGTCCGGTCCGGGGCCGAGCCCGGGGAGGTGGTCATCTGCACGTCGGCGAAGTAGCCGAGGTCGCGGATGCGGTCGCGCGAGCGGCGGAGCTGCGCGGCGTTGAAGGCATCGCCCTCCGCCACACGGAACTCGCGGCGGATCACGCGGTCCTGCGTGCGGGTGTTGCCGACGATGTCGATGCGCTCGACGAAGACGCGCGGCGCCTCGTTCATCTCGAAGGTCAGGTTGACCCGGCGCGCCTCGCGGTCGCGCTGGATGCGCGGCTGCACCTCGACGAAGGCGAAGCCCCTGAGGTTCGCCTCGTCCTGCAGGCGCTGCACGGTGCGCTCGACCAGGTCGCCGTCGTACCAGTCGCCCGGCCGCAGCTCGAGATAGCGGCGGAAGGGCGCGGGGTCGAGGTTGCGCAGGTTGGAGACCAGCTCCACCTCGCCCACCCGGTAGCGCGGCCCCTCCTCCAGGGTGAAGGTGACGAAGAAGCCGGTGCGGTCCGGTGCGAGCTCCGCGGTCGCGCCGGTCACCTGCACGTCGGCATAGCCGTTGCGCAGGTAGAAGCGGCGCAGCAGCTCGCGGTCGAAGGCCAGCCGCTCCGGGTCGAGCTGGTCGGAGGTCGAGAGCAGGCGGTACCAGGCCTGCTCCCGCGTCGAGATCACCTCGCGCAGCCGGCGGTCGGAATAGGCCTGGTTGCCGACGAAGTTGATGCGCGCGACCAGCGCCGCCTCGCCCTCCCGGATCTCGTAGACGACGTCCACCCGGTTCTGGTCGAGCTCGATGATCTTCGGTTCCACCACCGCGGCGAAGCGGCCGCGCCGCGCGTAGAGCTCGAGGATGCGCTGCCGGTCCGCCTGCGCCGCCTGGGTGGTGAACACCGAGCGGGGGCGGAGCTGCACCTCGCCGCGCAGCACGTCGTCGGAGATCCTGCGGTTGCCCTCGAAGGCGACGCGGTTGACGATCGGGTTCTCCACCACCTCCACGATCACGCGGCCGCCGTCGCGCCGGACCTGCACGTCGCGGAACAGGCCGGTGGCGAACAGCGTCCGCAGGCTGCGGTCCAGGCGCTCCGCGTCGAAGGCGTCGCCCGGCTGGAGCAGCATGTAGGAGCGGATGGTGTCGGCCTCGATGCGCTGGTTCCCCCGCACCTCGATCGCCTGGACCACGCCCTCGGGCGCGGCCGGGGCGGCGCGCGCGGGGGCGCGGGGCCTGGTCTGCGCCTCCGCCGCCAGCGGCAGCAGCGCGGGCGCGAGGCATGCGGAGGCGAGCAGCAGGGCGCGGGGAAGCAGGGACAAGGGCGTTCCGTGGGGCGAAAGGAGGTGTCGCGTTGCGGGCGGCACAATAGCTGCGGGCCGGTGCCGCCGCCACCCCGCAGGAGCGGCCCGGGCCCCGCGCGCCTCCCGCCTCAGCCGAACAGGCGCATGATGTCGTTCCAGGACACGAAGATGAACAGCGCCACCAGGAGGGCGAAGCCGGCCCGGAAGCCGTATTCCAGCGCCCGCGGCGGCAGCGGCCGGCCGCGGATCGCCTCCGCCGCGTAGAACAGCAGGTGGCCTCCGTCGAGCAGCGGGATCGGGAACAGGTTCAGCAGGCCGAGGCTGATCGAGAGCAGCGCCATCAGGTTGACGAGCGGCAGCAGGCCGAGCGAGGCCGCCTCCCCGCTCACCTCGGCGATGCGAATCGGGCCGCCGAGATCCGCCGTGCTGCGCGCGCCGGTGAGCATCTCGCCCACGGCGACCAGGGTCTGCCAGGTGAAATCCGCGGTCTGGACCGTGCCCGCCACCAGGGCGGAGAAGGGATCGAGCCGCTCGAACCGCGCCGCCCCGCCCTGGATGCCGAGCATCCCGACCGTGCCCTGCGGCGCCTCCCGCGCCGCCGGCACGGCGGCGATGGTGAGTTCCTGCCCGTCGCGCCGGACGCGCAGCTCCACCACCTGCCCCGCGCGCGGCTGCACATGGCGCTGCACCTGGTCGAAGCGGCTGACGCGCTGGCCGTCAAGGGCCAGGATCTCGTCGCCCGGCCGGAGGCCCGCCTGCGCCGCCGCCGAGCCCTCCACCACCGCGCTGATCGTGGTGGTGCCGACCGGCTGGCCGACGGTCGCGAAGATGCCGGCGAAGAGCAGCGCTGCGAGCAGGAAGTTGGCGGCCGGCCCGGCGGCGACGATGAGGGCGCGGCTGCCCACCGGCTTCTCGTGGAAGGTCTGGCCGCTGCGCCAGCGCGCGCGCACCTCCTCCGGCGCGTCCTCCGGCGCCTCCTGACCATGCAGCTTCACGTAGCCGCCGAGGGGAATCCAGCCGAGCCGCCACTCGGTGCCGCGCCGGTCGGCCCAGCGCAACAGGGGCCGGCCGAAGCCGATCGAGAAGGCGTCCACATGCACGCCGCGCCAGCGCGCGGCGAGGTAGTGCCCCATCTCGTGCACGAAGACCAGCACGCCGAGGACGATCGCGAAGGCGATCAGCGTGCGGGGCAGCGCCGGCAGCGCGTCCCAGAGGCCCGTCAGCAGATCCACACCAACCTCCAATGCGTGCCGGCCCCCTTCCGGGGCGAGCCGGCCTCAGGCGAGAGCCGCCGCGCCGCCCCCTCAGGCCGCGGCGCGGCGCGCCGCCAGCCGCAGCGCCTCCCGCCGCGCCAGAGCGTCGAGTTCGAGCACCGCCTCGAGGCCGGCGACCGCGGGCGCGCCGAGCGCCTCGAGCGCGTCCTCCACCACCGCGGCGATGTCGAGGAAGCCAAGCCGGCGCTCCAGGAACAGGGCGACCGCCGCCTCGTTGGCGGCGTTCAATACTGTGGGGGCGCCGCCCCCCGCCCGCAACGCCTCCCGCGCGAGGCGGAGAGCGGGAAAGCGCACCGGGTCGGGGGGGAAGAACTCCAGCCGCCCGAGCGTGGCGAGGTCGAGCCGCGGCAGCGCCACCTCCATCCGCCGCGGCCAGGCCAGGGTGTGGGCGATCGGGGTGCGCATGTCCGGCGTGCCGAGCTGGGCGAGGATCGAGCCGTCGGCGTACTGGACGAGGCCGTGCACGGTGGATTGGGGATGCACCAGCACCTCGATCCGCGGCTCCGGCACCGGGAACAGGCGCGCCGCCTCGATCAGCTCCAGCCCCTTGTTCATCATGGTGGCGGAATCGATCGAGATCTTCGCCCCCATCTTCCACACCGGGTGGCGCAGCGCCGCATCCGGCGTCGCGGCGCGCATGGTGGCGATGTCGGCGGTGCGGAACGGCCCGCCGGAGGCGGTGAGCACGATCTTCTCGACCATCGCCGGGTCGCGCGCGTCGAGCGCCTGGAAGATGGCGTTGTGCTCGGAATCCACCGGCAGCAGGGCGGCGCCGGAGCGGCGCGCCGCCTCCAGCACGATCTCCCCGGCGCAGACCAGGCTCTCCTTGTTGGCGAGCGCCACCGTCCCGCCGCGCGCCAGCGCCGCGAGAGTGGCGCGCAGCCCGGCGCTGCCGACGATCGCCGCCATGGTCCACTCCGCCGGCCGGGCGGCGGCCTCCACCACCGCCTCGGGGCCGGCGGCGGCCTCGATGCCGCTGCCGGCCAGCGCCTCCTTCAGCGCCGCGTGGCAGGAGGGGTCGGCCACCACGGCGAGGCGCGCCCCGTGCCGCCGCGCCTGGGCGGCGAGGGCGGCGACGTCGCGGCCGGCGACCAGCGCCTCCACCGCGAAGCGCCCCGGCGGCGCCGCCTCGAGCAGCGCCAGCGTGCTCCTGCCGATGGAGCCGGTGCTGCCCAGCACGCTGACGCGCCGCGGCGCGGCGCCAGGCCCTAGCGCCACAGCAGCACCCCGGGGCCGAGCAGCAGCGAGAGCAGCGAGGCCGCGGGGGCGGCGGCGAGGACGCCGTCGAGGCGGTCGAGCAGCCCGCCATGGCCGGGGATGAGGGAGGAGGAATCCTTCACGTGGAAGCGTCGCTTGATCCAGCTTTCGAACAGGTCGCCCGCCTGGGTGAGCAGGCCGAGGAAGGCCGCGACCAGCACCACCCGGCCGGACGGCCCAGGGGCCATGACATACGCCGCCGCGGCCCCGGCCGCCACGGCCGAAAGCAGCCCGCCCCCCGCCCCTGCCCAGGTCTTGTTCGGCGAGATCGCGGGGGCGAGCTTCGGCCCACCCAGGACGCGGCCGGCGAGATAGGCCCCGATGTCGCTGGCCCAGACCACCACGAACAGGAACAGCACGTTGGCGCGCCCGGCCCCGGCATCGCCGCGCAGATGGATCAGGGCGAGGCCCGCCAGGCCGATGTAGAGCACGCCGAAGCCCAGCCAGAAGGTGGGGGCGGCGCGGCGTGCCCGCGGCGCCTCGGCCAGCATCCAGGCGAGGCCGAAGCCGGCCAGCAGCACGAGCAGCGCCGCGGCGTAGGCGTCCGCCACCGCGAGGGTGCCTGCCCCGAGCACGGCGAGCGGCACCGCCATGCCCGGCAGGCGGCGGGTGGAGAAGCCGCAGAGGCGCACCCACTCCCAGGCCAGCACCGCGACGGCCGCGGCCACCAGGGCGGTCCAGGCCTCGGCGCCGAGCCAGATGCAGAGCAGGGCGGCAGGCAGCAGCAGGGCGGCGGAGGCGACGCGCTTGCGCAGGTCGCGCCAGCGGCCGGCCGCCGGCGGGCCGGCGCCCTCAGCCGCTGCGGGCACCGTAACGCCGCTCGCGGCGGGCGAAATCGGCCAGCGCCTCCTCCAGGTGGGCGGCCTCGAAATCCGGCCACAGCACGTCGAGGAACACGAACTCCGCGTAGGCGGCCTGCCAGAGCAGGAAATTGGACAGGCGCTGCTCGCCCGAGGTGCGGATGATGAGGTCGGGGTCGGGCATGCCGGCGGTGTAGAGATGTGCGGCGAATCCCGCCTCGTCCAGCGCTTCGGGGTCGAGCGTGCCGGCGCGGGCGGCGGCGGCGATGGCGCGCGCGGCGGCCAGGATCTCCGCCCGCGCCCCGTAGGAGAGGGCGATCGTCAGGTTGAGCCGGGTCCCGCCCGCGGTCGCGGCCTCGGCGCGGTCGATCTCGCGCGCCGTCTCGGGACCGAAGCGCAGCCGGTCGCCGATCACGCGCAGCCGCACCCCCTCGCGCGCCAAGGTCTCCACCTCGGAGCGCAGGTAGTAGCGGAGCAGCCCGGTCAGCGCCGTCACCTCCTCCGCCGGGCGCATCCAGTTCTCCGAGGAGAAGGCAAAGAGGGTCAGCCAGGAGACGCCGTTGCGTCCCGCCGCCTCGATCGCCCGGCGCGCCGCCTCGGCGCCGGCCTTGTGGCCGAGGGAGACCGCCATGCCGCGCGCCTCGGCCCAGCGCCGGTTGCCGTCCATGATGATGGCGACATGCGCGGGCGGGCGGCCGGGGCCGGAGGGGCGCGGCGGCGCGGCGGCCAGCGTCGGCTCGCGCGCGGCTTCGGGCAGGCCGCCGGCGGGGCGCGGCTTCAGGGCGCTAGGCATGGCAAAGGATCCGCGGGCGCTCGCTCAAACCTGGCGGATGTCCTTTTCCTTCTCGGCCAGCGCCGTGTCCACCTGCCTGATGTACTGATCTGTCAGCTTCTGCACCTCGTCCTGGGCGCGCTTGGCCTCGTCCTCGCTGATCGGGGCCTTCTTGTCGTGCACGAGCGCCTTGATCTGCTCCATGCCGTCGCGGCGCACCCCGCGAATCGCCACCCGCGTCTGCTCCGCATAGCGCGCCGCCGCCTTGGCCAGCTCGTTGCGGCGCTCCTGGGTCAAGGGCGGCAGCGGCACGCGGATCACCTGCCCCTCGGTCTGCGGGTTGAGGCCGAGATTGGCCTCGCGGATCGCGCTCTCCACCGCCTTGACCAGCGC
Source organism: Crenalkalicoccus roseus (assembly GCF_004761865.1). Classification (GTDB taxonomy): domain Bacteria; phylum Pseudomonadota; class Alphaproteobacteria; order Acetobacterales; family Acetobacteraceae; genus Crenalkalicoccus; species Crenalkalicoccus roseus. The sequence goes on along the minus strand of NZ_SJDM01000005.1, from coordinate 31,505 downwards.
CTTGTCCCAGACCTGCACCGAGAGGAGCCCGGGCCCGGCGACCGAGATGTTGGCCACCTGGTTGAGCGGCGAGACGCCGCCATAGGCCTCGACGCGGATCGGCTCAAGCAGCGCCGGCGAGGCGCGGCCGGTGCGCAGCCCCGCGAACTCCTTCCTGAGCGTCTCCATCGCCCCGTCCATGCGGCGCTGGAGGTCCTGCCTGAGCGTCTTGAGATCGGCCGCCATGGCCCTGTTCCCCATTCCCGTCGGTGCGGCGGCCGCGGCGCGGGCGCCGGGCCCCCGGCCGCTATTGTTCCACCACCGTGGTGAACCGCCCCTCCCCGCGCATCACCGCGGTGAAGGCCCCCGCCTCGTGGATGTTGAACACGATGATCGGCAGGCCGTTCTCCCGCGCGAGCGAGATCGCCGCCGCGTCCATCACCGCGAGGTCACGCGACAGCATGTCGAGATAGGTCAGGGTCTCGTAGCGTTCCGCCTTCGGGTTCTTGCGCGGATCGGCGGAATAGACCCCGTCCACCTGCGTGCCCTTGAGCAGCGCCTGGCAGCCCATCTCGGCCGCCCGCAGCGCCGCCGCCGTGTCGGTGGTGAAGAAGGGGTTGCCGGTGCCGGCGGCGAAGATCACCACCCGGCCCTTCTCCATGTGCCGGATGGCGCGGCGCCGGATGTAGGGCTCGCAGACCGCCTCCATGGCGATCGCGCTCTGCACGCGGGTCGGCACGCCGATCTTCTCCAGGGCCGACTGCATGGCGAGGGCGTTCATCACGGTCGCCAGCATGCCCATGTAATCGGCCTGGGCACGATCCATGCCCGCCGCGGCCCCCGCGATGCCGCGGAAGATGTTGCCGCCCCCGATCACCATGCACACCTGGACGCCGAGATCGAGCACGCCCCGCACATCCTCGGCGATGCGGCGGCAGACCGAGGTGTCGAGGCCGTAGTCGCGCCCGCCCATCAGCGCCTCGCCGCTGACCTTGAGCAGGACACGCTGGTAGGCGGGCTTCCGTGTCATCATCGGACCATCGAGGAGGGCTGCGAACCATAGGCACGGCCTACCCGCCCGGCAAGCGCGGGCGCCCGGGCAGGCACGCAATCAGCCGTGGGGTTGCGGGCGGGCCGCCGGCAGGGAGGGTAAGCCCCTCCCCGGCCAGGGGAAGGCGTCAGGTCGCCGGCTCGCCGGGGTTGACGGCGATGCCGGCGGCGGCGGCGACCTCGGCGGCGAAGTCGCCGGACTGCCGCTCGATGCCCTCGCCGAGCTGGAAACGGGCGAAGCCCCGGAGGGTGAGGCCGGCCTTCTGCAGCACCGCCTTCACCCGGCTCTCGCCGTCATGCACCCAGACCTGCTCGAGCAGCACCACTTCTTCATAATACTTGCGGATCCGCCCCTCGACCATCTTCTCGATGATCGCCTCCGGCTTGCCGGAGGCGCGGGCCTGCTCCGTCAGCACCGCCTTCTCGCGCTCCAGCGCCGCGGGGTCCACCCCGGCGATGTCGAGCGCCTCCGGCCGGGCGGCGGCGACATGCATGCCGATCTGCCGCCCGAGCGTCTCCATCACCTCGATCTCGGACCCACCCTCGAGTGCCACCAGCACGCCGATCTTGCCGAGCCCCGGGCGGACGGCGCTGTGGGTGTAGGTGGCGACCACGCCCCGCTCCACCGCGAGGCGCTTGGCGCGGCGGATGGTCATGTTCTCGCCGATGGTGGCGATCAGCCGGGTCAGCTCCTCGGCGACGCTGTGGCGGGTGCCGGGATAGGGCGCGCGGCGCAGCGTCTCCAGGTCGTCGCCGACCGAGAGGGCAAGGCCCGCCACCTCGGCGACGAAGGTCTGGAACATCTCGTTGCGCGCCACGAAGTCGGTCTCGGCGTTCACCTCGACCATGGCGGCGACGTTGGGGCCGCTGGCGACGCCGATCAGCCCCTCGGCGGCGGTACGGCCGGACTTCTTGGCGGCGGCGGCGAGGCCCTTCTTGCGCAGCCAGTCGGTCGCCGCCTCCATGTCGCCGCCGGTCTCGGCCAGGGCGCGCTTGCAGTCCATCATGCCGGCGCCGGTCTTCTCGCGCAGGTCGCGGACCATCGCCGCGGTGATCTCGGCCATGGGGTTGTTCCTCTCCTCGCTCAGACCTTGCCGGCCTGGTTGCCGTCGTCGCGGTTGGCCTGGACCATCGCCTCCATCGCCTCGCGGTCCACGCCGATGGTGGGGCTGGCCTGCGCCTCCTCGAGCACCGGCTCGCCAGCGGCCGGCTCGGCCAGTTCCGGCTCCTCGGGCGGCAACTCCTCCGCGGCGCCGATGTCCACGCCCGAGGCCTGCAGCTCGGCCGAGATGCCGTCGAACACGGCGGCGGCGACCAGGTCGCAGTAGAGGTTGATGGCGCGGATCGCGTCGTCGTTGCCGGGGATCGGGTAGGCGATGCCGGTCGGGTCGGCGTTCGAATCGACCACCGCCACGACCGGGATGCCGAGCTTGTTCGCCTCGTCGATCGCCAGCTTCTCCTTCACCACGTCGATGACGAACAGGATGTTGGGCAAGCCGCCCATCTCCTTGATGCCGCCGAGCGCGCGGTCGAGCTTCTCCTTCTCCCGGGTCAGCATCAGGACCTCCTTCTTGGTGAGGCCCCTGGTGTCGCCGGAGAGCCGCTCCTCCATCTGCTTGAGGCGCTTGATGCTGCCCGTGATGGTCTTCCAGTTGGTCAGCATGCCGCCGAGCCAGCGGTGGTTGACGTAGTACTGGCCGCAGCGGGTCGCCGCCTCGGCCACGTACTCCGCCGCCGCCTTCTTGGTGCCGACGAACAGCACCCGCCCGCCCGCCGCGACGGTGTCGCGGATCGCGCGCAGGGCGCGGTCGAGCATCGGCACGGTCTGCTGCAGGTCCAGGATGTGGACCTGGTTGCGCACGCCGAAGATGTAGGGTGCCATCTTCGGGTTCCAGCGCCGCGTGTGGTGGCCGAAATGCACCCCGGCCTCGAGCAGCGTGCGGAGCGAAACGGTGGGCATCGCCATCGGCGAGTCTCCTTCCAGTGGTCCGGTTGGGGCCTCCGCGGCGCTCTCCCCCGAAGGGGACCGGACCCGTTCCGGTCAGGAAGGGTGCGCCGCGTGCGGATTGCCGGCGGCGGGCGGGCCCGCCACCGGCCGGCGGGCATATGGCACGCTCCCCCCGCACCGGCAAGGCGGACCGAACCCCGGGCCGAGCCGGCGCGTTGCCGCCGCGACGCGCACGCCACCAGCGAGGCCCCGATGCAGCAGAAGACGAACCCGCCCGCCGCCGACATCCCCATGGGAGCCGAGGGCGTCCCGGTGGACGAGACGGAGCGGCTGATCGCTTCCGACAAGGTGGAGGGCACGCCGGTCTACAATCTTCAGGGGGAGAGCATCGGGTCCATCTACAACCTGATGATCGACAAGCGCTCCGGCCAGGTCTGCTACGCCGTGATGAGCTTCGGCGGCTTCCTCGGCATCGGCGAGCGCTACCACCCCCTGCCCTGGAAGATGCTGCGCTACGAGCCGCGCCAGGGCGGCTATGTGGTGGACCTCACCCGCGAGCAGCTCGAGGGCGCGCCGAGCTACGGCCGCGACGAGGCGCCCTGGGGCGATCCGGAGTATGGCCGCTCCGTCTACGGCTACTACCGGATCCCCTTCTACATCTGAGGCGAGAGCGGCCCCCGGCCGCGGCGTGCCTCCCGCCACAGCAGGCGCAGGATGGCCGGGCTGTCCACCAGGTAGCGCCGCGCCAGGCGGGCGGGGTCCTGCGCCAGCCGCCAGGCCCATTCCAGCCCGGCCCGCTGCAGCACAACCGGGGCGCGCCGTTCCAGTCCAGCGAGGAACAGCAGGCTCGCCCCGACGCAGAGGCCGAAGCCGCTGGCGCGTCCACGCCGGCGGAGCGCCGCCGCCACCCTCTCCTGGCGGGGGGAGCCGACGCAGAGCAGCACGAAGCGCGCCGGATGCGCCTCCAGGAAGGCGAGCGCCGCCTCCAGCGCCGCCGGATCGGCGTCGAAGCCCATCGGCGGGTCGTGATGGGCGATGCGCGACAGGCCGAACCGGTCGGCCACCCGCGCCACCGCCGCCGGCGGGGCGCCGAGGATGGCGAGCGGATCCCCGGGGCGGATCACCTCCCGGAACAGCGCCGCGGTCAGGTCGCTGCCCGGCACCACCGGCGGCGGGGAGAGGCCGAGGCCGCGGGCAAGGCGCGCCACCACGCGGCTGTCCAGCAGCCGCAGCGCCGCCTCCTCGTAGAGGGGCCGCAGCGCCGGCTGCCGCGAGAGGCGCACCAGGTGGTCCGCGTTCGGCGTGACGGCATAGGCGAAGGGCGCGTCCGCCGGCCGCGCCGCCAGGCGCCGCAGCACCTCCTCCATGCCGAGCCCGGCGAAGTCGAGGCCGAGCAGCGGGCGGGCGGGCACCCGCCCCAGGGGGTCGTCAAAGGGCAATGCGCAGCCGCACCTGCAGCAGGTTGCGGTCCCACTCCGAGATGCCGCCCGAGGCCGACAGGCGGTTGTAGTGGCTGTAGCTGCCGATCAGGGCCAGGTTGCGGTTGATCAGCCAGTTGGCGCCGAGGGTGAGGACGCCGTCCGTCACCGTCTGGGTCGGGCGCTCGTATTCCCGCCGCTCCAGCCGGGCCTGCCCGGTCAGGATGACGTTGCGCAGCAGCTCGTGGTCGATGGTGAGGGAGCCGTTGTAGCGGCGGTAGCCCACCGAATCCTGCCGGATCGACTCCTCGATGGTGCTGGCGACGGCGAGGCGAAGGGTGGTGATCAGGGTCGGCGCCCAGGTCAGGCTGCCCTCCACCGCCGGGCCGCTCAGATTGCGGAATTGCGGGGCGCGGTAGTCGCGCTCCCGCCAGCCGATGGAGAGGCGCGCCTGCCACACCCCGTCGAAATCGTACTGCAGGCCGGCCAGCGCCTCCCAGGTGAAGCTGTCGCGGCCGCGGGCGATGCTGTCGCGGTAGCTGATGTCCTGCAGCCGCACCACGAGGTTGGCAGCCCGGCCGGGAGCGAAGAAGTAGCTGGTGCCGAGGGCGCCGATGACGGTGTCGAAATCGTTGGTCGAGACGCGGGAGAACGGCCCCTGCCCCCCGACATCCTCGAAGCGGAAGGTCCGGTAGGTGCCGATGGCGAGCAAGCCGATGCGGTTGAGGCGCGTGGTGCCGCTGACCGAGATCTCGTCCGAATCGTAGGGCACCGGGCGAAAGACGCCGGCGCGCTGCACATCGAAGTCATAGACGTCTAGATGGGCGCGATAGTGCCGGTATTCCGCCCGCACGCTGGTGTCCACCGAGAAGTCGTAGCGACCGAAGCCGCCGATGCTCCAGTCGGTCCAGTCCAGCTCGGAGCGGCTGAACTGCTGGCGCGCCTCGAGATCGGCGGAAAAGCCGAGCGCGTGGGTGCTCCAGAGGCTGTTCAGCGAGGCGTCGAGGCGCTGGGTCGCGTAGCCGTCCGATACCTGGTTGCCACGCCGCCCGAAGACGTTGCTGTCCCAGCCCACCCCCGCCTGCAGCGCGGCGTCGAGGCGGAAGCCGCCGAGCCGCACGCCGAGCGGGTCGAATTCGGGCCGCGGCCGGGTGGGAACGGTGACCCCGCGCTCGACATCGCGCCCGCCGAAGGCCTGCCCCGATGCCTCGGTGGCGATGGCCCCGCCGACCAGAAGCGCCAGCCCGATCCGTGCCAGCGATTGCCGCCCCCCCATGGCTCCCCCGTCCCTCGAATCCGCGCCGGTCAGGTAACACGGCCGGCCCGGCGCGGCCAATGCGCGAGGATCACGATACCCTTCCAGAGTGGCCTCCTCGGCACGCCGCCGTCACAGCTTGGATCGGCAAGCGGAAAGATGCAGAAGCCGCTTGCAAATAATCGTGAGCAAGGCGTGAATGGTGGGCGCGGGGGCGGCCGGGCGTGGCGCCATGCCCTATGCCGCTCCCCCCCACCTTCCCCCGGCCCCGGTGCCTCCGCCGGGCCGCGGCACCGCCAGAACCTGGAGCCGATGCATGGCGATGACGGAACCCAGCCGGACGGAGACGGCCGGCGCGGCGGCGGGCGCCCCGCTCCTGCCCGGCCCCGACGCCTTCCGGGCGGGCGACTCCGAGGAGGACCGGCTGGTCGCCCAGCTCGCCTTCGCCATGGCCGCTGAGCGCGGCCTGGCCGCCTCGCCCGAGACGGTCGAGTCGCTGCGCACCCAGGCGGCAGCCACGCTCAGCGCCTTCGCCTTCCGCTACCTGCACAACCGGGTGGAGGAGATAAGGCGCGAGGCGGTGGCGGCGCAGCTCGGCCGGATCGGCCGCCCGCCGGGCTTCCTGCGGCTGGTGCTGGCCAACCTGGCCGCCCTCGCGATCGCCGCCGTGGCGGGCGGCTGGATCGCGCTGTACCCTGAAACCCTTTCCGGCCTTCTCGGCCGCTGACAGGCGGTTCCATGCTCCAGCTCCGCGCCGGCCTGCACGGCGCCTCCCCTTCCGGAAAGACCATCCTCCGGCAGGCCCTGGCCGCGTGCCGGCGGCACCTGCTGCTGGTCGGGCTGTTCAGCGGCGTGGTCAACCTGCTGCAGCTCACCACCTCCATCTACATGATGCAGGTGTTCGACCGGGTGCTCGCCACCCGCGTGCTCGACACCCTCATCTACCTGACCGTGATCGCCATCGCCGCCGTGCTGGTGCTGGCGATGCTCGAGGCGGTGCGCAGCCAGGTGATGCAGCGCCTGGCGATGTGGGTGGAGCACCGGGTGGCGCCGGAGGGCTTCGTCCGCGCCATCGAGAGCACGCTGCGCGGCCGCCCCTACCGCATGGAGGCGCTGCGCGACCTCGCGGTCTGCCGCGGCTTCCTGAGCTCCCCGGGCGCGCTCGCGCTCTACGACGTGCCCTGGGTGCCGATCTACATCGCCGTCATCTTCCTGCTGCACCCGGTGATGGGCTGGATCGCGCTCGGCGGGGCGCTGGTGCTGTTCGGGCTGACGCTGGCGAGCGAGTTCGCCACCTCCGGGCTGCTCAGGGAGGCCAATACCGCCGCCATGGCCTCGCAGCGCCGGGCGGATTCGATCTCCCGCAACGCCGAGGTGATCGACAGCATGGGCATGCTGCCCGCCGTGGTCGGCCACTGGCGGCAGTCGGTCTCGGCCATGGCGGAGCCGCAGCAGCGCGCGCTCGACCGCGCCGCGGTACTGCTGGCGGCGACCAAGTTCTTCCGCCTCGCGGTGCAGATCGGCATCCTCGGCGCCGGCGCCTACCTGGTGCTGCTGCAGGAGATCACCGCGGGCGCCTCCATCGCCGGCTCCATCATCATGGGACGGGCGCTCGCGCCGGTGGAGCAGATGATCGGCGGCTGGAAGCAGCTCGTGCAGGCGCGCCAGTCCTACCGGCGGCTGGAGGGCTTCCTCTCCCTGCCGCGGCTGCGCCCCCCCGGCCTGCCGCTGCCGGAGCCGACCGGGCAGCTCTCGGTCGAGCGCGTCTCCTACGCCTTTCCCGGTCAGGGGGTGGCGATGATCAAGGGCGTGCATTTCAGCCTGGCCCCCGGCGAGAGCCTGGCCGTGATCGGCCCCTCAGCCGCCGGCAAGACCACGCTGATCCGCCTGCTGATCGGCACCCTCCCCCCCTCGGCCGGCACGGTCCGGCTCGACGGCGCCGACGTCTACCAGTGGATGCGGGAGGATTTCGGCCGCCATGTCGGCTACCTGCCCCAGGACGTGGAGCTGTTCGACGGCACCGTGTTCCAGAACATCGCCCGCATGGGCGAGGCGGAGCCCGAGGAGGTGTTCGAGGCGGCGCGGCTCGCCGGCTGCCACGAGATGATCCTGCGCCTGCCCAACGGCTACGACACCGAGATCGGAGAGGGCGGCATGTACCTCTCGGGCGGACAGCGCCAGCTCATCGGCCTCGCCCGCGCCATGTTCGGCCGGCCCAAGCTCGTGGTGCTGGACGAGCCCAACAGCAACCTCGACGGCGACTCCGAGGCGGCGCTGATCCGGGCGCTGGAACGGCTCAAGGCCGGCGGGACGACGCTGGTGCTGGTCTCCCACCGCCCGGCCCTGGTGCAGGGGGTGGACAAGGTGCTGCTGCTGAAGGACGGGGCGATGGAGATGTTCGGCCCGCGCGCCGAGGTGCTGAAGCGGCTGATGGCGCCGCCGCGGCCGGCCGAGGCGCCCGCCGCCCGGCTCGAGGGGAGCGGCGCGCGATGAGCGGCGGCGCCACCACCCTGCCCGCCGCGCCGGGGCCGCGGGCGCTCGCCCTGCCGCGCGGGCGCGCCCTCGCGCCGGCCGGGCGGGGGGACCTCGTCGTGCCGCTGCCCGGCCTGGTCCCCGACCCGGTGCTCGACGCCCCGGCGCCGCGCACCCGGCTGCCCGTCGTCTTCGGGCTGATCGTGTTCCTCGTCTTCGTGGTCGGCTTCGGCGCCTGGGCCGCCCTCGCCCCGCTGGCCGAGGCGGCGCTCGCCCCGGGTGTGATCAAGGTGGAGGGCCAGCGGCGCACCGTGCAGCACCTCGAGGGCGGCATCGTGCGCGAGATCCTGGTGCGCGACGGCAGCAAGGTGCGGCAGGGCGAGGTGATGCTGCGCCTCGACGACATCCAGGCCGACAGCGCGCTCGAGGCGCTGCGGGCGCAGCGCTGGAGCCTGCTCGCGCAGGATGCGCGGCTGAACGCCGAACTCGTCCGGGCCGCGGAGGTGAGCTTTCCCGCCGAGCTGCTCGACAGCCCGCACCCGCGCGCCCGCGACGCCGTGGTCGGCCAGCGCACCCTGTTCGAGGCCCGCCGCGCCAGCCTGAACAGCCAGGTGCAGGTGCTGCAGACGCGCATCGAGCAGCAGCAGGGCGTGATCGCCGGCGCCGAGGGCCAGCTCGCCGCCGCCCGGCGGATGCTCGACCTGATCCGCCAGGAGGAGGCGACGACACGCGGCCTGCTCAACCAGGGCCTCGCCCGGCTGCCGCAGGTGCTTGCCCTGCAGCGGGGCATCGCGCAGGTGGAGGGCACCATCCAGCAGTATGGCGGCGAGATCAGCCGGGCCAACGCCACCATCGCCGAGGCGCGCCAGCAGATGCAGCAGGTGCTGGACCAGCGGATGCAGGAGGCCTCGGCCGAGCTGCGCGAGGTGCGCGCCCGCCTCGCCGACGCCGAGGAGCGGCTGCGCGCGGCCGAGGACGTGCTGACGCGGCGCGAGATCCTCGCCCCCGAATCCGGCACCGTCGTCAACCTGCGCGTCTTCACCCTCGGCGCGGTGCTGCGCGCCGGCGAGCCGGTGCTCGACATCGTGCCGGATCAGGACCGCCTGGTCGCCGAGGTGCACATCCAGCCGAACGACATCGACGTGGTCTATCCCGGCCTGCAGGCCGAGGTGCGGCTGCCCGCCTTCAAGCAGCGGCTGGTGCCCTACCTGCACGGGCATGTGACCTGGGTCGCCGCGGACGTGACCACCAACGAGCAGACGCGCCAGCAATACTACCGCGCCTTCATCATGATAGACCCCGAGCAGCTCGAGCGCCTGCCCAACGTCTTCCTCACCCCCGGCATGCCGGTGGAGGCGCATGTCCGCATCGGCGAGCGCAGCTTCCTGCGCTACATCACCCAGCCGATCCGGGACAGCTTCCAGCGCGCCTTCCGCGAGCAGTAGCGGCCGGGCGAGGCGGGCCGCCGCCGCGGGCCCACCCCGGAGCGGATCGCGGGGGGCCGGAAGCGCGGATCCGCCCCACCACCAACGAGCCGGGACCGGTGCCGCGTGCGCAGCCGAGCGGCACCGGCCCCGGCGCCAACAGGAGAGTCAGCCACCATGCCCGATGCCCGCACCATCTTCGCCGACGGCATCCTGGAGGCCAGCGTCACCCACGGGGTGGTGCGCCTGACGCTGGCCCAGGCGGGCGCGGACGGGAAGCCGCTGCCGGCGGGCCAGCTCGTCATGCCGCTGACCCAGCTCCCGGCCTTCGCCAACGGCCTCGTCAACCTGCTCCGCCAGGTGGAGAGCAAGATGAAGGAGGCCCAGGGGGGCGGCGGACAGTCGCCGGCCGGCAATGGCGGGGGCGAGGGCTCGCCCCCCAACCTCTCGGGTGCCTTCCGCTTCGGTAGCTGAGCCGTGCCGCTGACGGTGGTGCTGTGCACCCACGGCCGGCCGCACTACCTGCGCGCCTGCCTCGCGGGGCTCGCCGCGCAGACGCGGCGGGACTTCGCCGTGGTGGTGGTGGACAGCGCCTCCCCCGCCGCGGAGGCGGCCGCGATCGCCGCCCTGGCCGCGGAGGCGGGCGCCCGGCTGCTCCGCGCCGAGGCGCCCGGCCTGTCCCACGCCCGCAACCTCGGGCTGCGGGCGGCGGCGCCGGGCTGGGTCGCCTATCTCGACGACGACGCGGTGCCGGAGCCCGGCTGGGCCGCCGCCCTGCTCGGCCGCATCGCCGCCCTGCCGGCGAAGGCGGCGGCGCTCGGCGGGCGCATCCTCCCCGCCTGGGAGGCGCCGCTGCCGCCCTGGTGGCCGCCCTCGCTGCGCGGGGTGCTGACCATCGTCGAATGGGAGGGCTTCGGCGAGGTCGGGCGCGACCTGCCGGCGGGGGTGGAGATCTACGGCGCCAACATGGCCTTCGCCCGTGCGCCGCTGCTCGAGATCGGCGGCTTTCCCGAGGCGCTCGGGCGCATCGGCGACCGCCTGCTCTCGGGCGAGGAGGTGGAGGTGGTGGCGCGGCTGCGCGCCCGGGGCTTCCGCGCCTTCTACGACGGCGCGGCGGCGGTGCGGCACAGCATCCAGCGCGAGCGGCTGCGCCCGTCCTGGCTGCTCTCCCGCCTGCTGTGGCAGGGCGCGACGGACGCGATGCGCGACCGCCGGCAGGGCGGGCCCGGCCGCGCCCTCGGCGCCGCCGCCCGGCTGCTGGTGCAGGCGCCGCTGCTGCTCTGGCCCGCCGCCTCTCCCGCCCTGCTGCGGGCGCGCTGCGGCGCGGCCTACAATCTCGGCTATCTCCGCGGGCGCCTTGCCCCGCTCGGGCAGGAGGCCGGGGCATGAGGCGCCGCGTCCTTCTCGGCGCCGCCGCCGGCCTCGCCGCCGCCCCCGCCGCGGCGCAGGGCGCGGCGCGGGAGCGGCTGCGGCGGCGCCTCGCCGATCTCCGCCTCGGCGCCAATCTCGAGCGCTGGTACCCGATCGCGCGCGACAACCAGCCCCGCCGGCTCGGCCGGGAGTGGTGGCGCGGCTTCCGCGCCGCCGGCTTCGACCATGCGCGGCTGTTCATCCCCGACGTGTCGCAGACCGGCGACTCCCAGGAGGTGCTGCGCCTGTTCCAGCAGGCGGTGGAGGATGCGGTGGCGATGGGGGTGCCGGTGCTGCTCGGCCTTGCCGACTTCTTCTATCACAGCCACCCCTGGCCCGAGCGCTACTGGCAGGCGCTGCGCAGCCGGGCGGCGTTCTTCGGCCCGCGGCTCGACCCCGAGCACGTGGTGCTGGCCCCGATCAACGAGCCCGCCTTCCCCGACACCGCCACCTGGCTTCCCGTGCGCGACCGGCTGCTCGGGGAGGTCCGCCGCGCCGCGCCGGCGCATCTGCTGATGTGGGGCGGGCGGGAATGGTGCAGCGCGCGCTCCCTGCTCGAGGCCACGCCGCCGGCGGATCCAGGCACCATCGCCGAGGCGCATGACTACCAGGCGGGCAGCCCCGAGGCGGTGCGCGCCCGCTTCGCCCCCGTCGCCGCCTGGCGGGAGCGGCACGGCCTGCCCGTGCTGGTCAGCGAGCTCGGCGGGGCGGAGGCGAACAAGCAGAACCCGGCCGCGCTGGCCGAGGATCTGCGCCAGGTGCTGCCGGTGCTGCGGGAGCTGCGCCTGCCGGCCGCGCTCTGGGCCTACACCCATGGCGGCTGGTGGCGGCTGCAGCGGGGGGACGACTCCGCCCCCCGCCCGGAGATCCGCGCCGCGCTCGGCTGAATCAGCCGGCCGCCGCCGGCACCGGCGCCGGGCGCCTGCGGCCGAGGATCCAGCGATGCGCCGGCACCTCGACCAGCCGCCAGGCGAGCCAGCCGAGCAGCAGGTTGAGCGCGAAGGCGCCGGCCATCAGCCCGAGCCGCGCCGCGAGGCCCGGCTCGGCGACGCGGAGCAGCCCGACCAGCGCCGCCTCGACGAAAACCCAGCAGAGATAGACCCCGAAGGAGGCCTCGCCGAGCCGCAGCACGAGGTCCTGGCGCGGCGCGCCGGCGACGCGCCGCCGCTGCCCGCGCAGCCAGAGGCCGGCGATGGCGGCGGCGAGCCCCGCCACCACCAGCGCATCCTGCCCGAGGGCGAGCCCCGCCGGCACCGCCGCTGCCCCGGCGAGGGTCCAGGCGGGTAGCCGGCCCGACGTGGCCAGCCGGCCCAGGGCCATGCCGAGAAGGAATTCGCAGCCGAACCGCACCAGCCCGAGATGCACCGTGTAGTTCAAACCCACCCCCGGGTTCAGGCTGCCGAGCCAGGCGAGGCCGCCGAGCGCGCCGAGCGCCAGCGCCGGCACCAGCGGCGCGGGCAGGCGCAGCATCCCCCACAGCAGCAGCGGAAAGGCTAGGTAGCCTGCCCATTCCGCCGAGAGCGCCCAGGAGGGGTAGTTCCAGGCCAGCCGGTCCGTCGTCTCCCAGGCGTTGACGAGGAGGAGCTGGAGCAGGAAGTCCTCGGCCGAGAACCGCTCCGGCTCGCGGATGGGGATGCCGAGCTGCACCGCGGCTAGCACCACCGCCAGCAGGCCGAGCAGCGCCGCGAGATGCAGCGGCCAGATCTTCGCCACGCGCCGCAGCAGGAAGGCGCCGACCCCCTGCCACCCGGAGGGCGGCCGCGCCGCGTATCCGACCCAGAGCGCAAAGCCGGACAGCAGGAAGAACCCGTCCACCCCGAGATAGCCCACACCCAGGACCGGGGCGAGCCAGGGGAGGCCGGCACTCACCCTGAGGGCAAGATCGAGGTGATAGAGAACAACCCAAGAGATCAGCACGAAGCGCAGCCGGGTCAGGGACGCCTCGCGCGGCGCCCCCGCCTCTCCCGTTCCGCCGGCGACCCGACCCCCCTCCAGCATCCGCCTCTCCTGACACATCGCTGATTGGCCGCGCCGGCCCCGGCATGGGAGAACGCTGCCCGCATGCGAGTCGTTGCGTCCCCGGCCTTCGGCCTCCTGGCCTCCTTCCTCGGCGCCTCGGCGCTGCTACTGGTGGCGCTTCTGCTGCCCGAGCGCACCATGATGGTGCTGCCGCTTCTCGTCCTGGCGCTGCTCGCCCTCGTCCTCTACCAGATTCCCGTCGCCTTCGCCGCCCTGCTGGTGCTGATGTACGGGCTTGGCCTCGACATCCAGTTCGGCGTGCAGCTCCGCGACATGGGGGGCTCGGCGGCGGCGCTCGGCGTGGCGGTGGTAAAGATAGCGCCCTTCGCACTCGCCGCATCGCTGATCCTGCGCTACGGCGTGTCGCGGGCGATCAACTGGCCGTTCCTCGCCTTCACCGTGGTGGGCGGGCTCAGCCTCGCCATCCTGCCGATCAGCAACGTCATCGACACCGGGGAGATGGTGCGCAGCTTCCTCGGCTCCACCGCGCCCTTCGCCCTCGGCTTCGCGCTCGCGCCGCACAAGGTGTGGACGGTGCTGGTGCGCGGTGTGGCGGCGGTTCCGGTGACGAGCGCCTTGCTCGGCCTATTCGCCGACCTGCTCGGCCTCTACCCGGCCTTCGACCGGTTCGGCCGCTTCCAGGGCCTGCACTCGCCGCCCTTCCTGGCTGGGTTCTGCGTCACCGCCATCTTCGCCTGCGTGCTCGAATACCTGCGGGGCTTCCGGCCCATCTGGCTGGTGGCGGGCGGGATGAACCTCGCGGTCCTGCTCGCCACCCAGGCGCGCGCCCCCCTCTTCACCGTGGCGCTGTTCCTGCTCACGGTATTCCTGCTCTCCAACCGCCGCATCTTTCCCCTGCAGCGCAAGGTGGACCTGGTGATGGGCGGCCTGGTGCCGGCGGCGCTGCTGCTCGGGCCCTTCGTGGCCTACGCGCTGGAGCGCTTCATCGGCCGCGACGGAGAGTTCAACTACTCGGGCCGCGACATCATCTGGCCCTACTTCACCGAGGCGATCGCCGCCCGCCCGCTGTTCGGCTGGGGGCTCGGCGCCGGCAAGCTGATCGTGGACCCCGAGGATCCGATGATCCGCCTGCTCGGCAGCAACGCGGCCCACAACGAGTATCTGCGCCTCGCGGTGGATGCCGGCATCGTCGGCTGCGCCCTGATCTTCCTCTGCATCATCGCCTGGATCTGGGGCGGCACGCGCCGCGCCGCCCCGTCCGACCGGCTGGTGCTGCGCGCCGCGCTGGTGGCCGCCCTGGTGCACAGCGGGTTCGACAACACGCTGATCGCCACCACGGCGGTGATGCAGTTCACCTTCTTCGCCGCCGCCATGGCCCGCGCCCGGATCGAGGCGCGCCTCGCGCAGCGCCAGCACCCCGCCTGGCAAGGCGCCGGACGATATCCCCCCGCCACGCACGGCGGGTACGCCACCGGCTGAGATGTCGCAGACCCTGCCCCTGCAGGCCCCCCTGGCGCCGTCGAGCGCCGCGCAGGCCCCGGCGCGGACGCGCCGGCTCGACATCGAGCGCGCGAAGGGGATCGCGATCCTGCTCGTGGTGTTCGGCCACATCGTCGCCCAGCGGGCGCCCGCGGGCGTCGAGTGGTACGAGCCCGTGCGCTACGCCATCTACCGCTTCCACATGCCGTTCTTCCTCTATCTCAGCGGCACGGTGGTGGTGCTGAGCGGCCTGCTGGCCCGGCCGCCCTCGGCCTGGCCGGGGGTGGTGCGCGCGCGGGCGGAGCGGCTGCTGCTCCCCTTCTTCCTGCTCGGCCTCATGATTCTGCTGGCCAAGCTCGCCGCCATGCAGGTCGTGTACGTGGACAACGTCCCGGACGGGTTCTGGGGTGGGCTGCGCGACCTTTTCTGGACCACCGAGCGCAGCCCCGCGGTCACCGTCTGGTACCTGGCGGTGCTGTTCCTCTGCACGGTGGTGTCGCTGCCGCTGATGCGCCTCGGCATCGGCGCCGGGGGGCTGGTGGCGCTCGGCCTGCTGCTGCAGCTCGTCGAGGTGCCGCCGGTCGCCTATCTCGACCGCTTCGCCAGCCACTTCCTGTTCTTCGCCGCCGGCCTCTGGGTGGCCGAGCGCCAGGGGACGCTGCTGCCTGCCTTCGAGCGCGGGCAGTGGCTGTGGTGGCTGCTGTTCGGCGCCGCGCTCGGCCTCGCCCTCGCCGGGGTGCTGGAGGCGCGCCAGGCGCTGGTGGTCTGCGGGCTGCTCGCCATCCCCGCCCTGCACGGGATGGTGCGCCTGCCGCCGGTCTCGTCCTGGTCCTGGCCGCTGTTCTTCGGCCGCTACGCGATGGCGATCTACCTGTTCAACACGCTGGCCATCGGCGGCACCAAGGCGCTGCTGATCGCCGCCGGCATCGGCTGGACGGCGGAACATTTCTGGATCCACGCCATCCTGCTGACCCTTGCCGGCGTGGCCCTGCCGATCGCCTTCAAGCGATGGGTGTTGCGCCGCGTGCGCCCCCTCGACCGCATGACGGACTGACACCGGGTCCCGCGGACCGCGGCCGATGCGCCCATGGGTGCCGGGGCGCGCCTACACAGCGCGATCCGCCTTCGCGGCATCCGGCATGGCGCCCCCCCCCCCTCAGGCCGGGGTGGCGTTGGCGCGCACCCAGTCGAGGAACTCCGCATCCCCCGCCGCCGCGGGAAGGGCGAGGATGCAGGGCAGGCTGTAGCTGTGCAGCGCGCGGATGCGGGCGCGCAGCGCCTCGAACCGGGCGGCGGTGGTCTTCGCAAGGAAGGCGGCCTCCGGCCCCTCCTCGATCCGTCCCTGCCAGCGGTAGATCGCGGTGTGGCCGGGGAGGAGGTTGACGCAGGCGGCCAGCCCCTCCTCCACCAGCGCGCGGCCGATCCGCCGCGCCTCTTCGGCGTCGGCCGCGGTGACGTAGACCCAGAGGACCTGGTCCCCGCTCACCCGGTGCGCTCCAGGATGGACACGTAATTGGCCACCGCCGCGCCGCCCATGTTGAACACGCCGCCGAGTTCCGCCTTCGGAAGCTGCATGGCCCCGGCGGTACCGGTGAGCTGCATCGCCGTCAGCACGTGCATGGAGATGCCGGTGGCGCCGATCGGGTGGCCCTTCGCCTTCAGCCCGCCGGAACGGTTGACGGGCAGCTTGCCGTCCTTCGCCGTCCAGCCCTCCAGCACCGCGCGCGCGCCCTGCCCTTCCGGGGTCAGGCCCATCGCCTCGTACTCGATGAGTTCGGCGATGGTGAAGCAGTCATGCGTCTCGACGAAGGAGAGGTCGGTCACCGCGCCAAGCCCGGCCTGCGCCAGGGCCCGCCGCCAGGCCTCGCGCGGCCCCTCGAAGCGGACGATGTCGCGGCTGGCGATCGGCAGGAAATCCTGGACGTGCACGGCGGCGCGGAAGCGCACCGCCTTGCCCATCGCCCTCGCCGTCTCGGCATCGGTGATCACCAGCGCCGCCGCGCCGTCCGAGACCAGGGAGCAGTCGGTGCGCTTCAGCGGCCGGACGACGTAGGGGTTCTTCTCGCTCTCGCGGCGGCAGAATTCGTAGCCGAGATCCTTGCGCATCTGCGCCCAGGGATTGTCCACCCCGTTGGCGTGGTTCTTGGCCGCGATCGCCGCCAGCGCGTCGGACTGGTCACCATGGCGCTGGAAATAGGCCTCCGCGATGCGGGCGAAGACGCCGGCGAAACCGCCCTCGATGTCCTTCTCCGCCTTGCGGTAGCTGGCGGAGAGCAGGATGTCGCCGATCTTCGGCCCCGGCGTCGCGGTCATCTTCTCCGCCCCCACCACCAGGGCGAAGCGGCCGCGCCCGGCGGCCAGGAAGTCCAGCGCGCCGTGGATGGCGGCGCTGCCGGTGGCGCAGGCGTTCTCGAAGCGGGTGACCGGTTTGAAGCGCAGCTCCGGCACCGACTGCAGCACCAGCGAGGCGGGGAAGCCCTGGTCGGTAAAGCCCTCGCCGAAGACGCCGACGAAGCCGGCATCCACCTCGTCGGGCGAGATCCCGGCATCCTCGATCGCGGCGCGGGCGACGCGGGCCATCAGCGCCTCGAGGTCCGGCTCCTCCAGCTTGCCGAAGGGGGAATGGGCCCAGCCGACGATGCAGGCGTCGGGCGCCCCCTGGGTGACCTCGCGCATGGCGTCCTCCTCTGGCGTGCCCGACGAAGATAGGGTGGGACGGGGCGCCGGCCAACGGCGCCCGGGGCGGCTACCCCATCGCCGCCCCGCATGCTCAACTCCGCCCCCTCGGCGATGGAGGAGCGGACGGCATGACCTGGGAGCCCGAACTCGAGGAATTGCGCCGGCGGGAGGCGCTGGCCCATGCCATGGGCGGCGCGGAGAAGGTGCGCCGGCAGCACGAGGGCGGGCGGCTGACCGTGCGCGAGCGGATCGGCGCCCTGCTCGACCCCGGCAGCTTCCACGAGGTGGGCGCCATCGCCGGGCGGGCCGAGTACGACACGACCGGGGAGCTGAAGCGCTTCACCCCTTCCAATTGCGTCATGGGCCGGGGCCGGATCGAGGGCCGCCCCGTCGTGGTGGTGGGCGACGACTTCACCGTCCGCGGCGGCAGCGCCGACGCCACCATCCGCGAGAAGCCGATCATGGCCGAGCGCATGGCCGCCGACCTGCGGCTGCCGATCATCCGCATCATCGAGGGCTCGGGCGGCGGCGGCTCGGTCAAGACCATCGAGACCACGGGGCGAGCCAACCTGCCGGGCGGGATCGGCGGCACCTGGCTCTACCACCACACGGGGGACAACCTCTCGCGCGTTCCCGTGGTGGCGCTCGGCCTCGGCTCGGTCGCGGGGCTCGGCGCGGCGCGGCTGGCGGCGAGCCATTATTCGGTGATGACCAAGGAGACCTCGGCGCTGTTCGTCGCTGGGCCGCCGGTGGTGAACGCGCTCGGCCACAACCTCACCAAGCAGGAGCTCGGCGGGTGGGAGATCCAGACGCGGAGCGGCGCGGTGGACCACGCGGTGGACAGCGAGGAGGAGGCCTTCGCGGCGGCGCGGCGCTTCCTCTCCTACCTGCCCTCCTCGGTGTTCGAGCTGCCCCCGCGCACGGCATGCGAGGACGACCCGACACGCGCCGAGGAGGCGCTGATCGCGGCGGTGCCGCGCGACATCCGCAAGCCCTACCGCATGCGCCCGATCATCGAGAGCGTGATGGATCGCGGCAGCGTGTTCGAGCTCGGCCGCTGGTTCGGCCGCCCGGTGATCACGGCGCTGGCGCGGCTGCACGGGCTGCCGGTGGCGGTGATGGCGGGCGATCCCTTCCACTACGCCGGGTCCTGGACCGCGGATGCCTGCGCCAAGGTGGTGCGCTTCGTGGACCTGGCGCAGACCTTCCACCTACCCATGGTCTACCTGATGGACTGCCCGGGCTTCATGATCGGGCCGGAGGCGGAGAAGGCCGCGACCATACGCTGGGGCGTGCGGGCCATGGCGGCGGTGAACCAGACCACCATCCCCTGGTGCACGGTGATCGTGCGCAACGCCTTCGGCGTCGCGGGCGTGGTGCACCAGCCGGCCAGCCGCTTCTCCCTCCGCTACGCTTGGCCCTCGGCACGCTGGGGCTCGCTGCCGCTCGAGGGCGGCATCGAGGCGGCCTACCGGGCCGAGCTGGACGCGGCGGAGGATCCGAAGGCGAAGCTGGCCGAGATCGAGACCCGGCTGCAGAAGCTGCGCAGCCCGCTGCGCACGGCGGAGGCCTTCTGGGTGGAGGAGATCATCGACCCCCGCCACACCCGCCGCCTGCTCTGCGAGTTCGCCGACCTCGCGGCAAGGCTGCTGGAGCCGGGCATGAGCCGGCACGGGATGCGGCCCTGACGCGGTAGGGGGCGGGCCCCGCCCGCCTCAGCCCTCCGCCGGCATGGGCCGCCGGTCCCGCCAGGGCCTCGCCCGCTCATAGGCGTGGCCGGCGCGGAACAGCAGATCCTCCCGGAAGGGCTTGGCGACGAGCTGCATCGCCACCGGCAGCCCACCCTCGCCGAAGCCGGTGCAGAGGGTCAGGCCCGGCCAGCCGGTGACGTTGAAGGGGATGGTGAAATTGGGCTTCTCCAGGAAGCCCCATTTGGGCACGGCGTCGAGGCGCGGCGCCTCGCCCGGCTGCGCCGCGGTGAGCAGCAGGTCGAGGTCTTGCGCCGCCGCCACGGTCCGCGCGATCAGCTCCCGCCGTTTCTTCTGCGCCTGCATGTAGTCGGCGGCGGTCAGCAGCGCCCCGAGGGCCATGCGACCGCGCATGGACTCGCCGTAGAGGCCGGGATCGCGGCGCATCCAGGTCTCGTGCACCGCGAAGGCCTCGGCCATCAGGATCACCCAGCCGCAGGCGTTGAAGTCGGCGAGCGGCGGTAGGGCGACGTCGCGCAGCGCCGCCCCCTCGGCGCGGAAGAAGGCGGCGGCGTCCTCGATGCCCTTGAGCGTCGCCGGGCTCGCCGGGTGATCGGTCTCGTGGAAGTGGCGGATCACGCCGATCCTGAGCCCCTTCACGCCCTGCCCGATGCCGGCGCGGAAATCCGGCACCGGCCGGTCGGCGCTGGCCGGGTCTTCCGGGTCGTGGCCGGCCATGGCCTGGAGCAGGATGGCGCAGTCCTCCACCGTCCAGGCGAGCGGGCCGGCATGGTCGAGGGTCTGGGCCAGCGGCAGCACGCCGGCGCGCGAGCACAGGCCGTAGGTCGGCTTGATGCCGGCGATGCCGCAGAGCGCCGCCGGCCCGCGGATCGAGCCGCCGGTGTCCGAGCCGGTGCCGCCGAGGATCATCCCCGCCGCCACCGCCGCCCCGGTGCCGGAGGAGGAGCCGGCGGTGAAGTGCTCCGGGTTCCAGGGGTTGCGGGCCGGCGGCCAGGGCAGGTCGAAGGAAGGGCCGCCGAAGGCGAACTCATGGGTGGCGAGCTTGCCCAGCATCACCGTCCCGGCCTCGGCCAGCCTGCGCACGGTGGTGGCGTCCCACCGCGGCACGTGGTGCCGCAGCACGCGGGAGTGGCCGGTGGTCGGGATGCCGGCGGTTTCGTAGATGTCCTTGTGGGCAATGGGGATGCCGTCGAGCGGCCCGCGCGGCCCCTCCTTCGCGATCCGCGCCTCGACCGCCCGCGCGGCGGCGAGGGCGCCCTCCTCCACGCGGAGGAAGGCGTGCAGCCTGCCGTCGAGGCGGCGGATGCGCCCGAGACAGGCTCGGGTCAGTTCCAGCGGCGAGAGGTCGCGCGCGGCGATGCGCCGGGCGGCCTCGGCGATGGTCGGGATCGCGCTCACGGCCGGGACTCCGCCGCGAAGGTGACAGCCGGCTCGGCGGAGGCGGCGGCAACCTCGTCGGTATCGGGGGCGGGGGCGCGGTTGCGCGCGAGCATGTCCTGCACCGCCCGCCACGCGGCCCGCACCTCGGCCCGCTGCGCCGGCGCCAGCGCCAGGCCGGCGCGCCGGAACAGGACCTCGAACTCGGCATCAGTGATCTGCTCGGCCATGCCTGTCCTCCCCTTCCCCGGCAGTATGGCGGCTTCCGCGGCGGGAACCATCGGGATGCCGTTGCCAGCGCCGCGAGGCGGAGGCTAGGCTTTCGGCCGGAACGAGGCGGCGCCGCCGCGGAACCGGGCGCGCAACGCGCCCGGCGGGAAGGAGACGGGCATGAAGGTCGGGGAAGCCATCGCCGAGATCATGAAGCGCGAGGGCGTCGAGATCCTCACCGGCTACCCGGTGAACCACCTCATCGAATTCGCAGCCGCGAAGGACATCCGCCCGATCATGGTGCGCCAGGAGCGGACCGGGCTGCACATGGCGGACGCGATCTCCCGCGTCACCGCCGGCCGCAAGATCGGCGCCTTCTGCATGCAGCACGGGCCGGGGGCGGAGAACGCCTATGGCGGCGTGGCGCAGGCCTATGGCGAATCGGTGCCGGTGCTGGTGGTGCCGATGGGCTACCCGCGGCGGCTCGCCCATGTGGACCCCAATTTCAACTCCACCGTCGCCATGCGGCACGTGGTGAAGTCGGCGGAGCCGGTGAATCTCGCCGCCGAGGTGCCGCACATCATGCGCCGCGCCTTCACCCGGCTGCGCAACGGGCGCGGCGGGCCGGTGCTGGTCGAGGTGCCCTCGGACATGTGGAACGAGGAGGTGCCGGAGCCGCTGGACTACACCCCGGTCTGCGCCACCCGCTACGGCCCGGACCCGGCCGATGTGAGGCGCGCGGCGCGGCTGCTGGCGAACGCCAAGCGCCCGGTGATCTATGCCGGTCAGGGCGTGCACTGGGCGCGGGCCTGGGACCAGCTTCGGCGGCTCGCGGAGCTTCTGGCGGCGCCGGTCACCACCAGCCTCGGCGGCAAGTCGAGTTTCAACGAGGAGCACCCGCTCTCCCTGGGTTCGGGCGGCCTCGCCATCTCGAAGCCGGTGCGGCACTTCCTCGACCAGGCCGACGTCATCCTCGGTATCGGCTGCTCCTTCACCGAGACCAATTTCGGCGTGCGGATGCCGAAGGGTCCGGCCTACATCCACGCCACCCTCGACCCGATGCACCTGAACAAGGACGTGCGGGCGGAGATCGGGCTGATCGGCGACGCCGGGCTGACGCTGGACGCGCTGCTCGCCGAGCTTTCGGGCCTGGTGGACGGCCCGCGCGACCCGGCCCCGGTGGCGGCCGAGATCCAGGCGGTGCGCGAGCCGTGGCTCGCGGAATGGATGCCGAAGCTCACCTCGAAGGACGCCCCACTCAATCCCTACCGCGTGCTATGGGACCTGCAGCACACGGTGGACCGGGACAACACCATCATCACGCACGATGCGGGCAGCCCGCGCGATCAGCTCTCGCCCTTCTGGCGCGCGACCACGCCGCTTTCCTATCTCGGCTGGGGCAAGACCACGCAGCTCGGCTACGGGCTCGGCCTTGCGATGGGCGCGAAGCTCGCCGCGCCGGACAAGCTGTGCATCAACGTCTGGGGCGACGCGGCGATCGGCTTCACCGGGATGGACTTCGAGACCGCGGTGCGCGAGCGCATCCCCATCATGTCTGTGCTGCTCAACAATTTCTCCATGGCGATCGAGCTGAAGGTGATGCCGATCAGCACCGAGAAGTACCGCAGCACCGACATCTCCGGCGACTACGCCGCGATGGCTCGCGCCTTCGGCGGCTACGGCGAGCGGGTGACCGACCCGTCCGAGATCGTCCCCGCCATCAGGCGCGGCATCCGGAAGACGCAGGAGGGCGTGCCGGTGCTGCTGGAGTTCATCACCAGCAAGGAAACGGCGGTTTCGCGGCTGTAGGCGCGGCGCCAGATCGGGGGAGGGAGGCACCGATGGCGACCGTGGAGATCCGCAACGTCCGCAAATCCTTCGGCTCCGTGGAGGTGCTGCACGGCGTCAGTGTGGACATCGAGGATGGCGAGTTCGTCGTCCTTGTCGGCCCCTCGGGCTGCGGCAAGTCCACGCTGCTGCGCATGATTGCGGGGCTCGAGAACATCACCTCGGGAGAGATCGCCATCGGCGGGCGCGTGGTGAACAACGTGCCGCCGAAGGACCGGGACATCGCCATGGTGTTCCAGAACTACGCGCTCTACCCGCACATGACCGTGTTCCAGAACATGGCCTTCAGCCTGAAGCTCGCCAAGGCGCCGAAGGAGGTAATGGAGCAGGAGGTCGGGCGGGCGGCGCGTATCCTGGGGCTCGAGCAGCTCCTGCACCGCTATCCGCGCCAGCTCTCCGGCGGGCAGCGGCAGCGCGTGGCGATGGGCCGGGCGATCGTGCGCAACCCGCAGGTGTTCCTGTTCGACGAGCCGCTCTCCAACCTCGACGCCAAGCTGCGCGTGCAGATGCGCGCCGAGATCAAGGAGCTGCACCAGCGGCTGAAGGTGACGACCGTCTATGTTACCCACGACCAGATCGAGGCCATGACCATGGCCGACAAGATCGTGGTCATGAACAGCGGCAACATCGAGCAGGCAGGGCCGCCGCTGGAGCTGTACGACCGGCCGGCGAACCTGTTCGTCGCCGGCTTCATCGGCTCCCCCGCCATGAACATGATCGAGGGCCGCTGCGGGCCGGAGGGCTTCCTCGCCGAGGACGGGACGCGCTGGCCGCTGCCGCCGAACGGCCACGCCCCGCGGGACGGCACGGCCATCTACGGCATCCGGCCGGAGCATCTGCGCATAGATCCCGCCGGCGTGCCGGCGACGGTGCAGGTGGTGGAGCCGACCGGGTCGGAAACGCAGGTCCTGATGCGGGCCGGCGGCGCCAGCCTGATCGGCGCCTTCCGCGAGCGCGTCTCGGCCAGGCCTGGCGACATCCTGCCGGTGATGCCCGAGCCGTCATTGATACACCTGTTCGACCGGCAGACCGGCCGGCGGATCTAGACAGCAAGAGGGAGGAAACGCATGAGGGACTTCACGAGACGCGGCGCCATCGGCCTCGGTGCCGCGGGGTTCGCCGCGCTTGCCCTGCGCGAGCGGGCCTGGGCGCAGCTCCCGCCGGTGCCCACGCAGCAGGCCGAACCGCCGCGCCTGCAGATTGAGCAGGGCGCGCAGCTCCGCATCATCCGTCCCGCCCGCTTCGTGGAGCCGGACGAGGTGATCTTTCGCGAGAATGCGCAGCGCTTCAGCCAGCAATTCAACATTCCGGTCCGCGTGGACTTCGTGGGCTGGGAGGACATCCGCCCGCAGACGGCGGTGACGGCGAACACCGGCACCGGGCCGGACGTGGTGATCGGCTGGGCCGACGACCCGCACATCTACGCCGACAAGCTGATCGAGCTTTCCGACGTCGCCGAATACCTCGGCAGGAAATACGGCGGCTGGAAATTCCTGGCCGACAAGTTCGGCAAGCGGCACGGCACCAACAACTGGATCGGCATCCCCTTCGGCGGCTCCACCGGCCCCATCGTCTATCGCATCTCGGCGGTGCGCGAGGCGGGCTTCGACAGGATCCCGGACGATCTGGGCGAGTTCCTGCGCCTCTGCCAGGCGATGCGGCGCAACAACAAGCCGCCCGGCTTCGCCCTGGGCAACGCGGTCGGGGATGGCAACGGATTCGCCAACTGGATGACCTGGGCCCATGGCGCCTACCTCGTGGACGAGGAAGGCAAGGTCGCCATCAACAGCCGCGAGACGCTGGAGGCGCTCAACTACGTCAGGGAGCTGTACCAGACCTTCGTGCCCGGCACCCTGTCCTGGCTCGATCCCAGCAACAACCGCGCTTACGCCGCGCAGGAGTGCTTCCTCACCGCCAATGGCGTGTCGCTCTACTTCGCGCTGAAGAACGATCCTGCCACGCGCGCCATCGCCGAGGACACCAACCACGCGCCGCTGCCGAAGGGCCGTGTGGACCGGCCGCCGCAGTCGGCGACGATCCTCAACGCCATGATCTTCCGCCACACCCGCTTCCCCAATGCGGGTAAGGCCTTCATCCAGTTCATGCTGGAGCAGGAGCAGTACAGCCCCTGGCTGAACAACTGCCTCGGCTACTGGTCGCATCCGCTCACCGCCTACGACGCCGCCCCGGTCTGGGAGAGCGATCCGAAGCTGACGGTGTTCAGGGACGGCATGAACAACCCGTTCTGGAGCGGCTACAAGGGACCGATCACCGCCGCCTCCGGCACCGTCGCCTCGGAATACATCATGGTGCAGATGTACGCCTCGGTCGCCTCGGGGCAGGCGACGCCGGAACAGGCGATCCGCGAGGCGGAGCGCCGCGCGCGGCGCATCTACCGCAGCTGAGCGCGGCGGGGCGGCCGGCATGGCCGCCCCGCGCCACCGAGGGAGGGTTCCATGTCCGTCACCGCCGCGCCCGACTGGACACGGGCGAGAGCCCAGCCCGGCTGGCTGACCCGGCTGTTCGACTCGAAGCCCTTCCTCATCTTCGCCTGCCTGCTGCCGGCGGTCGGCCTGCTGACGGTGTTCCTCACCTATCCGCTCGGCCTCGGCATCTGGCTGGCCTTCACCGACGCGACGATCGGGCGGCGCGGGCAGTGGGTGGGGCTCGAGAACTTCATATACCTGATGGAAGACCCGCTGTTCTGGAGCGCCGTCTTCTACAGCGTGTTCTACACCGCGGTCGCGACGGTGGGGAAATTCGCCCTCGGCCTGTGGCTGGCGCTGCTCCTGAACCAGCACATCCCGTTCAAGAGCCTGCTGCGCGCGATCATCCTGCTGCCCTGGATCGTGCCGACGGTGCTCTCGGCCATTGCCTTCTGGTGGATCTACGATCCGCAGTTCTCGATCATCTCCTATCTCGCCGTGGACGTTCTCGGCATACGGGAAACGCCGTTCAACTTCCTGGGCGACGCCTGGTCGGCGCGGTTCTCGCTGATCGCGGCCAACATCTGGCGCGGCATCCCCTTCGTGGCGATCACGCTGCTCGCCGGGCTGCAGACCATCTCGCCCTCGCTCTACGAGGCGGCGCTGCTCGATGGCAGCACGGCATGGCAGCGCTTCCGCTACATCACCTTCCCGCTGCTCCTGCCGATCCTGGCGATCGTGATGACCTTCTCGATCATCTTCACCTTCACCGATTTCCAGCTCGTCTACGCCATCACGCGCGGCGGGCCGGTGAACTCGACGCATCTCATGGCCACCCTCGCCTTCCAGCGCGGCATCCCCGGTGGCCAGCTCGCCGAAGGGGCGGCGATCGCGGTGGCGATGATCCCCTTCCTCGTCTTCGCCACGCTGTTCAGCTACTTCGCGCTCGCGCGCCGCAAGTGGCAGCAGGGAGAGGCCAATGACTGACGCCCCCGGCGCCGTCGCGCGCACGACCGACACCGTCGCCGCCGTCACGCCGGAAGCGCAGGCGAAGGCGAGCCTCGCGCCCGAGATGATGTCCTGGGACAGCCGGGCGCGGCGGGTGGTGACGCTCTACCTGCCGCTGGCCTGCTTCGTCGTCATCCTGCTGTTCCCCTTCTACTGGATGACGATCACGGCGTTCAAGCCGAACGCCGAGATGTACGACTACAAGAACTACAATCCGTTCTGGATCAGCTCGCCGACCCTCGACCACATCTACCACCTGCTCTTCGCCACCTCCTATCCGCGTTGGCTCTGGACGACGATGCTGGTGGCGATCGCCTCCACCTTCCTGTCGCTGTTCTGCAGCGTGCTCGCCGCCTACGCGATCCAGCGGCTGCGCTTCCGGGGCAGCCAGTACGTCGGCCTGGCGATCTACCTCGCCTATCTGGTGCCGCCCTCGATCCTGTTCATCCCGCTGGCGATCATGGTGTTCCAGTTCGGGCTGTTCGACACGCCCTTCGCGCTGATCCTGACCTACCCGACCTTCCTGATCCCCTTCTGCACCTGGCTGCTGATCGGCTACTTCAAGTCCATTCCCTATGAGCTGGAGGAGTGCGCGCTGATCGACGGCGCGACCAGGCTGCAGATCCTGACCCAGATCACCCTGCCGCTGGCGGTGCCGGGGCTGATCTCGGCGGGCATCTTCAGCTTCACCCTGTCCTGGAACGAATTCATCTACGCCCTCGCCTTCATCCAGAGCAGCGAGAACAAGACGGTGCCGGTGGCGATCCTCACCGAGCTGGTATCGGGCGACGTGTACCAGTGGGGTGCGCTGATGGCTGGCTCCCTGCTGGGCTCGCTGCCCGTGGCGATCTTCTACTCGTTCTTCGTGGACTACTACGTCTCCTCCCTGACCGGCGCGGTGAAGGAGTAGGGGGCCGCGCCCCCCTGCCCCGGCCTACAGCTTCCGCCCCTGCGCCGCGACGTAGCCGCGGTTCCAGGTCGGCGTCAGCCAGACCTCGTTCATCGTCACCTGCGGCGGCAGGGTGGCGATGTAGAGCAGCAGGTCGGCGCAATCGGCCGGCTGCAGCATCCGGTCGAGATCCTCCTGGCCGAGAGGGTTGGGGCGCTTCCTCAGGATCTCGGTGTTCACCTCGCCGGGGCAGAAGGCGGTGCTGCGGATGTTGTTGGTGCACTCCTCCATGTTGATGCTGTGGCTCATCGCCACCACGCCGTGCTTGGCGGCCGTGTAGCCAGGCCCGCTCATCGGGCTCACGTTGCGCCCGGCCATGGAGGCGGTGTGGATCATCACCCCGCCCCCCTGCGCCCGCATCATCGGCAGGACCGCCTGCGCGACGTAGAAGGCCGAGGTGAGGTTGCCGCCGATCAGCTCGTCGATGCCTGCCGGGCTCAGCCGCTTCCAGTCCCGCTCGGTGATGTTCAGCCCGGCATTGTTCACCAGGATGTCCAGCCGGCCGAGCGTTTCGCCGATCCACCCGGCCACCGCCCGCACCTGGTCCGCCCGCATCAGGTCCGCGGGCTGCACATGGGCGGTGCCGCCCCTGGCGCCGATGCGGGCGGCGACCTGCTCCAGCCTCTCGCGCCGCCGCCCGGTGATCACCACGGCGGCGCCCTCGGCGGCGAAGCGCTCGGCCGCCGCCTCGCCGATGCCGCTGCCCGCTCCGGTTATCCAGGCAATCCTGCCTTGCAGCCTGCCCATGCCGTCCTCCCTCTCCTCCGCCCGAGGCTAGCGCCGCCGCCGCGCCTTGTGGAGCCGCGGCCGCCATGCTTGGCTTGGCCGCCCGGGAATAGGGGGGAACGATGAGGATCGCGCGGATCGAGACGCTGCGGGCGGATGCCGGATGGCGCCTGTTCTCCTTCCTCAAGGTCACCACCGAGGACGGCCTGGTCGGCTGGTCGGAATACAATGAGAGCTTCGGCAGCACCGGCCTCTCCGCGGTGATCGAGGGCCTCGCGCCGCTGGTCATCGGGCGGGACCCGACACGCTTCGAGGAGGTGACGGCCTTCCTGCACGTGATGACGCGGCAGGCGCGCGGCGGGCTGAACCAGCAGGCGATCGCCGCGATCGAGAACGCGCTGCTCGACATCGCCGCCAAGGCCCGCGGCATTCCCGTCTGCGCGCTGTTCGGCGGCCCGGTCCGGGAGCGGATCCCGGTCTACTGGTCGCATTTCGGCACCTACCGCGTGCGCAACGCCGCGCATATGGGCGTGCCGCCGCTCCTCGACCACGACGGGGTGGCGCGCCATGCCGCGGAGGTGAAGGCGCTCGGCTTCAGGGGACTCAAGACCAACATCCTGCTGTCCGGACCCGACGGCAGGCTCTACCAGCACGCGCCCGGCTTCGGCCGCCACGCCGGCTGGCCGGAGCTGAACTGGGACAGCCGCACCCTCGCCGGACTGCGCCGGCATCTCGCCACCATCCGGGAGGCGGTGGGGCCGGAGATGGGCGTGCATCTGGATGTCAACTTCCACTTCAGGACCGAGGGCTTCCTCAGGGTCGCCGAGGCGGTGGCGCCCTACGACCTGACCTGGCTCGAGATCGACACCCACGATCCGGCGGCGCTGGCGAGCATCCGGCGCCGCGCCCCCTGCCCCATCGCCTCCTGCGAGACCCTGCACGGGCGGCGCGAATTCCGCCCCTTCCTCGAGCAGTACGCGATGGACGTGGCCATCGTGGACGTGATCTGGAACGGCCTCGCGGAGAGCCTCAAGATCGCCGCGATGTGCGATGTCTACGAGGTGAACTGCGCGCCGCACAATTTCTACGGCAACCTGTGCAGCCTGATCAGCGCGCATTTCTGCGCCGCCATCCCGAATTTCCGGGTGATGGAGATCGACATGGACAGCGTCTCCTGGCGGGACGAATTCACCCCCCCGCCGGTGATCGAGAACGGCGAGCTGGTGCTGCCGACGGGGCCGGGCTGGGGAGTCGAGGTCAACGAGGCCGCCATCCGCGCGCGGCCGCCGAAGCACTGAGAGGGAGATGCCATGGCCAGGTTCAGGATCCTCACCCCCGCCGGGGCGAGCTTCACCGTCGCCGGCGGCGGCTACGAGTACGAGATGGAGGCGCTGCAGGGCCTCGACGCCGAGATCGTCGAGGGGCCGGCCACCGAGGACGGCTTCCTCGAGGCGGCGCGCGAGGCGGACGCGATCTACGCCAAGGGCATTCCCATCACCCGCAGGATCATCGAGGGCCTGACCCGGTGCCGGATCATCGCCCTCGGCAGCGTCGGCGTCGATTCGGTGGATGTAAAGGCGGCGACCGAGCGGGGCATCCCGGTCACCAACGTTCCCGACACCTTCATCGAGGAGGTGGCGGACCACGCCATGATGCTGCTGCTCGCCGGCTTCCGACGGCTGATCGAGCAGGACCGCATGGTGCGGGAGGGTCGCTGGAAGGAGGGGCGGCCGGCGCTGCTGCAGATTCCCCGCCTGATGGGTCAGACCCTGGGCTTCATCTCCTTCGGCCGCGTCGCCCGCGCCGTGGCGCGCCGCGCCGCCCCCTTCGGCCTGCGCATGCTCGCCTATGATCCCTTCGTGGAGGAGATGCTGCTCTCTGAATACGGGGTGATGCCGGCGACGCTGAACGAGCTTCTGGAGCAGTCCGACTTCGTCTCGATGCACGCGCCGGCGCGGCCCGAATGCCACCACATGCTGCGGGAGCAGCATTTCCGCCGCATGAAGAAGGGTGCGATCTTCATCAACACCGGGCGCGGTCCTACGGTGGACGAGAGCGCGCTGATCAAGGCCCTGCAGGAGGGCTGGATCGCCCATGCGGCGCTCGACGTGCTGGAGGTGGAGCCCCCCTCCCCCGACAACCCGCTGCTGCGGATGGACAACGTGACGCTGACGGCGCATGTGGCCTCCGCCTCCGCCCGCTTCGACGAGGCGCGGAAGCGCCGGGTCGGGCACGAGCTCGCCCTCGTGCTCTCCGGCAGGTGGCCGATGTCCTGCGTCAATCCGGCGGTGCTGCAGAACACCACGCTGCGGCGCTGGCAGCCCATCGGCATGGGGCGCGGGCCGAACAGCTAGCGCATCCGCAGAGGGAGCGTAGACGGATGGCCACAGCATGACGCGCAGCGTGGTCATCGGGGCCGGCATCGTGGGCGCCTGCTGCGCGCTCGAGCTGCTGCGCGAGGGCCACGAGGTCGTGCTGCTCGACCCCGGCCCTCCGGGAGGGCCGCAGGCGGCCAGCTACGGCAATGGCTGCTGGCTGAGCCCGATGTCGGTCATTCCCCCGGCCGTGCCGGGCCTGTGGCGGAAGGTACCGGGCTTCCTGGCCGATCCGCTGGGGCCGCTGGCGATACGCTGGTCCTACCTGCCGCGGGTGGCGCCCTGGCTGCTGCGTTACCTGCTCTCCGGCTGGACCGAGGCGCGGGTGGCGCGCACCGCGGTAGCGCTGCGCGCCCTGCTGCGGGACGCGCCGGCATGGCATGCCCGGCTGGCCGAGGAGGCGGGGGTGGGCGGGCTGATCCATCGCCGCGGCCTGATCTACGTCTATCCCGACCGCGCCGCCTTCGAGGCCGAGGCGATGGCCTGGCGCATCCGCCACCAGGTCGGGATCCGCTGGATCGAGCTTTCGGCCGAGAAGCTGTACCAGCGCGAGCCGGCGCTGCACCGCCGCTACGGCTTCGGCATCCTGGTCGAGGAGGGCGGGCACTGCGTTGATCCCGGCGGCTACGTCGCGGCGCTGGTGGCCTTGGCGCGGGCGCAGGGGGCGCGGCTGCTGGCGCGGCGCGGCACCGGCTTCCGCATCGAGGGCGGCCGGCTCCGGGCGGTGCTGACGGATGGGGAGGAGATCGCGGCGGACAAGGCCGTCATCGCGGCCGGCGCGCATTCGCGCCCGCTCGCCCTTGCCGCCGGAGACCGCGTGCCGCTGGAGACGGAGCGCGGCTACCACGCCGTCATCGAGGGGGTGGAGGTCGGCCCCCGCACGCCGCTGATGCCTTCGGACGGCAAGATGTCCATTACCATGACCGCGCATGGGCTCCGCTGCTCGGGGCAGGTGGAGATCGCCGGCCTCCGGGCGCCGCCGAACTGGCGGCGGGCGGAGATCCTGCGCGATCATCTGCTGCGCAGCTTCCCCGACCTGCCGCGGGACCTGCCGGCGGAGCGCGTGCGGTTCTGGATGGGGCACCGGCCGAGCATGCCGGACGGCCTGCCCTGCCTCGGGCTTTCGCGCGCCTCCGCCGACATCGCCCTGGCCTTCGGGCACGGGCATGTCGGGCTGGTGGCCGCGCCGCGCAGCGCACGGCTGGTGGCGCAGATGCTCTGCGGCCGCGCGCCGGAACTCGACATGGCGCCCTATGACCCGCGCCGCTTCCGCCGGTGGCGCGGTGGGGCGTCCCCCTGACCCCCGCCGGTCGCCCAGGAAAGCGGATGCGCCCGACACCCGCCGAAATAGCGCGTGCATTGCGGCGCGGCTGGTGCCATGCTTCGGGTCGGCGGCCTTGCGCACCTGCGCGCCGCGTCTCACCCTTTACGGATACGACATCAAGTGCCTTCTGACAACGAAACGCCGGGCGGCGACGGGCCCATCGAGGCCCAGGTGAAGTGGTACAACGCCCGCAAAGGCTTCGGCTTCGTTCTGGGGCCCGACGGCCAGGACGTCTTCTTCCATGCCTCGGCCCTGACCCAGGCCGGCATCGAACCCCCGGAAAGCGGCGACACGCTGGTCTGCGAGATCGGCACCGACCGGATGGGCAGGCGTCTGGTCACCCGCATCATCGAACGCAAACCCGGGGAAGGCGGCGCCGGAGCGGCAGGAGCGGCCCGACGGCCCTTCCGTGAAGGGGGTGGCGACCGCCCGCCGCGGCGCGACTTCGGCGGCGGCGGC
>NZ_SJDM01000049.1 GCF_004761865.1 Crenalkalicoccus roseus | reverse complement strand
GACGGGGCAGGCGGTGGCGCCGGCGTCTCGGCCGCCGGCGCGGGCTGCGCCGGCGCGGCCTCGCGGCGCAGGCGTTCGAGCTGCGGCGCCTCCGGCGGGGGCGCAAGCCGCGCGCCGCTCGCCTGCTCGCGCTCCGCCGCGCGGCGCACCGCGGGCGGCTCCAGCACGAGCTGGTCGGTGTTGGGCACGACGAGCCCCCCCGGATTCTCCGGCCGCACCTTGAGCGGCCGGGACTCGGCCTCCACCACCGGGACGGTGCGTGGCCCGCTCTCCGACAGGCTCCACGACACCGCGCCGGCCGCCGCCACCGCCGCGAGCAGCCCGCCGGCGAAGGCCAGCATGCGCCAGGACGGCCCGGAGCGTTCCCGGGCGATCCGATAGGATGGAATCGTGACGTCGCTCACCGCATTTCCTCGACCGGCGTGACCCCCATCACCGCGAGGCCCGAACGGATGACCGTGGCCGTGGCCGCCACCAGGGCCAGCCTGGCCCTCGTCGCCTCCGGCTCATCCCCCCGGATGAACCGCAGCGTCGAATCATCCCGCCCCCTGTTCCAGAGTACATGAAAATCGGCGGCCAAGTCATGGAGAAAAAACGCGATCCGGTGCGGCTCGCGCGCCGCCGCCGCGGCCTCCACCAGGCGCGGCCAGGCGCAGAGGCGCCGCAGCAGCGTCAGCTCCGCCGGGTCGGCGAGGTGGTGCAGCGGCGCCGCGGCCAGCGCCGCCGGCGCCGGGTCGCCCGCCTGGCGCAGCACCGAGCGGCAGCGCGCATGGGCGTACTGCACGTAGAACACCGGGTTGTCGCGCGACTGCTCGACCACCTTGTCGAGGTCGAACTCCATCTGCGCGTCGGCCTTGCGCGTCAGCATGGTGAAGCGCACCGCGTCGCGCCCCACCTCCTCGATCAGGTCGCGCAGCGTGACATAGGTGCCGGCGCGCTTGCTCATCCGCACCGGCTGCCCGCCCTTCACCACATGCACGATCTGGGTCAGCACGACGTCGAACGAGACCCTGCCGTCCGACAGCGCCGCCACCGCCGCCCGCATGCGCCGGACGTAGCCGCCGTGGTCGGCGCCCCAGACATGCACGAGCGCGTCGAAGCCGCGCTCGATCTTGCCGAGGTGGTTGGCGATGTCGTTGGCGAAGTAGGTGCCGGAACCGTCGGACTTGCGCAGCGGCCGGTCCACCTCGTCGCCGAATTGCGTGGCGCGGAACAGCGTCTGCTCGCGCGGCTCCCAGTCCTCCGGCGTCTTGCCCTTCGGCGGCTCCAGCACGCCGCGGTAGATCAGCCCCTTCGCCGCCAGCAGCGCCTCCGCCCGCTCCAGCATGCCCTCGCGGATGAGCTGCGCCTCGGAGACGAACACGTCCTGCACCACGCCGAGCGCGGCGAGGTCCTCGCGGATCGCCTCCATCATCCGCGCCACCGCGAACTCCCGCACCGGCGCCAGCCAGTGGTCGGGCCCGGCCATGCCGTAGCGGTGCGCGGGGTCGGGCACGGCGAGGGAGTCGCCGAAGCGCTCCCTCAGCGCCGCGCCGACCGGGACCAGGTAGTCGCCGCGGTACTGCAGCCCGCCGGGGATGAGCTGCGCATACTCCTCCTCCGTCATGGTGGTGCCGAGCGCCTGCAGGTAGCGCCAGTAGGCGGCGTAGCCGAGCGCCTGCACCTGCGCCCCGGCGTCGTTGACGTAGTACTCCTTGGTCACGGCCCAGCCGGCCTTGGCGAGCAGGTTGGCGAGCGCGTCCCCCACCACCGCGCCGCGGCAGTGGCCGACATGCATCGGCCCGGTCGGGTTGGCGGAGACGTATTCCACGTTCACCCGCCGCCCGCCGCCGGCGGCGCTGTCGCCATAGGCCTCCCCCGCCGCCAGGATCACCGGGATCTGGGCGCGCAGGACATCCTCACGCAGCCGCAGGTTGACGAAGCCGGGCCCGGCGGGGGCGGCCTCGGCCACCTCGGGCAGCGCCGCCAGCCTCTCGGCAAGGGCGGCGGCGAGCCGCGGCGGCGGCTGGCGCGCCGCCTTGCCCGCCACGAGCGCGGCGTTGGTCGCCATGTCGCCATGCGCCGCCTCGCGCGGCGGCTCCATCTGCACCCGCGCCAGCGCCTCCTCCGGCAGGTCGGGCAGCAGGGCGCGCAGCGCGGCGACGGCGCGGTCGCGGAGGGCGGCGAAGATGTCGTGGCTCTGGGCGGTCATGGCGGCGCGGCTTTAGCGCGCGCCCATCCCGGGCGGAACACCCGCGAGGCGCCGGAGCGGCGCTATCCCGGAACGTTCGGGTCGGTCAGGCGCCGGTGCTCCTCCAGCGCGAAGCGGTCGGTCATGCCGGCGATGTAGTCGCACACCACCATCGCCGCCTGGGCGCTGCCCGGCTCCCCCGCCCGGTCGCGCCAGCTCCGCGGCAGCATCTGCGGCCCGCCGTGCAGGAGCTGGAACAGAAGCTGGGTGACCCGCTTCGACTTCTGGATGGTGCGGTTCACCCGCCAGTGGCGGTACATGCGCTGGAACAGGAATTCCCGGATCGCCAGGTTCGCCTCCTGCATCGGCGCGGAGAAGGCGACCATGGGGCGGTCGGCGGCGCGGATGTCGTCGGCGCTCCGCGGGGCAAGGGCGGCGATGCGGCGCCCCGCCTCCGCCACCACATCCTGCACCATCCAGTTGATGACCCGGCGCACCGTCTCGGAGATCAGCCGATCGGGGGCGATGCCGGGGTAGTGGGCGCGGGCCTCCTGATAGGCATCGCCGATCAGCGGCAGCGCCGCCGCCTCCTCCAGCGTGAACAGCCGCGCCCGCACCCCGTCGTCGAGGTCGTGGTTGTTGTAGGCGATGTCGTCGGCCAGCGCCGCCACCTGCGCCTCCGCCGAGGCATGGGTCGAGAGGTCGAGCGGGTGGCGGCGGTCGTACTCGGCGATGTAGGGCGGGGGGCGCCGCAGCGGGCCGTTGTGCTTGGCCAGCCCCTCCAGCGTCTCCCAGGACAGGTTCAGCCCGTCGAAGCCGGCGTAGCGGCTTTCCAGCAGCGTCACGACCTTCAGGCTCTGCGCGTTGTGGTCGAAGCCGCCATAAGGGCGCATCTGCGAATCGAGCGCCTCCTCCCCCGCATGGCCGAAGGGGGGATGGCCGAGGTCGTGGGCCAGCGCCAGCGCCTCCGCCAGGTCTTCGTCGAGCCGGAGGCGGCGGGCGATGGAGCGGGCGATCTGCGCCACCTCGATGCTGTGCGTCAGCCGGGTGCGGAAGTGGTCGCCCTCGTGGAAGACGAAGACCTGGGTCTTGTACTGCAGGCGGCGGAAGGCGCTGGCGTGGATGATGCGGTCGCGGTCGCGCTGGAAGGGCGAGCGCGGGTCGCCGCCGGGCTCCGGATGCAGCCGGCCGCGGGACTGGTCGGGGCGCACCGCCCAGGGGGCACGGTCCTGGCCGCCGCCTTCGCTGCTGTCCGCCACCATGGGGCTGCCCTAGCGCCTGATCCGCGGAGGGTGGAATCGCCGGAGCGGTGAACCGGTCGCCCGGCAAGGAGCGGAAGCGCGATCCACCAGGGAGGATCCCGCTGTAGCATCCCGCCGCCCGGCGCGACAACGGCCGCGCCGCCCGCCGGTTGGAAAACCCCGCCCCCGGCCCCTATCTTCGGGGTCCACGGAGACCGCCGATGTCCGAGAACGCCCTCGCCGAGCCCGCCGCCGCCAGCTTCCGCGTCACCCCGCGCGCCGCCGCGCAGGTGGCCGAGATCGCCGCGCGCGAGGGGCGACCGGGGGCAGGGCTGCGCGTCTCGGTCAGCGCCGGCGGCTGCTCCGGCTTCCAGTATGGCTTCACGCTCGAGGACACGGCGCAGGCGGACGACCTGGTGGTGGAGACGGACGGGGTGCGGGTGTTCGTGGACCCGGTCTCGCTGGAGCTGCTGGCCGGCGCCGAGCTCGACTGGGTGGAGGCGCTGATCGGCTCGCACTTCACCCTGCGCAACCCGCAGGCGGTCTCGGGCTGCGGCTGCGGCGCCTCCTTCGCGGTGGCGTAGCGGCGGGACCTCACGGCGGCGTCATCATCGCTCCCGGCGCGGATGCCGCATGCTGGCGCCGCGCCGCCGGGAGGAGCTGCCATGCGCCGCCGACACCTGCTCGCCACCGCCGCGCTCGGCGCGGCCAGCCTCGCTGCGCCGCGCCTCGCCGCGGCCCAGGGGGCGCCGGGCCGGCGCCTGCTGCGCTTCGTGCCGCAGGCGGATCTCGCGCTGCTCGACCCGATCCACTCGGTGGCCTTCGTCACCCGCAACCACGCCATGATGGTGTACGACACCCTCTATGGCTGGGACGCCGAGCTGCGGGCGCGGCCGCAGATGGCCGAGGGCCACACGGTGGAGGAGGACGGGCGGCTCTGGTCCATCCGCCTGCGCGAGGGGCTGCGCTTCCACGATGGCGAGCCGGTGCTGGCGCGGGACTGCGCGGCCTCCATCCGGCGCTGGGCGACGCGCGATGCCTTCGGCCAGGCGCTGATGGCCGCGACCGAGGAGGTCGCCGCCGCCGACGACCGCACCATCCGCTTCCGGCTGAGGAAGCCGTTTCCGCTGCTGCCGGACGCGCTGGCCAAGATCGGCACCCACCTCGCGGTGATGATGCCGGAGCGGCACGCCGCCCTGCCCTCTTCCCAGGCGGTGCCGGAGATCATCGGCAGCGGCCCCTACCGCTTCGTGGCGAATGAGCGCGTGCCGGGCTCGCGCAACGTCTATGCGCGCAACGAGGCCTATGTGCCGCGGCAGGAGCCGGCCTCCTACATGGCCGGTGGCAAGGTGGCGCATTTCGACCGGGTGGAGTGGATCACCATCCCCGACGCCGCCACCGCCTCCGCCGCGCTGCAGCGGGGCGAGGTGGACTGGTGGGAACTGCCGGCCATAGACCTGGTGCCGCAGCTCCGCCGCGCGCGCGGCGTGAAGGTGGACATCCTCGACCCCAATGGCTCGGTCGGCTTCTTCCGCCCGAACCACCTGCACCCGCCCTTCGACAACCCCGCCATCCGCCGTGCCCTGCTGCGCGGCATCCGGCAGCGCGACTTCATGATCGCCGTCGCCGGCGAGGACCAGAGCCTGTGGCGCGTGCCCTACGGCTTCTTCGCCCCCGGCAGCGTCATGGCGAGCGACGAGGGGCTGGAGGCGTTCCGCAACCCGGCCGACATCCCCACGACGCGGCGCGCGCTGCAGGAGGCGGGCTACCGTGGCGAGCGCATCTCCCTGCTCGCCGCCACCGACTTCCCGGTGATCAACGCCATGTGCGAGGTGATGGGCGACTATCTCCGCCGCCTCGGCGTGAACCTGGACTACATCGCCACCGATTGGGGCACGGTGACGCAGCGCATCCTGAACCAGGCCCCGCCCGAGCAGGGCGGCTGGAACTCCATGATCAGCTGGACCGCGGGCAGTGCGCA
The DNA here is from genome assembly GCF_004761865.1 of Crenalkalicoccus roseus. Classification (GTDB taxonomy): domain Bacteria; phylum Pseudomonadota; class Alphaproteobacteria; order Acetobacterales; family Acetobacteraceae; genus Crenalkalicoccus; species Crenalkalicoccus roseus. The sequence continues at coordinate 16,838 of NZ_SJDM01000049.1, read as the reverse complement.
GGTGAACCCGGCGGCCAACAACCTGCTCCGCGGCCATGGCCGCGCCGCCATCTTCGGCTGGCCGACGGCGCCCGAGCTGGAGCGGCTGCGTGACGCCTGGTTCGAGGCGACCGACGACGCGGCGCGGGCCGAGATCGGGCGGCGGATGCAGCGCCAGGCCTTCGAGGACGTGCCTTACATCCCGCTCGGCCAGTTCTTCTCCCCGACCGCGCTGCGCGCCGACCTCGACGGCATGCTGAAGGGGGTGGCGCTGTTCTACAACATCCGGCGGGTGTAGCCCCGGCGGGCGGATCTGCGCTAAAGCCGGCCGATGCCGGACAGCAGCAGGCCCAGCCGCCTCGATCGCCTCGTCGCGCGCGCCGCCGCGGCGGGACCGCCCCTTCCCTGCGCCGTGGCGCATCCCTGCGACGCCGCCAGCCTCTCCGGCGCGCTGGAGGCCGCAAGGATGGGCCTGATCGCGCCCGTCCTGGTCGGCCCCGCGGCGCGCATCGCCGCGGCGGCCGAGGCCGCCGGGCTCGACCTCGGCGGCCTGCCGGTCGAGGACGCGCCGCACAGCCACGCCGCCGCCGCCCGCGCCGTGGCGCTGGTGCGCGAGGGGCGCGCGGCGGCGCTGATGAAGGGCAGCCTGCACACCGACGAGCTGATGGCCGAGGTGGTGGCGCGGGAGACCGGGCTGCGCACCGAACGGCGCATCAGCCACTGCTTCGTGCTCGACGTGCCGCTCTACCACAAGCCGCTGGTGGTCACCGACGCCGCCATCAACATCCTGCCCGACCTCGAGACCAAGGCCGACATCGCGCGCAACGCCATAGACCTCTGCTGCGCGCTCGGCCTCGAGCGGCCGAAGCTCGCCGTGCTCTCCGCGGTGGAGACGGTGACGCCGCGCCTGCCCGCCACGGTGGACGCCGCGGCGCTGTCCAAGATGGCGGAGCGCGGCCAGATCGAGGGCGGGCTGGTGGACGGCCCGCTCGCCTTCGACAACGCCATCAGCCACGAGGCGGCGCGCGCCAAGGGGCTGGCGAGCCCGGTGGCGGGGGATGCCGACATCCTGCTGGTGCCGGACCTCGAGGCCGGGAACATGCTGGCCAAGCAGCTCCAGTACCTGGCCGGCGCCGAGGCGGCGGGGGTGGTGGTCGGCGCGCGGGTGCCGATCGCGCTGACCAGCCGCGCCGACGGGATGCGGGCGCGGCTCGCCTCCTGCGCGGTGATGCGCCTCGGCGCCGCGATGCGGCTGACCCGGCACGGCGGCGCGGCCGCCCTCGGCGAGCCGCCGGGGCGGTGAGCGCGGTCACACCACCGGGCTGCGGCCGCCATCCACGTTGATGGCGGTGCCGGTGATGTAGCCGCCGCCCTCGCTGCACAGGAACAGGGCGGTGGCGGCGAACTCCTCCGCCCGGCCGAGGCGGCCGAGCGGTACCGGCCTGCCCATCTCCGCCTTCCACTCCTCCCAGGAGATGTTGCGCTGGTCCTGGGCGTGGCGGCGGACCCACTGGTCGCTCTCGATGATGCCGACGAGCAGCGCGTTCACCAGCACGTTGTGCCTCGCCGCCTCGTTGGCCAGCACCTTGGTCAGCGCCATGCCGGCGGCGCGGGTGACGGCGGTGGGCGCGCCCTCGGCGGGCGGGGCCTTGGCGCCGGTGTTCAGCACGTTGATGATCCGCCCCCAGCGCCGCGCCTGCATTCCCGGCAGGGCGAGGCGCGCCAGGCGGATGGCGGCGAACAGCTTGAGGTCGAGGTCGTTCTGCCACAGCGCGTCGTCCACCTGCAGGAAGGGGGCGCGCTGGCTGGTGCCGGCGTTGTTCACCAGGATGTCCACCTGGCCGAGCGCCCGCTCCGCCTCGGCGAAGGCGCGGGCGCAACCCTCGGCGGTGGCGACGTCGGCGGCGATGGTGGCGACCCTGGCGCCGGGCGCGGCGGCCCGCACCTCCTCCCGGGCCTTCTCCAGCGCCTCGGCGCCGCGCGCGACCAGCGCCACATGGCCGCCGGCGGCGGCGAAGGCCTTGCCCATGGCGAGGCCGAGGCCCTTGGAGCCGCCGGTGATCAGCGCGCCGCGGCCTTCGATGGACAGTCGCATCGGACGATCCCCCCGTTTGTGCGGGTGGCATCCTGACGCCTCGGGCGGATCGCGCAACGGGGGGAAAGGGGGGTGGGGCGACCTACGGGACTCGAACCCGTGACATCCAGGACCACAACCTGGCGCTCTACCAACTGAGCTAAGGCCGCCGCAGGGCCCGGGGCCATGCCCCGGGCGGCGGGACATAGGGCGCGGCGGCCGCCTCCGTCAACTGGCGGCGCGCTGCCGCCCCGCCCGCCGCGCCGCCACCCAGGCGCCGAGCCGCGCCAGCGCCTCGTCCAGCACCGCCTCGTTCTTGCAGAAGGCGAAGCGGGCATAGTGGTTCGGCGCGTCGGGGCTGGCGTAGAAGGCGGTGACGGGGATGGCGGTGACCCTCGCCTCCTCGGTGATGGCGCGGCAGAAGGCCACGTCGTCCCCGGCGAAGCCAAGCGGGCGGATGTCGGTGGTGATGAAGTAGCTGCCCTGGGTCGGCAGCACGCCGAAGCCGAGCGCCTCCAGCCCCTTCCCCAGCCGGTCCCGCCGCGCCTGGAGCCCTTCGGCCAGGCTCCGGAAATAGGCCTCGTCCTTCATCAGCCCGACCGCGACGCCGCGCTGCAGGTTGGGCGGCGTGGTGAAGGTGAGGTTCTGGTGCGCCTTCGCCACGTTGCCGGCAAGCGAGCGGTCGCAGGTGACGTAGCCCACCTTCCACCCGGTCAGGCTGAAGGTCTTGCCCGCCGAGCCGATGCGCATGCAGCGCTGCCGCATCCCCGGCAGGGTCATCAGCGGGATGTGCCTCCAGCCGTCGAAGGTGAGGTGCTCGTACACCTCGTCGCAGACGGCATAGCAGTCGTGGCGCTGGACAAGGTCGGCGATGAAGGCGAGCTCGGCGGCGGTGAACACCTTGCCGGTCGGGTTCATCGGGCTGTTGAGCAGGATCGCCTTGGTGCGCGGCCCGAAGGCGGCGGCGAGCTCGGCCCGCGGCAGCTCCCAGCGCGGCGGGCTGAGGCGGACCAGCCTCGGGACGGCGCCGAGCAGCTTCACCACCGGCAGGTAGGTGTCGTAGAGCGGCTCGATCAGCACGCACTCGTCGCCCGGGTTCAGCACCGCCATCAGGCAGGCGGTGATCGCCTCGGTGGCGCCCGAGGTGACCACCACCTCCGCCGCCGGATCCACCTCCAGCCCGTAGAAGCGGCGGTTGTGCGCGGCGACGGCAGCGCGCAGCTCCGGCACGCCGGTCAGCGGCGGGTACTGGTTGCGCCCGTCGAGCAGCGCGGCGGCAGCGGCGTGGATCACGTCCGAGGGGCCGTCATAGTCGGGGAAGCCCTGGCCGAGGTTGATGGCGCCGTGCTCGGCCGCGAGCGCGCTCATGACGGTGAAGATGGTCGTGCCGGTGGCCGACAGCAGGCTGTTCTGGGGCTGCATCCACCCTGCCCTTCAGAGTCCGGGAAAGCGCGGCCCGGCACCCCCCGCGACAGCGCGGGGCGTGTCGGGCCGTTCCGGCGATAATGGGTTCCCCGCGCCTCGGCCGCAACCGGAAGGGGGGGGCGGGCCATCTGCCGAATCCTTGCGCAGAATGCCCAAGGAAGGGGCGGACTCTGGTCTCGGAGGCGGAAATTCCGGGGCCGACGCCGATTGAACCCCTGGCACGGGGCGTGCAAAAGACCCCGGCGCGGGGCAGCGCGCCACGCCCCGACGCCGGCGCCGGAGGAAGCGCCACGCCCAATGCCACACCGCCGGAGCACGCAGCGGATCCGATGAAGAAGATCGAGGCCATCATCAAGCCCTTCAAGCTCGACGAGGTGAAGGACGCCCTGCACGAGATCGGGCTGCAGGGCCTCACCGTGGTCGAGGCCAAGGGCTTCGGCCGCCAGAAGGGGCACACGGAGCTCTACCGCGGCGCCGAATACGTCGTGGACTTCCTGCCCAAGGTGAAGGTCGAGGTCGTCTGCAGCGACGACATGGTGGACCGCGCCATCGAGGCGATCAGCCAGGCGGCGCGCACCGGCCGCATCGGCGACGGCAAGATCTTCGTCACCGACGTGCAGGAGGTGATCCGCATCCGCACCGGCGAGCGGGGCGAGGACGCGGTGTGATCCGCTAGCCGATCGGCCACCGCCGGCGCCTCCGGCCGGCGGCGGCGGCCCCCGCACCGCGCCGGGCGGCGCGGCGCGCGGGGGCGATGCGGGCCGGGCAGGGCGGGGCGTCCCCACCTGCGCGCCGCGTCGGGGGGACGCAGCACGGGACCCGGGGCGGGAACCGGCGACATCACAAGCGACAGGACAGCAGCATGAGCGACAAGGCAGCCGCGATCTCCAAGGTCATGGAGATGATCAAGGAGCACAGCGTCGAATACGTGGATTTCCGCTTCACCGATCCGCGCGGCAAGTGGCAGCACACCGCCCAGCACGTCTCGACCATCGAGGACGAGATCTTCCAGGACGGCGTCATGTTCGACGGCTCCTCGATCGCCGGCTGGAAGGCGATCAACGAGTCCGACATGATCCTGATGCCGGATCCCGACACCGCCTGCATGGATCCGTTCTCGGCCAAGCCGCAGCTCATCCTGTTCTGCGATATCTACGAGCCCTCCACCGGCCAGCGCTACAACCGCGACCCGCGCGGCACCGCGAAGAAGGCCGAGGAGTACCTCAAGGCCAGCGGCATCGGTGACACCGCCTATTTCGGGCCGGAGGCCGAGTTCTTCGTCTTCGACAGCGTGAAGTTCGGCACGGGCGGCAATTTCGGCCACTACTCGCTCGAGAGCGTCGAGGGGCCCGGCGCCAGCATGAAGGACTACCCGGAGGGCAACATGGGCCACCGCCCCGGGGTGAAGGGCGGCTACTTCCCGGTGCCCCCGGTGGATTCCGAGCAGGACCTGCGCGCCGAAATGCTCTCCACCATGGGCGAGATGGGCGTCGTCATCGAGAAGCACCACCACGAGGTGGCGCAGTCCCAGCACGAGCTCGGCATGAAGTTCGGCCGGCTGGTCACCATGGCCGACCACCTGCAGATCTACAAGTACGTCATCCACAACGTCGCGCACAGCTACGGCAAGACCGCGACCTTCATGCCGAAGCCGATCTATGGCGACAACGGCTCGGGCATGCACGTGCACCAGTCGATCTGGAAGGACGGCAAGCCGCTCTTCGCCGGCAACGGCTACGCCGACCTCTCCGAGACGGCGCTCTACTACATCGGCGGCATCATCAAGCACGCCAAGGCGCTGAACGCCTTCACCAACCCGCTGACCAACAGCTACAAGCGGCTGATCCCGGGCTTCGAGGCGCCGGTGCTGCTGGCCTATTCCGCCCGCAACCGCTCCGCCTCCTGCCGCATCCCCTACGCGACCAGCCCGAAGGCCAAGCGCGTGGAGGTGCGCTTCCCCGATCCGGGCGCCAACCCCTACCTTGCCTTCAGCGCGATGCTGATGGCCGGCCTCGACGGCATCCGCAACCGCATCCATCCGGGCGACCCGATGGACAAGGACCTTTACGACCTGCCGCCGGAGGAGCTGAAGGGCATCCCGACGGTCTGCGGCTCCCTCCGCGAGGCGCTGCAGTCGCTCGAGGCCGACCACGAGTTCCTGCTGGCCGGCGACGTGTTCACCAAGGACCAGATCGAGAGCTACATCGAGCTCAAGTGGAACGAGGTGTACCGCTTCGAGCACACCCCGCACCCGGTCGAGTTCGAGATGTACTACTCCGTCTGAGCCCGCCGGCCGGGCCGCGCCCGCCTGGCGCGGCCCGCGCCGCTTCCGCCTCGACAGCACGCCTCCCGCGGCGGAGCATCGGCCCGGACACCCCTGGAGGAGACGCCATGGACGAGGAAGCCCTCGCCCGCGCCGCCGGCCTGCAGCGCGCCTGGGCCGAGCACCGCGCCGACGTGCAGGAGGCGATCGCCGCCGCGGCGACGCTGCGCGCCGCCTTCGCCCGCCCCGCCGACCCCGCGGCCGAGCCCGCGCCGCCCTACGCCCTCCGCCCCGCCGCCGCGGAGGCCAGGCGATGAGCCCGCCCTGCACGCTGCCCCTCGCCGAGGCGGCGGCGCTGATCGCAGCGCGGCGGCTTTCCCCGGTCGAGCTGCTGCAGGACTGCTTCCAGCGCATCGCCGCGCTCGACCCGCGGCTGCACACCTTCCTCCGCCTGCTCCCCGAGGAGGCGATGGCCGAGGCCCGCGCCGCCGAGGCGGAGATCGCGCGGGGCGGCCCGCGCTCGCCGCTGCACGGCATTCCCGTCGGGCTCAAGGACATCATCGACCTCGCCGGGCAGCCGACCACCTGCCACTCGAAGCTTCGCCTCGACCACGTGGCGCAGGAGGATGCGGCGGTGGTGGCGCGGCTGCGCGAGGCGGGCGCCCTCTTTCCCGGCAAGCTGGCGACGCACGAATTCGCCATTGGCGGCCCCGCCTTCGACCTGCCCTTCCCGCCGGCGCGCAACCCCTGGAACCCGGCGCACCATCCGGGCGGCTCCTCCTCCGGCTCCGGCGCCGCGGTGGCGGCGCGGATGCTGCCGGCGGCGCTCGGCACCGACACCGGCGGCTCGGTGCGCCACCCGGCGAGCCATTGCGGCATCGTCGGGCTGAAGCCGACCTACGGCCTGGTCTCCCGCCGCGGCGTCTTCCCGCTCTCCTTCACCCTCGATCATGTCGGGCCGATGACGCGCACGGTGCGCGACAACGCGCTGCTGCTCGGCGCCATGGCGGGGCCGGACCCGCTCGACCCCGGCAGCGCGCTGCGCGGGCCGGAGGATTACGCGCGCGACCTGCACCGCGGGCTGAGGGGCCTGCGCATCGGCTTCGTCCGCCACTTCCACGAGAAGGACACGCCGGCGACCGAGGAAGTGGCGGCGGCGCTCGAGGAGGCGGCGCGGCTGCTCGCCGCCGAGGGGGCGGCGCTTTGCGACGTCCGTCTGCCCCCGCTCGGCGAGTTCGGCGCGGTGAACCGCGTCATCATGCTGGCCGAGGCGGCGGCGATCCACGAGACCTGGCTGCGCGAGCGGCCGGGCGAGTATGCGCGCATCACGCGCCGCCGCCTGCTGCCCGGCCTGTTCCTCTCCGGCGCCGACTACGTGCAGGCGCAGCGCCGCCGCCGCCAACTCGTCGCGGCGGTGGAGGCGGCGTTCCGGGAGGTGGACCTGCTGCTCTGCGCCAGCTCCATGGACCCCGCCTGCCGCATCGACGACGCGGAGGAGGTGGAGCGCACCTATCCGCGCCAGGCGCGCACCCCCTTCAACGTCACGGGCCATCCCGCCATCACCCTGATGTGCGGGCTGAGCGGGGAGGGCGGCCTGCCGCTGTCGCTGCAGCTCGTCGCCCCCGCCTTCGCCGAGGCGCTGCTCTACCGCGCCGCCGCCGGCTACGAGCGGGCGGCGCCGTGGCGGGAGATGGCGCCGCCGGCCTGAGCGCGCGGCGCGGGCCTCAGCGCCCCGCCCACCACTCGGCCAGGAAGCGCGAGGCGCGCCCTACCAGCGCGCGCAGCGGCGCCGGGACGGCGGCGCGCGGCGGTGCCCGCCGCATACCCTCGGCCAGGCGGTCCACCAGCACCTCCGGCGGGCAGGGCAGGCCGGTGACCGGGTCCTGGTAGCGCGGGTAGAGGATCAGCGCCCCGGCGACGAGCGCATCGAGGCTCAGGCGCCGGCCGCGCCGCGGCGGCGGATCGCGGTCCTCGGTCAGGCCCCAGCCGGCATAGAAGGGCCGCCCCCAGGTGACGACGCGGAGGCCCCGCAGCAGCGCCTCGAATCCGGCGAGGGAGGAGATGGCGTGCACCTCCTGCACGAGGCCGTAGAGCGAGGCGATCGGCACGCCGGAGAGCACGCGGTCGGCCAGGGCGGCGGCCTCGCGCGGCGGCACCGCGCCGGCGCGCATCCCCGCCTCGACATCCGGGTGCGGCTTGTAGAGCAGCAGCGCCTCCGGGTTCTCCCGCCGCACCGCGCGCAGCAGGTCGAGATTGGTGCGGATGCGCGCGCCGCCGCGGCGGATGGCGGCGTCGTCCTCCACCTGCCCCGGCACCAGGATGACGCGCCGCCCCGGCGGCAGGTCGAGCGCGGGCGCGGCGCCCGGGAGGTTGTACTTGGTGATGCCGCGCGCGATCAGCGCCTCCCGCAGCCGCGCCGCGCGCGCGAGCAGCGCCGCGTCGAATTCCGCGGTTGCCAGCAGGCGTTCCAGCCCGCTCTCCGTCGCCGCGTCGTAGTGGATACCGCGCGGATCGCGCACAAGGGAGGCCGCCGGCGCCAGCAGCACCCCGAGCCCGGCGGAGCGGATGAAGCCGTCCTCCAGCCGTACCAGCTCCACCCCGGCGGCGGCGCAGCGCGTGGGCAGGTCGGGCGGCATCACCGAGGCCCAGACCCCGACCGCGCCGCCGGCCTCGCGCGCCAGGCGGATAGCCCGCCCGCCCCGCGCCACGATGCGCGGCCCGCCGGCACCGCTCGCCAGCGCGGCGCGGATGCGGCGGCGCTTGAACCACTCGATGCCGGTGCAGGCGACGATGCGGCGGTGCTCCGCCTCCGCCGCCCGCCACGCCGCGAGCTGGCGCAGCCCCTCCTCCGCCGTCCAGGGCCGGGCGCGGAAGGGGTCGGCCCAGCGCGTGGCGGCGAGCAGCGCGGCGAAGACCGCCTCCGGCTCGCGCCCGGCCCAGGGGGCGGGGGAGCGCACCGGCAGCCCCGCGGCGAGGGCCAGAAGCTCCGTCTCCTCGCCGAGGCCATGCACCTCCTGCGCCAGGTCGAGCAGCGTCCAGGGCGCGAGGCGGCCGCGCAGCCGCGCCGGGCCCTCCAGCACCCCGCGCGCGCCGGCGGGGGCGGAGGGGCTGTCGGCGACCAGCACCGGCCGCCCCTCCGCCCCGGCGAGGGCTGCGCACAACATGGCCCGCGCCGCGGCCGCGGCCTGCGGGCGGCAGGGGTCGAGCACCAGCACCGCCTCGCCGCGCGGCCGGCCGAGCCCCGCGGGGCCGGGGTCCGGCAGGCCGGGTGCGCCGCCGATCCGCGCCTCGCGCAGCAGCGCCATGGCGAGGCGGGCGGCGGCCCGCGCGGCGGCGTCGGGCGGCGGCGCGCCCCGCAGCGCCAGCGCCAGGGGATCCGCCGGCACCGCGCCGCCCTCCACCCCCAGCAGCGCCACGGGGGCGTGCCGATCGCCGAAGCGCGGCGCCCGCCAGGGCGATTCGGTGGCGTGCAGGGCGCCGCCCGTCCGGCGCGCGGGGCCGGCGCCGTCGAGGAGCAGCGCCAGGGCGCCGGCTGGGGACGACTCCGCCGGCAGCAGGCTGCGTTCCGGGAAGAAGGCGGGAAGGTGCGGCACGCGCCGGCGCAGGGCGGGGCAGACCGCGAGGGGTGGCGGGCCGTCCGGGGATTGGCGCCGGCCTGTCGGGTGGTGGCCGCCGGAAGGCATCGCCGTTCGCAAGAGTTCCGCCTCCGAGCTGCAGCCGCAGGTGGCGGCCTGTGCTCTGTCACCGAATGTCCTTGCCGCCATCTCGCCTTATGCTAGAAAAACCCCAGGGGGAAAATCCTTGCCGATGTTGTACCAGGACGGTGCGCCGCCGCATTGCCGCGGCGCCGAGACATCCGCTCCCCGCCGGTGGCGCGCCAGCCTCGCGGCGCTGCTCTCCGCCGCCGCGCTGGCCGGCTGCGCCGCGCGTGGTGCCGGGCCGGCGGAGCCCCTCACCGGCAGCAACGCGGCGCCGGCGCCGGCCGTGGCCGTGGCGCTCGATCCACTCGCCGCCTTCGTCGCCACGGCCGCGCCGGGCAGCGAGGCGGTGGTGCCGCTGGCCGGGGGCCAGGCCGAGCGGGTGCGGCTGCAGCGCGCCTACGCCGCGGCCAGCGGGCGGGAGTGCCGGGAGGTGCTGATCGGCACCGGCCTGGCCGAACGCTCCAGCCTGCTCTGCCGGGAGGGCGCGGCCTGGGTGCCGGCGCGGCCGCTGCTCAAGGGCGGGACGCGGGTGCCGTGACCGCCGGCGGGCCCGCCGCGCCCTCCCTGGGGGAGGCCTTCCGTATCCAGCGGCGCGTCGTCGGCGCGCTGCTGCTGCGCGAGCTCGGGGCCCGGTTCGGCCGGGAGAATCTCGGCTATCTCTGGCTGTTCCTCGAACCCGCCCTGCTCGGCGGCGCGATCGGCACCATCCACCACCTCTCCGGCCATGGCCTGCCGGGGGGGCTGAACATCGCCGCCTTCTGGGTGGTCGGCTACGTGCCCTACTACATGGTGCGCAGCGTGGTGAACCGCGCGCCGAGCGCGATCGTCGGCAACCAGTCCCTGCTCTACCACCGCCGCGTCACCCTGCTCGACATCCTGATCTCGCGCAACCTGCTGGAAGGCGCGGCGAGCTTCGGGGCGATGACGGCCTTCGTGCTGGTCTTCGGGGTCGTGCTCGGCGAATGGCCGCGCGAGCCGGGCCGGATCGTGCTCGGCATGGCGCTGATGTTCGGCTTCGCGCACGGCGTGGCGCTGCTGATCGCCGCCGGCTCCGTGTACACGCATCTGTTCGACCGCGTGACGCACCTCGCCACCTATCTCAGCCTGCCGATCAGCGGCGCCTTCTTCATGGTGTTCTGGCTGCCGACCGAGCTGCAGCAGGCGGCGCTGTGGGTCCCCACGGTGCACTGCTTCGAGATGATCCGCGAGGGGCAGTTCGCCGGCCAAGTTCCGGTCACCTACGATCTCGGCTACGTGCTCGGCTGGGTCGCCGCGCTCAACCTGCTCGGCATGGCGGCGCTGCGGCGCGCCCGCCACGACCTCGTGGTGTAGCCGCGGTGATCCGGCTGCGCGACGTCACCAAGGTCTACCGCCTGCGCGGCGGCGCGGTGCGCGAGGTGCTGTCGGGCGTGAACGCCAGCTTCGCGCGCGGCGAGGCGGTGGGCATCCTCGGCCGCAACGGCGCCGGCAAGACCACCCTGCTGCGCATCGTCGCCGGCGTCGAGATGCCGACCCGCGGCCGGGTGGAGCGGGGGATGAGCGTCTCCTGGCCGCTCGGCTTCGGGGGCGCCATGCACTACGGCATCAGCGGCGCCGACAACGCCCGCTTCATCGCCCGCATCTACGGCAAGCCGGTGGCGGAGACGGTGGCCTTCGTCGAGGAGTTCGCCCAGCTCGGCGAGTACTTCCGCATGCCGGCGCGCACCTATTCCTCCGGCATGCTCATGCGCCTCGGCTTCGCCCTGTCCATGGCGGTGGAGTTCGACTGCTACCTCGTGGACGAGGTGGTGGCGACGGGCGACGCGCATTTCGCCGAGCGCTGCCGCAAGGCGCTGGAGGAGCGGCGGGCCCGCAGCGCGATCCTCTTCGTCTCGCACGTGCCCAACATGCTGCGCAAATTCTGCACCTCCGGCGCGGTGCTCAGGGATGGCAGGCTGACCCGATATGACAATCTGGACAAGGCAATCGCCGCCTACCACGCCGCCTGAGGCGGCGAGCCTCGGCACCGCCGGCTGGTCGGCGCCCGAGCCCGTGCGGGAGCCCGCGCCGCGGCGGCTGCGGCGCTGGGCGCGCCGCCGCCCCTTCACGCTCACCGTGCTGCTGCCGACGCTGCTCTCGGCGCTCTACTTCTTCGTCCTCGCCACGCCGCAGTACCAGTCGGAGGCGCGCTTCCTGGTGCGCGGCCGCCAGGCCGCCCCGACAGGCGGCCTCGCCGAGGCGATGCAGGGCGCGGGCTTCAGCCGCGCCTCCGAGGACGCGATGGGGGTGCGCGACTACCTGCAGTCCCACGACGCGGTGGCGGCGCTGCGCCAGCGCGCCGACCTGGTGGCGATCTACCGGCGGCCGGAGGCGGACCCTCTGGCCCGCCTCTGGTGGCCCGATCCCAGCATCGAGCGCCTGACCGACTACTTCAACCGCATGGTCAGCACCGAGTACGACGCGACCAGCGGCATCACCCGCCTGCGCGTGCGCAGCTTCCGCCCCGAGGATTCGCGCCTGGTGGCGCAGGAGCTGCTGGCGCTGTCGGAGGAGCTGGTGAACCGCCTCAACCGTCGCCTGCAGGAGGATTCGCTGCGCGTGGCGCGGGAGGAGGTGGCGCGCGCCGAGGCGCGGCTGGCCGAGGCGCAGGCGGCGCTGACCGCCTTCCGCGAGCGCGAGCGGGCGGTGGATCCGGCGCAGTCCGCGGCCCTCGCGCTCGAGAATCTCGGCCGGCTCGAGGGCGCGCTCGCCCAGGCGCGGGCCGAGATGGCCGAGGCGCAGCGCTTCGCCCGCGCCGACAACCCGCGCATCCTGCAGATCCGCAACCGCATCGAGGGCCTGTCCGCCCAGGTGGCGGAGGAGCGGCAGCGCATCGCCAGCCGCGACCTCGGCTTCTCCCAGCAGGTCGGCGAGTACGAGCGGCTCTCCACCGAGCGCGAGCTGGCGCGCACCCAGCTCGCTTCCGCCACCGCCTCGCTAGAGCGCGCGCTGGCGGACGCGCAGCGCCAGCAGATCTTCCTCCTCCGCGTGGTCGAGCCGAACCTGGCAGAGTGGCCGCGCTATCCGAAGGCGACCGAGAACGTGCTCTACATCTTCCTCTGCCTGTCCGTCGGCTACGGCCTCGCCTGGCTGCTGATCGCGGGGATGCGCGAACATGCGGGCTGAGACGAGGCGCCTCCTCCTCGCCGCCGGCGCGGCGCTGCTGCTCGCCGGCGGCGCCGCCGCCCAGACCTTCCCCGGCCGCGGCGGGATGCCGCTGGTGCCGATGCAGCCGCGGCCGCAGGCGCTGCCGCATCTCCTCGCCCCGGACAGCGTGACCGCCCGCCCCGGCGAGGCGACCCAGTCCGAGGGCGGGCCCGTCGCGGTCGCGCCGCTCGGCGACCCCGGACGCCCGGCGGGGGCGAGCGCCATCTTCGGCGCCTCCCTGTTCACCCGCGAGGCGGCGGCCGTCTCCGACGCACCGAACCCCAACTACGTCATCGTGCCGAACGACCGGGTCTCGGTGCGGATCTGGGGTGCGGTGGAGGCGGAGGCGCTCGGCGTGGTGGACCCGGCGGGAATGCTGTTCCTGCCGAACATCGGTCCGATCCGCGTGGCCGGCACGCGGGCGGGCGACCTGCAGCGGGTGGTGGAGGCGGAGGTCAAGCGCATCTACACCGACCAGGTGCAGGTCTACGCCACCCTGCTCTCGACGCAGCGCATCGGCGTCTTCGTCACCGGCTTCGTCCGCACCCCGGGCCGCTTCGCCGGCTCGGCGGGCGATTCCGTGCTCGACTTCCTGGTCCGTGCCGGAGGGGTGGACCCCTCCCGCGGCAGCTACCGCGACATCACCGTGCAGCGCGGCGGGCGCACGGTGGCGAGCGTGGACCTCTACCACTTCCTGCTCGAAGGCAGGCTGCCGCCGCTGCGCCTGCAGGAGGGCGACACCGTGGTGGTGGGGCGCCAGCGCGCCGTGGTCGGCGCCGACGGGGCGGTGCGCAACAACTACCTGTTCGAGGTGCCGGGCCGGGCGATGACCGGGCGGGAGCTGGTGGAGTACGCCCGCCCGCTGCCGGCGGCGACCAACGCCATCGTCCGCGGCACCAGGGCGGGGCAGCCCTTCTCCCGCTACGTCACGCTGCCCGAGCTCGCCGCGCTGAGCCTCGCCGACCAGGACAGCGTCACCTTCATCACCGACACCCCGTCGCGGACCGTGCGCGTCACGGTGGAGGGCAGCCGCATCGGCCCCTCGGTGCTGGTCGCGGACCGCGACGCGCGGCTCTGCGACGTGCTCGACCACATCGCGGTGGACCCGCAGCTCGCCGACACCGCCTCGGTGTTCCTGCTGCGCCCCTCGGTGGCCGCGCAGCAGCGCCGCGCCATAGACGAGGCGCTGGACCGGCTGGAGCGGCAGCTCTTCATGGCCGTCTCCCCGACCACCGGCGTCGCGGCGATCCGCGCGAGCGAGGCGCAGCTCGTCTCCTCCTACATCCAGCGCGCGCGGCGCACCCAGCCCGAAGGGCGGCTGGTGGTGATGGATGGCGAGGGCCGCTGCCTGCCGGTACGTCTCGAGGACGGCGACGTGATCGTCATCCCCGAGCGGGTGCAGACCGTCCTCGTCGCCGGCGAGGTGGTGGCGCCGCGCGCGGTGGTCTGGCAGCCCGGCATGCGGATCGAGGATTTCGTGCGCGCCGCGGGCGGCTTCACCCCGCGCGGGGCGGCCGGCGCCATGATGATCCGCCGCGCCAGCGGCGAGCTGGTGCTCGACCCCGCGCAATCCCCGCGCCCGGGGGACGAGCTGATCGCCCTGCCGCGCCTCGACCCGAAGACCTTCCAGATCGGCAGCGACCTGCTCGGCCTCATCTACCAGGTGGCGGTGGCGACGCGGATCTTCCTGTAGCGCAGGTCCCGTTCGGGCGGCCCCGCCCGGACGGGCGAACGGACATGCTCCGCCCCCTATCCGAGCGCCCCGGCCAGCGGGGCGAAGACGCGCCCGGGCGCGTAGAGGCGGCAGTAGCCGAGCGCCCTTCTCTCCCACGTCCCGTCCGCGGCGGCTTCGGCGGCGAGCCGCGACGCCGCCTGCGCCAGCGCCTCGGCATCCTCGGCGACGGCGAAGGGCCAGTCCGGGGCGCGCTCGAACCCCTCCACCGCGCAGGGCGTGGCGGCGACCGGCAGGCCGTGCGCGGCGTAGTCGAGCAGCTTCAGCTTGAGGCCGGAGCCGGCGCGCAGCGGCGCCACCGCCGCCACGGCGCGGTGCAGCACGGCGGCGAGGTCGGGCACCACGCCGCGCAGCGCGACGCCGGGCGGCAGGGCGCCCGTCAGCGCCCGCCCCACCGTGCCGCAGATCTCGAGCCGCGCTTCGGGCACCAGGCGACGCAGAAGCGGCCAGGCCGCGTCGAGGAACCAGCGCATGCCGTCCACATTGTGCACGCCATCCGAGCCGACGAAGGCGAACAGCCCCGCCTCACGCGCCCTTCCCGGCGGGCGCGGGCGCGGGCGCGCCGGCATGGGCGCGGAGATCACGCGCCGCCCCGGCAGCAGTGCGCGCAGCAGCGCCTCCTCCTCCGGCTGGATCGCCACCACGACATCGGCGAGGCCGAGCAGCGCCAGCTCCTCCTCCCGCGTCAGCGTCGCCGGATGCAGGCTGAGGCCGCGGGCGGCGAGCGCGGCGTGGCGGCGGTGGAACACGTCATGCGCCAGCAGCACGGAGCGGATGCCGCGGAGCGCGGGCTCGCGCAGCAGCGGCGCGCGGAAGATCGTGTCCACCAGCACCGCGCGGGGCGCGAGCGCGGCGATGCGCCCCGCCGCCCAGGCGGCGGCCTCGGGCGCGATGAAGCGGCCGAGCACCGCGTCCACCACCCCGTACTCGCCGGCGCGGGCGCGGCGGCGCAGCCCCTCGCGCAGCGCGCCCGGCAGCAGGCGCAGCGCCTGCCGGGCGAGGATGCGCCCGGCCGGGCGCGGTCGCGCCGCCACCCAGCCCCGGCCGCCGATCAGCTCCGGCCCCTCCACCCGCACCCGTGCCGGGTCGAGCGCCGGCGCCAGACGCTGCACCGGCCAGGGCAGCCGCGCGCGCGCCAGCATCACCACCACCTCATGCCCTTCCGCGGCGAGGAAGCCGATGACCGCGTGGTTGTAGGCGAGGTGCCCCGCCTCGCCGGGGCGGGGGATCTCGTCGGTGACGAGGACGATCGGGGCGGCCATGCCGGCGGGTTAGGGATCCGGCGCGGCGCCCGCCAATAGCAATCGCGGCACCGGCGCCGCCCGCCTCAGTCCAGCCGGAAGCGCGCGGTGCTGCCGCGGCGCCCGGGCGTGACCTCGAGCCGCGCCGGGATCCAGTCGCGCAGCGCGGGGACGTGGCTGATCACGCCGACCAGCCGGTCCTGACCGTGCAGCCCGGCCAGCACCTCCATCGCCGTCTCCAGCGCCTCGGCGTCGAGGGTGCCGAAGCCCTCGTCGATGAACAGGCTGTCGATGCGCCGCGCCCCGGCATGCGCCTGCACCGTGTCGGCGAGGCCGAGCGCGAGCGCGAGCGAGGCGCAGAACCCCTCCCCGCCCGAGAGCGTGCCGGCCGGGCGCGCCTGGTCGTTCCACTGGTCCAGCACCTCGATGTCGAGGCCGATCGCCTGGTTCCTCCGCTCCGGATCCTCGCGGCGGCGGATCAGGTAGCGGCCGCAGAGCATGCCCCGCAGCCGCCGGTTGGCCGCAGCCAGCGCCTCGTCGAACAGGGCGCGCAGCACGAAGCCCTCGAGCGAGAGGCGCTTCGGGTTGTTGCCGCGGGCGAGGTCGGCGAGGTCGCGCCTGATCCCGTGCGCCGCCTGCGCCGCGTCGAGGTCCCGCTCGGCGGCGGCGATCCGCTCCAGCAGCCGGTCGCGCTCGGCGAGGGCGTGGCGCGCGGCGGCGGCGGCGTCGGCGGCCTCCCGCGCCGCCGCCTCGGCCCCGGCGAGCGCGGCGGCGAGGCCGTGGAGGTCGGGCGTAACGAGCCCCGCCGCCTCGGCGCGCGCCGTCGCGGCGGCCTCCCGCGCCGCGCCGATCGCGGCGTCATGCGCCTCCACCCGCGCCGCGAGCACGTCCTGCTCCGCCCCGGTCAGCACGGCGTCGGCGAGGGCGCGGAGGTCGGCGAAGCCCTGTGCCCGCGCCGCCGCCTCCAGCGCCGNGGTAGGCGGCGAGCAGCATCTTGTTGGCGGCGGCCGCGAGCAGCAGCGGGAAGTCCGAGCTGGTGTGGAAGGCGCGCTCGGCGTGCAGGGCGGCGGCGGCGTCGGCGGCGGCGGCGCTGCGCCGGGCGGCAGCCTCCGCGGCCTCGGCCCGGGCGGCGGCGGCGGCGCGCGCCTCGTGCTGGCGGCGCAGCGCCTCGGCGAGGTCCTGCGCCCGCCGCGCGGCGGCGGCGATGGCCTGGCGCAGCGCCTCCGGGGCAGCGCAGCCCGGCGGCAGGGCGGCACGC
>NZ_SJDM01000048.1 GCF_004761865.1 Crenalkalicoccus roseus | reverse complement strand
TCGGCCTCCTGCAGACGCTGCTCGGCGGCCTGCACGCGCCGCGCCGCGGCGACCCGCCGCTCGGCCAGCAGCCGCTCCTCCTCCGCCGCCTCCGCGGCGGCGCGGGCGGCCGCTTCCGCGGCCTCGCGTGCCGCTGCGGCGGCGCGCTGCGCGTCACGCACCTCCTCGCGCGTCGGCGCCTGCGCGGCAGCCACGGCGCCGAGCAGCAGCAGCGCCAGCGCCGGCAGCCGGCGCAGGATCGGGGCCGGCCGCCTCACCCGCCCCGCAGCAGCGAGCGGCCGGTCATCGCCGCGGGCTGTTCGAGGCCGAGCAGCGCCAGCAGGGTCGGCGCCACGTCGGCAAGCCGCCCCTCGGCCAGCGCCGCGCCCGGCGGGCCGCCCATCAGCAGCACCGGCACCGGGTTGGTGGTGTGGGCGGTGTGCGGCCCGCCGGTCTCCGGGTCGCGCATCATCTCGGCGTTGCCGTGGTCGGCGGTGACCAGCAGCGCCCCGCCCCGGGCGCGCACCGCTTCGGCGATGCGCCCCAAGCCTTCATCCACCGCCTCGACCGCCTTGATCGCCGCCGGAAGGCTGCCGGTGTGGCCGACCATGTCGGGGTTGGCGTAGTTCAGCACGATCAGGTCGTGGCGGCCGGCGCGGATCGCCTCCACCGCCTTCTCCGTCAGCTCGGGGGCCGACATCTCGGGCTTGAGGTCGTAGGTGGCGACCTTGGGGGAGGGCACCATGATCCGCTCCTCGCCCGGGAAGGGCCGCTCCTCGCCGCCGTTCAGAAAGTAGGTGACGTGCGGATACTTTTCGGTCTCCGCCATGCGGAGCTGGGCGAGGCCGGCCCTGGCGACCACGGCGCCGAGGATGTCCTCCATGCTCTCGGGCGGGAAGAGCGTCGCCATGTGCTCGTTCAGCTCGCGCGAATACTCGGTCATGCCGGCGGCGGCGGCGAAGCGGATGGTGCGCTCGCGCGGGAAGCCCGCGAAGCCGGGGTCGAGCAGGGCGGCGAGGATCTGCCGCACCCGGTCGGCGCGGAAGTTGAAGCAGAGCAGCCCGTCGCCGTCACGCATTCCGGCGTAGTGGCCGATCACGGTAGCGGGCACGAACTCGTCGGTGATGTCCCTGGCATAGGCCGCCTCGACCGCCGCCACCGGATCGGCGGCCCGCGCCTCGCCGCGGGCCAGCACCATGGCGTCGTAGGCCTTGCGCACCCGATCCCAGCGCCGGTCGCGGTCCATCGCCCAGTAGCGGCCGATGACGGTGGCGACGCGCAGGCCGGGAAGCCCGCCGATCTCCGCCAGCAGCGCGCGCAGGTAGTCCGCGGCGGCGCGCGGGGGGGTGTCGCGCCCATCGGTGAAGGCGTGCAGCGCCACGGGGATGCCGGCGCCGGAGAGCACCCGGGCCAGCGCCGCCGCGTGCGCCTGGTGGCTGTGCACCCCACCCGGGGAGACCAGGCCCAGCAGGTGGCAGGTGCCGCCGCTCGCCGCGAGCTTCCCGATCAGCCCGGTCAGCGCCGGGGCACGGGCGAGGGAGCCGTCGGCCACCGCACGGTCGATGCGCGGCAGGTCCTGCATCACCACCCGCCCGGCGCCGAGGTTGAGGTGCCCGACCTCGGAATTGCCCATCTGCCCCGCCGGCAGCCCGACATCCTCGCCGGAGGTGCGCAGGAAGGCGTGCGGGCAGCTCTCCCACAGGCGGCCGAAATTCGGGGTGCGGGCCTGGCGCACGGCGTTGTCCGCCGGGTCCTCGCGCCAGCCCCAGCCATCGAGGACGACGAGCATCACGGGCTTGGGGCGGGGGGGCATGGGCATCCTCTCTCCGGCGCGGTGGCCGCCCGGCCTTACCGCCGGGCGGGCGGGGAGGGCAAGGCGCCGGGGAACGCGCGCACCTGCTCCGGCATTTCATGGTCAGCCGGGAGCCCAAGACGGCTTCACGCCGCAGGAGGATGCAGCATGCGCATCCCATGGCATCACCCACTGGCGCTCGGCATCGCGGCCCTGGCCGGAGCCGCCGCCACCGCCCCGGCGCAGCAGACGCCGGCCGAGGCGACGCACACCATCACGACCCCCGAGGAGATCGCCTGGCGGGCGGGGCCCCCTTCCCTCCCGCCGGGTGCCCAGATGGCCGTCCTGTACGGCGACCCGGGCTCGGAAGGCCCGTTCGCGATGCGCCTCAGGCTGCCCGCGAACTACGCCATTCCGCCCCACACCCACGGGCGGCCGGAGATCGTCACCGTCCTTTCCGGCACCTTCCACCTGGGCATGGGCGAGATGGCCGACCAGGAGCGGACCAAGCCCCTGCCCGCTGGCGGCTTCTTCGCCTTCCCGCCGGGCATGGCGCATTACGCCTTCACCCGCGAGGAGACGGTGGTCCAGCTCAACAGCACCGGCCCCTGGACCCTGACCTACGTCCACCCCGCGGATGATCCGCGGCGGCAGGCCGCCGGCGGGGGCCGGTAGGGCGCCGGAACGCCGGGCGGCGGCCCGCCGCGGCCGCCGCGCCGGCGCCGGAGGAATGCCTCACCCCTCCCCGTAGGCGCTGTGCAGCGTCACCACGGCGGTCGCGCCGGCGTCCACCGGCACGATCGCCCCGGTCATCCAGCGGGAGTTGCCGCCGCAGAGGAACACCACCGCCGCGCCCACGTCCCAGCCCGTGCCCTCGGTCTGCAGGATGGAGCGCAGGCGCCGCGCCTCGCGCCGCTCCGGCGTCATGCCGCCCTGCTGCACCATCGGCGTGTAGACCATGCCGGGGCAGACGCAATTCACGCGGATGCGGTCCTTGGCGTGGTGCACCGCCATGGCGCGGGTCATGTTCACCACCGCGCCCTTGCTCGTGGGGTAGAGCAGGTGCGGGTGCCCGCCGCGCAGCCCGGCGACCGAGGCGATGTTGACGATGGCGCCGCCACCCGCGCGGCGCATCTCCGGCACCGCGTGCTTCGCCATCAGCATCATCGAGGTGACGTTCACCAGCAGCCCGTGGGTCCAGGCCTCGAGCTCCACCTCCTCCGCCGTGCCCCTGGGGCCGCCGATGCCCACGTTGTTCACCAGCGCGTCGAGCCGCCCCCACCGCTCCGCCGCGGTGCGGACGATGCGCGCGCAATCCTCGGGCCTGGTCACGTCGGCCTGCACCACCACGCCCTCGCCCCTGCCCTCCTCGGCGATCATGCGGCGCGTCTCCTCGGCCCATTCGGGCACGGCGTCCGCCAGCACCACGCGCGCCCCCGCGCGGGCGAGCAGGATGGAGGCGGCGCGGCCATTCCCCACCCCCTCGCCGGGGCGCGAGCCGGCGCCGGTGACGATTGCGACCTTGCCCCGCAGGTCCTCGCTGATGCCCTGTTCCATGGCGTTCCCCCCGATCCGGTGCGCGGGGGATGCTGGCACCCGCGGCGCGGCGGCTCAACCGGCGAGCAGGAAGTCCCGCGCCTCCCGCGCCACCGCCTCCGGGATCTCGTGCCCGCCCTCGAACTCGAGGTAGCGCAGCGGGAAGCCGGCGCGGCGCAGCCCCGGCACCAGGCGCCGGCTGCAGGTCCCGATCGGCAGGATCGGGTCCGCCCTGCCGTGGCTGATGAAGATCCGCACCCGCCCCTCGATGCCGAGCGGCGCGGCGAAGCCCGGGGAGAAGGCAAGGGCGTGGCTGAACAGGTCGCCGTTCATCAGCGCCAGCGACAGGGCGTAGGAGGCGCCGTCGGAGAAGCCGCCGATGGCGAGCCGCGCCGGATCCACCGGCCAGGCGGCGAACAGGCGCGCCAGCGCCGCGTCGAGCCGCGCCACGTCCGGCCCGTAGCCGCCCTCCAGCACGTCCCAGGTGGCGCCGAGGCTCTCGGGCAGCGCCACCAGCCCGGCCTCGGCGACCGGGCCGAGGCGGCGCAGCATCCGCTCGGCGCCGCCGCCATGGCCGTGCAGCATGACGATCAGCGGCAGGGCGCCCGCGCCCGGCGCGGCGGGCACGCGAAGCCGGCCGTCCCGCGCCCCGCCCTGGCCGAGCGGGTGAAGCCCGGGCGGCAGCGGCCAGGGCGCCGCCTCCGCCACGCGGCGGGGCCTCGCCTGCAGCCGTCCGGCCGCCGGGCCTCCCGTGCCGGTCTCGCCCATCGCCGTCCCCCTCCGTCCGGCCCCCAGCCTGCGCCGGGGCGGCGGGAGGGGCAAGGCGTCAGCCCCGCGCGCTGCCGGCGCGGCGCAGCGCCGCCACCTCGGCGCGCAGCGCGCGGATCTCGGCCAGCAGCAGCCGCGCATCCGCCTGCGCCTCGCTGCGCGCCTCCTCCGCCACCGCCTGCTGCGCCCTGACGTCGGCGCTCTCGCGCTGTGCGCGCAGCGTCTGGATGCTCTCCACGATCACGCCGATGAACAGGTTCAGCACCACGAAGGTGGCGATCAGGATGAAGGGCACGAAGAACAGCCAGGCCAGCGGCTGCTGCTGCAGGATCGGGCGCACCGTGGCCTCGGCCCAGGATTCCAGCGTCATGAGCTGGAACAGGGTGAACAGGCTGGCGCCGAGCGTGCCGAAGCGCTCCGGCATCGCCTCGCCGAACAGCTTGGTCGCCATCACCGCGAAGACGTAGAAGATCAGCACCATCAGCAGCACGATCCCGCCCATGCCGGGCAGGGCGTGGAGCATCGCCTCCACCACGTGGCGCAGGCTCGGCATCACGGTGATGAGGCGCAGCACGCGCAGCACCCTGAGCGCCCGCAGCACGGCGAAGGGGCCGGCGGCCGGAACCCAGGCGATACCCACCACGGCGAGGTCGAACAGCCCCCAGGGGTCGCGGAAGAAGCGGCCGCGGAAGGCGTAGATGCGCAGCCCGATCTCGATCGTGAACAGCCAGAGCAGCACGGTGTCCAGCGCCACCAGCACCGTGCCGTAGGAGGCCATCAGGCTCTCCGAGGTCTCAAGACCGAGGATGACGGCGTTGAGCAGGATCAGCGCCATCACGCCGTGCTGGAAGCGCGCGGAGAGGATGAGGCGGGCGAGGCGCGCACGCGGCGTGTCCTCCGCGTCCGCGGCGGTCAGGACTTCCTGCATCGAGGGATTCCCTGGGCGTTCGGCGGGCAGGAATGGCGGCGCCGCGCCCCGGGATCAAGGGGAGAGCGGCAGCGGCGCCACCCCGAACAGGGCGCGGTGCAGGTGCAGCAGCGCCGCCCAGGCGGCGAGGCCGAGCAGCGGCGCCCCCCATCCGATCTCGGAGGGCACCAGCCGGTTGCGCCCGGAGAGGATGGCGCCGCCAGGCAGGGCGGAGCTGCGGGCGGCGAAGGCGGCCCAGCCCTCCGGGTCGCGCCGCGCCAGCTTGGCGTCGATCGAGGGCATCCCGGCCAGCGCCGTCACCAGGAAGGCGCCGAAGAACAGCAGGCTCGCGGTGTCGCCGTTGCCCAGCATGTGCACCGCGGCCCAGAGCGCGAAGCTCCACAGCATCGGATGGCGCGTCACGCGCTGGATGCCGCGCGGCGCCCGCGCCAGCGCCTCCGCCCCGCCCAGCGCCGTCGGGTTGCCGCGCAGCGCGGCGACGAACAGCACGAAGGCCGGCAGCATGGCGAGCGCCAGCAGCCAGCGCAGCCATCCGGGCGCGTGCCACAGCGGCACGGTGGCGGCGGCGTTGTAGCTGCCGACCAGGAAGACGATGGCGGCGACGGAGAGGAGGGAGAAGCCGGCGCGGAACCCGCCTTCCCCCAGCCGTGCCGCGATGGCGTCGCGCAGCCGGGTGCCGGCGATGCCGAGATGCACGCCGACCCAGAGCAACGCCGCGAGGGCGAGCACGAGATGGCCGCGCATGTCACGCCTCCCGCCAGGCGCGGCTGCGGCGCGGCGCGGGCCAGGCGATCACCTCCGCCGCGCGCAGCGCCCACCACACCGCGAGCGGCTGCAGGGCCAGCCGCACCCAGAAATACCATGCCGGCAGCGCCGACAGCCCCTCGATCCCGGCGCCGGCCGTCAGCGCGTTCCGGATGTTCGCCGGGAAGACGCAGACGAAGTAGAGGCCGAGCATCCACCCTGCGAGGCGGCGCAGGCGCGGCACCAGCAGCCCGAGGGCGCCGGCGATCTCGCACAGGCCGGTGGCGGCGACGATCAGGCCGGGAAAGGGCAGCGCCGGCGGCAGCATGGCCAGGTAGCGCGCCGGGGTGAGCAGGTGGTCGGCGCCGAACAGCAGCAGCCCGGCGGCGAGGCCGATCCGCATCCGCGCGGGCCAGGCGGCGAGGCCCGGCGCGCCCAGCCGCGCCGCCAGGGCCGCGACAGCGGTGCCGAGGGCAAGGATGGCGAAGAACAGCATCGGGGCTTCCTCCTTGCCGCGGCGGGCCGTGGCGGGCATGTTGGCGATGCCAACATAGGCCGGGTGTTGACGATGCCAACATCACAGAAGCGCGATTCCGGGCGGCGGGCAGCCCCGCCGGGCGGAGCGGCCGCGGAGGAGCGGGGGCCGCGCCCGCCGGCCGCCGCGCCCTACCACCATGGCGACCTGCGCCGCGCGCTGCTCGCCATCGCCGAGCAGCGCCTCGCCCGCGACGGGCCCGCCGCCCTCTCGCTGCGCGAGATCGCGCGCGCCGCCGGCGTCTCCCACAACGCCCCCTACCGCCACTTCCCGGACCGCGAGGCGCTGCTCGCCGCCCTCGCCGCCGAGGGGTTCCGCCGCCTCGCCGCCGCCCTGGCCGAGGCCGCCGCCGGCGCGCCGCCCGGCGAGCGGCTGCGGGCGACCGGCCGCGCCTATCTCGGCTTCGCCCGCGACCACCGGGCGCTCTACCTGCTGATGTTCGGCCCGGGCCTCGACAAGGGGGCGCACCCGCCGCTGCGGGAGGCGGCGCGCGCCGCCCTCGACGTGCTGCACGCGGCGGTGGCCGCGGCCGGCCTGCCGCCGGGCGCGCGGGCGCGCCACGCCGCGATCGGCGCCTGGGCGCTGGTCCATGGCCTCGCCCACCTGATCGCCGACGGGCAGATCCCGGGGGAGCCTAGCGCCGGGGGCCATGCCGCCCTGGTCGCCGACGCGCTGGGCGCCTACGCGGCCGGGCTGGAGCGGATCGCGGAGGGCCGGAACCGGCCGGGGGCGTGACGCCGCCCCGCGCCGGGCCGGCGCGGGCCCCGGCTCAGCGCTCCGGCCGCCAGGCGCGGTGATAGGGGTGGCCGGCGCGGATGGTCCGGGCGCGGTAGAGCTGCTCGGCCAGCAGGCCGCGCACCAGGAAATGCGGCCAGGTGAGCGGCCCGAGCGAGAGGCGGTGGTCGGCCCGCGCCAGCACCGCCGGATCGAGCCCCTCGGCGCCGCCGATCAGGAAGCAGAGCGGGCGGCCGCTCGCCTCCCAGCGCCCGAGCAGCGCGGCCAGCGCCTCGCTCGTCGGCGCCTCGCCGCCCAGGTCGAGCGCCACCGCCAGCGCCCCCGGCGGCAGGGCGGCGAGCAGCGCCTCCCCCTCCCGCCGCCGCACCTCCGCGGGGCTGCCGCGCGCCTCCGGCACCTCGGTGACGGCAGGCGGCGGGCGCAGCCTGGCGGCGTAGTGGGCGAACAGCGCCGCCTCCGGCCCGGCGCGCAGCCGGCCGACGGCGATCAGCCGCACGCCCCTGGAGCCGCCCTCGCCCGGCCGTGTCCGCAGCAACGGCGCCACCTCCTCGCTCGCGGGGCGGGCTTCCTCGCTCCCGCCGTTTCGGACCGCCCGCGATCCGCCCCGTCAGCCCGGCCGCACCAGCGTCACCCGGCGCCCCTCGACGCCGAGGGCGAGGCGGCCGGATTTCAGCGCCAGCGCCGCCTCGCCGAACACCTCCCGCCGCCAGCCGTGCAGCACCGGCAGGTCCGGCGTCGCCTCGGCGGCGAGGCGGTCGAGATCCTCGCCGCTGGCGATCAGCCGCGGGGCGACGTGGTGCTCCTCGCTCTTGGCGGCGAGCAGCACCTTGAGCAGCGCCACCAGCGCCGGCGAGGGCGCGGGGCCGGCACGGTCCCTCGGCGCCTCGGGCAGGGCGGAGTCCGGCAGCGCCTTCGCCTCCCGGATCGCGGCGAGCAGGGAGGCGCCGCTCTTGCCCTTGGCGAAGCCCTCGGAGATGCCGCGGGCGCGGGCAAGCTCGGCCGGCGTCTCCGGCGCCGTGGCGGCGATCTCGAGCAGCGTCTCGTCCTTCACCAGGCGCTGGCGGGGGATGTTGATGCGCTGCGCCTCCCGCTCCCGCCAGGCGGCGATGGCCCGCAGCAGGCCGAGGAAGCGGCGGTTGTGGGTGCGCGGCCGCAGCCGCTCCCACACCGTCTCGGGGTCCACGCGGTAGGTGGCGGGGTCGGCCAGCGCCGCCATCTCCTCGGCCACCCACTCCATCCGCCCCTCGCGCTCGAGCCGGGCGGTGAGGCCGGCGTAGATCTTCCGCAGGTGGGTGACGTCGGCGGCCGCGTAGGCGATCTGGCTGGCCGAGAGCGGGCGGGCCGACCAGTCGGAGAAGCGGTGCGCCTTGTCTATGTGCGCCCCGGCGAGCGCCCGGCACAGCGCGTCGTAGCTCACCTGGTCGCCGAAGCCCGCGACCATGGCGGCGATCTGGGTATCGAAGATCGGCACCGGCACCGCGCCGAATTTCAGCAGGAAGATCTCCACGTCCTGCCGCGCGGCGTGGAACACCTTGACCACCCTCGGGTCGGCCAGCAGCGCGCCGAGCGGGGCGAGGTCGAGCCCCTCGGCCAGCGCGTCCACCACCGCCACCTCCCGCTCGCCGGCGAGCTGGACCACGCAGAGCTCCGGCCAGTAGGTGCGCTCCCGCATGAACTCGGTGTCCACCGTGACGAAGCGCTCCGCGCGGAGGCGGTCGCAGAGGGCGGCGAGGTCGTCGGTGGTGGTGATCAGCGCCGGGGCGGGTTCCGGCGCGGGCTGGCGGCGGCTCATGTCGGGAGGGTTCTAGCGTCTGATCCGCAAGGGTGGAATCGCCGGAGCGACGAAACGGCCGCCCGGCGAGGTCCGGAAGCGTGATCCGCCAGGAGGATCGCGACGCGGCCCGTGGCGGGACGAGGGGAGATCCGCCGCCGCGGGGGCTGGCGGCCGGGGGGCCGGCGCGGCACTCTGCCCGGCCGAGGCAGACAGGCGAAGGGAGGGGCGGATGCGCAAGCGGGCACTGGGCCGGTCGGGGATCGAGGTGCCGCCGCTGATCTTCGGCGGCAACGTCTTCGGCTGGACGGCCGACCGGGCGATGTCCTTCCGGCTGCTCGACGCCTGCGTCGAGGCCGGGCTGAACGCCATCGACACGGCCGACGTCTATTCCTACTGGGTGCCGGGCCATTCCGGCGGCGAGTCGGAGACGCTGATCGGCGAATGGCTGAAGGCCCGCCCCGGGATGCGCGAGAGGGTGCTGATCCTGACCAAGTGCGGCATGGAGATGCCGGGCCGCGGCAAGGGCCTCTCCCCCGCCTGGATCGCGCGGGCGGCGGAGGACTCGCTCCGCCGCCTCGGGGTGGAGCGGATCGACCTCTACCAGGCGCACCGCGACGACGAGACGGTGCCGGTCGAGGAGACGCTCGGCGCCTTCGCCAGGCTGATCGAGCAGGGCAAGGTACGGGCCATCGGCGCCTCCAACTACGCCGCGCCGCGCCTCAGGGCGGCGCTGGAGGCGAGCGCGCGCCACGGCCTGCCGCGCTACGAGAGCCTGCAGCCCCACCACAACCTGATGGAACGGGCGATCGAGGCCGACCTGCTGCCGCTCTGCCGCGAGCAGGAGGTGGGGGTGATCCCCTACTTCTCCCTCGCCTCCGGCTTCCTGACCGGCAAGTACCGCTCGGAGTCCGACCTCGACAAGAGCCCGCGCGGCCGGCGCAGCGTGGCGCAGTACATGACCCCCCGCGGCATGCGCGTCCTGGCGGCGCTGGACGAGGCGGCGGCGCGCCACCGCGCGACGCCGGCCCAGGTGGCGCTCGCCTGGCAGATGGCGAAGCCCGGCATCACCGCGCCGATCGCCTCCGCCACCACGCCGGAGCAGCTCGCCGAGCTGGTCGGGGCAGCGCGGCTCGCGCTCGACGCCGAGACGGTGGCGGCGCTGGACGCGGCGAGCGCCTGAGGGCGGCCCGGCCGCCGGGGTGGGGACGCGCATCCCGGGGTTGACTTCCGCGGCCGGGGGACCCTCTCTGCCGGGCCGTTTCCGCCCGCGATCCAGGGTTTCCCGACCGATGCACGCCTACCGCACCCACACCTGCGGCGCGCTCCGCGCCTCCGACGCCGGCCGGACGGCGCGCCTCTCCGGCTGGGTGCACCGCAAGCGCGACCATGGCGGGCTGCTGTTCCTCGACCTGCGCGACCATTACGGCATCACCCAGTGCGTGGTCGCCCAGGGCTCGCCCGTGTTCGGGGCCGCCGAGGCGCTGCGGCCGGAGAGCGTCGTCACCCTCACCGGCGAGGTGGTGCTGCGCGAGCCCGGCACGGTGAACCCGAGGCTGCCGACCGGGGAGGTCGAGCTCCGCGTGCGCGAGCTCGAGGTGCAGTCGGCGGCCGAGGTGCTGCCGATCCAGGTGGCGGGAGAGGCCGAGTTCCCGGAGGAGCTCAGGCTGCGCTACCGCTTCCTCGACCTCCGGCGGGAGAAGCCGCACCGCAACATCATGCTGCGCTCGGCGGTGATCGCCTCGATCCGGCGGCGGATGATCGAGGCCGGCTTCACCGAGTTCCAGACGCCGATCCTCACCGCCTCCTCGCCCGAGGGGGCGCGGGACTACCTGGTGCCCTCGCGCCTGCATCCCGGCACCTTCTACGCCCTGCCGCAGGCGCCGCAGCAGTTCAAGCAGCTCATCATGGTGGCGGGCTTCGACCGCTACTTCCAGATCGCCCCCTGCTTCCGCGACGAGGCCTCCCGCGCCGACCGCTCGCCGGGGGAGTTCTACCAGCTCGACTTCGAGATGAGCTTCGTCACGCAGGAGGACGTCTTCGCCGCGATCGAGCCGGTGCTCGCCGGGGTGTTCGAGGAGTTCTCGGACTTCACGGGAACCAGGCGGGCGGTCACGCCGCCGCCCTTCCCGCGCATCCCCTACGAGCGGGCGATGCTGGAGTTCGGCTCGGACAAGCCCGACCTGCGCAACCCGCTCCGCATCCGCGACGTGACGGAGCATTTCGCCGGCGGCAGCTTCGGCCTGTTCGCGCGGATCGCCGCCTCGGGCGGCGCGGTGCGCGCGATCCCGGCGCCGGGCGCGGCGGCGCGCCCGCGCAGCTTCTTCGACGGCATGAACGAATGGGCGAGGGAGCAGGGTGCGGCCGGCCTCGGCTACATCGTCTTCGAGGGCGGCGAGGCCAGGGGGCCGATCGCGCGCAACCTGGAGGCGGAGCGCGCCGCGGCGATCCGCGCCGCCTGCGGCCTCGCCGATGGCGACGCCGTGTTCTTCGCCGCCGGCAGGCCGGCCGAGGCGGCGAAGCTCGCCGGCGCGGCGCGCAACCGGCTGGGGCAGGAACTCGGCCTCTGCGAGCGCGACGCCTACCGCTTCTGCTGGGTCACCGACTTCCCGATGTACGAGCGCAACGAGGAGACCGGGCAGATCGAGTTCAGCCACAACCCCTTCTCCATGCCGCAGGGGGGGCTCGAGGCGCTGAACACGATGGATCCGCTGGAGATCAAGGCGTTCCAGTACGACATCGTCTGCAACGGCATCGAGCTCTCCTCCGGCGCCATCCGCAACCACCGCCCGGACATCATGATCCGCGCCTTCGAGATCGCCGGCTACACGGCGGCGCAGGTGGAGGAGCGCTTCGGCGGCATGCTGAACGCCTTCCGCTACGGCGCGCCGCCGCATGGCGGCTCGGCGCCGGGGATCGACCGCATCGTCATGCTGCTCGCGGACGAGCCCAACATCCGCGAGGTGATCCTGTTCCCGATGAACCAGCAGGCCGAGGACCTGATGATGGGCGCCCCCGCCCCGGTGGAGCCGGCGCGGCTGAAGGAGCTGCACCTCCGCCTCGATCTGCCGCCGGCCAAGGGTGCGCCGGGCGGCAAGGCTTCCTAGATACGGACCCTGCCCGCGCACGGCACGCGCCGCGACGGCGGCGGACCCTTCCCGAGGGAGATCCCATGCCCCACCAGAGCCGCATCGGAGCCGCATCGCGCCAGGCGAGGGGCGCGCGCCGCCTGCTGCTCGGCCTGGCCGCCGCCGCCCTGCTGCCGGCCGCGCCGCGCGCCGCCGAGCCCCGGCCGGGACCGGAGGCGCTCGCGGCGCACCGGGCCGGCTACGCGCTGTCGCTCGACCGCGCCCGGGACCCGGCGGGCATCGCCGGCGCCCGCGGGGTGATGGTGTTCGAGGTGCTCGACGCCTGCGAGGGCTGGGCGACGCGCCAGCGCTTCACCCTGGTGCTGACCGACCGCGACGGCCAGCAGATCGAGACCGCCTCCGACTACGCCACCTACGAGACCAAGGACGGGCGCAGCCTGCGCTTCTCCCTCACCCAGACCACGGAGGGCGCCGTCTCCCAGCGCATCGCCGGGGAGGCGGAGCTGCGCGCCGACGGCAGCGGCCGGGTCCGCTACACCGAGCCGGAGGCGAAGGAGGAGGCGCTGCCCGAGGGCACCCTGCTGCCGATGCGCCACACGCTCCGCGCCCTGCAGACGGCGCGCGAGGGGGGGCGGATGCTGATCGCCCCCCTCTTCGACGGCACCAGCGCCGACGGCGCGCAGGACAGCACCACCGTCATCGCCGGCTGGCACGCCCCGCAGGCGAACGAGCGCTTCCCCGCCCTCTCCGCCCTCGCCAGCGCGCGGATGCGCGTCGCCTTCTTCGACCGCCAGGACACGGGCGGGGGCGGCGCCAGCGCGCCGAGCTACGAGGTCGGGCTGCGCTACTGGGAGAACGGCGTGGCCGACGAGCTGAAGATGGATTTCGGCGACTTCGTGGTGGACGGGCGGCTGGAGGAGCTGG
Organism: Crenalkalicoccus roseus; assembly: GCF_004761865.1. Taxonomy (GTDB): domain Bacteria; phylum Pseudomonadota; class Alphaproteobacteria; order Acetobacterales; family Acetobacteraceae; genus Crenalkalicoccus; species Crenalkalicoccus roseus. The sequence continues at coordinate 10,688 of NZ_SJDM01000048.1, read as the reverse complement.
CGATCCTGCCGAGCAACTGCTGAGCGGACCGCCGCCCCCTCCCCTCATCCGCGCCGCAGGTTCCACAGAAACGGGTTCGGTCCCTGCAGCACGCCGGTGAGGTCGGCGCGGAAGGCGGTGCGCAGGCGGAACAGGCCGGTCGGCGCGAAGGGCACCGACTCCCAGGCGCGGCGCTGCAGCTCGGCCATCGCGCGGGCCTGCGCCTCGGCGTCAGGCGCCGCGATCCACTCCTGCACCATCTCCTCGATGCCGGCGTCGGAGGGCCAGCCGAACCAGGCGCGCTCGCCATGGGCGCGGATGATCGGGCTGACGGCGGGGTTGGCGATGGCGGCGGCGGGGAAGTTGGTGTTGTGCAGGTTCCAGCCCCCCTGCGCCGGCGGCTCCTTCCGCGCGCGGCGCGCCACGGTGGTGGCCCAGTCCCCCTCCACCAGCTCGATGGCGACGCCGAGGCGGCGCATCAGGTCGGCGGTGACGCGGCCCTGCTGCGTCACCGCGGGGAAGTCGGTGGGGTTGATGTGCACGACGGGCTCGCCGGCGTAGCCCGCCTCGCGCAGCGCGGCGCGGGCGCGCTCCAGCGCCGCCGGGCCGCGCGCGGCGGGGGCGAACTCGACCACGCCGGGCAGGCCGCAGGGGAACATGGCGTGGCACTCCCGCCAGTCGCCGGGCAGCGCCACCGCGGCCATGTAGTCCTCCTGCACCATGGCGTCGCGGATGGCGCGGCGCACCCGCACCTCGTCGAAGGGCTTGTGCAGGTGGTTGAAGCGGAGGAAGCCGAGGAAGCCGTTCGGGTCGTAGATCTGGGTGGTGACGCCGCGCTCGCGCTGCAGCACCGGCACCAGGTCGGGCAGCGGGTACTCGATCCAGTCGATCTCGCCGGTGCGCAGCGCCGCGACGGCGGTGCCGCCATCCGGGATCCACACCATCTCCAGCCGGTCGAAATGCACGCGCTTGCCGCCCGCGGCGGCGTCCGCCGGCTCGTCGCGCGGCAGGTAGCGCTCGTTGCGGGCATAGACGGCCCGGCTGCCCTGCACGTACTCGCCGGCCACCCACTTCCACGGGCCGCTGCCGGTCATGTCGGTGATCGGGCGGTCGGCGGGGGTCTCGGCGGTGCGCTCCGGCATGATGAAGGCGGGGCTGGCGGCGGGCTTGGCCAGCGCATCGAGCAGCGCGGGGAAGGGACGGCGCAGGCGGATCGTCAGCGTCCGGTCGTCCGTGGCGCCCCATTCCGCCACCGCCGCCGCCAGCACCTGGCCGAAGCCGTCGCGCACCGCCCAGCGCCTGAGGGAGGCGACGCAGTCGCGCGCGCGCACCGGCTCGCCGTCGTGGAAGCGCAGCCCCTCGCGCAGGCGGATGGTCCAGGTGAGGCGGTCGGGCGAGACCTCGTGCCCCTCCGCCATCTGCGGCCGCGGCCGCATCCGGGAGTCCGCGCCGTACAGCGTGTCGAACACGCAGTAGCCATGCGTGGTGACGATGGTGGTGGGATTGAGGATCGGGTCCAGCACGGCGAGCGCCGCCTGCGGCATGAAGCGCAGCGTGCGCGCCCGGGCGGGCTGCGCCAGGGCGGGGGCGGCGAGGGATGCCGCGGCGGCGGCGAGCAGCGATCGGCGGCGCATGGCCTTCTCTCCCCCCGGCGGCCGGAAGGGGGAGGGGCGCCGCGCCGCGGCCTGCCGCGCCCCGCGCGGGCGGGGCCGAGGGGGCCGCGGACGAACGGGTGGCACCGCTCCCTTCGCCGGTCCTAACCGGATCAGGTTCCAGGGGTCGCGGGCCGCGTGCCCGCCTCTCAGCCCCGATCGGGGGCTCCCCCAGGTGTCCGGGCGCAGCATGGGCGCCGCGGCGGGCGAGGGCAAGACGCCCGTGCCCCGCCGGGGTAGGATGCGGCGCCCGAGGGACAGAGGACGCCATGGACGCCGTCACCCAGCCGCCGGTCATCCGCCTGCACCCCGAGGACGGGGTGGTGATCGCCCGCCAGGCCCTGCCGCCCGGCACGCCGGTGGCGCCGGGCGTGGCGGCCGCGGCGCGCATCCCGCCCGGGCACAAGGTGGCGGTGCGCGGCCATGCGCCGGGCGAGGCGGTCAGGCGCTACGGCCAGATCATCGGCTTCGCCACGCGGCCGATCGCGCCCGGGGAGTGGGTGCACGGCCACAACCTCGCCATGGGCGACTTCGCGCGCGACTACGCCTGGGGGGTGGATGCGCGGCCGACCGAGCCCGTGCCGGTGCCCGCCACCTTCCAGGGCATCCGGCGCCCGGACGGGCGGGTGGCGACGCGCAACTACATCGGCATCCTGACCAGCGTGAACTGCTCGGCCCATGTCGCCGAGCTGATCGCCCAGGCCTTCCGCCGCAACCCGCTCACCGGCGAGGATCCGCTCGCCGAATGGCCGAACGTGGACGGGGTGGTGGCGCTGACCCACAAGACCGGCTGCGGCATGACCCAGGGCGAGCCGCTGCGCCTGCTGCGCCGCACCCTCGGCGGCTTCGCGCGACACCCCAACTTCTCGCACGTGATCGGCATCGGCCTCGGCTGCGAGGTGAACCAGATCGGCGGCCTGCTGGAGGAGCAGCGCCTCTCCGGCCGGCTGCGCAGCATGGACATCCAGGAGATGGGCGGCACGCGCCGGACCGTGGAGGCCGGCATCGCCTTCGTGCGCGAGGTGCTGGCGGAGGCGGACCGCGTGGCGCGCGAGCCGGTGCCGGCCGGCGAGCTCTGCGTCGCGCTGCAATGCGGCGGCTCGGACGGGTATTCTGGCATCACTGCCAACCCCGCCCTCGGCGCCGCCTCCGATCTGGTGGTGCGCAACGGCGGCACGGTGATCCTCTCCGAGACGCCCGAGACCTACGGCGCCGAGCACCTGCTGACCCGCCGCGCCGTGAGCCGCGAGGTGGGCGAGAAGCTGGTCGCGCTGATGCGCTGGTGGGAGGAGTACACGGCGCGCGAGGGCGCGGAGATGGACGCCAACCCCTCCCCCGGCAACAAGGCGGGCGGGCTGACCACCATCCTCGAGAAGTCGCTCGGCGCCATGGCCAAGGCCGGCACCACCAGCCTGGTCGAGGTGTACCGCTACGCCGAGCCGGTCACCGCCAGGGGCTTCGTCTTCATGGACACGCCGGGCTACGACCCGGTGGCGGCGACCGGGCAGGTGGCGGGCGGGGCCAACCTCGTCTGCTTCACCACCGGCCGCGGCAGCGTCTTCGGCGCCAAGCCCGCGCCCTCCATCAAGCTCGCCACCAACACGCCGATGTACGAGCGGATGGCCGAGGACATGGACGTCAACTGCGGCACCATCCTCTCCGGCGAGGAGAGCGTGCAGCAGGCGGGGGAGCGCATCTTCCGCCTGATGCTGCGTGTCGCCTCCGGCGAGCGGACCAAGAGCGAGACCTTCGACTTCGGCACGGCGGAATTCGCGCCCTGGGTGCTCGGGGCGACGATGTAGCGCGGCGCCCCGCCCGCCCGGCCGCGCCCCTTCCGTGCTACAGCCCGGCCCATGACCGTACTCGCCATCCGCGGCCTGACGCTACGCATCGCCGGCCGCGCCCTGCTGGAGGGCGCCGACCTCGCCCTGGATCCGGGCCGCAAGGTCGGGCTGGTCGGGCGCAACGGCGCCGGCAAGTCCACCCTGCTGCGCGCCATCATCGGCGAGATCCAGCCCGATGGCGGGGAGATCCGTCTCGCCGCCCGCGCCCGGCTCGGCCATGTGGCGCAGGAGGCGCCGGGGGGCGGGGCGAGCCTGCTGGAGACGGTGCTCGCCGCCGACGAGGAACGCGCCGCGCTGCTCGCCGAGGCGGAGGCGCAGCCCGACCCGCACCGCCTGGCCGAGATCCACGACCGGCTGATCGCCATCGGCGCCGAGGGCGCGCCGGCCCGCGCCGCCGCCATCCTCGACGGGCTCGGCTTCGACGCCGCGGCGCAGGCGCGGCCGGTGGGCGAGTATTCGGGCGGCTGGCGCATGCGCGTGGCGCTGGCCCGCGCCCTGTTCCTCGAGCCCGACCTGCTGCTGCTGGACGAGCCGACCAACCACCTCGACCTCGAGGCGACGCTGTGGCTGGAGGGCTGGCTCGCGCGCTTCCCCGGCGCCGCCATCGTCGTCTCCCACGACCGCGGCCTGCTGGAGCGCTGCGTGGACGCGATCGCGCATCTCGACCGCGGCAGGATCGCGCTCTACCCCGGCGGCTTCGACGCCTTCGTGCGCCTCCGCGCCGAGCGGCAGGCGCAGCAGGCGGCGCAGAACGAGCGCGTGGCGGCGGAGCGGGCGCGCATCCAGGCCTTCGTGGACCGCTTCCGCTACAAGGCGAGCAAGGCGCGCCAGGCGCAGTCCCGCCTGAAGGCGCTGGAGCGGATGCCGCCCATCGAAGCGGTGGTGGAGGACGCGCCCACCCGCTTCGCCTTCCCCGAGCCGGCGGCGCTGCCGCCGCCCGTGCTCTCCCTCTCCCGCGTCGCCGTCGGCTATGACGGGCGGCCGGTGCTGCGCGACCTCGACCTGCGCCTCGACCAGGACGACCGCGTGGCGCTGCTCGGCGCCAACGGCAACGGCAAGTCCACCCTGGCGAAGCTGTTCGCCGGGCGGCTCGCGCCGCTGCGGGGCGAGATGCACCGCGCGCCGCGCCTGAAGGTCGGCTACTTCGCGCAGCACCAGGCCGAGGAGCTCGATCCCGCCGGCACGCCGCTCTCGCACATCCAGGCGCTGATGCCGCGCGCGAGCGAGACGCAGTGCCGCGCCCAGCTCGCCCGCTTCGGCCTCGGCGAGGACCGCGCCACCACCGTGGTCGCCGCCCTCTCGGGCGGGGAGAAGGCGCGGCTGCTGCTCGCCCTCTGCACGCGGGAGGCGCCGCAGCTCCTCATCCTCGACGAGCCCACCAACCACCTCGACATCGACGCGCGCGAGGCGCTGGTGAAGGCGCTCGCCGAGTATGGCGGCGCGGTGGTGCTGATCACCCACGACCCGCACCTGGTGACGCTGGTGGCCGACCGCCTGTGGCTGGTCGCCGGGGGCACGGTGCGCCCCTTCGAGGGCGATCTTGACGAGTACCGGGCCGACCTCGCCGAACGCGCCCGCCCCGCCCCCGGGCGGGACGCCGCCCCCACCCGCCGCGAGGAGCGCCGCGGCCGGGCCGAGGCGCGCGCCGCCCTCGCCCCCCTGCGCGAGCGGCTGAGGCGGGTGGAGGCGGCGCTCGCCGCCCTGGCGCGCGAGGCCGCGACCATAGACGAGGCGCTCGCCGACCCGCGGCTGTACGCGGGCGGCAAGCCCGACCTGATCGCCCGCGCCACCGCCCGCCGCGCCGCCATCGCCCGCGAGACCGAGGCGCTGGAGGCGGAGTGGCTGGAGCTCTCCGAGAAGCTGGAGGCCGCCGCCTGACGCGCGCCGGGGCGCGTGCTATGCGCCCCGCCCATGGAACGGACGGCGCAGGCTGCCCCCGCGCTCGGCGCGGCGCGGCGCGTGGTGGTGAAGATCGGCTCGGCCCTGGTGGTCGAGGAGCGCACGGCGGCGCCGCGCGAGGCGTGGCTCGCCTCGGTCGCCGCCGATGTCGCGGCGCTGCGCGCGCGCGGGGTGGAGGTGGCGATCGTCTCCTCCGGCGCCATCGCGCTCGCCCGCCACGCGCTCGGCCTCACGCGCCGACGCCTCCGGCTGGAGGAGAAGCAGGCGGCGGCGGCGGTGGGGCAGATCCGCCTCGCCGGCGCCTGGGCCGCGGCGCTGGCAGGCCAGGGGATGAACGCCGCGCAATTGCTGCTCACGCTGGAGGACAGCGAGGACCGCCGCCGCTACCTCAACGCCCGCGCCACGCTCGGCACGCTGCTCGACCTCGGCTGCGTCCCGGTCATCAACGAGAACGACACCGTCGCCACCGCCGAGATCCGCTTCGGCGACAACGACCGCCTGGCGGCGCGCGTCGCCGAGATGATCGCGGCGGACGCGCTGGTGCTGCTCTCCGACATTGACGGGCTCTACACCGCCGATCCGCGCCGTGACCCGAAGGCGCGCCACCTGCCGGTGGTGGAGCGCGTCACCGAGGAGATCATGGCCATGGGGGGCGAGCCGCCGCCCGGCTACTCCTCGGGGGGCATGCGCACCAAGCTGATCGCAGCGCGCATCGCCACCGGGGCGGGCTGCGCCATGGCGATCGCGCTCGGCAAGACCCCGCACCCGCTGCGGGCGCTGGAGGAGGGGGCGCGCTGCACCTGGTTCCTGCCGGCCCCGGAGGGGCGGAGCGCGCGCAAGCGCTGGATCGCGGGCAGCCTCGCCCCGCTCGGCGCGCTGGTGGTGGACGAGGGCGCGGCGCGGGCGCTCGCGCGCGGCTCCTCGCTGCTGCCGGCCGGGGTGCGGGCGGTGGAGGGGCAGTTCCACCGCGGCGACCCGGTGAGCGTGCGCGACCCCTCGGGGCGGGAGGTGGCGCGCGGCCTCTCCGCCTACGACGCCGAGGATGCGCGCCGCATCGCCGGCCACCGCTCCGAGGCGATCGAGGCGATCCTCGGCTGGCGCGGGCGCGACGAGGTGATCCACCGCGACGACCTGGTGGTGCTGTAGGGCGCCCCTTCCGGCGGGGAGCGGCGCAGGTTAGGCATCCCCTCCCTGGATACGGGGTGCCGCCATGAACGCCATCGCCGAGGACGCCGCCCGCCTGCTGGAAGCCGCCGCCCGCGCCGCCCGCGCCGCCGCCGCCGCCCTCGCGCGCGCCCCGCGGCCGGCGAAGGACCGGGCGCTCGCCGCCGCCGCGGCGGCGCTCCGGCGGGAGGCGCCGGCGATTCTCGCCGCCAACGAGGCCGACCTCGCCGCCGCCCCCGGCCTGACCTCCGCCTTCCGCGACCGCCTGACCCTGACGCCGGCGCGCATCGAGGCGATGGCGCAGGGGCTCGAGGACGTCGCCGCGCTGCCCGATCCCGTGGGCCGGGTGCTGGCGGAATGGACCCGGCCCAACGGTCTTCTCATCCGCCGCGTCGCCCAGCCGATCGGCGTCATCGGCATGATCTTCGAGAGCCGGCCGAACGTCACCGCCGACGCCGCGGCGCTCTGCCTGAAGTCCGGCAACGCCGTGATCCTGCGCGGCGGCAGCGAGGGCACGCGCAGCGCCGCGGCGATCCATGCCTGCCTCGCCGAGGGCCTCCGCGCCGCCGGGCTGCCGGAGGCCGCCGTGCAGGTGGCGCCGACCGCCGACCGCGCCTTCGTCGGCGCCATGCTGCGCGCGAGCGGCCTCATCGACCTGATCGTGCCGCGCGGCGGCAAGGGGCTGGTGACGCGCGTGCTGGAAGAGGCGCGGGTGCCCGTGCTCGCCCATGCCGAGGGGCTCTGCCATACCTACGTCCACGCCGCCGCCGAGCCGGAGATGGCGCGGCGCATCCTCGCCAACGCCAAGATGCGCCGCACCGGCATCTGCGGCGCCACCGAGACGCTGCTGATCGACGCCGCCATCGCGCCCTCGCTGCTGCCGCTGCTGGTCGCGGACCTGCGCGCGCTCGGCTGCGAGGTCCGCGCCGATGCGCGCGCCCGCGCCATCCTCCCCGACCTGCCCGCCGCGACCGAGCAGGACTTCGCCACCGAATGGTTGGACGCCGTCCTCTCGGTGAGGGTGGTGGACGGGGTCGAGGACGCGCTCGCCCATATCCGCCGCTACGGCAGCGAGCACACCGAGGCGATCGTCACCGCCGACGAGGCGGCGGCGCGGGAGTTCCTCGACGGGCTGGATTCCGCGGTGGGGATGTGGAACGCCTCCACCCAGTTCTGCGACGGCGGGGAGTTCGGCTTCGGCGCCGAGATCGGCATCGCCACGGGGCGGCTGCACGCGCGCGGCCCGGTCGGGCTGGAGCAGCTCTGCACCTACCGCTACCATGTGCTGGGGAGCGGGCAGGTGAGGCCCTGACCCTCTCCCGGCAAGGGAGGAAACCATGCTGCGCCGCCTGCTGCTCGCCTCCGCCCTGATGCTGCCGGGGGTCGCCGCCGAGGCCGCCTGCCCGCCCGGAGAGGCCGTCGCCCAGCTTGCCCAGTCGCTGGTGCTGGGCCGTCCGGCGGAGCCCCTGCAGGGGCTCTCCCTCGCCGACGCGGAATGCGCCCGCGACAAGCTGGTGCCGCTGCTGGAGCGCCACTGGGGGCCGGGCGTCGGCTACAAGGTCGGCCTGACCAGCGAGGCGGTGCAGCGCCGCTTCGGCCTCTCCGAACCGGTCATCGGCACCATCTTCGGCATGACCGTGGCGGTGCGCGACGGCGCCGAGATCGACGCCCGGTTCGGCGAGGAGGTCCGGCTGGGCGTCGAGGCCGACCTGCTGGTGCGGGTGCGCGACGAGGGCATCAACGATGCCGGGCGCGACCGCGTGGCGATCCTGCGCCACCTCGACCAGGTGATCCCCTTCATCGAGCTTCCCGCCGTCGGGCTGCGCGGCAATGTGGACGGGCCGAACCTGGTCGCGGTGAACGTCGCCGCGCGGTTCGGCGTGGTCGGCCGGCCGATCGCGCCGGAGGCGACCGAGGCGTTCGCCGCCCGCCTCGCCGGCATGACCGTCCTGTTCTCGGACGATGCGCGCGAGATCGCGCGCGCGGAAGGCAGCGCGCTGCTCGGCCATCCGCTGGACGTGATCCCCTGGCTGGTGGAGGCGCTGGGCAGGAGTGGCAAGCGGCTGCGCGCGGGCGACCTGGTCTCGCTTGGCGGCTTCGCGCCCTCGGTGCCGGCGGAGCCGGGCCGCACCTACACGCTGCGCTACGAGGGCATGGCGGCGGAGCCGGTCAGCGTCTCGGTCCGCTTCCGTTGAGGGGGGGAGTGGGTCGCCATAGACTGGCGCGGCGTTCCGCGCGGAAGGGAAGCCCCTGCATGCTCCGCCTCGCCTCCGGCGCCCTGGCGCTGCTCGCCCTCGCCGTTCCGGCACGCGCCGCCTGCCCCGACCGGGCGGAGGTGGCGCGCTTCGCCGCGGCGCTGATCGAGCGCCGCTCGCCGCCGCCCTATCAGGGCCTTTCGGTGGAGGATGCGCGCTGCGCGCAGGAGCGGCTGGTGGCGCTGCTGGCCCAGCCCTGGGGCGATGCGGTGGGTTACAAGCTTGGCCTCACCAACCCCGAGGTGCAGCGCCGCTTCGGCCTCTCCGAGCCGGTGCGGGGCACGATCTTCTTCGGCACGCTGCGCGCCCCCTCGGGCAGCGAGATCGAGGCGCGCTTCGGCGCCGTGCCGGCGGTGGAGGCGGACCTGCTGGTGCGCATCGGCCGCGACGGCGTCGAGGCGGCGGGAGAGGACCATGTCGCGATCCTGCGCCACCTCGACCAGGTGATCCCCTTCCTGGAGCTGCCCGACCTGGTCTTCCCGCCGGACCGGCCGCCCGACCTGCCCAACATCCTTGCCGCCAATGTCGGCGCACGGCTCGGCGTGGTCGGCGCGCCGGTTCCGGTGGAGCCGACGGCCGAGTTCGCCGCCCGCCTCGGCGCCATGCGCGTGACCCTCTCCGAGGGCGAGCGGGAACTCGCCAGCGCGCCGGGCACGGCGATCCTCGGCCACCCGCTGAACGCCGTCGCCTGGCTGGCGCGCGACCTGGCGCGGGAGGGGCGGCGTCTGCGCGCCGGGGAGTACGTCTCCCTCGGCAGCTTCTCGCCGCCGGTGCCGGCCGAGGCGGGCAAGACCTACACCGTGCGCTACGAGGGGCTGGGGCCGGGACCGGTCGAGGTCTCGGTGCGGCTGCGCTAGCGGGTGGGCAGCCGGCTGCGGATGGCGGCGGTCCGGGGCGGCTCCCCCCGGGCGCTGGCGGCGCCGGGGCCCTGGGGCGACCGGCGGCGCGCGCGCATCGGCCTGCTCGGGGGCAGCTTCAACCCCGCCCATGCCGGGCATCGCCACGTGGTGGAGCAGGCGCTGCGGCGGCTCGGGCTGGATCGGGTGTGGCTGCTGGTCTCGCCGGGCAATCCGCTGAAGCCGGCGCGCGGCATGGCGCCCTTCGCGCAGCGCCTGGCCTCGGCGCAGCGGATCGCGGACGGGCGGCGCATCCTCGCCACGGATCTGGAGGCGCGGCTCGGCACCCGCTACACGGCGGACACGCTGGCGCTGCTGCGCCGTCGCTTCCCGCGCGCGCGCTTCGTGCTGCTGATCGGCGCCGACAACCTGACGCAGCTTCCGCGCTGGCGGCGCTGGCGGGAGATCGCGCGGGAGACGCCGATCGCCGTGCTGCCGCGGCCGGGAGAGACGCGGCGGGCGCTGCGCGGGCGGGCGGCGCGGGTCCTGGCGCGCCACCGGAGGCGGCCGGGCGCGTTGCTGGCCGAGGGCGCGCCGGCCCTCCACGCTCCCTGGACGGTGGTGCCGGCGCGGGAGCACCCGGCCTCCGCCACCGCGATCCGCGCGGAAGGCGGCGTGTCAGGATGGATCGCAGAGGGCTGGCAGCAGGCTGCTTCGGTGTAGCATCGCGACAGGGTTCGGAACCGAGGGAGGCGCTCATCGCGCGCAGCACGAGACCCCCGGGTGGGGGCGAGGAGAGGAAGCCCCGGCGGCGCGCCGCCGGCGGCACGGGTGGTGCCAGGACGGCGCGGCCGAAGGCGGCTGGCGCCAGGACGGCCCGCAAGGCCGGGGTGGCGGAGGGAAGCCGCAGGCCCGTGGGCGCGGCGGCGCCGGCGCGCAAGGCCGCCGGCGCCAAGGCGAAGCGCGCGGCACCGGGTGGCGCGGCCGCCAAGACCCCGCGCCCGGCGCCGAAACGGGCCGCCGCAGCCAAGCCGCGTGGCGCGGAAGCGGCGCAGCGCG
>NZ_SJDM01000047.1 GCF_004761865.1 Crenalkalicoccus roseus | reverse complement strand
TGTGGATCAGGTTTGTCCACGCGGCTTAGCGCCGCGGCTGGGCGCGCCTGGCGACGCTCGCCGCCAGCTCGGCCCGCTTGTGCAGGCCGAGCTTGGCGAAGCAGCGCGCGATGTGGGCGCCCACGGTGTGGCTGCTGATGCCGAGCCGCCGCGCCACCTCCTTGTCGCTGCAGCCGCAGGCGATCAGCGCCGCAATCTCGAACTCCCGCGGGCTCAGCCGCGTCAGGGGGTCGGGCCGGTCCTCATGGGGGGTGCAGACCACCCCGTAGCGGCGGCCGGCCAGCGTCAGGGTGCCGGCGAGCCCGTCCGGCGCCCCGACATCCTCCGCGAGCGGCACGATGTCGCACTCATGCCCGTCGAGGATGAAGCGGGCCAGCACCGGGGCGGATCCGGCCTCCCCGGCCTCGCCGTCCCGGGCGGGGGAAGGGGAACGATCGGCGGGCATCGCGGCCGCCCTCAGCCCCGCCGCGCGACCACCTGCACCCAGCGGTCGCCGGGCCCGGGCGGCGCGTGGTCGGCCAGCCGGTGCAGGCCGAGTACCCGGAAGCCCGCGCGCGCCAGGGCGGGCAGCAGCGTGGCGGCCGGCCACCAGCGCTGGAGATGCACCTCTTGCGCGCAATTCGAGCCCCGGGTGCCGTGCAGACAGGTGAAGGTGCTCACGATCGTTCCCTCGAAGCGCGGTGCGGGGCGGATGTCCCATACCGCATGGAGAGCAGGCGCCTCGATGAGCTGCCGCACAGCGGAGGGGGTGCGGCCTGTGGTTCCACCCAGGATGATATCGAAGATGAGGTAACCGTTGCAGTGTGAATTAGCGGCCAGGGCGCGCAGCGCCAGCGCCAGGGCCGCAGGCTCGGTCAGGTAGTTCAGGGTGCAGAAATTGGCTGTCAGCAGGTCCGCCGGCTCCGGCAGGGCGAGGCGGGTCATGTCCTGGCGCAGCAGGCGTACGCCCCGCCCGGCCAGGCGGCGCCGCGCCACCCGCAACATCGCCGCGGAACGGTCCACGCCGCAGAGCCGCAGGGCGGGGTTGCGGGAGAGCCGGTGCAGGAACCGCCCGGTGCCGCAGCCGATGTCGGCCAAGCTGCGGAAGCCGATGCGGTGGTGGCGGCAACTCCGCCGGAAGGCCTCCCAGATCAGCTCGAAGCGGGCATCGCCCACCAGCCGGTCATAGACCGGGGCGAGCGAGGCGTAGGGCGCGACCGGGGCTGGCGCCGCCCGGCTCATGGCAGGCGCAGCAGGCCCGCCGCCGCCGGGTCGCGCAGCGCGGCGAGGATGGCGGGGGTGAGGCGGACGCCGCTGTTCACCGCCCCCATCGGCGCCAGCACCGTGCCGCGCTTGCAGCCGAAGCTCCGCCCCTCGGCGTCGAGCAGCCCGGCCGTGTGCACGCCGATGATGGCCGGCGCGCCGCCGACCCGGGCGATGACCGGGCTGCCGCTGTGGCCGGGGCAGGTGTCCACCGTGTGGAACAACCGCCTGCGGTCGAAGCGTGTCAGCCGTTCGGCATGGCGCCAGAGGGTGCCGAGCGGGCGGTCCGAGGGGTAGCCCGCCACGGTGAGCAGCCCGCCCGCGCGCAGCCGCTCCAGGCTCGCATCGTCGAGCGCGCGGAGCGGCAGGAAGCGCCGGAGGTCCCGGAACGGTCGGGGCAGCACGATCAGGCCCCAATCGTGCTCCACCCGCGCCGGCCCCTCGCGGAAGGCGCGCGGGATCCAGAACTCCCGGCTCTCGATGCTGCCATAGGGCAGGGTGGCGCGGTCGCGCCGGCCGGGGCAGACCCGGATCGCGCGCGGCGCCGCCATGCGCTTGAGGCTGAACAGGCAGTGCGCCGCGGTCAGCACCTGCCGCGGCCCGATCAGGGCGCCGCTGCAGCCGGCGCACATCCCGCCGCCGAAGTCGCGGCAGAGATAGGTCATGGTGTTCCAGGGGAAGCGGGTGGTCTCGATCTCCTGCACCCGGCTGTCGCGCGGGCCGATCACGGCGGTGTCGGTGTCTTCCGTGAGGTCGGCGAGGCGCGACCAGGCCTCGATGTCCTGCGACATGGCTCAGCCCTCCGCCCGCGGGGCGGGCTCTTCCAGCGCGGCGAGGAAGCGGGCGAGCAGCGCCGCCCGCTCGGGGTGGTGGCGCAGGCGGGCGGCGGCGCGGTCGAGCAGCGCCGCGAGCGGCTCCTCCCCCTCCGGCTCTTCCCGCGGCGGGGCGGGGCCGCCGCCGTCCGGCGCCGGGGCGGGCTCCGTCGCCTCCCGGCCGGGGCCGGGACAGGGCGGCTCCGCCTCCTGCCGCGCCGGCGCCGCGCGCGCCGCCCTCGCCCAGCCGGGGCGGTCGCCGGCCAGGGCCTCGGCCTCCGCCGCCACCAGCCGCTCCAGCTCGGCCTCGATCGGGTCCGGGGCCTCCGCGCATCCGCTGCCGTTCGGCTTCGTCCTCATGGGCATCGTCTCCAGGGCGGGCATGACCCTCAGGGCAGCGGGCCGGCGCCGCCGGGGTCGCGGCGCGGCGGCTGGTCGGTCGGGTGCCTGCGCTCGTCCGGCCTGGCGCCGCCGATCATCGCGACCGCCCGGCCCACGTCGCGCACCGCCTTGCCGGCCGGGCCCGGAACGATGCCGCCGGTGAGCGCGAGGAGGAGGCCCGCGCTGCGTGCCGCCTTCCTGAGCCGGTTGCGCCACTCCCCGGCCTCGGGCCCGGCGCGGTCGTCATCCTCGTCCTCGAAGGTGACCACGTCGCCCCTGTTGCGGTGCTTCGCGTCCAGCGCCTGCTGGGCGAGCAGCTCGACCGCGTGCAGGAATTGCGGGTTGTTCCTGAAGCCCGCGGGAACGGGCGGCTCCGCAAAGCGGATCATCAGGCGGTTCAGCTCCGCGGCCGGCGTGTCGCGCATGAGTTCCAGGAGGAGCGCCCGCGTCGCGCTCCTGGAGGACTTGCCGACCTTGTTCGGGTTCAGATGATCGTGGATGCGCCGGGCCACGCTCTGCCTCGCGCCGTGCACCATGCCGACATAGAGGGGGCGGGGCGCGCCCCGCCTGCAGATCCGGTACAGCCTGAGCTTCCCCTTCTCGAAGAAGGCGCGACTCGCCGGCGTCCGGTTGTTGAGGTCGCGCAGGCTGACCGGCGCCGACCAGCGGATGGGGCCGAGGCTCGGCAGGAGCGTCGGGCTGTCCGTCTCCGTCGTCCACGCCGCTTCCCAGGGGTCGTCCTGGGCATGGCGCAGCGCCGCGCTGAGGGACTGGTCGGCCAGCCGCTCGACCAGGGCGCCGCGCCGGACGCGGCAGCGCCGGCATTCGCAGACCAGCCCGCTCCCGCCATGGAGGCCCCTCCGGCCCTGGCGGGCCTCGGGCCAGTTCTCCCCTAGGTCGCGCATCGTACCTCCCAGCAGGCCGCGACCGCCCCGTGCCAGAGGCGCTCCTCGTCGCCGATGGCGGCGGCGTTCCAAGCCAGCGCGTCCGGTTCGGGGTCGGTCCCGTTGACCGGCCCGGCGCCGAGCGCCCCCGGCGCCACCACCTGCAGCCCGGCGAGGCGCAGGGCGCCCGCGCCGAGTGCGGCGCCGAGTCCGGCGCCGAGCAGGGCCGGGGCGAGCAGCGCGTCGAAGCGCGCCGCCCAGGCCGGATCGAGGCGCCGGCAGGGAATGCCGGCCGCCTCCAGGCTGCGGGCGAGGGCGGGCTCGCCCTCCCCTTCCGCCAGCGTCGTCAGCACCAGCGGCGGGCGGCCGCCCGGCGTCGCGGCCAGCGCCGCGGCCAGCGCCAGCACGTCACGGGCGCAGTCGGCGAGGGTGTCGAGCGCCTCCGGCGGGCGGGCCTGGCGGCGGTCGAACCCGGCGGCGAGGGCGTCGCGCCGGTCGATCAGCCCGCCATCGCCGTCCTTCGGCACCGTCGCCTCGGCGATCCGGTCGGCCGACCAGAACAGGTTGGCATGCGCCTCGAGCCGCCAGGCCCGCCGCGCCTCCCGCCAGGCCGTGCAGGCGGCGGAGAGGGCGGCGCGGCAGGCCTCGAGGGGCTCGCCGGGCAGGGCGGCGAGGGCGCGCACCAGCCCCTCCTGCTCGAGGTGGAAGGGGTCCTCGACGATCGCCCAATGGGTCTCCACCAGCCACACCGGCAGGGTGCGGGCGAGGCCGAGCACCCAGCAGAGCCCCCCCGGCCCGAGCGAGAGCCGCACATCGGCGATGCAGGGGGGGGCGATGCAGGACAGGGCGGCGCACGGGGGCGCGGGGCAAGGGAGGGCGGCGCAGGCGGGGCTGGTCGGCGGGGCCATGGCCGCTCCCCTCCCGCCCCCGCCGCATCACGCCGGCGCCATCCGCGCGTCGCGCGGCGGCAGGCCGACCGCCCAGCGCAGGCTCTGCGCGACGCCGGGGAAGCGCCTGCCCTCGTCGGTCATGCGGTAGGCGGCGATCCAGGCCTCGGCATGCGCGGCCGCAGGCTGCGCCTCGACCTGGAAGCGCTGCGGGTCCTCGAGCACGCTGAAGTCGTTGTCGGCCACCCACAGCAGCACGCGCCGGCCGCTCTCCGCCATCTTGGCGCGCTGCGACAGCTCCCGCGCGCCGCCGAGGAAGCGGTTGAGCACCTGCTCGATCACGTCCCACTTGTTGTTGGCGTCGAAGGACTTCTTGATGTCCGGCGCCTCGAACAGCTCGAGGAGCTGCTTGAGGTAGAGCCCGCTCTCATGCGCGAGCGCGACGATGTTGCCGTAGCTCGCGCGGTCGAGCGCGTAGCGCAGGTCGGCGCCGAGGCGCTGGATGGTGGCCAGCGTGCCGAAGGGCCGCTGCTCGATCTCCTGCCCGCCGCGGATCACCTCCCCGATCGTGAGGTCGCGGAAATACTGGGCGAGCGCGGTCATCAGCGCCACGAGCTGGAAGTGGAAGTTGAGGTTGACGATGGCGCCCGCCGGGCGCGGCGCCTTGCCGTAGTTGAACACCCGCATGTAGGCGGTCAGGCGGTCGCGCGGGCCGTAGCGCAGGGGCTGCCACTTCTCCAGCAGGTAGAGGGTGCGCGCGCCGGGCCCGCGCTGGATGCGCATCCGCCCCTCGTGGAACAGGCGCCGCAGCACCTCGGCCACCCGGAACACGCCCATGCGCTCGTGCTGGTAGATGAAGTAGAGCGTGGCCGCGGCGTGGAGCTGGGAGGGCACCACCGCCTCGTCGAAATCGGCGGCGAGGCTCGGATAGGGCACCTGGCCGAACGGCACCGCCCCGTCCTTGCCGAGCCCGACCAGGTCCATGAAGGCGTCGCCGCCGTCGCCGGAGGCGCCCTTGAGCAGCTCGCCGAAGCGGGCCTCGAACTCGGCGGCGACGGCGCGGCGCTGCTCGGGCGGCAGGCCGGCGAGCTCCTCGCGCAGCAGGCGCTGCCAGAGGCGCTGGATGGTCTCGTGGGTCTCGTATGCCATGGGGACGACCTCGCGCGCTCGAGTCCGCCTGGAGCCTGCCTTTGCCTACCCGGCCTTCGGGGGCGTGGTGCGCCGGCCGCCCTCGACGGGCGGCGGCTCCTCCCGCTTCTCCTGGGGCGGCGGGGCGGCGGCCTGCCGTTCCTCCTCCCGCTTCTCCTCGAAGGGCGGGGCGGCGGCCATTCGCCGCTCCTCCTCCCGCAACGCCTGGTAGGCCGCCGCCGCTTGGCGGTCCTCCGCCACGAACGGCAGCACGGCGCAGGGGTCGGGCTCGCATTCGTGGAGGAAGACGATGGCGTCCTCGATCTCCTGCACCAGGCACAGCACCTGCGCGGCGCGCAGGTGGAACAGCAGCGCCTGGCCGTGGATCGCGCGCATCCGCGCGGCATGGACGGTGCAGTCGAAGGCCGCCGCCGCGCCGCCGGCCGCGGCCAGGTCGAGATCGCGCACCAGGGCGCGGGTGCCGTCCACGGTTCTCGCCAGGGCCTCCGTGCACTCGCCATAGGCTTTCTGCATGCGGCCGAACCGCTCCTGCACCACCTCGGGGTCGTATTTCGGCACCACCCGGTAGCCGGGGCCGTGGCGGCGGTGCAGGTCCCGGAGCAGCCCGGGGTCCTCCCTGGCCATCTCCCTGACCTGCCGGGCCATCATCACCTCCACCCATTCCCGGAAGGCGGCGAGCAGCCCGCTGGCCTGATCCGTGAAGGAGGCTCTCTCGTACATGCGCGTGCTCCCCATCTCTCACTGCCGCCTGTTGGCGACCACCAGCGCGCCGAACAGCGGCGTCTGCCGGATGTCGTCGAGCGCCTGCAGGGATTCCTCGGCGGTCGGCGGGAAGCGCAGCTCGGCCGCCGGGCATTCCCGGTTGTCCGGCAGCAGCAGCCGCCCGATGGCGTCGCCGATCAGGTCCTCGATGCGCGCCAGCGCCCGGTCGGCGCCGATGCAGGTCGGCGCCATGGTGGCGAGCAGGCCGCTACAGCGCCGGTCCATCTCCCGCTGCAGGCAGAGCTCGTCGCGCATGATCTCGCGCCGGCGCGTCACCTGCGCCGCCGGGAGGTTGGGCGGCGAGGCCACCGGCAGCATCGCCCCGATGTTGACGAGCTGGTTCCGCGTGGCCTCCAGCGTCGCGCGCAGGCCGGAGTGCGGATCGGCGAGCGCGGGCAGGCAGAGTCCCTGCAGGCAGGTGGCGTAGGGGCGCTGGAGGAAGGTATCGGCCAGCAGCCCGTAGGCGGCGGCGCGCCATTCCGGCTCGGTGTCGCCGGCGCTGTGGGCGCCGAGCGCGTAGAGGTCGATCGCCCGGTCGGTGTCGTAGAGCAGCTTGTCGAGCAGCACCTGGCAGATCGCCGGCTCCTCGCAGCAGGCGCAGCCGAGGTAGCAGTCGAGCAGCTCGGCCAGCCGCCCGCGCGCGATCACGAGCTCGATCAGCCGCCGCGTCGGCGCGTCCGGCCCGCCGATGCCGTAGAGGCCGTAGAACACCGCCGGCGGACGGGCGATGAACAGCAGCCGGTAGCCGCTGCCGGTGCCGCGGAACCCGTCCACGAACAGCCGGATCGCCTCGATGAAGGCGGCGAGCGGCGGCGAGCCGGGACGGACGCGGTCGTCGATGATCTGCACCAGCCGGTCCAGGCGCTGCACGGTGAAGGCCGCGGTGGCGCCGAGCGCGCGCAGCCCCCACGCATCCACGTTCGAGGCGCGGTCGAGCAGGTCGTCCATCAGCCGCGCCACCGTGTTCTCCTCGAACAGGGCGCGCAGGTCGGCGTGGCCGCTCTCGTCGAGCAGGCGCAGCACGCCGCGCAGGCCGCGCAGGCCGAAGGGCCAGTCCTTGCTGCCATAGGCCTCCTGCGTCGCGCCGTTGAGGTTGCGCAGCGCCAGGATCACCGCGTCGCGCCTCGCCTGCAGCTCGCTCGCCGGCGCCTGCAGCAGGAACCGCCCGCCGCCCGTGCCCATGCGCGCGAGGGATTCGCCGATCAGCACCAGGATCAGCGCCGCCACCTCGTCCAGGCTCTGCGCCAGGCGGCGGTAGGCCTGGTTCTGCCCGCAGGTGAGGGCGCCGACGAAGCGGGCGAGGCGCGCGTAGTCGCCGAGCTGGCGGCGCGCGCCCATGGCGCGGTCGCGCGCGCGGGGGTCGAGCGCGATGCGGGCGGCGCCGATCCCCTCGGCGACGATGCCGCGGATCGCCTGGCCCCAGCCCTGCAGCTCCGGCTCGATGTCCTTGAGCTGGTTGTCGGCGACGAGGGCGCGCAGGTCGCGCTCCACGTCGCCGGTCGCCTGGTCGAGCTCGGCGCCGGAGGGGCCGGCCTCGGCGGCGCGCGCCGCCGGCAGGGCGGCGGCGGCGGGCAGCAGCGGCAGGCCGCTCGCCTCGAGGTCGAGGCTGCGCGCCTGGCCGGGGAAGGCGCGGCGCAGCCCCTCGGCGATGGCGCGCGGGTCGCGCGGGTCGCCGATGCGCAGCCGCCGGCGGATCAGGTTGTCCACCGTCACCGCCACGGCGGTCCGGTCGCGGGGGGTCGGGTCGCTGGCGCTCGGGAAGCCCTCGGTCATCGTCCACCTCATGCGGCGACTTGCTGGCGCGTGTCGGGCGCGGCCTGCGCCGCCCCGGCGCGCGAGAGGTTGCCGACCATCAGCCGCGACAGGGTCGGGATGTCGGCGCCGGCATCGATGGCGTAGCCGCAGGCGCTGACCAGGAAGCGCGGCGGCAGCTCCGACGGCCACCGGCCGCGGGCGAGGCCGAGCGCGCCGCGGCGGATCGCCGCCTGCTGCTCGGCGCCGAAGCGCAGGATGCCGGCGAGCGCCCGCTCGGCCAGGGCCCGCCGCGGCTGGAAGCAGATCTCGTCCACCACGGCCGGGATCGCGCGCGGCGCCTCGCGCAGCAGCAGCGCCGGCATGCGGTGGCCGCGGCGCGGGTCGTAGAGGCCCTTCCAGATGCGCGCGAGCTGCGCGCCCTCGGCGGCGAAGCCCATGCGGCGCATCATCTCGGCCAGGATCAGCACCCGCAGGTAGCCCGTGGGGTGCGGCCCGCCGGGGCGGTAGGTCATCACCTTGTCCTCGGGATGGGCGAGGAACACCGCCATGCCCCAGGCCACCGCCGGGCCGCCGAGCAGCAGGGCGCAGAGATCGGCGAAGATCTCCTTGTGCCAGCGGCCGAGGATGCTGACCACGAGGGCCGGCCTGCCGTCCCCGGCCAGGCGCTGGATCACGGCGTTCCGGTTCTCGACCCAGAGGCCCATGTCGGCCTGCAGGTTGTGCGCGACCTCGTGCAGGAACACCGCCTGCCAGGGCCGGTCGCGGTCCCAGGGGATGCGGATGACGGGGAAGGGGTTGCTCTCCCCGAGCAGGCGCGAGAGCGTGACGCCGCGGCGCATCGTCGCCGGGGAGTAGCCGTGCTCCAGGTAGCTGATCGGCGCCAGCAGCGGCGCGCGGAGCAGCCGCGGCGCGCCCTCGGCGACGGCGGCGTAGCAGTCGCGCGCGATGGCGTCGTGCGCGGCGAGGGAGGGCGCGAAGGGCGTGCCGCGCTGGGCGAAGATCTCGTGGAACATGCCGTAGGCGCGGCGCGCCCGGTCCACCTCGCGCTCCACCATGGCCAGCGCCATCAGCACGTCCCGCGGGCCGGCCTGCGCCGCCCTCAGCCTGGCGAGCTCGGCGAGGCGCCGTTCCACGGCCTGGCCGATCTGCGCGAGCCGCGCATTGGCGGCGCGGAAATGCCCCGGCGAGGGCGCGTAGGGCATGTCGTCGGCATCGAGCCCCGCGCTCTCCGGGGTGAGGGTGGCGAGGCGGCGGGCCCGGCTCGCCAGCCCCCGCGCCTTGACGGCCAGGAAGCGGGCGATGGCGGTCCTGGCCGGCACGCCCGCGGTCACCGGCAGGGCGGCGCCGATGGGCCTGGGAGCCGGGGCTGGCATGGCCGTGCGCCTCCGGGGATGGGGAAGGGCGGCCGCCGCTCAGCCGACGGTGATGGTGATGGTGGCGCCCGGGGGGACCTGGATGTTGCGCACCGAGCCCGCGGTGCGCTGCACCACGGCCTGCCCCTTCGGCAGCGGGCGGCTGAGGTTGCGCAGCAGCTCCGGCCGGCGGGCCACCTTGGCGGCGGTGCGCGCCAGCACCTGCGGGCGCATCGCCGGCGGCGTGCCCTTGCTCGCCGCGGTCCGCCGCACGCTCCTGGCGATGCGGGGCAGGGCGCGGATCGCCTTCGGCCCGCCCTGCTGCACGAGCGTCTTCGCGGCGGCGGTGGCGGCCTTGGCCGCCTGCTTGCGCTGCGCCGGCGGCAGGGCGGCCGCCTTGTCCTTCAGCACGCTGCGCGCCGCGAGCCCGGCCACCACCGGCAGGGCGCGGCGGTCCTGCACCGCGATCTCGGCCACCGCCTCGAGCGCGTCCTCGACCGAGGCGCCCTCGGCGCGCAGGTTGCCGAGCACGCCGGCCACCTTGCCCGCCACCTGCGCCGCCGGATGCGGGATCATGCTCAGGATCGGCGCGGCGCCGCGGGCGAGCTTGCCGACCACCGGCGCGGCCTTCTTGACGATGTTCTTGATGCCGCCGAGCAGCTTGCCGAAGAACTCGTCCTCGTCCTCGGCGCCGAGGATGCTGCCGAGGACGTTGCCGAGGGATTCCTCGGCCTCGAAGGCGTCCTCGCCGAAGCCGTCGAACTCGTCCTCGCCGAACTCGTCCGCTTCGCCGAAGAACTCGGCCTCGTCCTCCTCCCCGAACGCGTCCCAGGGATCGGCGCCGTTCTCCATCATGTCGGAGGGACCCTCGGATTCGGTGTAGGCGAGGTCCTCGAGCATCTCCTGTTCGGTGACGGCCATCGCTGCGTGCTCCCGATGCGGGGGCCGGGCGGCTTGCGCCCCCGTGCCCGGGCCCTTGGTCACGCACGCAGTTAACCGCCGCGCCGGCGCCGCCGGCAGTCGGGCAGAGGCGCTAGCGGGAACCCCCTAGCGCGAACGGGGGAGGGCGGGCCCCTCCGTTGACAGGGCGGGACCGGCGGCCTACCTCCGCCGCACCGGGGCGGCGGCGTAGCTCAGCTGGTTAGAGCACGGCACTCATAATGCCGGGGTCGGCGGTTCAAGTCCGCCCGCCGCTACCATCAGGGCCCCGGCGGGCCGGCACCCTCCGGGCCCCGCTCCAGCGCCCCGGCGAAGGTCGCGGGGTCCACGTTGCCGCCGCTCACCACCACGCCGAGCACCCGGCCCCGCGCCGCGAGCCTGCCCGCCAGCGCCGCGGCCAGCGCCACCGCCCCGCCCGGCTCGGCCACGATCTTCAGGTGCTCGAAGGCGAAGCGCATGGCGCGCAGCACCTCCGCCCGCGTCACCGCGACGCCGCCGGCGAGGCGCGGCAGGTTGATCGAGAAGGTCAGCGCCCCGGGCTCGCGCGAGAGCAGCGCATCGCACAGGCCCTCGCCGGTGCCGTCGTTGGCGAGGCGCCGGCCGGCCTCCAGGCTGCGGCGCGTGTCGTCCCAGCCCTCGGGCTCCACCGCCCAGATCTCGGCGCGCGGCGCCAGCGCCTCCAGCGCCAGGGCGCAGCCGGCCGCCAGCCCGCCGCCGCCGGTGCAGACCGCGAGCGCATCGAGCGCGAGGCCCATCGCCCGCGCATCCTCCACCATCTCCACCGCCAGCGTGCCCTGGCCGGCGATGACGTGCGGATGGTCGAAGGGCGGAATGACGGTGGCGCCGCGCTCCGCGGCGAGGCGCGCCGCCAGCGCCTCGCGGTCGGTGCCGTGGCGGTCGAAGAAGGCGATCTCGGCGCCCCAGCGCCGCGTCGCCCCGACCTTGATCGCCGGCGCGTCGGCGGGCATGGCGACGAGGGCGGGCATGCCGAGCATCCGCGCCGCGCAGGCCACCGCCTGGCCGTGGTTGCCGGAGGAGTGCGTCACCACCCCGGCGCGGCGCGCCGCGGGGTCCATCAGCAGCGCCGCGTTGGTGGCGCCGCGCAGCTTGAAGCTGCCCGTCCGCTGCAGCGGCTCGGGCTTCACCAGCACCGTGGCGCCCGTGATCTCGTCGAGCAGCGGGTGGCGCAGGAGCGGCGTGCGCACCACCCGCCCGCGCAGCCGCGCCGCGGCCGCCTCGATGTCGGGGAAGGAGGGGGCGCCGCTCATCCGCGGGGCCCGGCGAAGCGGCGCGGATCCACGGCGGCGAGGATGCCGGCGAGCGCGCCGGGGTCGCGCCCGTCCACCAGCTCGGCCAGCAGCCGCCCGGCGGCCGGCGCGGTCTGGATGCCGTAGCCGCCCTGGCCGACCATCCACCAGAAGCCCTGGGCCTCGCTCGGCCCGATCGCCAGGGAGCGGTCGGGGGTGAAGGTGCGCAGCCCGGCCCAGCGGTGCTCGACGCGCCGCACCGGGATGTCGAGCGCCTCCTGCATCCGCTCGATGGCGAGCGCGACGTCGAGCTCCTCCGGCTGGGCGTCGCAGGGCTCGCTGTCGGTCTCGTCGGCGGGGGAGACCATCAGCTTGCGCCGCGCCTCCGGCCGCACGTACCAGGAATGCAGGGCGTCGCCGAGCAGCGGCCAGTCGGCGCAGTCATGCCCGGCCGGGTCCACGATCAGCGCGGTGCGCCGCCTGGGGCGCAGCCCGAGGGGGCGGACGCCGGCGAGCCGCGCCACCTCGTCGCCCCAGGCGCCGGCCGCGTTGACCAGCACCGGGGCGGTGAAGACGGCCCCGCCCGCGGTCTCGGCGTGCCAGAGGCCGCGTTCGTGCCAGAGGCGCCCGGCGCGGTGGCGCAGCGCCAGCACCCCCCCGCGCGCCCGCGCCTGGCGCAGGAAGCCCTGGTGCAGCGCCGCGACGTCGATGTCGAAGGCGTCGCGCTCGATCGCCGCCGCGGCGGCGTAGCCGGGGCGGAGCGCGGGCACCATCGCCGCGACCTCGGGAACCGGCAGCGGGACCAGCCCCTCTCCCCCGGCGATCATCGCCTCGAGCGCCGCGCGCTGCGCCTCGGGGGCGAGGTAGACCACGGCGCGGGTGCGGGCGAGCGGCGCCTCGGCGAAGCCGGGCGGCGGGTGCTCGAGGAAGGCGCGGGAGGCGCCGGTGAGGGCGCGGGCATCCGGCGGGCCGTAGTTCAGGATCCAGATCGCGGCGGAGCGGCCGGTGGCGTGATAGCCCGCGCTCTCCTCCGCCTCCAGAAGGGCGACGCGCCGGGTTTCCGAGAGATGGGCGGCGGCGGTGGCCCCGGCCATGCCGGCGCCGATGACCAGGGCCTCGAAGCGATGGGTCTCCATGGGCGCCATGCTCCCCCCGCACCGGCCGGCCGGCAAGCGCCCCGCCGCGGCCGGTGCGGCGTTCCGCCGCATCGTGGCTGTTGTGCGCCGAGGCGCGGGCCGCCTAGTCTGTCGGTCCGGGGCCGCGACGGGCCCGCCGGACGCCGGGACAGCAAGCCCGCGCCGACAGGGAGAGACGAAGATGGAAGGCAGCAGGATCACGCGCCGTGGCGCCTTGCTGGGCGGAGCCGCGCTCGCCGCGGGCACCACCCTTGCGGCGCCCTACGTGCACGGCCAGACCACCGGCGGGCGGCTGGCGGTCGGGCTCTGGGACCACTGGGTGCCGGCCGGCAACGACGCGATGCGCGCGATCGTCAACGAATGGGCGCAGCGCAACCGGGTGGATGTGCAGCTCGACTTCATCACCTCGGTCGGCAACAAGCTGCTGCTGACCATCGCCGCCGAGGCGCAGGCGCGGCGCGGCCACGACATCCTCGCCTTCTCCACCTGGCTGATCCAGGACCACCACCGGCTGCTGGAGCCGGTGGACGACGTCATGGGCCGCCTGTCCCAGAAGTACGGGAAGGTGAACCCGGCCTCGGAGTATCTCGGCAAGGTGAACGGGCGCTGGCACGGCGTGCCCGCCACCTCGGGCAGCCAGTACAAGGGCTCCGAGGCGCGGATCGACCTGTTCAAGCAGCATGTCGGCCTCGACGTGCAGGCGATGTACCCGGCCGAGACGCGGCTCGGCCCCGAGGCCGAGAACTGGAACTGGGACACCTTCCTGACCGCCGCCGACAAGTGCAACAAGGCGGGCTACCCCTTCGCCCTGCCGGCCGGCACCTTCTCCGACGCCACCGACTGGATCGGCGCCCTGTTCGCCTGCTACGGCGCGCACCTGGTGGACGAGCGGGGCAACGTCACCGTCCGCAACAACGACAAGGTGCGGCAGGTGATGGAGTACGCCGTCAGGCTGTTCGAGCACATCCCCTCGGAGATGTTCGCCGCCGACGACGCCACCAACAACCGGGCGCTGATTTCCGGCCGCTCGGCGCTGATCTTCAACCCGCCCTCCGCCTGGGCGGTGGCGAAGCGCGACGCGCCGCAGGTGGCCGAGCAGATCTGGCACTTCCCGAGCCCGAAGGGGCCCGTGGCGCACTACGTGCCGCACCTGCCCTTCTTCTGGGGCATCTGGAACTTCAGCCGCGCCAAGAGCGCCGCCAAGGACCTGCTCGAGTACATGTCGCAGCGCGAGCAGGTGGCGCGCATGGTCGATGCCTCGGTCGGCTACGACATCCCTCCCTTCGAGAGCCTGACCGACCTCGACACCTGGGCGACCGTGGAGCCGCCGAAGGGGACGGTGTTCAACTACCCGGTCAAGCCGCACCACAACGCGACGCCCGGCATCGCCTACGCCCCGGCGCCGCCCGAGATCGCGGCGCAGATGTACGCCCAGGGCATCCAGGCGAAGATGATCGCGCGCATGGTGCAGAACCGCGAGCCCCTGGAACGCACCCTGGCCTGGGCGGAGCGCGAGATCGAGGGCTTCAGGCGCGGCTGAGCCCCGTCGCCCGGCGGCGCGCCGCCGCCGCCGGGCCGCGCCGAGGATAGAAGAACCGCGAGGGAGGCTGCGATGGCGGACGGCAACACGATCACGGCGCGCGGCATTCCGGCCGCGATCGCGCCGCCGCGCGCGGGGACGCTGCAGCGGCTGGCGCGCCGTCGCTCCACCCTCGCCTTCCTGATGACGCTGCCGCTGCTCGCGGTGATCGGCGGGCTGGTGGTCTATCCCTTCTTCTACGCGATCGAGCTCTCGATGCTGAACAAGCGCATGACGCGCTTCGTCGGCCTCGACAACTACGTCTTCCTGCTCGGGCGCGAGACCTTCCAGCTCGTCATCTTCCAGAGCGTGCTGTTCGCCGTCTCCGCCGTGATCGCCAAGGCGCTGATCGGCTTCGTGCTGGCGCACGTGCTGCACACCCTACCGGCCAGGGGCCAGCGCAAGTGGCGGGGCATGCTGCTGGTGCCCTGGGTGATCCCGCCGGCGATCTCCACCCTCGCCTGGTGGTGGCTGTTCGACCCCTCCTACTCCGCCTTCAACTGGCTGCTGGCGGGCATCGGGGCGGCGCCGGTGCCCTGGCTCGGCGATCCGGGCTGGGCGCGCTTCGCGGTGATCCTGGTCAACACCTGGTACGGCGCGCCCTTCTTCATGATCATGTACCTCGCCGCGCTGAAGTCGGTGCCCGACCAGCTCTACGAGGCGGCGGCGATCGACGGGGCGAGCGCCTGGCAGAAGCTGCGCTACGTGACCCTGCCGATGATGCGCAACATCATCTCCATCACCGTGCTGTTCAGCCTGATCGTCACCTTCGCCAATTTCGACATCGTGCGCGTGCTGACCAACGGCGGGCCGCAGGACCGCACGCACCTGTTCGGCACCTACGCCTTCCAGGTCGGCATCCAGTCGGGCGACATCCCGCTCGGCGCCGCGGTGTCGCTGTTCATGTTCCCGCTGCTGGCGATCTTCGCCATCTTCATCCTGCGCGGCGTCAGCCGCCGCACCAAGGAGGGCCTGTGACGATGAGCGGCGCCAGCATGGCCACCGGCGCCCCGGCGGCGCCGGCCTACCGCAAGGTCGGCAGTCTGAGGCGGGAGCGGCGCTGGGCGCTGATCGGCGCCTACGCCGCGCTCGCGGTGTTCGTGGTGTTCTTCCTGCTGCCGCCCTTCCACATGCTGATCACCAGCCTGAAGAGCAGCGCGGAGATCGCCGACCTCTCCGGCAACCCGTGGACGGTCTCCCGCCCGACGCTGGAGAACTACTGGGCGCTGCTGACCCATGGCAGCTACCCGATCCACTTCCGCAACTCGGTGATCGTCACCCTCTGCACCGTGGCGATCACCATGCTGATCTCGATCCCGGCCGCCTTCGCGCTGGCGCGCATGCGCTTCTGGGGCTCGACGGTGCTGGCGACGGGGGTGTTCCTCACCTACCTGGTGCCGGAGACGCTGCTGTTCATCCCGCTGTTCCAGATCATCGGCGGGATGGGGCTCTACAACAACATGTGGGCGATGGTGCTGATCTACCCGACGCTCACCGTGCCCTTCTGCACCTGGATCATGATCGGCTACTTCGGCTCCATCCCGAAGGAGCTGGACGAGGCGGCGCTGATCGACGGCGCCAACCACTTCCAGATGCTGTGGAAGATCTTCATCCCGGTCGCGCTGCCGGGGATCCTGGCCGCGACCATCTTCGCCTTCACCGTCTCCTGGGCGCAGTTCCTCTACCCCATGGCCTTCCTGGTCAGCTCGGACCAGATGGTGCTCACCACCGGCATCGTCTCCGACCTGATCCGGGGCGACACCTTCCAGTGGGGCATGATCATGGCCGGCGCCCTGCTTGCGGCGCTGCCGCCGCTGCTCGTCTACGCCTTCCTGATGGACTACTACATCGCCGGGCTGACCGCCGGCGCGACGAAGGGTTGACCGATGGCTCAGGTATCGCTGCGCAGGCTCGTCAAGAAGTACGAGGGCGACGTCCAGGCGGTGAAGGGCATAGACCTCGAGATCGCCGACCACGAGTTCGTCGTCCTGGTCGGCCCCTCGGGCTGCGGCAAGTCCACCACGCTGCGCATGATCGCGGGGCTCGAGGACATCACCGACGGGGAGATCGCCATCGGCGGCGTGGTGGTGAACGACATCCCGCCGCGCGACAGGGACATCGCCATGGTGTTCCAGAACTACGCGCTCTACCCGCACATGACGGTGTTCGAGAACATGGCCTTCGGGCTGACGCTCAGGCGCTTCCCGAAGGACGAGATCCGCCGCCGCGTGGACAACGCCGCGCGCATCCTCGACATCGGCGAACTGCTCGACCGCAAGCCGAAGGCGCTCTCGGGCGGGCAGCGCCAGCGCGTGGCCATGGGCCGGGCCATCGTGCGCGACCCCAAGGTGTTCCTGTTCGACGAGCCGCTCTCCAACCTCGACGCCAAGCTGCGCGTGCAGATGCGCACCGAGATCAAGAAGGTGCACCAGACGGTGAAGACCACCACCGTCTACGTCACCCACGACCAGGTGGAGGCGATGACCCTGGCCGACCGCGTGGTGGTGATGAACAACGGCATCATCGAGCAGGTCGGGCCGCCGCAGGAGCTCTACCACAACCCCACCACCAAATTCGTCGCCGGCTTCATCGGCAGCCCGGCGATGAACTTCATCCCGGCGCGGCTCGAGAACGGCGCCGGCGCGCTGCGCCTGCACCTGCCCGAGGGCATCGTGCTGCCGGTGCCGCCCGAACGCACCAAGCGCTACGCCCCCCATGCCGGGCAGGAGGTGCTGTTCGGCCTCCGCCCCGAGCACCTGACCGAGGAGAAGCCGACCGACAAGGCGAACATCGCC
Organism: Crenalkalicoccus roseus; assembly: GCF_004761865.1. Classification (GTDB taxonomy): domain Bacteria; phylum Pseudomonadota; class Alphaproteobacteria; order Acetobacterales; family Acetobacteraceae; genus Crenalkalicoccus; species Crenalkalicoccus roseus. Next base: position 8,085 of record NZ_SJDM01000047.1, on the reverse strand, counting down.
ACCTTCCAGGTGCGGCCCGAGGTGATCGAGCCCATGGGGATGGAGACGCTGGTGCATTTCTGGCTGCAGGGCACGGAGGTGAGCGCCCGCCTCGACCCCGCCGTGCCCGCCGAGGTCGGCCGCCCGCTGACGCTCGCCGCTGACATGAACCGCATGCACCTGATAGACCCGCGGACCGAGCGGGTTCTGTAGCGCGCCCGCCGCCTTCCCCGGCGGCGAGGGACGGTCTAGAGAGGCCGCATGGACACCGACATCCCGGGCGAGGCCGTGCTGATCGGCGCCGCCCCGCTCGAGGCGCTGGTGCGCGACATCTTTCTGGCCGCAGGCTGCGACGCCGAGGAGGCCGGGCGCATCGCCCGCCACCTGCTCGGCGCCAACCTCGCCGGGCACGACAGCCACGGCGTCGCGCGCGTGCCGCGCTACGTGGAGTGGAAGGAGGCCGGCCACGTCCTCGCCGGCCGGAACGCCGCGATCGTCACCGACGGCGGCGCCTTCGCCCTGCTGGACGGGCAGTTCGGCTTCGGCCAGACCGTGGCGGCGCAGGCGACCGCGCTCGGCATCGAGCGGGCGCGGAGCCACGGCGCCGCGGTGATCGGGCTGCGCAACGCCGGCCACATCGGCCGCGTCGGCGCCTATGCCGAGCAGGCGATCGAGGCGGGGCTGATCTCCGTCCACTTCGTCAATGTCGCCGGCAGCACGCTGGTCGCTCCCTTCGGGGGGACGGAGCGGCGCTTCTCCACCGCCCCCTTCTGCGTCGGCGTGCCGACCGCGCCGCCGGTGGTGCTCGACTTCGCCACCTCCCGCGTCGCCGAGGGCAAGGTGCTGGTCGCCTCCCAGGGCGGGAAGCCGCTCCCGCCCGACGCGCTGATCGAGCCCGACGGGCGGCTCTCCGCCGATCCCCGCACCCTCTACGGCCCCTACGAGAAGGCCGGGCCGCGCAACCCGGCCGGCGGCGCCGGCGCCATCCGCGCCTTCGGCGAGCACAAGGGCTCCGGCCTCGCCTTCGTCTGCGAGCTGCTGGCCGGCGCGCTCACCGGCGGGGGCTGCTCGGGGCCGGTGCGGGAGCGCGGGCGCATCGCCAACGGCATGCTCTCCGTCTTCCTCTCGCCGCGGCATTTCGGCGACGAGGCCGCCTTCCGCCGCGCCGCGGAGGAGTATGTCGCCTGGGTGAAGTCCTGCCGCCCTGCCGAGCCCGGCGGCGAGGTGCTCGCCCCTGGCGAGCCGGAGGCGCGGCTGCGCGCGAAGCGCCTGGCCGAGGGCGTGCCGCTGCAGCCCGACACCTGGGAGAGCATCCTGCGCTGCGCGCGCCGCCTCGGCGTGCCGACACCGGCGTGAGCGAGGCGGCGCCCTCCCCCCGGCTCCGCTACCAGAGGCTGGCCGCGGCACGGGGCCGCCTGCTCTCCGCCGCGGCGGGGCGAGTCCCCCGCGCCAGCCTGGCGCAGCAGGCCCGCACCCTGGCGCTGTGGGACGGCCGGCAGGCGACGCCGGGGGACGAGGCGCAGCACGCCCTGCTGCTCGACCTCGGCGTGCTCGATCCGGTCGGCGGGCACCTCTCCGGCCTGGAGCGCCAGGCCCGGGCCGCGCCGCCCGAGCCCGGCAGCGACGAGGCGGCGATGCTGGAGGCGCTGCGGCGCGCCCGCTTCGGCCTGTGGCGCGTGCTCGGCCCGCATCCGGAGGGCGGCGCCCGCCTCGCCCCGCTCGAGGAGGGGGAGGAGGTCTGGGTCATGGACGGCTTCCTCGGCGCCGCCCCGGCGGGGGCGCTGGTGGCGGCGCGGCTCGCCTGGCCGGCGGAGTTCGCCATGACCTGCGGCGTGGTGGCGGCGGCGGATGCGCGGCTGCTGGAGCGGCTGCTGCTCGACCTGCCGCCGCAGCGCGGGCCGGTCCTGCCCTCCCGCCCGGCGGCGGGCGATGCCGAGGCGGTGGCGGCGCTGCTCGCCCTGCCGGCGGCGCGGCAGCGGCTGCGGGCGCTGCTGGCGGAGCCGGGCCTCGCCGCCCGGACCTACCGCCATGCCCTGGATCTCGGCCTGATGGGGCCGGTGCCCGGCCGCACCCCGCCCGAGGCCGCCTGACACGCCCGGCGGCGTGAGCGGGGCGTGCCCGCCCCGCCACCGCCCCGCCCGATCCGCGGCCGCGACGAACCTCCGCCCGCCCCCGCGCGCTTTCCCACCCAGGCGACAGCCCGGAGGGCGGAGCATGCGTCGCAGGGGCATCCTGGCGGCCACGGCGGCCGGCGCGCTGCTGGCGCGGGGCCTGCGCCCGGCGCGGGCCGAGGAGACGGTGGATGTGCTGCTCGTGCTGGCGGTGGACGTCTCCCGCTCGGTGGACGAGGAGGAGGCGCGGCTGCAGCGCGAAGGCTACTACGCCGCCCTCACCGACCCCGAGATCATCGCCCTGATCCGCCGCGGCATGCTCGGCGCGATCGGCGTCGCCTATGTCGAATGGTCGGGGCATGACTGGCAGCGCCTGGTCGTGCCCTGGACGCGCATCGGCTCGGCGGAGGAGGCGGCCGCCTGGGTCGAGGCGCTGGAGCGCCATCCGCCGCGTGCCATCGGCTGGACCTCGATCTCCGGCGCCATAGACTTCTCCCGCCGCGTGCTGGCCGAGGCGCCCTGGCAGGGGATGCGCCGCGTGATCGACATCTCCGGCGACGGCGACAACAACTCCGGTCCGCCGGCCGAGCAGGCGCGCGACCGCGCAGTGGCGGAGGGCATCGTCATCAACGGCCTGCCGATCATGAACGCGCCGCATCCGGGCATGCGCCTGCCGCTCGACGAGTACTACCGCCGGAACGTCATCGGCGGCCCCGGCGCCTTCGTGATCCCGACCGAGGATTTCCACGGCTTCGCCCGGGCGGTGCGGCGCAAGCTGGTGCTCGAGATCGCCGGGCGGCGCGGCCCGGGCGGCGCGCCCGCGTGAGGGCCGGCCGCGCTTCCGCCGCCGCCCGCGCTGTAGCATCCTCTCCGCGGCGGCCGCAGGGCCGCACAGGGAGGAAAAGGGACCATGCACACAGGAAATGGCGGAGCGCCGCCCGGGCGCCGCGGTGCGCTCGCCCTCATCGGGGGCGCGCTCGCCGCCCCCCTCGCGGCGCGTGCTCAGGGCGCCCAGGCCGGCGCCGACTGGCCGACGCAGCCGGTGCGCTACATCAACGGCTTCCCGCCGGGCGGCTCGACCGACATCCTCGGCCGCATCGTCTGTGCCAAACTCACCGAGATCACGGGGCAGCAATTCGTGCTCGAGCCCCGCACCGGCTCGGGCGGCCTCGTCGGGGCGGACGCCGTGGCCAAGTCGCGGCCGGACGGCACCACCATCGGCCTCGGCGGCATCGCCACCCATGCCATCTCGCCCACCCTGCAGCCGACCCTGCCCTTCCATCCGGAGCGGGACTTCACCTTCATCAGCGGCCTGTGGCGGCTGCCCAACCTGCTGATCGTGAACAACGACCTGCCGGCGCGCTCGGTGCCCGAGCTGATCGCGCTGCTGAAGGCCCATCCCGGCCGCTACTCCTACGCCTCGGCGGGGCCGGGCACGACGCTGCACCTCTCGGGCGCGCTGCTGCAGCAGATGCAGGGGCTCGACATCCAGCACGTGCCCTATCGCGGCGCGGCGCCGGCGATGGTGGACCTTATCGCGGGCCGGGTGCACTTCATGATGGACAACATCCCGGGCGCGCTGGCGCAGGCGCGGCAGGGCACGGTGCGCGCCCTCGCCGTCACCAGCAGGGAGCGCAGCCCGGTGGTGCCCGACCTGCCGAGCCTGGCGGAGTTCCTGCCCGGCTTCGACATCGTCTCCTGGACCTGCCTCTGCGGCCCCGCCGGCCTGCCGCCGGCCATGGTCCGGCGCATGTCGGGCTTCCTGCGGCAGGCGCTGGAGAGCGAGGATCTGCGCAAGGCCTTCCTCGAACAGGGCGCCACCCCCTGGTGGACGACGCCCGAGGAGATCGTGGCCTTCCGCCGGGCGGAGGAAGCGCGGCTGCGCCCGATCATCCTCGCCAGCGGCGCCAGGCGGGACTGATCCCGGCGCGGCGGGCGTGATCCGGCGCACCCGCCGCGCATCCCGCTTGTCCGGCCGCGGCGCGGCGCCACACTATGGGGTGCCATGGCCGCACCCTTGCCGCTCGCCCCCCAAGGCGAGGACCCGACCTTCGCCGAGCTGCTCGCCGGCCGGCCGCACCTTTCCCTGCACCCCGCCGAGGGGCTGCGGGTGGAGGAGGTGCCGCTCGCCCGCATCGCGCAGGCGGTCGGCACCCCGGCCTGGGTCTATTCCGCCGGCGCGCTGCGCTCCCGCGCCCGGGCGCTGAAGGCGGCGCTCTCCGCCGCCGGGCTCGACGCCGGCATCCACTACGCGGTGAAGGCCAACGCCAACCTCGCCGTGCTGCGCGTGCTGGCCGAGGAGGGGCTCGGCGCCGACGTGGTCAGCGAGGGGGAGCTCCGCGCCGCCCGGCGGAGCGGCATCCCCGCCTCGGCCATCGTCTTCTCCGGCGTCGGCAAGACCGAGCGCGAGCTGCGCCTCGCCCTCGCCGAGGACATCCTGCAGATCAACCTGGAGAGCGCGGAGGAGGCGGAGCGGCTCTCGGCCCTCGCCGCCTCCCTCGGCCGCGTCGCGCGCGTGGCGCTGCGCGTCAACCCGGACGTGGACGCGCGCACCCATGCCAAGATCACCACCGGACGGTCGGAGAACAAATTCGGTGTCGCCCTCGCCGAGGCGCCCGCCCTCTATGCCCGCCTCGCCGCCCTGCCGGGCCTCCGGCCGGTGGGGGTCGCGGTGCATATCGGCAGCCAGATCACCGCCGGCGTGTCCGCCTTCCGCGATGCCTACGCCGCGCTCGCCCGCCTCGTCGGGGCGCTGCGCGCCGCCGGGCTGCCGGTGGAGCGGGTGGATTGCGGCGGCGGCCTCGGCATCCCCTACCGCGACGAGACGCCGCCGCCGCCGGAGGCGCTGGCCGGCGCCATCCGCGCCACGCTCGGCGGCCTTGGCCTGCCGGTGATGCTGGAGCCGGGGCGCTGGATCGCCGGCCCCGCCGGGGTGCTGCTCGCCTCGGTCATCCTGCAGAAGCAGGGCGCGCCCCCCGTCCCGGCGGGCGGGCCGCGGCGCCGCTTCCTGGTGGTGGATGCGGCGATGAACGAGCTGATGCGCCCGGCGATGTACGAGGCCTGGCACGGCATCCTGCCGGTCGCCCCGGCCGCCCATGCCGCCCCCCTCTCCCCGGCCGACGTGGTCGGGCCGGTCTGCGAGACCGGGGACACCTTCGCGCGCGGACGCGCCCTGCCCGCGATGGAACCGGGCGATCTCGTCGCGTTCCTGGATGCTGGAGCCTATGGTGCGACCATGAGCAGCACCTACAACCTGCGCCCGCTCGCGCCGGAAGTGCTGGTGGACGGCGCCCGCTTCGCCGTGGTGCGGGACCGCCAGCCGCATGAGGCGCTGTTCGCGGGCCAGCGCCTGCCGCCCTGGATCGGCGCCCCGGCGCCGGGCGGCGTGTCCTGAGCGCCCCCCGCCACGCCGCGGCGCTGGCGCGCCGGCGCCGCCTCGCCCGGCTCGCCCTGCTGTGGGAGGCGCTGTGGCCCCGGCTGTGGCCGCCGCTCGGCGTGGCCGGGCTGTTCCTCATCCTCGCCCTGCTCGGCCTGCCGCCGCTGCTGCCGGGCTGGCTGCACGCTGCCCTGCTCGCCGGCTTCGCCGCGGTGGTCGGGCTGCTCGCCTGGCGTGGCTTCCGCGGCTTCGCCTGGCCCGGCGCGGCGGCGGCGGAGCGGCGGCTGGAGCGGGAGTCGGGCCTGCGGCACCGGCCGCTCGCCGCGCTCGCCGACCGCCCCGCCACCGAGGATCCGGCGGCGCTGGCGCTGTGGCGGGCGCACCAGGCGCGCGCCGCGGCCGAGTTGCGCGCGCTGCGCGTCGGCGCGCCGCGGCCGGGCCTCGCCCGGCGCGACCCGCGGGCGCTGCGTTCGGCGCTGCTGCTCGGCCTGATCGCGGGGCTCGTCATGGCGGGCGGGGAGGCGCCGGAGCGGCTGCACCGCGCCCTGACCCCCGCCTTCGCCCTTGCCCCGCCGGCGCCGGCGCTGCGGATCGAGGCCTGGGTGACGCCCCCCGCCTATACCGGCGCGGCGCCGGTCTTCCTGCCCGCCGCCGGCGGCGGCGCCACCGTGCCCGAGGGCAGCCGGCTGCAGGTCGCGCTCTCCGGCGGCCGGGGCGGCGTGCCGGAGCTGGTGGCGGCGGAGGGGGCGATGCCGATGCGGGCGCTGGATCCCGGCAGCTTCGTCGCCGAGCTGCCGCTCGCCGAGGGCGGGCAGATCGCCCTCCGCCGCGACGGGCGGGAGCTGGCGCGCTGGGCGCTCGCCGTGCAGGCCGACGCGCCGCCGCGCGCCTGGTTCGCCGAGGCGCCCGGGCGGGCGGCGCGCGGCCTCGGCATCCGCCTGCCCTGGGCGGCGGAGGACGATTGGGGCCTCGCCGCCCTGCGCGCCGAGTTCCGCCTGCGGGCACGGCCCGAGGCGCCGCCGCTCGTGCTCGACCTGTCGCTGCCCGGCGGGGCGCGCGAGGCCCGCGGCACCGCCCAGCCCGACCTCTCCGCCCATCCCTGGGCCGGGCTCGAGGTGACGGTGCGCCTCGTCGCCCGCGACGGGGCGGAGCAGGAGGGCGTGTCGGAGGCCGCCGCCCTCGCCCTGCCCGAGCGCAGCTTCAACCACCCCGTGGCGCGGCGCGTGATCGCGGTGCGCAAGGGGCTCTCCCTCGCCCCCGAGCAGCGCGGCACGGCGCGGCGGGAGCTCGAGGACATCGCCCGCGCGCCGGAGGCCTTCGAGCACGACGCCACCACCTACCTGGCACTGCGCGCCGCCCGTTCCCGCCTCCTGTTTGACCGGCGCGAGGCGGCGGTGGCGGAGGTGCAGGACCTGCTGTGGGAAGTGGCGCTGGCGCTGGAGGAGGGGCGCGACGGCCGCACGCTGCGCGCCCTGCAGCAGGCGCGCGAGGCGCTGCGCGAGGCGCTGGAGCAGGCCGAGCGCGAGCCGCCGCGGACCGAGGCCGAGCGCGCCGAGCTCGACCGCCGCATCCAGGAGCTGCGCGAGGCCATCCGCCAGCACCTGGAGGCGCTGGCCGAGCGGCTGCAGCGCGAGAACGCCGAGGCCATCCCCTTCGATCCGCAGAACCGCCTGATGGACCAGCGCGACATGGACCGCCGCACCGAGCGGATGCGGGAGGCGGCGCGCGAGGGCCGGATCGAGGATGCGCAGCGCGAGCTCGCCGAGCTCGAGGAGATGCTGCGGGCGCTGGAGGAGGGGCGGGTGGCGCGGCAGGAGAACCCGCAGCGCCAGCAGCAGCGCCAGCGCGGCCAGCAGCAGATGGGCGTGGTGCAGGACATGGTGCGGCGCCAGGGCGAGATGCTCGACCGCAGCCACCAGCGCGCCGAGGCCGAGGAGCAGCGCCGCGCCGAGGAGCGCCGCCAGCAGCGCAGCCAGGGCCTGCGCTGGCCCCCCGGCCCGCGCCCCTCGCCCGAGGCGGGGCCGCGCCCCGACGCTCCGGCCGAGGCGCAGGCCGAGGCGCAGCAGCAGGAGCGCGAGCAGGACCGCCGCCGCCAGCGCGCGCTGCGCCGGGCGCTGGGCGAGCTGATGCAGCAATTCGGCGACCTGACCGGCGAGATCCCGGAAGGACTCGGCCGCGCCGACCAAGCGATGCGCGAGGCGCAGGAGGCCCTCTCCGAGGGCCGCGACGCGCGCGACGCCCAGGCCCGCGCCATGCGCGCCCTGATGGAAGGCGGGCAGCAGATGGCCCAGGCCATGCAGCGCCAGTTCGGCATGAGCCCGGACGGCGACGGCGAGGACATGGCGGCGGGGGGCGACCAGGGCGGGGAGGGCCAGGACCAAGCCCGGGCGCAGGGCGAGGGGCGCGACCCGCTCGGCCGCCGCACCCGCGATGTCGGCGGGCAGGCGGAATCCGGCAGCGACACCCGCGTGCCCGACGAGGCCGAGATCCTGCGCACCCGCCGCCTGCAGGACGAGCTGCGCCGCCGCGCCGCCGAGCGCGAGCGTCCGCCCGAGGAGCTCGACTACCTCGATCGCCTGCTGCGGCGGTTCTAGGCCGCGTGGACAAACCGGTAGGCTG
>NZ_SJDM01000046.1 GCF_004761865.1 Crenalkalicoccus roseus | reverse complement strand
GCGGCACCACCGCCAAGCGCAGCGGCACCGCCGCCAAGCGCACCGCCGCGGCCACCACGCGCAGCGGCACCGCCACCACGCGCCGTGGCGCCGCCGGGCGCACCGCCGCGGCGGCCAAGGGCGGCAGGGCCAGCGCGCGCAGCCGCGGCGCCACCGCTTCGCGCAGCACCGCTTCGCGCGGCACGGCGAGCCGCTCCCGCGGCGCGGCCGCCACGAAGGCCGCGGCCAGCCGCACCAAGGCGACCACTTCCCGCGCCGCTGCGAAGAAGACGAGCAGCCGCGCCGCCTCCTCGGCCGGCAAGCGCACGACGGCCACGAAGCGCACGACCGGCGGCAAGACGGCAACGCGCAAGGCGAGCGCCACCGCCAGCCGCAGCACGCGTTCCGGCTCCGCCACCCGGCGCGGCGCCGCCGGGCGCACCGCCGCCGCGGCCAGGGGCGGGCGCAACAGCCGCGGCGGCACGCGCAGCCGCGAATAGGAGGATCGCGGAGGAGCGGGATCGGCGCGGGAAGCCCCCTTACTCCCCGCCGGTTCGTTTCCGCGCGGCCATGGCGGCGGCAACGGCTCGGCCGGGGCTGCGCCCTGGGACCCAGTCCCTTCCCGGTTCGGGCGCGCGCCCGGCTCCCCGCCGGCCTTCGCCCGATCCGCGGGAGCGGACCGCCGCTCAACAAAGACGGAAGCGTGATCCACGGAGGCGGATCGCGCGGTAGGAAGGGGGCATGAGCACAGCCCCCTTCGCCCCCACCCCGGCCGAGGATCTGGTCTTCGGCCTCACCCGCGTCCTCGACCTGCCAGGCCTCACCGCCGCCGCCGGCACCCCGCTCGGCGCCGAGGACATCGCCGCCATCATCGGCGAGGCCGACCGCTTCGCGCGGGAGGTGCTGTGGCCGAACGCCCAGGCCGCGGACCGCCACGGCGCCGTCTACGAGAACGGCGTGGTGCGCACCCCGCCTTTCTACCAGGAGGCCTACCGCGCCTGGATCGCGGGGGGCTGGCAGGGCCTCGCCGCACCGGCGGAGGTGAACGGCGTCCCGACCGGCGGGCAGGACCTGCCGAAGGCGCTGTGGATGGCGGTCTCGGAACTGGTCACCACGGGGGACATGTCCTTCTCCCTCTGCCCGCTGCTGACCGCGGGCGCGGTCGAGGCGCTGGTCCGCTTCGCCTCGCCGGAGCAGCAGCGGGCCTGGCTGCCGAAGCTGGTCAGCGGCGAGTGGACCGGCACCATGTGCCTGACCGAGCCGCAGGCCGGCAGCGACCTCTCCCTGGTGCGCACCCGGGCGGAGCCGGACGGGCAGGGCCGCTACCGCATCACCGGGCAGAAGATCTTCATCACCTTCGGCGAGCACGACCTGGTGCCGGACACGCTGCACCTCATCCTGGCGCGGCTGCCGGACGCGCCGCCGGGCACGCGCGGCATCTCCCTCTTCGCCGCGCCGAAGCGGCTGCCGGACGGCAGTCGCAACGCGCTGCGCTGCGGCGGCATCGAGCGCAAGATGGGCATCCACGCCGCGCCCACCTGCGTCATGCTGTTCGAGGGCGCGGAGGCGGAGATGGTGGGCGAGCCGAACCGCGGCCTCAACGCCATGTTCGCGATGATGAACGCCGCGCGCCTCGGCGTCGGCGTCGAGGGGGTGGCGCAGGGCGCGCGCGCGCTCGCCCTGGCCGAAGCCTACGCGGCGGAGCGGATCCAGGGCGGGCGCCCGATCGCGCGCCACCCCGATGTCGCCCGCATGCTGGCGGAGATCCGCGCCGTGACGCTCGCCGGGCGGCTGCTGGCGCTCGAGGCGGGGCTTGCGCTCGACCGTGCCCGGCTGCTGAAGGATGCGGGGGCGGAGGCGCGGGTGGCGCTGCTGACGCCGATCGTGAAGGCCTGGTGCACCGACCGGGGCGTGGACTGCGCCTCGCTCGGCGTGCAGGTGCATGGCGGCATGGGCTTCGTCGAGGATACGGGCGCCGCCCAGGTGCTGCGCGACGCGCGCATCGCCCCGATCTACGAGGGCACCAACGGCATCCAGGCCATGGACCTGGTCGGGCGCAAGCTGTTCCGCGACGGCGGCGCCGCCATGCGCGGCCTGATCGCCGAGGCGCGTGCCGCCGATCCGCGCCTCGGCCCGGCGGCGGCGGCGCTGGAGCGCGCCACGGCCTGGATGCTGGAGCACGGCGCGGCCGACGCCGACACCGCCCAGGCCTCGGCCGCGGCCTATCTCGACGCCGCGGGCTGGACGCTCGGCGGCTGGATGCTCGCCCGCGCCGCGGCGGCGGATGCGCGCTACGCCCCGCTCGCCGCCTTCTACCTGCGCCGCCTGCTGCCGCGCGCCGAGGCGCGGCTTGCCGAGATCGAGGCGGCGGAGGCGGTGCTCGCCCTGCTGCCGGCCTGAAGGCGCCGGCCGGGGGCGAACACGGTCAGGTGTGCTGCCCGCCGGGCGACCCTTGCGCCCGGCGGGTTCGGCAGCATGTGCGCCTCTGTCCCTGATGACCGATGCGCATGAATCTGCCACTCGCCACGCCCTCCCTGCATGGCGATCGCCCCCGCATCGCCGTGATCGGCGCCGGACCGGGCGGTCTCGCCGCCGCCATGCTGCTCGCCGCCCAGGGGGCGCGCGTGACGCTGTACGAGAAGGACGAGGTGCCCGGCGGGCGCACCCGCACCCTCGTCACCGGGGCCGGGTACCGCTTCGATCTCGGCCCCACCTTCTTCCTCTACCCCCGCATCCTGGCCGAGATCTTCGCCGCCTGCGGCGCGCGGCTCGAGGAGGAGGTGCCGCTGGTCCGGCTCGACCCGCAGTACCGCCTGCTGTTCGAGGGCAGCGGGCTGACGCTCGACGCCACGCCCGACCTCGCGCGGATGGAGGCCGAGGTCGCGCGGATCTGCCCGCAGGATGCGCGCGGCCTGCGCCCCTTCCTCGAGGAGAACCGCCGCAAGCTCGGCGCCTTCAAGCCGGCGCTGGAGCGGCCCTTCCTGTCGCTGCGCGACATGATGACGCCCGACATGCTGCGCAGCCTGGCGCTGCTGCGCCCGCACCGCAGCGTGGACCGCGACCTCATGCGCTTCTTCCGCGATCCGCGGGTGCGCCTCGCCTTCTCCTTCCAGACCAAGTACCTGGGGATGAGCCCGTTCCGCTGCCCCAGCATGTTCACCATCCTGAGCTTCCTCGAGTACGAGCACGGGGTGTTCCATCCGCTGGGAGGCTGCGGCGCCGTCTCCGCCGCCATGGCCCGCCTGGCCGAGCGGCTGGGGGTGGAGATCCGCTACCGCACGCCGGTGGAGCGCATCGCCTTCGCCGGGCGCCGCGCCATCGGCGTGGAGGCGGGCGGGCGGCGCCACGCCGCCGAGGCGGTGGTGGTGAACGCCGACTTCGCCCATGCCATCCCGCGGCTGATCCCGGACGCGCTGCGCCGCGCCTGGCCGGACAGGCGGATCGCACGGGCGCGCTACTCCTGCTCCACCTTCATGCTCTATCTCGGCATCGAGGGCGCGCTGCCGGACCTCGCCCACCACACGGTGGTGCTGTCCGAGGACTACGTGCGCAACATCCGCGAGATCGAGGAGGGCGTGCTGCCGGCGCGGCCGAGCTTCTACCTCCAGCACGCCACCGCGACCGATCCGGGCATGGCGCCGCCCGGCCATTCCACCCTCTACCTGCTGGTGCCGGTGCCGAACCTGCGCTGCGCCGACGCGTGGGAGCGGGAGGCGCCGCGCTTCCGCCGCCTCGCCCTCGAACGGCTGCGCGCCGCGGGTCTCGGCGGCATCGAGGGGCGCATCCGGTACGAGCGCATGGTCACGCCGCGCGACTGGCGGGACGAGTTCGCGGTGGGCTATGGCGCCACCTTCAACCTGGCGCATGATTTCGGCCAGATGCTGAGCTTCCGCCCGCGCAACCGGCTCGACGGCCTGGAGGGGGTCTATCTGGTGGGCGGGGGCACGCATCCGGGCAGCGGGCTGCCGGTGATCTACGAGGGGGCGCGGATCAGCGCCGCGCTGCTGGCGCGGGATCTCGGCCTCGCCGCGGGGGAGGGGCCCGTTCGGGCGCCGCTGCCGGCGCCGGAGCCGCTCGCCTCGGGCTGAGGCGCGGCGTCGAGGAAGGCCGGGCGGACGCCCCGGCCGCGAAGAGGAGGGCGTGCATGGGCGCGCATGTGGTGGTCATCGGTGGCGGCCTCGGCGGCCTGGCGGCGGCGGCGGTGGCAGCGGCGCGCGGGCACCGCGTGACGCTGCTCGACAAGAACCCCTGGCTCGGCGGCAAGGCCGACGTCCTGCGCCTCGACGCGCCGGACGGGTCCGGGACCTACCGCTTCGACATGGGGCCGACCATCCTCACCGTCCCGCGCGTGCTGCGCCGGATCTACGCCGAGGCGGGGCGGGACCAGGCGCGCGAACTGCCGCTGATCCGCCTCGACCCGCAATGGCGCTGCTTCTTCGAGGACGGCAGCCGCATCGACCTGCTCGAGGATCCTGCGGCCATGGCGCGGGCGATGGACGCCTTCGCCCCCGGCGGCCAGGGGGAGGGCTACCGCCGCTTCCTCGAGGTGGCGCGGACGCTGCACGACGTCTCCGAGCGCTTCTTCTTCTGGCGCCCGGTCGAGGGGCTCTCCGACACCGTCAATCTGCGCCGCAATTTCGACCCCGCCACCATGCGCGACGTGCTGGCGCTGCGCATGGGGCGCTCCATGGCGAAGGTGATCCGCGGCCACGTGCCGGATGCGCGCCTCGCCCAGATGCTCGACCATTTCAGCCAGTATGTCGGCTCCAACCCCTACATGGCGCCGGCGGTGCTGTGCGCGATCGGCGACATGCAGGTGAGCGAGGGGGTGTGGTACCCGGTCGGCGGCACCCGCGCCGTGGCCGAGGGGCTGGCGCGGCTCGCCGCCGAGCTCGGCGCCGAGCTGCGCCCGGGCGTGGAGGTGGCGGGCCTCGACATCGAGGACGGCCCGGGGGGGCGGAGGGTGCGCGCCGTGCGCACCGCCGCCGGCGAGCGCATCCCCTGCGACGCCGTCATCTCCAACATGGACGCCATCCGCACCTATGGGGAGCTGGTCGGCGGCGCGGCCGGCGCCCGCTACGCCCGCAAGGGGTACGAGCCCGCCTGCAGCGGGGTGGTGCTCTACCTCGGCCTGAAGCGCCGCTACGACCACCTGGCGCACCACGACTTCGTCTTCTCCCGCGACGCGGAGGAGGAGTTCGACAGCATCTACCGCAGGGGCGAGCCGGCGCCGGACCCCACCTGCTACCTCGCCGCCCCCTCCGCCACCGACCCCTCCGTGGCGCCGGAGGGGGGGGAGGCGCTCTACGTCCTGGTGCACACGCCCTGGCTGCGCCCGCATCACGACTGGTCGCGCATCTTCGCCCCCTACCGGCGGGTGATCCTCGACAAGCTGAAGCGCACGGCGGGGATGGAGGACATCGAGGAGCGCATCGTGGTGGAGCGGGCGCTGACGCCGCCCGACATCCACGAGCGCTACCGGGTGCTGGACGGGGCGATCTACGGCCTCGCCTCGCACGGCGCCTTCCTCGGCGCCTTCAAGCCGGGCAACCGCTCGAAGGTGGTGCGGGGGCTCTACCTCGCCGGCGGCGCGGCGCATCCGGGGCCCGGGATGCCCATGGTGATGATGAGCGGCTGGATCGCGGCCGACGCGCTCGACCGCGATCTCGGCGGGCGCGGCATGGGCGCGGCGGCGGAGGCGGCCGGCCGGCGCGAGGCGCCGCGCGCCCCGCTCGCCGCGGAGTAGGCGCGTGCCGCGCGGCGAGGCGGGGCCGCTTCCGGGCGGCGGGGCGCCGCCCCCGGCCGAGGATCCGGTCGCGCTGCGCTCGCCGCGGCTGCTCGCCTTCTTCGACCGCGCCTTCACCCGCTTCTTCGCCCGCCACATGCGGGCGCTGCGCCTCCCCCCCTGGGGCTTTCCCGAGGCGCCGCGGGGTGCGCCGCTGGTGGTGCTGGCCAACCACCCCTCCTGGTGGGACGGCGTCGCCTTCATGCTGCTCTCGCGCCGGCTGTTCCCCGACCGGCCCGCCTTCATCCCGATGGAGGCGGCGGCCCTCTCCCGCTACCGCTTCATGCGCCGCATCGGCGTCTTCGGCGTGGAGGCGGGGAGCCGCGCCGGCGCCGCCGCCTTCCTCCGCACCGCGCGGCACGTGCTGGCGGCGCCGGAACACATGCTGTGGATGAACGCGCCGGGCCGGTTCTGCGACGTGCGGGAACGGCCGGTGCCGGTTGCCCCGGGCGTCGCCCGCCTGCCGGAGCTCGCCCCCGGGGCGGTGTTCCTGCCGCTGGCGCTCGACTACGTGTTCTGGTCCGAGCGGGCGCCGGAGATGCTCGCCGCCTTCGGCCCGCCCCTGCCGGCCGGGGCGCTGCTGGCGCTGGAGCGGGAGGCGCGCGGGGCGCACCTCGCCGGCGCCCTCGCCGCCACCATGGACCGGCTGGCAGCGGAGGCGATCACCCGCGACCCGGCACGCTTCCGCACCCTGGTGCAGGGGCGGGAGGGGATGGGGGGCATCTACCAGGCCTGGGGGCGGCTGCGCGCCGCGCTGCGCGGCGAGCGCTTCGACCCCCGCCACCTGCGTGACGGATAGGGCGATGGAGCTGGCGCTCTCCGCCCTCGCCCTGGCGCTGCTGCCCGCCCTGCTCGGCGCGGCGAACCTCCTGCTGCTGCCGCGCGCGCGGGGGGTGCCGCCCGAGGGGACGCTGGTCTCGATCCTGATCCCGGCACGCAACGAGGCCGCGAACATCGAGGGCTGCGTCCGCGCCGCCCTCGCCTCCCGCGGCGTCGCGGTGGAGGTGCTGGTGATGGACGACGCCAGCGAGGACGAGACGGCCGCCATCGTCGCCCGCCTCGCCGCCCGCGACCCCCGGCTGCGGCTGCTCGCCGCCCCGCCCCTGCCGCCCGGCTGGTCCGGCAAGATGCATGCCTGCGCGCGGCTGGCCGGGGCGGCGCGGGGGACGCACCTGCTGTTCCTCGACGCCGATGTGCGCCTCGCCCCGCAGGCGGCGGCGGCGATGGCGGCGCACGCGGCCAGGCGGCGCCTCGGCCTGGTCAGCGGCGTGCCGCGCCAGGCGATCGGCTCGCTCGGGGAGGGGCTGACGGTGCCGGCGATCAACCTGCTGCTGCTCGGCTACCTGCCCGGCGCGGGGCGGGCCTTCACCCGGCTGCCCGCCTTCGCCGCCGGCTGCGGCCAGCTCGTGCTGTGCGAGCGCGCAGCCTACGAGGCCGCGGGGGGGCACGGCGCGGTGCGGGCGACGCTGCACGACGGGCTCAGGCTCTCCCGCCTGTTCCGCGCCCGCGGCCACCGCACCGAGGTGGTGGACGGCGTCCCCCTCGCCACCTGCCGCATGTACCGGGGCTTCGCCGAGGCCTGGGCCGGCTTCCGCAAGAATGCGCGGGAGGGGATGGCGACGCCGCTCGGCCTTCCGGTCTGGACCGTGCTGCTGGCGGGCGGGCACCTCCTGCCCTGGGCGCTGCTGCCCGCTCCGGCCGCCTTCGCCGCCCTGGCGGCGAGCCTCGGCTTCCGCGCCGCCGTCACCTGGCGGGCGCGGGAGCCCTGGTGGACCGTGCCGCTGCACCCGGCGACCATGGCGGTGGCGCTGGCGATCCAGTGGGCGGCGCTGCTCCGGTCCGCCCTCGGCCGACCCTCGGGCTGGAAAGGCCGCGCGTATCCCGCCACAAAGGCGGCATGAGCGCAGCCCAGCCGGCGAGCGGCAGCGTCGCCGTCGCCGCCACCCCGACGCGGGACCACGACGAGGAGAATTTCCCCACCGCCTCGCTGCTGCTGGCGAAGCCGGTGCGCGCGCGGGTGATGGCCTTCTACCGCTTCGTCCGCACCGCCGACGACATCGGCGACAGCCCCGGCCTCGCCCCGGAGGAGAAGCTCGCCCGGCTCGACGCCATGGAGCGCGCCCTCGACGACCCTGCCACCGCCATGCCGGAGGCGCGGCGGCTGCACCAGCTCGGGGTGGGCACGGAGGAGGCGCGGGCGATGCTCTCGGCCTTCCGCCAGGACGCGACCAAGCGCCGCTACGCCGACTGGGCCGAGCTCGAGGCGTATTGCCGCCGCTCCGCCGATCCGGTGGGGCGGATGCTGCTGCGGCTGCACGGAGAGGGCGAGCCGCACGCGGCGGCGGCGGCGGACGCGCTCTGCACCGCGCTGCAGGTGCTGAACCACCTGCAGGACCTGGTGCCGGACCGCGACTCGCTCGACCGCATCTACCTGCCCCTGCCGTGGCTGGCGCTGGCCGGGGGCGAGCGGGGCTTCTTCGCCCCCGCCCATGCCGCCCCGCGCCGCGCCGTTCTGGACGCCGCGCTCGACCGGGTGGAGGAGGCGCTCGACCGCGCGAGCGCGCTGCCGCGCCTGCTCGCCTCCCGCCGCCTCGCCCTGCAGAGCGCCGTCACCCTCGCCCTCGCCCGCCGGCTGCTCGCGCGGCTGCGCGCCGCCGACCCGGTGGCGCGGCGGGTGGCGCTGTCGCGCGCCGACTTCGCCCGCGCCTTCGCCGGCGCCGCCCTTTCGCGCGGGCCGTCCGATGCCGCGATCGTCGCCCGGCGGGTCGGGCGCGCCGGCTCCTCCTTCGCGCGCGGCATGGCGGCGCTGAAGGGGGAGCGGCGCCGCGCCCTCTGGGCCGTCTACGCCTTCTGCCGCGCCGTGGACGACATCGCCGACGGCGCGATGCCGGAGGCGGAGAAGCGCCGCTTCCTCGCCGGCTGGCGGCGCAAGCTGGAACGGCCGGACTGCGCCCTCTCGCGCGAGCTGGCCTGGGCGCGCGCCGCCTTCGGCCTGCCCCTCTCCGAATGCGAGGCCATGGTCGCGGGCATGGAGACCGACGCCGCCGACCGGCTGCGCCTCGCGGACGAGGCGGCGCTCGACCTCTACTGCCGCCGCGTCGCGGGCAGCGTCGGCGCGATGGCGGTGCGCATCTTCGGCGCGCCGGAGGCGGAGGGGTTCGGCCTCGCCCTCGGCCGCACCTTCCAGCTCACCAACATCCTCCGCGACGTGGACGAGGATGCGGCGCGGGAGCGCGTCTACGTGCCGCTCTCCCTGCTGGCGGCGGAGGGCATCCCGGACGGGAGGGCGCGGGAGATCGTGGCGCATCCCCGCTTCGCCGCGATCTGTGCCCGCCTTGCCGGGCAGGCGCGGGAGGGCTTCGCCCGCGCCGAGGCCGAGATCGGCCGCTTCGACCGCCACGCGCTGCTGCCGGCGGCGGTGATGATGTGGGGCTACCGCCGGCTGTTCCTGCGCCTCGTCGCCCGCGGCTGGGACGGCGCCCGCCCCCGCCCGCGCCTGACTGCGGGAGAGAAGCTGCGCATGGCCTGGATGGCCCTCGGCCTCGGCATCCGCCCGCGGCGGACGCCGGCATGACCGTGCATGTGGTCGGCGCCGGCCTCGCCGGCCTCGCCGCCGCCCTCTCCCTCGCCGGGCGCGGGCGGGCGGTGGTGCTGCACGAGGCGGCCCCCGTCGCCGGGGGGCGTTGCCGCGCCCTGCCGGACGGCACCGACAACGGCACCCACGCCCTGATCGGCGCCAACCGCGCCGCGCTGCGCTTCCTCTCCCGCATCGGCGCCCGCGCGCGCTGGGTGGAGCCGGAGCCGGGCGGGCTGCCGGTGCTCGACCTGCGCGACGGCTCGGCGCGCCGTGTCGCGCTCTCGCCGCTGGCCTGGCGCGATGCGGCGCTGCGCCCGGCCGGCGCCTCCGCGCGCGCGGTGCTGGCGCTGGCCCGCCTCGCCCTGCCGCTGCGCGACCGGCCGGTGGCCGAGGCGATGGCGGCGCATCCCGAGTTCCACCGCGGCTTCGTGGAGCCGCTGGTGATCGCGGCGCTGAACACGCCGAGCGCCGAGGCCTCCTGCCGCCGCCTCGGCGCGGTGCTGCGCCGCCTCGCCGGGCCGGGCGCGGCGCGGCTCCTCGTGGCGCGGGAGGGGCTGGGGCCGGACCTGGTCGCGCCGGCCCTCGCAACGCTGCGCCGGGCGGGGGTGGAGATCCGCCTCGGCGTCCGGCTGCGACGCCTCGTGGCGCAGGGCGGGCGGGCCGCCGCCCTCGATTTCGGGGAAGGGGGGGCGGTGGCGCTCGGGCGGGAGGATGCGGTGGTGCTCGCCACCCCGCCCTGGGAGACGCGGCGCCTGCTGCCCGGCACACCCGCCCCCGAGGACCATGTGCCGATCGTCAACCTGCACTTCGCGCGGCCGGCCGAGACGCCGGTGCGCTTCCTCGGCCTGCTGGAGGCGCTCTGCCAGTGGGTGCTGGTGCGCCCCGCGGGCGTCAGCGTCACCGTCAGCGCCGGGGAGGCGGCGGCGCGGGAGGAGGCGGAGAGCCTCGCCCCGCGCGCCTGGGCGGAGCTGCGCCGCGCGGCGCTCGCCTTCGGCCTGCCCGGGCCCTGGCCGGAGGCGCCGCCCCCCTGCCGGGTGGTGAAGGAGCGCCGGGCGACGCCCCGCCATGCTCCCGGCCCGCCGCCGCTGCCCGCGCGCCGGCCGCTGCCCAACCTGGCGCTCGCCGGAGACTGGACCCTGCCCGCCCTGCCTGCGACGATCGAGGCTGCGGTGCGGAGCGGCGAGGCGGCAGCCCGCGCGCTCGGCGCCGGGCGGCGCGCGGCCGCGGCGCGGGGCGCGGCGGCGCCAATCGCCGCCCCGGCACGGCCAGGCGGATGATCCCGGCCGGCGGGAGCGGCGTTTGCGGCGGGAGACACCCGGCACGAGGGGCGCGGCGGTGCAGAAGCAGCAGAAGACGCAGCAGCAGAACCAGCGCAGCTTCAACATCTGGTACTGGGTGGCGGCGCTGCTCGGCCTGCTGCTGATCCAGTGGGTGGTCGGCCAGGGCCAGCAGGTCGCGCCCATCCCCTACAGCCAGTTCCAGCAGCTCGTGCGCGAGGGGAAGGTGCTCGAGGTCGGGGTCGCCGACCGCACCATCCAGGGCACGCTGCGCGAGCCGCTGCCGAACGGCGCCACCCGCTTCTCCACCATCCGCGTCGAGCCGCCGGAGCTGGCCGAGGAGCTGGAGCGCCACGGGGTGCGCTACAGCGGGCGGATCGAGAGCACCTTCCTGCGCGACGTCATGGCGCTGCTGCTGCCGATGCTACTGTTCTTCGGCATCTGGATCTTCCTGCTCCGCCGCATGGCGGGCGGCCAGGGCGGGCTGATGCAGATCGGCAAGAGCAAGGCCCGCGTCTATGTCGAGACCGACACCGGCGTCACCTTCGACGACGTGGCCGGGGTGGACGAGGCGAAGGACGAGCTGCGCGAGATCGTGGACTTCCTCAAGGATCCGGAGCGCTACGGCCGCCTCGGCGGGCGGATGCCGAAGGGCGTGCTGCTGGTGGGCCCGCCCGGCACCGGCAAGACGCTGATCGCCAAGGCGGTGGCCGGCGAGGCGAAGGTGCCCTTCTTCTCCATCTCGGGCGCCGAGTTCGTGGAGATGTTCGTCGGCGTCGGCGCGGCGCGGGTGCGCGACCTGTTCGAGCAGGCGCGGCAGAAGGCGCCCGCCATCATCTTCATCGACGAGCTGGACGCGCTCGGCCGCGCCCGCGGCATCGCCGGGCCGATGGCCGGCGGGCATTCCGAGGCGGAGCAGACGCTGAACCAGCTCCTGGTCGAGATGGACGGCTTCGACAGCCGCACCGGCCTCGTCATCCTCGCCGCCACCAACCGGCCGGAGATCCTCGACCCCGCCCTGCTGCGCGCCGGGCGCTTCGACCGCCAGGTGCTGGTGGACCGGCCGGACAAGAAGGGGCGCGTCGAGATCCTCAGGGTGCACCTGCGCAAGGTGAAGCTCGCCCCCGACGTGGAGGTGGAGAAGGTGGCGGCGCTGACGCCGGGCTTCACCGGCGCCGACCTCGCCAACCTGGTGAACGAGGCGGCGCTGCTCGCCACCCGCCGCGGCGCGGAGGCGGTGACCATGGCGGACTTCTCGAACGCCGTGGAGCGCATCGTCGCCGGCCTCGAGAAGCGCAACCGCCTGCTGAACCCGCGGGAGCGCGAGGTGGTGGCCTATCACGAGATGGGCCACGCGCTGGTGGCGCTCTCGCTCCCCGGGACCGACCCGGTGCACAAGGTCTCCATCATTCCGCGCGGCATCGGCGCGCTCGGCTACACCATCCAGCGCCCGACCGAGGACCGCTTCCTGATGACGCGCGAGGAGCTCGAGCACAAGATGATGGTGCTGCTCGGCGGCCGGGCGGCGGAGCTGATCGCCTTCGGCCACCTCTCGACCGGCGCCTCCGACGACCTCCGCCGCGTCACCGACATCGCGCGCAGCATGGTCACCCGCTACGGCATGTCCGAGCGCCTCGGCAGCGTCGCCTACGAGCGCGACGGGCGCGGCTTCCTCGCCGGGCAGGACATCCCCCTCGGCCCGCGCGAGCGCGACTACGGCGAGGCGACGGGGGATGCGATCGACGAGGAGGTGCGCCGGATCGTGGACGGCGTGCTGGAGCGCACCGTCGCCCTGCTGCGCGAGCGCCGCGCAGTGCTGGAGGAGGGCGCGCGCCGGCTGCTGGAGAAGGAGACGCTGGACGAGGCGGAGCTTGCCGCGCTGGTCGGCCGCGCGCCGCCGCGGCGCCAGGCGGCCGAGTAGCGGGGCGCCGCCCCTGTCCCGCCGCGACCTCGCCCCCGGGGCCGCCCTCGCCGCCCTGCGCGCGGCCGAGGCGCGCGAGGGCGCGCTGCCGCCGGAGCGCCGCCGCGCCCTGCTCGGCGCCCTCGTCGCCGCGCTGCTGCGCGAGAGGGAGGCGATCGTCGCCGCGCTCGACGCCGATTACGGTGGCCGCGCCGCGGAGGAGACGCTGCTCGCCGAGATCGGGCTGGTGGCGGAGGCGGCGCGGCTGGCGCGGCGGCGGCTGCGCCGCTGGGCGCGGCCGCGGCGCGTCGGCGTGCCGCTGCCCTTCCGCCCGGCCCGCGCGGTGGTGGAGCCGGTGCCGAAGGGCGTCGTCGGCATCATGGCGCCCTGGAACTACCCCGTGCAGCTCCTGCTGCTGCCGGCGGTGGACGCGATCGCCGCCGGCAACCGGGTGGCGCTGAAGCCCTCCGAGGCGGTGCCGCGCACCGCCGCGCTGCTCGCCCGGCTGGTGCCGGAGGCGCTGGGCGAGGAGGTGGCGCGGGTGGTGACCGGCGGGCCGGAGGTGGCCGCCGCCTTCGCCGCGCTGCCCTGGGATCACCTCGTCTTCACCGGCGGCACGGAGACGGGGCGGAAGGTGATGCGCGCGGCGGCGGAGCATCTGGTGCCGCTGACGCTGGAGCTCGGCGGCAAATGCCCCGCCCTGGTGCTGCCGGGGGCGGACCTGCCCGGCGCGGCGCGCGCCATCCTGGCCGGCAAGGCGCTGAATGCCGGGCAGACCTGCGTCGCGCCCGATACGGTGCTGCTGGTGGGCCATGCGCGCGAGGACTTCCTGGCAGCCTGCCGCGCCTCCGGCATCGCCCTGCCGGACACGGCACTGCTCGGCGAGGCGCAGGCGCGGCGGCTCGCCCGGCTGACGGAGGGGGCGCGCCTGACGCCCCTCGGCCCGGACGGGGAGGGGCGCCGGGCGCTGGCGATCGCCGAGGCGGCGCCGGAGCATCCGCTGCACCGGGAGGAGATCTTCGGCCCGGTGCTGGCGCTGCTTTCCCCCGCCACGCTGGAGGAGGCGATCGGCTGGATCGCGGCGCGCCCGCCGCCGCTGGCGATCTACCTCTTCGGCGCCACGGCGGCGGAGGAGCGCGCGGTCGCGGCGGCGACGCGATCGGGCGCGATCGTGCACGGGCGCTGCGTGGAGCATGCCGGCTTCCCGGAGCTGCCCTTCGGCGGCGTCGGCGCCTCGGGCTTCGGGCGGCGCAACGGCGAGGCGGGGTTCCGCGAGTTCAGCAACCTGCGCGCCCGGGTGCGGCACGGGCGGTTCAGCCTCGCCCGGCTGCTCGATCCGCCGCGCGGGGAGTGGGCGCGCGGGCTCGTGCGCCGGATCGTGCGGTAGGCCCGCCGTCGCGCCAGGGGCGGGGGAACCGCCTCCGGGCGGGGCGCGGGAGCGGATCCCCTCCGGGCGGACCCGCCTGAACGGGTGAGGATGCCCGCACGATCAACGGGCCAGGGCATGTGCCATGAGCCGGGGCGAACGGAAAATGCTCTAGCGCGGCGCCGCGCCGAAGCCGGCCATGGCGCGCACCGCCTCCGGCCGGTGCCCCGCCTCGCGCAGCGCGCGCAGCGCCGGCGCCCCCTCGCGCTTGGCCAGGCGCCGCCCCGCGGCGTCGGTCAGCAGGCGGTGGTGCGCATAGGCCGGCTCCGGCCAGCCCATCAGCGCCTGCAGCAGCCGGTGCAGGTCGGTCGCCGGCCGCAGGTCGGCGCCGCGCGTCACCAGCGTCACCCCCTGCAGCGCGTCGTCATGGGTGACGCAGAGGTGATAGCTCGCCGGGGTGTCCTTGCGCGCCAACACCACGTCGCCGAAGCGGGCCGGGTCGCAGCGCCGCCGGCCCTCGCCCAGCTCGTGGCAGGAGAGGTCGCGCGGCGCCGTGCGCAGCGCCGCCGCCATGTCGAGGCGCAGCGCGTGCGGATCGCCCCGCGCCAGCCGCTCCTGCCGCTCTGCCGCGGAGAGGCGCCGGCAGGTGCCGGGGTAGAGCGGGCCGTCCGGGCCGTGCGGGGCATGGGCGGCGGCGGCGATCTCGCGGGCGATCTCGGCGCGGGTGCAGAAGCAGGGGTAGAGCAGCCCGCGCGTCGCCAGGCTGTCGAGCGCCGCGCGGTACTCCGCCATGTGGCGGGACTGCACCCGCACCGGCTCCGGCCAGTCGAGGCCGAGCCAAGCCAGGTCCTCCACGATGGCGGCGGCGAATTCGGGGCGGCAGCGGCCGGCGTCTATGTCCTCGATCCGCAGCAGGAACCGCCCGCCCGCGGCGCGCGCGAGATGCCAGGCGAACAGCGCCGCGTGGGCGTGGCCGAGGTGCAGGAAACCCGTCGGGCTCGGCGCGAAGCGGGTGACGGCGCCGCGCGGCAGGGCTTCGCGGGGCGGCAGCGGCGCGCCGTCCTCGCCCATGGCCGCCGCTCAGGCCGCCGCCATGGCCGCGCGGGGCCGGGGGCGGCCGTGGCGGTGCTGCAGCCGGAGCAGGGCGAGGCCGACCAGGGGGATCAGGATGTCGGTATAGAAGATCACGCCGGCATTGCCGGGCGCGAAATTCCGCGCCGTGATCATCTGATGGACATGCCCCGCCGCGGCGCCGAGCAGGAAGGCCGCCGGACCGACCACGGCGGCGAGCCGCAGCCCGGAATCGCCGCGGAAGGCCAGCAGCCCGACCAGGGCGAAGCCGAGGCTGGCGAAGCCGACCTCGGCCTGGAAGGGGCTGGTCTCCCAGCCGATGAAGCGCGCCGCCGTCTCGCCGAAGAAGGTGTGCATCACGAAATTGTAGAGGAAGCTCCCGCCGATGGAGAACAGCAGGAAATAGGCGAACAGCGCCTCGACCACCACCGGCGGCCGCAGCGGCCCGGGCGCGCGCAGCAGCGCGGCACCGGCGGCGAGGAGGCCGAGGACCAGGAAGGTGAGGGTGAAGTTGCTCAGCAGGAACCGGATGATGTCTTCCATGTCTGCGTCCCTCGGGCATGCGGGCGGCGATCCGTCATCATGCCGGAACGTTTCCCGGCGCTGAAGGGGCAGGGGAGGGCAGGGAGCCATGCCGCGACTGGAAGGGCCCCGCTTCGGGCCGGTGGCGGGCGGCGCGCCGCGGCAGCTCGTGGTGCTGCTGCACGGCGTGGGGGCGGACGGCGCCGACCTGATCGGCCTCGCCCCGCGCTGGGCCGAGACGCTGCCGCACGCCGCCTTCCTCGCCCCCGACGCGCCGATGCCCTGCGACATGGCGGGCTTCGGCCGGCAGTGGTTCAGCCTCGCCGACCGCGACCCGGAGCGGCTGGCGCAGGGCGTGCGTGGCGTCGCCCCCGTGGTGGAGGCCCTGCTGCGGGCGGAGCTGGGGCGGCTCGGCCTGCCGGCCTCGGCGCTGGCGCTGATGGGCTTCAGCCAGGGGGCGATGACGGCGCTGCATGTCGGGCTGCGCGGCGGCGTGTCGCCGGCGGTCATCCTCGCCTATTCGGGGGCGCTGCTGGCGCCGCAGCGGCTCGCCGCCGAGATCCGCGCGCGGCCGCCGGTGCTGCTGGTGCACGGGGAGGCGGATGAGGTGGTGCCGGCATGGGCGGGCCGCTTCGCCGAATCGGCGCTGCGCGAGGCGGGCGTGCCGGTCGAGTCGCTGTTCCTGCCCGGCCTCGGCCACGGCGTGGACGAGGCCGGTCTTGCGGCGGGGGCACGGATGCTGCGCCGGGCCTTCGCGCCCGCTCCGTGACGGGAAGGTGAAATGAGCGCGCGCGGCGGTTGCGCCGCCCGCCATGTGCTGGCATGAAGGGCCGCACATGCGGCGGCGCCACAGCATCTGGGGCCTTTCCGCCGTGACAGGCCCCAGGGTTGGGTCGCCACGGGACGCACGCCGTCCTGCGGCACCGGGCACTTCGCCGCTGGAAGGAGCGGCGCTTGCCCGACGGCGGAACCGTAGTCACCGGATCGTCCTTCCCGGCGCTGGTGCTGAACGCGGATTTCCGCCCGCTCTCCTATTTCCCTCTCTCGGTGTGGTGCTGGCAGGACGCGGTGAAAGCCGTGTTCCTCGACCGCGTCTCGGTGCTGAGCGAGTACGAGGTGGAGGTCCATTCCCCGCGGCTGGCGATGCGCCTGCCCTCGGTGATCGCGCTGAAGGAATACATCCCTGCCGCGCGGCGCCCGGCCTTCACCCGCTTCAACGTGTTCCTGCGCGACCGCTTCGAGTGCCAGTACTGCGGCGAGGGCCGCCCGGCGCACGACCTCACCTTCGACCACGTCGTCCCGCGCAGCCGCGGCGGCCGCACCACCTGGGACAATGTCTGCACCGCCTGCGGGCCGTGCAACCTGCGCAAGGGCAACCGCCTGCCGCGCGAGTGCCGCATGTTCCCCCGCCAGGCGCCGCGCCAGCCCACCACCTGGGAGCTGCAGGAGAACGGCCGCCTCTTCCCGCCCAACTACCTGCACGAGAGCTGGCGGGACTACCTCTACTGGGATGTCGAGCTGGAGGCGGGCTGAAGCCTTCCGCGCCGGGCCGGTCGCCCCGCCCGCAGGTTGACCCCGGCCGCCGCGGGCCCTATCTGCGCCTGCCCCGGGGCGGCGGTGGCCGGCGCCCCGCCCGAGAGGTTTGTGCCATGAAGATCCGCAACAGCCTGAAGACGGCGAAGGCCCGCGACAAGAACTGCGTTCTCGTGCGCCGCCGCGGCCGTCTCTACGTGCTCAACAAGAAGAATCCGCGCCTGAAGGCCCGCCAGGGCTAGGCCCGGTCGCGGGCGGCCGGAACGGCCGGGGGCGGAGAGCCGCCCTGCGGACAAGGGGCCGGAGCCGCCTTCGCCCGCGGTCACGGCAAGGGGCACTGGCCCAAGCGCGGCCCCCGCTCAGCGCGGCGTCAGCGTCTCCGTGCCGAGGCCGCCGCCGGTGGTCCAAACGCCGCGCAGCGTCCCGTCATCGGCCACCTCGTAGGCGGCGATGCCGGGCAGGCCCTCCACCACGAAGGAGACGGCCAGCACGCCCCCCTGGATCAGGCCGAGCCCGACGATCCGCATGTCGCTCATCTGCCAGGTGGCGATCCAGGCGGCGCCGGGCGCGGCCTGCAGGGAAAGGTGGCCGGAATAGGTGGTGCCGTCCGGGTTCTGCCCCTCCACCTCGTACAGCCCCTCCCGGATCTGCGCCGTGGCCGGCAGGGCGGCGAGGGCGAGGAAGGCGGCGGCGGTCAGCGTCCGTAGCAGGCGCATGGGAACTCCCGGGTTGCGACGGCGCGCAAGGTGAGGGGGCAAGGGCGCGCCCGCAAGCTTGTCCGGCCCGCCGCGGCGGCCCATTTTCGCGCCAAGGCTGGAGGAACCCCGTGGTCAGGCTGCCCGAACCCAAGACCGAGATCCTCGCCCGCCGCGAGGAGATCGTCGCCGCGCTGCGCCGGCTGGTGCCGGGCGGCCCTCTCGGCGAGGGCGTGATCAGCGAGCCCCTGCGCCTCCGCCCCTACGAGACGGACGGGCTCACCGCCTACCGCCAGCCGCCGCTCGCCGTGGTGCTGCCCTCCAGCACCGAGGAGGTGGCGGCGGTGCTGCGCTACTGCCACGAGAACGGCATCCGCGTGGTGCCGCGCGGCGCCGGAACCTCGCTCTCCGGCGGCGCCCTGCCCCTCGCGGATGCGGTGGTGCTCGGCCTGATGCGGCTGAACCGCATCCTGGAGGTGGACTACGCGAACCGCCTCGCCGTGGTGGAGGCGGGCGTCACCAATCTCGGCATCACCAGGGAGGTCGAGGGGGAGGGGTTCTTCTACGCCCCCGACCCCTCGAGCCAGCTCGCCTGCATGATCGGCGGCAATGTCGGCATGAACTCGGGCGGCGCGCACTGCCTGAAATACGGCGTCACCGCCAACAACCTGCTCGGCGTGAAGCTGGTGACGATCGAGGGCGAGGTGGTGGAGATCGGCGGCGGCCACCTCGACCCCGCGGGCTATGACTGGCTCGGCCTGATCACCGGCAGCGAGGGGCAGCTCGGCGTCGTCACCGAGGTGACGGTGCGCATCCTCCGCGCCGCCGAGGGGGCGCGCGCCATGCTCGCCGCCTTCCGCAGCAACGAGGTGGCCGGGGCGGCGGTGGACGCCATCATCGGCAGCGGCATCATCCCCGTGGCGCTCGAGTTCATGGACCGGCCGGCGATCCACGCCTGCGAGGCCTTCGCCCAGGCCGGCTACCCGCTCGACGCCGAGGCGATGCTGATCATCGAGGTCGAGGGCTCGGAGGAGGAGCAGGACCGCCTGCTCGGCCGCATCAGGGAGATCTGCGCCCGCTTCGACCCGATCTCGCTCCGGGTGGCGCAGACGGCCGAGGAGTCGCTCGCCATCTGGAAGGGCCGCAAGGGCGCCTTCGGCGCGGTGGGCCGCATCTCGCCCGACTATCTCTGCATGGACGGCACCATCCCGACCGGGGAGCTGCCCCATGTGCTGCGCCGCATCGGCGAGATGTCGCGCGACTATGGGCTGCAGGTGGCGAACATCTTCCACGCCGGGGACGGCAACCTGCACCCGCTGATCATGTTCGACGCCAACGACCCGGAGAGCGTGCGCAGGGCCGAGGCCTTCGGCGCCGACATCCTGACCCTCTGCGTCGAGGTCGGCGGCTGCCTCACCGGCGAGCACGGCGTCGGCGTCGAGAAGCGCGACCTGATGCGGGCGCAGTTCACCGAGGCCGAGCTGCGCCAGCAGCGGGCGCTGAAATCCGCCTTCGACCCGCAATGGCTGCTCAACCCGGCCAAGGTCTTCCCGCTGGAGGACGCGCCCGTCCCGGCCCGCGCGGCATGAGCGGGGCCGAGGCCATCGCCCCGGCGACGGAGGAGGAGGTCGCCGCCGCCGTCGCCGCCGCCGCCGCCGCCGGCGAGCCGCTGGCGATCGAGGGCAACGCCACCAAGCGCGCCATGCTGCGCCCGGTGCAGGCGGCGCGGCGCCTGACGCTCGCCGGCCTCACCGGCATCACCCTCTACCGGCCGCAGGAGCTGGTGATCGCCGCCCGCGCCGGCACCCCGCTGCCGGAGATCGAGGCGGCGCTGGCCGAGAAGGGCCAGCACCTGATCGCCGAGCCGCCCGATTTCCGCGGCCTGTTCGGCGCGGAGGCGCCGGCCACCCTCGGCGGCACCGTTGCCGCCAACCTCTCCGGCCCCCGCCGCATCGCCTCGGGCGCGATGCGCGACCATGTCATCGGCATCCGTGCGGTGAACGGGCGGGGCGAGGTGTTCCGCAGCGGCGGACGGGTGCTGAAGAACGTCACCGGCCTCGACCTCTGCAAGCTGCTGACCGGCGCGCACGGCACGCTCGGCGTGCTGACCGAGATCACGCTGAAGGTGCTGCCGGCGCCGGAGGCCTCCGGCAGCCTGGCGGTGCGGGTGCCCGACCTGGCGGCGGGGGTGCGCGCGCTCTGCGCCGGGCTCGGCAGCCCCTACGGCGTCTCCGGCGCCGCGCTGCTGCCCGAGGGGGTGCCGGAGCACGGCCTCGCCGGCCCGGTGGCGCTGCTGCGCATCGAGGATTTCGCCGACTCCGTCGCCTACCGGCTCGGCCGGCTGCGCGGGGAACTCGCGCCGCACGGCGCCGCCACGCCGCTCGAGGAGGCGGCGAGCCGGGCGCTGTGGCGCGCGGTGCGCGACGCGGTCCCGCTCGGCGCCGCGCCGGAGGAGGCGGTGTGGCGCGTCTCCGTGCGGCCGACCGCGGGGCCGGACGTGGCCGCGGCGCTGCGCGCCGCCTTCGGCGCGCGGCTGCTGCTCGACTGGGGCGGCGGCCTGGTCTGGGCCGCCGGGCCGGCGACGGCGGAGGCGCACGAGGCGGTGGTGCGCGCGGCGCGCGAGGCGGGCGGCAGCTTCCTGCTGTTCCGCGCGCCGGAGCCGCTCCGCGCCGCGGTGGCGGTGATGCCGGAGGAGCCGCCGCCGCTCGCCGCCATCGCCCGCCGGGTCAAGGCGGTGATGGACCCCGCCGGCGTGCTCAATCCGGGGCGGATGCGCGCCGGGTTCTGACCCCGGGGGTGCCCCCCGCGCGGATCGCGGAGGGCCGGGCGCGGCGGAAGCGCGGATCGGCGCGACAGGCATTCCGTTCAGGTGGAGCCTCCTGGACGGACGCCGTTCTCGGGAGTGGTCTAGAGGGGCGGCATCGGCCGGGCGATCGCCTCGTCCCGGCGCATCGGGCCGAGCATCGCCCAGCCGCGCTCGTATTGCGGCGGCACGCGCAGCGCCTCGGTGCGGCCGAGCGCCACGGCGGCGCGCAGCGGCCAGTAGGGCTCGCGCAGCAGGGCGCGGGCCAGCAGCACCAGGTCGGCGCGGCCCTCGGCGAGGATCGCCTGCGCCTGCTCGGGCTCGGTGATCAGCCCGACCGCCGCCACGGCGACGCCCGCGCCCCGCTTCACCGCCTCCGCCCCCGGCACCTGGTAGCCGGGGCCGAGCGGGATCCGCTGCCGGTGGTCGAGCCCGCCCGAGGAGATGTCCATGAGGTCGGCGCCGAGCGCCGCCAGCCGGCGCGCGAGTTCCACCGTCTCCTCCGTGGTCCAGCCACCCTCCACCCAGTCGGTGTGGGAGAGGCGGACCGAGAGCGGCAGCGCCTCCGGCAGCGCCGCGCGCACCGCCTGCGCCGCCTCCAGCGTCAGGCGGGCGCGACCCTCGAAATCGCCTCCCCAGGCGTCGCTGCGCCGGTTCGAGAGCGGCGAGAGGAACTGGTGCAGCAGGTAGCCATGCGCCGCGTGCAGCTCGACGAAGCGGTAGCCGGCGGCGACGGCGCGCCGCGCCGCGGCGCCGAAGGCGACGATGACGGCGCGGATGTCCTCCTCCGTCATCGCCCGCGGCTCGGCGTAGTCCCCGAAGGGAAGCGCGCTCGGCGCCAGCGCGACCCAGCCCGGCTCGGCGCGGCCCTCCGCCCAGGGCGGGCGGCGGCTGGCCTTGCGCCCGGCATGGGCGAGCTGGATGCCCGGCACGGCGCCGACCGCCGCGATTCCCGCCGCGAGGCGCGCATGGCCGGGGATGTGCGCGTCCTCCCAGATGCCGAGATCCTCGGGGCTGATCCGGCCCTCCGGCGTCACCGCGCTGGCCTCGGCGATCACCAGGCCGGCGCCGCCGACGGCGCGGGAGACGAGATGGGCGTAGTGCCACTCGGTCGGCATCCCGTCCCCGGCGCAGCAGTACTGGCACATGGGCGAGACGCCGATGCGGTTGGGCAGCCGGACACCGCGCAGGTCGAGGGGCGAGAACAGGTCTGTCACGAGGCGGGACTCCCGAGAGCGATGGGCCAGGACGGCGCCGGGGGGGCGGCGGGGCAGGGACCCCAGGGCGGCAGGCAGCCCAGGCGGTTCTCGAACACCGCGAACCACACCGGGGCGCCGGGGGGGCGGGGCAGAAGATAGCCCGCGGCGTCGGCGGGGAAACGGGTCAGCGTCACGCTGTCGAGGACGTTGCCGCCGACCGCCTCCACCACCTCGGGCCCGACCCGCACCACGATGTCGCAGTGCATCGGGCGGAACCGCCCGCCATCCGCGGCGCGCTGCCGCCAATGCGTGATGGGGAAGCGCCCCCGGTCGGCGCAGACCAGGTCGCCGGGCTGCGGCGCGCGCTCCGCCGGGCCGTGGGGAAGGAAGGGGGCGGTCTCGGGGAAGCGCGCCGCGGTGGCGATCATCGCGTCCACATAGGTGGCGTGGGCGGGGGCGGGCGGGAACTCGGCGCGGTCCACCCCGGCGGCGCGCATCACGTAGCTGATGAAGGCGGCGGACCAGTAGGGCTGGCGCCAGAGCCCGGCGCCCTCCGGCCGGCCGGCGAGGGCGGCGCGGTAGAGGGCGCGGTTGCGCGCCACCGCCCCCTCGTCGTTCTCCAGCGCCCGCCAGTAGGCGAGCAGGCGGGGGAAGTTCTCGGGGTGCGCCTCGGCCTGGGTGGAGGGGGCGTGGTTGCCGTCCTCATGCACCAGCGCGCCCCATTCCCGCCATTCCTGCAGCGCCAGGCGCAGCATCCGCTCCCGCGCCGCGGGCGGGTAGGGAAGGGGCGGCTCGGCCGGCGGCGCCACCGGCGCGGCGCAGGCGGCAAGGAGGGCGGGCAGGGCAAGGGCGGCGGATCGCAGGGGCGTCTCCTGTGCGAGGCGGGCCGGCCAGCGGCCGGCGCGTGTCGGAGCCGTTCCGCCCGGGCGTGGCCGCGCAGCGCGGCTCCGGCCCGTTGTCCGGGGGCGGTTCACGCTTCCGGGCGGTCCGGCCTTCCAGGATCCGCTCTAGCGCCTGATCCACGAGGTCGGGAGTGCCGGAGCGTGAACCGGCCGCCAGGGAAGGACGGAAGCGGGATCCGCCGGAACGGGTCACGCTGTAGTCTGGCGCCATGAGCGAGAACAAGGAACCGGCGCCGCCCGGCGAGGGTGGGCGCCTCTTCTACCAGAGCGAGGTGTTCCGCGTGGAGCCCGCCGGCGCGGCCCGCCCGCGGGTGAGCCGCGCCCCCTCCCGTGCCAGCATCGCCGAGCCGGCGCGCGAGGTGCCGGTGCATGCCGAGTGCGACGTGCTGGTGGTGGGCGGCGGCCCGGCCGGCACCGCCGCCGCCGTCGCGGCGGCGCGGCTCGGCGCGCGGACGCTGCTGCTCGAGCGCCACAACCATCTCGGCGGGCTCGCCACCGGCGGCCTCGTCATCTGGATCGACCGGATGACCGACTGGGACGGCCGGCCGGTGATCCGCGGCTTCGCCGAGGAGTATCTGGACCGGCTGCCCAGGGGCGCGGTGGCGGGGCCGCCGCGCGAGGCCTGGGGCTCGCGTGACGCCGCCACCGCCGCCTGGTGGGCGCTGCGCACCGCCGCCTTCCACGGCACCGTCACCTGGTCGCCCACCTGCGACCCGGAATGGATGAAGCTGGCGGCGCAGGAGATGGTCATCGAATCGGGCGCGGAGCCGCTGTTCCACGCCTGGGGCGCCATGCCGGTGATGGAGGGCGGCGCGGTCCGCGGCGCGGTGTTCGAGAGCAAGCAGGGCCGCCGCGCCGTGCTGGCCAGGGTGGTGGTGGACGCGACCGGGGATGGCGACCTGTTCCACCGTGCCGGCGCCGCCTCCTCCGAGGACGTGGACGAGCGCGACATCCACCACTGCATGAACACCGCCTGGCTGTTCGGCGGCGTGGACATGCCGGCCTTCCTCGCCTGGCGGGCCGAGAAGCCGCAGGAATTCGCCGAGCTGATGCGCCGCGGCAGGGAGGCGCTCGGGCTGTTCGAGAAGCCCTTCGTCTCCTGGCGCGACGATGTGGCGCTGTTCATGGGCCCGCGGCTCGCCGGTTTCTCCGCCGTGCAGGTGGACGACCAGACCGAGGTGGAGATCCGCAGCCACCGGCTGATGGCGCAGCACCTCGCCTTCTACCGCGCGCACGCGCCGGGCTTCGCCGGCGCCTTCCTGATGCTCTCCGCGCCGCAGCTCGGGGTGCGGCATGCGCGGCGGCTGGTGGGGGTGGGGGCGGTGACGCGGGAGGGCTGGGACGGTCGGGTGGCGCCGGACGAGATCGGCGTCTCGCCGCCGCTTTCGCCGAAATTCCGCAACGTCTCGGTGGGCTATGGCGCGCTGGTGCCGGAGCGGCTGGACGGGCTGCTGGCGCCGGGGCGGCACCTGTCCTGCGACGCCACCAGCCACTCCTTCCTGCGCGAGATCCCGCAATGCTGGCTGACCGGGCAGGCGGCCGGCGTGGCGGCGGCGCTGGCGGCGGAGGCGGGGGTGGAGCCGCGGGCGGTGGATGTGCGGGCGGTGCAGCGGGCGCTGCTGCGACAGGGGGCGCATCTCAGCGAGGCGGTGGTGCGCGGGCTGGAGGACAACCCTAAGATGAAGAACTTTTCATAAATCATCCATCTTCACGAAATCGTGAGGAGAGCAGATTGTATGCGTTCAAGCGATGCCTTGGACGTCTCCTCCCGACGATCCCGGCCGCACCCTGGGGGTGGGCGCAGGGATTGACCTTCGGGCCGGTGGGGTCACGACCACCGGCCCGCTTTTTTTGCCTGTCTCCCGCGCCGCCAAGGCCCCTGGTATAGGGCCGCGTCACGCGCACCCGGACGGGTTTCCATGGAGCTCCCCTATCGCGACAATGTCGGTGCGGTGCTGTTCGGCCCCGATGGCCGCGTGCTGGTGGCCCGCCGCGCCGATCTGCCGAACGCCGAAGGCGCGGCGGGGGGCTGGCAGCTTCCCCAGGGCGGCCTCGACCCGGGGGAGGATCCGCGCGTCGCGGTGCTGCGCGAACTCGAGGAGGAGATCGGCACCGCCAAGGCCGAGATCCTGGCCGAGCACCCGGAATGGCTCGCCTACGACCTGCCGCCGGACCTGCTCGGCCGGGCCCTCGGCGGGCGCTACCGCGGCCAGCGGCAGCGCTGGTTCGCCCTGCGCTTCCTCGGCGAGGATGCCGACATCCGCCTCGATCTCGATCCCCATCCGGAATTCGACGCCTGGCGCTGGGTGGAGCTGTCGGCGCTGCCGGGACTCGCGGTGGATTTCAAGCGCCCGATCTACGAGGTGCTGGCGCGCGACTTCGCCCGCTTCGCGCGCCGCTGACGGGCCGCGCCGGCCGCTCCCGCCGGGCGGTCGTCGCCAGGGCGGATCGCGGAGGGCCGGAACCGGTCGGGAGCATGGCTCCCCCCCACGACCGAGGAACCGGAGCCGCTGCCGCGGTCACGGGCGGGCGGGGGCGGTGCTGCGGCGCGCTCCGACTCGGCGAATCACGCTTTCGCCCTCCCTCGGGCGGTCGAGTCGCCGCTCCGGTGCTCCCGCCTTCGCGGCTCAGGCGCCAGCCCCTCGCGGGACATGCCCTGACGCGTTGATTGTGCGCGCCTCTTCACCCGCTCGGGCGGGGCCGCCCGAACGGGATCTGCCCTAGGCCGCGTGGACAAACCGGTAGGCTG
>NZ_SJDM01000045.1 GCF_004761865.1 Crenalkalicoccus roseus | reverse complement strand
GTCTCGTGCAGCACGTTGGCGAGGAAGGCGGCGAGGCGGGCCGGGGTGACGATGCCGTGGCGGTGCAGCGGGCCGTGCAGCGCGGCCGCCCAGCCTTCCGGGTCGCGCGCCTCGAGCTCGCGCAGGATGCGCGCCAGATCCTCCGGGGCCGGCCAGGCGGGCGCGGCGGGTGGCGGCGGAGGCTCGGGCGCCTCCCCCCGGCCGGTCAGCCGCGCCAGCAGCCGGGCGAGCGCGGCGATCACGCGGCCCGCTCGCGGCGCTTGGCGAGCCACGACCACAGATGGCCGAGCAGCGCCAGCACGATGCTGCCGATCAGCACTTCCAGGCTGTCGGAAGTGGCGCCCTCGGCGGCGCCGAGATAGCCGACGCCGGTGAGGATGTGCCGGGCCTGCCCGGCGAGGATGCTGGTCATGGAGGGTCTCCCTTTCAGATGCCCAGCCGCCGCTGGACCACCGCCACCAGCAGGTCCATGAGGCGGGTGCCGAGGGCGCCCGCCGCGCCAGCGGCGGCGGTCACCACAAGCAGCGCCCAGCCCGCGTCGCGCAGGCCGGGGTCGAGATAGACCGCGGCGCCCGCCGCGATCAGGCCGAGCGTGGCGCCGAGCGCCGCCTCGATCACGAGCAGCGGCCATGCGCGCAGGCCGCCATGCAGCGCCAGCACCAGCCGCGTGAGGCCGCCCGAGAGCGCCGCCACCACCGCGGCGATGGCCGCCTTCATCGCCTCGCCTTCCTGCATGTCAGGCGGGCTGCACCACCGCGCAGCGCAGCGCGCGCGCCTGCGCCTGCGCCTGCGGCGCGCCGCCGGTGCGCGCCGCCAGGCGGATCCAGCCCAGGCCGCGCAGCCCCATCGCGGGAAGGGCGACGAAGGCGCCGGGGACGATGGCGATCTCCACCGGCACGCCCGCGGCATCGCGCACGTCCTGCCAGGTGGCGGCATCCGGCGCGGTGCCGGTGGCGTCGGACCAGGCGCGCTGCACCAGCAGCGTGGTGCCCTGCATCCCGGCCGGGATGTCGACGCCCGAGAGCCCGAGCGCGCCGGCCCAGAAGGCGCCGCTCGTGCTCTGGCCGGCTGCGATGATCGTCGTCTGCTGATGCAGTCGCATTCCTGCATACTCCCGTCAGGCCACGGTGAAGCCGAGCGCGGGCACGCCGGCCGTCACCGCCGTCCAGGCCGCGCCGTCGAGGGCCAGCGCGGCGAGATCGCCGCCGAAGGCGAATGGGGTGGACAGGCCGGAGACCGGCGTCGCCGTCATCTGCGCCGGCGTGCCGCCGATCAGCCATGCGATCTCGGCCGAATTGCCGCTCGGCCCGACGCAGCTCGGCAGCGTGCCGGTGAACACCGCGCCGAAGAAGTGCCAGCCCGGCAGCAGCAGGCCGGTGGCCGGCATCTCCACCGTCTGGTTGTTGGCGGTGGTCGGCGTGCCGGCGGCATGTGCGGCCACCGGAGTCCCGGCGGGCCGCCCACCCGACATGCGCCACACTCCCGCCTTGGCGCTGCTGCCGGCGCCGCCCGTGCCTACGCGCAGATGCAGTGCCGCGATGCGCACCGGCGCGCCGATCAGGAAGGGATAGCCGAGCAGGACATCGGCCGCCGCCACTGCCGCCGGCGCAGCGAGCTGTCCGCGCGCCGCCCAGTAGGTCAGGCCGGGCACGTAGCCGGGATGGAGGCCGGACACCGCCGGCCCCGCCGCCAGCAGCGCCCCGCCCAGAAGGGCACTCGTCATCGCGCGCTCCGTCAGTAGATGATCTCGACCGTGCGGATGTAGGCGGCGGCGTAGATCGCCCCCGTGCCGCTGATGCTGACGCTGAGGGCGCCGCGCGTGGTGTCGGCGCCGACCGCGACTGTCCAATCCGCCGCGCCGGCGTCGGCGTCCTCCTTCGCTACCTGCGGCGTGCCCACCAGCGCCACGGAGGCCGCGCCCGCGCCCCGCTTGATGGTGCCGCGCAGCGTCCATGCCGCGGTTGCGCCGGCGGCGCTGCGCGCCACCACCTCGCCGGCGAAGCGGTAGGTGGCGTTGTCGGGCAGCGTGATGCTGTTGGCCGCGCTCGCCGCCTGGCCGTCCGCCGTCAGCAGCACCCCCGCAGGGTTGTTCTGGGCGCGGTAGAGGATGTGCTCGCCCACCTGCTGGTCGCCGTCCGCCGCGCGCCGCCCCGCGCTCCACACCCGCTTGCGCGCGGTGCCGCGCGTGTCGCCATGCGCACCGAGCGCGATGGCGCGATCCGCGCCGATGCGAAGATGCGCCACCTCGGCGTCGGCGCCATCCAGCCAGCCGAGGCGCTGCCCGGCGCCGAGCGCGACCGCGTGCTGCCCGATGCTGGCGGTGTTCAGCTTCACGCCCCACTGCCAGCCCGCTGTCGCTTCGATCAGCGCCACCGGCGGGTCGCCGGTGCCGGGACTGTCCTCGGTGCCAGTGGAGCCGGTGGCGTAGATGGCGCGTCCGTCGCGATGGATACTGTTCGGCTCGAACAGAATGCCGTTGTACAGCCGCACATGGTAGCCGGCCGGGCTCGGGTTGTGGCTCGACATGAAGGCCAGGCCGAACAGCACATGCTTCGGCGTGCCGGTGCTGGCGTTCAGCAGCTTGCCTTCGGGGACGATTTGCAGGAACCCGGTCCACTGCTGCGCCATGCCGCGGCGCGGCAACCAGCCGGTGTCGTTCCCGCGGTTCACGACGTTCCATTCGGCGATGAAGGTGCCGTGCCGATGTTGCGTGCCGGCGGTGTCGGGCGAAGTCGCGACGATCCACTGCGCGAGCTGCTGGCCCGCGTGATGCTGATCGCCTTCGCGCTCCCAGCGGCAGATCAGGCCGAAGCCGATGTCGAAGCTGCCCTGGCCGTAGCCGCTGCTCACATAGCCCCAGCGCCGGCCGTAGCCGGCTTCGGGCCCGGCATTGGTGATCTGGACGTATTCGTCCACGCTGTTGCCGGCGGTGGCGTCGCGCACGCCGCCCGTGATCTCCTGGCGCGCCTGCCCGCCGCGCCAGCACAGCCGGCGCGCCGTGCCGGTCAGCCGCGCGCCGATGCTCGGGAGGATGGTGGCGCCATCCTCGAACGTCCACCGCACCAGGCGGCTGCCGGCATTGGCGGTCAAGGCGCTGCTCAGGAAGTAGGCGCCGGCCGGCACGCGCACCTCGGCGGCAGCGCCGTCCGCCACCGCGTCCCGCGCCGCGACAAAGGCGGGGCGATCGTCGGTCACGCCATCGCCTTTGGCGCCGAAGTCGCGCACGCTCACGCTGCCGTCGCGCAGCTTGTCGCGCAGGCTGCGCGGCACGCTCCCCGGCATGACGGGCGGATGGACCACGTCATCGCTTTCCAGCGCGCGGAAGTCCGGTGCGCCGGCGCCATCCGGCGGGCTCGCCAGCACCCGGCGCGGCGCGCGCGGGGCGGTAAACAGCGCCGCGCTTTGCGCCGCTGCCGCCGCCGCTCCTGCTGCCGCCATCGCCGCGCCGTCGAGATCAGGCGGGCCGGCCTGGCCGGCGGCCGTCGCCAGCACCGCAAGCGCCGCGTCCGCCGTCTCCGGCCATGGCGCGGTGCAGGCCCCGCGCAGCAGCCAGGTGCCCACCTGCTGCGGTGTCAGATCCAGCGTCCATCGTCCCGGGCCGGCCGGCGCGAGCTGCGTCTCCTCCCAGGTCTCGGTGCTGCCGTCCGGGCGCGTCGCGGCGATCGTCACGCCGGAGACGGTCACCGGCGTCCCCGTAGGGTCGAGGAACTCCACCGTGCAGCGCACGGTGGAGCCAGCCAGCACGCGGAAGGGCCGCGCCAGGGGCCGCGGCCCGAAGCGCAGCCGCGCGACGGCGTCAGGCATCGTCCGCCGGCGCCTCGGGCGCGGCGAGCATGGCCTCGAGCGCCGCGACGCGCGCTTCCAGCGCCGTCACTGCCGCTTCGCGCTGCTGGCCAAGCGACGCCATATGCTGCGCGAAGGCCACCAGGTCGGCCAGCACCTCCATCGGCAGCGAGACGCTGAGCATCCCGTCTGCCCCTTCGGTGACGGCAGAGGGATAGACCTCGGCGATCTCCTGCGCGATGAAGCCGCGCACGTCCTGCGCGCTGCCGTCGCGCATGTCGAACACCCGCGGTCGCAGCGCCATCACGCGCGCTGCCGCGTCTGTGAGCGGCCGGATGTTCTCCTTCAGCCGCGCATCGGAAGGCGCCGCCCAGGTGCCTCCACCCGGCTTGATCGCGGTAGGACCGGCGATCGTCAGATTGCCGCTTGAGTCCAGCGTCAGCCCGGCGATGATGCCGGAGGTGCCGATGCCAACGATAACGTTACCGCTGGCGTCGGTGGTAAGGTAAGCCGCATTGGTCGAGCTGATGTAGTACAGGTACAGCATCGCGCCGGTCGCTGCGGTCGTGCCTTCCAACTGCACGCCGCCCTTGATATGGAGCTGCTGCTGCGGCGACGCGACGCCGCCGAGGCCGAGAAAGCCGACCGAGTCCAGCACCGGCACACGGTCGGCCGGCAGCACCACGGCCACATATTTGGTCCCGGCTGCCCAGTTCACGGCGGCGCTGGTGCCGAGATGGTTGCGCTTGACCATGGCGCGCGTGAGAGTCGGCGGGCTCCCGCTGGTGTAGATCCCTTCACTGATCTCCCACTGCGTGGGAGCGGTCAGGCTGTCCACCACCAAATAGGCGACGCGCGCACCGCTGGCGATGCCGGCGGCCGCAAAGGTCTGGTATCCGGTCAGCGCGGCACCAAGCTGGTATGTCCCGGTGCCTGTCGTGCTGGTCTGTACCAGCACACGGTCCCCGATATGGACGGGCGTGCCCATCAGTCAGAAATCCTCTTCGATGCTGATCGCGGCGGAGAAGCGGGTATGGCTGATCTGCGCCACCTCGGGCGGCTGCACGAGGCGCCCGAGCACGCCGAGACGCGCGGCATCGGCGGCGCTGGGGGCGGCGAAGACCTGGCCGGTCTCTCCGGCCTCGATGGCAGCGCGCGCCACCGCCTCGGCCTCGGCCCGCGACAGCGCCGGCATCTGGAAGGCAAGACGCCTCGCCACGACGCCACGCCGGGCATGACGCACGCCGGACAAGGCGGCACGGGTGGCGAGCCCGGTGTCCATCGCCGAGCGGCGCCAGCCATAGGCCGGGCCGTGCGCGGTCACCACCGCCGGGCCGACCCAGAGCCGGCCAAGCTGCGCGTAGAGGTCGGTCGTGGCGCCGGTGAGCTGCACCATCACGTGCCGCGCGGCGAAGTCGACCGGTGCCACATGGCACCACAGCCCCCAGGGACTCATGTCGAGCAGCTCCGGCCCGACATCCATTGCCTCGCCGAGCGGCAGGATGTGGCAGCCCCAGGCCTCGATCTCGGCGCCCTGCTGCCAGCCTTCGGCGTAGTAGCACTGCAGGCTCTGGGTATCGGGGCGCGTGACGATGGTGCGCTCGAACCGCTGCCATTCGCCGCTCACCGAGCCGGCGATGGGCTCGCCATGGCTGCGCGTCATCGTGCCGCCGGTAGGATGTTGAGTGAATTCGTCCACCGTCAGCGCGCGCCCGATGCTGGGCGGCGCGGCGGCGCTGCGCAGCCAGACCACGAGCCGGTAGGCGGTGTTAGGCGAGGCTGGCGCGCGCGAGCTGCGGCAGAGGAACACACCGCCGCCCGTCGCAGAGATGGAGCCGAGACGGCGCGCCCCCGTGCCCCCATTGGGCGCCGGCGCGGTGCCGAGATCGGTGGTGTTCGCGCCGATGCCATAGGGTATGGCCGTGGTGACGACAGTCGGGCTGTTCTGCAGGCCGCTTCCGGAAGGCGCCTCTATCGCGCTCGCTGCCACGCGCACCAGCGCGCCCGGCCCCGGCAGCAGCCCGTCGCGCGGCGCCGCCAGCAGCACCAGCCGCAGCCCCTCGCGCACCGCGCCGAGATCGGCGCGCAGCGTCACCGTCGAGGCGCCCCAGGCACCAGAGCGCCACACATCCGCCACCTGCGGCGTCAGCAGCGACCGCACGCCGAGCCCCATCACCTCGCTGTCGGCGGAGATCTCCGCCCCCGCGCGCTCGATCTCGTTGCGCCAGCTCAGCACCGTGCCCACGCGCTCACCCCCACAGCGTCAGTTCCAGCCGGTCGCCGCGCAGCGACGCCGCCGTCACCAGCAGCGGCATGCCGGCGCGCAGCATGGCGTCGTCCTCCCAGCGCAGCAGCGCCACCGCTCCCGGCACCGCCGCTACCGGATCCCAGGCTGCCAGCGTCGCCAGGAAGGCGCGACGCGGGCGGCCGAACAGCGCCAGCAGATGCGCTGCGAGCAGCTCGGCGCCGGAGGCGGCATCGAACAGGCTCTCCACCGGCGGCGGGTCCTCCGCATGCAGGAAGCGCGCTTGCAGTTCCGTATCGGCCGCCGTGGCGATCAGGTGCGGCCGTCCCCAGACATCGCGGTCAGCGGCGGATACGGCCCCGGCCAGGTCCTCCGCCACCTGCACACGCCCATTCGGGCGATACGCGACGCGCGCGCGCCACCATGGCGGGCGGCCATGCGCCACCTCCTCCGGCGCGCGCGCCAGCATCCATGGCTCGATCACCAGTGATGGGCCGGCCGTCTCGGGCAGGCGCAGCATGCCGCCCCACACCACGCCGAAGGCGTCCGTACCCCACCACCCCGCGACCGAGGCGGCGAGACGATCCATCGCCTCGGCCACGGTGATCGCATCCCGCAGCCACAGCCCCGCCTCGGCACCGAGCCACGAGAAATCGCCCAGCCGCTCGACGCCGAGACCGCCTGCGGTCTGCACCAGCCGCGCCGCGATGTCGGGCGGCGAGCCTGCGTAGCCGCCGAGAGCCGGAGTCGCGTCGCCACGCGCATCAATGGTGAGCAGCGACGGCACGGACCCGAGGCGCAGGCAGCCCGCTGCGTGGCAAGTGATGAAGGTGCCCGGCGAGGGGCTGGCCGCTCGCAGATCGGCATAGCTCGGCACGTCCCCCGCATGGGCGATCGCGCCGCCACGGTCCCGCGCCGCCAGCACTCCGGCCGCCGGACCGCCATGGTGATAGCGATAGATCAGCCGCGCCGGATCCTCGAGCACCGGCTCGATATTCCGGCGTATGCCATAGAGGCGCGGCTTCGGCTGGCCTGCCAGGTCGGCATGGCCATCCTCGCCGCCAGTGCCGCCATAGACCTCGCAGGCCGGCACGGCGAGGTCGGTCTCGGCGCCGCGCAGCGGCAAGCGCAGCAGGCCGTCGCCGCCCTGCACCGCGCCGCTGGCCGAGCGCAGCAAGGCGACGGCGCCGAATTCCGCCATCCGCGCATGGCGCGGCCGGCGGTGCGGGCCGCGCAGGATGCGCACACGCTGCCCGGCCAGCCGCCAGTCGCCGGCCAGCATGTCCAGCGCGCCGTCCCCGTTCAGCAGCAGCAGCTCGCCGGCGGCGAGCAGGGCGCGGCGCGCCTGATCCGGATACACCGGCAGCGCCAGCTCAAGCGCCGGCGGCTCCGCCAGCCGCGCCGGATAGGCGCGGTGCGGCGCGTCCGGATCGTCCGGCTCCCCGATCCATCCGCGATCGGAGACGCGGACCTCGGGCATCTGCGCATCCGGATCGGCGGTCGGCCAGGTCGGGGCCGCCAGCGGCAGCGCCCCCGGCATCCCGAGAGGCGGCGGCACCGGGGCGCCGGCCGTCGCCGGCACCGCGATCTCGGCCAGCCACACGCCCGGCCAGGACGCCGCCTCCTCGGCGCGCACCGTGCCGGAGGGCGCGGCCGGCGTGGCCTGCCACGGCGCGGAAAGCGGCCCGCTCGCGAGCGGCGCGGCGGCGGGCAGGCTCATGCGGCGGCCCTCAGCCGCGCGGTGCGCAGCTCCTCGCGCAGCCGCGCCACCTCCTCGCGCAGCGCCCCCATCTCATCCTCAAGCGGGCGCATCGCCGCCGCGAGCGACCGCTCGAGATCGCCGCCGAAGGCCGGCAGGTCGAGCGCGGCGCCAAGCTGCTCGACGGAAGCGCGCACCCATCGCTCGAGCGCCGCGCCCTCGGCGCTGGCCTGGCCATAGAAGCTCCGCCCGGCGGACAGCAGTCCGCTGGCGGCGGAGGTGACGGCGCCGAGATCGGCATCCAGCACGCCGGCGGCCAGGGCCGCATCGCGCGCTGCCGCAAACTGCCGCTGCGCCTCGGCCAGCCGTGCCGCCGGTGCCAGCGCCGGCGACGCCAGCGCCGCCTGATCCAGCCAGCCGGTCAGCACGCCCTGCTGCCCCGCCACCGTGCGCAGGCCCTGCAACTCGCCCGCGAGGCGCTGCCGCGCCGTCGCCTCCTCCTGCGCCGCCGCCTGCTCGGCATAGCGGCGCTGGATCGCGAGCCGCTCCTCCGCCAGCACACGCTCGAGCTCCACCAGGCGCCATGCCATTTCCTCCGCCGGCAGCCCCCAGGCGCGCATCTGCTCCTGATAGCGCCGCCGCTCCTCCGCCGCGGCCAAGTCGAAGGCCAGCATATCCGCCTCGAGAGCCTGCCCGGCCGCGCGCAGCCCGCGCACCCGCAGCGCGCCGTCCGACGCCGCGATCGCCGCGTCGCGCGCCGCGATCGCGTCCTGCACCGCGCGCTCCCATGCGGCGCTGAGCGCATCGGTGGCGAGGCCGAGGCTCAGCGCGCGCTCGATCAGCGGGTGGAAGCGGTCGTGCAGCTCGGCCAGCGCGCGGTCGAGATCGCTTGTGGCGGCGGCGGCGCGCACCGCCGGCTCGTAGATCTGGGTCACCCAGTCGGCGTTGCCGAGCGCCGCCTCGAAGCTGGTGCTGCGCAGCAGCGCCGCCTGCACGTTCGGATTGCTGCTGCGCAAGCGCGAGACCACGGCGTTCGCCATCGCTTCGATGCTTGCCGTGGTGTTGGCCTGGCCATGGCCGATCTCGCCCAGGATGATACCGGGGCGGTCCATCCACTGGTTGGACCACGCGCCGCTCGCATCGATGGTCAGACCGCGCCGCGCCAGCTCGGCATTCAGCGCCGCCGCCTGCTGCTGCGCCTGAGCACGCGCCGCCGCCTCGTCCCAGCGCTTGCCGGAGGCGCCGAGCACGCCGAACTGCCCGTCCTCGGTGACGCCGAAGCGCACCACCCCGCCCTGAAAGCCGGGGCGCGAGCCGAACAGCCCGCCGAGCAGCCCGCCGCCCGAGCCGCCGATCAGGCCACCGAGCAGCGTGCCGACGCCGGGGATGATGGAGCCGATGGCCGCGCCAGCAGCGGCGCCGAGGCCGGACCCGATCGTCCCGCCCGTCTGGCTGCCGCCGAACAGGGTGTTGAGCCCGCTGCCCACGCCGAAGCCGAGCCCGACGCCGCCAAGCAGACCGCCCAGCGTCACCGTGCCGGTGGTGGCGGCGGAAAGCGGCGGCAGGGCGGTAAAGGGGTTGCCGGCGAGCTGCGCGGCGGTGAGCGGCGGCGCGGCGACGGAAGCGCCGAAGCTGCTCCACAGCGGCGTGGACAGCAGCCCCGAGAGGGCGGTGCCGACGCCGCCGAGGCCGAGCGTGTCGAGCAGCCCGCCGCCGCCCGCCGCGTTGGCCAGCGAGGCCATGGAGCCGAGCTGCGACACGGTGCCGCCGCCGACCAGCCGCGTCGCGCCGCCGCCCAGCACCCCGCCCAGCACCTGGCCGAGCAGCGGCTGGAACACCTGCGTGTCGAGGGCGGCGGCGAGCGCGGTGCGCAGCCCGCGCGCGAAGACCTGCGACAGCGAGGTGAAGAACCCCTCGCCCCGCCGCGTGCCCTCGAACAGCGCGTCCACCGTCCCCTGCGCGAGCTGCGAGGAGTAGCGCGCCACCGTGCGGTCGAAAGCCTGCTGGCGGCGCTGCTCCTCCTGCTCGATCGCGCGCTGCACCCGCTCCTGCTGGCGACGCTCCTCCGTCGCCAGCATGTCCTGGCTACGCACGAAATCGGCGTAGCTCGGGAAGGCGTATTCCTGCGCCGGCGCTCCTGCGCGCCCGCCGCCCGCGCGCACGGCGCGCGCCTCCATGCGCGCCAGCGCCTCGTCGCGCCGTTCCAGCGCCGCCGCGAGCTGCCGCTCCGCCTCCGCCTGCTCGACCACGCCGGCAGCGAGCGCGCGACGGATGACGGAGACCTCGCGCTGATAGGCACGCTCGATACCGAGACGCTTGTCGACACTCTCGCGCAGCGCCTCGTAAGCGCCGCGCGCCGCCTCGGCCTCAATCCGCGCGCGCTCGTCGGCGCCGCGCTGCGCCACCTCGGCCCGCTCGCGCTCCGCGCGCTCCTGGATCTCGATCAGCCGGATCTCGGCCTCTTCCAGCCGGCGAGCCGCCGCGGCGATCTGCTGCTGATAGGCGGCCTCCGCACCATCTCCGGCCTGGTCGGCAGCCAGGCCGACCAGCCCCTGCCGCACCGTGCCGCGCCGCGACCCGGCGGCGCCGCCCTGCGCCGTCGCGAGGCCCGCGCGAGCGCTTTCCACCGCCCGCTCCGCCACCGCCTCGGCGGAATAGAAGCCGATGACGCCCCTGAGCGCGCCATCCAGCGCGCCGACCGCCGAGGCAAGCCCGTTGATCGCCGCCGTGGCGAGCTGCAGCGGCCCGAGATTGCCGATCCGGACCAGGAATTCCTGAACGTTCTGCCCCAGCGTGTCGAAAGCGCCGGCCAGTCCCCCCGCCTCCGCCGCGCCGGCGCCGCCGACCTGGCGCTCCACCGCCTCGAGGATG
Organism: Crenalkalicoccus roseus; assembly: GCF_004761865.1. Lineage (GTDB taxonomy): Bacteria > Pseudomonadota > Alphaproteobacteria > Acetobacterales > Acetobacteraceae > Crenalkalicoccus > Crenalkalicoccus roseus. Next base: position 14,801 of record NZ_SJDM01000045.1, on the reverse strand, counting down.
ACGCGCTGCGCCTCCGCCACCTGCCCGGTCTCGACGAAGGCTTCGATCAACCGCCGCTGCTCGGCGGTGAAGGTCACGCCGACGCGGGTCAGCGCCGACAGGCCCTCGGCCGGGCTTTCCAGCGCCTTGCCGAGCTGCACCGCGGCGCTCTCGATCGTGCCGAAGCCGACCGCCGCCAGATCCTGCGCCGCGCGCAGCGTCCGCTCGAAGGTCTCGCCAGCGACGCTGCGGAAGGTCAGCAGCTTCTGCGCCGCCGCCTCCACCCCCTCGGTGCTGGCCAGGGTGTTGCGGGCGATGTCCTGGGCCAGGGCGCGGATCTGCTCGGCAGTGTAGCCGGCGGCGCCGCCGGTGGCGCGCACCACCGCCTCGGTGCGCAGGCCGAGCCGCTCGAACTCCTCCGCCGCGCGCACCGCCAGCGTCACCGTCGTGGTCAGGGCAGCAAAGGCGGCGGTAGTGCCGGCGACCGCGACATTGATCGCCGAGAAACTGGAAGTCCCGCGCGCCGCGAAGTCGGACAGCGCCACGCCGCCCAGGTTGATCTGGTCGATGAAGCCCCGCACCTGTCCGCTGACCTGAGTCAGCGCCTGAGAGAAAAAGCCGGTGCTCTGCGTCGCCTTGTCCGCGGCCTGCGCATGGCCCTGCATGCGCTGCGCGGCGCGGTCCGTCGCCTGCTCGGCGCGCTCCATCGCCGAGACCAGGCCGGGCGAGGTGCTGCGCAGCTTCTCCCATGCCTTGGCCAGGTCCTCATTGCCCTTGGCCGCCGCCTCGATCTGGGCACGGAACTGCTCGAGCCCCTCGGCCGAGATGCGGAAGGAGTAAGTCTGCTGCGCCATCAGGCGGGCGCTCCGCCGCCGCGGATGGTAGCGAGGGCGCGTTCGAACAGCCCCGGCACCCGCGCCGTCGCCTCGCGCAGGATGACATGCGGGTCGAAGGCCTTCGGCAGGCGCACCGTGCGCACCAGGATGAACATCGCGATCCAGTCCTCCCCGATCGCCGCCTGGGCGCGTGCGCGCGAGACGGCCGCCTGCATGCGACGGGCCCTGGCGCTGAGATGCCCGCGCTTGCCTCGGCCGGCGGGCAGGGCCAGCACGCCGACACGACGCGGATCGCCCTTGCGGCTCGGGATGTAGACGAGGCCAGGGAAGGCGGAGGGCGGCAGCAGCCCGCCGCGCCCGTCACGCTGGCCGTGCACGGGGATCGCCAGCGCCCGGCGATTCCGCACCGTGATCACGGCGCCCTCGGCAAGCTGGCGCAGGATGATCTCGGCCTTCTTCCCGCGCGGATAGATCGAGCCGGTCGGGGTGTAGGCCAGCTTGGCACCACGCGGGAAAACCTCGGAGCCGATGATATTGGGCAGGCGCGTCGAGACGGTGCGTGCGCGTATCTCCTCCCGCATCCGCTGCTTGGCGTACTCCGTGGCTCCGGCTACGGCAGCCTTCTGCGCGCGCAGCAGATCGTCTTTCAAGCGGCGCACGGCATCGCTGCGCACCCCGCCCGCCAGGGTGAGAGTGAAAGGCATGGCGCCTCCGCCTTCGACAAGGCCACCTTCCCGGGGCGCGCGCGCGCCGCTAGTCCTTCCCGGCCCGCGCCTTCTCCGCCGCTTCCTCGGCCGCACCGAGTACGCCGAAGGCTTCCATCAGCCACGCAGCCTGGTCATTGATGCCGCCCGCATCCGGCAGCGGCCCCGGCGCCATGCCGCCACGATGGCGCGCATACAGCCGCACCGCGTGCAGCGCCGCCGGCGGCAGCACGAGACGCGGATTGCACCGCCACAGCATCTCCGGCGCGTCCTCTCCCGCCGCCGGGATCACCCACAGGCCACCGCCGGGTGGACGGGCGCCGCCTTGGAAGTCGCGCGGGCTGCGCAGCAGCGTCAGCGCAGCCCTCAGCGTTTTCCCTCGATTACTCCCGGCCGGCGCAGCGCTTCGGCGCGCGCGAGCAGCGCCTCCATATCCGCCATCGGCAGCGCCCGCAGCGCCGCTTCGGGCACCATGCCGTCGCGCTCGCGCGACCAGTCGGGCAGGCCCTCGCCCTCCCAGGCCACCAGCGAGGCGCGCACGAGCGCCGCGCGCCCCCGCCAGGCCGCTTCCTCCATCGCCGCGCGCGCGGCCACCAGCGCCGGATCGTCGGCCACCGTCGCCTCGGCCAGGGTACGGCGCTGCGCCGCGCGCAGCAGGTCGCGCTGCGCCGCGCGCAGCTCGGCGCGGTAGCGTGCCTGCTCCTCCGCCGGCTCCTGCGGGTGCGGGCGGGTCAGCAGCATAGCGGTGGTCGCCACATCCGCTTCTTCGTGCGCGTCCACCGCCTCGATAAGCGCCGCCGCCGCCTCGCCATGGCGGCGGCGCAGCGCCTCGCGCACCTGCTCGTTGTAAAGCGCCGGTCCGCCCTGGAACGCGCCGGCGCGAGCGCGTTCGATCTCCGCCGCCTCGCCGAAGCTCACCGGCCGCAGCACGTAGCGGCGGCCACCGGCCTCCACCACCTCCCGCTGACCGATGCCGGTCACATGCGTCTCTTCCATCGCACGCGCTCAGAAGCAGGCCAGAAAAATCGAGGCGTTCGGCTGGTCCGGCACCAGCGCCAGCGCATCCACGCCGAGCTCCACCCGCTCGGCCGGCTGCAGCTCCACGATCTGGGCGGACGGGCAGGACGCCGCGAAGCGATTGCCGGGGATCAGGCCCCAGATCGCGGCGAATGGCACCGGCGTGCCTGCCTGGAAGGCGCCGCTGCGCGACGGGGTGTGCGTGGTGTGGCTGAACGGGTCGAGGGTGATGCGCGGGCCGGCACCGGTGATGATCGGCGCATCGAAGCCCTCCGGCGCCTCCGGATTGTCCGGATAGCCGGTCCGCACACCCATGTCGAGCGAAGCCGAAGCGCAGGCAGCAAGCGCGCGATTGAGCTGCGAGACGCCAGACGCCCAGCGCGGCGGCTGGCGCGTCACCGGCGTGTAGCCGGCCGGCACCGCCGCCGCTTCGTTGAACGCCGCCACCATGCCGGACAGCCGCACCACCAGAGAAGCAGGCCGCCCCGCTTGCAGACCGATCGAGAAGGATCCCTTGCAGCCGAGGATGCGATGACGCAGCCCGTCGCGATAGGCGTAGCAGGTCAGCGACGCTTCCTGCAGCTCGTCCGAGATCGGCCGGTAGAGCACGTTCTGCGGGATCTGCAGCATGGTCGCGGTGGACAGCGCCGGCGAGTAGGTCTTGGCCAGCGAGATCACGCGTCCCGCGGTGTAGTCCAGCACCACGTCGGTGCTGCCGCCCGCCGGATTGCCGGAGAGCAGGATCGGCATGCCGCGGTACTGCTGCGCGGTGGTGCCGAAAGGGGTCTGCGCGGTCACGGTGGTGGAGGTGCCGGCGGTGGCCGCTGTCGGCGCGCCAACGGCGGCGGATGTGACGATCTCGGCCATGCGGCAGGCGCGCAGGAGCCGCCCCCACTCGGGCGGGGTGGCGGCGACGCCGGAGCCGACGACCGGCACCGTCACCGTGATCTCGGCGCGCAGCCCGCCGGGGATCGGCGCGGCATCCTCGTAAGCGCCGGTCATCACCGGATTGGGCGTCTGATCCTGCGCGAAGCGGATCTGCGCCTGACAGGTCACCCAGTCGGCCGCAGCCGGGGTGCCGCCGATGGCGTCCACGCCTTGCGTGGTCTCGATTTTGAAGGCGACCTGCTCAATGCGGGTGCGGATGGAAGCGGTCATCGCTTACTCCTCGCCATCCGGCGCAAGGCCGGTGATGGTGCGGCCGGACACGCGGCGCGGCGCCGGCGGAGATGCCGCCTCGCCTTCGGCGGCGGGCTGCGGCGCGCGCAGCGCCGCGCCCTCCCAAGGGGCGGCGTCGCCCGCTTCGATCAGCGCCGCTGCCGTGGCCTCGGGCAGATCAAGCGGCAGGCCGGCCGCGACGATCCGGCCCGCGATCTCGCAGGGCCGCAGGATGCGGATGAGCATGCTGCCTCCGTCAGACGATGGTGTAGGGACCGCCCTGCGCGGGCGCGTAGAGGTCGAAGGCGATGGTCCAGGTGAAGCCGCCGGCCGCCTCGGCGGCCTCGCCGAGCAGCGGCGCGTCGGGCTCGAGCCTCACGCCCGTCGCCATCAGGCTGCCGGCGCTGCCGGCCGGGATCTCGACGCCCGCCAGCGCCTCGACGCAGCGCGCGTGCAGTGCGTTGATCTCCGCTTCCAGCGCCGCGTCCGGATCGGCGGCGAGGCGTGGCGCCGCCACATAGCCCTCGACCAGGGCCTCGCAGGCCAGCCGCACCGTGCCGACGGCCGCGCCCTCATCCTCGGCGTGCCCGCCCATGCGCAGCACCAGGCGCGGACAGTCCTCCGTCGCCACGGCACTTCGCCGGCCGCGCTCCACCGGCACGTCCGGGATGGCGGCGGCAAGGCGGGCGGCGATTGCCGCCAGGGCGGCCTCGCGGAGGGGCACGACCGGCATGGCCGCCGCCTTACGCCGCCCGCAGCGTCAGGCGCCAGGCGGCGCCGGCGCTGTCGAGCTCCGCGGTTTCGATGATGAAGTCTCGCATCCCGACGCTCAGCCGCTCGCCGCGGCGCGGCCGGTCGGGCACCGCGGCGGCCGGCAGCATCGCCGTGTAGCCGGCGGCGATCAGCCCCGCCGGGCCGCCCAGCACGTCGCCTTCCTCGCGCGACAGCACGACGCGCACCGGCATCGGCGCCTCCCCCTCCGGCGCATAGATCGCCGCCGCCCCGAGATGCGGATCGGCGGCCAGCGCCAGCGCGGCCATGGAGAAGGCATCGGACATCGGGTCGCTCCACCGCTGCCGCCCGCGCCCTGGCAGACCCGGCGGCATGGGCCGCCGGCGCCAGGCGCGGGCGCGGGATCAGGTCCGCGTGCCGCGCAGCAACATGCGCGGGCGCGTCACCACCGGCAGCACGTAGGAGTAGACCTCGACGTCCACCCAGAAGCCGCGCTCCCGGTCCGGGATCATCAGCGCATAGACGGGCTGACCGAGAGTGTTCATCCACTGCTCGGCCTCGTCCATCGGCGACATCACCCACTGGAACACGTCCCGCCCGCCCAGCGGCACGAAGCGGCAGTCATCGGCCGGGATCGTCACCGTGGTGCCGTCGTCAGTGCCGCGGTAATTCACGAAGGTGATGCCGCCGAAATCAAACTGCCGAAACGCGGTGCCGGGCAGGAACACGTCGGCGGCGGCGCGGTTCAGGTAGTACTTCTCCACCTTCGGGTGCGTCACCAGCGAGTCCCAGAAAGCGTCGCCGCACAGACCGATCACCCGCGTGGTCGGCAGGAAGGCGCCCTCGGAATTACGCTGCATCGCGCGCATCACCGCGTCGCACTTGGTCAGCACCTCGGTGCCACCGGTGCTCAGCGCGAAGCTGATCGGCGCCGGCGGCGACACGCCCCAGAAGGCGTAGTAGTCCACCAGGTCGGTGCCGTCCGCGTCCTTCACCACGCCCTGGATGGCGCCGAGCCGCAGATGCTCCCAGGTCAGCTCGATATCCTGGCGCAGCTTCTGCATCCGGCGCAGCGCCACGCCCTGAAGCGTCTCGACCTGCGTCTCGCTGCCGAAGGCGCGCAAGTTGGACACCTCGTGCGCATGGATGCGCGAGTTGAGGGCCAGCCGCACGGTGCGCACGTCGCGCACGGTGCGCTTCTCCTTCTCGCGCTGCGAGGGCGGCGCGCCGCGCGGCGAGGTCGGCACCAGCGCCAGCGTGTTGCCGAGCCGCTCCACCGCCACCGTCGCGGTGGAGACCGGCTCCGGCTCGAACAGGCCGAGCATCCCGAGCAGGCTCGGCACGTAGGGCGTGGCGTTGATCGCCCGCGTCAGGGACACCGTCGAGAAGGCGTCCCCCTGGAAAACATTCAGCATAGAGGATCTCCGGTCAGCCGTTGCGGACGATCACGCCGAGCGCGGCGAGCTGCGCGATCGCCGTCGCCTTCTGCGGACCGGTGATGCTGCCGGGCCAGACCAGGCCGGGGCCGGACACCTCGGCGTCGCGCACCACCGCCACCGCCTTCTGGTCGGTGCCGCTCACCGCCTCGTACAGGATACCAGCGGCGGTCTGGCTGCCGTCCGAGGCGCCTGGCGCCAAAATCACGTACTTGCCGCTCGAGGTGATGCGGCCAAGCACGGTGCCGGCTTCCAGCGTGCCGGTCGCGGTGACGATGGCATCGCGCGACCGAGACCCGTTCGCCTCCGAGACGATGAACTCCCCGGCATGCCGGGGCTCCGTAAGGACTGCCATGGCTCAGAACCCCTTCCACTTCTCGCCGAACAGCGCACCGCCGACGCGGTCCCAGCTTGCCTTCACCGCGGCCGGGGAAGGCGCATCGGGCGCGGCGGCCGGCCGCATCACGCGCAGCTCGCCTGCCGCGTCGACGGCGGCGGCGCGCTCCGCAAGCAGCGTCTCGCGCACCTCCGCCTCGCTCCGCCCCTCGCGGATGAAGCCCGCCGCCCGCTGCGGGCAGCCGGCCAGCTCGCACAGCGCGGCGATGCCGGCCGCGCGCGCCGCCACCGCGGCCTCCGCCTCAGCACGCAGCGCGGCCACATCCACCCCTTGCCGCTCCTCATCCGAGCGCGGCGCGCCCCCGGCCGCCATCCCGGCCGTCTCACTGGCATCGTCCATTCGCTTCTCCCTTGGACCGCCACGCGCGGACGACCGGCCGCGCACCGGGCCGCGCGAGGCGCCGGAGGCCTCCCGCAGCGCGTCATCCATGGTGCCGACGGCATCGGCCAGGCCCGCCGCCACCGCTTCAGCGCCGAAGAACAGCCCCGCTTCCGTCGCCCGCACCCGCTCCGGCGCGAGCCCGCGCGAGACGGCGACCGACTCGACGAACATCCCGTAGAGCCGCGTCACCTCGGCCTCGATCGCCTGCCGCGCCTCATCGGCCAGCGGCAGATGCGGCGAGCCGTCCAGCTTGCGCGCGCCCGCATGCACGAAGGTCCAGCGCAGCCCCGCCTCGGCCTCGGCGCGCGACACGTCAAGATGTGCCGCCAGCACGCCGATGCTGCCCACGCCGCCCGACGGCGGCACGATCACTCGCTCTGCCGCCGCCGCCAGCGCATAGGCCGCGGAGAAGGCGGCGTGGTTCGCCACCGCGAGCAGCGGCTTGCGCCCGCGCATGGCGCGGATCGCGGCCGCAAGCTCCATCGCCCCCGCCGCCTCGCCGCCGGGGCTGTCCACATCCAGCACCACGGCGCGTACCGCCGGATCCTCCATCGCCTGGCGCAGGTCGCTGGCGATCGCGTCGTAGCTGCGCAGCGGCATGCTGCGCGCGTCCACCTGGCCGGCGCGGGCCACCAGCCCACCCACCACCGGCACCACCGCCACACCCTCCGGTGTCACGCCATAGCCGCGCGCGCGGAGCGGCGGCAGTGCCTCCGCCGCCGGCTCCGGCGCCATGGGCGGGGCGAGGCCGAGGCGCGGCGCAAGGCCCGCCAGGATCGCCGCGAGCTTGTCTGGGTGCAGCATCAGCGGCGCGCCGAACAGCCGCGCCGTCACACGCGGCAAGGTGCTACTCATCGCCGTCTCCCTCTTCCGCGCGGGGCGGCGCCGGCGCTGCCGCCCGCGGCCCGAAGGCGGTCGGCATGCCGATCAGCCCGAGCGCCTGCTCGCGCGCCCGCTCCGCCGCGATCTCGTCATCCACCTGCGCCGGGTCATAGCCCAGCGCCTCGATGACGCTGCTGCGGCTGCGGAAGCCGGCGGCGACCGCCATCTCCTCCGCCCGGATGTCCTTGAGCGGGTCCACCCACTCCCAGCGCGGCGGTCGCCATTCGATGCGGCGCATCCCGACATCGGCCAGCAGGCGCCGCGGCGTCAGCCCCGGCACCGCGCCCACCAGCGCCGCCGCGTCCATCCACTGCCATGCCACGGGGCGGCACATCTGGAAGGCCAGCACGCCGTGCTGGAAGGCGCTGGCGCGGCGGCGGAAATCCAGCAGCGACGCGCGCAGGCTCGAATAGTTGGCCTGCGCCATGTCCCCGGTCAGGCCGACGTAGGGAATGCCGAGCCCGGCCGCGGCACGCAGCAGATTGCGGTACTGGAAGGCCTCGTAATTGCCGCCGACGTCGGTCGGCTCGGCGAATTTCACGTCCTCTCCCGGCGCGAGCACGATGCCGGCGCCCGGCGCCAGCTCGAGATCGCTCGCCCCGTCCGCGCCCTCGGTCTCGCCGAGACCGGGCTCGCCATCCGGCGACAGCCGGAACCAGGCGAACAGCGCCGCCGTGCGCTTGCGGTCGAGCTCGGCATCGTCGTACAGGTCGAGCAGCCACAGCGGCACGATGGCCGGCGCCAGCCGCGACAGGCCGCGCACCTGCCCCGCTTCCACCGGGTCCACCAGATGGATCACCTGATCCGCCGGAACGCGCGTCCGCTCCGGCTCGCGCCGCGGCGCGGTATCGTCATCCGGGTGCTGGCGCCAGAACCAGTAGGCCAGCCGCCGCCCGATGGCATCGATCTCCACTCCCTGGCGCACCTCGTGCCCGTCCGGCAGCACGCGATTGTCGTCGAGCGGCAGCATCTCCGCCGGCAGCATCTGCACTTGCAGCGGCACCGACAGCCCGTCCTCCGGCCGCCGGGGGCGAAGGCGCAGGAACACCTCGCCGGCGATGAACAGCTCGCGCGCGGCGCGCCGCTGCAAGCCGTAGAAGTCGGTCAGACCCTCGGCGTCCGCTTCGTCCGTCCAGCGCAGCCACGCATCGGCCAGCGGCCGGCGCAGCTCCTCCGGGGCGCCGACCCAGGAGGGCGTGATGCCGTCTCCGACCACCTGCGCGGCGAAGAAATCCACCGCGTTGGCGGCGTAAGGATTGTTGCGCACCAGGTAGCGCGCCCGCTCCAACACCGTCCGCCCGCTGCGGGCGATCAGCGTATTCACATGCGCCGAGGGCGGGCGGAATTTACGCAAACGCCGTCCCGCCGCCCCGGCCTCGAGGCCGGGCGTGCCCCATCCGCCGAAGCCGCCGAGCATGGCGCCGATGCGCCGCGCCCAGCTCACCGAAAGCTCCGCGAGAAGCCCCGGCCTTCAGGCCGGGGAGGGATAGCGAATCGTGCGCAAGCACGATGTTCTTGATTTGGGCCGCAAGGCGCCGCTATTATCTTAATGTGAGATTTCGCGGCTACACCTTCGCGCTTCGTCCGACCCAGGAACAAGCCGCACAGATGGCGCAGGCGGCGGGCGTCTGCCGCCTCGTCTGGAACCTCGCGCTGGAACAGCGGCGGGACCACTGGCGCCGGTATCAGGCCCGAACCGGCAACAACCTCAACCACACGACGCAATGCCGCGAGTTGACCCTGCTGCGCGCGGAGTTCGACTTCATCCGCGCCGTCCACGTAACCCCGCAGCAGCGCGCTTTGAAGGCGCTGGACGAGGCCTTCCGTCGGGCGTGGGCGGGCCTCGGCGGCTACCCGCAGCCGAAGCGAAAGGGGCTCAACGAGGCCTTTAGCCACCACGGCCGCGAAATCGCCGTCGAGAAGATCAATGCACGCTGGGGGCGCGTCCGTATCCCGAAGATCGGCTGGGTTCGCTTCCGGCGCAGCCGCGACATCGAGGGCAGCCTGCGCGAAGCCACGTTCTCCCTGACGCCGCTCGGGTGGCAGGTCAGCTTCGGATGCCTGCTGGAAGGCGAGCGGCCGGACCCCGGCGGCGCGGTCGGCATCGATCGCGGCGTCGCCGTCGCTCTGATGCTCTCGGATGGCACCTCCTACGCCGTGCCCGAGAGCCTCGCCGCCGTGGAGCGCAAGGTCGCTTCGGCGCAGCGCGTGGTGTCGCGCCGCAAGCGGGGCAGCAACCGGCGCCGCAAGGCCATTCAGCGCGTCGCCCGGCTCCGGGCGAAGCAGGCGCGCATCCGCAAGCATTGGGCGCACCGCGCCACCACCGAGATCGCCAGCCGCTACGGCACGGTGATCGTGGAGCGCCTGCGCACCAAGGACATGACGAAGCGCGCCCGCCTCGCTGGCGTGGCGCAGAAGCGCGGGCTCAACCGCGCCATCCTGAACGTCGGCTGGCACCAGATCGAGACGATGCTTGCCTACAAGGCCGCACGTCTGGTGAAGGTGAACCCGGCCTACTCGTCCCAAACCTGCGCGTCCTGCGGGACCGTGGACAGGCGAAGCCGTGAGAGCCAAGCGGTCTTTGCCTGCGTCGCGTGCGGGCACCGGGACAACGCCGACCGCAACGCTGCGGTCGTGATCCTGAACCGGGGGAACACTCCGGGCGTGGAGGTCGCCGGTTGCGGGGCCGATGAAGCGCGAACTGTCCAAGTGGCGAAATCCCTTGGAAATCCCACGCCTTCAGGCGGGGGAAGATGTTAAAGGCTCTTGTCCCCGGCGATGTAGACCACGCGCCGGCGCGCCCGCCGTTCCACCCGCGCGATCTGCGCCTCGATGGCAGACAGGGCCCGCTCGATGTCGGCGCCGCTGCGGTATTCCACCGTGCGACCATCCACCGTCACGCGCGCGACGCCGCTGGCCCGCTGCGCGCGCAGCGCCTCGCGCTGCGCCTGCAGCCGCTCAAGCTCGGACATGCGGCCTCCCCTCAGTCCGGAGGGTGTTCGAGAAGTCGACGAGCCACCCCGGAGAGGAGTGGCTCGCTTCGCGAGACCGGGTCGCTCAGGCCACGAGCAGGCCGACCGGCTTCAGCAGCACGGCCAGCCTGGTCAGCCCCTTCGGGGTGATGAGCACCTGCTCCACCACCTTCTCCGAGCCGTCCCCCCGCAGCACGGTGGTGACCTTGTGCTCGAGAAGCCCGGCCGTGGTCTTCGACTGGTAGCCGAGGTAGGCGGCGCTGCCCGGCCGCTTGTAGATCCAGCCGTTCTGCTGGAGGTAGCTGAACAGGTCCTTCGGCCGGACCTGCAGCGCCTTGGCCGCCGCCGTGATGGACAGGCTGCCGTCCGCGGTCGCGATGCGGTCCAGGGCCTCGACCTTCGGCATCGCCTCGGCCAGCTGCGCCTTCTGCCGCTCCACCGTGGCCTGAAGGACCTGCAGGGCGCGCAGGGCCAGGGCCTCCGGCGTCTCCTCCGGCGCCGCCACCATGTAGCCGCCGGTCCGGCGGATGGCGGGCAGCACCTCGGCCGTGACCCACTTCTTGAACCGCTTCGCCGCCTCCTTCCGGCTGGTCAGGATCAGGCTGTAGAGCCCGGACTCGTTGATGACGGTGATCTCCTGGGCGCCGCCAGGGGTGTCAGCAGTAATGACACCCTTCTCGTCGTCATCCAGGCGGGTCGCTGCCTGCCTGGAGTTGCCGATCCCCAGCACCTTGCACACGTCGGCCAGCACGAAGCCGGGCTCGCCGTCGAACTGGACGACCCGGACGGCGGTGCCTTCGAAAACGAACGGAACGATGTCGGCCATGCTCAGGCGCCTCCCTGCAGACGCAGCAGGTCGCGCACCACCTGCTCCGGCCAGTCTCCGGTGTAGGAGCTGCTGAAATCCTCCGAGCCGTCCGGCTGGCGGGCGAGGTGCATGGCCACCCGCGCCTTGGCGATGACGCCCGGCAGGGTGTGGGCGGTGAGGCCGTCCAGCCGCGCCTCGGCGGCCGCGACGGCGTGCCACAGCGGATCCTCCGCGCATTCCAGCTGGCCGCCGTCGCGGTTGTAGGCGGCCAGCGCCTCCACGTACTCGGCGCAGAGGCGGATGAGACGGGCATCCGGGTTCGGGGCCGCGATCGCGCCGGCGCAGCCGTGGACGATGCCGCTCGCCGCCGCCGCCCCGGCCAGATGGCCGAGAAAGCCGCGGCGGGATGGTGTATGGTCGGTCATAGCCTCGGGCATGGAGGTTCTGCTCCTGCATGGGGTCAGGCCGGGCGGGGTGCGGTGAACACCCCGTTCGGCCGCTTTGGTGCAATGCACCGTTAGCATCATTGCACCACTTCCGCCGCTGCGCAAGCACCAACGCACCATTGCACCACGAATGCGTTCTGCGTTAGGGTGCAGCCATGTCAGAGAGCGCCGACCCGGTCGTCAGGAAGACCGTCTCGCTGCCGACCAGCGTCTGGCGGCAGATCGAAGACTATCAGTTCGAGAACCGCATCAAGCGGGATGCCGAAGCCATTCGCCGCCTGATCGAACTGGGCCTCAAGGCGGCGAAGGACCAGCCGAAGCAGTCGTAACCGCCGGCGGCCTCCCCTCAGTCCAGATACGACGGGCGCATCACGCGCCGCGCCGGCCGCTCCGGCCGCGCCGGCGCGAGTGGCGGCGCGGCGGACACCCGCGACGCGATGGCGGCCACGGACGGCGGCTCGCGCTCCATCGCCTGGGCCTGGCGCGCCCAGCGCCCCTCGCCCCAGCCATCCACCCGCAGCGCCGCCGCGGCGGCGCGGGCATAGACCCGGCAGTCCAGCGCCTCATTCCTCTCGCGCGTCTTCACCCATTCGAGGCGGCGGAAGCCGTTGCGGCCGGCGCGCTCCACGAGCTGCTCGGCGCAGAGCTGGCGGCAGAATTCCTCGCTCGCCGCGTGCACGGGCAGGTGCACGTAGCCCGGCGGGAAAGGCGCGCCGCTCTCCTCCGTCGGGCGGTCCAGCTTCAGCCAGCCATAGGTCTCTGCCTTGAGGAAGGAAGAGCCGACCGGCCAGACCTTGAGCCCGCGAATATCACGCCCGTTCCGGCGGATCTCCACCCGCGACGGCGATCCGATCGCGGCGCGCAGCCCGTCCTGGCCCTTGACCGCGATCACTCGCCCGCCGCCGACCCGCCGTACGAAAGCGTAGACCTCGGCGGTGGTCATGCCGTCGCCGCTGTCGATCGCCGCCATGGCGATGGGCAGGCGGTGCCCGCTCGCGTGCCGCCAGGTCTCGCCCAGCAGCAGCCGCAGCTCCTCCCAGACCCGCCCCTCGAAGGGGTTGCCCGCCAGCACGCGGTGCTCGACAAGCCAGGACTGCCGGTCCTGCCCCCAGGCCCAGACGGAGCATTCGAGGCGGTCGCGCTGCACATCCACACCGGCGGTCAGCAGCAGCCCGCCCATCGGCACGGTGCCGGCCGGCCAGTGCTCGCGGCGGTCGTAGAGGCGCTGCCAGTCCGGCGCCTCGCCGGCCTCCTGCCAGGTCTCGCCGAGCACGGTGTTCTTGAAGGTCTTGATGGCGCGGTCGTCGCCCTGCGCCGCCTCCCACTGGCGCGCGATCTCCGCCCAGGACAGCCAGCCGATCGGCGAATAGAGCGCCGAGACATGGTAGCCCCGCGCCGCCGGGTCGGCGGACTCGGCGGTCGGGCGCCATTCCCCGGCGGCGAACATCGCCGGCTTGTCCGCCTCCCGCGCCGCCGCGCCGCATTCCTCGCAGTGATAGGCCGCCGTCTCCGGCGCGCCCTTCTCCCAGCGCAGGTTCTCCCAGCGCAGCCACTGCATGTGCCCGCAATGCGGGCAGGGCACGAAGTAGCGCCGCTGGTCGGTCGCCAGGTACTCGCGCTCGATCCGCGACAGCCCGGCGATGGTCGGCGTCGAGACCAGGAACGTCTTGCGCCGGGCCCCGAAGGTCCGGGCGCGGGCCTCGGCCAGCGCGACCGGATCGCCCTCGCCCTCGACGTCGCCCGGATAGGCGTCCACCTCATCCAGGAACAGGAACTGCGCCGGCATGGAGCGCAGCCCGACCGCGCTGTTGGCGCCGGTCAGCACCAGCGTGCCGCCGGGGAAGTCCTTCTGCAACACGGTGTTGCCGGAGTCCCGGCTCCGCGCGGGGGCCACCCGCTCCCGCAGCGCCGGCGTGCTCTCGATCAGCGCATCCACCCGCTGCTTGGAGAAGCGCTTGGCGAGCTCCACCGTCGGCTGCACCGCCATCACCGACGCCGGCGCGCAGGCGATGATGTAGCCGAGCCAGTTGTTGCCCGCCTCCGAGCCGCCGATCTGCGCCCCCTTCATGAACACCACCCGCTGCGCCGCCGAGCGGGGCGAGAGCGCGTCCATGATCTCGCGCAGATAGGGCGTGCGCGCGGTGCGGTAGGGCCCCGGCTCGGCCGAGCTGCGGCTGTTCAGGATGCGGTGCCGGTCCGCCCATTCGGAGACCGTCAGGTCGGGATCCGGCCGCAGCCCGCCCCGCAGGGCGTTGGCCAGGCGGACGGACGGGTCCGGCAGATCGTCCAGCAGCCCAGGCGGCAGCGGCGGCAGGTCCGGCAGGGTGCCGGACGCCAGGTCCCGCGTCAGCGTGTCGAGCATGCCCTCAGGCGGCGTCGCGCCGCATCTCCCTCGCCCCGGCGCGCCAGTCCACGCGCGGGTCGGCCAGCGTCTCGAGATGCGCCCGCACCTGCCTTTCCAGCGCCGCCAGCATCGCCGCCGGGGCGACGCCGAGCTCCGCCGCCATCAGCGCGGCGACGCGGGAAGGCCAGGTCATCCACGCATCGCGCCAGGCCCGCCCCGCCTCGAACAGCAGCCCCTCGGCGAGATCGGCGCGGATCAGCTCCCCCTGCCGCTCGCGCAGGTCGAGATGCGCGCGATGCGCGCGCAGGATCTCGGTGAAGGCCTTGGCCTCGTCATAGGAGACGAGGTTGGGGGCGGCGGCACGGATCGCCTCCGCCACCCGCGGCGCGATGGCCTCGGCGTCCTCCCCGGAAGGCGGCAGGATCGTGCCGGAGGCCAGCAGCTCGTTCACCCCCGCCTCGGCCTCGATCAGCCCATCCTGCCGCCGGGTCAGGCGCCCCTCGGCCACCCACCGCGCCACCCGCGTCGGGTGGCACCCCAGCCAGCGGGCGAAGGCAGCCTGGGACAGCAGCGGCGCGGGCGGAGGACGCGCCGGGGCGTGCTTGCCCGGCGGACGCCCAGGCTTCCCTCTGGCCATTCCGCATCCTCTTTCCGCGCTCATCGCTTTCAGTCACCGGAGGCGACCTTGGCAACATTCGGAAGTGGCCCG
>NZ_SJDM01000044.1 GCF_004761865.1 Crenalkalicoccus roseus | reverse complement strand
GCCGCCGGTGCCGGAGCGGCCCGCCGCGCCGCCCGTGGTGGCCGCCGGCCGCGCCCAGGTGCAGCTCGGCGCCCTCGCCTCGGAGGAGGCGGCGCGCAGCGAATGGGCACGGCTGCAGCGGCGGGTGCCGGAACTTGCCGGGCGCCAGCCGCTGGTGATCCGCCTCGACCGCGGCGAGGGCCAGGCGCCGCTGTGGCGGCTGCGCACCGGCGGCCTCGCCGACATGGAGGCGGCGCGCGCCCTGTGCGACGCGGTCCGCGCCCAGGGCGGCGCCTGCATGCCGATCGGGGGCTGAAGGATTTGCCCCCGCCCCGCGCCCGCGCCGCCGTCGTCGGCCTCGCCGGACCGGAGCTGACCGCGGAGGAGGCGGCGCTGTTCCGCGCCGCCCCGCCCGCCGGGCTGATCCTGTTCGCGCGCAACATCCGCGACCCGGAGCAGCTCCGCCGCCTCACCGCCGCGGCGCGCGACCTGCTGGGCGAGGCGCTGCCGATCCTCGTGGACCAGGAGGGCGGGCGGGTGGCGCGGCTCTGCCCGCCGCACTGGCCCGCCTTCCCGCCCGCCGCCGCCTTCGAGGGGCTGCCGGAGGAGGCGGCGCGGGCCAACGCCGCCCTGCTCGGCCTCGCCTGCCGGGAGGCGGGGCTCGACGTCGTCTGCGCGCCCTGCCTCGACCTCCGGCTGCCCGGGGCGCATGGGGTGATCGGCGACCGCGCCTTCGCCGCCGCACCGGCGGAGGTCGCGCGGCTCGGCCGCGCCTGGGCGGAGGGGCTGCAGCAGGCCGGCTGCGTGCCGGTGATCAAGCACATCCCCGGCCATGGGCGGGCGCTGGCGGACAGCCATCTGGAACTGCCCCGCGTCGCCGCCCCCCGCGACGTCCTGGCCGAGGATTGCGCACCCTTCGCCGCGCTCGCCGATGCCGGCGCCTGGGCGATGACCGCGCACATCCTCTACGAGGCGCTGGACCCGGAGCGCCCCGCCACCCTCTCGCCGCTGGTGGTGGAGCGGGTGATCCGCCGCGCCATCGGCTTCCGGGGCGTGCTGATCAGCGACGACCTGGCGATGCGGGCGCTGCAGGGGGCGCCGGGGGCGCTGGCGCGGCAGGCCATCGCCGCCGGCTGCGACCTGGCGCTGCACTGCACCGGTGCGATCGGGGAGACGGCGGCGGTGCTGGCCGAATGTCCGCCGCTCTCGGACGCCGCCGAGGCGCGCATGGAGGAGGCGCGGGCGCGCGTCGCCGCCCTGCGCCGCCCGCTCGACGCCCGCGCCCTGGCCGAGCTTCGCGACGCCCAGCTCGCGGCCGCGGCGTGAGCGGGCGCCGGCGCTGATGGACTGGCTGCCGGAGCTGGCGGTGGCGGTCGCCGCCGCCGTCCTCGCCATCACCCTGCACGAGGCGGCGCATGGCTACGCCGCGCTCGGCCTCGGCGACGACACGGCGAAGCGCGCCGGGCGGCTCAGCCTGAACCCGATCCGGCACGTGGATCCGGTGGGCACGCTGCTGGTGCCGGGCATCCTGCTCGTCGGCCAGCTCCTGACCATCGGGCGGGTGGAGGGGATGTTCGGCTGGGCCAAGCCGGTGCCGGTCGCGGTGTGGCGGCTGCGCCAGCCGCGGCTCGGCATGATGCTGGTGGCCGCGGCGGGGCCGGGGATGAACTTTGCCCTCGCCCTGCTGGCCGGGCTGCTGGTGCATGCCGCGGCGAGCCTGGCGGGCGTGCTGCCCGGCGACACGCTGGGCTGGATCTACCGCTTCCTGGCGCTGTCCATCCTGGCCAATCTGGTGCTCGGCCTGTTCAACCTGCTGCCCGTCCCTCCGCTCGACGGCGGGCGGATCGTCGCCGGGCTGCTGCCGCGCGCCCTCGCCGTGCCGTACATGCGGCTCGAGCCCATCGGCATCCTGCTCGTGCTGCTCGCGGTGTTCCTGCTGCCGCGGCTGGTGGAAGGGGTGGACCCCATCGGCTGGATGCTGCGCACCGTGGTGGCGCGGGGCTTCGAGCTGGTGCTGTTCCTCACCGGCCATGGGAGGCTGCCATGAGCGAGGCCGCGCGCACCGCGCCGCCGGCGCTGCACCTGACGCTGGAGGGGTTCGAAGGGCCGCTCGACCTGCTGCTGGAACTGGCGCGCGCGCAGAAGGTGGACCTGCAGGCGATCTCCATCGTCTCGCTGGTGGACCAGTATCTCGCGGTGCTGGAGCAGGCCCGGGCGGTGCGACTCGAGATCGCCGCCGACTGGCTGGTGATGGCCGCCTGGCTCGCCTGGCTGAAGTCCCGCCTGCTCCTGCCGGAGGAGGCGGCGCCGGACGAGGATGCGGAGGCGCTGGCCGGCGCGCTGACCGACCGGCTGGTGGAGCTCGAGCGGATGCGCGCCGCCGCCGCCTGGCTCGCCGGGCGGCTGCAGTTGGGATACGAGGTGTTCGCCCGCGGCGCGGCGGAATCGCTCACGGTGCAGGACCGTTCCGGCATCGCCGCCGACCTGCCGGCGCTGCTGCAGGCCTATGCCGCCGCGCGGCGCCGCGCCCTCGCGCGGCGGCCCTACACGCCGAAGCCGCGGCGGCTCTGGACCGTGCAGGAGGCGCTGGCGCGGCTCTCCCGCATGGTCGGCGGGCTGCCGGACTGGTCGGTGCTGCAGCGTTTCCTGCCCGAGGGCCTGGCCGACCCGGTGGAGCGCCGGGCGGCGCTGGCCAGCACCCTGATCGCGGCGCTGGAGACGGCGCGCGGCGGCGGCGTCGAGCTTCGCCAGGACCGCCCCTTCGGCCCGATCCTGATCCGCCGCCGCCTGGAGAAGCCGGATGCAAAGGCCGCCTGAGGATGCGACGGACCCTTTCCCGCCGGCGGGCGGCGCCCCGCCGGCGGAGCCGGATCCGGCAGCCTTCGAGCAGGCGCTGCGCCTGGCCGAGGCGCTGGTCTTCGCCAGCGACCGCCCGGTGACCCCGGCGCGGCTGCAGCCCGTGCTGCCGCCGGGCTGCGAGGCGCGGACGGTGCTGGAGGCGCTCGCCGCGCGCTGCGCCGGCCGGCCGGTGGCGCTGGTGGAGGTGGCGGGCGGCTTCGCCTTCCGCACCGCCCCCGACCTCGCCCCGGCGCTGACGCGGGTGGTGGAGGTGCCGCGCCGTCTGCCGCGGGCGGCGATGGAGACGCTGGCGATCATCGCCTATCACCAGCCCGTCACCCGCGCCGAGATCGAGGAGATCCGCGGCGCCAGCCTCTCCCAGCAGACGCTGGAGGCGCTGCTGGAGATGGGGCTGATCGCCCCGCGCGGGCGCAAGGAGGTGCCGGGCCGCCCGACCCTGTGGGCGACCACGCCGCGCTTCCTCGAGCAGTTCGGCCTGCGCGCCCTTTCCGACCTGCCGCGGCGGGAGGAGCTGGTGAGCGAGCCGACCCTGCCCCTCGCCGCGCCCGGGAGCGGCCAGCCCACCGCCTGAGGCGGGCAGGGCGCCCGGGCGAGGCGGTGCGCCCCGTGGCCGTCGCCGCCCGGCCATGCCCGCGGCAAGGGCGCCTCGCCTGCGGGGCGGAGTCACGCTTCCGGCCGATTTCGGCCGTCCGCGATCTGCTCTATAGCCGCAGGCATGACCCTGCGGCTCTCCGGCATCCGCCATGCCTATGGCGGGCGGGTGGTGCTGCGCGGCATCGACCTCGTGGTCGGCCGCGGCGAGATCCTCTGCCTCCTTGGCCCCTCGGGCGACGGCAAGACCACCCTGCTGCGGCTCGTGGCCGGCCTCGAGCCGCTGCAGGCCGGCCGCATCGAGATCGGCGGCGAGGTGGTGGCCGAGCCGGGGCGGGAGGTGCCGCCCGAGCGGCGCAATGTCGGCTTCGTCTTCCAGGACTACGCCCTGTTTCCCCACCTGACGGTGGCGGAGAACGTCGCCTTCGGCCTGCGCCGCGTTCCCCGCGGGGAGCGCTCCTGGCACGTGGCCGAGGCGCTGGCCCGCGTCGGGCTCGAGGACTACGCCAACGCCTACCCGCACATGCTCTCCGGCGGCCAGCAGCAGCGGGTGGCGCTGGCCCGGGCGCTGGCGCCGCGCCCGCAGGTGGTGCTGCTCGACGAGGCCTTCGCCAGCCTCGACGCCAGGCTGCGCGAGCAGGTGCGCGACGACACGCTGCACGTGCTGCAGACCGCCGGCATCCCCGCCCTGATCGTGACCCACGACGCCGAGGAGGCGATGTTCATGGCCGACCGCATCGCCCTGATGCGGGAGGGGCGGCTGGTGCAGGTCGGCACGCCGGAGGAGCTCTACCTTCACCCCGCCGACCCCTTCGTGGCCACCTTCCTCGGCGAGGTGAACCGCATGCCGGCACGCATCCGCGAGGGGCGGGCGGAGACCCCGATCGGCGGCCTGCCCGCCGGCCTGCCGGACGGGCCGGCGGAGGTGCTGCTGCGACCGGAGGGGCTCAGGGTGATGCCGCCCGAGGCGGCCGGCACGCCGGCGCGGGTGGAGGCCTGCCGCCTGCTCGGCGCCACCACCCTCGTGCACCTCGCGGTGGCCGATGGGGCGGGGGGGGTGCTGCACCTGCACGCGCGCACGCCGCCCGGGGCGGTGCTGGCACGTGGACAGCAGGTTAGCATTGCGATGGATCCGCAACGCGCCTTCGTATTTCCGCCCCCGGCTCCCTAGATTGTGGGCCTGATTGTGGCCCCCCGGGGTTCCTGCTAACGGAGGCGACCTGCGGCGGCGGGCTCCCATGGGGGAGCGCGCACCGCGGTCGGGAGTGACATGCTAGACCTCGCCTGGTCCGAGATCGCGCTGATTGCCGTGGTGGCGCTTGTCGTCATCGGCCCGAAGGACCTCCCGGAGGCGATCCGCGGCGTCGCGCGCGGCGTGCAGAAGCTGCGCCGCATGGCCGCCGAGTTCCAGTCCCACGCCGACGAGCTGGTGCGCGAGGCCAAGCTCGAGGAGGTGCGCAACCAGATCCACGAGGTGCGCAGCACCTTCAACGAGATCCGCAATTTCGACCTGCGCGGGGAGGTCGAGCGGACCATGGACTCGGACGGCACGCTGCGCCGCACCTTCAGCGAGGATCCGCTCTCCCCCACCTACGGCCCGCCGGCGCCGCCCGCCGCCGCGCCGGCGGAGGCCGCGGCACCGCCGGCCAAGGTGCCGGCCGCGCCAGAGGAGCCGGCGGCAGGCGCGCCGCCCGCCTTCATCCCGCCCGGCGCCGCGGTCCCCGCGGCGGCCGAACCCGTCACCCACCCGAAGGCCTGAGCCCGCCGCCGTGCCGCGCGACCAAGAGGACACGATCGACGACAAGCCGATGCCGTTGATCGACCACCTGATGGAGCTGCGGCAGCGGCTCCTGTGGTCGCTCGGCGCCTTCGTGCTCGCCTTCGCCGTCTGCTACTACTTCTCCGCCCAGATATACGGCTTCCTGGCGCGGCCGCTGGCCGACATCCTGGCGGCGCAGGGCGGCGGCGACCGGCGCATGATCTTCACCGCGCTCTACGAAGCCTTCTTCACCTACCTGAAGGTGGCCTTCTTCGGGGCGCTGTTCTTCAGCTTCCCCATGTGGGCGACGCAGCTCTGGCTGTTCATCGCGCCTGGCCTCTACCGCAGCGAGAAGCGGGCCATTCTGCCCTTCCTGATCGCCTCGCCCTTCCTGTTCGTCCTGGGCGCGGCGCTCGCCTACTACTTCGTCTTCCCGCTGGCCTGGAGCTTCTTCATCAGCTTCGAGACGCCGCCCGAGGCGGGCGCGCTGCCGGTGCAGCTCGAGGCGAAGGTGAGCGAGTACCTCTCGCTGGTCATGCACATGATCCTCGCCTTCGGCGTCGCCTTCCAGCTTCCGGTGCTGCTGACGCTGCTCTGCCGCGTCGGCATCCTCTCCGTGGACACGCTGCGCAGGGGGCGGCGCTACGCCATCGTCGGCATGTTCGTGGTGGCGGCGATCATCACGCCCCCGGACGTGATCAGCCAGATCAGCCTCGCCTTCCCGATGATCCTCCTCTACGAGATCTCGATCTGGGCGGCGATCTGGATGACGCCGAAGCCCGTCCCCGAGACCAAGGCGACCTGAGAGCCCATGCACGACATCCGGGTGGTGCGCGCCGATCCGGCCGCCTTCGACGCCGCGCTCGCGCGCCGTGGGCTGCCGCCGGCGGCCGAGGCGGTCCTCGCCGAGGATGCGCGCCGGCGCGCGGCGCAGCAGGCGTTGCAGGAGAGGCAGGCGCGCCGCAACGCCCTGGCGCGCGAGATCGGCCAGGGCAGGCGCCAGGGCCTGGACACCGCGTCGCTCGAGCACGAGGCGCAGGCGCTGCGCGCCGAGATGGAGAGGCTGGAGGCCGAGGCCGCCGAGGCCGACCGGGCCCAGACGGCGCTGCTGGAGGCCCTGCCCAACCGCCTCGACCCCGAGGTGCCGGCGGGGCGGGACGAGACGGCGAACATCGTGCTGCACCAGCACGGCGAGGTGCCCGATTTCGCCTTCGCCCCCCGGCAGCATTTCGAGATCGGCGAGGCGCTCGGCCTGATGGACTTCGCCACCGCGGCGAAGCTCGCCGGCAGCCGCTTCACCCTGCTGAAGGGGGCGCTGGCGCGGCTGGAACGCGCGCTCGGCCAGTGGATGCTGACGCTGCACACCGAGGCGCATGGTTATGCCGAGGTGTCGCCGCCGCTCCTGGTGAACGATGCCACCATGTACGGCACCGGCCAGTTGCCGAAATTTGCCGAGGACCTGTTCCGCACCACGGACGGCCGCTGGCTGGTCCCGACCGCGGAGGTGCCGCTGACCAACCTCGTCGCCGGGGAGATCGTGCCGGAGACGGCGCTGCCCTTCCGCCTCGCCGCGCTGACGCCCTGCTTCCGCTCCGAGGCCGGCAGCGCCGGGCGGGACACGCGGGGGATGCTGCGCCAGCACCAGTTCCAGAAGGTGGAGCTGGTCTCCATCACCCGCCCCGAGGACAGCGACGCCGAGCATGAGCGCATGACGCGCTGCGCCGAGCGGGTGCTGACCGAACTCGGCCTCGCCTGGCGGCGGGTGTTCCTCTGCGCCGGCGACACCGGCTTCTCCGCCGCCCGCACCTACGACCTCGAGGTCTGGCTGCCGGGGCAGGGGGCGTGGCGGGAGATCTCCTCCTGCTCCAACTGCCGCGACTTCCAGGCGCGGCGCATGAACGCGCGGTACCGCCCGGCGGAGGGCAAGGGCACCGCCTTCGTCCATACGCTGAACGGCAGCGGCGTCGCCGTGGGCCGCGCCCTGATCGCGGTGCTGGAGACCTACCAGCAGGCCGACGGCTCGGTGCGGGTGCCGGAGGTGCTGCGGCCCTGGATGGGCGGGATGGAGCGGATCGCGCCGTAGAGCAGGCGGCGGCCGCCCTGCCCCCGGGGAGGGTCAGCCCTCGATGGCGACGCCCATGCGCCCGGCCAGGTCCTGGATGAACTGCCAGGCGACGCGTCCCGAGCGCGCGCCGCGCGTCACCGACCATTCGTTGGCCTGCCGGCGCAGCTCCTCCGCGCCGATGGCGATGCCGTAGGCGCGGGCATAGCCCTCCACCATGGCGAAGTAGGTCGGCTGGTCGCAATTGTGGAAGCCGATCCAGAGTCCGAAACGGTCGGAGAGCGAGACCTTCTCCTCCACCGCCTCCGCCGGGTTGATGGCGGTGGAGCGCTCGTTCTCGATCATGTCGCGCGGCATCAGGTGGCGGCGGTTGGAGGTGGCGTAGAACAACACGTTCGGCGGCCGCCCCTCGATGCCGCCGTCGAGCACCGATTTCAGCGCCTTGTAGTCGGCGTCCTCCCGCTCGAAGGAGAGGTCGTCGCAGAACACCAGGCAGCGCCGCTCCTGCCCGCGCAGGATGTTCAGCAGGTCGGGCAGGGTGCGGATGTCCTCGCGGTGGATCTCCACCAGCGCCAGGCTGCCCGGGGCGGCGCGGTTGGCCTCGGCATGCGCGGCCTTGACCAGGGAGGACTTGCCCATGCCGCGGGCGCCCCAGAGCATGACGTTGTTCGCCGGCAGGCCGCGGGCGAAGCGCAGCGTGTTCTCGGCGAGGATGGCCTTCTGCCGCTCGATCCCCTGCAGCAGGCTGATCTCCACCCGCGCCACGCGCGGCACCGGGGCGAGCCGTGCGGATGGTCCGGGGTGCCAGACGAAGGCGTCGGCGCCGGCGAGGCTCGGAGGGGCCGGGGGGGCGGGAGCGAGGCGCTCCAGCGCCTCCGCGATGCGGGTCAGCGCCGGCAGCAGCGTGTGGTCCATGGGAAGAGGGCGGGTCCTGCTGGTATTGACGGGGAGGGGCGGGAAGCTAGTTTGCGCCCCCATCCCCCCGCAAGACGGAACCGATTGGCATGTTGATCTCCCCGGCCTATGCGCAGGATGGCGTGGGCGGCGGCGCGGCGCTGATCATGCAGCTCCTGCCGCTGATCCTGATCTTCGTGGTGTTCTACTTCCTGCTGATCCGCCCGCAGCAGAAGCGCCAGCGCGAGCACCGGGAGATGCTGAAGGCCCTGAAGCGGGGCGACAAGGTGCTGACCTCGGGCGGCATCATCGCCCAGGTGACGCGGGTGAAGGAGGGCGTGGACGAGGTGGAGGTGGAGATCGCCCCCAACGTCCGCGTCAACGTGGTGCGCCAGACCATCAGCGACGTGTTCAAGCCGACGGCGGCGAACGACGCCAAGGCGAGCGAGACCTCGAAGGGCTAGGGCAGATCGCGGACGGCTGGAAACGGCCGGGCGCGTGACTCTGCCCCACGAACAAGGGACGAGAGCCGCTTCCGCGTCCACAGCCGAGCGGAAACGGCTCTAGGGCATTCTCCATCCGTCCCGGCCCCGGCGAATGCCCCGGCTCGTTGATCGCGCGCGTCTCTTCACCCGTTCGGGTGAGGCCACCGGAACGGGATCCGCCCTGGCACCCGATCCGCGAAGGCGGGAGCGGCGGATCGGCCGCCCCGCCCGCTGCTGGCGGCGCTGACCCATGCGCGCGCGGGCGTTGGTGCTGGTGGCGCGCGGCGCCTTCCGGGGCGTGC
This sequence comes from Crenalkalicoccus roseus, assembly GCF_004761865.1. GTDB lineage: Bacteria > Pseudomonadota > Alphaproteobacteria > Acetobacterales > Acetobacteraceae > Crenalkalicoccus > Crenalkalicoccus roseus. The sequence goes on along the minus strand of NZ_SJDM01000044.1, from coordinate 16,532 downwards.
CGGCCGGGGCGGGCCGCGCCCCGGCACGGCGCTCCGCGTCAGGCGCTCTGGCCGGACTTCATGCCGCCCTGCTGGAGGAAGGTGTTCACCGCCTCCCAGTTCACCAGCTTGTCCAGGAAGTTCTGCAGGTAGTCCGGACGGCGGTTGCGGAAGTCGAGGTAGTAGGAGTGCTCCCACACGTCGCAACCGAGGATGGGCGTGCCCTCGCCGGTGGAGATCGGGTTGGCGCCGTTGGGGGTCTTGGTCACCTTCAGCTTGCCGTCGGGGCCGACGATCAGCCAGCACCAGCCGGAACCGAACTGGGTGGCGCCGGCCTGCTTGAACGCCTCCTTGAACTGCGCGAGGCCGCCGAGGTCCTGCTCGATCTTCGCCTGCAGCGCGCCGGGCAGCTTGTCTCCGCCGCCCTTCGGCGACATCACCTGCCAGAACAGGATGTGGTTCCAGTGCTGGCCGGCTTGGTTCAGCACCGGCAGCCCGTCCGCGCCCTGCTTGCCGGCCTCGGCGACGATCTGTTCCAGGCTCTTGCCCTGCAGGCCCTTGCTCTCGATCAGGCCGTTGAGCGCCGTGACATAGGCCTGATGGTGCTTGCCGTGGTGGAGCTCCAGCGTCTCCTGGCACATGCCCTGGGAGGCGAGCGCGCCCGTATCATAGGGCAGCGGGGGCAGGCTGAAGGCCATGGGCTTCTCTCCCGTTGTCGTGGATGGCGATCAGGCGGAGGCCCCCGGAACGAGGCGGGGGTGCCGGACAGCTAGGCGGCGCGCCAGGGAGCGTCAAGCAAGCCTCCCGCGCGGGCCGAACGCAAGCTCCGGAGCGCGGCGCCTCCGCGCGGGCTTGCCGTCGGCCCAGCGGCGGGCATAAGGCCGCCGATGCCTGCGCGCCCCACCCTCTCCCGCGTCGCCGAGATCGCCCGCGCGCGGGATCCGGACCGCTTCCTCTGCGCGCTCTTCGCGCCGGCCGAGCGGCGTGAGGCGCTGTTCGCCCTCATCGCCTATGGCAGCGAGCTCGCCCGCGCCCGCGCGCTGGCGCGCAACCCGATCGCGGCGCTGATGCGGCTGCAATGGTGGCGCGAGACGGTGGAGGCCGCCGCCGCCGGCAGGCCGCCGCCGCGCCACGAGGTGGCGGAGCCGCTGCACGGCGCGATCGCCGCCGGCCTGCTTCCCGCCGCGGAGCTGCTCGCCATGGCCGATGCGCGCGAGGCGGAGGCGGAGGAGGAGGGCATTCCCACCCGCGCCGCCCTCGAGGCCTATCTGCGCGGCACCGCCGGCGGTCTCGCCGTGGCGGCGGGCCGGCTGCTCGGCGTGCGGGAGGGGGTGGCGCTGGCGGCGCTGCAGGAGGCCGGGGCGCTCTACGGCCTGGCGGGGGTGCTGCGCGGCGTGCCCGCCCTGGCGGCGCAGCGCCGCTGCCTGCTGCCGCGCGACGCGCTGGGCGAGCAGGGGTTGGCGATGGAGGCGGTGCTGGCGGCGCCCGAGGCGGGCGCGGTGCGCGAGGTGATCGCGCGGCTCGCCGCCCCGGGGGAGGCACGCTGCCGCGCCTGCGCCCTCGCGCTGCGGGGGCTGCCGCCTGCCGCCATCGCCGCGGCGCTGCCGCTGGTGCTGGCGCGGCGGGATCTGCGGCGGCTTGCCCGCGGGGGCGAAGGGGCGCACCAGGCGGGGCGCGGCCTCGGCGACCGGGTCGCGGTGCTCGCCGCCTGGCTGAGGGGGCGGGTGTAGCGGCGGCGCGGTCAGCGCCCTGGCTTGCGAAACAGCAGGTTGTGGAAGGTGTAGCGCAGGCCCACGCGCCGCCAGTGCACCACCCGCTCCGTCACCGCAGTGTCCACGGGGCCGGTCGCCTCCAGCCCCGCGGCCCGGGCGATGTCCACCATGGCGAGGATGTCTTCGGCCCCGAAGACGCGGCAGGGCGCCCCATAGGCCTCGATGCCTGTGGTCTCGAGCCCCGGCCCCCAGTAGTCGGTGGAGACGAAGAGATGGCCGCCGGGCCGCAGGATGCGCGCCATCTCGGCGAAGAAGCGGGGCAGGTCCACGCCGTGCTCGACCACCGAGAGGCTGGCGGCGAACCCCGCCGCGCCGTCCGGCAGGTCGAGGCATTCGATGTTGCCGAAGCGGTACTCGATCGGTCCCTGACGCTGCGGCGGGCCGAAATCGAGGTTCACCCCGAGCAGCCGGGTGAAGCCGAGCCGCGCCAGCCCCGGCAGGAAGGCGGAGTAGGTCTCCGCCCCCGCATCCAGCACCAGCGCGTCGCGCGGCGTGGTGCGTACCGCATGGTGCAGGGCGAGCAGCCCGTCCCAGTTCTTCGGGGTGTCGGCGTGCAGTGGCAGGCCGCGCTCGTGCAGCAGCAGCAGCGCCTCGGCCACCGCCTGGCGGTCGGCGAGGGCGCGGTTGGTCTGCGCGGCCGCGAAGCGCCCGAGCGCATCGCCGGGGAAGAAGGCGTTCATGCGGACCTCCTGGCCGGCGGCCTCCTGCCACCGGACCCGGACATGCTCCGTCCCCGAGGTTAAGGCGGGGTTGCCGGCGGCGTTAGCGGGCGGGAAAGCGTTCCGGCGCAGCATGGGGCCGTCCGCCAGCCGGATCTGGCGCGGCAGGAGGTGGCTTCCATGCAGGTCGCGCAGTCGGGGCTATGGGTGTTCTGGCCGGACTATTCGCACGACAACCCCTATCAGACCCTGGTCCGACGCGCCTTCCCGCCCGGCTGGGAGGTCCGCTCGGCGGGGCTCGGAACCGCGCTCGCCGCGCTCGGCGCGGCGCGCGGCCCGGTGGTGTTCCACCTGCACTGGGAGGATGCGATCTACCGCGAGGCGCGGCAGGCCGAGGAGGCGGAGCGCTTGGCGGAGCACTTCCTGGCCGGCCTCGACCGCTTCCTCGCCGCCGGCGGCCGCTTCGCCTGGACGGTGCACAACGCGCAGCCGCACGAGCCTCGCTTCCCGGAGCTGGACCGCCGCCTGCGCCGCGCCCTGGCGGAGCGCGCCCATGCCGTGCAGATGCACAGCCCCGCCGCCGTTGCGGAGATGGCGCCGGCGCTCGGCCTGGCGCCCGAGACGGTGCTGGTGACGCCGCATGGCGGCTACACCGGCTACTACCCGGACGACATCGGCCGTGCGGCCGCCCGCCGCTATTTCGGCCTCGATCCGGAGGCGCCGGTCTTCGTCACCCTCGGCAATCTGCGTCCCTACAAGGGGATCGAGGTGCTGCAGGCGGCCTTCGCCGCGCTGCGCGCCCGGCTGCCTGAGGCGCGCCTGATCATCGCCGGCCGCAGCGGCACCCCCGCCTTCGGCCGCTTTCGGGAGCCCTCGCCGGGCGTGCTGCTGATGCCCGACCGCATAGACGACGCCACCGTGCAGTACGTGCTGCGCGCCGCCGATTTCGCGGTCTTCTCCTTCCGCCGGATCATGACCTCGGGCAGCGTGCTGCTCGCCCAGAGCTTCGGCCTGCCGGTGATCGTTCCCGACCTGCCGACCCTGGCCGAGATGGTGGAGCCCGGGCGCAACGGCTTCACCTATCCGGCGGGGGATGCGGTGGCGCTGGCGCGGGTGATGCTGGGCGCCGCCGGCCTGCCGCCCGCCAGCCGCGCCGCCCTCTCGGAAGGCGCTCTGGCGGAGATCGCGCAGCGCGACTGGGGGCACTACGCCGCGGCGCTGGTGCGGGCGGCGACCGAGCCGGGGCGGATGCCCGCCACCGTCCCGGCGCCGGCCTAGGGCGGATCGGGGCCGGACCATGCGCCCTTGGAAATGCGGACCGCATCCTGGCGCCTGCCTTGCCCGGTGTGGCCTTCGGCGAGACGAGGGGCCGCTCGGCCGGGTTGAGGTCAGGCCCTGGTCCTCGCCGGGGCGAAGCCCGCCATCCTGGCGTAGCCGCCGGCGATGGCGGCCAGCTCCTCGCGGCTGATCACGTCCTCGAGCCGCGTGAAGCCGTCGGGAGCGCGGGCGCTGACGACGTCGACCACCCGCTCCGGCCCGCCGCTGCGGTTGCTGCGCACGATCTCGGCGGTCTTGGGCAGGCGCTCCGCCTGATAGGCCAGCAGCGCCTCCTCCACCGGCCGCTCCGCCAGCAGCGCGGCCAGGCACCGCGCATCCAGGATGGCCTGGGAGGCGCCGTTGGAGCCCACCGGATACATCGGATGCGCCGCATCGCCGAGCAGGGTCACGCGCCCCTGCGTCCACCAGGGCAGGGGATCGCGGTCGCACATGGGGTACTCCCAGAACTCGGGCGTCGCGCGTACCAGGGCCTCGACGTCGAGGAAGGGGATGCGGAAGCGGCGGACATGCCGCAGCACCTCCTCCAGCCGGCCAGGGCGCGACCAGTCCTCGCGCCGCGGCGGGGGCTGGCTGCCGTCGCCGAGGCGGGCGCAGACCACCCAGTTGGTCAGGCGCCTGCCGGGGTCGCCGCCGGGCGCGATCGGGTAGAGGACCAGCTTCTCCTGCATGTCGCCGGCCACGAGCATGGTGTCGCCGCCCTCATAGGCCGGCCAGTCCAGGGCGCCGCGCCACATCTGGATGCCCTGCCAGCGGATGCCCCCATCCTCGGGATGCAGGATGCGGCGCAGGACGGAATGGATGCCGTCGGCGCCGATCAGCGCCGCGCCGTGCAGGGTCACCTCGCCCCCGTCGGGGCGCGCGAAGGTGGCGGCGACGCCCGAGGCATCCTGCGCGAAGCCGGAGAGGCGGTGGCCGGGCCGCACCGCCTCCTCGCCCAGGCGCCGCAGCGCCGCCCGCCACAGCACGCCGTGCAGCCTGCCGCGATGGATGGAGAGCTGCGGCACCGCATGGCCCGCCCAGGTGCCGCGGGGCTCGGTCCAGATCTCCTGGCCGAAGCGGTTCAGGTAGCGCAGCTCGCGCGTCCGGATGGCGCAGGCATCGAGGTCCGGCAGCAGGCCGAGCGCCGCAAGCTCGCCGATCGCATGCGGCAGGATGTTGATCCCGACGCCGAGCTCCCTCACCTGCGGGGCCGCCTCCAGCACCAGGCAGGGGACGCCGCGCTCATGCAGCGAGAGGGCGAGCGCGAGCCCTCCCACCCCGCCGCCGGCGATCAGGACCGGGCGCACCGCGCCTACTCCGCCGCCTCGGGCCGCGCCGCGGGCAGCGGGGCGTGCGACCGCGGCCTCGCCCTGAGGCGCAGCTCGCGCAGCTCCTCCCGCTCCCGCGCCGCGTTGCGCAGCAGCGCATCCTTCCCCCAGAGGTACTGGGGCGGGCAGGCAACCTCGCGCACCCCGTACTGCGCGGCGGCGTGCAGGGCGAAGGCGGGATTGGTGAGGTGCGGCCGCGCCAGCGCCACGAGGTCGGCGCGCCCGGCGGCCAGGATGGTGTTCACCTGGTCGGCGGTGGTGATGTTGCCCACGCACATGGTGGCGATGCCGAGCTCGTTCCGGATCATGTCCGACCAGGGCACCTGGAACATGCGCCCGTAGACCGGGGCGGCGTCCGCCACCGTCTGGCCGGTGGAGACGTCCACCAGGTCGCAGCCATGCGCGGCGAAGGCGCGGGCGACCTCGAGCGTCTCCTCGTCCGAGATGCCGCCCTCCGCCCAGTCGGTGGCCGAGATGCGGACCGACATCGGCCTGTCCTGCGGCCAGGCGGCGCGCATGGCGTCGAAGACCTCGAGCGGGAAGCGCAGGCGGTTGGCGATGGGGCCGCCATACGCGTCGCCGCGGCGGTTGGTCAGCGGAGAGAGGAAGCTGGCCAGCAGGTAGCCATGGGCGCAGTGCAGCTCCAGCATGTCGAAGCCGCAGCGGACGGCGCGGCGTGTCGCGGCGACGAACGCCTCCCTCACGCGGTCCATGTCGGCGCGCGTCATCTCGCGCGGCACCTGGCTGTGCGGGAAGTAGGGGATGGGGCTGGCGGAGACGATCGGCCAGTTGCCCTCGGGCAGCGGCTGGTCGATGCCCTCCCACATCAGCCGCGTGCTGCCCTTGCGGCCGGCATGGCCGAGCTGGAGGCAGAACCGCGTGTCGCCATGTTCGTGGACGAAGCGGACGATGCGCGTCCAGGCCTCCTCCTGCTCGTCCGTCCAGAGGCCGGCGCAGCCCGGCGTGATCCGCGCGTCGGGGCCGACCACCACCATCTCGGTGAACATCAGCCCGGCGCCGCCCATGCCGCGGGAGCCGTAATGCACCAGGTGGAACTCCGTCGGCACGCCCTCCCGCGCGCTGTACATGCACATGGGCGAGACGACGACGCGGTTGGGAATGTCCATTCCCCGCAGCCGGAAGGGCTGGAACATCGGCGGCCTCGCCGGGTCGGCGGGAAGCCCCCGGCCGCGTTCCTCCCCGGCGAAGACCTGTCGCACCTCCGCCACGAATTCCGGCGCGCGCAGCTCCAGATTGTCCCAGGTGATGGCCTTGCTCCGGGTCATGACGCCGAAGGCGAAGCGCGTCGGGTGCATGGGCCAGAAGCGCCGCACGTGCTCGAACCACACCAGAGAGACGTCGGCGGCGTGCTGCGTCTTCTCCACGTCCTCGCGCCGGTCGGCCTCGAAGCGGGCGAGGCTCGCCGCGACGCCGCCGCCGGCGGCGAAGGCGGCGTGCAGCGCGATCGCGTCCTCCATGGCGAGCTTCGTCCCGGACCCGATCGAGAAGTGGGCGCTGGCCTTGGCGTCGCCGAGCAGGACGAGATTGTCCCTGACCCAGCGGCCGCAGCGGATCATCGGGAAGCGCCGCCAGTGCGAGCGGTTGGTCTGCAGCCGGTGGCCTGCGAGCTCCTCCCGGAACACGCCCTCCAGGAAGCGGGCGCTTTCCTCCTCCCCCATTCCGTCCAGCCCGGCGCGGGCGAAGGTCTCGGGGTCGGTCTCCATCACCCAGGTGCTGGCGCCGGCCTCGTACTGGTAGCAGTGCGCGATGAAGATGCCCTCCGGCCTCTCCTTGAAGAAGAAGGTGAAGGCATCCAGCGGGCGGGTGGAGCCCATCCAGGCGAAGCGGTTGGGGCGCAGATCCACCTCCGGCCGGAAATGGTCGCGCCAGCGCTCCCGGATCGCGGAATTGATGCCGTCGGCCGCGACGATCAGGTCGGCGTCGGGGAAGTCCTCCGGCCGCGCCTCGCGGCGGAACTCCATCTCCACGCCCAGGCGGCGGGCGCGGTCCTGCAGCAGCAGCAGCAGCGTGCGGCGGGAGCAGCCGCAGAAGCCGTTGCCGCCGATGCGGTGGACGGCTCCGCCCTTGCCGTGGATCTCGATGTCGTCCCAGTAGGCGAAGCTGCGCGTGATGGCGCGGTAGCTCGGCTCGTCCGCCGCCCGGAAGGCGTCCAGCGTCGCGTCGCTGAAGACGACGCCGAAGCCGAAGGTGTCGTCGTGGCGGTTGCGCTCCACCACCCGCACCTGCGCGGCGGGAAAGTCCCGCTTCATCAGGATGGCGAAATAGAGTCCCGCCGGGCCGCCGCCGATCACCGCGATGCGCATGGCTCGCCTCCGTCCGCCGCGATAGTTTAAGCTTCAAAGATCCGTGCGGCAACAGCGGATGCCGGTTGTGCCGGCCGCCCGGAATGCTTTAGGCTTCAAACATCGCGGAGGCGACATGCAGGGTCCTCTCAAGGGGCGGCACGCCGTGGTGACGGGTGGCGGCAGCGGGATCGGCGCCGCCTGCGCCGCGGCGCTCACCCGCGCCGGCGCGGTGGTGACGGTGCTGGGCCGGCGCGAGGAGCGGCTGCGCGCCGTCGCCGCGGCGGGCGCGGCCGCGGGCTGGGCCGCGGCGGACGTGACGGAGGAGGCGGCGCTCGCCGCCGCGCTGGAGGCGGCGGTCGCCGCCCGCGGTCCCGTCGCCCTGCTGGTCAACGCGGCCGGCGAGGCCGGCAGCGCCCCCTTCCTGCGGAGCGATCCGGCGCTGTGGGAACGGATGTGGCGCGTGAACCTGATGGGCACGGTCGCCGCCACCCGCCTCGTCCTGCCGGGAATGCTGCAGGCGGGCTTCGGCCGGGTGGTGAACATCGCCTCCACCGCCGCGCTGCGCGGCTATGCCTATGTCGCCGCCTACGCCGCGGCGAAGCATGCGGTGCTCGGCCTGACGCGCGCCCTGGCGCTGGAGGTGGCAGGCCGGGGCGTGACGGTGAACGCGGTCTGCCCGGGCTTCACCGACACGCCGCTGGTGGCGGACAGCATCGCCCGCATCGTGGAAAGGACGGGCCGGAACGAGGCGGAGGCGCGGGCCGAGCTCACCCGCCACAACCCGCAGGGCCGGCTGGTGCGGCCGGAGGAGGTGGCGGCCGCCGTGCTGTTCCTGTGCGCGCCGGACGCCTCGGCGATCAACGGCAAGGCGATCGCCGTGGACGGGGGCGAGACGTGAACCCGCCGCCGATGGACGACCTGGCGGCCCCGCCCGCAGTGGACGCGGAGACGGCGCTGGCGGACGTCCCGGCCGGCCACAAGGACGAGCTGCGCCTCTGGCTGCGCCTGCTCGCCTGCACGACCCTGATCGAGGGCTGCATCCGCCGCCGCCTGCGCGAGCAGTTCGACACCACGCTTCCCCGCTTCGACATGCTGGCGCAGCTCGAGCGCGCGCCGCCCGAGGGACTCACTCTCGGCGAGCTGTCGCGGCGCATGATGGTCAGCAACGGCAACATCACCGGTCTCGCCGCGCGGCTGGAGGCCGAGGGTCTGGTCGAGCGCCGCGCCATGCAAGGAGACCGGCGCGCGCAGATGCTGCGCCTGACCCTGCGCGGCCGGCGCGAATTCCGGCGCCAGTCCGCGGTGCACGAGGCCTGGGTGGCGGAGCTGTTCCAGGACCTCTCCGCCGCCGACCGCGCCGCGCTGTTCCGGCTGCTCGGCCGTGCCAAGGCCTCGGTGCGCGCCGCCCTGGATCGGGAGGAAGCCCCATGACCGTCTCCATCTCCGGCCCGCTCTCGGCGCACCGCGCGCGGCATCTCCGCCTCGACGTGGAGGGGCCGGTCGCCACCCTCACCCTCGACCGGCCGGAGCGGAAGAACCCGCTCACCTTCGACAGCTACGCCGAGATGGCGGCGATCTTCCGCGCGGCGGCGCAGGACGAGGCGGTGAAGGCCTTCGTGGTCACCGGTGCGGGCGGCAATTTCTGCTCGGGCGGCGACGTGCACGAGATCATCGGGCCGCTGCTCGGGCGCGACACCAAGGGCCTGCTGCGCTTCACCTCCATGACCGGGGAGCTGGTGAAGGCGATGCGCGCCGCGCCGCAGCCGATCGTCGCGGCGGTGGACGGTGTCGCGGCGGGAGCGGGCGCGATCATCGCCATGGCCTCCGACCTGCGCGTCGGCACGCCGCGGGCGAAGGTGGCCTTCCTGTTCAACCGCGTCGGCCTGGCGGGGTGCGACATGGGCGCCTGCGCCATGCTGCCGCGCCTCATCGGCCAGGGGAGGGCGAGCGAGCTGCTCTACCTCGGCCGCGCCATGACGGCGGAGGAGGGCCTCGCCTGGGGCTTCTTCAACCGCGTCGTCGGGGCCGAGGCGCTGGCCGCGGAGGCGGCCGCGCTGGCGCGGGAACTGGCCGAGGGGCCCGCCTTCGCCAACGCCATGACCAAGCGGATGCTGCAGATGGAATGGGCCATGGGCGTCGAGCAGGCGATCGAGGCCGAGGCCGTGGCGCAGGCCCTGTGCATGACGACGCAGGATTTCCGCCGCGCCTACGAGGCCTTCGTGGCGAAGCGCAAGCCGGTGTTCGAGGGCAATTGAGGCGCCCTGCCGGACGGCGGCGCGGCGGGGCGCCCGGAAAGCCGGGGGGCGGGATCTGCGATGGAGGCGGCGATGGAGAGGTTGCAGGACTGGTCCGGCGCCACGCCGGATCTGACGCCGAGCGGGCATGTCGACACCTTCGCGCGCGACAACCTGCCCCCGCGCGCGCAATGGCCGGAATTCCGCTTCGGCCTGCCGGAGCTCCGCTACCCGCCGCGGCTGAACTGCGCGGTGGAGCTGCTGGACCGCGCCATCGCGCGCGGGCGCGGCGACCACCCGGCCATCGTGACCCCGGCCGGGACGCTGACCTACCGGCAGCTCGCCGAGCGGGTGGAACGCATCGCCGCGGTGCTGGTGCGGCGCCTCGGCCTCGTGCCCGGCAACCGCGTGCTGCTGCGCGGCGCCAACAACGCCTGGATGGTCGCGGCCTACCTCGCGGTGCTCAGGGCGGGCGGGGTGGTGGTGGCCACCATGCCCCTGCTGCGCGCGCGGGAGATCGGCCACATGCTGCGCAAGGCCCGCATCTCGATCGCGCTCTGCGACGCGCGGCTGGCCGAGGAGATGCGCAAGGCCGCGGCCGAGGCGCCGGATCTCAGGCACTGCGTCTGCTGGGGCGACGGCGAGCTCGAAGGGATGTGCGCCGAGGCGGCGCCCGGTCTTCCCGCCTGCGACACCGCGGCGGACGATGTGTGCCTGATCGCCTTCACCTCCGGCACCACCGGCGAGCCCAAGGGCACGATGCATTTCCACCGCGACATGCTGGCGATCTGCGACAGCTACGCCCGCCACGTGCTCCGGCCCGGGCCCTCCGACGTGTTCATCGGCTCGCCCCCCATCGCCTTCACCTTCGGCCTGGGCGGGCTGGTGCTCTTCCCGTTCCGCGTCGGCGCCACCACCGTGCTGCTGGAGAAGGCGGGGCCGGAGGAGCTCCTGGCGGCCATCGCCGCGCACCGCGCCACGATCTGCTTCACGGCGCCGACGGCCTACCGCGCCATGGCGCAGCAGGCCGCCGGGCACGATCTTTCCTGCCTGCGCAAATGCGTCTCGGCGGGGGAGGCGCTGCCGAAGCCGGTCTTCGAGGCATGGCGGCGGGCGACGGGGCTGAAGCTGATGGACGGCATCGGCGCCACCGAGATGCTGCACATCTTCATCGCCGCGCGGGAGGAGGAGATCCGCCCCGGCGCCACCGGCAGGCCCGTGCCCGGCTACGAGGCGAAGGTGATCGGCGAGGACGGGCGGGAGGTGCCGCGCGGCACGATGGGGCGGCTCGCGGTGCGGGGGCCGACGGGCTGCCGCTACCTCGCCGATCCGCGGCAGGCGAGCTACGTCCAGGACGGCTGGAACCTGACCGGGGACACCTACGTGCAGGACGAGGACGGGTATTTCTGGTACCAGGCGCGCAGCGACGACATGATCATCTCCGCCGGCTACAACATCGCCGGGCCGGAGGTGGAGGCGGCGCTGCTCTCCCACCCGGCGGTGCGGGAATGCGGCGTGGTCGGCGCCCCGGATCCGGAGCGCGGCACGATCGTGAAGGCATATGTGGTGCTGAAACCGGGCCATGCGTCGGGACCCGACCTGGTCCGCGCGCTGCAGGAGCATGTGAAGGCCGAGATAGCGCCCTACAAATATCCGCGCGCCATCGAGTTCGTGGAGGCCCTGCCGCGCACCGAGACGGGCAAGCTCCAGCGCTTCGCGCTGCGCCGCCATGCCGCCGCGGCGGCGCACGGCATGGCGACGGCCCCCGGAGGATGAGGCGCCCGCCCCGCACGGGGCCCACGCCGCGCCGCCCTCGCATCGGAACCGCAGAGAACGCCATGGACGCCTCCCGCCCCTCCTCCCTCGTCGTGCTGCAGCCGGAGGGCTGGCCGCCGCCGCGGGGCTACGCCAACGGCATCGCCGGGCGGGGCCGGATGATCTTCGCCGGCGGCATGGTCGGCTGGGATTCCGCCGGCCGCTTCCCGCACGGCTTCGTGCCCCAGGCGCGGCAGGCGCTCGAGAACGTCCTCGCCGTGCTGCGCGCCGGCGGCGCGGGCCCGGAGCATGTGGCGCGGCTGACCTGGTACGTGCTGGACATCGCGGAATACCGCGCCAGCCTGAAGGCACTCGGCGCGACCTACCGCGACATCATGGGGCGCCACTACCCCGCCATGACGCTGGTGCAGGTGGCGGCGCTGGTCGAGCCGGAGGCGCGGCTGGAGATCGAGGCGACGGCCCTGGTGCCGGATTAGGGCAGATCACGACGCTCCGGGAGCGTGAACCCCGTTCCGCGATCAACAGGCTGGCGCCCGATCCGCGGGGGGGCGCCGGAGCGGTGCCGCCGTCCCGTGCCCGGTGCCGCCCCGGCGGGCGGGCGCGGCGCTCCCGCCGCGCCCCGGGCAAGGATCAGGCCCGCTCCAGACACATGGCGACGCCCATGCCGCCGCCGATGCACAGCGTGGCGAGGCCGCGCTTGGCGCCGCGCCGCTGCATCTCGAACAGCAGCGTGGTCAGCACCCGCGCCCCGCTCGCCCCGATCGGGTGGCCGAGCGCGATGGCGCCGCCGTTCACGTTCACCTTGGCCGGATCCCAGCCGAGGTCCTTGTTCACCGCGCAGGCCTGGGCGGCGAAGGCCTCGTTCGCCTCCACCAGGTCGAGGGAGGCGATGTCCCAGCCCGCCTTCTGCAGCGCCTTGCGCGAGGCCGGGATCGGTCCCGTGCCCATGATCGAGGGGTCCACCCCCGCCGTCGCCCAGGAGACGATCCGCGCCATCGGCTGGATGCCGCGCTTGCGCGCCTCCTCGGCGGTCATCACCACCACCGCCGCGGCGCCGTCGTTGATGCCGGAGGCGTTGCCGGCGGTCACCGTGCCGTCCTTGGCGAAGGCCGGACGAAGCTTGGCCAGCACCTCGACCGTCGTGTCGGGCTTCGGATACTCGTCGGCGTCCACCACCACGTCGCCCTTGCGGCCCTTCACCGTCACCGGCGCGATCTCGTCCCGGAAGCGGCCGGCCTTCATCGCCTCGCCGGCGCGGCGCTGGCTCTCGGCGGCGAAGGCATCCTGCTGCTCGCGGGTGATCTGGTACTTCTGCGCCACGTTCTCGGCGGTGTTGCCCATGTGGTAGCCGTGGAAGGCGTCCCACAGCCCGTCCTTGATCATGGTGTCCACGAGGGCGAGGTCGCCCATCTTCTGCCCCGCGCGGAGGTTCGCCGCATGCGGCGCCTGGGTCATGCTCTCCTGCCCGCCTGCGACCACGATCGCGGCGTCGCCGGTGGCGATCTGCTGCGCCGCGAGCGCCACCGCGCGCAGGCCGGAGCCGCAGAGCTGGTTGATGCCGAAGGCGGTGCGCTCCACGGGGATGCCGGCCGCCACGCTCGCCTGGCGGGCCGGGTTCTGCCCCGCCCCCGCGGTCAGGATCTGGCCCATGATGACCTCGTCCACCTCCTCGGGGCGCACGCCGGCGCGCTCCATGGCCGCCCTGATGGCGACGGTGCCGAGCGCATGCGCGGGCAGCGAGGCGAAGGCGCCGTTGAAGCTGCCGACCGGCGTGCGGGCGGCGGAGGCGATGACGATTTCGGTCATGACTGGGGTTCTCCCAACCCGTTCGTGCTGCGGCGCAGGATGGACCCGCCGCGCCGCCGGCGACAAGCGGCGCCTTCGCTCAGGCGCCCTCGATCCAGTCCAGCAACGGCCGCCACAGCGCGGCTTCCGCCCCGCCGCCGGCCACCATGCCGATATGGCCCGCCTCCGGCCGGTGCGCCACCGCCCCCGGCAGCAGCGCGGCGAGCACCGCGGCGGAGGCGGGGGGCACGATGCGGTCCCGCGCCGGGATCGCCAGGAAGGCCGGCCCGCGCCAGGCCTGCGGCGCCACCACCCGGCCCGCCACGCGCCACTCCCCCCGCGCCGGAGCATTGGCGCCGTACCAGCCGGCGAGGCATTCCCGCGCCACCGGTGCGGCGAGCGGCACGCCGTCGTTCAGCCAGTCCTCCAGCGCCACGAACAGCCGCGCCCGCGCCCCCTCCGGATCGAGCCGGGCGAAGGCGCGGAACTTCCCGGCGACGGAGAAGGGGTCGAGCATGGCGAACAGGGTCTGGATCGCGTCCACCGGCAGCGCTCCCGTCGCCGCCATGGCCGGCTCGAAGCCGGGGAGCAGCCGCGCGAGGCCGCGGGCGCGCGCCGCGTCCTCGGCCCAGAAATCCCAGGGCGTGGCGAGCAGGGCGAGCGCCCGCACCGCCTCCGGCCGGCGCAGCGCGGCGGCGAGCGCCAGCAGCCCGCCCATGCAGTAGCCGACCAGCACCACCTTCCCGCCCGCGGCCGCCGCCGCCGCGCCGAGCGCCCGCTCCAGCCGCCCGGCGACGTAGTCGTCCAGGCCGAAGCGGCGCTCCGCCTCGCCCGGCCAGCCCCAGTCGAGCAGCAGCGGCCGCAGGCCCCGCCCGGCCAGGAAGCGCAGCATCGAGCCGCCCTCCATCAGGTCGAGGACATGGGCGCGGTTGACGAGCGAGGGCACGAACAGCGCCACCCGCCCGCCGCGTCCGGCGCCGTAGTCGAGCAGGCGGCTGCCACCTTCGCGCCACAAGGCGGGCGGGTCGGGCAGATCGCGGCGGAAGGGGTGGCGGCGATAGGCGGCGATGCCGGCGAGCAGGGCCCGGTCCTGGCGCAGCAGGGCGCGCAGCAGCGCGGCGCGGAAGGCCTCAGGGCGGTGACCGCCGGCGGCGAGGCGTGCGGCGAGGCGGGCCGCCTCCGCCTGCCCCTGCCTCGAGCGCGGCCAGGCGCCGCTCGATCGCGTCCAGGCGGGCAAGAAGGGCATCGGCGCCGAGGCCAGCGCCGCCCAGCCCCGCATCGCCGCCAGGCCGAGATGCAGGGGCAGCGGGCGCGGCCCGCGCCGCATCGGCGGTCCGGGGCTCATGGGACGGCGCCGCGCCCGGCGCCAGGGTGCCGGCGAGCAGGCGCATCCACGCCGCGCCGAGGGTCATCGCCCCCTGCCAGGCCGCCATCCAGTCGGGGTCGGAGGCGAGGCCCGCGAGCTCGCTCTGCCATAGCGCGATCCAGTCCTCCGCCAGCCGGTCCAGCTCCTCGCCCTGCTCGCCCGCCCCGCTCATCCGCCCTCCCGTGGCGCCGAGGATAGGCCGGCCCACTCCCCGCCGCATCCCTTTGTGCAGCGCGACATTCCCGCTAACCTTCCCGCAATCGCGCGGGCTGCGCGGAACGAGGAACGGGAACCCGATGGCCGAACGGACCACGCGCAGCGAAGGGAGCACCAGGGGCGAGCCCGCGACGGCGCCCGTCGTCGTGAAGAAATACGCCAACCGCCGCCTCTACAACACCGAGGCCTCGAGCTACGTCACGCTCGAGGACCTCGCCCGCATGGTGCGCCAGGGGCGGGACTTCGTGGTGCAGGACGCCAAATCGGGCGAGGACATCACCCGCTCCGTCCTCACCCAGATCATCGTCGAGGAGGAGAGCAAGGGCCGCAACCTGCTGCCCGAGAGCTTCCTGCGCCAGCTCATCGGCTTCTACGGCGACAGCCTGCAGGCGCTGGTGCCCCGCTACCTGGAGGCGGCGATGGCCGGCTTCGCCCGCCAGCAGGAGCAGATGCGCCGCTCCATGGAGCAGGCGATGGGCGGGCTGATGCCCTTTCCCGGCCCCTTCGCGCTGGACGAGATGGGGCGGCAGAACATGGCGATGATGGAGCGGGCGATGAGCCTCTTCGCCCCCTTCCGCCCCCAGGAGCCGCCGCGCGACGCGCGGGAGGCGCAGCAGACCATCGAGTCGCTGCGCGCCGAGGTGGAGGCGCTGCGCCGCGAATTGGAGGCGCTGCGCCGGGAGAAGCCGTCCGGCCAGGACTGAAGGGGGACCGCCCGGCGATCACGTTTTGGTCATTGTTGCGGGGTAGAAAATCGCCCTGTGCGATCAGGGGGCATCCACCGCGCGTGTGTTTCACGTCTTTGTTATGCGCGCCTGGGTGGAGCGGCGCGGCGTTTGCCGCATTCTCCTGATTGGGTTGGACCAGAACAGGGACGAGAGGGCCGGGATGGACATGCCGACCGAGATGGACACCGAAGCACGGCCCGATCCGGGGCTTGGCGGCAAGCAGAGCCACCGCGCCAACGCCGCCGACCGCCATGTCGGGGCCCGCATCCGCGAGCGCCGGATCATGATGGGGCTGTCGCAGCAGCAGCTCGCGCGCATGATCGGCGTCACCTACCAGCAGGCGCACAAGTACGAGCGCGGCCTGAACCGCATCTCCGCAGGGCGCCTGTTCGAGATCGGGCAGGTGCTGGGCGTGCCGGTCTCCTACTTCTTCGAGGGGCTGAGCGCCGAATCCGAGCCGCAGGAGATCTCCCCGCGGCAGCGGATGTGCCTGGAACTGGCGCGCAACTTCTCGCTGATCGACAACGAGAAGCACCAGGAGGCGCTGAGCCAGATGGCCCGCGCGCTGGCGGCGCAGAGCCAGGCCGCCGCGGCCGAGGCGGGCGACGACAAGCGCTGAGCCCCTTCTCCTTCCGCCCCGGGCGCCGCTGGCGCCCGCGGCGCGGCTGAGCCGCTTCGCCATGCTGGGCGCGAGGCGCCCCACGCCGCCCCCGTTGCTGAGAACGCGCCGCCACCCCTTCGGCGCGGCGCTGCGCGCGGCCGCCCTGGTGCTGGTGGGCGCCGCCGCCGGCCTCGCCCTCGGCCTTGGCCTCGGCGGCGGCGAACGTGCCGCCCTGCCGCCGCCCATGGCCACCGCTCCCGCCCCGGACGGGATCGAGGCGCTGCGCCGCGCCGCGGCCGAGGAGGAGGCGCGGCTGCAGGAGCTGATCCGCGCCCGGATCGCCGCCGAGGCGGCCCTGGCCGCCCTGGAGCAGCGGGCGGAAGCGGCGAGGGCCGCCGCGGCGCCGCGCACCGAAGCGGAGGCCCCGCCCCGCCGGCCGGAGGCTCCCCCGCCGGCTCCGGCGGC
>NZ_SJDM01000043.1 GCF_004761865.1 Crenalkalicoccus roseus | reverse complement strand
CGGCGCAGCTTGGCGCAGAACTCCCGCCCGTCGCCGTCCGGCAGGCCGATGTCGAGGAGGATCGCGTCGTAGCGGGCATCCGCCCGCGCCAGCTTCGCCTCGGCCTCGCTTGCGCTTTCCGCCTGGTCGGCGGTGAAGTCGCCTTCCTGCGCGAGCTGCTCGGCCAGGGTCGCGCGCAGGGCGGCATCATCCTCGACGATCAGGATAGGGCGGGGAGCCGGCATGAAACCTCCGTTCTTCGGGGGGGCGACGATGCGCCGCACCAATGTTGCAATTTGCGTAACCGTTTTACCCGTTAGAGACGATCGCGAGCGGAAACGCACCTCACGGGGGCGTCAGGCGCGCTACACAATAACGAGAAACCGTCCGAACGTTCCGAACCGATCGCGCAATTCTCAGAGAACGCGCCCCTCGAAGGGCGGCTGCAGGTCGGGCGCGTCGAATTCGACCACCCACAGATCGGGATCGCGCCGCACCTGCCGCGCGATGTAGGCGTCGGCCTTCTCCTGGTCCACGGGCGCGTCCCCGCTGCCGCGGATCCAGGCGGGGCGCCCCTCGGCGTCGCGTACCTGGCTCAGCACCACCAGCCCTTCCCGGCCGCGGAGCACGCAGAGCACGCCCCCCGAATCCGGGTCCCCCTTGCGCAGCACGGCGCCGCTGCGGCCGGCGATATCCGCCAGCCGCAGCGCCATGGAGACCCAGATCCCGCTCTTGACCCGCGCTTCCATCGCCCCTCGCCCGGCCAGTGGCCCGCGACAGGGTGTCATGCCCGCGCCCGCAGGCAACCCCCGGCCGCTTCTGCTCTGCTGCTGCTTGCGCACCGGGCGGGAACGCGCCATCTCTGGCGCCCTCACGGGGGTTCCCATGGATCAGCGGAAGATGACGGAGGGCCAGCGCGCCTACGAGGCGCGCCGGGCCGCCAAGGCCGGCATGAGCCTCGAGAAGTGGCTCAGCCAGAAGGAGAAGGAGGCGAGGGCCGAGCGCGAGGTCACCTCCCGCAAGGCCGGGCCCGCCGCTCCGCCCAGGAAGCCCGGCTTCCTCGCCCGCCTTCTGGAACGGGCGCAGCGACCCCTCTGATCCGGCGGCCTCAAGCCCGCCACACCGCCGGCGCGGCCTTCGCCCGGCGAGGCCCCGCCAGGGAAGGTTGCGACCCCCACGCCGGGTCTCAGCCCAGCAGCGCCTGGGCGCAGGCGTCGAGGATCGCCTCCTCGTCCAGCCCGTATTCCCGATAGAGATCCGGCAGGTCGCCTGCCTGGCCGAAGCGGTCCACCCCGAGCGGCACCACGCGCTGGCCGCGCACCGCGCCGAGCCAGGCATGCGCCGCCGGATGCCCGTCCAGCACCGTGACCAGCCCGGCCTCCGGCGCGAGGGGGGCGAGCAGCGTCTCGATCCAGCTTGGCGCCCCGTAGCCGGCCCGCGTCTTGCGCCGCGCCGAGAGCCACTCCGCATGCAGGCGGTCGGGCGAGGTGATGGCGAGCAGCCCCGCCTCCGGCACCTCCTCGCGCAGGGTCGCGAAGGCGGCGAAGGCCTCCGGCGCGATCGGCCCCTGATAGGCGAGGGCGAGGCGCGCCCCCGGCGCCGGCGGCACCGCCCAGTAGCCTCCGGCGACCACCGCGGCGGGATCGAGCGGCCGCTCCGGCTGCTCCAGCCCCCGCGTCGAGAGGCGCAGCCACACGGCGGAGCCGTCGGGCTTCTGCATGTGCTCGAAGCCCCAGCGCATCAGGATGGCGAGCTCGTCGGCGAAGGCCGGCTCATAGCTGGCCAGGCGGTCCTGCGCCATGCCGATCAGCGGCGTGTTGACGCTCTGGTGCTGCCCGCCCTCGGGCGCCAGGGTCAGGCCGGAGGGGGTGCTGACCAGCATAAAGCGCGCATCCTGGTAGCAAGCGTAGATCAGCGCATCGAGGCCGCGGTTCACGAAGGGATCGTACACGGTGCCGACCGGCAGCAGCCGCGCGCCATAAAGGCTGTGCGACAGGCCGAGCGCGCCCAGCACCAGGAACAGGTTCTGCTCGGCGATGCCGAGCTCGATGTGCTGCCCCTCCGGCGACATGCCCCAGCGCTGGGCGGAGGCCAGCTTGGCGTCGCGGAACACGTCGTTCTTCAGGTGCCGGTCGAAGATGCCGCGCCGGTTCACCCAGGGGCCGAGATTGGTGGAGACGGTGACGTCCGGGCTGGTGGTGACGATGTGCCGGGCGATCTCCGCCGCCTCCCCGTGCCCGCGGCCGAGCTCGGCCAGAATCTCGCCGAAGGCCGCCTGGGTGGAGAGCTTCCGCCCCGCGGGCACCTTCGGCACCGGGAAGGCGGCGGGCACCCGCACCGCGGGGGCGGAATAGGCACGGCCCTCCGGGGTCAGCGGCCGGGCGAAGGGGACATCGGCCAGGAAGGCCCGCAGCGTCGCCTCGGGTACCTCCAGCCCCTCGAAGGGGTCCCATTCATGGCCGTCGCGGATGCCCATGCCGCGCTTGAAGCCGGCCATCTGCTCCTTCGTCATCAGCCCGGCATGGTTGTCCTTGTGGCCGGCGAAGGGCAGGCCCATGCCCTTGATGGTGTAGGCGATGAAGCAGGTGGGCTGGTCGCCCGCCGCGTCCTGCGCGCGGAAGGCCTCGATCAGCGTCTCGATGTCGTGGCCGCCGAGATTGGTCATCAGCGCCCCGAGCTCCTCGTCGGAGAGCGGGTCGATGATCGCCCGCACCCCCGTCTCGCGCCCGAGGTCGGAGAGCAGCGCATTGCGCCAGGCGGCGCCGCCCTGGAAGGTGAGCGCGGCGTAGAGGCTGTTCGGGCAGTCGTCGATCCAGCGGCGCAGCGCCTCGCCGCCCTCGCGGGCGAAGGCCGCCTGCAGCCTGCGCCCGTATTTCAGGGTGACGACGTTCCAGCCCATGTCGCGGAACAGCCCCTCGATCCGGCCGAACAGCCGGTCCGGCACCACCGAATCGAGGCTCTGGCGGTTGTAGTCCACGATCCACCAGACGTTGCGGATGTCGTGCTTCCAGCCCTCGAGCAGCGCCTCGTAGATGTTGCCCTCGTCGAGCTCGGCGTCGCCGACGATCGCCACGTGCCGTCCCGCCGGGCGGTCGGCCGGCACGAGGCCGTGCAGGCGGACATAGTCCTGCACAAGGCTGCCGAAGCTCGTCATCGCCACGCCGAGCCCGACGGAGCCGGTGGAGAAATCCACCTCCGGCCCGTCCTTCACCCGCGAGGGATAGGGCTGGATGCCGCCGAACTGGCGCAGGGTCGAGAGCTTCTCCCGGCTCTGCCGGCCGAGCAGGTAGTTGATGGCGTGGAACACCGGCCCGGCATGAGGCTTCACCGCCACCCGGTCCTCGGGGCGCAGGATCTCGAAATAGAGCGCCGCCATGATGGAGATGACGGAGGCGCAGGAGGCCTGGTGCCCGCCCACCTTCAGCCCGTCCCGGTTCGGTCGGATGTGGTTGGCGTGGTGGATCATCCAGGAGGAGAGCCAGAGCAGCTTGCGCTCCAGCGCGCGCAGGACGCGCAGCCGCTCGGCCTCGGGCCGCAGCGCCTCGGCGGGGCTGGTCAGGAGGTTCATGGCGGCGTCTCCCCGCGGCACGGTGTTGGCGGGGCGGCCTCACGCCCCGCGCCTGGGGCATGATCTGGCCGGAGGGGCGGCGCCAGGCAAGCCCGGCGGGCTGCCGCCTCAGCTCCAGCCGCGCGCCAGCCGGCGGATCGCCGTCGCCGCGGGGCGCCGCCCCTCGCCGACATACTCCTCGTGGTAGTCCTCGATCCGCGCCGGATCGTAGAGGTAGTTCACCATCAGCCCGGCGCTCTCCTTCATCCCCTTCTCGGAGATGTCGCCGCGCCAGTTCAGCCGCTCCACCCGCGCGCCGTTGGAGAGGTGGAAATGCGCCACCGGGTCGCGCGCCCGCTTCGGGTTGCCCGGCGCGTGCTCGTTCAGCAGGTAGCCGGCGCAGAGGCGCAGCAGCACCGGCTCCATTGCCTTGGCCACCGCCGGCTCGCGCAGCCAGCCGCGCCGGGCGAGGATGCGGGAGAGGGTCTGTGTCGGCGTCTCCGCGGTGGCGATGGCGGTGCCCGCGCCGTCGGCCGGCGCCGGCAGGGCGGGCGGCGGCGGCGCGGCGGCGCGCAGCGCGGCCGCCTCCTCCTCGGTCAGCAGCGGCGGCCCCTCGGCGGTGGCGAGGCGGGCGGAGAGCCAGCGCATGAAGCCCGGGATCGGCGACAGCGTGGCGAAGCTGCGGATGTTCGGCAGCTCCTGCCCGAGCAGCGCCACCACCCGCTTGATCAGGAAGTTGCCGAAGCTGATGCCGTCCAGCCCGCGCTGGCAGTTGTTGATGGAATAGAAGATCGCGGTGTCGGCCCTTGCCGGATCCAGCACCGGCGCCTTCTCGTCGAGCAGCCGCTGCACGCTGGCGGCGAGGCCCTGCACCAGCGCCACCTCGACGAAGATCAGCGGCTCCTCCGGCATGCGCGGGTGGAAGAAGGCGTAGCAGCGCCGGTCGGAATCGAGCCGGTTCTTCAGGTCGCGCCAGGTGCGGATGCGGTGCACCGCCTCATAGCGCACCAGTTTCTCAAGCAGGGCGGCCGGGGAGTTCCAGTCAATGCGCTTCAGCTCCAGGAAGCCGACGTCGAACCAGCTCGCGAGCAGGCCCTTGAGATCCGCTTCAAGCGCCTGCAGCAGCGGGTCGGTGCCCATCACCCGCATCAGTTCGGCGCGCATCTCGACCAGGAAGCGCACCCCGTCCGGGATGGTGGTGAACTGCGTCAGCAGCCGCACCCTCGGCGGCTCCAGCACCCGGCGCAGCCGCGCCTTGGCGGCGGCGCGTTCCACCGTGCCGGTGGCGGCACCCACCCGCTCCATCGCGCGGCGCACCTCGGCATCGTCGGAATCGAAGCCGGCGAGGGCGCGCAGGAAGCCGGACCGCCCCTCCTCGTCCAGCGCCAGATAGGCCTGGGCCAGCTTGGCCGCCCGGTTGCGCGCCGAGACCTCGCCGCCGCGGCCGTCCAGGCAGGCCTGCATCTGCTCGGCGATGGTCTCGGCCTCGCCGCCTGTCACCCGCTCGGCCATGTCCCGCCAGAGGCTGGTGACGCGCCGCAGCGCCCTGTCGAACAGACCCGGCTGCACGACGACATCGGACATCGTCTGGCTTCCCCCGCGTGCCGCGTTCACGCCCGTAACCCGATGAAACCTAGCGCGATCGGCGCGGCGTTGTCAGCGCCCGCGCGCGGCGGCCAGCGCGTTTGGCAGGAGCGTGATCAGGTCGGCGGCGATCAGCCCCTCCGCGCCGCGCCGCGCCGCCTCGCCCTGCAGCCAGGCGCCGGCGCAGGCGGCGCCGAAGGCATCCAGGCCCTGCGCGAGCAAGGCCGCGATGATGCCGGCGAGCACGTCGCCGGTGCCGCCGGTCGCAAGCGACGGCGGCGCGTTGTCGTTGATGGCTGCGCGCCCGTCGGGGGCGGCGATCACCGTGTCCGGTCCCTTCAGCAGCAGCACCGCGCCGGTTGCGGCGGCGGCCCGGCGCGCCGCCGCCAGCCGCCCCTCCTCGCCGATGCCGCCGAAGACGCGCGCGAACTCCCCGGCATGCGGCGTCAGCACGGCGCAGCCGGCAAGCGCCGCCGGATCTCCGGCGCAGGCGATGAGCGCCCCGGCATCGGCGACCACCCGCCGCCCCGCCTCCACCAGCCGCCGCAGGGTGGTGCGGGTGGCGGGCTCCGGCGGCAGGCCGGGGCCGAGCAGCCACACCTGCCGCCGCGTGTCGGCGAGCAGCGCGTCGAGCCCCTCCTCGCTGACGATGGTGCCGGGATCGCCCGACCGGTACGCCGCGGCCGCGGCGGCGTCGGGCGCGAGGATGGTGACCAGCCCCGCCCCCGCCCGGTGCGCCGCCCCGGCGGCAAGCCGCGCCGCGCCGGTCATGGCCGCGCCGCCAAGGATGGTGAGATGGCCGCGCCGGTACTTGTGCGCCTCTGCCTCCGGCGCGGGCAGGCGCCACAGGCCGGGGACGTTCCGCCAGGCGCGCGCGCCGACGCCCGCCAGCACGGAGTCCGGCAGGCCGATATCGGCAAGCAGCGTCTCGCCGCAGAGCAACCGCCCCGGCAGCAGCAGATGGCCGGGCTTGTGGCGGAAGAAGGTGACGGTCAGCGCCGCCCGCGGCGCGAAGCCCCGCACCTGGCCGGTGGCGCCGTCGAGGCCGGAGGGCACGTCCACCGCGAGCAGCGGCGCCCGCACCGCGCGCAGCGTCTCCGCCACCGGTCCGTCCACCGCGCGCGCCAGGCCGGCGCCGAAGACGGCGTCCACCACGAGGGAGGCGCGCGCCGCCTCCTCTGGCGCGAAGGGGCGAAGCGGCCCGCGCCAGCGCGCGGCGGCCAGCGCCGCGTCGCTCCCCGGGCGCGGCGGGGCGAGCGGCGCGAGCGCCACCGGCCAGCCCTGCCGCTCCAGCAGGCGCGCCGCGACATAGCCGTCGCCGCCATTGTTGCCGGGCCCGGCCAGAACCAGGGTCGGGCAGGGCTGGAAGCGGCGCATCGCCGCCCGCGCCACCGCCCTCCCCGCCGCCTCCATCAGGGCGATGCCCGGCACGCCGGCGGCGATGGCCGCGGCGTCGGCACGGCCCATCTCCTCCGGGGTGAGGAGTTCGAGCCGCTCCCGGCCCGGCGGGCCATGCTGGGGATGGAGGTGCCGCCTCGTCACGCCGCCAGCCTAATGCTCGTCGCGCCGGGGTGGAACCGCGGCACGACGGGTCCGCCGCCACGGCCCGCCTCGCCTGATTCCGGAACGGCCGCTGGAATAAACCGCCCCTCCGCCGCGTCCATTGCGCAAGGCCCACCGGGAGGATCCAGCCATGCGCCGCGAACGCTCCATCCAGGAACTCTACCGCGACGACCCCGAGCGCGCCGACGCCCTGGCCTGGGGCCGCCGCGGCGCGCTGAAGGGCGGCGCCCTCGCCGCGATGGGCGCGGCGCTCGGGGCCGCCATTCCCTTCGCCGGATCCATGCCCCGGGGCCTGCTGCCGGCAGCCCTGGCTCAGGGCGGAGCCCAGGGGCCGCAATACATCGAACTGCCCGGCAAGGCGCGGCTGATCCTGCAGGGCGAGCGCCCGCTCAACGCCGAGACGCCGGAAACCCTGCTCGACGACGAGGTGACGCCGGCGGAGAAGATGTTCGTCCGCAACAACGGCTCGGTCCCCGATCCGGTGCCGGAGCCGCGGGCGTGGAAGATCCGCATCGATGGCGAGGTGAATGCGCCGCTCGAGATCACGCTCGGCGATCTCGAATCGCGCTTCGAGGTGGTGACGCGGCGGCTGCAGATGGAGTGCGGCGGCAATGGCCGCGCCTTCTTCGTGCCGCAGACGCGCGGCAACCAGTGGGGCAACGGCGCCATCTCCTGCGCCGAATGGACCGGGGTGCGGCTGCGCGACCTGCTGCAGGCGGCCGGGCTGAAGCCGGGGGCCAAATTCACTGGGCACCACGGCGCCGACCGACACCTCTCCGGCGACGGCCCGGCGATCAGCCGTGGCATGCGCATCGAGAAGGCGATGGAGGAGGACACCCTCGTCGCCTTCCGCATGAACGGGGCGCCCATTCCGCAGATCCACGGCGCCCCGGTGCGGCTGATCGTGCCCGGCTGGCCGGGCTCGCTCAGCCAGAAATGGTTCACCCGCCTTGAGGTGCTGGACAAGCCGCACACCGGCCGCGGCATGGGCGGCACCTCCTACCGCATCCCCGTGGTGCCGATCGTGCCGGGCAGCCGCAATGACGGCGCCGATTTCGCGGACATGGAAAGCATGCCGGTCCGCTCGGTGCTGACCAACCTCGCCCATGGCACGCGCCTGCCCGCCGGCACCCGCGCCCTCGACCTGCGCGGCCATGCTTGGGCGGGAGACAAGGAGATCTCGGCGGTGCATGTCAGCGTGGACTACGGCGCCACTTGGCAGGCCATGGAGGTAAAGGCGCCGGCCAACCGCCACGCCTGGCAGCGCTGGACCGGCCGCGTCTCCCTGCCCTCGGACGGCTATTTCGAGGTGTGGTATCGCGCCACTGACAGCGATGGCCGCATGCAGCCGCATGTGGCGGGGAACTGGAACCCACAGGGCTACGGGGCCAATCCGGTCAGCCGCGTGGCGATCCTGGTCGGCTGAGGGCGGCATGGCGCTGCCGAGGCTGCTGATCGGGCTGATCGTGGCGACGGTGGTGGTGCTCGGCCTGCACCGGGCCGGGGTGTGGGGCGTGCGCCACCCGCCGGAGCCCTACCCCCCCACGCCGGCGGCGCTCGCCACCGCGCGGGCGGCGCAGGAGGCGGCGGCGCGCGAGGCCGCGGCGCGGGAGGAGGCGGAGCGCCTTGCTGCGATCGCGCAGCGGGCGGAAACGCCGGAGGTGCTGCCCCCCGGTCATGGCCGCGAGGAGACCTTCGGCTACTGCACCCCCTGCCATAGCACTGCGGTGATCCGCCGCTCCCGCCTCTCGCGCGAGCAGTGGGACGAGCTGATGGACTGGATGAGCGAGAAGCACGGCATGAACCCGCTCGAAGGAGAGATGCGGGAGGTGATCGTGGACTACCTCGCCGGTGCCTTTCCCCCGGCGCAGCCCGCGGGCGGGCGGCACGGTGGCAACCCCTTCCTCACCGATTGAACGGTGTCGCCGAGGGGAAGGCCGTTCCCGTTCGAACCCGTGACCGCCCTGGCCGCTTTCCCTCTCTGGGAAATCCAGGGAGTTCTGCGGATGTCGCGAGTCTTCTTCTGCGCTCTGGCCGTGGCCGTGGCGGCGGGCATGGCACCGGGCAGTGGGCATGCCGCCGGCCAGAGCCAGCCGGCCGCGGAGCGTTCCACGGCGACGGCGGATTCCGGACCGCGCGAGCAGCGCGGAGTGGCGGGCGGCGCGCGCCAGCCTGCTGTGGGCTCCATGTCGCCGGAGCGCGTGCGCGAGGATGCCGGGCGGGTCAATCCGGTGCCGGCCGGCACGCCGGACACGCAGCCTTCCCTGCCGCCCGGGGTCACGCCGACCGCTCCCTCCGGCGAGCCGGCGATGCGGGGTGGCGGGCGCTGATCCCTTCCCGCCGCGGCCAAGGCCATCGCGACGCTTGGGCGGCCTCGGTCCGGCGCGGCAAGACCAAGACAGAGACTCGCTGCCCTTCGGGATCTGCTCTCCAGCGTGGCCCGCTTCCTGTCGGGCAGCGGGGGCACCTGCTCCGGCGGGTCCGCTGCCGTGGATAGGGCGCCGAGGCCGTTCCCGCTCGGCCGCGCGCGGCAAGAGCCACAGCTCGTCATGCGCAGGGTAGAGTCATGGCGCCGGCTGATTCCAGCCCTACGCGATCTGCTCTAGGCTGCGTCCGGCAGGCGGAGTCAGGGTGATGGCCTTCGTGGTGGCGGTGGCACAGCAGAAGGGTGGCGCGGGGAAGTCCACGGTTGCCGCCAACCTGGCCGCAGCGCTTGCCGCCGCCGGAGGGCGCGTGGCGCTGCTCGACACCGATCCGCAGCACTCCCTCGTCCGTTGGCATGAGGAGCGGCGGAAGCACGGCGCCCGGGCCGCGCCGCTGCACTTCGACGCTCCCGCCGGCTGGCGGGTCGGCGGCGCGCTGGACCGCCTGCGGCGGGAGCAGGAATTCGTCATCCTCGACACTCCCCCCCATGCCGAGACGGAGGCGCGGGTCGCGATCCGGGGCGCCGACCTGGTGCTGATGCCGCTGCAGCCTTCGCCAGCCGACCTCTGGGCAAGCGAGGCGACGCTGAAGCTCGCCGCCGCCGAACGGCGGATGCTGGCCGCCCTGCTGAACCGGGTTCCCGCGCAAGGCAGGCTGAAGGAGCAGGTGGCAGCGCAGCTCGCGGCGCTTCAGGTCCATCTTCTTGGCCCGAGCCTCGGCAATCGCGCTGGCTTCGCCCAGGCCTTCCAGGAGGGGCTGGCGGTGACGGAGGCGGCGCCGCGGACCCTGGCGGCGGCCGAGGTCCAGGCCCTGGCCGAAGCCATCCGGGCACTTGCCGGGCGCTGACATCCGGCAGGGGCGGACCATTGAGCTTGTGCGGATAGCCGGAGAGGGAATGCTGGGAAACCTGTTCTACGTGCTGCACGTGCTCGGAGCGGTGCTGTGGGTCGGCGGCATGGCCTTTGCCATCCTGGCGCTGCGACCCGCCCTCGCCGCGCTCGAGCCGGCGCAGCGGCTGGCGCTGCATGAGGGCGTACTGTCGCGCTTCTTCCGCATCGTCTGGCACGCCATGCCGGCGGTGCTGCTGAGCGGCTGGCTGCTGCTGTTCGGCTGGTACGGGGGCTTCCAGGGCAGCGCCTGGCACATCCACCTGATGCATCTGCTCGGGTTGGTGATGGCCGGCGTCTTCCTGGCGCTGGTCACGGGCCCCTGGCGCGCATTCCGCGCCGCCCTCGCGGCCGGGGACCGTGGCCGCGCGGGCGCGGCGGCGGAGCGCATACGCCAACTCGTATCGCTGAACCTTGTCCTTGGGCTGGCCACCATCGCGGTCGCGGCCTGGGGCCGTTTCGGGTGATTATGCGCCGTGTCGGCGCGGGGTCGAGGACAGGCAGGAACCGGAAACGGCCATGAGCGTCGAGGGCATCGAGATCACCGAGGACGACTATCCCGAGATGGAGGACGTGGCCGCGATCCAGCGCGGCCTGCACGCCTTCAACCAGGAGATGGGAGGTCCCTACCACCGCGAGCCGGTCACCGTGATGGCGCGCGACGCATCCGGTACTGTGCGGGGAGGGCTGCTTGGCCTCACTTACTGGAACTGGCTGTTCATAGACTGGCTGTGGCTGGCGCCGGACATGCGCGGCAAGCACCTCGGGCGCGAGCTTCTGGAGCGTGCCGAGGCCATCGCGCGCAGCCGCGGCTGCACGGATGCCTATACCGACACCTTCGATTTCCAGGCGCCCGGCTTCTGGATCAGGCAGGGCTATGAGGAGTTTGGCCGGCTGCAGGGAATGCCGCCGGGCCATGCGCGGATCTGGTTCCGCAAGCGGCTGTGAGGCGCCGCGCCACCTGGACATGAGAAAGGGGGCGGATGGCCGCCCCCTTGCAGAAATGCGCGTCCTGATCCTCAGGCGGCGACTTGGCCAGCCTCGCCCTCGGCTTCGGAGGTCGGCTTCGGCCCGCTATCCTGGCCCTTCGCCGCCGGATCGCGGTCCACCAGCTCGATCACCGCCATGGGCGCGGCATCGCCATAGCGGATACCGGCACGCAGCACCCGGGTATAGCCGCCGTTGCGGCTGCGATAGCGCTCGGCGATGGTGCTGAAGAGCTTGTCCACCACCTTCTCATCCATGAGCTGCGCATAGGCTTGGCGCCGCGCGTGCAACCCGCCCCGCTTGCCAAGAGTGATGATCCGCTCGACGTAGGGGCGGAGTTCCTTGGCCTTGGGCAAGGTGGTAGTGATCTGCTCGTGCTTCAGCAGGCTGGTCGCCATGTTGCGGAACATGGCAAGCCGATGGCTGCTGGTGACGCCGAGTTTCCGGCCGGCAATTCGATGACGCATGGTCCTCTGTCCTCAGCCCGCCAGTCTCAGAAGGGCTCTTCCAGCTTCTTGGCGAGTTCCTCGATGTTCTCCGGCGGCCAGCCGGGCACGGTCATGCCAAGGCTGAGGCCCATGGAGGCGAGGACCTCCTTGATCTCGTTCAGCGACTTGCGGCCAAAATTGGGGGTGCGGAGCATCTCCTGCTCCGTCTTCTGCACCAGATCGCCGATGTAGACGATGTTGTCGTTCTTCAGGCAGTTCGCCGAGCGGACGGAGAGCTCCAGCTCGTCCACCTTGCGCAGCAGGTTGCGGTTGAAGGGCAGGTCCTCCCGCTCCTCCTCCACCTTGCGCTCGCGGGGCTCGTCGAAATTGATGAAGAGCTGGAGCTGGTCCTGCAGGATGCGTGCGGCGAGCGCCACCGCATCCTCCGGCGCCACGGTGCCGTCGGTCTCGACGTTCAGGACCAGCTTGTCGTAGTCCGTGACCTGGCCGACGCGCGTCGGCTCCACCCGGTAGGCCACCCGACGCACGGGAGAATAGACCGCATCCACCGGGATCAGCCCGATCGGCGCGTCCTCGGGCCGGTTCTGCGCGGCCGGGACGTATCCCTTGCCGGTGTTGACCGTCAGCTCCATGGACAGCCGCGCGCCCTCGTCCAGCGTGCAGAGCACGAGGTCGGGATTGGCGATCTCGATGTCGCCGCTGGTCTGGATCTGTCCCGCGGTCACCTCGCCAGGGCCGCTCGCGGTGAGCTGCAGGCGCTTCGGCCCCTCGCCCTGCATGCGGATGGCAAGCTGCTTCACGTTCAGCACGATGTCCGTGACGTCCTCGCGCACGCCCTGGATGGAGCTGAACTCGTGCAGCACGCCGTCAATGCGGATGGCGGTGACCGCCGCTCCCTGCAGGGAGGACATCAGCACCCGCCGCAGCGCGTTCCCCAGCGTCATGCCGAAGCCGCGCTCCAGCGGCTCCGCCACGATGGTCGCGGCCCGCTGCGGGTCCGCGCCCACATCGACGTCCAGCTTCTCCGGGCGGATCAGCGACCGCCAATTCCTCTCGATCACGCCATCACTCTCCTTCGCCGCGAACGCCCGAGCCGAGGCGCGGCCCGGTCATCCGCACCGATCGTCCCGTCCTCAGACGCGGCGGCGCTTGCGCGGGCGGCAACCGTTATGGGGAATCGGCGTGACGTCCCGGATCGCGGTGACGTAGAAGCCGACCGCCTGCAGGGCACGCAGCGCGCTCTCGCGGCCGGAGCCGGGGCCGCTCACCATGATCTCCAGCGTCTCCATCCCGTGCTCGCGCGCCTTGCGGCCGGCATCCTCGGCGGCCACCTGCGCGGCGTAGGGGGTGGACTTCCGGCTGCCCTTGAAGCCCTGGCTGCCGGCGGACGACCAGGCGATGGCATTGCCCTGCGCATCGGTGATCGTGACGATGGTGTTGTTGAAGGAAGCCAGCACATGGGCCACGCCCGACGTGATGTTCTTCCGCTCCTTCTTGCGCGGGCCGCGGGCGCCGCCCCGGGGTTCGCGGGCCATCCTACTTCGTCACCTTCTTCTTGCCGGCAATCGGCACGGCCTTGCCCTTGCGCGTGCGCGCGTTGGTGTGGGTGCGCTGGCCGCGCACCGGCAGGCCGCGGCGGTGGCGCAGCCCCCGATAGGCCGCCATGTCCATCAGGCGCTTGATGTTCATCGCCACCTCGCGCCGGAGGTCGCCCTCGACGCGGTATTCGCGGTCAATCAGCTCGCGGATACGGAGGATCTCCTCGTCCGTGAGCTGGTTCACCCGGCGGTCCTCGGGGATGCCGAGCTTCTGGCAGATCTCGAGCGCGTTCTTCGGCCCGATGCCGTAGATATAGCGCAGCGAGATCGGCACGCGCTTGTTGGTGGGGATGTTCACGCCGGCGATGCGCGCCACTTGCTCAGCTCCTGGAGCTGCCGCTCCTGCTCAGCCCGTCGCCGATCCGATAGGAGGCGAAGGCGAAATGACCAACCGATTGCGATAAACCGCGAGCGCGGCACCGGAGCCTTCGGGGCGCCCGGACCGCGGGAGGCGCGGACTATAGCCGCCACGCCTGGGCCGTCAACCCCGCCCCGGGGTGGGGCCGAGGATGGCCTCTATCTGCCGCGCCACCTCCTCCATGGGCGCCATGCCATCCACCACCCGCAGCACGCCCTGGCTGGCGTAATAGGGCAGCAGCGGCGCGGTCTGGCGGTGATAGGCCTCAAGCCGCGCGGCGACGGTTTCCGCCTTGTCGTCGGCCCGGCGGGTGAACTCGGTGCTGCCGCAGACATCGCAGACCCCCGGCTGCTGCGGCTGCTTGAAGCGGTCGTGGTAGCCCTCGCCGCATTTCGCGCAGGTGAAACGGCCGGAAATGCGCTCGACCAGCGCGGCATCGTCCACCTGCAGCTCGATCACGTGGTCGAGGGGCATGGACTTCTCCTTCAGCACCGCGTCCAGCGCCTCGGCCTGCGGCACCGTCCGCGGAAAGCCGTCCAGGATGAAGCCCTTGGCAACGTCCGGGGCCGAAACCCGCTCGGCCAGCATCGCGATGATGATGGCGTCGGGCACCAATTCGCCCCGTTCCATGATGGCCTTGGCCTTGCGCCCGATCTCGCTGCCCGACCGGACCTCCGCCCGCAGCATGTCTCCGGTGGAGATCTGCCGGAGGCCATAGCGCTCTTCCAGGCGCTTCGCCTGGGTGCCTTTGCCGGCACCTGGCGGGCCGAGCAGGATCAGGTTCATGCGAGCATTCCCTCCAAGCCACCACGCCTCCTAGCGGGGCCGCGGGGCTCCGCGGCCGCCGAGGCGGGCCTTGCGGATCAGCCCCTCGTACTGGTGGGCGAACAGGTGGGACTGCACCTGCGCCACCGTATCCATGGTGACAGAGACGATGATCAGGAGGGAAGTGCCGCCGAAGTAGAAGGGCACGCCGTAATTGCTGATCAGGATCTCCGGCAGCAGGCAGACCAGGGTAAGATAGATGGCGCCGACCGTCGTCAGGCGGGTCAGAACCCGGTCGAAATAGTCCGCCGTCTGCTGCCCCGGCCGGATGCCCGGGACGAAGCCGCCATACTTCTTGAGGTTATCCGCCGTTTCCGAAGGGTTGAACACCACAGCCGTATAGAAGAAGGCGAAGAAGATGATCAGCCCCGCGTACAGCGCCATGTAGAGCGGCTGCCCATGCGCCAGCGCGCCGGCGATCATGGCAAGCCATCCCTCGCCCTGGGGATCCGCGGCGAAGCCTTGGATGGTCGCAGGCAGCAGCAGCAGCGAGGAGGCAAAGATCGGCGGGATGACGCCGGCGGTGTTCAGCTTCAGCGGCAGATGGGTGCTCTCGCCGCCGAACATGCGGTTGCCGACCTGGCGCTTCGGATACTGCACCGGGATGCGCCGCTGCGCCCGCTCGACGAACACCACGACGCCGATCACCACCAGGGCCACCAGCATGAAGGCGATGATGAAGAGGGTGGAGAGCGCGCCGGTACGGCCGAGTTCCAGCGTCGCGACAAGCGCCGAGGGCAGGTTGGCAACGATGCCGGCGAAGATGATGAGGGAGATGCCGTTGCCGACGCCGCGGGCGGTGATCTGCTCGCCCAGCCACATCAGGAACATGGTCCCGCCAACCAGGGTGATGACGGTGGAGATGCGGAAGAACCAGCCGGGGTCGTACACCGCCGGTCCCATCGTGCCACGCACCCCTTCGAGCCCCACCGCAATGCCGTAGGCCTGGAACATGGCGATGAAGACGGTGAGGTAGCGGGTGTACTGGTTGAGCTTCTTCCGCCCCGCCTCGCCCTCCTTCTTCAGGGCCTCGAGCGTCGGCACCGCCGCGGTCATCAGCTGGATGATGATGCTGGCGGAAATGTAGGGCATGATGTTCAGGGCGAAGACGGTCATGCGCCCGAGCGCCCCGCCGCTGAACATGTCGAACATGCCGAGGATGCCGCCGCCATGCTGCGCCAGCAGCTCGCCCATCACGGCCGCGTCCACGCCCGGCACCGGCACGTAGGTGCCGATCCGGTAGACGATCAGCGCCCCCAGCGTGAACCAGATGCGCTTCTTGAGCTCGGTCGCCTTGGCCAGGACGCCGAGATTGAGATTGGCCGCAAGCTGCTCGGCGGCGGAGGCCATGGCCCTCTACCCTCCTCACGGCAACGGCGCCCGCCCGGGGTGGCAACCGCCACCTTCCCCGGCCGTGGCGCCGCAGCCACGAAACCCCTGCTAACTAGCCACCACCCGGCGCAGCGACAAGCACGCCGCGCACCGGAACGGCGGCGGGATGTCAGCCCTCCGCGGCCGCCTCGGCGGGCGGGTTGAGCAGCGTGATCGTGCCACCTGCCGCCTGCACCGCCGCGACCGCCGAAGCCGAGGCGCCGGAGACGGTGATCGTCACCGCCCGCTTCAGCTCCCCCCGCCCCAGCAGCCGCACCCCGGCATACTTGCCGCCGGAGCGCACGACGCCGGCGGCGCGCAAGGCAGCCTCGTCGATCACACCCTCCGCCGGCAGGCGCCCGCTCTCGATCGCCGCATCGAGCGCATCAAGGTTGAGCGGGGCGTATTCCTTGCGGAACGGGTTGACAAATCCCCGCTTCGGCAGGCGCCGGTAGATCGGGAGCTGGCCGCCCTCGAACCCGTTCAGGGCCACGCCGGTGCGGGCCTTCTGCCCCTTTACGCCCTTGCCGCTGGTCTTGCCTTTGCCCGAGCCGATGCCGCGGCCCAGCCGCTTGGACTTCTTGCGCGCACCAGGATTATCACGCAGCTCGTTCAGCTTCATTTCGATCCCTTTCGGACCGCTTGGCCGTCGGCGCTGAGCCGAAGCCCGTCGCCGGCCAGACGGTCATCCACCCTGACCGGGGGTCTCATCCACCTTCACGAGGTGGGCGACCTTCCGGATCATGCCGCGGACCGCTGGTGTGTCCTCGAGCTCCCGCGTGCGGTGCATCTTGTTCAGGCCGAGGCCGATCAGCGTCTCGCGCTGCCCCGGCTTGCGGCCGATCGGCGACCCGACCTGGGTCACACGGATCGTCTTCTTCTGCGACTCAGCCACGGGCCGCCTCCACCGCTGGCGCCTCCGCAGGCGGCTGCTCCCTGCGCGGGCCCAGGATGTCGGCCACCTTCTTGCCGCGGCGCGCCGCCACGGCGCGGGGGCTGGTGCAGCGCGCGAGCGCTGCAAAGGTCGCCTTCACCATGTTGTGCGGGTTGGTCGTGCCGGTGCACTTGGCGACGACGTCACCCATCCCGAGCGTCTCGAACACGGCGCGCATCGGGCCGCCGGCGATGATGCCCGTGCCCGCCGGCGCCGCGCGCAGGATCACCCGGCCCGCGCCGAACTCGCCAATAATGTCATGGTGCAGCGTCCGGCCCTCGCGCATGGGAACCCGGATCATGCTCCGCTTCGCCTGCTCGGTCGCCTTGCGGATCGCTTCCGGCACCTCGCGGGCCTTGCCCGCCCCCCAGCCGACGCGCCCCTTCTGGTCACCGACGACGACCAGCGCGGCGAAGCTGAAGCGGCGCCCACCCTTCACCACCTTGGCGACGCGGTTGATGGTGACGAGCTTGTCCTGCAGCTCGTCGCCCTCACCGCGCTCCGGGCGGTTGTCGCGGTCGCGGTCCCGGCCGCGGCGGCGGCGCTCGCCGCCCTCGCCCTCGCCGCCCCTCGGTTCGCGTGCCATGCCCAAACTCCTCAGAAGTCGAGGCCGCCCTCGCGGGCGGCATCGGCCAGGGCCTGCACCCGGCCATGATAGAGATAGGGGCCACGGTCGAAGACGACCTTCGTCACCCCCGCAGCGACCGCGCGCTCCGCGACCTTGCGGCCGACAGCAGCGGCCGCAGCCCTGTCAGCCCCGGTGCGCAACGCCTCGCGCAGCTCCTTCTCGAGCGTGGAGGCAGCCGCGACGGTCCGCCCCTCGGCGTCGTTGATGACCTGCGCATAGATGTGCCGGCCGGAGCGGAACACCGAAAGGCGCGGCCGCCCGCCACCCTTGACCTTGAGCTGGTAGCGCAGTCGCTTGCGACGGCGCTCCTGCAGTGCGAGCTTGTCAGCCATTACTTCTTCTTGCCCTCCTTCCGGAGGATCTGCTCGTTCGCGTACTTGATGCCCTTGCCCTTATAGGGCTCGGGCCGGCGGAAGGCACGGATCTCGGCCGCCACCTGCCCGACCTGGCGCTTGTCCGCCCCCTCCACCTTGATGGCGGTCGGCCGTTCGCAGGTGATCTTGATGCCGGGCGGGATCGGATAGCGGATCTCGTGGCTGTAGCCGAGGTTCAGCACCAGGTCCTTGCCCTGCACCGCGGCACGGTAACCGGTGCCGTTGATCTCCATCTCCTTGACGAAGCCGGTGGAGACGCCCTGCACCATGCCGTTGATGAGGCTGCGGGTGGTGCCCCACATGGTGCGGGAGCGGCGATCCTCGCGCCGTGGCCGCACCGCGACCGCGTTGGCTGCGATCTCCACATCCACATCGTCCGTCAGGTCGAGCTTCAGCTCGCCATTCCTGCCCTTGGCGACAATGGTGCGGCCCTGCAGCGCCACCTGGACACCCGCGGGAACCGGCACCGGATACTTGCCGACGCGCGACATCGGGGCCTCCCTCAGAACACGCGGCAGAGAACCTCGCCGCCAACATTGGCGGCGCGGGCCTCGTTGTCGCTCATCACACCGCGCGGGGTGGAGAGGATGGAGATGCCAAGGCCATTGTAGAACTTGGGCAGCTCCTTAATCTTCGAATACACCCGCCGGCCTGGCTTGGAAACGCGGGTGATCTCCTTGATCGCCGGTTCCCCATCCGAATATTTCAGTTCGATCTCGAGCTGCCGCACACCAGGACGAAGTTCTTCCGTGCGCCAGGCGCGGATATAGCCCTCGCGCTTAAGCACTTCGCAAACGTTCTCACGCAGCCGGCTCGCAGGGGCGACGCAGCGCGTCTGCCGTGCACGCTGCGCGTTACGGATGCGGGTGAGCATATCCCCGAGGGGGTCGGAAAGCGCCATGCCGCCCTCCCCTACCAGCTTGCCTTCACCATGCCCGGGATCTGGCCGCTGTTCGCCAGCTCCCGGAGCATGTTACGGCTGAGCTTGAACTTGCGGTAGTTGCCGCGCGGACGGCCGGTCAGCTCGCAGCGGAGCCGCACGCGGGTCATGGCGCCGTTGCGCGGCAGCTGGGCGAGCTTCAGCGTCGCCTCAAACCGGTCCTCGACCGGCAGGCTACGGTCCATCACCACCGCCT
Source organism: Crenalkalicoccus roseus (assembly GCF_004761865.1). Classification (GTDB taxonomy): domain Bacteria; phylum Pseudomonadota; class Alphaproteobacteria; order Acetobacterales; family Acetobacteraceae; genus Crenalkalicoccus; species Crenalkalicoccus roseus. Next base: position 7,760 of record NZ_SJDM01000043.1, on the reverse strand, counting down.
TCAGCGCCGCGCGCTTCGCAGCATGAAGCTTCGCCAGGCGGGTACGGCGCTTGTTCTTCTCGACAGCCGAGGTCTTGGCCATACGGTCTTTATCCTCCGGAACCTGCTCCCGGACCATGCCGGGCGGTTTTCCAAGTTCAGTTGGCGAAGGGAAGATCGAAGGCCTTCAGGAGAGCCTTCGCTTCCTTGTCGGTCTTCGCCGTGGTGACGAACACGATGTCCATGCCCCGGATCGTGTCCACCTTGTCGTAGTTGATCTCCGGGAACACGATCTGTTCCTTCAGGCCCAAGGCGAAGTTGCCCCGGCCGTCGAAGCCGCGATTGCCCGTAATGCCGCGGAAATCCCGCACCCGAGGCAATGCGATCGTCACTAGGCGGTCGAGGAATTCGTACATCCTGGCCTTGCGCAGCGTCACCTTGCAGCCGATCGCCTGGCCCTTCCGGATCTTGAAGCCGGCAATGGCCTTCTTGGCCAGCGTCTTCACCGGCTTCTGCCCCGCGATGGCCGCAAGGTCGGCAACGGCCGAGTCAAGCTTCTTCTGGTCGCCAGCCGCCTCGCCGACACCCATGTTAATGACGATCTTTTCGAGCTTCGGCACCGCCATCGGATTAGTGTAGCCGAACTCCTCGATCAGGCGCTTGCGTACCACCTCGTCATAATGGCGGCGCAGGCGCGGCGGCTCCGCAGGAGACGCCTTCGCCTCGCCCGCGGCGGCCGCGATGACCGTCGCCTTGCCTTCCTGCGTCGTGGCCGCCTTCTTGCCGCCGGCCGGCTTCTTCTGCGTCCCGCTCATCGGTCGAGCACCTCACCCGAAGCCTTCGCCACCCGCACCTTGGTTCCATCCTCAAGGATCCGGAAGCCGACCCGCGTCGGCCTGTCGGACTTCGGGTCGATCAGCGCCAGGTTGGAGAGGTGAATCGGCGCCTCCTTCTCCAGGATGCCGCCCGGACGGCCGAGCCCGGTCGGCTTCTGATGCCGCTTCACCATGTTGACGCCCCGCACCAGGGCCCGCTCTTCCTTCGGCATCACGGCGATCACCTCGCCACGCTTGCCTTTGTCGCGACCGACCAGCACCTGGACCCGGTCGCCCTTCCTGATCTTCGCGGCCATGGCCTTACAAGACCTCCGGCGCCAGCGAAATGATCTTCATGTAGCGCCGCGCGCGCAGCTCGCGCACCACGGGGCCGAAGATGCGGGTGCCGATCGGCTCGCCCTGCTTGTTGATCAGCACCGCCGCGTTGCCGTCGAAGCGGATCGCCGTGCCATCGGCGCGCCGCACGGGATACGCGGTGCGGACGATGACAGCGCGATGCACCTCGCCCTTCTTCACCTTGGCGCGGGGAATCGCCTCCTTCACCGAGACCACGATCACATCGCCGACGCTTGCGGTCTTCCGCTTCGAACCGCCGAGCACCTTGATGCACTGCACGCGCCGCGCCCCGGAATTATCCGCGACGTCGAGATTGCTCTCAGGATGGATCACGACGCCACCTCTCCAGCCGGAGCGCCAAGCGGCTGCCCGTTCCGCGTGATCACCATCCAGGCCTTGCGCTTGGAGATGGGCGGGCATTCCTCGATCTGCACCACGTCGCCTTCCTTGCACAGGTTGGCTTCGTCGTGCGCGGCGTATTTCTTCGAGCGCCGGATGAACTTCTTGTAGAGCGGATGCATCACACGACGTTCGACAAGAACGGTAACCGTCTTGTCCATCTTGTCGCTGACCACCCTGCCCGTGAGGACGCGCTTCGGCATCGCCGTCGGTCTCCTCTACGCCTTCTGTTCGGCCGCGCGCTTGCGCTCGGCCATCACCGTCTTGATCCGCGCGATGTCGCGCCGGACCACCCTGATCCGCCCTGTGGCCTCGAGCTGCCCGGTAGCCCGCTGGAAGCGCAAGTTGAACTGCTCCTTGCGCAGGTCAAGCAGCATCGTCCGCAACTCGTCCGCAGTCTTGGCGCGAATGTCCGCGACCTTCGTCATCGCCTCATGCCTCCGCCGCACCAAGACGCGACACGATTTTGGTCTTGATCGGGAGCTTGGCGGCACCGAGCGTCAGCGCCTCGCGCGCCAGCTCCTGCGTCACGCCGTCAATCTCGAACATGATCCGGCCAGGCTTGACGCGGCAGATCCAGTACTCCGGAGACCCCTTGCCGGATCCCATGCGGACTTCGGCCGGCTTAGTGGAAACCGGAACATCCGGAAAAATGCGGATCCACACGCGCCCCTGACGCTTCATGGCGCGAGTAATGGCACGACGAGCCGCCTCGATCTGCCGCGCAGTCACCCGCTCAGGCTCCAGCGCCTTCAGGCCATAGCCGCCGAAGGTCAGGCTGAAGCCCCCCTTGGCGACGCCATGAATCCGTCCCTTGTGGGCCTTCCGGAACTTCGTACGCTTGGGCTGCAACATGCCCTTGTTTCCCTATCTCGCTCCGGCGTCAGCGCTGCGGTGCCTGCTCCGCCGCCCGCTTGTCCTGGGCCAGCGGGTCGTGCGACATGATCTCGCCCTTAAAGATCCACACCTTGACGCCACAAGTGCCATAGGTGGTCTTCGCGGTGGCCGTGCCGTAGTCGATGTCGGCACGCAGCGTATGCAGCGGCACCCGCCCTTCGCGATACCACTCCATCCGCGCGATCTCTGCCCCACCTAGGCGACCAGAGCAGTTGATTCGAATGCCGTGCGCGCCAAGCCGCATCGCGCTCTGCACGGCGCGCTTCATGGCGCGGCGGAAGGCGACGCGGCGCTCAAGCTGTTGCGCAATGCTCTCCGCGACCAGCGTGGCATCAAGCTCCGGCTTGCGGATCTCGACGATGTTCAGGGCCACTTCGGCCCCGGCCATCTTCGCCAGATCCTTGCGCAGCACCTCGATATCGGCGCCCTTCTTGCCGATCACGACGCCAGGGCGAGCAGCATGGATGGTGACGCGCGGCTTCTTTGCGGGCCGCTCGATCACCACCTTGGAGACACCGGCACCCTTGAGCCGATCCCGCAGGGTCTCCCGCAGCTTGAGATCGTCATGCAGCAGCTTGGCATAGTCATCGCCGGCAAACCAGCGGCTGTCCCAGGTCCGGTTGATGCCAAGTCGCAGCCCGATCGGGTTGACCTTCTGCCCCATGCTACGCGGTCTCCTGCTTGGCCGGCTGCTCGGCTGGCTGCTCAGCCACCACAATCTTGAGGTGGCTGAACCACTTCTCCACCCGCGCGGCGCGGCCACGGCCCCGGGCATGGAAGCGCTTCATCACAATGGAGCGTCCGACCTCCGCCCGGGAAACGACCAGCCGATCAACATCGAGCTGGTGGTTGTTCTCCGCATTGGCGATCGCACTCTCCAGGGTCTTCTTCACAGTGCCGGCAATTCGGCGCTTGCTGAAGGTGAGCGCCGCAATCGCCTGCTGCGCCTTGTGTCCCCGAATCATCGCCGCCACCAGGTTCAGCTTGCGTGGAGAGACGCGAATGTTACGCGTGATCGCCTGTGCCTCGGTTTCGGCGAGCGCACGCTCGCGCTTAGGCTTGCTCATGGCTCAGCCCCGCTTCGCCTTCTTGTCGGCCGCGTGCCCGGTGAAGGTACGCGTCGGCGAGAACTCGCCGAATTTGTGCCCCACCATATTCTCCGTCACCTGCACGGGAATGAACTTCTTCCCGTTGTACACTCCGAAGGTCAGGCCGACGAACTGCGGCAGGATCGTGCTCCGGCGCGACCAGATCTTGATGATCTCGTTGCGGCCGGAGGCGCGCGCCGCCTCCGCCTTGTTTAGCAGGTAGCCGTCCACGAACGGCCCCTTCCACACACTCCGCGGCATCAGGATCAACCCTTCGTCGCGTGGCGGCGCCGGACGATCAGCCGGTCCGTCCGCTTGTTGTTGCGGGTCTTCGCGCCCTTGGTCGGCTTGCCCCAAGGGGTCACCGGATGGCGACCGCCCGAGGTACGGCCCTCGCCACCGCCATGCGGATGATCCACCGGGTTCATCACCACACCACGGTTGTGCGGGCGCCGGCCAAGCCAGCGCGACCGGCCGGCCTTGCCAATCTGCTGATTGGAGTTGTCCGGGTTGGAGACAGCACCGATCGTCGCCATGCATTCGGCGCGCACGACCCGCAACTCGCCCGACATCAACTTGATCTGAGCATAACCGGCGTCCTTGCCGACAAGCTGCACATAAGTCCCGGCCGCACGCGCGAGCTTGCCACCGGCCCCAGGCTTCATTTCCACATTGTGGATGATAGTGCCCACAGGGATGGCCGCCATCGGCATGGCGTTGCCAGGCTTGATATCCGCCCGCTCGGCCGCAACGACAGTATCTCCAGCCTTCAGCCGCTGCGGCGCCAGGATATAGGAAAGCTCCCCATCCTCGTACCTGACCAGCGCGATCCAGGCGGTGCGGTTCGGATCATACTCCAGGCGCTCCACCCTAGCCGGCACGCCGAGCTTGGCTCTGCGCTTGAAGTCCACGTAGCGATAGGCCTGCTTGTGCCCGCCGCCCCGGAAACGCACCGTGATGCGGCCGTGATTGTTGCGCCCCCCCGAGGAGTGCTTGCCCTCGGTGAGCTGCTTCACCGGCTTTCCCTTCCACAGCTCGTCGCGCTTGACCAGGATGGTGCCGCGCAAGCTCGGAGTGACTGGATTAAAACTTTTCAGCGCCATGGCGTCACGCCAGCCCCGTGGTCAGGTCGATGCTCTGGCCCTCGGCCAGGCGCACCATCGCCTTTTTCCAGTCGGATCGTTGGCCTGGCCGGCCGCGGAACCGCTTCCTCTTGCCTTTCACGACCATCGTGTTCACGGCCAGAACCCGCACTCCGAACAGCCCTTCCACCGCGGCCTTGATCTCGGGCTTGGTGGCCTCCAGGGGAACGCGAAACACGTACTGGCTTCTCTCGCCGAGCGCAGTGGCCTTCTCGGTGATCACAGGAGCAAGAATGATTTGGTACATGCGCTCGCGACCAATCGGCATGCGAGCAGCCTGTGACTTCCCGTCCATGTCACTCATGCCTGCGCCTCCTTCGCATCAGGCGCGCCCAGCAGCCTCTGCTTCAAAGCCTCGACGCCCGCACGAGTGAGCGCCAGGACGTCATGATTCAATATGTCATAGACGTTGGCGCCAACGCACGGCAGCACTTGCACCTTTGGGATGTTACGGACAGCGCGGTCGAACTCCGCATTCGTCGCCGCATCCACAACCAGCGCGCTCCGCCACCCAAGGGCACTGATCTGCTTCGCCACCTGCCTCGTCTTGGCGCCGTCGCCAACAGCAACGCTGTCCAGGACGACAAGCTTGCCGTCGCGCGCCTTCTGGCTGAGCGCGCTGATAAGTCCCAGGCGGCGCACCTTCTTGTTCAGCCGGTAGCCATGGTCCCGCACCACCGGGCCATGAACAACGCCACCCGTGCGGAACTGCGGCGCGCGCAGAGACCCCTGGCGGGCGTTGCCGGTACCCTTCTGCCGGTAGGGCTTCTTCGTGGTGCCCTGCACCTCGCCCATGCCCTTGACCTTGTGGGTGCCGGCCCGCCGCTTGGCCAGTTGCCAATGGACCACGCGCGCCATGATGTCAGGGCGCGGCTCGGCGGCGAACAGCGCGTCAGGCAGTTCGATCTCACCGGCTTCGCCGTTGTCCAACGTGATGACCTTCACCTGCATTGTCATCACTCCTCAGGCCACCGCCGCGGGAAACGGCGCATCGGCAGGGCGCGCGCGCTTCACCGCATCGCGCACCAGCACGTACCCGCCTCGGGCACCGGGAACCGCACCCTTGACCAGAATAAGACCCTTCTCGGGATCCACGCCGGCGACCTCGAGGTTCTGCGTAGTCACCCGCTCGGCTCCAAGGTGCCCTGCCATCTTCTTGTTCTTGAACACCTTGCCAGGATCCTGGCGATTGCCCGTCGAACCATGGCTGCGGTGGCTGATGGAGACACCGTGGGATGCCTCAAGCCCCGCGAAATTCCAGCGCTTCATCGCACCGGCGAACCCCTTGCCGATGGTGATGCCGGTAACATCCACCTTCTGCCCCTTGACGAAATGCGCGGGCGTCAGGCGGGCGCCGGGCTCCAGAGCCGCTTCGGGCGCGACGCGGAATTCGACCAACTTCCTGGGCGCCTCCACCCCAGCCTTGGCAAAATGCCCGCGATTGGCCTTGGTGACGTTCTTCGGCTTCGCCCGGCCGATGCCGAGCTGAAGCGCATCATAGCCGTCCTTCTCCGCCGTACGGCGGGCCACGACGCGCACGTCATCCACATGCAGCACGGTGACGGGAACCGTGCTGCCGTCTTCGTTGAACAGCCGGGACATGCCCAGCTTCCTGGCGATAAGGCCGGTCCGGCCGTTCTTGGCGGCCATGGTTGAAGACTCCTCCCCAGGCCTCAGATCTTGATCTCGACGTCCACACCGGCGGCGAGGTCGAGCTTCATCAGCGCGTCCACCGTCTGTGGAGTCGGATCAACGATGTCGAGAAGGCGGCGATGCGTGCGGATCTCGAACTGCTCGCGGCTCTTCTTATCGATGTGGGGCGAACGGTTGACGGTGAAGCGCTCAATCTCCGTCGGCAGCGGGATGGGCCCGCGAACGCGTGCGCCCGTCCGCTTCGCGGTGTTGACGATCTCCCGCGTGCTGGTGTCGAGCACGCGATGATCGAACGCCTTGAGGCGGATGCGGATATTCTGGTTGTCCATGACTGACGGGCCCAAACCCAGCTTCCANCGTCCATCGAGACGTTGTCGCCGGGCATCACCATCTCCACCCCTTCCGGCAGCTTCACCACCCCGGTGACGTCGGTGGTGCGGAAGTAGAACTGCGGCCGGTAGTTGGTGAAGAACGGCGTATGCCGGCCCCCCTCCTCCTTGGTCAGCACGTAGGCCTCGGCCTTGAACTGCGTGTGCGGCGTGATCGAGCCGGGCGCGGCCAGAACCTGCCCGCGCTCCACCTCCTCGCGCTTGGTGCCGCGCAGCAGCGCCCCGATGTTGTCCCCCGCCTCGCCCTGGTCCAGCAGCTTGCGGAACATCTCGACCCCGGTGACCACCGTCTTCTGCGTCGGCCGCAGCCCGACGATCTCCACCTCGTCGCCCACCTTCACCACGCCGCGCTCGATCCGCCCCGTCACCACCGTGCCGCGGCCGGAGATCGAGAACACGTCCTCGATCGGCATCAGGAACGGGCGGTCCTTCGGGCGCTCCGGCTGCGGGATGTAGGCGTCCACCGCCTCCATCAGCTTCAGGATCGCCTGCTCGCCGATCTCGGGCTCGCGGTCCTCGAGCGCGCACAGCGCCGAGCCGCGCACCACCGGAATGTCGTCGCCCGGGAACTGGTAGGACTTCAGCAGCTCCCGCACCTCGAGCTCGACCAGGTCGAGCAGCTCCGGGTCGTCCACCATGTCCACCTTGTTCATGAACACGACCAGCGCCGGAACACCCACCTGCCGCGCCAGCAGGATGTGCTCGCGCGTCTGCGGCATCGGGCCGTCGGCCGCCGACACCACGAGGATCGCGCCGTCCATCTGCGCCGCCCCCGTGATCATGTTCTTCACGTAGTCGGCGTGGCCAGGGCAGTCCACATGCGCGTAGTGCCGCTTCGCCGTCTCGTACTCGACATGCGCCGTCGAGATCGTGATGCCGCGCGCCTTCTCCTCCGGCGCCTTGTCGATCTGGTCATAGGCGGTGAAGGTCGCACCGCCCGTCTTCGCCAGGACCTTGGTGATCGCCGCCGTCAGCGACGTCTTGCCATGATCCACATGCCCGATCGTGCCAATGTTGCAGTGCGGCTTCGTCCGCTCAAAC
>NZ_SJDM01000042.1 GCF_004761865.1 Crenalkalicoccus roseus | reverse complement strand
CCTACCGGTTTGTCCACGCGGCCTAGAGCGTTTGCCGTTCGCCTTGGCTCACGGCACCTACTCTAGCTTATTGGCATGCGAGCCTCTTCACCCGTTCAGGCGGGGCCACTTGAACGGGATCTGCTCTAGGGCATACGCCGCGCCCCAGGACGAACGGAAAGCATCCTGGGCGCGGAACGCAGAGAGCTGCAAACGGCCGGAAGCGTGGATCTGCCCTGCGGGCAAGGGCCCGGAGCCGCTTCCGCGGGCACGGCCGGGCGGAAACGGCCCCCGGCGCCGCGGGGCGCTACTTCAGGTGCTGGGCAAGGTGCTTGTTCATCTCGAACATCGTCACCTTGTCCTTGCCGAAGACCTTGCGCAGCTTCTCGTCGGCAAGGATCTCCCGGCGGTTCTCCGGGTTCTGCAGGTTGTGGGCCTTGATGTAGTCCCAGACCTTGCTCACCACTTCGCCACGGGGCAGCGGGCCCTGGCCGACCACCGCGGCCAGTTCCTCGGAGGGCTGCAGCTCCTTCTGCAGCGCGTTGGCCCTGCCGCTCCCGGAACCCTTCTGCGTCGCCTTCTTCTCGGTCTTGGCTGGCATGATCCTCTCCGAGGCATGTGGATTCGGGCCGCCATCCTCGCACGGGGCCGGCGGGCGCGCACCCCCGGCTTCCGCGATGGTGAACGGCCGGCGGGCGCCGCCGCTCCCGCCTGAACACCGAGGAGGGTGCCGCGTTCCCGATTTTCAACCATCACGACCCGGCACCGGCCGGGGCCCCGCCGCCATGTGCGGCCGGCCCGGCGGGCTGCTAAACCTGCCCGGAACGCACGGGGCGCCGCCGGCGCCCGGAGGACACGCATGGAACAGACGAAGAGCGGCCACCCCGCCCCGCCGCCGGGCGGCGAGGTGGACCCGGCGCTGCTGGAGATCCTGGTCTGCCCGCTCACCAAGGGCCCGCTGCGCTACGACCGCGCCCGCGGCGAGCTGGTGAGCGAGCGCGCCGGCCTCGCCTACCCGATCCGCGACGGCATCCCCATCATGCTGCCCGACGAGGCGCGCAAGCTCGACTGAGCGCGGGCGGGGCCATGCCGAGGCCGACCGAGATCCGCCTGAAGCGGGCGGAGAAGCTGCTGGAGATCGCCTTCGACGACGGCGCGCGCTTCCGCCTGCCAGCCGAGTATCTGCGCGTGGAGAGCCCCTCGGCCGAGGTGCAGGGGCACGGGCCGGGGCAGAAGGTGATCGTCGCCGGCAGGCGCCATGTGGGCATCCTGCGGGTGGAACCGGTGGGCCACTACGCGCTCCGCATCGTGTTCGACGACCTGCACGACAGCGGCATCTACAGCTGGGACTACCTGCACCGCCTCGGCACCGAGCAGGCGGAGCGCTGGGCCGCCTACGAGGCGGCGCTGGCGGCGCGGGGCCTCTCGCGCGACCCGCCGCCGCGGCCCGCCGGCTGATGCCAAGCCTCGCGGATCGCGACCGATCCGCCCTCGGACGCTTCTGCCTTGGCTTCGCCGCACGGGCGGCGGGCGCAGGTCGCGGCCGGTGGGATCCGGTATGATCCCCCGCTCAGCGCGGCGCCGCGGTCAGCTCGGCCACCCGCCGCGCCAGCTCGTGCTGGCGGAAGGGCTTGTGCAGCACCGGGATCCCCTCGGGCACCCTGTCGAGGTCGAGATAGCCGGTGATCAGCAGCACCGGCAGCGGCGGGCGCAGCGCCCGCAGCCGGAGCGCGAGGTCGAGGCCGCTCACCTCCGGCATGGCGAGGTCCGTCACCACCAGGTCGAGCGCCGCCCCCTCCTCCACCATGCGCAGCGCCGCTGCCGCGCTGTCCGCCTCCAGCACGGCGTGGCCGAGTTCGCGCAGGAAGCCAGCCGTCACCTCCCGCACCGCCGGCTCGTCATCCACCACCAGGATCCGCGCCGGGCGGGCGGGGCGCGCGGGGCTGCGCGGCGCCTCGGGCACCGCCGCCGGCTCCGGGGAGCGGGGCAGGTAGAGCTCCACCTCCGTCCCCTGCCCGGGCGTGCTGGCGATCCGCACCGTCCCGCCGGACTGCCGCGCCATCCCGTACACCATGGGCAGGCCGAGGCCGGTGCCCTTGCCCACCTCCTTGGTGGTGAAGAAGGGCTCGAAGGCGCGTTCCAGCACCTCGGGCGGCATGCCGGCGCCGGTATCGCGCACCGAGATCACCACATACTCCCCCGGGGCCGGGTCGGGGGCCTCGGTGCCGTCCGGCACCGTCGCGTTGCGGGTGGCGAGGCAGACCACGCCCCCCTCCGGCATGGCGTCGCGCGCATTGACACACAGGTTGAGCACGGCGAGCTCCAGCTCGTCCGGATCAACCAGAGCCGGCCAGAGGGCGGGGTCGAGCTCGCGGCGCACCCGCACCATGCCGCCAAGCGTGCGGGCCAGCAGATCCTCCATCCCGGCGAGCAGCCGGTTCACCTCGGTCGGCCGCAGGCTGAGGGTGCGGTTGCGGCTGAAGCTCAGCAGCCGCTGGGTCAGCGCCGCGCCCCGCTCGGCGGCGGCGAGGGCGTTGCGGATCAGGCGCTCCAGCCGGTCCTTCTCCAGGTCGCCGCGGACCGCCATGCGCAGGCTGCCGAGGATGGCGGTGAGGAGGTTGTTGAAGTCATGCGCCACGCCGCCGGCCAGGGTGCCGAGGGCCTGCATCTTGTCGGCCTGGCGCAGCCTCGCCTCGAGCAGCCTCGCCTCGGTGACCTCGCGCTCGATGGTCACCAGGAATTCGGTCGCGCCGCCCTGGCCGCGGATGGGGATGCGGTTCACGTCGAACCAGCGCGGCGCCCGCTCGTCGCCGCGGCGCTCGTCCCGCCGCTCGGTCGGCGCGCCGGCGGCGATCGCCTCCGCCTCGGCCTCGGCCAGCGCCCTGGCCTCCGCGGGTGGGAGGAACTCCGCCTCCCGCCGGCCGAGGCATTCGGCGACGCTGGCGCCGAGCGCCGCCGCCTTCACGGCGTTGAGGCGCAGGAACCGCCCCTCGGCATCCTTGAAGGACAGGGCGTCGGCGGAGTTGTCGAGCAGGCCCTGCAGCAATCGCCGCTCCGTCTCCAGCGCCCGCGCCAAGCGGTAGCGCTCGCAGGCACCGGCGATCAGGCTGCGCAGCGCCGTCGGCTCCCAGGGCTTGGGCGCGTAGCCGGCAATGCGGCCGTTGTTCACCGCCCGGATCACCGCCTCGAGATCGGCGTAGCCGGTGAGCAGCAGCGCTTCGGCGGCCGAGATCTCGCGCGCGCGGGCGAGGAAGGCGTCCCCGGTCATGCCCGGCATGCGCTGGTCGGAGACGATCACGGCGATCTCCGGCTCGCGCGCGAGCAGCGCCAGCCCCTCCTCCGGGGAGCCGGCGGTGAGGACCTGGTAGTCCTCCGCCAGCAGGTCCTCGAGGGCGATGAGGATCTCGGGCTCGTCATCCACCACGAGGATCCTGTCCGGGGAGCGGTCGCGCATGGTCTTCGGGGTCATGGGCCGCGCCGCGGCGGCACGGTCACGGTGAAGCAGGCGCCGCCCGCGGGGCTGTCGCCGACCCTGATGGTCCCGCCATGGGAGCGCACGACGGTATAGGCGATGGCGAGGCCGAGGCCAGTGCCGGAACCGGGCGGCTTGGTGGTGAAGAAGGGCTCGAAGATCCGCTCGCGCAGCTCGGGCGGGATGCCGGGGCCGGAATCGGCGATCTCGATCGTGTAGCCCTCCTCGTCGCTGCGGGTGGCGATGCGGATCCTGCCCTGGCCGGCGATGGCGTCGGCGGCGTTGGCGAGGATGTTCATCACCACCTGGTTGAGCAGGGCCGGAGAGCAGAAGAGCTCGGGCTCCGCCCGGTAGTCGCGCTCCACCACGATGCGGTCGCCGATCCGGTGCGCGAGCAGGGCGAGCACCGTCTCCACCGCCTCGGGCACGTTCACCACCTGGAAGCCGGCATCGTCGAGGCGGGAGAAGCGGCGCAGCTTCAGCACCAGGTCCTGGATCCGCCGCAGCCCCATGCCCATGGAGCGGGTGCGCTCGGCGCAGCGCAGCAGCAGGCGCCGCGACTCCGCCTCGTCCCCCGCCGCCGCCTCCAGCCGGGCGAGCAGCCGCTCCACCGTTCCCTGATGCGCCAGGATGAAGGCGAGCGGGTTGTTGATCTCATGCGCGATGCCGGCCACCAGCTCGCCGAGGGAGGCCATCTTCGCCGCCTGCACCAGCCGCGCCTGCGTCTCCCGGAGGCGCCGGTTCGCCTCCTCGAGCTCGGCATTGGCGCGGGAGAGCGCCTCGGCGAGCGCGGCCTTGGCCGCCGCTGCCGCCGCTTCCGCCCGGGCCCGCTCGGTCGCCAGGCGCCGCTCGCGCAGCTCCGCCTCGATGCGGCGGTTCTCGTCCTGCAGCAGCTTGCGGCGAAGGATGGCGCGGATGCGCACGCCGAGCACCTCCGGCGCCGCGGCGGCGGGCAGCAGCTCGTCCGCGCCGGCCTCGAAGGCGCGGGTCAGCAGCGCCTCCTCCGGCGGGTCGCCGCCGCCGAGCGCCGCGATCTCGAAGAAGGGGGGCTCGCCCTCGGGCCCGGCCTGGGCGCCGCGCAGCGCGTTCAGCGCCCGGCACAGCGCGATGCCGTCGAAGCCCGCGCCCTCCACGCGCACGATCACGCAGTCCCAGGGCGCGGCGGGCGCGGCGGCAAGCGCCGCCCCGGGGTCGGCCTGGCGCTCGACCGCATAGCCCTCGGCCGCCAGCAGCCGCATGAGGGGCGCGGCGGTGGCGGCGTCGTCCACCACCAGCAGCCGGGCGCGGCGGAAGGGCGCGCCCCCCGGCGCCGCCGCGTCCTCCTCCCCTGGCGGTGCGCCCGCGGGGCTGCGGCGCAGCAGCGCGCGCAGGCGCAGCACCATCAGCGCCGGATCGGCGGATTTCGCCACGTAGGCGTCGGCCCCGCTTTCGAGGCCCTGCCGCTCCAGGCCGCGCTCCCGCGCCTCGGTCAGCATCAGGACGGGGATGGCGCGGGTGCGCAGGTTGAGGCGGATCAGCCGCGCGAGCTCGCCGCCATCCATGCCCGGCAGCCGGTAGTCGGCCACGACGAGGTCGGGCAGGCGGGCGTTCAGGCTCTCGAGCGCGGCCTCGGCGCTCGCCACCCGCTCCACCAGGAAGCCCTCCGCCTCCAGCAGGCGGCGGATCTGCAGCGCCTGGGTCTCCGAATCCTCGACCAGCAGGATCCGCGCCCCCGCCCTGGCGGGCATGGCGCTCACCGCCGGCGGGTCCGGCCAGGGCCCGCTGCCGGCATCGGGGAGGGAAGCGTCGCGGCCGGCGCCGGCGGGGCCTTCGTGCCGCGGCACCGCCTCACCGCTGCGGCAGCCCGGCGAGCCAGGCCTCCGCCGCCGCCTGCTCCGCCGCCCGCTTGCTCTCGCCCATGCCCTCCGCCTCCCGTCCCGCAGCCGTCACCGCCACCACGAAGATCGGCTGGTGAGAGGGTCCGGTTGCCGAGACCAGCCGGTATTCCGGCAGGCCGAGGCCGCGCCCGAGCGTCCATTCCTGCAGCCGGCTCTTGGCCGAGACAGGCGGGCGCAGGTCGGCGCCGAGCAGCGGCTCCCACTCCCGGCGCACCAGGGCGCGCGCCGGCTCCAGCCCGCCGTCGAGATAGATGGCGCCGAGCAGCGCCTCCAGCGCGTCGGCCAGCACATTCGCGCGCTCGCGCAGGCCGGCCCGCCCCTCGGAGGGCGGCACGCGCAGCACGGCGGCGAGGCCGAGCCCCTCCGCCACCTTGGCGAGGGTGTCGCGCGCCACCAGCACGCCGAGACGCTTGCCGAGGTCGCCCTCCCGCTCGGCCGGGAAGCGCTCGGCCAGCCACTCGGCGATCAGCAGGGCAAGGACGCGGTCGCCGAGGAATTCCAGCCGCTCGTTGGAATCGAGCTGGGAGCGGCGGGGGTCGGCGGCGGAGCGGTGGGTCAGCGCCTGGGCGAGCAGCTCCGGCCGGCGGAAGCGGTGCCCGATGCGCTGCTGGAACGGACCCTCCCCGCGTGCGTCGGTCATGGTCCGGAGGCTAGCGCACGGCGGTGAACAGGCGCGACCAGCGGATCGCGAAGGGCCAGTTCCACACCTCCCACCAGGCCGCCGAGCCGTCCACCGAGAAGAAGATGAACTCGGCCCGCCCCACCAGGTTCTGCACCGGCACGAAGCCGACCGCGTTCTGCACCCGGCTGTCCAGGCTGTTGTCGCGGTTGTCGCCGAGAGCGAAGACGTGCCCCGCGGGGACGCGGAACTCCGGCGTGTTGTCGAGCGGCCCGTCGTCGGTCTGCTCGATGATCTTGTGGGCGCGGCCGTCGGGCAGCACCTCGCGGAACAGCCGCACCGTCATGCGCGGCCCGTCACCCTCGGCGACGTAGGGCCCGAGGAATTCCCGCCGCACCGGCTGGCCGTTGAGGTAGAGGACCCCGCTGCGCATCTGCACGCGGTCCCCGGGCAGGCCGATGATGCGCTTGATGTAGTCCTGGCTGGTGTCCCGCGGCAGCTTGAACACCGCGACGTCGCCGCGCTCCGGCAGGCGGCCGAAGATCCGCCCCTCGAAGAGCGGGGGGCCGAAGGGCAGGGAATAGCGCGAGTATCCGTAGGAATACTTGGAGACGAAGAGATAGTCGCCGACCAGCAGGGTGGGGATCATGCTGCCGGACGGGATGTTGAACGGCTCGATGGCCACGGTGCGGATGCCGATGGCGATGAGGCCGGCGTAGACGACGGTCTTCAGGCTTTCCAGCCAGCCGCCGGACTTTTTCTTCGCCATCGAGGTGCTCAAGCGCGTGTCCACCGGGATGTTGCCTGCGCCCGCGCGGGAAGGCGCGGGGAAGGCGGGATGAAGCCTTCCGGGGCGGGGGGTGTCAAGGAAGGGCGCCCGGGCGGGATCAGCTCCGCAGCCGCTCCACCCGCATCGTCTCGGGCGAGGCGCGGAGCGAGGCCATGATGCGCTCGAGGTGGCGCAGATCCGTCACCTCCACGTCGAGCGCCATCTCGAAGCCGTCGGCGTCGCGGCGCAGCACCTTGAGGCCGGAGACCAGCCCGTCCTGCTGGGCGACGGATTCGGCGAGGCCGCCGAGGGCGGAGGGGCGGGCGCGGCTCTGCACCAGGATGCGCGCGGTGTGCCGGATGGCCCCCGCCTCCTCCCAGTCGATCTCGAGGAAGCGCTCCGGCGTCTGGGCGAAGCTCTCCAGCATGTGGCAGTCGGCGGCGTGGATGGTCACGCCCCGGCCGGTGGTGACGATGCCGATGATGCGCTCCCCCGGCAGCGGGTGGCAGCAGCCGGCGAAATGATAGGGCATGCCGCTGACGAGGCCGGTCACCGGCATGCGCGGGCCGCCGGGGCGCTCGGCGCCGCGGGCCGCGGCCGGCCCCTGGCCGAGCCGGCCGCGCGGGCGCACCAGCGGTGGCGGGCCGGCGACGCGCGGCGGGCTCCTGTGCTCCGGCACCGCGGCGTGCAGCACCTCCCGCGCCGGGATCTGCCCGCTGCCGACGGCGAGGTAGAGCTCGTCGAGGCCCGGCTGCTTCAGCGCCTTCACCGCGCCTTCCAGCAGCTTCTCGGAGAAGTCGAGCCCTTCCTGGCGGAACGCCTTGGCGATGGCGGCGCGGCCCTGCTGCTGGTTCTCCTCCCGCTGGCGGGCGTGGACGAAGCGGCGGATGCGGGCGCGCGCCTTGCCGGTGACGACGAAGCGCTCCCAGTTCGGGTTGGGCGTGCCGCCGCGGGCGGTGATGATCTCGACCTGGTCGCCGTTCTCGAGCTGGGTGCGCAGCGGCACGATCTTGCCGTTGACCTTGGCGCCGACGCAGGAATCGCCGACCTGGCTGTGCACCTCGTAGGCGAAGTCCACCGGCGTCGCGCCGCGCGGCAGCTCGATGAGATCCCCCTTGGGGGTGAAGCAGAACACCTGGTCGCGGTGCAGCTCGAGCTTGGTGTGCTCGAGGAAGTCCTGCGGCCCCTCGGCGTTCTCCAGGATGTCGAGCAGGGCGCGCACCCAGGGGTAGCGGCGGCGCTCCTTCTGCAGCTCCTCCCCCTGCTTGTAGATCCAGTGCGCGGCGACGCCGTATTCCGCCACCTCGTGCATCTCGCGGGTGCGGATCTGCACCTCGATCTTGGCGTTGCGCCGCTCCGGCACCGTCACGCCGGTGTGGAGCGACTGGTAGCCGTTGCTCTTGGGCGTCGAGATGTAGTCCTTGAACCGGCCCGGCACCACGCGGTAGGCGGCGTGCACGGCGCCGAGCGCGGCGTAGCAGTGCGCCTTCTCGGGGACGATGATGCGGAAGGCCATGACGTCCGAGAGCGCCTCGAAGGTCACGTTCTTCTTCTGCATCTTCAGCCAGATGGAGTAGGGCGACTTCTCCCGCCCCGTCACGTCGAGGAACGGCACCTCGTGCTCGGCCAGCACCCGGCGCAGGTCCTGCTCGATCTCCTTGATGAGGTTGGCGCCCTGGCCGCGCAGGAAGGTCAGGCGCGCGGCGATGGTCTGGCGCGCCTCCGGGTTCAGCTCCTGGAAGGCGAGCGTCTCCAGCTCGGTCTTCAGGGCGTCCATGCCGATGCGCTCGGCGAGCGGGGCGAAGATCTCGAGCGTCTCGCGCGCCGTCTTCCGCCGCCGCTCCGGCTGCGGCACGAAGTGCAGCGTGCGCATGTTGTGCAGCCGGTCGGCGAGCTTGACGAGCAGGACGCGGATGTCCTCGCTCATCGCCAGCACCAGCTTGCGGAAATTCTCCGCCTGCTTGGTGCGCTCGCTCTGCAGCTCCAGGCGGGAGAGCTTGGTCACGCCGTCCACCAGCCGGGCGATCTCGGCGCCGAAGCGGCGTTCGATCTCCTTCAGCCCGGTGGCGGTGTCCTCCGCCACGTCGTGCAGCAGGGCGGTGGCGATGGAGGCGGCGTCGAGGCGGTAGCCGGCCAGGATCTCGGCCACCGCGATCGGGTGGGTGATGTAGGGTTCGCCGTTCTCGCGGGTCTGGCCCGCATGGGCGTGGGCGGCGGTCTCCGCCGCGCGCTCGAGCAGGTCGAGGTCGGCGCGCGGGTCGTAGGCGGCGACCCGGCGGGCGAGGGCCCGGGCCTCCTCAAGCCCCGGCGGCGGGGCGAGGGGGGCGCCGACCGCCGCCCCCTCGGGGGCGTGGGCCACCTCCCCGGTCATGGGGCGGGCACGGCCGGCCGCGAGGGCCGGCTCCGCGCGGGCGGGCGGGCGGGTGGGTGCGGGGCGGCGCCCCTCCCGGCCACGGACAGGCTAGCGGCGCCCCCCGCCGCCGAGTTCGGCCGCGATCGCCGCCTCGATGTCCTCGGGCGACATCTCCTCGATCTGGGTCCCGTCGGCCGGAAGCTGCTCATTGACGTCCATGACGCCGAAGATGTTCTCGTCCGTGGCGATGAGGTCGAGCACCTCCTCCTCCGCCGGCTCGGGCTCGGGCGCCCGCTGCAGGGATTTGACGAGGTCGGCCTCCAGCCCGCCGAGGTCCACCGTCCCCTCGGCGATCTCGCGCAGCGCCACCACCGGGTTCTTGTCGTTGTCGCGATCGAGCGTCAGCGCCTCGCCCCGGCTGATGTTGCGGGCCCGTTGCGCCGCCAGCAGCACCAGTTCGAAGCGGTTCGGAACCTTGAGGATGCAGTCTTCGACGGTGACGCGCGCCATGACGAACCCGTTGCCTTTCCGGCGCGCCGCCAGCAGCCGGCGCGCCCGCCTGGTTGATCCTCCCAGATAGCCGCCGCGGCGCCGCCCTTCAAGGCGCGCGCATTCCCCGGCGCGCCCCGCAACCGCCCCGGCGCCCGCGTGTTCGGCTTGCCTGCGGCGCAGGAGGGATCATGCCCAAGGAGCAGGCTTCGCGGCCGGGGACCGTGGTGGTGACCGGCGCCTCGGCCGGGGTGGGGCGCGCCACCGCGAACGCCTTCGCCCGACGCGGCTGGCGGGTGGCGCTGATCGCCCGCGGCGCGGAGCGGTTGGAAGCGGCGCGGCGCGAGGCCGAGGCGGCGGGCGCGCCGCAGGCCCTGGCGCTGCCGGCCGACGTGGCCGACGCCGCCGCGCTCCGCGCCGCCGCCGACCGCGCGGCGGGCAGCCTCGGCGGCATCGACGTCTGGGTCAACAACGCCATGGCGACCGTCTTCTCCAAGGTCCGGGACATCACGCCGGAGGAGTTCCGCCGCGTCACCGAGGTGACCTATCTCGGCACCGTCCACGGCACGCTCGCCGCGCTCGACCATATGCGGCCGCGCGACCGCGGCACCATCGTGCAGGTCGGCTCCGCCCTCAGCTACCGCGCCATTCCGCTGCAGGCCGCCTATTGCGGCGCCAAATTCGCCATCCGCGGCTTCACCGACTCCCTGCGCAGCGAGCTGCTGCGCGAGGGCAGCCGGATCCGCCTGACCATGGTGCAGCTCCCGGCGGTGAACACCCCGCAATTCGACTGGTCGCGCAGCCACATGCCGCGCCGCGCCCAGCCGGTGCCGCCGATCCACCAGCCGGGGCCGGTGGCGGAGCGGATCGTGCAGGCGGCGCTCGCCGCCCCGCGCGAGCTGTGGGTGGGCTGGCCGAGCCTGCAGGTGATCCTCGGCGCCATGCTGGCGCCGGGGCTGATGGACCGCATGCTCGCCCGCCAGGCCTATGACGGGCAGATGACCGAAGAGCCGGAGCGCCCCCGGCCGGACAACCTGTTCGCCCCGGCGCCGGACGGGCAGGGGGCGCAGGGCCGCTTCGGCCACCGCTCCCGCACCCGGGTGCCGGCCTTCGACCCGGCGCTGCTGCGCGCCGCGGCGGGGCTCGCCGGGGGGCTGCTGCTGCCGCTCCTGCTGCGCGGCCTTACCCCCAACCGCCCGCCGCCCCGGCGGCTCCGCCTGCCCGGCTGGCGCTAGCGCCTGATCCGCGCGGGCGGATCCGCCTGAGGGGGATCCGCTTTAGCACCGCTTCCGCACGCCCGCCCCGCCCCCTTCGTCGGGGTCGAGGAAGGCGACGCCCGCCTCCTCCAGCGCGCGCCGCAGCGCCGCCGCGGTGGCGCGGTGGGGATCGTGGCGGCCGCATTCGAAGCCGCGGACGGTACCGGGGCTGACCTCGGCCCGCGCCGCCAGCTCGGCCTGGGTCCAACCCAGCAGGGCCCGGGCGGCGCGGCACTGGGCGGGCGAGATCGGCATGGCGTCGCAGAGATGGGCAAGCTTGCGCCAAGCGTCAATAGCGACTAAAAACGTCGAAAGCGGCGATCGCCTCCCAGGCCGCCTTCCGGGGCATGACCCCCAAGAGATGGCAGGAGAGACACTTGCCCGAGCATCACACGCCGCTGATCGCCGCCATCGCCATCGGCCTCGCCCTGGCCTTCCTGTTCGGCCTCGCCGCGCACCGGCTGCGCGTCTCCCCCCTGGTCGGCTACCTGCTCGCAGGCATCGCCGTCGGGCCCTTCACGCCGGGCTTCGTCGCCGACCAGGACCTCGCCCACCAGCTCGCCGAGATCGGCGTCATCCTGCTGATGTTCGCGGTCGGGCTGCACTTCTCGCCCAAGGACCTGATGGCGGTGCGCGCCATCGCCCTGCCCGGGGCGATCGCGCAGATCACGGTGGCGACGCTGCTCGGCATGGGCCTCGGCCTCAGCTTCGGCTGGGATGTCGGGGCGGGGCTGGTGTTCGGCCTGGCGCTGTCGGTGGCCAGCACCGTGGTGCTGATCCGCGCCCTGCAGGAGCGGCGGATCCTGGAGACGGAGCGCGGGCGCATCGCCGTCGGCTGGCTGATCGTCGAGGACCTGGCGATGGTCCTCGCCCTGGTGCTGCTGCCGGCGATCGGCGCCGCGCTCGCCGTCGGCGCCGCCACCGGCATCGGCGGCTTCGCCGGCCTGGTCGCGCTGACCCTCGCCAAGGTGGCCGCCTTCGTCGCGGTGATGCTGGTGGCCGGGCGGCGGGTGATCCCGTGGGTGATGCACTACGCGGCGCACACCGGCTCGCGCGAGCTGTTCCGCCTCGCGGTCTACGCGGTGGCGCTCGGCATCGCCTACGGCGCCTCGGCGCTGTTCGACGTCTCCTTCGCCCTCGGCGCCTTCTTCGCCGGCATGGTGCTGTCCGAGAGCCAGCTCAGCCAGCGCGCGGCGGAGGAGGCGATGCCGCTGCGCGACGCCTTCGCGGTGCTGTTCTTCGTCTCGGTCGGCATGCTGTTCGACCCGCGGATCGTGGTGCAGGCCCCGCTCGCCATCCTGGCGACGCTGGCGATCATCGTGCTCGGCAAGTCGCTCGCCGCGCTGCTGATCGTGCGCGCCTTCGGCCATTCCTGGGGCACCGGCCTCACCATCTCGGCGAGCCTCGCGCAGATCGGGGAGTTCTCCTTCATCCTCGCCGCGCTCGGCGTCTCGCTCGGCATGCTGCCGGCGGAGGGGCGGGACCTGATCCTCGCCGGGGCGATCCTCTCGATCCTGCTCAACCCCTTCCTGTTCGCGGCGCTGGAGCGGGGGCGGGCGCGCATCGTGCGCGCGCCCTCCCCGGCCGCGCCGGCCGCCGCGCGGGTCGCGGCGCCGGACGCCGCGCCCGGCCCCGTGGTGGCGGCGCCCCCCGCCCCGCCGCCCCCCGCGCCCGCGCCGGAGGAGCGGCCGGAGCCGACCGCCCTCGCCGGCCATGACGTGCTGGTCGGCTACGGCCGCGTCGGCTCGCTGGTCGGCGCCGGGCTGCGGGCGGCGGGGCGGCCGCTGCTGGTGTTCGAGGAGGGCGCGCGGGCGGTGGCGGCGGCGCAGGAGGCCGGGGCCGAGGTCGTCGTCGGCAACGCCGCCGATCCGGAGGTGCTGCGGCTGGCCAACCTGCCCGCGGCGCGGCGCCTCTTCGTCACCATCCCGGAAGCCTTCGAGGCGGGGCAGGTGGTGCAGCAGGCGCGCGCCGCCAACCCGGCGATCGAGATCATCGTGCGCGCCCATTCCGACGCCGAGGTCGAGCACCTCTCCGCCCTCGGCGCCAGCCTGATCGTGATGGGCGAGCGCGAGATCGCCCACCGCATGCTGGAGCACGCCGCGGCGGACCCGCCCCCCGCGCCGCCCCTGGCCGCGGCGGCGCCGGCGGAGGCGCCGGATTCGCCGCCGCCCGCCCCGGCGCCCCAGCCGCGCCCGGCCTGAGCCGCCGCTCAGCCGCGCATCCCGTCGTCCACGATCCGCCCGTCCTCCATCCGCACCACCCGCCCGCAGCGCGCGGCAAGCGCGGGATCGTGGGTGATCAGCAGCAGCGTGGTGCCGAGGCGCGCGTGCAGGCCGAACAGCAGGTCCATCACCTGCCCGCCGGTCGCGCGGTCGAGGTTGCCGGTCGGCTCGTCGGCCAGCAGCAGCGGCGGCTCGGCCACCGTCGCCCGCGCCAGGGCCACGCGCTGCTGCTCGCCCCCCGAGAGCTGGCCCGGATAGTGCCCGAGACGATGCCCGAGCCCGACCGCGGCGAGCGCCGCCTCGGCGCGGAGGAAGGCGTCCGCCCGCCCGGCGAATTCCAGCGGCACCGCCACGTTCTCGAGCGCGGTCATGGTCGGCACCAGGTGGAAGGCCTGGAACACGATGCCCACCGTCTCGCGCCGGAAGCGCGCCAGCGCGTCCTCCCCCATCGCCGCGAGGTCGTGCCCCGCGACCCGGAGCGCCCCGCCGCTCGGCCGCTCGAGGCCCGCGAGCAGCATCAGCAGCGAGGTCTTGCCGGAGCCGGAGGGGCCGACCAGCCCCACCGTCTCCCCCGGCCGGACGGCGAGGTCGAGGCCGCGGAGGATGTTGACCTCCCCCGCCGGCCCGACCACCTTGAACCGCAGGTCCCGCGCGGCGATGAGGGGATCGGCGGCCCGGCGATCGGGCAGCGTTCGGGACTGGCTGGGGACGGCATCATCCATGGCGGCGAGGGTTTTCCGGGTTGCCTGCCGATATGGTCGGCGCGCCGCCCTCGGGAAGGCATGGCTCGGCCTCGTCATGCTCCTGCCGCCCCGCGCCGGGGGAGCGGAGCCGCTGCGCCTGCTCGCGCTGGGCGACAGCCTGACGGCCGGCTACGGCCTGCCCGCCGGCCAGGGCTTCGTGCCGCGGCTCGAGGCGGCGCTGCGCGCGCGGGGGCGGGCGGTGCGGGTGCTCGACGGCGGCGTCTCCGGCGACACCACGGCGGGCGGGCTTGCGCGGCTCGACTGGGCGCTGGCCGACCGGCCGCAGGCGGCGATCGTCACGCTCGGCGGCAATGACGGGCTGCGCGGGCTCGACCCGGCGCAGACCCACGCCAACCTCGCCGCCATCCTGGACCGGCTCGCGGCGCGCGGCATCCCCGTGCTGCTCGCCGGGATGCTCGCCCCGCCCAATCTCGGCGCCGAATACGGGCGCGAATTCGCCGGGGTGTACCGGCGCCTCGCGGAGGAGCGGCCGGAGGTGCTGCTCTATCCCTTCTTCCTGGAGGGCGTCGCCGCCGATCCGGCGCTGAACCAGGCGGACGGCATCCACCCCAACGCGCAGGGGGTGGAGGAGATCGTCCGCCGCATCCTGCCCGCGGTCGAGGCGCTGCTCGATCGCGTGCCCGGCCCGGGCTGAGGAGACCGACATGCTGCGCCTCTTCGTGGCCCTCCCCCTTCCCGCCGAGGTGAGGGGGCGGCTCGCCGCCCTCTCGGGCGGCATCCCCGGCGCCAAATGGGTGCCGCCGGAGAACTACCACCTGACGCTCCGCTTCATCGGCGAGGTCGAGCCCTGGCGGGCGCAGGAGGTGGACGACGCCCTCGCCACCATCCGCGCCCGGCCCTTCGCGCTTTCGCTGCGCGGCCTCGGCACCTTCGAGCGCGGCGGGAAGATCAGCGCCCTCTGGGTCGGGGCGGAGCGGACCGAGGGCCTCGCCTTCCTGCAGGGCAAGGTGGAGACGGCGCTGCAGCGCGCCGGGCTGGAGCCGGAGCGGCGGCGCTTCGCCCCGCACGTCACGCTCGCGCGCACCGACAAGGCGGCGCCGGAGAAGCTGATCGCCTTCGTGCAGGCGCACAACCTGTTCCGCGCCCCGCCGGTGATGGTGGAGAGCTTCACCCTCTACTCCTCGCACCTCGGCAAGGAGCAGGCGGTCTATGTGCCGGAGGTGGAGTACGCGCTGGCCTGACGCCGCGTATCCGGCCGTTACGCTTCTTCACGCGCGGCAAGCCGGGCCGCCACAAAGGCGTCACGCGGCGGGGCGAGCCTTGGCTCGGTTCCCGCCGGGAGACGAAGCGATGAAGCGTCGAGACCTGCTGTCCACCCTCGCCACGGCGCTGCTGGCCGCAGGGGGCACGATGAGTCTCGCGGCCGAGGCCGAGGCGCGCGAGCACCGCCACGGCCCGCCCCCGCGCCACGCCCCGCCGCCGCCGCCCCGCCATGCGCGCCGGCCCCCGCCGCCCCGGCGCGGCCATGTCTGGGCCCCCGGATACTGGCAGTGGGATGGCCGCCGCTATGTCTGGGTAGAGGGGCGGTGGCTGCGCGAGCGGCCCGGCTGGCGCTACGCCGCGCCGCGCTGGGACCGGCGCGGCGAGGCCTGGGTGTTCCGCCCCGGCGACTGGGTGCGCTAGAGCAGATCCCGTTCAGGTGTCCCCCCCCTGGACGGGTGAAGAAGGCCGCACATTCAACGAGCTGGAGCGTTTTCCGTGAGCCGGGATGAACGGAACATGCTCCATCGCCCGATCCGCGAAGGCGGGATCGCCGGGGTGTTCCCTTCGCGCGCCCCCCGGCCTATCAGGCGGCCGTCCCGGCGGGCCGGGCGGCCCGCCGGCGCCGCGACGGCCCCGCCGCGCCGGAGGAGCCGAACCATGATCCGTCGCATCGCCGCCACCCGCCGCGCCCTGCTCGGTGCCGCCGCCCTTCTTCCCCTCGGCCGGACCGCCCGGGCGGAGGAGATCCGCATCGGCGACCTCGTCATCACCCGCGCCTGGAGCCGCGCCGCCCCCCAGGGCGGGAGCGGCGCCGGCTACCTTGCCATCGCCAACCGCGGGGCCGCCGCCGACCGGCTGGTCGCCGCCGCCAGCCCCGCCGCCGGGCGCGTGGAGCTGCACACCCATGAGCGGGAAGGCGAGGTGATGCGCATGCGCGAGGTGCCGGCGATCGAGATCCCCCCCGGCGAGACCGTCACCCTGCGCCCGGGCGGGCTGCACCTGATGCTGATCGGCCTCCTCCGCCCGCTGCACCAGGGCGAGACGGTGCCGGTGACGCTGCGCTTCGAGCGGGCGGGCGAGGTGGAGGTGCCGCTCGCCATCGCCGCCGCCGGGGCGCGGGAACCGGGCGGGCACGGCCACTGACGCTTGGTACGGCAGGTCCCGGCCTTCTGCGTGGCCTGGTGCCGGGAACCCGCCGTGACGAGGCCCGGCATGGGCGGCCGCGCCCGCCGCCCCGGGCCGGGACCTCGCGCGGCCGGCATGACGGCGCGGCGGCCGGGCGGGAAGGCCGCGCGCGCCGGGCTGGCGGCCCTGCTCCTCCTCGGCGCCTCCCCGGCGGCGCGGGGGCAGGAGCGGCCGGCGCTGCCCGGCATCGGCGCCGCCGATCCGCGCCGGCCCGTGGACCACGCGGCCGAGCCCTGGCGCGCCCTCGGCCGGGTGCAGACCGAGGCCGGCGGGCGCTGCACCGGCGTGCTGGTCGGCCCGCGCACCGTGCTGACCGCGGCGCACTGCCTGGTGGCGCCGCGCACCGGGCGGCTGGTGCGGCCGGGGGCGGTGCATTTCCTGCTCGGCTATCACCTCGGCGGCTGGGCGGCGCATGCCCGCGCCGCCGCCTACCGGATCGGCGAGGGCTATGATCCGGCGGCGCGACGCCCGGCGGGCGCGGACTGGGCGGTGCTGACGCTGGAGCGCACGGTGGGCGCGCCCGACCGCGTCCTGCCGCTGCTGCGCGAGGCGCCGGCGCCGCGCATGCCGCTCGCCCTCGCCGGCTACCAGCAGGACCGGCCGGAGGCGCTGCTCGCCGACACCGCCTGCCGCGTCCTCGGCCTGGGGCGCGACGCCGCGGGCCTGCCGCTGCTGCTGCACGACTGCGCCGGCACGCGCGGGGCGAGCGGCGCGCCGCTGCTGGCCCGCGATGCGGAGGGGCGCTGGGCGGTGGCCGGCATCGCCTCCGCCGCCGCGGCGGCGCTGGCGCTGGGCGCGGCGGTGCCTGCCGGCGCGATCAGGGGGGTGCCGTAGAAGCGGCCGGTGGAGGGGTACGCCGGCGTCCGCGGGCGGGCCGGCCGCGGTCCGCGGGGCCCGGCATCGCGCCGCCGGCCGTTTCTCCCCTCCGCGACCGGCCCTACTGCTCCCGCTCCAGCCGCTCGATGTCCTCCTCGGAGAGGCCGAAATGGTGGCCGATCTCGTGCAGCAGCACGTTGCGTACCAGGCGGAACAGGTCCTCCCCGGTCTCGATCCATTCGAGCAGGATGGGCTCGCGGAACAGCAGGATGGTGTCGGGTTCGCGCGGCACGTCCATGGCGCTCTTCTGGGTGAGCGGCGTGCCGCGGTAGAGGCCGGTCAGCTCCCAGGGGCTGTCGAGCCCCATCTCGGCCAGGGTCTCCTCGTCCGGCGCCTCCTCCACCACGATGGCGGCACCGCGCACGAGGTCGCGCAGCTCCTCGGGGATGGCGGCGAGCGCCGCCTCCGCCATCTCGACCATGTCGTCCAGGCTGGGGGGCGTGGTGTGGCGCATGGGCGCAAACCACGCCGCCCCGCGCCCGGCGTCAAGGGAGAAGGAGAGCAAGGATGGTGGAGCGGCTCGACGCGGCGTCCCGCGCCCGCCTGGCGGAGACGCTGCCGGAATGGCGGATGGTGGAGGGGCGGGACGCGATCCGGCGGGAGTTCCGCTTCCGCGACTTCAGCGAGGCCTGGGGCTTCATGGCCCGGGTGGCGCTGCTGGCGGAGCGCCAGGACCACCACCCGGAGTGGCGCAATGTGTGGAACCGGGTGGAGATCGTGCTCACCACCCACGATGCCGGCGGGCTGAGCAGGCGCGACGTCGAGCTGGCGCGGGCGATCGACGCCCTGGCCGGCTGAGGCCGACGGCCCGGATGCGTCACGCATCCGGGCAAGGGCGCGGCAGGAGCCGCGGGCCGCATCCGCGGCCTCGGCACCGGTCGAGGACCGGTGCCGCCGGTATGGGGTGCCCGCGGGCGTCAGGCCACCTGCCGCGCCGGCTCCATCCTGGCCAGGAGGTCGGCGATGGTGGTGGTGGCAAGGTCGCGCAGCATCGCCGCCTCGGCCTGGTCGAAGCGCTGGCGCAGCAGCTCCGGCACCTGGCGGCCGATCGGGTCGGCCTTGCTGGCGCGCCCATGCACCCGGATCAGCCTGTCCTTCTCCGGATGGATGGCGCGCCAGACGTCGCGCAGCGTGATCTCGGCGGCGGGGCGGGCCAGCGCCGCCCCTCCCGGGCCGCGCTGCACCGAGATCAGGCGGGCGCGCGCCAGATGGCCGGCGATGCGCCGGACGACCACGGGGTTGGTCCCGATGCTCACCGCCATGCGCGCGCTGGTGGCCTCATCGGCGGTGTCGCTGGCGATCAGGAGCAGGATGTGGATGGCGACGGCGAAGCGTGTTGCGACCATGAAACAGCATGTATCCCGGCGCACCATGGCAGCATCGTCGCCTCTTGACCAGATGTTCCGGCGCCTGGGAATGGATTTTGCGTGAACCAGCTTCTTCCCCCCGCCGCCCGCACCGCCCTGGTCTGCCGCGCCGCCATGCGCTTCTGCGCGCTGCGCGGCTGGGCGCCGGTGCAGGAGGTGCCGCTGCCGAACGGGCGGCGCGCCGACATCCTCGCCCTGCTGCCCGATGGCGGCTTTGCCGCGATCGAGGTGAAGTCCTGCGCCCGCGACTTCCTCTCGGACGGCAAGTGGCCGGAATACCGCGACTACTGCGACCGGCTCTACTTCGCCGTGGACACCGACTTCCCGCAGGAATTGCTGCCGGAGGACACCGGGCTGGTGGTGGCGGCCGAGGGCGCGGAGGCGGCGCTGCTGCGCGAGGCGCCGGCGCATCCCCTGGCCCCGGCGCGCCGCCGTGCGCTGCTGCTGCGCTACGCCACGCTGGCCGCCGGGCGCCTCGCCGCGCTGTCGGATCCGGCGGGCTTCAGCGCGCTACGGGCGGCGCTGCGGGTGGAGTAGGCCCGGGCGCGGCGCCGCGGCGCGCGCCAGGCGGTCGTTGATGGCAAGGCCGAGCCCCGTGCGCGGCACCGGCATCGCCGCGATGCGCGCGCAGCCGCGCCGCGTGCCCTCCGCATCCAGCCAGCGCAGCCCGGCGAAGAGGCGCGAGGCGGCCTCCGCCAGGTCGCCCCGCTCGGAGAGGTTCCAGGTCACCGCCGCCCCCGACGGGGCCGGCCCGAAGGCGAGCAGCGCCTCGTCCGGCGCCGCCTCCCGCGCCTCCAGCCGCACCGGCAGGCCGGGCGCGTAGTGCGAGGCGAGAAGGCCGGGCGAGCGCAGCCCCTCCCCCCCCTCCACCGCCGCGGCGCGGCGCGCGACCGGGCCGATCGCGGCCTCGATCGCCTCCACCGGCACGCCTCCCGGCCGCAGCAGCACCGCCTCTTCCCCGCTCAGGTCGAGCACGGTGGATTCGACGCCGACCGGGCAGGGGCCGCCATCCAGCACCGCCGCGATCCGCCCGCCGAGCCCCTCCAGCACATGCTCCGCCGTGGTCGGGCTGACCGCGCCGGAGCGGTTGGCCGAGGGCGCGGCCACCGGCACCCCCGCCGCGCGCAGCAGGGCGAGCGCCAGGGGATGGGCGGGCACGCGCACCGCCAGCGTCTCCAGCCCCGCGCTCGCCAGCAGGTCCACGCCGCAGCCCGGGCGGCGCGGCAGCACCAGGGTCAGCGGCCCCGGCCAGAAGCGCGCGGCGAGGGTGCGGGCACGGCCCTCCGCCGCCACCTCGGCGAAGGCGGCCCCGGCCTCGGGGTAGTGGACGATCAGCGGGTTGAAGCGCGGCCGCCCCTTGGCCTCGAACACCGCGGCCAGGGCGCGGGGGTTCCGCGCATCGGCGCCGAGGCCGTAGACCGTCTCGGTCGGGAAGGCGACCAGCGCGCCCTCGCGCAGCAGCGCCGCGGCGCGCCCGACCTCCCCGGGCGGCAGGAGCCGCGTCACCCCCCGCCGCCCCGGCCGGCGCAGAGGAAGCCGGCATTGGCCCAGCCCGGCTTGCGGTAGCGCAGCGGCGCGCCGTCCCAGCCCCGCACCGTGCCGCCGGCGGCCTCCACCACCGCCTGCGGCGCCGCGGTGTCCCATTCCATGGTGCGGCCGAAGCGCGGGTAGAGGTCGGCCACGCCCTCCGCCACGCGGCAGAATTTCACCGCCGAGCCGAGCTTCTCCACGCGCTGCACGCGCCGCCCGGCCAGGAAGTCGTCGAGGCGCGGGTCGTCCGAGTAGTGGCGGCTGGCCAGCACCACCGCCCCCTCCGGCGGCAGGGCGCGGGCGGCGATGGCGCGTCGCCCCTCGCGCGCATCCTCCTTCCAGGCGCCGGCGCCCTGGCGGCCGGCGAACAGCTCGCCGGTCACCGGCACGGCGACGGCGCCGAGCACGGCGCGGTCGCCCGCGACCAGGCCGATGTTGACGGTGAAGCTGTCGAAGCCGGCGGCGAATTCCCGCGTGCCGTCCAGCGGATCCACCAGCCAGAAGCGCTCGCCCGGCGCGGGGGCGATGCCGGCCTCCACCTCCTCCTCGGCGATCACCGCGATGTCCGGGGTGGCGGCGCGCAGCCCCTCGACGATCAGCGCCTCGGCGACGCGGTCGGCCTCGGTGACCGGGCTGCGGTCGGTCTTGCGGTCCACCGCGAAGCCGGCGCGGCGGATGGCGAGGATGGCCTCCGCCGCGCGGCGGGCGAGGCCGGCGGCGAGGTCGAGCAGCGCGTCGTCGTCCATGGCGGGGGTGTGGCGCCGGGCGCGGCCGGGGGCAAGCCCGAAGGATCAAAAGGAATTCACAACGAAATGCGTGCAAACCCCGCCCCCGCGGCGATGCCGCCGCCAGGACAGCGAACCAGGACCCCGCAACCATGACCGCCCTCCTCCACCGCCTGCGGCAGTGGCCGATCGCCCTGCGCATCCACGGCATCACCCTCGTCGCCCTGTTCGGCGTGCTTGCCACCGTCGGCTTCAAGGCTTGGGTCCAGGTCCGGGAGGAGGAGCAGCACCGGATCGCGCTGCTCACCGGCATCACCGACAGCGCCCTCGCCATCGCCGCCCATTACGAGGCGGAGGAGCGCGCCGGCCGCCAGACGCGCGAAGCCGCGCAGCGTGCCGCCATCGAGGCGATCCGCGCCATCCGCTACCGTGGCGAGGAGTATCTCTGGATCAACGACATGGCGCCGCGGATGGTGATGCACCCCTTCCGCCCCGACCTCGAGGGCAAGGACCTGTCGGATTTCAAGGATCCGAACGGCTTCCGGTTGTTTGCAGCCTTTGTCGATGCGGTACGGCGCGAGGGGAGCGGCGTGGTCGGCTCCCTCTGGCCGCGGCCCGGCGCGCAGCAGCCGGTCGAGAAGCTCTCCTACGTCCGGGGTTTCGCCCCCTGGGGCTGGGTGATCGGCACCGGCGTCTATGTGGACGATCTGCGCGCCGCTCAGGCGAACGACATCCGGGAGGCGCTTCTCGTGGTCACGGTGGTGGGGCTGCTGGTCGGGCTGCTGGCCTGGCTGATCGCCCGCGGGATCACCCGGCCCCTCGCCGCCCTCACCACCGCCACCGCCGCCATGGCAGAGGGGGATCTCGACTCCGCCGTGCCCGGCACCAGGCGCGCGGACGAGGTGGGCGTGCTGGCGCGCGCGCTGGAAGCCTTTCGCGCCCAGGGGCTGGAGAAGCGCCGCCTGGAGGCCGCCGCCGCCACCGAGCGCGCGGCGCGCGACCGCCGCCAGGCGGCGATGGAACGCCACATCCAGGAGTTCGGCGCCTCCATCTCCGGCGTCATGGCGACGCTTGGCGGGTCGGCCGAGGCAATGCGCAAAGCGGCGGAGAAGATGGCGGAGGCGGTCCGCCACACCCGCGAGGGCGCTGCCTCCACCGCCTCCGGCGCCGAGGAGAGCGCACGCAATCTCGGCGCCGTCGCCGCCGCCGCCGAGGAGCTGACCGCGAGCATCGGCGAGATCACCCGCCAGGTGGCGCAGGCGGCCCAGGCGGCGCAGGCGGCGGTGGAGCGCGCCCGGGCCACGGATGCGACGGTGCGCGGCCTGTCCGAGGCGGCAGGCCAGATCGGAGAGGTGGTGCGGCTGATCGCCGACATTGCGGGGCAGACCAACCTGCTCGCCCTCAACGCCACCATCGAGGCGGCGCGCGCCGGAGAGGCGGGAAAGGGCTTCGCCGTGGTGGCCGGAGAGGTGAAGGCGCTTGCCGCCCAGACCGCGAAGGCGACCGAGCAGATCGGCGTCCAGGTCGCCGCCATCCAGGAAGCGACCGGGGAAGCGGTGGGTGCGGTGCGTGAGGTGGGTGAGGCGATCGGCCGCGTCAGCGAGGTCGCCGCGACGATCGCTGCGGCGGTGGAGGAGCAGGGCGCGGCGACGCGCGAGATCGCCGCCAGCGTGCAGACCGTGGCCCGGCAGAACGAAACCGCCACCCGCGCCATGTGCGAGGTTTCGGACGTTGCGGAGGGGGCACGTGGCTCCAGCGATGCGGTGCTCTCGGCCGCTGATGAGGTGGCGCACGTTTCCGCCAGGCTGCGCCAGGAGGTGGACCATTTCCTCGCCGCCATGCGCACGGAGGGGGAGGGCAGCCGCCAGGCCGCCGCCTGAGCGCCGCACCCTGGCCGCGCCGCGCCACGCTGGTAGATTGCCCGCCGGAGCGCAGCCGAGACAGGAGCCCCCATGCCCGACATCGCCTTCGTCAAGCCCGCCCTGCCGCGCAGCGGGGCGCTGGTGCTGCCGCTGCCCGAAGCGGCGGAAGGCGCGGCGTGGAACGACAACCTGCGCCGTGCCGCAGACGAGGCCACCGGCGGCGCCGTCTCCCGCGCCCTGGAGGCGGCCGCCTTCAAGGGCCGCAAGGGCCAGTCCTGCACCATCTGGGCGCCGGGCGCGGGCCTCTCCCGCGTCGTCGCCATCGGCCTCGGCAAGCCGGGCGAGGTGACCCCCGAGGGAGCGGAGGCGGCGGGCGGCGCCATCGCCCCCCTGATCGTGCAGGAGCGCGAGGCGCTGGTGGCGGCGGAGGGGCTGCCGCCCGCGCTCGCCGCCGGCCTCGCCCTCGGCCTCACGCTGCGCGCCTGGCGCTTCGACCGCTACCGCACCCAGGAGAAGGAGGAGGACAAGCCGAAGCTCGAGCGCGTGGCCATCGCCACCGCCGACACCGCCGCCGCCAAGGCGGCCTGGATGCCGATGCGCGCGGCGGCCGACGGCGTGGCGCTGGCGCGCGAGCTGGTGGCGGAGCCGCCCAACGTGCTCGGCCCGGAGGAGATGGCGGAGCGCTGCCGCGGCCTCGAGAAGCACGGCGTCGAGGTCGAGGTGCTGGGCCCGAAGGAGATGAGGAAGCTCGGCTTCGGCGCCCTGCTCGGCGTGGCGCAGGGCAGCGCGCGGGAGCCGCGCGTGGTGGTGATGCGCTGGAACGGCGCCTCGGGCAACGGCAAGGGCAGGCGCGGCCGGCCGGTCGCCTTCATCGGCAAGGGCGTCACCTTCGACACCGGGGGCATCTCCATCAAGCCGGCCCAGGGCATGGAGGAGATGAAGTACGACATGGCCGGCGCCGGCGCCGTGGTCGGGCTGATGGCGGCGCTGGCCGGGCGGCGCGCCAGGGTGGACGCGGTCGGCATGGTCGGGCTGGTGGAGAACATGCCCTCCGGCACCGCGCAGCGGCCGGGCGACGTGGTGAAGACCTATTCCGGCCAGACGGTGGAGGTGATCAACACCGACGCCGAGGGCCGCCTCGTCCTCGCCGACCTGCTCTGGTACTGCCAGGAGCGGTTCGAGCCGCGCTTCATGGTGGACCTCGCCACGCTGACCGGGGCCATCATCATCTCCCTCGGCCACGAGCATGCGGGCCTGTTCAGCAACGACGACGAGCTGGCGCAGCGCATCGAGGCCGCCGGCCGCGCGGTGGGCGAGGCGTGCTGGCGCATGCCGCTCGGCGAGGCCTACGACAAGCAGCTCAAATCCGACATCGCCGACATGAAGAACGTCGGCGGGCGGCCCGGCGGCTCGATCACCGCGGCGCAGTTCCTGCAGCGCTTCGTCAACACCAAGAAAGGGCCGATGCCCTGGGCGCATCTCGACATCGCCGGCACGGCCTGGGCGCAGAAGGACCTGCCGCTGGCGCCGAAGGGACCGACCGGCTTCGGCGTGCGGCTGCTCGACCGCCTGGTGGCCGAGCACTACGAGGGCTGACGGCGCGCCCCATGCTGCGGGTCCGGCTGCGCCGCGCGGAGCGGGACGGGGCGGCGGACCCGCGCGCCATGCCGGTGCGCCAGGGGGCGGTGCCGCCGCGCTTCGCCCGGGCCGCCGCCGCCGCCCGCTTCACCGGCGGCGTGGGGCAGGTGCTGGACCTGCCGGGGCCGGAGGGGCGGGTGTTACTGATCGGCGCCGGCGCGCCGCGCCACGCCACCGGATGGGAGGCGGCGGGCGGCCGCGCCGCCGCGGCGGCCCTGGCCTGCGGGGCACGGCGCCTCGCCCTCGACGCGCGCGGCCTGCCGCCCGCGGCCGCCGCCGCGCTCGCCGCCGGCGCCTGCCTGCGCGCTTGGCGCCCCGACCGCTGGCGGACGCGCACGGAGGAGGCGCCCCTCGCCGCGCTCGACCTGCTGGTCGACGACCCGGCGGCGACGGCGCCCTTCTGGGCGCGGGCCGAGGCGGCGGCGCGCGGCTGCCTGCTCGCCCGCGACCTCACCGCCGAGCCCGGCAACCGCCTGACCACGCGGGAGTTCGCCGCGCGGCTGGAGGCGCTCTCCGAGCACGGCATCGCGGTGGACGTGCTCGGCCGCAAGCGGCTGGCGCGGGCGGGCTGCGGCGCGCTGCTCGCGGTCGGGCGGGCCGCCGCGCACCCGCCGCGCCTCGCCGTGCTGCGCTGGCGCGGCAGCTTCGCCGCCCCGCCCGTGGCCTTCATCGGCAAGGGCATCACCTTCGACACCGGCGGCCTCTCGCTCAAGCCCGCCGAGGGGATGGAGGCGATGCGCGGCGACATGGCGGGCGCGGCCGCCTGCGCGGGCGCGATGCTGGCGCTCGCGCTCCGCCGCTCTCCCGCCCCGGCGGTGGCGGTGCTGGCGCTGGCGGAGAACGCGATCGGCGCCGACGCCTACCGCCCGGGCGACGTGCTCGCCACCCTCTCCGGCCGCACGGTGGAGGTGGTGGACACGGATGCGGAGGGGCGGCTCGTGCTGGCCGATGCGCTGCATTACGCGCGCACCCGCTTCGCCCCGGCGGCGATGCTCGACCTCGCCACCCTGACCGGCGCGGCGGTGACCGCGCTTGGCCACCACCGCGCGGCGCTGTTCGGCACCGACGCGGCGCTGCTCGCGCAGGTGGCGGCGGCGGGAGAGGCGGTGGGCGAGCCCGTCTGGCCGCTGCCCATCGGCGCGCGGCACCGCGAGGACCTCGCCAGCGACATCGCCGACCTCAGGCAGTGCGCCACCGGCCGCCTCCTGCCCGATGCCTGCCACGCCGCCGCCTTCCTGCGCGAATTCGCGGGCGGGGTGCCCTGGGCGCATCTCGACATCGCCGGGGCGGCGCGGCGCGCGGAGGAGGAGCCGCTCGGCCCGAAGGGGCCGAGCGGCTTCGGCGCACGGCTTCTGGACGCGCTGATGGCGATGTATTTCGAGGACCCCGACCGGCACTGAGCGGGCGATGGCGGAGATCGGCTTCTATCACCTGACGCGCACGCCGCTGGAGCAGGCCCTGCCCCGGCTGCTCGGCCGCGTGCTGCAGCAGCAGGGGCGGGCGCTGGTGCTGTGCGGCGGCGAGGAGCGCCTGGCCGCGCTGGACGCCGCGCTCTGGCTCTGCCCCGACCCGGACTGGCTGCCGCACGGCACGCCGGCCACGGGCCATGCCGAGCTGCAGCCGATCTGGCTGACGACGCAGGATGTGGGCGAGGCCGGCGCGCCGAACGGCGCGCGCTACCTGTTCCTGGTGGACGGGGCGGAGAGCGCGCGCCTTTCCCTGTTCGACCGCGTGCTCGACCTGTTCGACGGCAATGACGAGGCGGCGGTGGCGGCGGCGCGGCGGCGCTGGGCAGCGGCGAAGGAGGCGGGGCACGCGCTCAGCTACTGGCAGCAGGGGCCGCGCGGCTGGGAGCGGAAGGCGTGAGGGCCCGGGCCGCGCGGTGGCAGGGCGGCGGGGCTTCTGCTACAGCGCTATACGCCGCCATGGATCCCGCCCCCGCCCCTTCCGCGCGGCCGAGCCGCCGCCCCGGCGCACCCGCCGCCCGCGCGTGACCGCCTCCGCCCTCCCCCGGTCCGCCGCCGCGCCCCTGCCGGTCGTGGTGTTCGCCCTCGGCGCGACGCGCTGCGCGCTGCGCCAGGCCGAGGTGCGGGAATTGCTGCCGCTGCCGCGCCTGTGGCGCCCGCCCGGGGCGCCGCGCTGCGTCGAGGGGCTCATGAACCTCGGCGGGGAGGCGATCGCCGTGGTGCCGCTCGCGCCGCTGCTCCTGCCCGGGGCCGGGGAGGCGGAGGAAGGGCCGGAGGCGCGGCTCTACCACCACCTGATTCTGCTGCGCGGCGGGCCGGTGGCGCTGCGGGTGCCGCGGGTGCTGGAGGCGGCGCCGGTGGCGCCGGAGCGGCTGCGCCCCGTGGCGCGGGGGGAGACGCTGAACGGCTGCGTGGAGGCGGAGATCGAGGAGGAGGGCGGCGGCCTGATCCACCTGCTGGATGCCGGGCGGATCCTGCTTGCGCGCGAGCGCGAGGCGCTCGCCGACCTTGCCCGCGCCGCCGCGGCGCGGCTGCGGGAATGGGAGCCCGGCGCGGCGTGACCCGCCCCGACCCCGCGCCGGACGAGGCCTTCCGGCGGCTGAAGGAGCGCATCATCGCCCGCACCGGCCATTTCTACTACCAGGACAAGGACGCGGCACTGTGGGAGCGCCTCCTGCGGCGGTTCCACGCCACCGGCGCGCGGGACGCCGCCGCCTATCTCGCGCGCCTCGACGATCCGGCGGCGGGGGAGGCCGAGTGGGCGGCGCTGGAGGCCGAGATCACCATCGGCGAGACCTTCTTCTTCCGCTACGCGGAGCAGTTCGACGCGCTGCGCGACACCATCCTGCCGGAGCTGATCGCGGCCAACCGCGCCCGGCGGCGCCTGCGCGTCTGGAGCGCGGGCTGCGCCACCGGCGCCGAACCCTATTCCGTCGCCATCCTGCTCCGCCGCCTGCTCGGCGAGGAGATCGGCGCCTGGAGCGTCTCCGTCCTCGGCACCGACATCAACCTCGCCTTCCTCGATGCGGCGCGCCGCGCGCGCTACGGCGCCTGGGCGCTGCGCGCCATCCCCGAGGCGGAGCGGGCGCGGGACTTCCTGCCGGCGGCGGACGGGCGCGGCTGGGTGCTGCGGCCGCAGCACCGCGCCCTGGTGCGCTTCGAGCGCCACAACCTGCTGAGCCTGCTCGACGGCACCACGCCCTTGCAGATGGCGGAGTTCGACCTGATCCTCTGCCGCAACGTGCTGATCTACTTCCACCCGGGGACGATCCGGCGCGTCGTCCGCGCGCTCGGCGAGCGGCTGTCGAAGGGCGGCTGGATGCTGCTCGGTCATGCCGAGCCGAACCCCGCCTTCCGCGAGCACCTCGCGGTGGTGGAGCTGCCCGGCACCGTCGCCTTCCGCCGCCCGGTGCCGGAACCGCCCGCGCCGGCGCCCCCGGCCGCCGCGCTTCCCGCCCCTCCGCCGCCGCCGCGCCCCGCCGCTTCGCCGCCGCGCCCTGTGCGGCGGCCGCCCGCCC
>NZ_SJDM01000041.1 GCF_004761865.1 Crenalkalicoccus roseus | reverse complement strand
GCAGCAGCGCCAGGGCCACACGCAGCGGCGCCGGCCGCCCCGCCGCCGTCAGGCCCACCGCCGCGGCGCGCGGCACCCCCTCTCCGGCCGTGTCGGCCACCGCGCGCAGGGCGACGAAGGGCAGGCCGCGCGCCGCGGCGAAGGCCGCCGCCGCCTCGCTCTCCAGATCCACCACCAGCGCCCCGGTGGCGAGGCGGAGCGCGCGCTTGGCCGCCGGCTCCGCCACCACCTCCGCCGCGCCGGCCACCACGCCGAGCCGCGCCCCGGTGGCGCGCGCCAGCGCCGCCGCCCAGGCCGCGTCCGCGCTCCAGGCGCCGCGCGGCCCGCGCACCCGCGTGGAGACGACGAGGTCGCCCGGCGCCAGCGCCGGGTCGAGCCCGCCGGCGATGCCGAAGCTGAGCACGGCGGCCGCCCCCTCGCCCGCCGCCGCCAGCCGCGCCGCGAGGCGCCGCGGATCGGCCCCGCCGATGACGGGGGAGAGCCCCGGCGGCAGCAGCGCCGCCTCCGCCCGCAGCCCGACCGNCCCCCTCGCCCGCCGCCGCCAGCCGCGCCGCGAGGCGCCGCGGATCGGCCCCGCCGATGACGGGGGAGAGCCCCGGCGGCAGCAGCGCCGCCTCCGCCCGCAGCCCGACCGCGGCGAGGATCCGCCGCCCGGAGGGGGGGGCGGCGCTCATCGCCGCGCGCCCGCCCCGGGCGGCCTCACAGCCCGTGCGGCACGCGCCGCGAATTGCCCTGGCGCAGGTTGCGCAGCCGCGCCAGCGCCCAGAGCGGGAAGATCCGGGCGTAGCCGTGGTAGCGGAGATAGAAGACGCGCGGGAAACCAGTGCCGGTGTAGTCCGGCTCTGCCCAGCCGCCCTCGGCATCCTGGTGGGCCAGCAGCCAGGCCGCGCCGCGCTCCACCGCCGGGTCGTCGGCGGCGCCGGCGGCCATCAGCGCCAGCATGGCCCAGGCGGTCTGGCTGGCCGTGCTCCTGCCCATCCGCCGGTCCGGGTCGGCGCGGGTGCCGCCGCGGCGGGGATAGGTGAAGCCGTCCTCGCCCCAGCCGCCATCCGGGTTCTGCGCCGATTTCAGCCAGGCGACGGCGCGCCGCATCGCCGGGTGCTCGGGCTCGATCCCGGCGGCGTTCAGCGCCGTCACCGCCGACCAGGTGCCGTAGACGTAGTTCACGCCCCAGCGCCCGTACCAGGCGCCGTCCGGCTCCTGCTCCGCCAGCAGGTACTCCACCGCCCGCCGCACCGCCGGGTCGTCCCGGTCGCGGCCGAGCTGGGCCAGCATGGCGAGGCAGCGGCCGGAGACGTCGGCCGTCGGCGGATCGAGCAGCGCGCCGTGGTCGGCGAAGGGGATGGAGTTCAGGTGGTGGTGGGTGTTGTCGGCGTCGAAGGCGCCCCAGCCGCCGCCCTTCGACTGCATCCCCACCACCCAGTCGGTGGCCCGCGCGATGGCGGCGTCCCAGCGCGGATCGGCGCGGCCCTGGGCGCGGCGGGCGCGGTCCATGGCCAGCACCACCACGGCGGTGTCGTCCACGTCCGGGTAGTGCGGGTTGGCGTACTGGAAGGCCCAGCCGCCGGGCGGCACGCCCGGGCGCGTCTCGGCCCAGTCGCCCCGCACCTCGGTCACCTGCCGCGGCAGCAGCCACTCCACGCCGCGGCGCACCGCGCCCTCCGCCCCCGGCCCGCCGGCCTCGAGCAGCGCGTGCGCCGCCAGCGCCGTGTCCCAGACGGGGGAGAGGCAGGGCTGGACATAGGTCTCCTCGCGGCCGGGCGGGCCGTGCCGGTCGCAGACCAGCTTCTCCAGCGCCGCCCAGGCGGTGACGACGCGCGGATCATCCTCCGGCACGCCGAGGCAGTGGTACATCAGCACCGCGTTGGCCATGGCCGGGAAGATGGCGCCGAGCCCGTCCTCGCCGTTCAGCCGCTCGGTGACGAAGCGCTCGGCCGCCGCCTCGGCGCGGCGGCGCGTCGCGGGCGGGAACCAGCCATGGGCGAGGTGCAGCGCGCGGTCGAGCGCACCGAACAGCGTCTTCCACGGCTCCTCGGCATGGGCGCCGCCGGGCCAGCGCCGCACCTTCGCGGGCGGGGTGCGGAACAGCTCCGCCACCCCCGCGCCGACCGGCGCGACGGGGCGCGGCCGGTGCGCCATCACCACCGCCAGCGGCACCACCACCGTGCGCGCCCAGTAGGAGATCTTGGACAGGTGGAAGGGGAACCAGCGCGGCAGCAGCATGATCTCCGGCGGCATGGCGGGGACGGCGCGCCAGGGCACCTCCCCGAACAGCGCCAGCGCCGCGCGGGTGAAGACGTTGCTGCGCTCCGCCCCGCCGGCGGCGAGGATCGCCTCCCGCGCCCGGCGCATGTGCGGCGCCTCGGGGTCGTCGCCGATCAGCCTGAGGGCAAAATACGCCTTCACCGAGCAGGAGACGTCGAGCGGGCCGCCATGGAACAGCGGCCAGCCGCCGCCGGCGGTCGGCGCCTCCTCCTCCTGGAGGCGGCGGAGGTAGCGGGCGATGCGCGCCTCCCGCTCCGGCTCGCGCCGGCCGAAGAAGCGCTTCAGCAGCACGA
Organism: Crenalkalicoccus roseus; assembly: GCF_004761865.1. Taxonomy (GTDB): domain Bacteria; phylum Pseudomonadota; class Alphaproteobacteria; order Acetobacterales; family Acetobacteraceae; genus Crenalkalicoccus; species Crenalkalicoccus roseus. The sequence continues at coordinate 25,576 of NZ_SJDM01000041.1, read as the reverse complement.
ACTCGGCGGGGATGGTGGCGTCCGCCTCCAGCTCGAACACCCAGTGGCCGTCGGGGCGCTGGCGGGAGAGGAGGTCCCGCGCGGCGCGGCGGATCGCCGTCTCCAGCGCCTCGCGCGTCACGGACAGGTCGGGCACGAGCATCGGGTGCAGCGTCGCCGCGCTGAGATCCTGCAGGCTGGACAAGGTGCATGGTCCCTATGGCTTTCCGCGGCGTGGAGGGGCCGCGGCGGCGAACCGATCGGATCGAATACGCCGTCTGGTCGTCGTTGCGAAGTGCGGTGTTACTGTCTCGCCACAGATTGCTCGGTTGCTGTGTCCCGATCCGCACGCGGACCGGCCTCTCCCTTCCACATCCCCCCGCGCCCGCGCCATTCGGCGAGCGCCGAGTCGAGGGTGAACACCATATACGCTGCCGCGATCCCCGGTAGTGCCACGCCGCGCAGCGGGGAGAGGCCGTAGCGGCGCAGCATCGGCGCGTAGGCCAGCGCCATCGCGCCCCAGGCGGCGGCGCCGAGCCAGCGCGCCGGCCCCTCCGCCAGCAGCGCGAGCAGCGGCGGCGCCAGGAACACCAGCGCCAGCGCCGCCAGCATCCCGGCAAGCGCCGCCGCGCGGTAGCCGAGCTGGGCATAGGCGGTGCGCGCCACCATCCGCCGCACCGGCCCGACCGTGCCGTAGGGGCGGAGCGAGACGACGCGCTCGGTCAGCCCGGTCCAGATCGGCCCCACCGCCTTCATCCGCCGCGCCAGGGCGCAGTCGTCGATGATCTCGCCGCGGATCGGGGCGAGGCCGCCGGCCGCCTCGAAGGCGGCGCGGCGGAGCAGCACGCAGCCCCCGGCCGCGGCGGCAGTGCGCGCGCGCGGGTCGTTGGACCAGCGGAAGGGATAGAGCATCTGGAAGAAGAAGACGAAGGCCGGGATCAGCCAGCGCTCGGCGGCGCTCGCGCAGCGCAGCCGCGCCATCAGCGAGACCATGACGCGCCCCTCCGCCGCGGCGCGCCGCACCAGGCAGCGCAGCGAGTCCGGGGCATGGCGGATGTCGGCGTCGGTCAGCAGCAGGAAGTCCGGCCGGCCGCGCAGCGCCGCGCCGAGGCCCTGCTGCAGCGCCCAGAGCTTGCCGGTCCAGCCCGGCGGGCGCGCCGCGCCGCGCACCACCGCGAGGCGCGGATCGCCCGCCGCCGCCGCCCGCGCCGCCGCCGCGGTGCCGTCGGTGGAGCGGTCATCCACCACCACCACGCGGAAGGGGCCGGGATAGTCCTGCGCGAGCAGGGAGCGCACCGTCTCCCCGATCGTCGCCGCCTCGTCCCGCGCCGGCACCAGGGCGGCGACGGAGGGCCAGGCGGGGGGGTCGGGCAGGCGGGCGGCGCCGCGGTCGTCGTCCCGCGCCAGCCAGAAGCGGCCGCGGCCGAGCAGAAGCACCGCCCAGGCCAGGGCAGCGGCGAGGGCGATGCCCAGGGGCAGGCTCATGCCAGCATCCCCGCCTGCCGGAACCAGGCGATGGCGTCTCCGACCGCCTCCTGCCAGGGCCGGGCGCGGTGGCCGAGCACCCGCTCCGCCCTGGCCGAGCTGAAATACATGTGGTGCCCCGCCATGCGCAGCCCGTCGAGCGTCAGCATCGGCTCCCGCCCCGTCAGCCGCGCCACGCCCTCGGAGGCCAGGGCGAGCGGCCAGAGCGGCGCGCGCGGCAGCCGCACCGGCGGCCGGCGGCCGGACAGGGCGGCGATGTGGCCGAGCAGGGCGCCGAGCGGCACGTCCTGCCCGCCGAGGATGTGCCGCTCCCCGACCGCGCCGCGCGTCAGGGCGGCGACGCAGCCTGTGGCGCAATCGTCCACGTGCACGATGTTCAGCCCGGTGTCCACGAAGGCCGGCATCCGACCCCGCGCCGCCTCCAGGATGATCCGCCCGGTCGGCGTCGGGCGGCGGTCGCGCGGGCCGACCGGCGTCGAGGGGTTGACGATCACCGCCGGCAGCCCCGCCTCCGCCGCCAGCCGCTCCACCAGCCGTTCCGCCTCGGTCTTGCTGCGCTTGTAGGGGCCGATCGCCTCCTCCGGTCGCGCCGCGTCGGCCTCGGTGGCGGGTGCCCCGTCGGCGCGGGGGCGGAGGGTGGCGACGGAGGAGACGTGCACCACCCGCCGCAGCCCGGCGGCGAGGGCGGCGCGCATGACCGCCTCCGTCCCGCCGACATTCACCGCCGCCATGCGCTCCGGGTCCGGCACCCAGATCCGGTAGTCGGCGGCGCAGTGGATGGCGGCCTCGCACCCCTCCATGGCGCGGGCGATGGAGGCGGGATCGGTCAGGTCGCCCGGCACGCACTCCACCGCCACGCCCGCGAGCACGGCGCGGGGCGTGTCCGGGCGCACCAGGGCGCGCACCGCGGCGCCCCGCGCCGCCAGCGCCCGCGCGATGGCCGAGCCGAGGAAGCCGGTGGCGCCGGTCAGCATCACGGTACGGGGGAAGGCGGGTTCGTCCATGGGTCTCCTGCCGGCCGCGCGGCGCGGCCGCGGCGGTTGTGGACGGGAGCGGGCGCCGAATCCAGCGGGGTTGATCGCCCGCCGCATCGCCGCCCCCGCGGCTTTCGTGATAGCGAGGGCGCATGACACGCCGACGCTCCCTCCTGCTCACCCTGCCGGCGCTGCCGGCGCTCGCCGCCCCGGTCCGGGCCCAGGACGCCGCCGCCGCCGTGGTCGAGCGGTTCCACGCCGTGCTGCTCGAGGTGATGCGCAACGCCCGCCAGCTCGGGATCCGGGGGCGGGAGGAGCGGCTCCGCCCCGCGATGCAGGCCGCCTTCAACCTGCCGGCCATGGCCCGCATCGCCGTCGGCCCCCCCTGGGCGCAGATGAGCCAGGCGGAGCAGCAGGCCCTGGCCCAGGCCTTCGCCGACTGGTCGGTGGCCACCTACGCCGCCCGCTTCGACGGCTATGGCGGCGAGAGCTTCGAGACCACCGGCGAGAACCGGCTGCCGAACGGCGACACGCTGGTGCGCACCCAGCTCAACCGCCCGAACGAGGCGCCGGTGGCGCTGAACTACCTGCTGCGCCAGCAGAACGGGCAGTGGCGCATCGTGGACATCTACCTGGCGGGCTCGATCAGCGAGCTCGCCGGCCGCCGCGCCGAGTTCGCCACCCTCCTGCGCGAGGGCGGGGCGGAGCGGCTGACCGCCGAGCTGCGCCAGCGCACCGAGCGGCTGCGCCAGGGGGCCTGACGCACGCGGCCCGCGGGCACCCGCCCCCCGCCGCCGTCAGGCGAGCTGCCAGGGGCGCGGCACCCAGAGGAAGCCCTCCCCGTCGCGCACCACGCGGCCGAAGCCGGGCCAGGGGACGTGCACGCCGCCCACCAGCACCCGCTCGCCCGCCAGCATCTCGAGGTGGCGCACCCGGCTCTCGATGCCCATGGCCGGGTCCACGTCCACGCCCACGCGCCAGCGCGGCCGGGCGAGCTGGATCACCACCTGGTGGGCGATGTCGCCCCAGATCAGCATGGTCTCGTTCTGCGAGGTCACGCGGTAGCTGACATGGCCGGGCGTGTGGCCGGGCGCGGGCACGCTGAACACGCCGGGCAGCACCTCCACCTCGCGCTCGAGCGGGATGGTGCGGATGCGCTCCCCATAGGGTCCGATGGCGCGCCGCGCCGCCTGGATGAAGCGCTGCCCCTGGGGCACACGGCCTTCCTCCGCCGGGTCGGTCCAGAACCGGTGGTCGGTCTGCGAGACCACCACCTCGGCGTTGGGGAAGTTGCGCGTGGTGCCGTCGAAGGAGAGGCCGGCGGCGTGCTCGGGGTGGATGTGCGTCAGCAGCACCGCCTGCACCTCCTCGGGCGCGTAGCCGCTGGCGCGCAGCGCATCCAGGGTGCGGCCGGTGTTCGGGAAGGTCTGCCCGTCGCCGCCGCAGTCCACCAGGAACAGGGAGCGGCCGGTGTTCACCAGGTAGCAGCCGACCGGCTGGTGCAGCCCGCCCTCGCGGAAGAAGGCGCGCTCGCGCAGCGGGGCGATCTCCTCCGGCGTCGAGTCGGGGAAGAAGCGGGGGATGTTCTCGTTCGGCATCTGCATCCCGCCGTCGAGCAGCGCCGTCACCTCAACATCGCCCACCATCACGCGGTGGAAGCCGGGGGCGGGGGTGCGGCGCTGTGCCGGCGCGGCCGGCGCGGCGGCGGGCAGGGCGGCGGCCGCAGCGGCCGCGGCGGCGGAGAGCAGGGCGGCGCGGCGGCCGGGGGCGAAGGCAGCGGTCATGCGGAACATCTCCTCCTGTCCGACCACCGCGATATTGGCCTGGGGCGCGCGGCGTCCAGGCGCGGCGCCACAACGGCGCGCCGGCCTGCCCGGCGCCCGATCCGCGAAGGCGGAACCGCCGGAGCGGTGAATCGGCCGCCCGACAAAGGCGCCCGATCCGCGAAGGCGGAACCGCCGGAGCGGTGAATCGGCCGCCCGACAAAGGCGCCCGATCCGCGAAGGCGAACCGCCGGAGCGGTGAATCGGCCGTTCGACAAGGAATGGAAGGAATGGAAGCGTGATCCGGCACGGCGGATCCCGCTTGTAGGCTGCGGCCATGCCCGCTCCTCCAGGCGCCGCCGGCCGCAAGGCCCTTCCGCGCACCGTCCTCGCCCTGGGGCTCGTCTCCCTGCTGATGGACACCTCCTCGGAGATGATCCACGCCCTCCTGCCCGTGTTCCTCGTCGGCACGCTCGGCGCGCCGGTGGCCATGGTCGGGGCCATCGAGGGAATCGGGGAGGCGACGGCCGCCATCTCCCGCCTGTTCTCCGGCGCCGCCTCCGACTGGACGGGGCGACGCAAGCCGCTGGTGCTGCTCGGCTACGGGATGGCGGCCCTGACCAAGCCCCTGTTCCCCCTCGCCGCCGGGCCCGGCGCCGTGCTGGCGGCGCGCTTCCTCGACCGGCTGGGCAAGGGCATCCGGGGCGCCCCGCGTGACGCGCTGATCGCGGACGTGACCACCCCGGACCAGCGCGGCGCCGCCTACGGGCTGCGGCAGGCGATGGACACGGTGGGCGCCTTCGCCGGCCCGCTGCTGGCGGTGGCGCTGATGCTGGCCAGCGGCGGCGCGGTGCGGCTGGTGTTCTGGATCGCGGTCATCCCCGCCGTGGCGGCCGTGGCCGTGATCCTGTTCGGCGTGCGCGAGCCGCCCGAGCGGCCGCGTCCGGAGGGGCGGCGCCCCTTCCCGTTGCGTCGGGCGGAGCTGGCGCGGCTTCCCGCCGCCTACTGGCGCACCCTCGCCATCATGGCGGTGTTCACCCTGGCGCGGTTCAGCGAGGCGTTCCTGATCCTCCGCGCCGAGGGCACGGGCCTGCCGGTGGCCTGGGTGCCGCTGGTGCTGGTGGCGATGAACCTCGTCTATGCGGGCGGCGCCTACCCGCTCGGGGTGCTGGCCGACCGCATGGACCGGACGCGGCTGCTGGCGCTCGGCATCGCCCTGCTGATCGCGGCCGACCTGGTGCTCGCCCTCGCGCCGTCCTGGCCGGTGGTGCTCCTCGGCGCGGGGCTGTGGGGGCTGCACATGGCGGCGACGCAGGGGCTGCTCTCCGCCATGGTGGCGGATGCCGCGCCGGGCGACCTGCGGGGCAGCGCCTTCGGGGCGTTCCACCTGGCGCAGGGGGTGGCCCTGCTGCTCGCCAGCGCCGTGGCGGGCGTGCTGTGGCAGATCGCGGGCCCCGCGGCGGCCTTCCTGGCCGGGGCGGGATTCGCGCTGGCGGCGCTGCTCGCGCTGCTGGCGCGGGGGAGGCCGCCGCGGCCCACGGCCGGGTTCCCACCCGGCACCGCCGCGAGGTAAGCGAGGTGTCGCCCCGGCGGCAGAGTCCCCATGGAGAAGCCCCGCATGATCGTCCTCGTCACCGGCGCCACCGCCGGCTTCGGCCTCGCCATCGCCCGCCGCTTCGCCGCCGACGGCGCGCGCATCGTCGCCGTCGGGCGGCGCGCGGAGCGGCTGCGGGCGCTGCGGGAGGAGCTTGGCGCCGCGCGCTGCCACGCCCTGCCGCTCGACATCGCCGACCGCGCCGCCGTCCTCGCCGCCATCGCCGGCCTGCCGGAGCCCTTCGCCGCCATCGACGTGCTGGTGAACAACGCCGGCCTCGCCCGCGGGCTGGAGCCGGCGCAGTCCGCCGACCTCGACGACTGGGACGCAATGGTGGACACCAACGTCAAGGGGCTGATGTACGTCACCCGCGCCGTGCTGCCGGGGATGGTGGCGCGCGATGCGGGGCATGTCGTCAACATCGGCTCCACCGCCGGGGAGTGGCCCTATCCCGGCGGCAACGTCTACGGCGCCACCAAGGCCTTCGTGCGCCAGTTCAGCTACAACCTGCGCGCCGACCTGTTCGGCACCAGGGTGCGGGTGACCGACATCGAGCCGGGGCTGGTCGGCGGCACGGAGTTCTCCAACGTCCGGTTCAAGGGCGACGACGCCAGGGCCGCCGCCGTCTACGAGGGCACGGAGCCGCTGACGCCGGAGGACATCGCCGATGCCGTGCACTGGGTCGCCACCCGCCCGGCGCGGGTGAACGTGAACCTCGTGCAGGTGATGCCGGTGGTGCAGAGCTTCGGGCCGCTGCGCGTGCACCGCGCTTGAGCGCGCCCGAGGCGGCGGCGGGCAGCCTCGTCCCGCCGCACCCGACCCCCTTCCGCCGCCGCCCCTCCCTGCCCGGGCTGCTGTGGCGGCTGCGGCGCAGCCTGCTCGAGGTCTGGCACGAGAGCCACTTCTCGGCCGATCTGATCCCGACGCGGGTGCTCGGCCGCCCGATCCTGGTCTGCAACAGCCCCGATTCGGTGCGCGAGGCCTTCCTCGACCGCCATGCGGCGCTGGAGCGCAAGACGCCGCGGATGCGCCACGCGCTGGAGCCGCTGGTCGGCGACGGGCTCATCATCTCCGACGGGCCGGTGTGGAAGGAGCGGCGGCGCGTGGTCGCCCCCGTCACCCACGTCTCGCGCCTGCCCGAACTCGCGCCGGTGATGACCGAGGCGGCGGCGGAGCGCGCGGCCGCCTGGGCGGCGCTGCCGGAGGGCGCGCGGGTGGACATGCTGGCGGAGATGGGCTGGCTCGCCGCCGAGGTGATCTGCCGCAGCGTCTTCGGCCGCGCCCTCGGCGCCCAGGCGGCGCTCGAGGTGGTCGCCGCCTTCGCCCGCTACCAGCGCCGCGCCGGCGGCGGCGGCGCGGCAGAACTGCTCGGCCTGCCGCCCCTCGCGGCGCGGCTCGGCGCCTGGCGGAGGCGGCCCGAGGTGCGGCGCATCCACGCCGTGCTGGACGGGCTGGTGGCCGAGGTGCTGGCGGGGCGCGGGCGCGGCCAGGACTGCCTGCTGCTCGCCATGGCCGCGGCGCACGAGGCGGCGCACGGCCGCCCGATGACGGCCGAGGCCTTCCGCAACGAGGCGGCGACGCTGTTCCTCGCCGGGCACGAGACCACCGCCTCCACCCTCGCCTGGGCCTGGTACCTGCTGGACAGGGCGCCCTGGGCGGCGGCGCGGCTGCGCGCGGAGGCGCGGGCGGCGCTCGGCGGCCGGGCGGCGGGCTTCGCCGACCTGCCCGCCCTGCCCTATGCCCGCGCCGTGGTCGAGGAGACGCTGCGCCTCTACCCGCCCATCCCGCTGCTGGCGCGCGAGGCGCGGGAGGACACCACGGTGGCGGGCCAGGCCGTGCCGCGCGGCGGGCTGGTGATGGCGGTGCCCTGGCTGCTGCACCGCCACCGCAGGCTGTGGGAGCGGCCCGACCACTTCCTGCCGGAGCGCTTCCTGCCCGGCGGCTCGGCGGAAGCACGGCCGCGCCACGCCTTCATCCCCTTCAGCCTCGGCCCGCGCGTCTGCACCGGCGCCGCCTTCGCCATGGCCGAGGCGGTGATCGTGCTGGCGACGCTCTCGCAGCGCTTCGCCCCGCGCCTCGCCCCCGGCGCGCGCGTCTTCCCGGTGGCGCGGCTGACGCTGAAGCCGGGCGAGACGCTGCCGATGCTGATCGGGCCCGCGCCGTGACCACCGGCGCGCGCGCCCTCGCCGCCGCGGCGCTGGAGCGCGGCCTCTGGCACCCGCTGCGCCTGCTGCCGACGGCGCGGGTGAGCGCGGCCGGCGCCTGGCTCGGCCGCCGCCTCGGCCCCGTGCTGCACCCGGAGCTGGATGCGCGGGCGCGCGCCAACCTGGCGCGGCTGCGCCCCGACCTCGACCCGGCGGCGGCGCTGGCCGAGGTGTGGGGGAACATCGGCGCCACCTATGCCGAGATGGCGCGCGGCCTGCGCCTCTGGGACGAGGGGCGCGTCGAGGTGCGCGGCGCCGCGCATGTGCTGGAGACGCGCCGCGAGCGCCCGGTGCTGGTCGCCGGGCTGCACACCGCGAACCCCGAGGTGCTCGGCCTGACGCTCGCGCGCATCGGCGCGCGGCCGGCCGGCATCGCCATGCGCCAGCCCACCGCCTTCCGCGAGCGCGTCATCACCGCGCTGCGGCGCCGCGCCGGCGGGCGGGTGATCCCGGCGCGGCGCGACGCGGCGCGCGCGGCGCTCGGCGTGCTGGCGGCGGGGGAGGAGACGCTGCTGCTCTACGTGGACGAATCGGTGGGCGGGGAGGTGCGGGCCCCCTCCCTCGGCCGCGGGGAGCGGCGGGCGGGCAACATCGTGCTCGCGGTGCGGCTGGCGCGGCTCTCCGGCTGCGCCATCGTGCCGGGCTTCGTCACGAGGCTGCCGGGGCCGCGCTTCGTCACCACCTTCCTGCCCCCGCTCGCCCTGCCGCCCCCCGGCAGGGAGCGCGCCGCCGACATCGCCGCCGGCGTCGCGGCGCTGGACGCGGCGCTCGATCCCGTGGTGCGGGCGCGGCTGACGCAGTGGCTCTACACGATCAGCCTGCGGCCCGAGGAGGGGTAGCCCGCCTCACCCGAAGCGGCGGGGGATCTCCGCCATGGCGGCGAAGAAGGCGGCGGGCGCCTCGGCGCGCAGGGCGGCAGGCGTGGTGTAGCCCCAGGCGACGGCCCCGAAATCCATCCCCGCCGCTCGTGCCGCCTCGGCGTCGCGCAGCTCGTCGCCGATGTAGATCGCCTGCGCCGCCGGCACGCCGCTGCGCGCCAGCACCCGGCGCAGCCGCGCCGGCTTGCCGAACAGCGCCGCCCCGCATTCCCAGAAGGCGATGCGGGCGGCGCTCTCCGCCCCCAGGGCGCGGCGGATGTTCCCCTCGCTGTCGGAGCTGACCATGGCGAGGAGGACGCGCCGATCCGCGAGCTCGCGCAGCATGGCGTGGACGCCGCCGAACAGGGGCACGAGATGCGCCGCCTCCGCCTTGCGCCGGCGCAGATGCGCCGCGATCGCCGGCAGCTTCCAGGCCGGCACGGCAAGGCGGCGCAGGATCTCCCGCGGGGCGCAGCCGCGCAGCGCCTCGCGCTCGGCGGGATCGGGGAAGCGGAAGCCGAAGCGCGCCGCCGCCTCCTCCATCGCCACGGTGAACCAGGGGAGGGAGTCGGCCAGGGTGCCGTCGAAGTCGAAGGCGGCGAGGCGCCAGCTCACGGCGCCACCCGCGCCGGCGCCCTGGCGGCGATCCGCCGCTCCGCCCAGGCCCAGGCGGCGAGGCCGGGCAGGAACAGCACCAGGTCGCGCAGCCGCCGCGTCAGCGCCAGCGCCGCCGAGACCTCGGGCGGCAGGCCGAGCAGCGCGCCGACCCCGAGGAACCCCGCCTCCTGCAGCCCGAGCGCGCCGGGAACGAGGAAGGCGGCGCTGCCCACCGCCTGGATCACCGCCTCGATCGCCAGGGCCTCGGCCAGGCTGACGGGATGGCCGAGCACCCACAGCGCCACCCAGATCTGCAGCGCCCCCACCACCCAGGCGGCGAATTGCCACAGCAGGCTCCAGCCGATGACGCGGTGCCGCGCCCAGAGCCGACGCACCATGCGGTCGATCCGCCCGGCATCGGCGGCAAGCCCGGCCAGCCGCCCGGCGGCGAGGCGGTTCAGCGCCACCACCACCCGGCCGAAGGGGGCGGCGCGCTGCATCAGGATGAAGGCGAGCACCGCCAGCGTGCCGAGGCCGAGCCCGGCCAGCACCTCCACCCAGCCCAGCGCCGCCCCGGCGCGGGCGAGCAGGGCGAGGCCGAGCAGGACGAAGCCGAGCTGCCCGACCAGGGACAGCGCCATGTCGGCGAGCAGCCCCGCCGCCGCCGGCGCGCTCGGCATGCCGCCGGCGCGCAGCAGCCGGAAGGCGGCGACCTCGCCCCCCACCCGGCCGACCGGCAGCAGCATGTTGATCGATTCCCGCACCCAGATCAGGAAGGAGACGGTGCCGAGCCCCGGGCGCCAGCGCCCCGGCATCAGCAGCGACCAGGCGCGGGCGTTCACCACCATCGCCGGCACGTGGGCGAGCGGCACCAGCAGCAGCCCGAAGCCCGCCGCCGCCAGCAGCCCGGCCACCGCCGAGAGGTCCTGGCGCGCCAGCAGCGCCACGGCGAGGGCGAATCCGCCGAGCGCCAGCAGCAGGCCGAGGCGGCTCATGCCGCCCCCTCCCGCCGGCGCGGCCAGGCGCGCAGGCGCGGCGGGGCGCGCCGCGGCAGGCGGGGCGGCATCTCGGCAGGGGGCAGGTCGGCACGGCGGAACACCGCCCCCCTCTCGCCCAGCGCCCGCGGCACGGCAAGGGGCCGCTGCGCCCCGGCCGGGCCCGAGGCACCGCCGCGGCGCGTCAGGAGGCCTGGTGACGGGCCCACGGGTTGCGCGGGCCGGGCGGCGGGCCCGGCGGGCGGGCCTGCTGCACCATCACCATCTCCCCGACATTCTCGGGCGTCACCAGCCCGATCAGCCGGCCGGACTGGTCCGCCACGCCCACGGCAGGGGCGGGGTTGCCGCCGGCGTGCAGCGCCTGCATCGCGTCCGAGAGGCATTGGCGGGGCCCGACCAGGGGGATGTCGCGGTGCATCACCTCGAGCACCGGCGTCGCCGGCCCCTGCTCCTTCAGGGCGCGGATCATGGCATCCCGCGTCAGGATGCCGCGCAGGGTGCCGGCGCCGTCCACCACCGGGAATTCGCGCTGCGTGGTCTGGATCAGGAGCTGCACCGCATCCTCGACGGTGGCGCTGGGCGGCAGGCTCTCGAAGCGGGTGATCATCGCGTCCCGCACCGGGATGCCCCGGCCGATGTCGCGCATCTGCACCGCCTGGGATTCCGCCGCCGCGCCGAGATAGACGAACAGGGCGATGAAGACGAGCAGCGGGTTGCCCCCGAACAGGCCGAGCAGGCCGAGCGCGAAGGCGACCGCCTGCCCCACCCCGGCGGCGATGCGCGTCGCCTGCACGTAGCCCATCCGCCAGGCGAGGAAGGCGCGCAGCATCCGCCCCCCGTCCATCGGGAAGGCGGGGATCAGGTTGAACAGCACCAGCATCACGTTCACCCAGGCCAGCCGCTCCAGGATGCCGTGGCCAGGGCTGTGCACCGCGGTCGCGTCCACCGAGGGGATGCCGCCGAGGATCAGGAACAGCACCGCCGCGATCACCACGTTCACCGCCGGCCCGGCCATGGCCACGACCAGCTCCTCCGAGGGCTTCTCCGGGATGCGCTCCAGCCGGGCGACGCCGCCGATCGGCAGCAGGGTGATGTCCGGCGTCTGCACGCCGTAGCGGCGGGCGGCGAAGACGTGGCCGAACTCGTGCAGCAGCACGCAGCCGAACAGCAGCAGGATGAAGACGATGGAGGCGAGGGCGGCATCCGCGCCGCCGATGGCGTAGGCGCTGCCGCCGATCCAGAGCAGCAGCAGGAAGAAGGTGAGGTGAACGCGGATCACCGTGCCCTTGACGGTGCCGATGGGAAAGGACCAGGACATGCCGCCTCCGGCTCGGGGTGGGGGTCGGGGGTTTATATGGGGTGGCGGGAGAGCGCCGGGGCGGCAAGCAGGGTTTCCCCCGCCGCTTCGGCGCGGGCACCGCCCGTGGCACCTTGCCTTCCCGGCGGCGTTCCGTGCCGCGGCCGGAAGGGGCGGGGCGCCGGCACACCCGGGCCCGCCGCGACGGCCGGAGGAGGAGGGAGGCGCCCGGGGATGGACAGCATCTGGCAGATCAACGCCGCGCTGGCGCTGTCCGCCCTGCTGGTGCTCGCCGGCATCGGCTCCAGCCTGATCGCCCGGCGCTTCGGGGCGCCGCTGCTGCTGGTCTTCCTCGTCGTCGGCATGCTGGCGGGCGAGGACGGGCCGGGCGGGCTCGGCTTCGACAGCTACGAGTTCGCCTATGTGATCGGGTCGCTGGCGCTCGCCGTCATCCTGTTCGACGGCGGGCTGCGGACGCGGCTCGACAGCCTGCGCGGGGCGCTCGCCCCCGCGGTCACGCTGGCGACCCTCGGCGTGCTGCTCACCGCCGCGCTGACCGGGCTCGCGGCGCATCTCGTCTTCGGGCTGTCGCCGCTGCAGGCGCTGCTGCTCGGGTCCATCGTCGCCTCCACCGACGCCGCGGCGGTGTTCTTCCTGCTGCACACGGGCGGGCTGCGCCTGCGCCGGCGGGTGGAGAAGACGCTCGAGATCGAGTCCGCCACCAACGACCCCGCCGCCGTCTTCCTGGTCGTGCTGCTGGTCGGGCTGCTGGCCTCCGCGGGCGAGAGCGGCACCCCGCCCTCCTGGGGCGCGGCCTTCGCCGAGCTGGCGCGCCAGGCCCTGCTGGGCGCGGCCTTCGGCGCCGGCGGGGGGTTCGCCATCGTCTGGGTGCTCAACCGGGCGAACCTGCCGGGCGGCCTCGACCCGGCCTTCGCCGTCTCCGCCGCACTGCTGGTGTTCGGCGGCACGGCGGTCGCGGGGGGCAGCGGCTTCCTCGCGGTCTACCTCGCCGGGCTGGTGGTGGGGAACCGCAGCGTGCGGGCCTTCCCGGCCATCCTCGCCTTCCACGACGCCGCCACCTGGCTGGCGCAGATCGTCATGTTCCTCATCCTCGGCCTGCTCGCCACGCCCTCGCGCCTGCTGGAGACGGCCCTGCCGGCGGTGGCGGTCGCGGCCTTCCTGATGCTGGTGGCGCGGCCGCTCGCGGTGTGGCTCTGCCTGCTGCCCTTCGGCTTCTCCCGCCGCGCCGTGGCCTTCATCGGCTGGGTCGGGCTGCGCGGGGCGGTCAGCATCTTTCTCGCTGCGATCCCGACGCTGGCGGAGCTGCCGCGCGCCGGGCTCTACTTCGACGTGGCCTTCATGGTGGTGCTGGTCTCGCTGGTGGTGCAGGGCTGGACGCTCAGCCCCGCGGCGCGGCGCCTCGGCGTCGTCTCCGGCCGTCGCGACCCGGACCCGCTCGCGCGCATCGAGCGCGACCTGCCCGGGCAGGAGGCGCTCGAGATCGTCGGCTACCGGCTGCGGCCGGGCAGCCCGCTGCTGGACCCGGCGCGCCCGCGCCCCTCCTGGCTCCGCCCGCTGCTGGTGGTGCGGGGAGGGCGGGTGCTGGAGCCCGCGGCGGCGGGCCCGCCGCGCCCGGACGACCACGCCTATTTCCTCGCCCCCTCCGGCCGGGGACCGGAGATCGACCGCCTCGTCCATCCCCCCCAGGCGAGGCGGCGGCGGGAAGAGTGACGGCGGCTCAGGGTGCGCGCGGCGTGCCGCGGCCGCCGAGCCGCCTCGCCCGGCGCAGCGCCGGCGCGGCGGCATGCTCCACCAGGGGGATGAGCGCGGCGCCGACCACCAGGCCGAGCAGGCCCGAGGCTGCCGCCCCGACCGCCCATTCCACCGCCCCGGCAAGCGCGGGCAGCGCGTGGGCGGCCGCCTCCGCCAGGGCGTGCACGGCATGGGCGGGGGCCGTGACCCCGTATTCCTCCAGCCCGTGCAGGATGATGCCGCCGCCGACCCAGATCATCGCCGCCGTCCCGACCACGCCGAGGCCCTTGAGGAAGACCGGCATGCCCCGCACCAGCCCGCGCCCGAGCCCCTGGGTCAGCGGCCGCAGCAGCCGGTCGGCGCGGGAGGGCGGCGCCCCCGCCGGCGCGAACAGGGAGGAGACGGGGCGCCGGTTCACCGCCAGCGCCAGCCCCGCATCGTCCGCCTTCACGATCAGCGCCACTCCGCCATAGACCACGGCGGTGATGCCGAGGCCGACGGCGGCCAGCACCGCCGCCTGGGTCCAGAAGGAGACGCCGGGCATGGTCGCCAGGGTGATCGCCATGATCTCGGCCGAGAGGATGAGGTCGGTCCGGATGGCGCCCCGCACCTTCTCGTCCTCGAGGCTGCGGGGGGAATCGCCCGCTCCGGCCGTGTCCAGCGCCGCCTCGTGGTGATGGGCGCGGTGGGGCCAGAGCGCCTCGTACACCTTCTCCGCGCCCTCGTAGCAGAGGAAGCCGCCCCCCAGCATGAGCAGCGGCGTGATCAGCCAGGGCGCGAGGGCGCTGAGCGCCAGCGCCGCCGGCAGCAGGTAGAGCAGCTTGTTCCGCACCGACCCGGCGGCGATGCGGCCGACGATGGGCAGCTCGCGCTCGGCCGCGAAGCCGACCACGTAGCGCGGGGTGACGGCGGCATCGTCGATCACCACCCCCGCCGCCTTGGCGCTGGCCCGCCCGGCATGGGCCGCCACGTCGTCGAGGGAGGCGGCGGCCACCTTGGCGAGGCCCGCCACATCGTCGAGGAGTGCGATCAGGCCCTTGCTCACGGCGGCTCCTGCCAGGATGCGGCGCGGTCGGATGGCGGGGGTGTTTGAGACGGATCGCGGAGGGCCGGAACCGGCCGGGAACGCGCCTCCGCCCCGCGGACAAGGGGCCGGAGCCGCTTCCGCGGGCACGGCCGGGCGCCCGGGGCGGCCAGGGGCGTATCCGCCGGGGCCGTCACGCCGTCGCGGGCGCGGCGGTCAGCAGCCGCAGCAGCCCGTGCACCCCGGCCAGCGTCGGCGCCGGCACGCCGAGGCGCCCCGCGATCTCCACCAGGGAGCCGAGCAGCGGCCCCGTCTCCAGGCTGCGCCCCGCCTCGAGGTCCTGCAGCATGGAGGTGCGGAAGGCGCCGAGGCGGCGGGTGACGGCGATGCGCGCCTCCGGATCGGCGGGAAGGGGGAGGCCGATGCGCTCGCCGATCGCCGCCATCTCCCGCATCATCGCCACCACCAGGCCGCGCACCCCTGCCTCGTCCAGCATCGCCGCCGAATCCGCGCGGCACAGGGCGGAGAGCGGGTTCATGTTGGAGTTGCCCCAGAGCTTCAGCCAGATCTCGGCGCGGATGTTCGCCGCCGCCTCGGCCGGGACGCCGCCGCGGCGGAGCGCCGCCACCAGCGCGGCGAGCGTCGCGCCATGCCCGCCGCCCGGGTCGCCGAGCAGCATCCGGTCCTCGCGCACCAGCCGCACCACGCCCGGCGCCTCCACCAGGCTCGCCACATGGGCGACGCCGCCGAGCACGCGCGCCACCGGCAGGGCGCGGGCCAGCGCGCCGCCGGGGTCCACGCTCTCCAGCACTGTGTCGCGCAGCGGCCCGCCGAAGCCCTGGAAGAACCACCAGGGCAGGCCGTTCTGCACCGCGAGCAGCACCGTCTGCGGCCCGAGCAGCCGCCGGATCAGCGGCAGCGCCGCCGGCAGGTCGTGGCCCTTGAGGCCGAGCAGCACCACCTCGGCGCCGGCGAGGGCAGCGGGATCGTCGCTCGCCGGCAGGCGGAAGGTCTCCCGCGCGCCGTCCCGCAGCAGCACCAGCCCCTCCGCGCGCAGAGCGGCGAGCGTCGCGCCGCGGGCGAGCACGGAGACGGGAAGGCCCGCCCGCGCCAGCCCGGCGGCGAGCCAGCCGCCCACGGCCCCCGCGCCGAGCACCGTCACCCGCATCGCCCGCCTCCGCCTTCAGGCGTGGATCACCGCCACCACCTCGCCCTCGGCCACCATCTCGCCCTCGGCGACGCGGATCTCGGCCACCCGCCCGGCGCGCGGCGCCATGACCGGGATCTCCATCTTCATGGATTCGAGCAGCAGCACCGGCTCCTCCTCCTCCACCGCCTCGCCCGGCCGCTTCAGGATCTTCCAGACCGAGCCGGCGATCTCGGACTTCACGCGGATCTCGGGCATCGCCTTCCTTCCCCCCTCGGAGCCGTGCGCGCGCATTGCAGGCGCGGGGGCGGGCACGGTCAAGCCATGGCGGGCGCGGCGGGAATGGGAGCGGCAGGATTCGAACCTGCGGTCTGCCAGTTATGAGCTGGCCGCCTTGACCCCTTGGCTACGCTCCCGCTCCGGACGCGCGATCATAGCGCCCGATCCGTGGAGGCGGAACCGCCGGGGCGGTGAATCGGTCGCCCGGCAAAGGCGCCCGATCCGCGGAGGCGGAACCGCCGGAGCGGTGAATCGGTCGCCCGGCAAAGGCGCCCGATCCGCGGAGGCGGAACCGCCGGAGCGGTGAATCGGTCGCCCGGCAAAGGCGCCCGATCCGTGGAGGCGGAACCGCCGGAGCGGCGCCGGCGCCACGGCGCCCGGATCACACATTGAAGCGGAACAGCAGGATGTCGCCGTCGCGGACCACGTAGTCCCTGCCCTCCACCCGCATCCGGCCCGCCTCCTTCGCCCCCTGCTCGCCCCCCAGCGCCACGTAGTCCTCGTAGGCGATGCATTCGGCGGCGATGAAGCCGCGCTCGAAATCGCCATGGATCACGCCCGCGGCCTGCGGCGCCTTGGTCCCGCGCGGGACGGTCCAGGCCCGCGTCTCCTTCGGCCCGGCGGTGAAGTAGGTGATCAGGCCGAGCAGCGCGTAGCCGGCGCGGATGACGCGGTCGAGGCCGCTGTCGGCGAGGCCGAGCGAGGCGAGGAACTCCGCCCGCTCCCCTTCCGGCATCTGGCTGATCTCGGCCTCGATGGCGGCCGAGACCACCACCGCCTGCGCCCCCTCCGCCGCCGCGCGCGCGAACACCCGCGCGCTGTGGGCGTTGCCGGTGGCGGCCGCGGCCTCCTCCACGTTGCACACGTAGAGCACCGGCTTGGTGGTGAGGAGCTGCAGCCGCCGCGCCGCCGCCTCCTCGCCCGCCGGCACGGCGGTGCGTGCGGGCCTTCCGGCCTGCAGCGCGGCCTGGATCGGCTCGATCAGGGCGAGCTGCGCCGCCGCCTCCCTGTCGCCGCCGCGGGCGCGCTTCACCAGGCCCTGCTGGCGCTTCTCCAGGCTCTCGAGGTCGGCGAGCATCAGCTCCGTCTCCACCGTCTCGGCGTCGCGGATCGGGTCCACGCCGCCCTCGACATGGGTGACGTCCGGGTCCTCGAAGCAGCGCAGCACGTGGATGATGGCGTCCACCTCGCGGATGTTGGCGAGGAACTGGTTGCCGAGCCCCTCCCCGCGCGAGGCGCCGCGCACCAGCCCGGCGATGTCCACGAACTCCAGGCTGGTCGGCACCACCTTGGCGCTCTTCGCGATGCGCGCGATCGCCTCCAGCCGCGGGTCGGGCACGGCGACGCGGCCGACATTCGGCTCGATGGTGCAGAAGGGGTAGTTCGCGGCCTGCGCCGCGGCGGTCTGCGTCAGCGCGTTGAACAGCGTGGACTTGCCGACATTCGGCAGGCCGACGATGCCGCAATTGAAGCCCATGGCGATCCCGTCTCCGCGGCGTTCCGCGCCTCTCCGTTCCCCCTTCCCGCCGGAAGGAGGGGTTGCGCCAGAACCGTTTCCGCCCGGCCGCGCCTGCGGAAACGGCTCCAGCCTCTCCTTCGCGGAGCGGAGTCACGCTTCCGGCCGGTTCCGGCCGTTTGCGAATCCGCTCCGGGGCGGTGCCCGTTCGCCCCTGCCCCCTGATGCGCGGGCCGCTTCCCCCGTTCCGGCGGGTCCACGCGGCGGGGGTCCGCCCTATGCCCGCTCCAGCCGCGACGCCAAGTCCTGCGCCAGCGCTGCGGCGGCGATGCGCGCCGCCGCGTCGTCGGAGCGGAACTCCAGCGCCGCCGCGCGCAGCATCGGCGCGAGGACGGCCGGGGCGATTCCGGCGCGCCGCGCCGCCGCGGCGATGCGCTCCGCCCTCGCCTCCGCCTCCGGCTGGGCGAGCGCCTCCCGCGCCTCCAGCGCCAGCGCCGCGCGCAGCGCCGCCTCGCCTGCCGCCTGCATCACCGCGCGCTGGCGCCGCACATCGGAGACCGGTGCGGCGGCGGGATCGCCCGGCGGCGCCGCGCAGGCGGCGCGCAGCGCCGCGGCGGTCCCGGCCAGCGCCTCCGCCTGGCGCAGCAGCGCCGCGGCGAGGGCGGCGGCGGCGTTCGCCCAGTCCTCCGGCCCCGGCCCGCCGACCCCGCCGGCGAGCGCCTCGGCCTCCTCCTCCATCAGCGCGCCTCCTGCGTCAGCAGCGCCACGCGGGTCATGAACTCCTCCGGCCTGCCCTCGGCGAGCAGCGGCGCGGCCTCCGCCACCGCGTCCAGCAGCGGCTCCACCCAGGTGTCCACCCTGGCGAAATTGCCGAGCACATGGCCGGTCACCCGGTCCTTGTGGCCCGGATGGCCGATGCCGAGGCGC
Source organism: Crenalkalicoccus roseus (assembly GCF_004761865.1). Taxonomy (GTDB): domain Bacteria; phylum Pseudomonadota; class Alphaproteobacteria; order Acetobacterales; family Acetobacteraceae; genus Crenalkalicoccus; species Crenalkalicoccus roseus. Next base: position 7,246 of record NZ_SJDM01000041.1, on the reverse strand, counting down.
ACCCGCCAGAACTCCGCCGTGCCGAGCGCCCGCTGCATGTCGCGCAGCCCGTTGTGCCCCGCCGTGCCGCCGCCGCGCTTCACCCGCACCTTGCCGGGGGCGAGGTCGAGCTCGTCATGGAAGGCCCAGATGCGTTCGGGCGGGATCTTGTGGAAGGCGGCGGCCGGCTGCACCGCCTCCCCGCTCGCGTTCATGTAGGTCTGCGGCTTCAGCGCCAGCACCTTCACGCCGCCGAGCGTGCCTTCCGCCACCTCGCCCTTGAAGCGCTTCCGCCACGGGCCGAAGCCGTGGCGGCGCGCGATGGCCTCGACGGCCATGAAGCCGATGTTGTGGCGCTGCCGCGCATGCTCGGGCCCCGGATTGCCGAGGCCGACCCAGAGGAGCACGGCAGCCCTCCCTCCGCGCCGCTACTTCTTCTTGGCGGGCGCGGCCGCGGCCTTGCCGGCGGCGGCCTTCTGCTTGGCCGGCTCGGGCGGGGGCGGGGGCAGCGGCGCGGCGGCCACCTCCTCGGCCACGGTCGGCGGTGCGATGGTCGCCACCACGAAGTCGCGCGCGATCACGGCCTGGGTGCCGAAATGGTCCTTCACCGAGGACCAGCGCAGGCTGTCGCCGATGCCGGCCTCGGCGAGGTCCACCTCGAAGGCCGCCGGCACCGCGTCGGGATCGGCCAGCACCTCGAGCTCGCGGCGCACGACGTTCAGCACCCCGCCGGCCTTGAGGCCGGGGCAGGTGTCCTCGTTCAGGAAGGTGACCGGCACCTTCACCCGGATGCGCTGGCCCGGGGCGAGGCGCTGGAAATCCACGTGGATCGGCCGGTCGGTGACCGGGTGGAACTGCACGTCGCGCATCAGCGTGCGCTCGGTGGCGCCGCCCTTCACGGCGACCTCGTAGAGGTGGCTCTGCCAGCCCCCCTTCTGCAGCTCCTTCATCACGTCGCGCGGATCGAGGGCGATCAGCCTCGCCTCCTGCTTCGCGCCGTAGATGACGCCGGGGACAAGCCCCTCTCGCCGGGTCGCGCGCGCCGCCCCCTTACCGGCCCGCTCGCGCGCCTCGGCCTCGATCCGGATGGTCTGGACCATAGATCGTGCTCCGCTTGCTTCGGATGGACCCGCCATCGGGCAATGGCCCCGAAAGCAGGCGCGCCGGCCTCCAGGGGTGCCGGCGCAACGGCGCGAGGTAGCCGATCGCGCGCCCCCCCGCAACCGCCCGGGGCGCGGCGGGGGGACTCCGGCGCCCCTCACGCCGGCCGGCGGCCGCCACTCCGGCCCCACCCCGGCCGACCGCAACAAGGCCCGGCCACCCCGCGCGCGGCCGCGCCCGGCGATGCCGCAGGCCGCCGTCAGCCCGCCAGCGCGGCGGCGAGGCGCGCCACATCCTCCGCCGCCGGGCAGGTGGGGTGGCGGGTCAGCAGCGGCGTCTGGCGGCGGATCGCCTCCGGCACCCGCGGGTCGCGGCGGATCACGCCGGCGAGCGGCACGCCGGCGCCGAGGAAGCTCGCGCTCGCCCGGTCGAGGGTGCGCCAGGTCCGCTCCCCGGCCGCGCGGTCCGCCGCCTGGTTCACCACCACCCGCGCATCGCCCCCGGCGCGGTCGCGCCGGTGCAGCTTCAGCACGGCATAGGCATCGGTCAGGCTGGTCGGCTCGTCGGTGGCGAGGACGAGCAGCGTGTCCGCCGCCGCGGCCATGCGGCGCACCGCGCTGTCGAGCCCGGCGCCGAGGTCGAGCAGCACGGTCTGCCAGGCGCGCGCCGCCTCCCCCACCGCCGCCAGCAGCCGCTCCACCCCCGCCTCGTCGAGCGCGGACAGGGCGCCGGAGCCGGAGCGGCCGGGCAGGATGTCGAACCCCGCCGGGTGGCGCAGCGCCGCCCCGGCCACCGGGCACCGCCCCGCCAGCACCTCCGCGAGGTCGCCCGTGGGGTCGAGGCCGAGCTGCACGTCCACGTTCGCGAGGCCGAGATCGGCGTCGAGCAGCAGCACGCGCCGCCCCGCCAGGGCCATTGCATGGGCCAGCGTCACGGCGAGCCAGGTCTTGCCCACCCCCCCCTTGCCGGAGGCGATGGCGATCACCGGGCCCGCTGGCCCCACCCCTCGGTTCATGCCGGGATCTCCTCCTCGCCCCGCCCCCCCGCGCCGGCGAGCAGCCGCGCCGCCAGCCAGTCCGGCGTGACGGCGGCAAGCCCCTCCGCCGCGCCCGGGCCGATTCCCGCCTCGGTCAGCGCCAGGCCGGCGGCGGCGGCGGCCAGCACCGAGCCGAGGCGACGCGCCTGGTCGAGCCGCGTCGGCAGCAGGTGCCGCGCGCCGAGCAGCGCGTAGCCACGGGCGAGGTCGCTCGCCTCCGCCGGGTCGAGCCCGGCGGGCAGCACCAGCACCATCTCCGCCTCCGCCGCCCGGGCGAGGGTGAGCAGGGCGCGCGCCTCGGCCGGATCGAAGGGGTTGCAGCCGGCGCTGTCGATCAGGATCGGCTGGCCGGGCAGCCGGTGCGCCAGCGCCTTGGCGAGCGTGCCCGGCTCGGCGGCCAGCGCCAGCGTCAGGCCGAGCAGGCGGGTGAAGGCGGCGAGCTGCTCCGCCGCCCCGGCGCGCGCCGCGTCGGTCGTCACCACCAGGGGCTGGACGCCGGCCATCACCGCGCGCGTCGCCAGCTTGGCGCAGGTGAGGGTCTTGCCCGCCCCGGGCGGCCCGACCAGCAGCAGCGGGCGCAGCAGCCCCTCGGGCAGCGGCGCGAAGGCCAGCACCTCGGCCAGCCGCTCCGCCAGCGCCCCGCCCTCGAGCCGCCGGGCGAGCGCGGGCGGCAGGTTGTGCCGCAGCAGCGCCGGCGGGGGCGGACGCGGCGCCGGCGGGGGCGGCGGTGGGGCGGCAGGAGGCGGGCCCGGGCGGATCAGGATCGGCTCCGGCGCCTCGGGCGGCTCCAGCGCCGCCGTCACCTCCACCCCTCCGCCCACGCGGCGGGTGCCGAGGATCACCGCCTCCTCGCCCAGCTCGGCGCGCACCAGGGCGATCGCATCGGCCATCCGGGCGGCGCGGTAGAGCTTGAGGCGCATGGCGCTACTTTAGCGCGAAATCCTTGCCGGTGCGTGCATCACACGCTGCCCACGGTGCGGATGCGGGCACGCGGGTGGATCTCCGACTGGCTGAGCACCGGGGTCGCGGGCCGGAACCGCTCGACGATCGCGCGCACATGGGCGCGGATGCCGCCCGAGCAGAGCAGCACCGGGTTCTCCCCCGCCGCCGCGGCGGCGTCGAAGGCCTCGCGCAGCCGCGCCATGAAGGCCTGCAGGCGGGAGGGGGCCATGGCGAGCTGGCGCTCCTCCGGCGGGCCGACCAGCGCCTCGGCGAATTCCTGCTCCCACTCGGCGGAGAGGGTGATCAGCGGCACGTAGCCCTGCGGCCCCCGCGCCGCGTCCGAGATCTGGCGCGCGAGGCGGGTGCGCACCACGGCGAGGATGGCGGGGATGCTGCGCGCCCCCGCCGCGCAGGCCTCCTGCACGCCCTCGAGGATGGTCTGCAGGTCGCGGATCGAGACCCGCTCGGCGAGCAGCGCCTGCAGGATGCGCTGGATGCCGCCCACGCCCACCGGCGCCGGCACCAGCTCGGCGACCAGCTTCTGGTCCTCCTTCGGCAGCTCGTCGAGCAGCTTCTGCGTCTCGGCGTAGGAGAGCAGCTCGGGCATGTGCTCGCGCACGATCTCGGTGAGGTGGGTGGAGAGCACGCCGGCGGCGTCCACCACGGTGCAGCCGCGCGCCAGCGCCTCCTCGCGCAACTCCTCGGCGATCCAGAGGGCGGGCAGGCCGAAGGTGGGCTCGGTGGTGCGCTCGCCGGCCATCGCCGGCACCTGGCCGGAGGGGTCGATCGCCAGGTGCAGCGGCGGGCGGAGCTGGCCGCGCCCGGCCTCCACCTCCTTCACCCGGATCACGTAGGTGTCGGGGGGCAGCTCCATGTTGTCCTGGATGCGCACGCTCGGCAGCACGAAGCCCATCTCCTGCGCCATGGTGCGCCGGAGGCCGCGGATCTGCTCGGTCAGCCGCGGCCCGTCCCCGGCGGCGAGGGAGAGCAGCCCATAGCCGAGCTCGAGACGCAGCAGGTCCATCCGCAGCGCCTCGGCGACCGGCGGCTCGGCCGGCGCCGGGGGCGGCGGCGGGGGGGCGGCGGCCTCCGCCCGCTGCGCGCGGCGCTTCGCCCAGGCGAGCGCGCCGGCGCCGGCGGAGAGGGCGAGGAAGGGGAGGAAGGGCATCCCCGGCAGCAGGGCCATCACCGCCGCGGCGCCGGAGGCGAGCGCCATCGGCTTCCAGCCGCCGAGCTGGCGGGCCATCGCCTGGTCCGCCGTGCCCTCGCCCGAGCCCTTGGTCACCACGATGCCGGCGGCGACCGAGACCAGCAGCGCCGGGATCTGGGAGACCAGGCCGTCGCCCACGGTGAGGGTGGAGAAGGTCACCACCGCGTCGCCGAAGCCCATGCCGTGGCGCAGCATCCCCATGGCGATGCCGCCGAGCAGGTTGATGGCGGTGACGATCAGCCCGGCGATGGCGTCGCCGCGCACGAATTTGGCGGCGCCGTCCATGGCGCCGTGGAAGGCGCTCTCCTCCTCCAGCTCGCGCCGCCGGCGCCGCGCCTCCGCCTCGTCGATCAGGCCGGCGGAGAGGTCGGCATCGATCGCCATCTGCTTGCCCGGCATGGCGTCGAGGGTGAAGCGCGCCGAGACCTCGGCGATGCGCCCCGAGCCCTTGGTGACGACCATGAAGTTCACCACCAGCAGGATGGCGAAGACGATCAGCCCCACCAGCACGTCGCCGCCCATCAGGAAGCCGCCGAAGGCGGCGATCACCTGCCCCGCCGCCTGCGGCCCCTCGTGCCCGTAGGTGAGGATGGTGCGGGTGGTGGCGACGTTCAGCGCCAGGCGCAGCAGCGTGGTCAGCAGCAGCACCTGCGGGAAGGCGGTGAAGTCGAGCGGGCGCAGCAGGAACAGCGACACCATCAGCACCAGCACCGAGACGGTGATGGAGATGGCGAGCAGCGCGTCCAGCAGCAGCACCGGCAGCGGCACCACCAGCACGGCGAGCAGCAGCACGACGCCGAGCGCGAGCGCCACGTCCCCGCCCGGCCGTGCCGCGCCGAGCCAGCCCGGCAGCGCCAGCCCGCCCATGGCTCAGCGCCCCCCCGCCGCGCCGGGCAGCCCCGGCGCCAGGCCCTGGCCCGGCGCCACCGGCACCGCCACGCCCTGCGCGCGGTACTCGTGCAGCTTGTTGCGCAGGGTGCGGATGGAGATGCCGAGGATCTCCGCCGCGCGGGTGCGGTTGCCGAGGCAGTGCACCAGCGTCTCCAGGATCAGCTCGCGCTCCACCTCCTCGACGCGGCGCCCGACCAGGGCGCTGACGGGGGCGGGGGCGGCGGCGGAGGGGGGCGCGGCGGACGGCGCGGCGGCGGGCGGCCCGGCCGGCGCCGGTGCGGCGGGGGAGAGCGGGGTCAGCTCGATCGCCTCCGGTCCGATCACCGGCCCCGTGGCGAGCAGCACCGCGCGGTGCATGGCGTTCTCGAGCTCCCGCACGTTGCCCGGCCAGGGATGGGCGCGCAGCAGCGCCTCCGCCGCGGGCGAGAGGGGGCGCGCCGGCGTGCCGTTGGCGGCGGCGAAGCGGGCGGCGAAATGCGCGGCGAGCGCCGGGATGTCGGCCGGGCGCTCGCGCAGCGGCGGGATGCGGAGGCTGACGACGTTGAGGCGGAAGTAGAGGTCCTCGCGGAACCGCCCGGCGCGCACCTCGGCGGCGAGATCGCGGTTGGTCGCGGCGAGCAGGCGCACGTCCACCTTCACCGGGTGCGTGCCGCCCAGCCGGTCCACCTCCCGCTCCTGGATCACCCGCAGCAGCTTGGCCTGCAGGTGCGGGTCCATCTCGCCGATCTCGTCGAGCAGCAGCGTGCCGCCGTCGGCCTGCTCGAACTTGCCCTTGCGGCTGGCGACGGCGCCGGAGAAGGCGCCCTTCTCGTGGCCGAACAGCTCGCTCTCCAGCAGGCTCTCCGGCAGGGCGGCGCAGTTCAGCGCGACGAAGGGGCCGCGCGCGCGGCGCGAGAGGCGGTGGATGTGGCGCGCCAGCACCTCCTTGCCGGTGCCGCTCTCGCCGCTCAGCAGCACGCTCGCCTCGGCGCGCGCGATCTGCGCGGCGCGCTCGAGCAGCGCCGCCATCAGCGGGTCGCGGTGCACCGGCGCCTCGGGCTCGCCGGCCACCGCGGCGAGCATGGCGGCGATCAGCTCCGCCTCCGGGGGCAGCGGCAGGAACTCCTTCGCGCCGGCGCGGATGGCGCGCACCGCGGCGGCGGCGTCGACGTTGCGTCCGCAGGCGATGACCGGGCAGGCGATGCGCTCCTCGGCCATGCGCTCGAGCAGCCACACCACGTCGTGCGCCAGGTCGCAGAGCACGAGGTCCGCGCCCTCGCCGCGCAGCCGGGCAAGGCCGGCGGCGACGCCCTCGGCATGGGCGAGCCGCGCCCCGCGCGCCATGGCGATGCGCGCCGCCTGGCCGAGCTCGGCCTCCAGCGCGCCGACGATCAGCACCCGCGTCATGGCCGCCGCCCTCTGCTGCGCCGCATCAGCCCGTGCGCTCCGCCTTGACGATCTCGGTCATGGTCACGCCGAGGCGGTTGTCGTCCACCATCACCACCTCGCCGCGCGCGACCAGGCGGTTGTTGACGTAGATGTCCACCGCCTCGCCCAGCTTGCGGTCGAGCTCCACCACCGCGCCGCGACCGAGCTTGAGGAGCTGGCTCACCTGCATGGTGGCGCGGCCGAGCACGGCGCTGACCTGCACCGGGATGTCGTAGACCGCCTCCAGCTCCCGCGCCGCCGCGCTGGCCTGCACCCGCGCCGCGCCGATCTCGGCCGGCGCCGCCGGCTCGAACCCCGTCTCGTCCGCCATCCCTCAGCCCTCCTCGTCCAGCCCAAGGGCGGAGAGCACCTCCGCCACGATCCGCCGCCGCCCGGCGAGCGCCGCCACGGCGCCGCCGCCCCGCCACAGCGCCCGCGCATCGCCCGGGGCGAGCGCGGCGTCCTCCTCCACCGCGACGCGCGGATCGCCGATGCGCGCGGCGGCGGCGGCGGCGAGACCCGGCGCCACCAGCAGCCGGATCCCGCCCGCCTCCTCGATCGCCGGCCGCACCGCTTCGGCGAGCAGCGCCGCGCTCTCGGGCGCGAGCCGCGCCGCGGCAGCCGGCAGCGCGGCATCGAGCGCGGCCAGCAGCAGCCGCGCCAGCACCGCCGCCGCCGCC
>NZ_SJDM01000040.1 GCF_004761865.1 Crenalkalicoccus roseus | reverse complement strand
CCGGCCGCCCATGGCCGGGCCGCCGCGCCCGCCGGGGGAGAAGCCGATCGCCTCGCCCGCCGTGCGCCGCCGCGCGCGCGAGGCCGGGGTGGATCTGCGCTTCGTGCGCGGCAGCGGCCCGGCCGGGCGCATCCTGCACGAGGATCTCGACGCCTTCCTGCGCGGCGGCGGTGCCCCGCCGCCGACCGGGCCGGCGCCGCGCACCGAGGTGGAGGAGATCCGCCTCGCCGGCCTGCGCCGGCGCATCGCCGAGCGGATGGCGGAGGCGACGCGGCGCATCGCCCACTTCTCCTACGTGGAGGAGGTGGACGTCACCGCGCTCGAGGCGCTGCGCGAGGCGCTGAACGCCGGCGCCGCCGGGGCCGACCGGCCGCGGCTGACCCTGCTGCCCTTCCTGATGCGCGCCGTGGTCAGGGCGGTGGCCGAGTTCCCGCAGATGAACGCGCATTTCGACGATGCGGCGGAGGTGATCCGCCGCCACGGCGCGGTGCATCTCGGCATCGCCACCCAGACCGCCTCCGGCCTGCTGGTGCCGGTGGTGCGCCACGCCGAGGCGCGCGACCTCTGGGGCTGCGCGGCCGAGCTGCGCCGCGTCGTCGAGGCGGCGCGGCAGGGCCTGGCGACGCGCGAGGAGCTGGCCGGCTCGACCATCACCATCACCAGCCTCGGCGCGCTCGGCGGCATCGCCAGCACGCCGGTGGTCAACTGGCCGGAGGTGGCGATCATCGGCGTCAACCGCATCGCCGTCCGGCCGGTCTGGCGGGAAGGGGGGGTCGTGCCGCGGCGGATGATGAACCTCTCCTCCTCCTTCGACCACCGCGTGGTGGACGGCCATGACGCGGCCTCCTTCGTCCAGCGCATCAGGGCGCTGCTGGAGACGCCGGCGCTGCTGTTCATGGAGGGCTGAGATGGGGGAGATGACGGCGCGGCTGCTCGTCATCGGCGGCGGGCCCGGCGGCTACGCGGCGGCGATCCGGGCCGGGCAGCTCGGCGTGGACACGGTGCTGGTGGAGCGGGACCGGCTCGGCGGCACCTGCCTCAACATCGGCTGCATCCCCTCCAAGGCGCTGATCCATGTGGCGGAAGCGTTCGGCCGCGCGGCGGAGCAGGCGGAGGCCTCGCCTTTCGGCCTGCGGCTCGGCCGCCCCAGCCTCGACCTCGCCCGCGCCATGGAGTGGAAGGAGGGCATCGTCGGCCGGCTTCAGGGGGGCGTGGCGGCGCTGCTGAAGCGGAGCGGGGTGCGGACCGTGCACGGGCAGGCGGAGCTCCTCGACGGCAAGACCTGCCGCGTCGAGACCGACACCGGCCCGCAGACCATCCGTGCCGAGCACCTGCTGCTGGCCACGGGGTCGGAGCCGGCGGACCTGCCCGGCCTGCCCTTCGGCGGGCGCGTCCTCTCCTCGACCGGGGCGCTGGCGCTGACCGAGGTGCCGGAGCACCTCGCCGTGGTGGGCGCCGGCTATATCGGGCTGGAGCTCGGCATGGCCTATGCCCGGCTCGGCGCCCGGGTCGTGGTGGTGGAGGCGGCGGAGCGCATCCTGCCTGCCTGGGACGCGGAACTGACCCGCCCGGTGCTGCGCCGGATGGAGCGGCTCGGCATGGAGGTGCTGACCGGGGCCGAGGCGCGCGGCCTCGCGGAGGAGGGGGCGGCGCTGCGCGTCGCCACGGCGGAGGGAAGGGAGCGGCGGATCGCGGCGGATGCCATCCTGCTCGCCGTGGGGCGCCGGCCCCGCACCCGCGGCTTCGGGCTGGAACGGCTGGACCTGACGATGAACGGCCCCTTCCTCCGCGTGGACGAGCGCTGCGCCACCTCCATGCGCAATGTCTGGGCGGTCGGCGACGTGACCGGGGAGCCGATGCTGGCGCACCGCGCCATCGCGCAGGGGGAGGTGGTGGCTGGGATCGTCGCCGGGGAGCGCCGCGCCTTCGACCCGGTGGCGATCCCGGCGATCTGCTTCACCAGCCCCGAGGTGGTGGCGGTCGGCCTCTCCCCCACCGAGGCGCGGCAGGCGGGGCATGAGGTGCGGCTCGGGCAGTTCCCCTTCTCGGCCAACGGCAAGGCGCTGGCCGAGGATGCGGAAGAGGGCTTCGTGCGCATCGTCGCCCGGGCGGACAACCATTTGGTGCTCGGGATCCAGGCGGTCGGCCAGGGCGTCTCGGAACTCGCCGCCGGCTTCGCCCTGGCGCTGGAGATGGGAGCGCGGCTGGAGGATGTCGCCGCCACGGTGCACGCCCACCCCACGCGGGGCGAGGCGGTGCAGGAGGCGGCGCGGATGGCGCTCGGCCACGCCCTGCACCTGTGATCCGGCGGGACCGCTCTGGGTATTTGCGAATCATTCGCACTTTCACTAGGCTGCCCCGGCATCCAGGAGGAGACGACACATGGCGACCTATGGCCTTCCCGCCTGGCCCTGGACCGGCGCGCCGCCCGAGGAGTTGCCACCCCCCGAGGCGCTGCTGCTGGAAGGGATGCGCCGCTGGGCCGCCGCCGCGGAGGCGGGCCGGCCGACCCTTGCCGCCCTGCATCCCCCCTTCGTCGCGGAGGACGCCCTCGCCGCCACCGGGCCGCTCGACGCGCTGCTGCGCCTCGCCGCGGGGTTGCGGCCGCTCGGCTTCGGCTGCCTGCTCTGCCCCCGCGTCACCGGGCAGGAGGCGCGTCTGCTGCTCGCCTGCGCCCTGGCGCAGCGCGGCGCCCGGCAGCAGGCCCTGGCCGGCTTCGCCACCTGGCTGCCCCCGGCCGCGGCCTATGCCGCCATGCCGCCCGCCATCCATCTCGGCGCCGCGCTGCGCGCCGCCGGCCTGCTCCTGCGCGACCCGCTGCGAAAGGCCATGGCCGCCTCCCGGCGCCGGGCAGGCCGCTGACCGGCCCTCCACCGCCCGCCAAATCCGCCCCTCCGCGGATCAAGGCGGCAGAGCGCTTCCCATCCGCCCCGGCTCGCGGCGGATGCCCCGGCCCATCGCTTGCGCGCGCATCGTCATCCGTCCGGGTGATCCCGCCCGAACGGACTCAGGCGCTACCCGCCCGCGTCGCCGCGTCATGCCCGTCGCCCGGTCGTGACAGGCTGGCGAGCAGCGGGGCCAGCGCGGGCGGGATGGCGAGCACCGCGACCTCCTCCACCGCGCGCAGCGGCGGATCGGCGCCGAGGCGGCCGGTGGCATCGCGCCGCCCCCGGAAGACGAGGCCGGGGCCTAGTGGCGCCTCCTCCTCCCCCTCCTCGCCCGCTTCCGCGAGGAATTGCAAGCGGCGGCGCGGATCCTCGATCTCCTCCGCGGCCTGCCGGCGCAGCGCCGCGAGGCTCGGCGCCCGGGAGGCACCCTCGCGCACGGCGTGCTCGGCATAGGGGCCGATGTGCCGGGCCAGCATGTCCGCGGTCCGCCGCAGCACGGCCGCGCGCCCGAGCTTCTGGATCGGCAGCGGCGGCGGGGCGCCGGCGAACCCGCCGGCCTCGATGCGCACCGCGCCGCAGAGCAGCAGCAGGAGGTGGTCCTCGCAGCAGGCCGGCAGGATGAGGCGCTCATCCGGCGCGTAGAGGAGCAGGCGCCCTCCCTCGGCGAGCCGGCGCGCCGCCCCTCGTCCTTCCTCGCCCGTCCCGGGCGGCAGCGCCGCCAGCACCGCCTCGGCCAGGCCACGGCCGTCGGCGTGGCAGGAGGGGCGGCCCGCGCGCCGCTCGGCCTCGTAGAGGCGGGGGACCGGCCAGGAGATGCCGTGGCGCTGGAAGGCGTACCAGATGCGCCGCAGCACCTCGCTCGAGATCTCGGGACGGTCCCACAGCCGGTGCACCCAGTAGCGCGCCCGGTAGCGGATCGCGGCGTGCTCCGGCTCGTGCGCGTCGAGCATCACCATGATGGGGAGGGTCACGTTCACCTGAGGGAAATCGGCGATCAGCTCCGCCACGATCTCGGTCACGCGCTGGGGCGGCACGTCGACGGGCGCGGCGAACAGGGTGTCGAGCCGCGCCGGGGCGCCGGCGGGGTGCACGACCAGCGTCTCGTTGCTGATGCGGGCGTTCGGGACCACCACCATCGTCCCGTCCTTGCGCAGCCCCACGGCGGTGCGCCAGTCCAGCCGGACGATCTCCACCAGCCGGTCGTCCAGTACGATGGTGTCGCCCACCCGCAGCACGCGGTCCATGTGCAGCGCCACGCCGGAGATCAGGCTGCCGAGCGTGGGCTGCATGGCGAGCCCGACCGCGGCGGTGAGGATGGCCGAGGTGGTCAGCACCGCGGTGATGTCGAAGCCGAAGGAGGCCAGCACCACCGCCGAGGCGGCGAAGGTGAGCAGCCCGTAGGCGATGGCCCGCTGCAGCCCCGTAGGCTCGACGCCGAGCGCGGCCGAGAGGCCGAGGCCGAGCACGGCCCGCCCGCCCACCAGCACGACCAGCAGCGCCACCGCCAGGACCGCGGCGATGCGGATGCCCTCCTGCACCGGGCTGTCGCCGAGCAGCGGGTCGCCACCGATGGACCAGTGCAGCAGCCAGAGCCCGGCGGTGCCGAGGGCCAGCACGAGAAGGGGCCAGCCTGCCCGGCCGGCGCGCGGAATGCCGCCCGGGCTCACCCCCCCTCCCTTCCCGGCAGCGAGGCGCCGCGGCTCCCCCCGCGGCCGCCGAGCTGCACCAGCGCCTTGCCGAGCGAGGTGCGCAGCCGCTCAATCGCCTCGGCAAGGTCCCGGATCTCGCCGGCGCCGGATTTCGGCAGCGGCCGGCGCGTGTCGCTGCTCTGGCTCGCGGCGCTGGCGGCGCTCGAGAGCGCGCGGAGCGGGCGCACTACCATGGCGTCGAGGGACAGCGTCAGCGCCACATAGGCGACGCCGAAGACCAGCGCGAGCCCGAGGCCGAGCAGGCCGACCAGTTCGAGCGAGCCCTTCATGGCCTCGGTGAGCGGCACGGTCAGGATCTGGATGCCAACCGTCTCGCCCATCCGCCAGCCGAAGCCGGCCGTGCTGCCGTACTTCGCCACCATCGCGGGCGGCGCGCGATCCGGCGTGCCGTGGCAGGCGAGGCAGCGCTCCTGCGTCACGCGGATCGGCCGGGAGAGGTAGAACAGCCGGTCGGTGTCGGTGGCGCGGATGCCGCTGATCTCGTCCAGAGCCGGGTCGGCGCGGAAGCGCCGGATCAGCTCGACCTCGAACGGGGTGGCGAGGTCGGCGGGCGAGGTCGGGTTCAGCGCCGGCTCGCGGTAGGTGTAGGCGCGATAGGTGCGCGCCACCGCGCGGAAGACGGTCTGCGCCGCGTAGGAGGGGACGGTCTCCTCGTGGAACTCCTCCTCCGGCAGGCGCGAGAGCTTGGGGAGGATGTGGTCGGTCGTGTACTCGCGGATCGCCAGGGCGGAGGTGAGCAGGATGCGCGCCTCGGAGGCCGCTTGGCGCAGCGCGCGTTCCTGCAGCAGGAGGTAGAACCCCCCCACCCCGGCCAGCAGGGCGAACAGGAAGACGGAGAGGAGGATGCGGCGGACCGTCCGCCTCACGCCTGGGCTGTGCAAGGCAACGGTTCCCGCCGGATCAGGGCTGATGCCGGCGCATCTTCCTTCGCGGGCGATACGATGGCAAGCCGGCGGCGCTCAGTCCGCGGCGGCGAGGGTGACGATCTCCGTCCCCTCCTCCACCGTCTCGCCCGGCGCGCAGCCGACATGCGCCACTACCCCGTCCGTCGGGGCGGTGATGCGGAGCTCGGTCTTCATCGCCTCCAGCACCGCCAGCACCTGGCCTCGGGTGACGCGCTCGCCCTCGGCCACCAGCACCTGCACCACCCGGCCCGGAATGGGGGCGGAGAGCCGGCCCTGCGCCGCCGCCTCGCCACCCGGCGGGGCATAGGGGTCGAGCAGGCGCAGCGTCCACTCCCCCGCCTCGGCGCCATCGAGCGTGACGTGCAGGACCTCGCCGTCGCGCAGCACCGCCACGCGCTCCACCGCGCCGTCGAGCGCGACCTGCAGCGCGTGGTCGGAGAGGCGGTGCCCGGCCAGGCGCAGCGGCGCCGCGCCGTCCCGTTCCAGCCGCCAGCCGGTGCCGGCGGGGGTCAGCCGCAGCCGGTGGCGCGCCATGCCCTCGCCCAGCTCTATCAGCACGGCGCCGGCGCCGTGCAGCCGCCAGCCGTCGCGCCGGCTCCAGGGGGAGCGCGGATCGGCGGCGGGGCCGGGCGGCGGCGCCTCCAGCGCCTCGAGCGCCGCGGCGGCGAGGGCGGCGGGCGGGGCGGGGCGGGCGGGAGGAAGCAGCGCCGCGGCGTGGCGGGCGGCGAAGCCGGTGTCGAGCTCCGCCGCGCGCATCGCCGGATGCGCCACCAGCCGGCGCAGGAAGCCAAGATTGGTGACGATGCCGGCGACGCGGCACTCCGCCAGCGCCGCGCCAAGCCGCGCCAGCGCCGCCCGCCGGTCCGGCCCCCAGGCGACCAGCTTGGCGATCATCGGATCGTAGAAGGGGGTGATGGCATCGCCCTGGCGCACACCGGTCTCGATGCGCAGGTCGGGGGCGGGCTCGGGCAGGCGGAAGCGGCGCAGCGGGCCGCTGGAGGGGCGAAACTCCTGCGCCGGATCCTCGGCGTAGAGCCGCACCTCGACGGAATGGCCGCGCGGCGGCGGCGCCTCGCGCCGCGGCAGCGGCTCGCCGGCGGCGATCCGGAGCTGCCACTCCACCAGGTCGAGGCCGGTGACCATCTCCGTCACCGGATGCTCCACCTGCAGGCGGGTGTTCATCTCCATGAAGAAGGCGTCCTCGCCCTCGACGATGAACTCCACCGTGCCGGCATTGACGTAGCCGACCGCGCGGGCGGCGGCGACGGCAGCCTCGTGCAGGCGCTCGCGCAATGCGGGGGAGAGGCCGGGGGCCGGCGCCTCCTCCAGCACCTTCTGGTGGCGGCGCTGCACCGAGCAGTCGCGGGTGTGCAGGTGGATGGTGTGCCCCTGCGCGTCGGCGAAGACCTGCACCTCCACATGGCGCGGGCGCTGCAGGTAGCGCTCGAGCAGCACGCGGTCGTCGCCGAAGGCGGCCTTCGCCTCGCGCCGCGCTCCGGCAAGCTCGCGCGCGAAGTCGCCCGCCGCCAGCACCGGCCGCATCCCCTTGCCGCCGCCGCCGGCGCTCGCCTTGATCAGCACGGGGTAGCCGATGCGCGCGGCCTGCTCGGCGAGGTGCGCCTCGTCCTGGTTCTCGCCGTGGTAGCCGGGAACGATGGGCACGCCGGCCTGCTCCATCAGCCGCTTCGATTCCGCCTTGCTGCCCATGGCGCGGATGGCGGAGGCGGGCGGCCCGACGAAGGCGATGCCGGCCTCGGCGCAGGCCTCGGCGAAGTCGGCGTTCTCGGACAGGAAGCCGTAGCCGGGATGGATCGCCTCCGCCCCCGCGGCGCGCGCCGCCTCCAGGATGCGGTCGGCGCGCAGGTAGCTCTCGGTCGCGCGGGCGCCGCCGATCGGGAAGGCGGCATCGGCCATGCGCACGTGCAGGGCGTGGGCATCGGCCTCGCTGAACACGGCGACGCTGCGGATGCCGAGGCGCCGCGCGGTGCGGATGATGCGGCAGGCGATCTCGCCGCGGTTGGCGATGAGCAGGGTGCGGAACATGGCGCCTACATCCGGAACAGGCCGAAGCGCGTCTCCCCGATCGGCGCGTTCAGGCTGGCGGCGATGGCGAGGCCGAGCACGTCGCGCGTCATGGCGGGGTCTATGATGCCGTCGTCCCAGAGCCGCGCCGTGGCGTAGTAGGGCGAGCCCTGGGCCTCGTACTGCGCGCGGATCGGCGCCTTGAACGCCTCCTCCTCCTCCGCGCTCCAGCGTCCGCCCGCGGCCTCGATGTTGTCGCGGCGGATGGTGGCGAGCACGCTCGCCGCCTGTTCACCGCCCATCACCGAGATGCGGCTGTTCGGCCAGGTGAAGAGGAAGCGCGGCGAGTAGGCGCGGCCGCACATGCCGTAATTGCCGGCGCCGAAGCTGCCGCCGACGAGCACGGTGAATTTCGGTACCGCGGTGGTGGCGACCGCGGTGACCAGCTTGGCGCCGTCCTTGGCGATGCCCCCGGCCTCGTACTTCCGCCCCACCATGAAGCCGGCGATGTTCTGCAGGAACAGCAGCGGGATGCCGCGCTGGCTGCACAGCTCCACGAAATGCGCGCCCTTCAGCGCGGATTCGGAGAACAGGATGCCGTTGTTCGCCAGGATGCCGACCGGGAAGCCCCAGATGCGGGCGAAGCCGCAGACGAGGGTGGTGCCGTAGCGCGCCTTGAACTCGTCGAACTCGCTGCCGTCCACGATGCGCGCGATCACCTCCCGCACCTCGTAGGGGTTGCGCACGTCACGCGGCAGGATGCCGTAGAGCTCCTGCGGATCGTAGCGGGGCGGTATGGGGGCGGCGATGTCGAGCGCGGCGCGCCGCGGTGCGCCGAGGTGGGAGACGATGCGCCGGGCGATGCCGAGCGCGTGCATGTCGTCCATCGCGAAGTGGTCGGCGACGCCGGAGAGGCGGGTGTGCACGTCGGCGCCGCCAAGCTCCTCGGCGGTGACGATCTCGCCGGTCGCCGCCTTCACCAGCGGCGGGCCGCCGAGGAAGATGGTGCCCTGCTCGCGCACGATCACCGCCTCGTCGCACATCGCGGGCACGTAGGCGCCGCCGGCGGTGCAGCTTCCCATCACCACCGCGATCTGCGGGATGCCGAGGGCGGACATGTTCGCCTGGTTGTAGAAGATGCGGCCGAAATGCTCCCGGTCAGGGAAGATCTCGTCCTGGTTCGGCAGGTTGGCGCCGCCCGAATCCACCAGGTAGAGGCAGGGCAGGCGGTTCTGCAGCGCCACCTCCTGCGCCCGCAGGTGCTTCTTCACCGTGATCGGGTAGTAGGTGCCGCCCTTCACCGTGGCGTCGTTGGCGACGATGACGCATTCGCGGCCCGAGACGCGCCCGATGCCGGTGATGATGCCGCCCGCCGGCACCTCGTCGCCGTACATCTCCCAGGCGGCGAGCGGCGAGAGTTCGAGGAAGGGCGCGCCGGGGTCGAGCAGCCGCTCGACGCGCTCGCGCGGCAGCAGTTTGCCGCGCGCGAGGTGGCGCTGCCGCGCCGCCTCCGGCCCGCCCTGCGCCGCCTGTGCCGTGCGCCCGGCCAGCTCGGCGAGCAGGCCGCGCATGTGCTCCGCCCGCATGCGGAACTCCGCGCTGCGGGTGTCCACGGAGGAGGGGATGGTGCTCACGCCGTCTCCCGGAACAGTTCGCGCCCGATCAGCATGCGGCGGATCTCGCTGGTGCCGGCGCCGATCTCGTAGAGCTTGGCGTCGCGCAGCAGCCGCCCCGTCGGGTAGTCGTTGATGTAGCCGTTGCCGCCGAGGATCTGGATGGCGTCGAGCGCGACGCGCGTCGCCGCCTCCGCCGCGTAGAGGATGGCCCCTGCCGCGTCCTTGCGCGTGGTCTGGCCGCGGTCGCAGGCCCGCGCCACGGCATAGACGTAGGCGCGGCAGGCGTTCAGCGTGGTGTACATGTCGGCGAGCTTGCCCTGGATGAGCTGGAACTCGCCGATCGGCTGGCCGAACTGCCGGCGCTCGTGCACATAGGGCGCCACCACGTCGAGCGCCGCCTGCATGATGCCGAGCGGGCCGGCCGCCAGCACCGCGCGCTCGTAGTCGAGGCCGGACATCAGCACCTTCACGCCCTCGTTCAGCGGGCCGAGGACGTTCTCCTCCGGCACCTCGCACTCCTCGAACACCAGCTCGCTGGTGGGGGAGCCGCGCATCCCGAGCTTGTCGAGCTTCTGCGCCGGGCGGAATCCCCTGAAGCCGCGCTCGACGATGAAGGCGGTGATGCCGCGCGGGCCGGCCTCCGGCTCGGTCTTGGCATAGACCACCAGCGTCTCGGCGTAGTGGGCGTTGGTGATCCACATCTTGGTGCCGTTCAGCACGTAGCGGTCGCCGCGCCGCTCCGCGCGCAGCTTCATGGAGACCACGTCGCTGCCCGCCCCCGGCTCGCTCATCGCCAGGGCGCCGAGATGCTCCCCGCTGATCAGCTTCGGCAGGTAGCGCCGCTTCTGCTCCGGCGTGCCCCAGCGGCGGATCTGGTTGACGCAGAGGTTGGAATGCGCGCCGTAGGAGAGCCCGACCGAGGCGGAGGCGCGGCTCACCTCCTCCATCGCCACGCAATGGGCGAGGTAGCCCATGTTGGTGCCGCCCCATTCCTCCTCCACCGTGATGCCGTGTAGGCCGAGCGCGCCCATCTCCGGCCAGAGGTGGCGGGGGAATTCGTCGGTGCGGTCGATCTCGGCCGCGAGCGGCGCCACGCGGTCGGCGGCGAAGCCGCGCACCGTCTCGCGCAGCATGTCCACCTCCTCGCCGAGGCCGAAATCCAGTCCCGGAATCGTGCGGTTAGCAAGCATTCAGCCCTCCTCGCCCAGGCGGCGCCGGATCTCGCCGCGCATCACCTTGCCGGTCGCGGTCAGCGGCAGCGCCTCGGCGAAGCGCACCTCCCGCGGATAGGCATGGGCGGCGAGGCGCCGCTTCACGTGCTCCTGGATCCCGCGCGCCAGATCCTCGCCGGCGGCGAAGCCGGGACGCGGCACCACCACGGCCACCACGCGCTCGGTGCGGACCGGGTCCGGCACGCCGACCACCGCCGCCATGGCGACGGCGGGGTGCGAGGCCAGGCAGTCCTCGATCTCCCCAGGGCCGATGCGGTAGCCGGCGGAGGTGATGACGTCGTCCTCCCGGCCGACGAAGCGGAACCAGCCCGCCTCGTCCATGAGGCCGGTGTCGCCGGTCAGCAGCCAGTCGCCGGCGAATTTCGCCGCCGTCGCTTCCGGGTTGTTCCAGTAGCCGAGGAACATCGCCGGGTCGGGCCGGCGGATGGCGATGGTGCCCTGTGTGCCCGGCGGCAACTCGCGTCCCTCCGCATCCACCACCGCGACCTCGTGCCCCGGCACGGCGCGGCCCATCCAGCCCGGCCGGGGCGGCATCAGCGCGGCGCAGGAGGAGACCACCAGGTTGCACTCGGTCTGGCCGTAGAATTCGTTGATGGTGACGCCGAAGGCCGCGCGCCCCCATTCCAGCAGCTCCGCCCCCAGCGTCTCCCCGCCCGAGCCAATGCTGCGCGGCCGCGCGCCGAAGCGCGCGGGATCCGGCACCGCGCGCATCATGCGCAGCGCGGTGGGCGGCAGGAAGGCGTTGCGCACGCCCTGCTCCGCCATGATGCGGAAGGCGAGTTCGGGGTCGAATTTCGCCATGCGGTGCGCCAGCACCGGCACGCCGTGATGGAGGCTGGGCAGCAGCACGTCGAGCAGACCGCCGATCCAGGCCCAGTCGGCCGGCGTCCAGAACAGGTCGCCGGGCCGCGGGAACAGGTCCTGCGGCATCTCCACCCCCGGCAGGTGGCCGGGCAGCACGCGATGCGCGTGCAGCGCTCCCTTGGGCGCGCCGGTGGTGCCGGAGGTGTAGATGATCAGCGCCGGATCCTCGGCGGCCGTGTCCGCCGGCGCGAAGGATGCCGAGGCGCGCGCCATCTCCGCGGCCATGTCGCGCGCGCCCTCGCCCGGCCCGTCCGCCGCCAGCACCAGGCGCAGCGCCGGCAGGCGGCCGCGGATCGGCGCCAGCTTCCCGAGCCCCGTCGCGTCGGTGACCAGCGCCGCCGCGCCGGAATCGCGCAGGCGGAATTCCAGCGCCTGCTCGCCGAAGAGCTGGAACACCGGCACGGCGATGGCGCCGAGCTTGTAGATGGCGAGATGCGCCACCGCCGCCTCGGGCACCTGCGGCAGCAGCACGCCGACGCGGTCCCCCCGTGCGACGCCATGCGCGCGCAGCACGTTGGCCAGGCGGTTCGACTGCGCCTTCAGCGCATCGAAGCCGATGCGCTCCACGCGTCCGTCCGAACGCAGGTGGATCAGCGCCGTCCGGCCGCTGCCATCCGCCCAGCGGTCGCAGGCATCCACGCCGATGTTGTACCGCCCGGGGATCCGCCAGCGGAAGGCGGCGCGGATCGCCTCGTAGCTGTCGCCGGCGGGCAGCATGGTCAGCCGGGCACCGGCCGCGTGTCGTCGATCACCTTGCCGTCGTTCGGCAGGCTGCCGGGCGGCACCACCTCCACCGCGCCGCGCAGCTTGGTGCGGGCCTGCAGTGCGGCCTCCAGCGCCGGCGCGACGCCGGCATCCGCGGCCTCGGCGCGCAGCAGCATCGCATCCCGCTCGCCCTCCAGCGAGACGACGAGGCGCGCCCTGCCAACGCCCGGCACGTCCCGCAGAATCTCCGCGACCTGCTCCGGGCGGACGAACATGCCGCGCACCTTGGTCGCCTGATCGGCGCGCCCCATCCAGCCGCGGATGCGCCGGTTGGTGCGCCCGCAGGGCGAGGCGCCCGGCAGGATGGCGGAGAGGTCGCCGGTTGCGAAGCGGAGCAGGGGGTGGTGCGGGTTGAGGGTGGTGACCACCACTTCCCCCACCTCCCCGTCCGGCACGGGATCGCCGGTGCCGGGGCGGACGATCTCCACCACCACCCCCTCGTCGAGGATCAGCCCCTCCCGCGCCTCGCTCTCATAGGCGACGAGGCCGAGATCGGCGGTGCCGTAGCTCTGCAGCACGGTCAGGCCGCGCGCCGCGTACCACTCGCGCAGGGCGGGCAGGTAGGCGCCGCCCGTCACGTGGCCGAGGCGGATCGAGGAGAGGTCGAGGCCGAGCTCGTCCCCCTTCTCCAGGATCGCCTTGAGGAAGTCCGGCGTGCCGCTGTAGCAGCGGGGGCGCAGATGCGCCGCGGCGCGCGCCTGCATCTCCGTGTTGCCGGTGCCGCCCGGGAAGACCGGGCAGCCGAGGGCGCGCGCGCCGCCTTCCAGCATCATGCCGGCGGGGGTGAAGTGGTAGGCGAAGCAGTTGTGCAGCAGCTCGCCCGCGCGCAGCCCGGTGGCGAAGAGGGCGCGGGCGTAACGCCAGTAATCCGGCCCCTCCCCCTCCGGCTCGTAGAGCGGACCGGGCGAGGCGAAGACGCGCGCGAGCTTCGCCATGGGGGTCGCCACCACGCCGCCGAAGGGCGGGTCCTCCGCCTGCCGCGCGATCAGCGCCGATTTGCGCGTCAGCGGCAGCCGCGCCAGCGCCGCCATGTCCGTGACGGCGGCGGGGTCCACCCCCTCCAGCAGCCGGGCATAATGCGGCGCCCGCGTCCTGGCATGCGCCACCTGGCGCGGCAGCGCGGCGGCGAGCGCGGCCTCTCGCGCATCGGCGCTGCGGGTCTCGAGCGCGTCGTAGAACTCGCCCATGGTCACAGCCACCGCTTCCTGCGCTTGTAGGACTTGATGTTCTTGAAGCTCTTGCGCTCCGCGCCATGGCCGCCGAGATAGAATTCTTTCACGTCCTCGTTGGCCGCCAGCGCCTCTGCCGTACCGTCCAGCACCACCTTGCCCTGCTCCATCACGTAGCCGTAGCTCGCGACGGAGAGCGCCATGCGCGCGTTCTGCTCCACGAGCAGGATGGTGATGCCGAGCTCCTGGTTCAGCCGCTTGATGATGCCGAACACCTCCTTCACCAGCAGCGGCGAGAGGCCCATGGAAGGCTCGTCCATCAGGATCAGCTTCGGCCGCGCCATCAGCGCGCGCCCGATCGCCAGCATCTGCTGCTCCCCGCCCGAGAGGTAGCCGGCGAGGCCCGTGCGCTCCTTGAGGCGCGGGAAATAGGAATAGACCATCTCGATGTCGCGCTTCACCTCGGCGTCGGTGCGGGTGAAGGCGCCGAGGCGGAGATTCTCGAGGCAGGTCATGTCGGCGACGATGCGCCGCCCCTCCATCACCTGGAAGATCCCCTTGCGTACGATCAGGTGCGGATCGGTGCCGTCGATGCGCTCGCCGGCGAAGCGGATCTCGCCGCGCGTGACCTCACCCTCCTCGGTCTTCAGCAGGCCGGAGATCGCCTTCAGCGTGGTGGACTTGCCCGCCCCGTTGGCGCCGAGCAGCGCCACGATCTTCCCCTGCGGCACGGCGAGGGAGAGGCCGCGCAGCACCAGGATGACGTCGTTGTAGACGACCTCGATGTTGTTGACCTCGAGCAGCGGCGGCGCCGCCGGGTCCGCTCCCGGCGACGCCTTCCCGCGGTCGAGGGTCGCGCTCACCACCCCAGCCATTCGGCCCTGCGCTCAAGCTCGATGGTGGTCACCGGCTCGAGGCGCATGGTGCCGGCGCGGATCAGCTCCCCGACGCTGCCCTGGGTGGTGTCCCCGGTGACGCGCGCACGGTAGAGCGCGACGCGAAGCTGGCCGCGGTGGTCGTCGGGGGAGAAGTTGGAGGGGGCGCAGACTCCCTCGAAGCCGCGCGGCACCCAGTCCTGGCGCGCGTAGAAGCCGTCCCGGATGCGCTCGCCCGTCACCTGGCCGCCATTGGCCGCGGCGGTCTCCATCGCCTCCACCATCAGCATGGCGCTGCACACGCCGGCGAGGTAGTGCACCGGACGGTAGACCTGCCCCTGCGGATCGGAGATGCGGCTGATCTGCTGCAGCGTCTGCATCCCCGGCGCCTCCTGGCCCCAGACGGCGGCGGTGCGCACCGGGAACACCACGCCATTGGCCGCGGTGCCGGCCGCCTTCATGGCGTTCTCGTCCATGCCCCAGACATTGCCGAGGAACTGCACCTGCACCCCCGCCGTCTGGCAGGCGCGCAGCACCGAGATGTTGGAGCCGGCCGTGTTGCCGAGATAGGCGTAGTGGGCGCCCTGGTTGCGCAGGGTCAGGCACTGCGCCGTGTAGTCGCCCGGCGTCAGCGCGAACTGGATCGCCGGCAGCACCTCGAAGCCGAGTTCCTGCGCCATCGCCTCGCCGGCCGCCCGCGGCGAGTTCGGATAGGGATGGTTGGCACCCATGTGGACGTAGCGCGGCCTGCCCTGCTGGCCGCGGCTCTCCCAATCCTGCTTCGCCCAGATCAGCATGGCGCGCAGCGCGTCGCTGTAGGAGGGGCCGTAGAAGAAATTATAGGGCGCCGCCTCCACCCCCGCCCGATCCGTCCGGCCCTTCGGCGCGGTCAGGGCGGCGGAGTAGGAGCCGGAGATGTAGGGGATGCGGTCGCGCGTGACGAAGCGGATCAGCGCCTCGGTATCCGCCGTGCCCCAGCCCTGGATCGCCACCACGCGGTCGCGGCTCCAGGCCTGGTACTGGCTGACGGCGCGCGGCGCCTGGTAGCCGTAGTCGAAGCCGAGCACGTTGAGCGGCCTGCCGTTGATGCCGTTGCGCGTGCGGTTCACCCACTGCAGCGCGTCGGACACGCCCTGGCCGTAGGGCACGCCGACATCGCTGGTCGCGCCGGAATTGTCCATCAGGTGCCCGACCGGGATCGGCTGCGCCTGCGCCGCCGCCGGCAGCGCCAGCGCCGCCGCCGCCACCGCCCCGAGAAGTCTCCGCCTCATGCTCATGCGTGTCCTCCCAACCATGTCAGTGCGAATAGGGGTAGAGCTTCCAGTAGGCCCGGATCAGCCGCCAGCGCCTGGCGAGACCGTCCGGCTCGAAGATCAGGAACAGGATGATGGCGGCACCGATCGCCATCTCGCGCAGGAAGGAGATGGAGGCACCGAGGCGCAGCGCGCGGTCGATGGCACTGCCCGAGAGCGCGTCCGCCGCCACCTGCACCACCTCCGGCAGCAGCACCATGAAGGCCGCACCCATCAGGCTGCCCATCACGCTGCCCAGGCCGCCGATGATGACCATGCCAAGGAACTGGATGGAGAAGAGGATGTTGAACGCCTCCACGCTGACGAACAGCAGGTAGTGCGCGTAGAGCGCCCCGCCGATGCCGGCGTAGAAGCTGGCGATGCCGAAGGAGAGGGTGCGGTAGTAGGCGAGGTTGATGCCCATCATCTCGGCCGAGAGGTAGTGGTCCCGTACCGCCACCAGCGCCCGCCCGTCCCGCGTGCGCATCAGGTTCGCGGCGGCGACGAACATGATGATGGTCCAGGCGAGCACCACGTAGAAGTAGCTCTGCTCCCGGTCCGCCACCCAGCCGAACAGGGTGAAGGGCTCGGTGATGCGCCCGGCGACGCCGCCGGTGAACCACTGCGCGCGGGCGAAGAAGTCCTCCAGGATGAACTGTGCTGCGAGCGTGGCGATCGCCAGGTAGAGCCCCTTCAGCCGCGCCGCCGGCGCGCCGAACACCAGCCCGACCGCCGCCGTCATCAGCCCGGCGAGCGGGATGCAAAGCGCGACCGGAATGTGCGCCACCTCGTGCAGCCAGGCGCTGGCGAAGGCTCCGAAGCCGAAGAAGGCGGCGTGGCCGATCGAGATCTGGCCGGTGAAGCCGACCAGAATGTTCAGCCCGAGCGCGGCGATGCCGAGGAAGCCGATGTTGATCAGCAGCCCCAGCTCGTAGCGCCCGAGCGCGAGCGGGGCGAGGCAGAGCAGGGCGATCCCGAGCCACAGCGCGATGCGGCTGTTGCGCGTCGGGAAGATCGTCATGTCCTCCCGGTAGGAGGTGCGGTAGTCGCCCGCCGGCGCCAGCATGGCCATCGTCTCAGACCCGCTCGATGTTCTGGGTGCCGAACAGCCCGTAGGGCTTGATCAGCAGGATCAGGATCAGGGCGTAGAAGGGGGCGATGGCGTACATGTTGCCCCAGTGCAGCCACTCCGCGTCCAGGTACTGCGCCCAGTTCTCCAGCACCCCGACGATGATGCCGCCCAGCACCGCGCCGACGATGGAGTCGAGCCCGCCCAGGATCACCGCCGGGAACACCTTGATGCCGTAGAAGGACAGCGCCGAGGAGACGCCGTTCACCACGCCCACCACCACGCCCGCGACCGCCGAGACCACGGCCGAGATCGCCCAGGCCATGGCGAAGACCCGCGGGACGGAGACGCCGAGGGACTGCGCCACCTGCTGGTCGAAGGCGGTGGCACGCATCGCCAGCCCGTGGCGGGAGAAGGTGAAGAACCACCAGAAGCCGAGCATGATGAGCACGGAGATGGCGAGGCTCAGCAGGTAGACGCTCTGCACCTCCAGCCCGAGCACGGTGACGCGCTCGGTGGTGAAGATCGGCGGGAAGGGCTGGGCGAAGACGCCGAACATCCACTTCATCAGCGCCTGGAAGAAGATGCCGAGGCCGATCGTCGCCATGATGACGCTGATCACCGGCTCGCCGATCAGCGGCCGCAGCACCACCACCTGCAGCACGACGCCGAACACGGTCATGAACGCCAGGGTGACCAGGAAGCCGGCCCAGAAGGGAAGCTGCCAGCTCGTCAGCAGCCACCAGCAGACCCAGGCGCCGACCAGCAGGAACTCGCCCTGGGCGAAGTTCACCACCTGCGACGCCTTGTAGATCAGCACGAAGCTCATCGCGACGACGCCGTAGAGGGCGCCGACGATCAGCCCGTTCAGCGTGAGCTGCAGCAGCAGCGACCAGTCCATCGCCTCCCCCCTATTCCGCTGCCATCGGCAGTTCGGCGCGCTCCTCCATGGAGACCACGCGCAGCGTGGTGCGGATGCGCTGCCTGGTGCCGTCCTGGAAGGTGATGGTGGTGTCCACCGGAATGGCGCGGTCGCCGCGGTAGATCGCCTCGATGATGTCGCCGTACTTCCGTCCGATCACGCCGCGCCGCACCTTGCGCGTGCGCGTCAGCTCCTCGTCGTCGGCATCGAGCTCCTTGTAGAGCAGCACGAAGTCGCGGATGCGCTGCGGCTCGGGCAGGGTGGCGTTCACCTTCGCCACCTCCGCCTTCAGCAGCTCCAGCACCGGCTCCTTGGCCGAGAGGTCGCTGTAGGTGGTGAAGGCGATGCGGTTGCGCTCCGCCCACTTGCTCACGATCGAGAAGCGGATGCAGATCATGGCGGCGAGGTGCGGCCTGCCGTCGCCCAGCACCACCGCCTCCGCCACGTAGGGGCTGAATTTCAGCTTGTTCTCGATGTACTGCGGCGAGAAGCGGTCGCCGCGGCTGGTGGTGGCGATGTCCTTGATGCGGTCGATCACCACCAGGTGCCCGGCCTTGTCGAAGTAGCCGGCATCGCCCGTGTGCAGCCAGCCGTCCCGCAGATCCGGGTTCTCCGCCACGCCGAGATAGCCCGAGAACATGTTGGGGTGGCGCGTGACGATCTCGCCGACGCCGTTCTGGTCCGGATTGTCTATGCGGATCTCGATGCTGTTGTCGAAGGGCACGCCCACCGTGTCGAAATTCACGTCGTCCGGCCGGTGCAGCGTGTAGGCGCCGAGCAGCTCGGTCTGGCCGTAGAGCTGGCGCAGCGGCACGCCCATGGCGAGGAAGAAGCGGAAGGTGTCGGGCCCGAGCGCCGCCCCGCCGGTCGCCGCCGAGCGCAGCCTGGTGAAGCCGAGGCGGTCGCGCAGCGCGCGGAACAGGAGCTGGTCCGCGAGGGTGGAGCGCCCGCCCCTGTCCAGCGCCTCCAGCCCCAGCCTCATGCCGAGGTCGAACATCCGCCGCTTGAAAGGCGTGGCGTCCATCACCTTGGCGCGCACATCGGCCGCCAGCGCCTCCCACACCCGGGGCGCGAAGAGCACGAAGGTCGGGCCGATCTCGCGGAAATCGGCCATCATCGTCTCCGGCTCCTCGACGAAGTTGACTTTCATGCGCGCGATCAGCCCCCAGCCGAGCACGTAGACCTGCTCCATGATCCAGGGCAGCGGCAGGACGGAGACGTACTCGTCCTCCGGGCCCTTGGGATCGGCCTTGAGGTAGCACTCGCAGTGGCGGATCAGCGCCCGCCCCGTGAGCATGGCGAGCTTCGGCCGCGCCGTGGTGCCGGAGGTGGTGCAGAGGATCGCCACCTGCTCGCCGTCCGTCGCGCGCACCATGCGCTCCCAGGCGCCGGGGTCGGCCTGGTGCGCCGCCTCGCCCGCCTTCACCAGCTCCGCCGCCGGCAGCAGCCGCGGGTCGCGGTGCTTGCGCATGCCGCGCGGGTCGGAATAGATGATGTGGCGCAGCGTCGGCACGCGCTCGGAGATGTTGAGCAGCTTGTCCACCTGCTCCTCGTCCTCGGCGAACACCGCGCTGGCGCCGGCGAACTCCAGCAGGTAGGCCACCTCGTCGTCC
This sequence comes from Crenalkalicoccus roseus, assembly GCF_004761865.1. GTDB lineage: Bacteria > Pseudomonadota > Alphaproteobacteria > Acetobacterales > Acetobacteraceae > Crenalkalicoccus > Crenalkalicoccus roseus. The sequence continues at coordinate 9,372 of NZ_SJDM01000040.1, read as the reverse complement.
AGCGCGTCGCGGTAGATGCCGAGGGACCGGGCGCCGACCGCGTGCGCGGCGATCTCGCCCATCACCCAGTCCGGCCGGTTGTCGCCGATCAGCCCCACCACGTCGCCGGCGCCGATCCCAAGCCCCTTCAGCCCGAGCGCGAAGGCGCGGGTGCGCGCCTCGTACTCCGCCCAGGTGACGCTGCGCCAGATGCCGAACTCCTTCTCGCGCAGCGCCACCTCCCCGCCATGGGCGCGGGCGTTGCGGAGCAGCAGCTTGGGCAGCGTGTCGGCCTCGCCGCCGGCCCGGACGGGTTCCGCCGCCGCGCTCATGGCGCCACGGGCTCCGTCGCCTCGGGGGCTTCGCTCACCACCTCGTCGGCCTCGCCGAGATAGGCGCGCTTCACGTGCTCGTCGGCCAGCACCGCCTCCGGCGCGCCCTCGGCGATCTTCTTGCCGAAATCCAGCACCATGACGCGATGGGAGATGTCCATCACCACGCCCATGTCGTGCTCGATCATCAGGACGGTCATGCCCCACTCCTCGTTCAGGTCGAGGATGTAGCGGGCCATGTCCTCCTTCTCCTCTAGGTTCATGCCCGCCATCGGCTCGTCGAGCAGGATCAGCTTCGGGCGCAGCGCCACGGCGCGCGCGAGTTCGACGCGCTTGCGCAGCCCGTAGGGCAGCGTGCCGGCGACCGCCTTGCGCACGTGCTGGATCTCGAGGAAGTCGATGATCTCCTCGACCTCGCGCCGGTGCGCGATCTCCTCCCGCTGCGCGCCGCCGAACCAGTAGAGCATGCCGGTCAGGAAGCCGTGCCTGAGCAGGTGGTGGCGCCCGACCATGATGTTGTCGAGCACCGTCATGTGGCCGAACAGCGCCAGGTTCTGGAAGGTGCGGCCGATGCCGATCGCGGCGCGGCGGTTGGTGCGCAGCCGCGTGATGTCGCGGCCCTCGAAGCGGATCCGCCCCTCGGTCGGGCGGTAGCGGCCGGAGATGCAGTTGACCATGGAGGTCTTGCCGGCGCCGTTCGGGCCGATGATGGAGAAGATCTCGCCCCGCCGCACGCTGAAGGAGACGTCGGTCAGGGCCCGCACCCCGCCGAAGCGCAGCGAGACGCGCTCGGCCTCCAGGATCGGCGCTTCCTCTCCCATGCGACTGCGCTCCGCGCCCTCGCCCTGCCCGGCATGTGGGGCGGAAGCGGGGCCTGCGCCAGCCCCGCGCGGATCAGGCGGCATGGCGCGCCTCCCGCAGCGCGGCATGGGACGGATGCGCCGCCGGGGCCGGCGCCCGGCGGAAATTCCCTTGGCGGATCGGATGCGGCCCTGTCGCCACGCGCCGTGCCCTCCCTTGCGGGGACATGGCTGCCCCGCTTGAAAACGAACATACGTTAGTTTCCGGGTTGACCGCAAGCCCCTTCCTGCGGGACCCTCCGCGGGCGGAGGGGAAGAGCATGGCGCGCATCTCGGGCTCGAACGGCGCCCGCACCGCCGCCGCGATCCGCAGCAGCGCCCGCGGGCTGATCTACCGCCACGGCTACGCGGCGATGAACCTGCGCGAGCTCGCGACGGAAGTCGGAATCAGTCCGGGCTCGCTCTACAACCACATCACGACGAAGCAGGGCCTGCTCTTCGACCTGATCGCGGAGCACATGGCCGCGCTGCTCGCCGAGACCGACGCCGCCCTCGCCGCCGCCGGGCCCGATCCCATGGCGCGGCTGCGCGCCTTCATCGCCCACCACCTGCTCTACCATTTCGAGAGGAGGCAGGAGGTATTCATCGCCAATTTCGAGCTGCGCTCGCTGGAGCCGCCGAACCATGCCCGCGTGGTGGCGATGCGGCGCAGCTACGAGGGCAGGCTGATCGCGCTGCTCGATGCCGGCGTCGCCACGGGCGAGCTCGACATCCCCGACACCCATGTCGCGGCCTATGCGATCCTGGCGATGCTCACCGGAGTGTGCACCTGGTACCGGCCGGACGGGCGGCTCTCGAAGGAGGAGCTGGTGGCGCTGCACACCAGGCTCGTGCTGGACGGCGTGCGCCGGCACCGCGGGGAGGCCGCGGCGCGGGCGGCGCCGCCCGCCCGGCCGGCCGCGAAGGCGCAGGGCAAGCGCGCCCGCGCCAAGACGCCGCTCAGCCCCCGGCGCCGCGGAGGCTGAGCGCCAGCGCCGGGTCGTCGGTGGCGATCGCGTCCATCCCGAGCGCGAAGGCGCGCCGGATGCTCTCCGCATGGTCCGTGCCCCAGGCGCTGACGCCAAGCCCCTCGCCGCGCAGCGCCGCCACCGAGGCCTCGTCCCATTCCGCGATCGGAAGGCCGAGTTCCTCCCCCCCGCAGGCGCGGCAAAGCCCCGCCGCCAGCGCGGCACCCATGCCGCGCCAGGCCCGCGCCTCCATCAGCAGCACGCGGCGGAGAAACCCGCCGAGCGCGGCGGCCCCGGCCACGGTCGCGGGCTGGAAGCTCATCAGCACGGTGCGCCCGCGCAGGCCATGCCCGTCCAGCACCTCCGCGCAGCGGCGCAGGATGCCCGGATAGGGCCGCCCCGCCGCGTCCGCCTTGATCTCGAGGCGCAGCACCCGCCCCGCCGCGGCCACCAGCGCCGCCGCCTCGGCCAGCGTCGGCACCGCCTCCCCGCCCGTGCCCTTCAGCCGCACGCCGCGCAGCTCCGCCAGGCCGCGCGCCGCCACCGGCCCCGCGGCATCCGTGGTGCGGTCGAGCGTCGCGTCGTGGATCACCACCACCTCCCCGTCGGCGGAGAGGTGGACGTCGAGCTCGAGCTGCTCGGCCGGCAGCGCCAGGGCGTTGCGGAAGGCGAGCAGGCTGTTCTCGGGCCAGAGGAAGGCGCCGCCGCGGTGGCTGGCGATCTCGGTCGGGAGCATGGCGGCAACCCTACCGGCGCCGCGGCCGGCCGCGAAGGGATCAGCCCTCCAGCAGCCAGACGGAGAACAGCCGCTCCGGGTCGGTCCACATCCGCCCCGCCCGCCAGCCCGCCGCCCCGGCCAGGGCGCGCAGCCGCTCGGGGCGGTATTTGTGGCTGTTCTCGGTGTGGATCGTCTCCCCCGCCGCGAAGCGGATGGTGCGCCCGCCGAGGCGCACCGCCTGCGCCCGCAGCGAGACGAGGTGCATCTCCACCCGCTCCGCCGCGGCGTTCCACACCGCGCGGTGGCGGAAGCCGGCGGGGTCGAAATCCGCCCCCGCCTCCCGGTTCAGCCGCGCCAGCAGGTTGAGGTTGAAGGCGGCGGTGACGCCCGCGGCGTCGTCATAGGCGGCTTCCAGCACCGCGCGGTCCTTCACGAGGTCGGCGCCGAGCAGCATCCGCGCCCCCGGCCCCAGCGCGGCGCGGCTGCGCCGGAGGAAGCCCGCCGCCTCCTCCGGCTCGAAATTGCCGATGGTGGAGCCGGGGAAGAAGCCGAGCCGCGCCTCCCGCGCCGGGCGGCCCGGCAGGGCGAAGGGGCGGCTGAAATCCGCCACCACCGCCCGCACCGGCAGGCCGGGGAAGGCGGCGGCGACGCGGGAGGCCGCGGCCTCCAGCCATTCCGGGGCGATGTCCACCGGCAGGTAGGCGGCCGGCCGCGCCAGCGCCCCGAGCAGCAGCACCGCCTTCACCCCGTCGCCCGGGCCGAACTCCACCACCGTCGCTTCCGGCCCCACCGCCTTCGCGATCTCCGCCCCGCACTCGCCCAGGATCCGCATCTCGGTCCGGGTCGGGTAGTATTCCGGCAGGCGGGTGATCGCCTCGAACAGCCGCGCCCCTTCGGCGTCGTAGAGCCATTTGCAGGGCAGCGTCTTGCGCGGGGCGGAGAGCCCCGCCAGCGCGTCGGCGAGCAGGGCCGCGCCCGCCTCCGGCGGGGCGAGGCGGCCGGCCTCGGCGCGGGGGCGCGGGGCGGCGCCGATCACGCCGCGTCCTCCGCCAGGCGCAGCCCGCTGAACTGCCAGCGGCTGCCGGGCGGGAAGAAATTGCGGTAGGTCGGCCGCGTGTGCCCGGGCGGCGTGGCCAGGGAGCCGCCGCGCAGCACCATCTGGTTGACCATGAACTTGCCGTTGTACTCGCCGACCGCGCCCTCCCAGGGGCGGAAGCCGGGATAGGGGCGGTAGGCGCTGCCGGTCCACTGCCAGGCGACGCCCTCCACCTCGGCGAGCAGGCCGCGCGCCGCCGCGGCCTCCCATTCCTGCTCGGTCGGCAGCCGCTTCCCGGCCCAGCGGGCGAAGGCATCGGCCTCGTACCAGCTCACATGCCGCACCGGTGCCGCCGGATCCAGCGGGCGCAGGCCGCCGGGGCCGAACTGCGCCCAGGCGCCGTCGCGCCGCTCCCAGTAGAGCGGCGCCTCCCACCCCTCCGCCTCGCGGGCGGCCCAGCCGTCGCTCATCCACAGGGTCGGCTCGCGGTAGCCGCCCGCCTCCATGAAGGCGAGCCATTCGCCGTTGCTCACCAGCCGGTCGGCGATGCGGTAGGGGGCGAGCAGGGCGCGGTGCCGCGGCCCCTCGTTGTCGAAGGCGAAGCCACGCCCGTCATGGCCGATCTCCACCACCCCCTCCGGGCCATCCCGCAGCCGTGCCGGGCCAGGCGCCGCGGCGGGCTCCGTCCAGGCGGGATCGTAGGCGGGGCGGAGCGGGTTGGCGGAAAGCGCGTGCAGGATGTCGGTCAGCAGCAGCTCCTGGTGCTGTTCCTCGTGCTGCAGGCCGAGCTCGACCAGCGGCAGCGCCTCCGGCGGCGGATCGCGCAGCAGCGCCGCCATCGCCTCGTCCACCCTTGCGCGATACTCCGCCACCTCGGCGCAGGAGGGGCGGGTGAGCATGCCGCGCCGGGGCCGGGCATGACGCGGCCCGGCGGCCACGTAGTAGGAGTTGAAGAGGAAGGCATATTCCTCCCGCACGCGCCGGTAGCCCGGCAGGTGGGGCAGCAGCAGGAAGGTCTCGAAGAACCAGGTGGTGTGGGCGCGGTGCCACTTGGTGGGGCTGGCATCCGGCATGGACTGCACCGTCTGGTCCTCGGGCGAGAGCGGCGCCGCCAGGGCTTCGGTGCGGGCGCGCACCGCGCGGTAGCGCTCGGCCAGAACCTCGGGGCTGGCACCCCGGCCGGCCGGGTGAATGGCGTTCATGCGTCCCCCTTCTCCGATGCGGCGCCCGGGGAGAAAGCCGTCCCCGCCGTGACGGTTGCGCGGCCATGCCCCCGGCAGATGCGCCCCCGGGCCGGGATGCCAACCACCCGCCCGGCCGGCCGCCCTAACGGGCACGGGTTTGTGTGGTGCATGCGGGCGCCGCCGCGCGGATGGTGCGCCGCCCCGCGCAACCCCTGATCCAAGGATCCGCACCCTGCCGCGCCTTCGCCTGCCCTCATCCCGGTCCCCGGCCTGGGTCCTCGTCGAGACCGGGACCGGCGCGGTCGTCTCCTTCCTTTCGCTGATGCTGATCGCCCGGGCCATCGGGCCGGAGGCGGCGGGCACGGGAGCCATCGCCATCGCGGCCTTCCTGCTGGCGGACTTGGCCGGGGCCGCCCTGTTCACGGATGCGGTGGTGCAGCGCCGGGGCCTCTCCCGCCTGGAGGCGCGCAGCGCCGTCACCGCGCAGGTGCTGGCCGGGCTCGCCGGCGCGGCGGTGCTGGCGGCGCTGGCGCCGGTGATCGCCCGGCAGGTCGGGGTGCCGGAGGTGCAGCCGCTGATCCTGACCCTGGCCGGGCTGCTGCCCTTCTCCGCCTTCTCCGGCGCCGTCTCCGGGCTGGTGCTGCGGGAGGGGCGCTACCTGCTGCTGGCGCTGCGGGCCCTGATCGGCCTGCCGCTGGCCCTTGCCGCCGGGCTTGCGGTGGCACAGGCGGGGCATGGCCCTTGGGCCATGGTGGCGCATCAGATGACGGCGACGCTGCTCGTCTTCCTGCTGCTCCTGACCCTGGCTCGGCAGCGGCTGCGGCCGCGCCTCTCCCTCCGTGCCCTTGGCGTGCTGTGGCCGGTGGCGGGGCCGCAGGTGCTCTCGGTGATCGTGCAGGCGGGCCGCTATCGGCTGTTCGTCCTGGCGCTCGGCACGGTGGTGGCGGAGGCGGTGGTGGCGGTGAGCAACGTCGCCTTCCGCCTGGTGGACGCGGTGCTGGCCGTGGTCTGGACCGCGACACCGCGCATCGCCCTGCCGCGCTTTTCCGCGCTGCAGCACGACCGCAAGGCGCTGGCCGAGGCCTATGGCGACGTTGCCGAGCTGCAGGCGCTGATCGGCATGCCGATCGCCACCGGGGTGGCGCTGATCGCGCCCGACCTCGTACAGGCGCTGCTCGGCCCGGTCTGGGCCCCGGCGGCGGAGGCGGCGCGCGTGGTAGGGCTGGTCGCCGTCGCTTCCTTCGCCTATGGGGATGCGGGCAGCCTGTTCGTGGCGCTGGGCAAGGCGCGGCGCAACCTGCTGGTGGCGGGCATCGCCATGGCGATGCCGCTCCTGGCGCTGCTCCTCCTCCGCCCCGAGAGCCCGATCGGCGTCGCCTGGTGCTGGGCGGCAAGCACCCTGGTCATCGCACCCTTCGTCACCTTCCTGGCGCTGCGGGAGATCCGCCGCTCGCCGCTCTGGCTGCTCGGCCGCATCGCGCCGGCCCTGGCGGCGACAGGGGTGATGGCGGTGGCGGTGCTGCTGCTGCGCGAGGAGCTCGCCCTGCCGCCGCTGCCGCGGCTGGCCGCGGCGGCGCTGGCCGGGGCGCTGGTCTTCGCGCTGGTCGCCTGGCTCGCGATCGGCCGCCGGGTGCCACGGGCGCTGCGCCCCCTGCCCGCGGCGGCGGAGTAGGCCCCCGGGCGGATCGCAAACCGCCGGGAACGCGACTCCGCTCTACAAACAAGGGACTAGGGCCGTTTCCGCGTTCACAGCCGAGTGGAAACGGCTCTAGGCTGACGAACGGACGCGCAGATGGCCGACCCCGCCCCCGCCCCGACCCGCCGCCTCCGCCTGCTGCGCTGGGCGCTGCTCGGCCTTGCCCTGGTGCTGCTGCTGCCGGTGGCCGCGCTCGCCCTGTTCCTCGCCACCTTCGACGCCGAGGCGCAGAAGCCCCGCCTCGAGGCGGCGGCGGAGCAGGCGACGGGGCGCGACGTCGCCATCGCCGGGCCGGTCGGGGTGAAGCTCTCCCTCGTCCCCACCCTTACCCTGGGCGATGTCTCCCTTGCGAATGTCGAGGGCGGGTCGCGGCCGGAGATGCTGCGGGTGCGGCAGGTGGAGGTGCAGCTCGCCCTGCTGCCCCTGCTGTCGCGCCGGGTGGAGGTGCGGCGCTTGGTGCTGGACGGCCCCGACCTGCTGCTCGAGACCGGCGCCGGCGGCCGGCCGAACTGGGTCTTCGCCCCGGATCCCGGCCCGGCCGCGGCGCCCCCGGCCGCGCCGCCGCCCGCCCCGGCGGCGGAGGCGCCGCCCGCCCGCTCCCTCGCCGTCAGCGTGGACCGCCTGCTGCTGCGGGAGGGCGTGGTCACCTGGCGCGGCGAGGGGGCGCCGCTGACCCTCGGCATCCGGCGGCTGGAGGCGGCGGCGCGCGCCCCCGGCGGCCCGCTGCGGCTGGAGGGGGATCTCGCGCTGCAGGACATGCCCCTCGCCCTGGCTGGGGAGGTCGGCCCGCTCGCCGCCCTGACCGCGCCGGACGGGGCGCCCTGGCCGCTCGCCCTGGCGCTGGAGGCCGAGGGCGCGCGCCTCGCCGCCGAGGGGGAGGTGGCGCGGCCGGCGCTCCGCCAGGGCTACCGTCTCGCGCTTTCGGCGCGGGTGCCGGACCTCGCCCGCTTCGCCCGGCTGGTGCCCGACATCCCGCTGCCGCCGCTGCGCGGGATGGAGGCCGCCGCGGTGCTGGCCGATGCCGGCGGCGGCGCCCCCGCCCTCTCCGGCATCCGCCTCTCGGTCGGGGAGAGCGACCTCAACGCCCTGCATCCCGGCCTGCGCCTCCTCCGCCTCGCCGCCAGCCTGCCGGCGCCCGACCAGCCAGTGGCGCTGGAGGCGGAGGCGCGGGTGGGGGAGGCGCCGCTCGCCCTCTCCGGCACGCTCGGCCCGCCGGCGCCGCTGCTCGCGGGCGGCCGCCCGGCGCAGCCCTGGCCGGTGGCGCTGATGGCGCAGGCGGCGGGCGCGACCGCCACGGTGGAGGGCGGCATCGCCGATCCCCGCGCCCTCGCCGGGGTGGATCTGGCGCTGGCGCTGCGCGTGCCCGACCTTGCCGCCCTGTCGCCGCTGCTCGGCGCGCCCCTGCCGCCGCTGCGCGACCTCTCGGCCGAGGCGCGGCTCGCCGAGCGCGGCCCCGGCTTCGAGGGTGGGGCCATCCTGCGCGGCCTGCGCGCCGCCGCCCCGGCGGCGGGCGACGTGGCGGGGGAGCTCACCTACGTCATCGGCGTCCGGCCGGGTGTGACGGGGCGGCTTTCCTCGCGCCGCCTCGACCTCGACACGCTGCGCGCTGCCGTGGCGCCCGCCCCGGCGGCGCCCGCCCCGGCGGCGCCGGCCGCGCCGCCACCCCGCGACGGGCGGCTGATCCCCGACCTGCCGCTGCCGCTCGAGGCGCTGCGCGTGTTCGACGCCGACCTTCGCCTGGTGGCGGCGGAGCTGCTGGCCGGCGGCGCCACCTATCGCGAGGTGTCGGCGCATCTGGTGGTGCAGGATGGCAGGGGGCGGCTCGACCCGCTGGCCGCCACGCTGCCGGGCGGGCCGGTGACGCTGCGCGCCGCTGCCGACATCACTGCCGACCCGCCCGCGGTGCAGCTCGCCGCCCGCTCCGACCGGCTCGACCTCGCGCCGCTGCTCGCCGCCCTGGGCGGGCCGCAGGGCGTCACCGGGCGGCTGGAGCTCGACCTCGACCTGCGCGGGCGGGGCCGGGACCTGCGCGCCGCCGCCGCCACCGCGCAGGGCCATCTCGGCCTCGCGGTGACCGAGGCGCGGCTGCCGCCGGCGCTTCTGGAAGCCCTGCTCGCCGAGCTGCGCCGGCAGGTTCCGGCGGTGGCGCAGCTCGCGGCTCAGCCCCTCGCCATCGCCTGCCTCGCCGCGCGGCTGGAGGCCGAGCAGGGGGTGGCGCGGCCGCGGACGCTGTTCGCCGACACCAGCCTCGGCCGGGTGGCGGGGGAGGGCGCGATCAGCCTGCGCGACGAGAGCCTGGCGCTGCGGCTGAACACCGATCTGCGCCTGCCGGTGCCGGGCCTCGGCCCCGGGGGGCTGCGCATCCGCGCCCCGGTGCCGCTGACCGGCACGCTGGCGGCGCCGCGGCCGGAATGGGGCGCGCTGGCCGGCAGCGCCCTCGCGGGGGAGGCGGCGAACCTCGCCGAACGCCAGCTCGGGGCCGCGGCGGGGCAGATCCTCGGCCAGCTCGGCGGCGCGCTGGGCGGGCGGGAACCGGCGGGGGGGCTGCCGGATTGCGCCTCGGCGCTGCGCATCGCGCGCGGCGGGCGGGAGGGGCCGGTGCCGGCCTCCGCCGCGCCGG
>NZ_SJDM01000004.1 GCF_004761865.1 Crenalkalicoccus roseus | reverse complement strand
CCGCCGCGGCGCGACTTCGGCGGCGGCGGCTTCGGCGACCGTCCGCCGCGGCGCGATTTCGATCGCGATGCCGGCGGGCCCACCTATGCCCTCAACGGCACGGTGAAGTGGTTCGACCAGGTGCGCGGCTTCGGCTTCGTCACCCCGGATGACGGCGGGCAGGACGTGTTCCTGCATTCCTCGGTGCTGCACCGCGCCGGCCGGCAGGACCTGCAGCAGGGCGAGAAGGTGTCGCTCGAGGTCCGCGACGGCCAGCGTGGACGCCAAGCCGTGGTGCTGAAGTAGCCCCTCGCCATTCCAGCAGACGCGGACGGGCCGGCCAAGCGCCGGCCCGTGCCCTTTCGCGCGCGGCGCCATGCCGCTCAGGCGCGGCTCCCCGCCCCGGTGGGAGGCGCGCGGCACGGTCCGGGCTTCGCCGCCGAAAGGGGCGGGAAACCTCGCGGATGCCCGCCGGGCTTTGCCGTTGCGGCCCTGCTCCGATCCACGTATACCGACCTGCCGTCCATGCCAGCGTGAAGCGCGCATCGCGGAGCGGCCTGCGCGGGGCGCCCCGCCTGTCGTGCCCCTAGCGCCGAGGACGCGAGAATGACGAATAAAGGGGGAATTTCGTCTTGCTGACCGTCTCCTTGCTGATCGTGATAGCGCTGGGCGTGCTGTCCATCGTCTACGGCATGGTCACTGCCAGGCAGATCATGGCCCTCGATGCGGGCAACGCCCGCATGCAGGAAATCGCCGCGGCGATCCAGGAAGGCGCCTCGGCCTATCTGAAGAGGCAGTACACCACGATCGCCCTGGTGGGGCTGGCGCTGTTCCTGCTGGTGGCGTTCTGGCTCGGCCTGGCGGTGGCGATCGGCTTCGCCCTCGGCGCCGTGCTCTCCGGGGCGGCCGGCTTCATCGGCATGAACGTCTCGGTCCGCGCCAATGTCAGGACGGCGCATGCCTCCAGCAGGTCCCTGGCCTCCGGCCTCGACGTCGCCTTCAAGTCCGGCGCGATCACCGGCATGCTGGTGGCGGGCCTCGCGCTGCTCGGGGTTGCGGTCTATTTCTTCATTCTCGTCGTCCTGGGCGGATACGAACCGAACAGCCGCCCGGTCATAGACGCGCTCGTGGCGCTCGGCTTCGGCGCATCGCTGATCTCGATCTTCGCCCGGCTCGGCGGCGGCATCTTCACCAAGGGTGCCGATGTGGGCGGGGACATGGTCGGCAAGGTCGAGGCCGGCATTCCCGAGGACGACCCGCGCAACCCCGCCACCATCGCCGACAATGTCGGCGACAATGTCGGCGACTGCGCCGGCATGGCCGCCGACCTGTTCGAGACCTACGCCGTGACCATGGTCGCGACCATGGTGGTCGCAGCGCTCGCCTTCACGGATCCGGCGCTGCGGATCGCGGGCATGGTCTTCCCCCTGGCGATCGGGGCGCTGTGCGTCGCCACCTCGATCGCGGGCACCTACTTCGTGAAGCTGCCGAGCAACAACTCCATCATGGGGGCGATGTACCGGGGCTTCATCATGACCGGCATCCTGTCCCTGGTCGGCCTGCTGCCCCTCTCCTACCTCACCTTCGGCACCGGCACGATCACCGCCGGGGCGGCGAGCTTCGGCGCCTTCTCCCTGTTCGTCTGCGGGGCGATCGGCCTGATCGTGACGGCGGCGATCGTATGGATCACCGAATACTACACCGGCACGCATTTCCGGCCGGTGCGGGCCATCGCCGCGAGTTCGGTGACGGGGCACGGCACCAACGTGATCCGCGGCCTCGCCGTGGCGATGGAATCGACCGCGCTGCCGGCCCTGGTGATCATCATCGGCATCCTGACCAGCTACAACCTGGCGGGCCTGTACGGGATCGCCATCGCCGTCACGACCATGCTCGCCCTGGCCGGCATGGTGGTGGCCCTGGATGCCTTCGGCCCGGTGACCGACAATGCGGGCGGCATCGCCGAGATGTCCGGCATGCCGAAGGAGATCCGCCAGACCACCGACGCGCTGGACGCGGTCGGCAACACCACCAAGGCGGTGACCAAGGGCTACGCCATCGGCTCGGCGGGCCTCGGCGCGCTGGTCCTGTTCGCGGCCTATACGCAGGATCTCGGCTTCTTCACGCAGAACCCGGCGGAGTATCCCTATTTCCGCGACGTCGGGGCGCTGACCTTCAGCCTGTCCAGCCCGTACGTGGTCGCGGGGCTGCTGTTCGGCGGCCTGCTGCCCTTCCTCTTTGGCGGCCTCGCAATGACCGCCGTCGGACGCGCCGCGATGAGCGTCGTCGAGGAGGTGCGCAAGCAGTTCCGCGAGAAGCCCGGCATCATGGAGGGGCGGGAGCGGCCCGATTACGGCCGGGCGGTGGACATCCTGACCAAGGCGGCGATCCGAGAGATGATCATCCCCTCGCTGCTGCCCGTCCTCTCCCCGGTGGTGTGCTATTTCAGCGTGCTGGCGGTGGCCGGCAAGGCGGCGGCCTTCGAGGCGCTGGGGGCGATGCTGCTCGGCGTGATCGTCACCGGCTTCTTCGTCGCCGTCTCCATGACCGCGGGCGGCGGTGCATGGGACAATGCGAAGAAGTACATCGAGGACGGCCATTACGGGGGCAAGGGGTCCGAGGCCCACAAGGCGGCGGTCACCGGCGACACCGTCGGCGATCCGTACAAGGACACGGCGGGCCCGGCGGTGAACCCGATGATCAAGATCACCAACATCGTCGCGCTGCTGCTGCTGGCCGTCCTGGCGCACAGCTGAGATGCGCCACCGCCGGCGCGGAAGCTCCGCGCCGGCGGCTGGAGACGATGGCGGGCGGCTGGGAAACGGCCGGGAGCGTGACTCCCTTCTGCAAGCAAGGGGGCTGGAGCCGTTCCGTAAGCGCAGCCGGGCGGAAGCGGCTTCGGGTTCAGGCCGGGGGCGGGTCGCCGTCCCCGGCCTTCTCCGTTCCAAGGAGCAGGGTTCGCACGGCCTCCCAATCGTCGGGGCCGGGAGCGCAGATCAGCCCGCCGCCCGACACGAGCGGCGAGTAGGCGCTGCCGTCGAAGCGAGCGGCGTAGCCGCCTGCTTCGCGATGCAGCAGCCAGCCCGGCGCATGATCCCAAGGCAGCAGCCGGTTATAGACCAGCACGTGAAGATGGCCGGAGGCGGCCAGCCTATACTCATGGGCCGCGCACCGGTAGCCGACGGTCGCGGCGAAGCCGGGAAGCCTGGCCGCCACCCTGCTGCGCAAGGGTTCCCGCATCCAGGCCCAGGAGACGGAGGCGACCATCCGCTCCGGCGGCGCGGAGGGCGCCACCCTGAGTTCCTGCTGGCGGCCGGAGGCGTCCTCGATCCAGGCACCCTCACCCCGCAGGGCCATCGCCGTGCTGTCGCTGATCGGATCGTGGATCCAGGCCGCAGCGACCTCCCCCCCAAGCAAAGCCGCCGCCATCACGCCGAACAGCGGCACCTCGGCGGCGAAATTCGCCGTGCCGTCCAGGGGATCCACCACGAAGGCAAGATCGGCTTCCGCAAGGCGCCCCGGCAGGGCGGGCTGCCGCGCCGCCGCCTCCTCGCCGACGACCAGGCAGCCGGGGAACAGCCTCGCAAGGCCCGTCCCGATCCGCCGCTCGGCGGCCTCGTCGGCTTCGGTCACCAGGTCGAGCGGGCCGCCCTTGGTGCGCACGGCGTCGGCACCGAGGCAGCGGAAGCGGGGCATGATTTCGGCCCGCGCCGCCTGGCGCAGGAGGTCGGCGACCTCCTGCGCGCGCCTGCGGTCGAGGCGCCGCGTCACGTCGGGGTCCGCTCGAAGCGGGCCCGGTCGGCGGGGGAGAGGCGCACCCGCAGATGCATCACCCCCTCCCGCTCCTCCCTCTCGAGCACATGCCCATGGCGGTGGAGCCAAGCAAGGCGCATGCCATCCGTCGCGGGAATGGCGTATTCCACCTCGTCGAAGCCGGCGGTGAGGCGGGCGTCCAGCGCGCTCCGCAGGAATTCGAGGCCATCGCCCCTGAGGGCGGAGACGGCGATGGCGTCGGCATCCGGCGCGGAAGCGGCGGCGCCGAGCAGGTCCACCTTGTTCAGCACCTCGATCACCCGGCTCTCCCAGCCGGGGTCGAGTGTGGGATAGGGCCCCTCGGCCATCTCCCGCAGCACGTTCAGGACATCGGCCCGCTGCGCGGCGGTGTCGGGATGCGCCGCGTCGCGGACGTGCAGGATGATGTCCGCCGCGGCGACCTCCTCGAGCGTGGCACGGAACGCCTCGACGAGCTGGGTCGGCAGGTCGGAGATGAACCCCACGGTGTCGGACAGGATGACGTTGCGCCCCGAGGGCAGGCGGATCGCCCGCATCGTCGGGTCGAGCGTGGCGAAGAGCTGGTCCTGCGCGTAGACGCCGGCGCCGGTGAGGGCATTGAACAGGGTGGACTTGCCGGCATTGGTGTAGCCGACCAGCGCGACGACGGGATAGGGGACGCGGTTGCGGGCGCGCCGGTGCAGGCCGCGGGTGCGCCGCACCTGTTCCAGCTCCTTCTTCAGGCGGACGATGCGGGCGGAGATCAGGCGCCTGTCGATCTCGATCTGCGACTCGCCGGGGCCGCCGAGGAAGCCGAAGCCGCCGCGCTGCCGTTCCAGGTGGGTCCAGGACCGCACCAGCCTGGTGCGCTGGTATTCGAGATGCGCGAGCTCCACCTGCAGGGCACCCTCGCGCGTCCGTGCGCGTTCCCCGAAGATCTCCAGGATCAGGCCGGTCCGGTCGATGACCTTGCAGCCCCAGGCGCGTTCGAGGTTGCGCTGCTGCACGGGGGTCAGGGCGGCGTCCACGATGGCGACCACCACGGACTGCTCCTGGATCGCCTGCCGCGCGGCCTGGATCTGCCCCTCGCCCAGCAGCGTGCCGGGCTTGCGCTCGCGCAGCGGAACGACCTCGGTGTGGACGACGGTGAGGCCGATGCTGGTGGCGAGGCCGACCGCCTCGGCCATGCGCGCCGCGGCGGTCCGCGCCGCGAGGCCGGGGGCGGTGGTGTCGGCCTGCGGTGCGCGCAGCTGGGGCAGGATGACGGCGGCGCGCATCGGCATGCCGTCCGTCCCGCCGCCGCGGTCATTCGCCGCGGCGGGCAGCCTGTTCCTAATTGCCCCCGACAGGGTTCGGCTCGCGGGTCATGGTGAGGGTGTTGCCCTCACGCGTCACCGTCGCGCCCTCCCGCGCCGCGGCGGGGTCGAAGAGCTGTATCGGCGCTCCCGGCATCACGGTGCTGATGGCGTGCTTGTAGACGAGCTGGGTATGGCCGTCGCGGCGCAGCAGCACGGAAAAGTTGTCGAACCACGTGATGATCCCCTGCAGCTTCACGCCGTTCACCAGGAATATCGTCACGGGGGTCTTGCTCTTGCGGACGTGATTGAGGAACACGTCCTGCACGTTCTGGGACTTCTCGGCAGCCACGGCTTGTCCTTCTTGTTGTTGCGGCGGGCGCCTGCCCACCAGATGTCTCACCGACTGGGATCGCGTTCGCGACAGAATTGGACCGCCGGGAAGGGATGGCAAGGCATGGGAGTCATGCCCAGGGCGCGCGGCCCGGCAGCGCCGCTCCGGTACCATCCGATACAATCTTAGGGCATCGTGGCAACCGGCTCAACCACCCGGCAAGCGCCTCGCAATCGGGGAACACCGCGTCGGGCAGAGCGTTGGCGATCCCGCCGTCATGGCGGGCATCGCCGAGCAGCACGGCGCTGAGGCCGGAGGCGCGCGCTGCCTGCATGTCGAGCGCGGTGTCGCCGACATACCACACCCGCGCATCGCCTTCCGCGCCGCAGGCGCCGAGAGCCAGCCGGAACGGGGCCGGGTCGGGCTTGTCCGCGGCCGCGTCCCCGGCGCCGATGAGGGCACGGAACAGCCCCTCCCAGCCGAGATGCGCCGCCTCCGCCCGCAGCAGCGGCCCCTGCTTGTTGCTCACCACCGCCTGCGGGATGCCCGCGCGGGCGGCGGCGCGCAGCGCCTGCTCCGCCTCCGGCATCGGTGCGAGCACCGCAAGGTGGCGGGCGCGCACCTCGGCGTAGAAGATGTCGCGCGCCCTCGTCCACTCCGCGCCGAAGATCTCCGGGAAGCTCTCCCGCAGGGAGCGCCGCACCCTCGCCCGCACCTCCTCGAGGGTCCAGCGCGGCAGGCCGAAAGCGGCGAAGGCGGCGTTCAGCCCGGCGGCGATCGCCGCCCAGCCGTCCACCAGCGTGTTGTCCCAGTCCCAGAGGATCGCGGCCGGCGGGGGCAGCCTCTCCGGCGTCACGGCGCGTTCCTCGGGGCGCCCTGCACATGACGCGCGAACAGGTCGAACAGGCGCCGCACCACCGGGCCCACTTGGCCGTCGCCCACCGGCCGGTCGTCGATGCGCGTCACCGGCTTCACGAAGGAGGTGGCGGAGGTGAGGAAGGCCTCGCGGGCGCGGCGCAGCTCCTCGAGCGAGAAGGCGCGCTCCTCGAAGCCGATGCCGGCCTCCCGCAGCCTGGCCAGCAGCGCGTCGCGGGTGCAGCCCGGCAGGATCACCTGATCGAGGTGGTGGGTGCGGATGGTCCCGCCCTCGTCCACGATCCAGAAGGTGGTCGCCGCGCCCTCCGTGACCATTCCCGTGGCCTCGTCGAACAGGACGGCCTCGGCCGCCCCCCTCTCCCGCGCGGCCTGGCGGGCCAGGACGTTGGGCAGCAGGTTCACGCTCTTGATGTCGCGCCGTGCCCAGCGCTGATCGGGCATGGTGATGGCCGCGACCGCCCAGCGCTCCACATCGGTCGGGTAGGGCGGGATGCGCTTGATCGTCACCACCAGCGCCGGCGGCACCGCCGGCTCGGGGAAGGCGTGGTCGCGGCGGGCGACGCCGCGCGTCACCTGCATGTAGAGCAGCCCCTCCGCCACCCGGTTGCGCCGCGCGACCTCGCGCAGCACCACGCGCAGCGCGGCGCGGGGCAGCGGCATGGGCAGGCGGATCTCCCGCAGCGACCGCTCCAGCCTGTCGAGGTGGCGCGCCTCGTCGATGAAGCGGCCGCCATGGAGGTGGATCACCTCGTAGACGCCGTCGCCGAACTGGTAGCCCCGATCCTCGATGTTCACCTCCGCCCGGCGCTGGGGCAGGTAGCGGCCGTTGACATAGGCGATGCGCGACATGTGCTCTCCTGCGGAGGCGCCGGGCAGCGGCGGCGCGGGACGGATCCCGGGCGGATTCCCCCGGCAGATTACGGCCAATCGCCGAGCGCCGGAACCGCCGGCGGGCGGTACGGCGTCAGCGCGGCGGGCGGCGGCGCTCGCGCAGCGCGGCCTCGTAGTCGAAATCGCAGTGGCGGCCGACATGCGCGGACAGGATGCCGGTGGCGGCGGCGGCGTCGCCCCGCTCCAACGCCTCGACCAGGGCGAGGTGCTCGCGGGAGGAGACGGCGGCGTCCGGGCGCTGCCGCGCCAGCCCCCAGATCACCGCGAGCTGGCGCGCGAGGCTCTGCCACAGGGCAAGCAGTGGTGCGTTGCCCGAGGCGCGGCAGAGCTCGGCGTGGAACTGCTCGTTCGCCGCCACCCCTTCGGCCGGATCGGCGCTTCCCGCCGCCACGGCATGCGCCTCGGCGGCGCGGCGGAGGGGGGCGAAGCGCTCCGCGCCGCCGGGGGCGCGCAGCGCCTCCGTCACCGCCAGGGTTTCCAGCGCGAGGCGCACCCGCATGACCTCGGCGACACCGCGGTTGCTCACCTGCATCAGGCGCATGCCCTTGTAGGGCGTGCTGACGACGATGCCCTGGGATTCAAGCAGCCGCAGCGCCTCGCGCACCGGGACGCGGCTGATGCCGAGGTCGCGCGCGATCTCGGCCTCCACCAGGCGGTCTCCGGGCAGGAAGACGCCGCGGGCCGCGGCGGCGACGATGGCCTCGGCCGCCTGCTCCACCATGGTCCGCGGCTGCACGGGCAGCAGGCGGCGGGGCTCGGCCAGGGATGCCGTGCCCGCCAGCGCGTCCTCCCGCGCCCATCCCCCCCGAACAGCCACGGCCATGAATCCTTCCATCCTCGCGAACTGCTGAAAATTAGATTCGGATCCGTCATTTAGGAAGGGGGCCGAGGGCAAGATGGGCTATCCGTTCCGCCATTTATTGTTTCGATTACATTTCATTATCCGGCGGCAAGGGCTTGCCCCCGGTGCCGGGATGCCGGGCCTCCCGCCCTTCCGGCCCCGTCGCGCAGGCGCGACAATGCGCGGCGAGGCATCGGAGATCGCGCATGACACCGGATGAGCGGGACGCCTTCGGCGTGGAGGGGGAATGGGCGGTGGCGCGTCGCCACCGCATCCGCTGGGCGGAATGCGACATGTACGCCCATGTGAACCACGCCGCCTACCTGACGCTGTGCGAGGATCTGCGCGTGGCGCACTGGTCCTCGCTCGGCGGGCGCTTCCTGCCGAGCGAGCCGGGCCCCGTGGTGGCGCAGCTCGAGGCCCGCTACCTTCGCCCGCTCGGCTTCGAGGACGAAGTGCTGCTGACGCTGCGCGTCCCGAGCGTGCGCCGCACCAGCTATACGCAGGAATACGCGGTCTGGAAGCAGGGGCTGGTGTTCCGCTGCGCGGCCGTGCTGGTGCTGGTGCGCCAGGACAGCGGCGCGCGCATTCCGGTCCCGCCCGAGGTGCGGCGCGCGCTGCTCGCGCAGGGGGCGCGGGACGAGGCCGCCGGATGAGGCCGCCCCCAGCCGCGCCGTGAGGCTCTGGGCGATCAGCGACCTGCATCTCGGCGCCCCCGCGAACCGCGAGGCGCTGCGGGCGCTGCCCGCCTTCCCGGAGGACTGGCTGATCCTCGCCGGCGATGTCTGCGAGGACGAGGCGCTGTTCGAGGAGGCGCTCGGCTTCCTCGCCGGGCGCTTCGCGCGGGTGATCTGGACGGCCGGCAACCACGAGCTGTGGCTGACCAGGCGCCACCGCGGCGGTGCGCAGACCAGCCTCGCCAAATACGCGGCCCTGGTCGAGGCGGCGCGGCGCCGCGGCGTCGCCACGCCGGAGGATGCCTATCTGGTCTGGCCGCTGACCGGGGCGGTGATCGTGCCCCTGCTCACCCTCTACGACTACAGCTTCCGCCCGCCGGACGTGCCGCGGGAGCGGGTGCGGGGCTGGGCGGCGGAAGCGCGCTGCGTGCCGGCCGACGAGCACCTGATCCATGCGGCGCCGCTCTCCGGCATCGAGGAGTGGTGCCGCCGCCGCTGCGAGGCGACCGAGGCGCGGCTCGCGCGTGAGCTGCCGCCCGGAGCGGTGACGGTGCTCGCCGGCCATTACCCGCTGCGGCAGGACCTGGTGCGGCTGCCGCGCCTGCCCCGCTTCGCCCCCTGGTGCGGCACACGGCGGACCGAGGCGTGGCACCGGCGCTTCCGCGCCGTCGCCGCCGTCAGCGGCCACCTGCACCTGCGCCGCACCGACTGGCGCGACGGCACGCGCTTCGAGGAGGTCTCGCTCGGCTATCCGGCGCAATGGGACCGGCGGCGGGGCATCGCCGCCTATCTGCGGCAGGTGCTGCCGGAGCCGTCCGCCGCCTGAGCGGCCGCCTCCGAAGCCCCTTGCGCGCCGGTGGCGAGAGACGCGAGCATGGGCGCAACCGGGCCAGGACCCGGGCCGGGAAGGAGGATCCGAGAATGGAATTCGGCTATTTCGCCATGCCCTCCCATCCGCCGGAGCGGGGGCTGAAGGCGGGCCACGACTGGGACCTGCAGGTGCTCCGTTGGCTCGACGAGCTCGGCTACACCGAGGCCTGGATCGGGGAGCACCACACCGCGCCTTGGGAGCCGCACCCGGCGCCGGACCTTCTGGTCGCGCAGTCGCTGATGCAGACGAAGCGCCTGCGCATCGGTCCCGGCGGCTTCCTGCTGCCCTACCACCACCCCGCGGAGTTGGCGAACCGCGTGGCGATGCTCGACCACCTCTCGGAGGGGCGGCTGATGTTCGGCGTCGCCGCCTCCGGCCTCCCCTCCGACTGGGCGATGTTCAACGTGGACGGCATGTCGGGCCAGAACCGCGACATGACGCGGGAGGCGCTGGAGATCATCCTCCGCCTCTGGACCGAGGACGGCCCCTGGCACCATGAGGGCAGGTACTGGAAGGTGGACAAGCCGGACACGATGTTCGGCTTCCTCAAGCCCCACATCCGACCGCTGCAGCAGCCGCACCCGCCGATCGGCGTCGCCGGCCTGTCGAAGAACTCCGACACGCTGAAGCTCGCCGGGGAGCGCGGCTTCCTGCCGCTGTCGCTGAACCTGAACCCGGCCTATGTCTCCTCGCACTGGGACAGCGTCGAGGCCGGGGCACGCAAGACCGGGCGCACCCCCTGGCGCGGCGACTGGCGCCTGGTGCGCGAGGTGTTCGTCGCCGAGACGGATGCGGAGGCGTGGAAGCTCTCCGTCGGCTCCATGATGGGCCGCATGATGGGCGAGTACTTCCTGCCGCTGCTCTCCAACTTCGGCTTCAAGGAGTACCTGAAGCACAGCCCCGAGGTCGCCGACAGCGAGGTGACGGTCGAATACTGCGCAAGGCACAACTGGATCGTCGGCTCGCCCAAGACCGTGATCGAGAAGCTCGAGAAGGTGTATGAGGAGGTGGGCGGCTTCGGCCAGATCCTGGTGTTCGGCTTCGACTACGCCGAGAATCCGGAGGCGTGGCGCACCTCGCTCGGCCTGCTGCAGCAGGAGGTGCTGCCGAAGGTGAAGCATCTGGTGCCGCCGAAGCCCGAAGGGGCGCGGGCGGCAGCGGAATAGCGGGCCACGCCCGGTCGCCGTCGGGCGCGGCCGCCGCCTCCCGGAGGTGTTGACGGCCGCCCCGCACTGGCGGAGCCTCCCCGGCGAGGAGGAACGGCCCATGCGCATCACACCGAACAATGCCGGCCTCGGCGCCAGGGTGGAGGGGGTGGACCTCGCCCGCCCGGTCTCGCCGGGCGAGTACCGCACCATCCTGCGCGCCCTCGGCCAGTATGGCGTCCTCTGCTTTCCGGGCCAGGATTTGGACGCGGCGCAGCTCTCCGCCTTCGGTGCCCGCTTCGGGGAGCTGGAGGTGAACGTCGCCAACCTGTTCCACGCCCCGGGCCACCCGGAGGTGATGATCCTCTCCAACAAGCGCGACGCGGAGGGCAGGCCGGTCGGCCTCTCCGACGCCGGCCAGGGCTGGCACACCGACATGTCCTATTCGAAGGACATCGCGCTCGCCAACGTGCTGCACGCCAAGGAGGTGCCGCTGCGCGACGGGAGGCCGCTCGGCGACACTCAGTTCCGCAACATGCACGCCGCCTATGACGACCTGCCGCGCGAGGTGGTGGCGCGCCTGGAAGGCCGCGTCGCCATCCACGACTTCGAGAAGTTCTGGGACATGATGCGCATCCGCCCGGGCAGCATCCGCGGGCCGCTGACGCCAGAGCAGCGGGCGAAGAAGCCGCCCGTGCCGCAGCCGATCTTCCGCACCCACCCGATCACCGGGCGGCGCGTGCTCTACTGCAACCCCGGCTATGCCATGCATATCGAGGGGCTGGAGCGGGCGGAAAGCGACGCCCTGCTGGAATTCCTGTTCCGCCACCAGGCGCAGGAGAAGTACCTCTACTCCCACGCCTGGACGCCGGGCGACGTGCTGATGTGGGACAACATCGGCACGGTGCACAATGCCGTCGCCGACTACCGGCCGGACGAGCCGCGCTACATCCTGCGGGTGCAGGTGATGGCGACGCTCGACTACGCGGCGCTGGCGGCCTGAGATGCGGCTCGTCACCTTCCGCGCCGAGGGCGCGGAGCAGGTCGGCGGCGTGATCGGCGATGCGGTCGTGCCGCTGCGCCCGGCGCTCGCCGCCGCGCAGGCGGCGGCGGGCGAGCCCGACACCGCCGCCACGCTTCCTGCCGACATGGCGGCGCTGCTCGCCGCCGGCGAGGCGGCGCTGGTCGCCGCCGCCCGCGCGCTCGCCTTCGCCGCGCGTCCGGAGAGCACGGCGCTGCGCCGCCCGCTCGCCGCCGTGGAGCTGCTGGCGCCGCTGCGGCCGGGCAAGATCCTCGGCGTCGGCCGCAACTACCGCGACCATGCGCAGGAGGTCGGGGGGCCGCGGCCGGAGGCGCCGCGCATCTTCCTCAAGCCCGCCTCCTCGGTCTGCGGCCCGGGCAGCGTGGTGCGCCTGCCCCCCGCCGTCGCCAAGCCCGACTGGGAGGTGGAGCTCGGCGTGGTGATCGGCCGCCCCGCCTGGCAGGTCTCCGAGAGCCACGCGCTCGACCATGTCGCCGGCTATACGGTGCTGAACGACCTCACCGACCGGGCCCTGCAATTCGACCACCCCTTGCCGATGACGAGCTTCGCCAAGGGTCTCGACGGCTTCTGCCCGATGGGTCCCTGGATCGCCACGCCGGAGGAGGTGGGCGAGCCCTGGCGCCTCGGCCTGCGCTGCTGGCTGAACGGTGAGATGGTGCAGGAGGGCAACACGCAGGAGATGATCCACAGCGTGGCGGCGCTGATCGCCCATCTCAGCCGCTACCTGGTGCTGCAGCCGGGCGACGTGATCGCCACCGGCACGCCCGCCGGCGTCGGCCATTTCCGGAAGCCGCCGCGCTACCTGAAGCCCGGCGACCGGCTGCGGCTGGAGGTGGAACGCGTCGGCGTGCTGGAGCATTCGATCGGCTGAAACTGAAGACCGGGGGGAGACGATGCGACGGATGGCGATTCTCGGGGCCGCGGCGCTGGCCGCGCTCGGCCTCGCCGGCATGGCACAGGCGCAGCCCCGCGCGCCGGGGACGGACTACCCGAACCGGCCGGTGCGGGTGATCGTGGCCTTCGCGCCCGGCGGCAACGCCGACATCAACGCGCGGCTGGTCTCGACCGAGCTCGGCCAGCGCCTGGGCCAGCAATTCGTGGTGGAGAACCGCCCGAGCGGCGGCGGCACCGTGGCCTTCGAGACGGTGGCCCAGGCCCCGCCCGACGGCTACACGCTGCTGGTCGGCGCGCTCGGCTCGCATGCGCTGAATGTCGGCCTCTACGGCGAGCGGCTGCGGGTGCATCCGCTGACCGGAGTGGACCACATCACCATCAGCAGCCACTCCCCGATCGCGGTCGCCGTGCATCCCTCGCTCGGGGTGCGGACGGTGGCGGAGTTCCGCGACCTGCTGCGCGCCAACCCGGGCAAGTACGAGTTCGGCTCCTCCGGCAACGGCTCCACCGGGCACATCGCCGGGGTGATGCTGGTGCATCTGCTCGGCGTGCAGGCGCTGCACGTGCCCTACCGCGGCTCGGCCGCCGCCTTCACCGATCTCGCCGCCGGCCGCACCGCCTTCCAGGCCGACACCATCTCCTTCCTCGCCGAGCATTTCCGCGCCGGCACGGTGCGCGGCCTGGTGATCGCGGCGCCGGAGCGCTCGCCGCTCGCGCCCGAGGTGCCGACCAGCGCCGAGGCTGGCATCCCGGAATTCCAGGCCACCACCTGGACGCCCTGGTCCACCACGCTCGGCACGCCGCAGCCGATCCGGCAGTTCCTCTACGAGCAGATCGCCGAGGCGCTGCGCACCCCCGCGGTGCGGGACCGGCTGCTCGGTCTCGGCAACACCATCCCCGAGGGGATGACGCCCGAGCGCACACGGGCGTTCATCGCCGCCGAGATCGAACGCTGGGTGCCGCTGGTGCGCGCCACCGGCGCGCGCGTGGACTGAGACCGGCCATGGCGCGGAACGTCACCCAGGGCAGGCCGGTCGCGGCGGAGACGATCCGCGCGCAGATCCTCGCCATCCTCACCGCCTGGGGAATGCCGGGGGACATGGCGGAGACCACCGCGGACATCATGGTCGAGACCGACCTGATGGGCGTGGACAGCCACGGCCTCTCCATGCTGATGACCTACGAGGAAGGAGTGCGCGCCGGACGCATCAGACTCACCGCGCGGCCGCGCCTGGTGCGCGAGGCCGGGCCGACGGCGCTGCTCGACGCGGGCGACGGGCTCGGTCACCCGGTCTCCGTCATGGGCATGACCCTCGCCGTGGACAAGGCGTTGCAGCATGGCGTCGGCGTGGTGGGGGTGGTGAACAGCCACCATTTCGGCGCCGCCGGCGCCTATGCGCGCCTTGCTGCGGCACGCGGCGTGATCGGCATGGTGGCGAGCTCGACGCGCGGCGTCACCATGGTGCCGACTCGCGGCGCCGCCCCGGTGCTCGGCACCAACCCGCTCGCCTTCGCCGCGCCGGCGCGGCGCAACCCGCCCTTCGTGCTCGACATGGCGACCACCACCGTCGCCGCCGGCAAGGTGAAGGTGCATCACCTGAACGACGCGCCGCTGCCCGAGGGGTGGGTGGTGGACGGCGCCGGCCGCCCGGTCACCGACCCGCATGAGGCCAACGCCTTCGTCTTCCAGCGGGCGGAGGGCGGCATCACCCCGCTCGGCGGCACCGAGGAGGGAGGCAGCGCCAAGGGCTATGGCCTGGCGGCGATGGTGCACATCCTCGGAGGCACGCTGGTGGGGGCGAGCTTCTCGCCGATCCGCAACCGCACCCACGGGCCGGACCAGCCGCACAACATTGGCCATTTCTTTCTTGCCCTCGACCCGAGAGCGTTCCGCGAGGCGGGCGCCTTCGAGGGCGACCTCGACGATGTCATCGACGAGCTGCACGCCACGCCGCCCGCGAACCCGGCCGAGCCGGTGCTGGTCGCCGGCGAGCCGGAGGAGAGGATGCGCGAGCGCCGGCTGCGCGAGGGGGTGCCGGTGCCGGACAGCCTGGATGTGCTGATCCGTGGCATCTGCGAGCGCAGCGGCGCGCCCTACCTGCTGCGGCCGGGCGGCTGAGGGATGGCGGAGGAGGCCATGACGGGCGCGGCGGCGGTGATCGCCGCGCTGCGCGCCGCGGGGGCGGAGCGCCTCTTCGGCGTGCCCGGCGGCGGATCGAGCCTCGACCTGATCGCCGCGGCCGAGGCCTGCGGCCTGCGCTTCGTCCTTGCCCGACAGGAGACGGCCGCCGTGCTGATGGCGGCGGCGACGGCGGAGCTTTCCGGCCGCCCCTCCGCCGCCCTGGTCACCCGCGGCCCCGGCGTCGGCAATGCCGCCAACGGCATGGCCCATGCCGCGCTCGACCGCGCTCCGGTGCTGCTGCTGGCGGACGCCTTCACCGAGGCGGAGCGCGGCTTCGCCACCCACCAGTTCTTCGACCACGCCGCCATGCTGGCGCCAGTGACCAAGGCCGCGGCGCGGCTTCCCGCGCCGGGGATGGCAGCGGGCGCGGCCACCGCCGCTTTGCTCGACCAGGCGATGGCCGCCCCGCGCGGGCCGGTGCTGCTCGAACTCTCCGGCGCGGCGGCGCGCGCCCCCGCCGCCCCGCCGCCGCTCGCGGGGCAGGCGCCGCGCGCCGCCCCCCATCCGGAGGCGCTGGCCGCGGCCCGGCGCCTGCTTGCGAGGGCGCATCGCCCGGCGCTGGTCGCCGGGCTGGAGGCGGCGGAGCCGGCCGCCGCGGCCGCCCTGCGCCGCCTCGCCGAGGCGCTCTCCTGCCCGGCGCTCGTCACCTACAAGGCGAAGGGGGTGGTGCCGGATGCGCACCCGCTGTTCGGCGGCGTGTTCACCGGGGGCGAGGCCGAAACACCGCTGCTTGCGGAAGCCGACCTGATCCTGCTCGCCGGCGCCGATCCGGTGGAGTTCATCCCCCAGCCCTGGCGCTATGCCGCGCCGGTGCTCGACATCGCCGCCGCGCCGCGCCCCCTGCCCTACCGCGCCCCGGCGGTGGCGCTGCACGGCCCGCCCGCCCCGGCGCTGGCGGCGCTGGCCGAGGCGGCCGCCCCCTCGGCCTGGGAGCGCGGGGCGATCGCGGCGCACCGCGCCGCCTGGGCCGGACGGGTGGCCAACGCGCCGGGCGGCAACCGCGGCCTCTCGCCCCAGGCGGTGGTGGAGATCGCGCAGCGCGCCTGCCGCCGCGCCGGCGCCGATCCGCGCGTCACGGTCGACGCCGGCGCGCACATGTTCCCGGCGACCAGCTTCTGGCAGGCGGAGCGGCCGGGCGACCTGCTGATCTCGAACGGCCTCGCCACCATGGGCTTCGCGCTGCCCGCGGGCATCGCCGCGGCGCTGCACGATCCGGAACGCGGCGCGCTGGCCTTCACCGGCGATGGCGGGCTGCTGATGGCGCTCGGCGAGCTCGCCACCGCCACCGCCCTCGGCGCGAGGCTGGTGGTGGTGGTGTTCAACGACAGCCTGCTCTCCCTGATCGACATCAAGAAGGACCGGCGCGCCCTGCCCGAGGACGCGCTCGGCTGGCCGGAGGCCGATTTCGCGGGCGCCATGCGCGCCCTCGGCGGACTCGGCCTGCGGGCGCGGGACGAGGCGGAGTACGCGGCAGCGCTCGATCAGGCCCTCGCCGCGTCCGGGCCGGCGCTGGTGGATGTGCGCGTGGATCCCGGCAGCTATCCCGCGCAGATCAGGGCGCTGCGCGGGTGATCCGCGCGCCGCGCCGCCTCACAGCGGCGGGGCACGGCGGTGCCAGTCGGTCTCGCGCTGGAAGGCATCGGCGGCGCGCAGCACCGTCGCCTCGGCGAAGGGCCGGCCGGCGAGCTGCAGCCCCACCGGCAGGCCGCGATCGTCGAAGCCGCAGGGCACGCTGACGGTCGGCAGGCCGAGATAGTTGAACGGCCGCGTGTTCGCCGACACCGCCATGAAGCGCGACCAGTTGGCCGGGTCGGCATCCACGTTGGTTTCGGCCAGGGTCGGCACGCGGGTGCGCAGCGTGGGCGTTGCCACCAGGTCATGGCCGGTCAGCGCCTCGGCGACGAATTGCCGCAGCAGCGGGCCGCGGCGCGACAGCGCCTCCACGTAGTAGTGCGCCGGGATGGCGTAGCCGGCATAGAGCCGGGCGCTGAGATGGGCGGCATAGTCCGCCGCGCGCTCGCGCATCCACGCCGCGTGGATGGTCGCCCCCTCGACGCGGCTGATGATGGCCGTGTAGGCGTTCACCGCGGCGAGGCAGGGCACCCGGATCCGCGCGATGCGCGCGCCGCGCGCCCTCAGCGTCTCGAGCGCGGCCTCGAAGGCGGCGAGCACCGGCGCATCGGCGTCTTCCAGGAACCAGGTCTCGCAGACGGCGATGGAAAGGCCGCGCAGGTCGCCGGTCAGCGCCGCCTCGTAGTCCGGCACCGGCTCCCGGCTGCTGGTCGGGTCCTTGGGGTCGTGGCCCGCCGTCACGCGCAGGAAGCGCGCCGCGTCCCGCGCCGTCCGCACGAGCGGGCCGACATTGTCGCAGGAGAAGGAGAGCGGCATCACCCCGTGTCGGGAGACGCGGGTCTGCGTCCCCTTCAGCCCCGTCACGCCGCAGAGCGTCGCCGGCAGGCGGATGGAGCCGCCGGTGTCGGAGCCGAGCGCGGCATGGAAGAAACGCGCCGCCACCCCCGCCCCAGAGCCCGAGGAGGAGCCGCCGGGACAATGCTCCGGGTTCCACGGATTGCGGCAATGGCCGAAATGCGCGTTGTGGCCGGTCGGGTTCTGCGCGAACTCGGCCATGTTCAGCGTGCCCATGTCGATCGCCCCGGCCGCGTCCAGGCGCTGCAGCACGGTGGCCGTCGTTTCCGGCACGAAATCCCGGCGGATCCTCGAACCGCAGGTGGAGACCCTGCCGGCGCGATAATACATGTCCTTGTGCATCATCGGCACGCCGGCGAGCGGGCCGAGCAGCGCGCCGGCGGCGCGCTGGCGGTCGAGCGCCGCCGCCCGCTCCAGCGCCTCCTCCCGGTCCAGGCGGATGACGGCGTTCACCCGGCGATCATGCGCCTCGATGCGGGCAAGGCAGGCGCGGACCAGCGCCTCCGCCGTCACCTCGCCGCGGGCGAAAGCCTCCGCCGCCTCGGTCATGGAAAGGAAGGCGGGACCGGTGTCAAAGGCGGTCATCGGCCAGGCTCCTTGGTGTCGCGCAGCGCCGCCTCGAAGCCGCTCGGTTCGTCCTCGAAGGCCATGCCGGCGCGAACCTTCTCCACCTCGGCGATGATCGCCGTCAGGTCGGCGAGGCTGCGCCGCGCCGCCTCGTTGGGCATGGCGATGCCCGACCAGCGGCGGATCGCCTCCGCCGCCGAAGTGACGAGATCCGGTTCCATCATCCCCGCTCCCTCGCTGCGCATGCTGCGGCCAGCATGCCCCCTTCGCGCCGGGCGCGACAGGGGGTGCGCTTGCTCCCTCCCCGTCCGCGTGGCAGCCTGCGGCGGGCAAGCGGAGGAGCGTCCCATGAAGGTGACCGGCGTCGCCTGCCACCTGCTGCAGGCGAAGGTGGACAGGCCCTTCACCTCGGCGCGCGGGTGGCTCTACACCACCCGCTCCTCCTGCATCGTCGAGATCGCGACCGACGAGGGCATCACCGGCTGGGGCGAGTGCTACGGCCCGGCGGCTGTGAACAGGACACTGATCGAGACGCAGTATGCGCCCCGCCTGATCGGCCGCGACCCCTTCGACGTCGAGGTGGTGTGGGAGGAACTCTACAACCGCATCAAGGATTACGGGGCCCAGGGCTTCGCTATCACCGCGCTGTCCGGCATCGACATCGCGCTCTGGGACATCATGGGCCGCGCCACCGGCAAGCCGATCCACAAGCTGATCGGCGGCGCGCAGCGGGGGGAGATCGTCGCCTATGCCACCGGCCTCTACTTCACCGACATGGACCGGCTGGTCGAGGAGGCGGTCGAGGAGGCGCGGAGCTACGTCGCGCAGGGCTTCCGCGCCATCAAGATGAAGATCGGCCTCGGCGATCCGAAGCTCGACCGCCGGCGCGTCGCCGCGGTGCGAGAGGCGATCGGCCCCGACGTGGCGCTGGCGGTGGACGCCAACCACTGCCTCTCGGTGCCGCAGGCGATCCGCCTCGGTCGCATGCTGGAGCCGCTCGACATCCTGTGGTTCGAGGAACCGATCTCGCCGGAGGACCATGACGGCTACGTGGAGGTGACGCGCGCCCTCGACATGGCCGTCGCGGGCGGGGAGAACGACTTCACCCGCTGGGGCTTCCGCGACATCATCGCGCGGAAGGCCATGGACATCGTCCAGCCCGATGTCTGCGCCGCCGGCGGCATCAGCGAGATGCGCAAGATCGCCGCCCTGGCCAGCGCCTTCGGCGTGGAATGCGTGCCCCACGCCTGGGGCAGCGCCATCGGCCTCGCCGCCACGGTGCAGTTCCTCGCTGCCCTGCCCGACCAGCCGCCGGCGTTCCGCCCCATGCCTCCGATGCTCGAATTCGAGCAGACGCCGAACCCGCTACGCGATCTGCTGGCCAGGGAACCGATCGTGCAGCGCCGGGGCATCGTGACGGTGCCGCAGGGACCAGGCCTCGGCATCGAGGTGGACCGTACGGCGCTCGACCGCTTCCGGGTGGCCTGACATCGGGCCGCTATCCCCTCTTCGCCGGCATGGAGGCGTCCATGAAGATCCGCGAGATCAAGGCCTATCCCTCCAGCTTCCCGCTGCCCCAGGGTGGCGGGCCGCGCCTCGGCATCGGCCAGGCGGTGAAGCGCGACTGCGTGATGGTGAAGGTCATCACGGAGGACGGCATCGTGGGCTGGGGCGAAAGCCACCATGGCCGCGCCCACACCGCCATCGCCAAGCTGATCGAGACCACCCTCTCCCAGCTCGTCCTCGGCATGGATGCGGCGGACGTCACCGGCATCTGGGCCAGGATCTACAAGTACCAGCTCGGCAGCCACGGCATGGGCGCCGCGACCGCGATGGCGATGTCGGGCATCGACATGGCGCTGTGGGACATCCGCGGCAAGGCGGTGGGCTGGCCGCTCTGGCGCCTGCTCGGTGGCGCGCGGCGCCCGGTCGCCGCCTATGCCGGCGGCGTCTCGCTCGGCTTCCAGCCGCCGGCCAGCCTGATCGACGAGGTGCAGCCGCACATCGAGGCCGGCTACCGCGCGGTGAAGCTGCGCATCGGCGACACGGTGCGCGACGACATTGCGCGCATGGAGGCGGTGCGCAACGCCTTCGGAGACTCCCTCACCATCCTGGCGGATGCCAATACCGGCTACTCCATCGCCGATGTGCGCCAGGTGATGCCGGTGATGGACGGTCTGAACATCGGCTGGCTGGAGGAGCCCTTCCCCGCCCACGACCACCGCCTCTACGCCCAGGCGCGGGGCTGCGGCCGCACCCCGCTCGCAGCCGGGGAGAACCACTTCACCCGGTTCGAGTTCACCCGCGTGCTGGAGGACGGCGTCATCACCATCTGGCAGCCGGATCTCTCCAAATGCGGCGGCATCACCGAGGCGTTGCGCATCGCGGCGATGGCCGGCGCCTTCAAGATCCCGGTCAACCCGCACTCCTCCATGACCGGGGTGAACCAGGCGGCCTCGATCCACCTGCTCGCTGCGATCGAGAACGCCGGCTACTTCGAGGCCGACGTGTCGCGCAGCAACCTGTTCCGCGACGCGCTCGGCAGCGAGCCCTGGCGCATCCGCCCCGACGGCACCGTGCTGCCGCTCGACGCGCCGGGAATCGGCGTGGAGGTGGATGAGGCGTTCCTCAGGGCGCATCCGCCGATCGAAGGGCCGGGCTACGTCTAGAGCCGCCACCGCTCGGCCGTGCCCGCGGCAGCGCCTCCAGGCCCCACCACCCTCGCCAGAAGGGAGAAACCAGGGATGAGACGCCACCTGCTCGCCGCCCTCGCCGTGCTGGCCTTCGCCGCCATGCCGGCCAGGGCGCAGGAATTCCCGGGCCGCGAGGTCAGGCTGATCTGCCCCTTCTCGCCCGGCGGCACCTGCGACCTGCTCACCCGCATGCTGGCGGAATACCTGCAGCCGATCTTCGGCGTTCCGGTGGTGGTGGAGAACCGCACCGGCGCCTCGGGCATGATCGGCGCCGATCTCGTCGCCAAGTCGCCGCCAGATGGACATGCGGCGGTGCTCGCCACCATGGGCATCATGACCATCCTGCCGGAAATGCCCGGCGTGCGCATGCCCTTCGACCCTGACCGCGACCTGACGCCGATCACCAATGTGGTGAACGTCTACAACATCCTGGTGGCGGCGCCGAACGCGCCCTTCGATACGGTTTCCGGGCTGATCGAATATGCCCGCGCCAATCCGGGCCGGCTGAGCTACGCCAGCGCCGGCAACGGATCGAGCCAGCACCTTGCGGGCGAGCTGTTCAAGCGGCTGGCCGGTGTGGATCTCCTGCATGTTCCCTATCGCGGCGGGGCGCCGGCGATCATCGACATCGTCGCCGGCCGCACCACGATGATGTTCGGCAACCTGCCGGAGTTCATGGGCCAGATCCGCGGCGGCGGCCTGCGGCCCATCGCCTATGGCGCGCCGCGGCAGAGCCCGCTGCTGCCGGACCTGCCGCTGATCCGCGACACGCTGCCGGAATTCGCCATCCGCAACTGGTTCGGCCTCGCCGCCGCGCCCAACCTGCCGCGGCCGGTCCGCGACCGCTGGGTGGAGGCGATGCGGCGGGTGGACGCCAATCCGGACTTCCGGCGGCGGCTCGCCGAGAACGGCATGGAGAGCCTGATCGAGGGGCCGGAGGCCTTCCGCGCCATCATCGCCGAGGACCGCCGGCGCTGGGGCGAGGTGATCCGCGCCGCCGGCATCCGCGCGGACTGACGGGAGCACTCCGCGCCGCGGCGCGATCCGCACCGAAGGGTCATGCCGCCACTGCCGCCGGGCGGCCGCTTCACCGCCCCGGCAACCCTCCTCCGCCGGCCGGGTGCCGGGCCTCAGCTTGCGATCGCATAGGCGGGCCGGCGCGGATCGGCGCCGGCGGCGAGCATTCCCCGCCGCGGATCGGCCAGCACCACCTCCACCGCGCCGGCAAGCCATGTCCGGTCCGGCCAGTCCGTCACAGCGTGGCCGCGGGCGGCGAGCGCCTCGCTCGTGGCGCGGGGAATCGCGCCCTCCACGGCTAGGCGGCCTGGGAAATGCTCGAAGGGCGCGAAGGAGGAGGGGAAGGAATAGCTGGCGATGCGCGGCGCCTCGATCGCCTCCTGCACCTCCATGCCGAAATGCAGGATGTTCAGCAGCACCTGCAGCATGGCCTGCACCTGCACGTCCCCGCCCGGGGTGCCAAAGGGCATCACTCCGCCCTCGCGCGTCACCACCATCGCCGGGTTCGGCGTCAGGCGCGGGCGCTTGCCGGGCGCGACGCCGGCGGGGTGGGCAGGGTGGGGCCGGCTCTGGCTGCCACGCGGCGAGGGGATGAGGCCAAGGCCAGGCACCACCGGCGCGTTCCAGGACCCGTCCGAGGGCGTGGCGCTGAAGGCATTGCCCCAGCGGTCCACGGCGCAGCAGTAGGAGGTGTCGGCCTCCGCCGGAGGCGCGGCGGCAGGGGCGGAAGCGGGCGCCGTTGCCGCAGTGGGCAGCAGCGGCGGCGGCATGTCCGGCAGGGCACGGTCGCGCCGGATGCCACGCAGGCGCGCCGCGAGATGCGCCTCGGACAGCAGATGCTCAAGCGGCACCTCCACGAAGGCCGGGTCGCCGAAATGGTATTCGCGGTCCGCCATCGCCGCCTTCAGGCATTCGGCGAGCAGGTGCAGGTAGTCCGGGCCGTTGTGGCCGAGCCCGTCGAGCCCCGCACGCTCCAGCAGCAGCAGCGCCTCGAGCAGGGCCGGCCCCTGGCACCAGGGGCCGCAGGTGAGCACCTCATGCCCCCGCCAGCGCCGGCGCACCGCGGGCTCGAGCCGGGAGCGGAAGCCCTCCATGTCGCGCATGGAGAGGAAGCCGCCCTCGCGACGCACGAAGGCGGTGATCTCGCGCGCGATGTCGCCGCGATAGAAGGCGGCATGCGCGGCGGCGAGGCCGGCGAGCCGCCCTCCCCTGGCCGCCGCGCGCGCCTCCTCATCGGCCATGAACCGCAGGGTGCGGGCCAGATCAGGCTGCACGAAGCGCTCCCCCGGCTCCGGGCAGCGCCCCTCGGGGAGGAAGATGGCGGCATTCGCCGGCCAGCGCGCATATTCTGCCGCGTGGTCGCGGATGTTCGCGGCCAGGATGGCATGCACCGCGAAGCCGTCCTCAGCGTGGCGGATGGCGTGGCCGGCGACCTCGCCGAAGGACATGGTGCCGTGCCGCTCCAGCGCGGTGATCCAGGCATCCGGCGCGGCGGGCACGACGCAGCGCAGCACTCCCTGAGGAATCCGCCCGCCATGCGCGCGCAGGAACAGGTCGGGCGGCAGGTCGCGCGGCCAGTGGCCGAGGCCGGCAATGGTCTCCACCGTCCCGTCCGCCTTGCGGATCATGATCGGCGCCACGCCCGCGACATTGACGAGATCGGGCAGCACCACGCCGAGGACGAGGCCCATGGCGCAGCCAGCATCCACGGCGTTGCCCCCGGCCTCCAGCACCGAGAAGCCGGCGGCGGCGGCCAGGTAGTGGCCAGCCGAGACGGCATGGCGCGTGCCGTGCAGGGTAGGGCGGGTGGCAGGCATGGGCAGCGTCCCCGAACCGCGAGCGTGCCAGCCTCCCCGCCCGTGCGCCCCCCTGTCAACGCCGCGCGCACGGGGCGAGAATGCGGCGCCAGGAAGAAGGAAAGCACCATGGCCGAGGAGCCTGTGCTGATCGCGCGTGACGGGCGCGGCATCGCCACCGTCACGCTGAACC
The DNA here is from genome assembly GCF_004761865.1 of Crenalkalicoccus roseus. Lineage (GTDB taxonomy): Bacteria > Pseudomonadota > Alphaproteobacteria > Acetobacterales > Acetobacteraceae > Crenalkalicoccus > Crenalkalicoccus roseus. Next base: position 204,900 of record NZ_SJDM01000004.1, on the reverse strand, counting down.
GGCCGCGGGTGGGCAACGCCTATGACGCGGCGCTGCTCGAGGCGCTGATCGCGGGGCTCGCGGACCTTGCGGGAGACGCCTCGCTGCGGGCGCTGGTGCTGCGCGGCGCGGGCCGGCACTTCGCCGCCGGCGCCGACCTCGACTGGCTGGCCAAGGTGGCGGAATACCCGCCGGAGCAAGCCTTTCAGGCCTCCCTCGCCACCACCACGGCGATGCAGCGGCTGAACGAGTTCCCCCGCCCCACCATCGCGGTGATCCAGGGTGCCTGCTTCGGCGGCGGCTGCGGCCTCGCCTGCTGCGTGGACGTGGCGCTGGCGGTGCCGGAGGCGGTGTTCGGCCTGACCGAGGTGCGCGTCGGCGTCGCCCCGACGCCGATCTCCACCCAGATGGTTCAGGCCATGGGGGTTCGGCACGCCCGGCGCTACGCGGTGACCGGGGAGCGCTTCGGCGCCGCCGAGGCGCTGCGCATCGGCCTGGTGCACGAGGTGGTGCCGGCGGCGGAGATCGAGGCCCGCCTGGAGGCGATCCTTGGCGAGGTGCTGCGGGCCGCCCCGGGCGCGGCAGCGGTGGCCAAAGCCTCGCTGCTCGGCGCCAACGGCCTCACGCTGGATGCCCGGCAGATGGCCCTGCTCGCGCATGAGGGCTGGATGCAGCGCGCCTCGGCCGAGGGCAAGGAAGGGCTGCGGGCCTTCCGGGAGAAGCGCCCGCCCACTTGGTGCGGCTGAGGGGGCGGACTGTCATGGAAGCTTCACCGGGCTGCAACATGGCTGTCGTGGCGAAGGTCTAAGCAGGGCGCCGCCGGCGGGGTCCGCCCCCCGGCCACCTCGTGCCGGAGAGAGACGCGTGAACCGACGCACCCTTCTTGCTGCCGCCGCGGCGGCCACGACGCTTCCCCTCCTGCCCCGCGCCGCACGGGCGCAGCAGGCGCAGATCACCGGGGCCGGCGCCACCTTCCCGCGTCCGCTCTACGAGCGCTGGGCGCAGGCGGCGCGTGAGGCGATTGGGATCCAGCTCAACTACCAGTCCATAGGCTCGGGAGGTGGCATCAATCAGATCACCAACCGTACTGTGGATTTCGGCGCTACCGATGCGCCATTGACTGTTGAGCAGCTCGCCGAGCGTAATCTGTTGCAGTTTCCAACTGTGCTGGGTTCGATTGTGCCGATTGTGAACCTGCCGGGCGTGCAGGACAGCCAAGTGCGCCTCTCGCCGGAGCTGTTGGCGGAGATGTTCCTTGGCCGCGTGCGTCGCTGGAACGACGAGCGGCTGGTTGAGCTCAACCGCGACCTGCGGCTGCCGAACCTGCCGGTGGCGCCGGCCTACCGCGCCGATGCTTCGGGCACAACCTGGGGCTTCACCACTTATCTCGCTCGTGTCTCCGAGGCATGGCGAAGCGGCCCTGGTGCTGGCACCTCGGTAAGCTGGCCGGCTGGCCAAGGGGCGCGAGGCAATGAAGGAGTATCGAACACGGTCCGAAACACCCCCGGCGCTATCGGCTATGTCGAGAACGCTTATGCGGTGGTGAACCGTCTAGTGCGCGTACAGCTTCGCAACCGCGCCGGCACCTTTGTGCGCGCCGAACGGGATGCATTCATCGCTGCAGCAGCGGCGGCCGACTGGTCGGTGCCGAACATGGCGCCTGATACCATTGACCTTCAGGGTGAGAAGGTGTGGCCGATCACCACCGGCACCTACATCCTGCTGCCGACCAACCCAACCGCGGAGCGCGTCGAAGCCAGCCGCAACACCATGCGTTTCTTTGACTGGGCTTTCCGTGAGGGTAGTCGCGCAGCGGAGCAGCTTGAATACATCCCGCTGCCTTCCGAAGTGCATGAGTTGGTGCGCAAGGCGTGGCGCGAGCGGATACGGACACCGGACGGCACCCCGGTCTGGTCTGCCTGAAACGACCGAGGTGGGGCGCAACCTCGATTTGCTGATCCCGGGAGTGCGCAGTGAGCCAAGCCACGATTGGCGCCATCACCCCCCCTACGGCGGTGCGACGCCGCGGGAGAGCCAGCACAGGCGATATTGTTTTTGAGGGTCTTTGCAGGGCAGCCGGCTTGGTCGTGCTGGTCCTGCTTGGTGGCATCATCGTCACGCTTTTTGTTGGCGCACTCCCGGCTTTCCAGGAGTTTGGTGTAGGCTTCATCACTAGTACGGAATGGGACCCTGTGGAAGGACGAGAGCGCTTCGGCGGCTTCGTTGCCATCTTCGGTACCCTGATCTCATCGCTCCTGGCCATCATTTTTGCGGTGCCGGTGGCTTTCGGCATTGCCTTCTTTCTGACCGAGCTCGCGCCCCTCTGGCTACGACGTCCAGTCGGCACTGCGATCGAGCTGCTGGCGGCAATTCCCTCCATCATCTACGGCATGTGGGGCCTGTTCGTGCTGGCCCCCTTCGTACAGCTGCGCATACAGCTCACTTTCGGCGACACTCTGGCCTCTCTGCCCCTGATCGGTTTCCTATTTGACAGCGTAAGCTTCGGCGGCACCAATTTGTTTACGGCGAGCTTGGTGCTGGCGATCATGATCCTACCCTTCATCGCAGCCACCATGCGCGACGTTTTCGAGCAGGTGCCACCGGTGTACAAGGAGAGCGCCTATGCTGTCGGTGCCACGCGTTGGGAGGTGGTGCGCAGCGTGGTGCTACCCTATACGCGCATCTCAGTCGCCGGCGGTGTCATGCTCGGCCTCGGTCGAGCGCTGGGGGAGACCATGGCTGTTACCTTCGTGATCGGCAACGCCAACCGCCTGCCGCAGTCGCTGTTTGATCCGACCAATACTATCGCTTCGGTCATTGCCATGGAGTTCCCTGAGAGCCTGATGGGCAGCCTGCAGCAGAGCGCGCTGTTCGCCCTCGGCTTCCTGTTGTTCGTCCTTTCCTTCCTCGTGCTTGCCCTGTCGCGCTGGCTGCTGCGCCCGCGCCTGAAGGTCTAAGACCCCTGATGAGCGCTGCCGCCACTGCCCTCGCTCCGGCCAAGGACCTCACTGTCGCCCGTGCGCTCGGGCGCCGGCGCCGGCGCACGGATGCCGCGATCCGCTGGCTGTGCATCGCCGCGACGTTGGTCGGGCTGTTCTTCCTGGCCTCGATCCTCGTCACCCTGCTCTGGCGGGGCCTGCCGATGCTCGACTGGCTGACGCTGACTACGGAGTTCCAGCCGACCCGCTACGGCGACGAGACCCTGCCCCGCGGCGGCCTCTCCCACGCCATCGTCGGCTCGCTGATGCAGGTCGGGCTGGCGACGCTGATCGGCACCCCGATCGGCCTCTTGGTCGGCACCTACCTCGCGGAGTATGCGCGGGATTCCGCCTTCGGCAGCGCGGTGCGTTTCGTCTCCGACGTGCTGCTCTCCGCGCCCTCGATCCTGATCGGGCTGTTCATCTACCAGCTCGTGGTGCTGCCCATGGGCGGCTTCTCCGGGCTTGCGGGGGCGCTCGCGCTCGCCATCATCGTCATTCCCGTGGTGGTGCGTACTACGGAGGACATGCTGCAGCTCATCCCGAACACGTTGCGCGAGGCGGTGATCGCGCTTGGCGCGCCGAAATGGAAGATGATCCTACTGGTCTGCTACCGCGCCGCGCTGTCCGGCATCATCACCGGCGTGCTGCTGGCGGTGGCCCGTATCGCCGGCGAGACGGCGCCGCTGCTGCTCACCTCCTTCGGCAACAACGTGATGAGCACCGATCTCGGCCGGGCCATGGCCAGCCTGCCGATCGCCATCTATCAGCAGGCCAACTCCGGCTTCCCCGACCTGATCCAGATTGCTTGGACCGGTGCGCTGCTGGTTACCCTGGGAGTGCTGGCCATCAACATCGCCGCCCGCATACTGTTGCGGCGCCGCCACTGAGGGAGCAGGCCATGAGCTCGACCACGGCAGAGACTGGCGCCCGCACGACGGGCAGCTTCGGCGGCATGCAGGCTCGCTCCGAAGCTGCCATCAACACGATCTCCCGCATCTCCATCCGCAACCTCGACTTCTATTATGGCGACTTGAAGGCCTTGAAGGGCGTCAGCCTCGAATTACCCGACCGCCAAGTGACCGGCATGATCGGTCCCTCGGGCTGCGGCAAGTCCACCCTGCTGCGGGTGCTGAACCGAATGTACAGCCTCTACCCTGGTCAGCGGGCGGAGGGGGAGGTGATCATGGACGGGCGTAACATCATCGCCCCCGACGTGGACCTGAACGAGCTGCGTGCGAAGGTGGGCATGGTGTTCCAGAAGCCCACCCCCTTCCCGATGACGATCTATGAAAACATCGCCTTTGGCGTCCGCTTGCACGAACGACTGTCCAAAGCACAGATGGACGAGCGCGTGGAATGGGCGCTTTCCCGTGCCGCCATCTGGGACGAGGTGAAGGACCGGCTGCAGCGCTCCGCCCTGGGTCTTTCGGGTGGGCAGCAGCAGCGGCTGTGCATCGCTCGCACTATCGCGGTACGACCGGAGGTGATCTTGTTCGATGAGCCAACTTCGGCACTTGACCCTATCTCCACCTTGAAAATCGAGGAACTGATAGACGAGCTGAAGCGCGACTTCACCATCTGCATCGTTACCCACAATATGCAGCAAGCGGCGCGCTGCGCTGATCAGGTGGCATTCTTCTATCTGGGTGAGCTGGTCGAGGTAGCACCTGCTGCGCAGCTATTCACTGCACCTCGTGAGCAGCGGACACAGGAATACATCACCGGACGCTTTGGCTGAGTCGACAAAAGGGAGGCACGCCAAGATGCCCGCGCACACTATCCGTAGCTACGAAGAAGAATTGAAGCGCCTCCGAGACATGATTGTGCGCATGGGTGGCCTGGCCGAGCGTCAGGTGGCAGACGCTACCGAGGCCCTAGTGCGTAGGGACACCGAGCTCGCCACTGAAGTCGTGCAGCGCGACGCCGAGCTCGATGCCATGGAGCGCCAGGTGGACGGATTCTGCGTCCGCCTGCTGGCGCTGCGCCAGCCGGTGGCCAGCGATCTGCGCCTCATCATCGCCGCGCTGAAGATCGCGCATGACCTCGAGCGCATAGGCGATTATGCGCGCAATGCCGCCAAGCGCAGCATCGTGCTCGCCGAACAACCGGCAATCGGGAGCCTGAACGGATTCCAGCGCATGGCCCGGCTGGTGCAGGAGAACCTTAAGGGTGCGATAGACGCGCTGGTTCATGACGACTCCGAAAAGGCCGACGAGATCTGGGCCGCTGACGAGCCGGTGGACGACATCTACAACGGCATCTTCCGCGAGATGCTGACCTTCATGATGGAGGATCCGCGCAACATCACCGCTGCGACCCACCTTCTGTTCGTTGCGAAGAACCTGGAGCGCATCGGTGACCACGCCACTAACATCGCCGAGACGGTCCACTTCGCGGTGCGCGGCGACGTGCTGGAGGAGGAGCGCCCGAAGGGCGACACCTCCGCCTACGCCGTGGTCCGCCCCCCCGAGTGAGACGCCTCCTGCTCTGGACCATCCGATGCCCGAGCTGATCACAGGCAGCGCCAAGCCCCTCATCCTCGTGGTCGAGGACGAGGCGCCGCTGCTGACGCTGCTGCGCTACAATTTGGAGAGACAGGGTTTCCGCGTCGAGGAAGCGGCGGATGGGGAGGAGGCGCTCGTTCGGGTTGCCGAGGCACGGCCTGATCTCGTGCTGCTCGACTGGATGCTGCCCTCCCTCTCCGGCCTCGAAGTGTGCCGCCAGATACGCCGTCGCCCGACGACGCGGGACTTGCCCGTCATCATGCTGACCGCGCGCACCGAGCAGCAGGATGCGGTACGCGCCCTCGATACCGGGGCGGATGACTACATCAGCAAGCCCTTCGACATGGAGAATCTGCTCGCGCGCATCCGCGCGCTGCTGCGCCGTTCCGGCACCATCGCTAGCAAGGGCGTCCTCGCCTACCAAGACATCCGCATGGATCAGGACGCGCATCGCGTCTTCCGTGGCGGGAGGCCGCTGCACCTCGGCCCCACCGAGTACCGGCTGCTCGAGTTTCTGCTGCAACATCCGGGACGGGTCTTTTCGCGCGAGCAGCTCCTCGATGCGGTTTGGGGCCGGGACATCCATGTCGAGCCGCGCACCGTGGACGTGCATATCCGCCGCCTGCGCAAGGCGATCAACGGGCCAGACGAGCCGGACCTGATCCGCACCGTGCGCTCTGCCGGCTACGCGCTGGATGCCGAGAGTCCCTGAAGGGGCGCGCGGGCGTTTCCGTTCAGAAGTCGGGGTCGGCGTAGTGCGGAGGCGGCGTCAGGCCGCTGACGCGCTCGGCCAGCAGGGCACGAAAGCAGGGGCGGGACTTCATCCTCGCGTACCATTCCTTCGCCGGATCGCTGAGCGACCAGTCAACATCGCCGATGTAGTCGAGCGCGGAGAGATGCGCCGCGGCGGCAAAATCCGCCAGGCTCACCCGCGGTCCGGCGAGCCAAGCCCGCGTTTCCGCCAGCCAGCCGAGATAGTCGAGGTGCGGGCGCAGATTGGCATAGCCCGCGCGGATCGCCGAGGCGTCCGGATTGCCGCGACCGAGCAGGCGCTTCATCTGCTTCTCGTAGAGAAGGTTCGCAGTCACCTCCTGGCCGAACTTGCCGTCGAACCAGGCGACTAGGCGCCGCACCTCGGCTCGCTCCGCGAGGGTGCGGCCGAGAAGGTCTATATCGGGATAGGCCTCCTCCAGGTATTCGCAGATGGCGTAGCTGTCGGAGATGGCAAGGCCATTCTCCTCGACGAGCACCGGCACGGTGCCGGCGGGGTTCAGCTCGAGGAACTCCGGCCGCCGCTCCCAGACTTGCTCGATTCGCAGCTCGTAGGGGATCCGCTTCTCGGCCAGCGCAAGCCGGACCTTGCGGGAGAAGGGCGAGAGCGGGAGATGGTAGAGGATTCGCACGGCGCGCGCTTATGGCACGCCGTGCGCCCGGGGCCAACCAGGAGTTGGCACAAAGGCGCCTCGGCGGCCGCTTCCTTGCCTACTCCGCCGCCACTGCCGCCGCTTCGCGCATCGGCACCGGCAAGTACTTGGCATACTCCCTGGGCACCACGTGCCAGAAGCGGCCACGCTCCTGGGTCCAGTCGTTCAGCAGCCGCGCCGCAAGGCGCGAGCCGGTCTCCCGCACATGGCGCGCGACAAGATCCCTCAGCACGCCCTCCCAATGGGCGGAGGCAAGGCGCGCCCACAGCAGCGTGTCGGGGTTCACCCGCCGCTCGAAGGTCTCGTCCGGGTCATAAAGGAAGGCCATGCCACCGGTAAAGCCGGCGCCGAAATTATCGCCGACCGGTCCAAGGATGACAACGGTGCCACCTGTCATGTACTCGCAGCCATTGGCGCCGCAGCCTTCCACGACCGCTACCGCGCCGCTGTTGCGCACGGCGAAGCGCTCACCCGCCTGGCCAGCGGCGAACAGCTCGCCGCCCGTGGCGCCGTAGAGTACGGTGTTGCCGATGATGGTGTTCTCGTTCCACACCAGGGTTGAGGAAGGCGCAGGGCGCACCACGATGCTGCCGCCCGAAAGGCCCTTGCCGACGTAGTCGTTGGCATCCCCCAGCACCTCGATCTTCAGCCCGCGCGCCGCGAAGGCGCCAAGAGACTGCCCGGCGCTGCCGCGCAGGCGCACCGTGAGGTGACCGGGCTGCAGCCCCTCCGCGCCGAAACGGCGCACGATCATGCTGCTGATCCTGGTACCGATGGCGCGATGAGTATTGCGGATGTTGTACTCGAGCTGCATCTTCTCGCCACGCTCGAACAGCGCCGCGGCGTCGCGGATCATGTCGGCGTCCAGCGTCTCCGGCACCTCGTTGCGGCCCTCCAGCGTGCAGTAGGGCGCGTAGGGGCCGGGATCGGCTTGCACCAGCAGGGGGTTCAGGTCGAGGTCGTCGAGATCCTCCGAGCCGCGGCTCACCTGGCGCAGGAGGTCGGTGCGCCCGATCACGTCGGTGAGGCGCCGGAAGCCAAGGGAGGCCAGGATCTCCCGCACCTCCTCGGCGACGAAGGAGAAGAGGTTGATCACCTTCTCCGGCGTGCCGGAGAATTTCTCGCGCAGCTTCTCATCCTGGGTGCAGACCCCGACCGGGCAGGTGTTGGAGTGACACTGCCGGACCATGATGCAGCCCATGGCGATCAGAGAGGCGGTGCCGATGCCGAATTCCTCGGCGCCCAGCATGGCGGCGATCACCACGTCGCGCCCCGTCTTGATGCCGCCATCGGTACGCAGCTTCACCCGGTGACGCAGGCGGTTTAGCAGCAGCACCTGATGCGCCTCGGAGAGGCCCATCTCCCAAGGCAGGCCGGCGTACTTGATGGAGGATTGCGGCGAGGCGCCGGTGCCCCCGGAATGACCGGAGACCAGGATGGCATCCGCCTTCGCCTTGGCGACGCCAGCCGCGATCGTGCCGATGCCCGAGCGCGCCACCAGCTTCACGCAGACCGTGGCATCCGGATTGATCTGCTTCAGATCGTAGATGAGCTGCGCCAGATCCTCGATCGAATAGATGTCGTGGTGCGGCGGAGGAGAGATCAGCGTCACCCCCGGGGTGGAATGGCGCAGCTTGGCGATCAGCCCCGTCACCTTGAAGCCGGGGAGCTGCCCACCCTCGCCGGGCTTCGCGCCCTGTGCGATCTTGATCTCGATCTCGCGGCAGTTGTTCAGGTACTCGGCCGTCACCCCGAAACGGCCGGAGGCGATCTGCTTGATCGCGCTGTTGGCATTGTCGCCGTTCGGACGCGGCCGCGCGCGCGCCGGATCCTCCCCGCCCTCGCCGGAGTCCGAGCGGGCGCCGATCCGGTTCATGGCGATGGAGAGCGTCTCATGCGCCTCCGGGCTCAGCGCGCCGAGCGAGATGCCGGGAGCGACGAGGCGCTTCCTGATCTCGGTGATGCTCTCCACCTCCTCAAGCGGCACCGGCACCCGCCCTTCGCTGCGAAAGTCGAGCAGGTCGCGCAGCGCCACGGGGGGCATGCGCCGCACGGCCTCGGAATACTTCTTGAAGGTCGAGTAGCTGTCGGTCTCCACCGCCTTCTGCAGGGTATGGATCAGCGCCCCGTCGAAGGCGTGGGTCTCGCCGCGCAGGCGGCGCTTGTAGAGCCCGCCCACGGGTAGCGTCACCACCTCGGCATCCCAGGCGGTGCGGTGCAGGGTGAGAACACGCCGCGCGATGCCGGAAAGCCCGATGCCGGAGATGCGCGAGGGCACGCCGGGGAAGAATTCCGCCACCAGGGCGCGGGAGAGGCCGATCGCCTCGAAATTCATGCCGCCGCGGTAGCTGCTCAGCACGCCGATGCCCATCTTGGACATCACCTTGAGCAGCCCCTTGTCCACCGCCTTCTTGTAGCGGGCGACGCATTCCTCGAGCGACAGGCTCCCGAACAGGCCGCGGCGGTGCCGGTCGGCGATGCTCTCCTGCGCCAGGTAGGCGTTGACCGTGGTGGCGCCGGCGCCGATCAGCACGGCGAAGTAGTGCACGTCCAGGCATTCGGCGACCCGGACGTTGAGCGAGGTGAAGGTGCGCAGGCTGTGCCGCACCAGATGCGTATGCACGCCGCCCACCGCCAGGATCATCGGGATCGCGGCGCGCTCCGGCCCCTGATGCTCGTCGGTCAGGATGACGTGGGTGCAGCCGGAGCGCACCCCCTCCTCCGCCTCCCTGCGGATGCGCTCGATGGCCCGGCGGAGCCCGGCCTCACCCTCGGTGGCGGGGAAGGTGCAGTCCACGACACAGGCGGTCGCGCCCATATAGTCGCGCATCGCCGCGAATTCGGCATTCGACAGCACCGGGCTGTCGAGCATCAGCATGTCGCACTGCGTCGGGTCCTCGTCGAGGATGTTGCCGAGATTCCCGAGGCGGGTCTTCAGCGTCATCACCCGCGTCTCCCGCAGGGAGTCGATCGGCGGGTTGGTGACCTGGCTGAAGCTCTGGCGGAAATAGTGGTGCAGGCCGCGATACCGGCCGGAGAGCACGGCGATCGGCGTGTCGTCGCCCATGCTGCCCACCGCCTCGTTCGCCTCCTCCACCATGGGATGGAGGATGGCTTCCAGCTCCTCCAGCGTATAGCCCACGGCGAGCTGGCGGCGGCGCAGCTCCTCGGCGCCGAACTGCACCGGCTCCCCGGTGCCGGCCTTGACGATTTCGTCGATGCGGGTGGTGCGCGCGGTCCATTGCCCGAAGGGCCGGCGGGCGGCGAGCATGTCCTTCAGCTCGCGGTCTCGGTAGAAGCGCCCCTCCTCGAGATCCACGGCGATGCACTGGCCGGGTCCGACGCGCCCCTTGGCGACGATCGTCTCCTCGGAGAGCTTCACCATGCCGGTCTCGGAGCCGACGACGAGCAGCCCGTCATTGGTCACGGTGTAGCGCATCGGCCGGAGGCCGTTGCGGTCCATGCCCGCGATCACCCAGCGCCCGTCCGTGGCGCAGAGCGCGGCCGGCCCGTCCCAGGGCTCCATCACCGCGTTGCAGTAGAGGAAGAGGTCGCGGTGCGCCTCCGGCATGGTGGCGTTGTTGCCGATGCTCTCCGGGATCAGCATCGCCTTGGCCATGGGCGCGTCGCGCCCGCCGCGCACCAGCAGCTCGAACACGTTGTCGAGCGTCGCGGTGTCCGACCCGCCGGCCTGGATCACCGGCTTGATCTCGTCGAGCCAGGGGTCGAGCAGGGGGTGGGAGAGCCGCGTCTCGTGGCTCTTCATCCAGTTGATGTTGCCCGAGAGCGTGTTGATCTCGCCGTTGTGGGCGATCATGCGGAAGGGTTGGGCCAGCCGCCAGGTCGGGAAGGTGTTGGTGGAGTAGCGCTGGTGGTAGATGGCGAAGCGGCTGACGAAGCGCTCGTCCAGCAGATCCGGGTAGAAGGCCGTCAGGTGCTCGGCCAGGAACATGCCCTTGTAGATGATCGAGCGGCAGGAAAGGGAGCAGAGATAGAGCTCGGGTATCTGCGCCGCGATCGCCTGCTTCTCGATCCTGCGGCGGATCACGTAGAGGTCGCGCTCGCAGACCGCCTCGTCGCGCTGCCGGGGGTCGAAGATCAGGATCTGCTCGATCTCGGGGCGCGTGGCGTTCGCCTTCTCCCCGATGCAGCCGACATTGATCGGCACCTGGCGCCAGGAGTAGATGGCGTAGCCGGCGGCGAGGATCTCCGCCTCCACGATCTGGCGGCAGCGCTCCTGCGCGCCGAGATCGGTCTTGGGCAGGAACACCATGCCCACCGCGATGCGCCCGGGGCGCACCCGGTCGCCGCCGCGCGCCACCACCTCGGCGAAGAAGTCCTGCGGGATCTCGATGTGGATGCCCGCGCCGTCGCCGGTCTTGCCGTCGGCGTCCACCGCGCCGCGGTGCCATACCGCCTTCAGCGCGTCGATGCCGGCCTGCACCACCTGCCGGCGGGGCCTGCCGTCGAGCGCCGCCACCAGGCCGACGCCGCAGGCATCGTGCTCCGTCACATCCACGCCGGCGGCGGCGAGGCGCGCGGCGTTCCGCCGCCAGGCTTCCGCGAAGGCGGCGCCGTTCTCGATCATGCCGTCCATCCCCCTCACTCCGCCGCCATCGCCGCAGGAGCCGCCTTGGCCCGCACATAGGCATCGATCCGGTCGGCCGCGTCGCGGCCGTCGCGGATCGCCCACACCACCAGGGAGGCGCCGCGCACGATGTCGCCGCCCGCGAAGACGCCCGGAAGTTCCGTCATCATCGTGCGGTGGTCCACCTTCAGCGTGCCCCAGCGCGTCACCGCGAGGGCCGGCTCGCCGAACATCGCCGGCACGTCCTCGGGATCGAAGCCGAGCGCCTTGATCGCCAGGTCGCAGGGAATGGTGAAGCCGCTTCCCGGAATCGGCGCCACCTGCTGGCGGCCGGTCGCGTCCGGCAGGCCGAGATGCATGCGCGTGGCGCGCACGCCGCTGACCCGGCCGTCGCCGAGGAACGCCTCCGGCGCGGCGAGCCAGGTGAAGGTCACGCCCTCCTCCTCCGCATTCGCCACCTCCCGCATCGAGCCGGGCATGTTCGCCCGGTCGCGGCGGTAGAGGCAGGTGACGGATCTCGCGCCCTGGCGCACCGCGGTGCGCACGCAGTCCATGGCGGTGTCCCCGCCGCCGATCACCACCACCTGCCTGCCGCGCGCATCAAGCGCGCCGGATTCGAATTCCGGCACCGGATCGCCGAGGTTGTGGCGGTTCGCAGCGGTCAGGTAGTCGAGCGCCGGCACGATGCCTTCAAGCCCCACGCCTGGGCAGGCGATGTCGCGCGCACGGTACACGCCGGTGGCGATGAACACCGCGTCGTGGCGGGCGCGCAGCTCCGCGAGCGTGACATCCTTCCCCACGGCGCAGTTCAGGTGGAAGCGGATGCCGCCCTCCTCGAACTGCCGCCAGCGGCGCAGCACCACCTCCTTCTCCAGCTTGAAATTGGGGATGCCGTAGATCATCAGCCCGCCGACGCGGTCGTAGCGGTCGTAGACATCCACCTGGTAGCCGCGCGTGCGCAGCCGCTCCGCGGCGGCAAGGCCGGCCGGGCCGGCGCCGATGATGCCGACGCTCCAGGGCAGCTCGCGCCGGGGCTTGGGTGGCCGCACCCAGCCGCGCTCCCAGGCGGTGTCGGTGATGTACTTCTCCACCGCGCCGATGGTGACGCTCTCGAAGCCCTTCTCGATGACGCAATTGCCCTCGCAGAGCCGGTCCTGGGGGCAGATGCGGCCGCAGATCTCGGGGAAGGTGTTGGTGGCGGAGGAGACCTCGTAGGCCTCCTCCAGGCGCCCCTCGGCGGTGAGCTTCAGCCAGTCGGGGATGTTGTTGTGCAGCGGGCAGTGCACCGAGCAGAAGGGCACGCCGCACTGGCTGCAGCGGCTGGCCTGGGCCGCCGCCGCATCGGCGGCGAATTCGCGGTAGATCTCCCCGAAATCGCTGCGGCGCGTGGCGGCGTCCCGCTTCTCCGGCGGCATCTGGGGCAGGCGCACGAACTGCAGCATCCGTTCGGCCATGGCAGCGGGTCCCGACGAGGTTCTGGAGGCGCGCGGATGGCCCCGGAGGCGCGCCCGCCGGGGGCACGCCCGGCCCCTCGCGGCGCCCTCGGCGGGTGCAGCAATACGGCGTCGCGCCCGGCCGCGCGAGTCTTTTCTCGCCGTCAGGACAGTTATTCTGACCTAAATTCCTGCCCGCTTGCGGCCCCCGCCTGCCTCGCCTGCCAAGCTTCAGTTCATATGGTCCGAATCGGTCGTATCATGCGGTGGCTGTCCGCCGTCCCCCCTTGCGGAACCGGACCAGATAGCCGGGCACCACCGCCTCCGGCGCCTTGGGGGAGATGCCGAGTTCCTTCAGCCCGGCCGCTCCCTCCGCCACCACGTTGTCGCGCTGCAGCATCAGAAGCTGGTCGCGGGTCAGGGGCGGGTTGGGCAGGAACTCCCCGAACCAGGCCTGCAGGCGGGCGAGGCCAAGCGGAATGTCCACCAGCGGCTTGCGCTGCCCGGTCACGTCCAGCACGAAGCGCAGCAGCTCGCGGAAGGTCAGCACCCGCGGCCCGCCCAGCTCGTAGATCCGCCCCGGCGCGTCCTCGCGCTCCGCCGCCGCCACCACCGCGTCCGCCACGTCCCCTACATAGACGGGCTGGAAGCGCGTCCCCCCCATGATCACCGGCATGAAGGGAAGCTGGCGCGACAGCGCGGCGAAGCGGTTGAAGAACTGGTCCTCCGGACCGAACACGATGGAAGGGCGGAGGATCACCGCCGCGGGGAAGGCGGCGCGCACCGCCTGCTCGCCCTCCCCCTTGCTGCTGCCATAGGCGGAAGGGCTGGCGGGGTCGGCGCCGATCGCCGAGACATGCACCAGCCGCTCCACCCCCGCCGCCGCGGAGAGGCGCGCGACCCGCCCTGCCCCCTCGGCATGGACGCGGCGGAAGTCTCCGCGGCGGCGCTCGTGCAGGATGCCGACCAGGTTCACCACCAGGCCGGCATCGGCCACCGCGCGCGCCACCGCCGCCTCGTCGGCCAGGCTCGCCGCCAGCGGCACGATCTGCCCGACCCTTCCCTGGGTCTGCAGGAAGCGCGCCCCGGCCGGGTCGCGCACCGCCACGCGCACCACGTAGTCGCGCTGCGCCAGGCGCTGCACGACGTAGCGGCCGATGAAGCCCGAACCGCCGAACACCGTGGCCACTTTCCGCACCGTCTGACCGCGCATGGGACAAGGCTCCGTTCCGAAGGCGGCGGACCATAGGAAGGGCAGCGCGCCCCGCCAAGCCGCCCCCCTACTTGACGACGGCCGGCGGCGCCTCTATCTGGCCGCCCTCACCGCACCGATGCCCAGGTGGCGGAATTGGTAGACGCGCAGGTTTCAGGTACCTGTGGCCGCGAGGCCGTGGAGGTTCGAGTCCTCTCCTGGGCACCACCCCCCGCGGCGGGGAGACCCCGTTGCCGCCCGCCCGCCCCACCACGCTGTTCGCCCCGGCGCCCCCCTCCCCCGGCCGCGCCGTGATCCACCTGCACCGCCACGACCTGCCCGCGGGGCTCGACCTCGGCCCCTTGGTCGCGGTTGACACCGAGACCATGGGCCTCAACCCGCACCGCGACCGGCTCTGCCTCGTGCAGCTCTCCGCCGGCGACGGCACGGCGCACCTCGTGCAGATCGTTCCACCCGCCCTCGGCGGCCGCGGCGCCGACTGCCCGAACCTCAAGCGCCTGCTCGCCGATCCGGGCGTGACCAAGCTGTTCCACTTCGCCCGCTTCGACTGCGCGGCGCTCCGACTGCATCTCGGCGTCACGGTGGCACCGGTGATCTGCACCAAAGTGGCCTCGAAGCTGGTGCGCACCTTCACCGACCGGCACGGGCTGAAGGACCTCTGCCGCGAGCTGCTCGGCATCGAGATCAGCAAGCAGCAGCAGACCACCGACTGGGGGGCGCCTGAACTCTCCGCCGAGCAGCAGGCCTATGCCGCCGCCGACGTGCTGCACCTGCACGCGCTCTGGGCGAGGCTCGAGGGGCTGCTACGCCGCGAGGGGCGGCTGGCCCTGGCCGAGGCCTGCTTCCGCTTCCTTCCCGCCCGCGGCGAGCTCGACCTCCTCGGCTACGCCGAGCCGGACATCCTGGCCCATTAGGGCGGATTGCGAGGGGCTGGGAACCGGCCGGACGCGAAGCTGCGGGGCACATGACGGGATGGGGCCGCCGCGGCCCCGGGGTCAAGGGCTGGCACGGTTCTTGTCCGGGAGCCGAAGCACCCCCGCGCCGCGTCGTTGACCGCCATCGCGCCCGGCACCATACATCGGCCCGTGGACATCCCTCCCTCCGACACCCTGCCGGGCAGCGACCTCGCCGTCGCCCGCCGCGTCCTCGCCACCGAGGCCGAGGGGCTCGGCCTGCTCGCCGCCGCGCTCGACGAGCGCTTTCCCCGCGCCGTCTCGCTGCTCGCCGGCACCACCGGCCGGGTGGTGGTCACCGGCATGGGCAAGTCGGGCCATGTGGCGCGCAAGATCGCCGCCACCCTCGCTTCCACCGGCACGCCGGCGCTGTTCGTGCACCCGGCCGAGGCCTCGCATGGCGACCTCGGCATGATGGTGCCGGGCGATGCCGTGCTCGCCCTCTCCAATTCGGGAGAGACGCCCGAACTCGCCGATCTCGTCGCGCACACCCGCCGCTTCGCCCTGCCCCTCGTGGCGATCACCGGCCGGGAGGCGAGTGCGCTCGCCCGCGCCGCCGACGTGGTGCTGCTGCTGCCCCCTGCGCCCGAGGCTTGCCCGATGGGCCTCGCGCCCACCACCAGCACCACGCTGCAGATGGCGCTCGGCGACGCGCTGGCGGTGGCGCTGCTGACGCGCCGCGGCTTCACCCCGGCCGATTTCCGCGTCTTCCACCCCGGCGGGCGGCTCGGCGCGCAGCTCTCCCGCGTGCGCGACCTGATGCATGGCGGGGCGGAGATGCCGCTCGCGCCCCCCGCGATGCGCATGGACGCCGCCCTGGTGGCGATGACGCAGAAGCGCTTCGGCTGCCTCGGCATCGTCGAGGGGGGGCGGCTGGTCGGCGTCATCACCGATGGCGACCTGCGCCGCGCCCTGCAGCCCGGAGGCCCCGGCGCCGCCACCTTCCTCGAGCGCCGCGCCGCCGAGGTGATGACGCGCACGCCCCGCACCATCGGCCCCGATGCCCTGGCCGGCGAGGCGCTGCGGCTGATGAACCAGCATGCCATCACCGCCCTCTTCGTGGTGGACCAGGCAGGCGCCCCGATCGGCATCCTGCATGTGCACGACCTGCTGCGCGCGGGCGTGGCATGAGCGGCGCCGTGCCTGAGGGCGCCCCTCCGGCCGGCCGCTCCCGCACGGCGCCCGGAGCGCGGCTCCTGCCGCCGCCCTCGCGCCGGCGCCGCCCGCCGAGCGCCGGCCAGCTTGCCCGCCGCCGCATCCTGATCCGCACCACCAAGTGGCTGCTGCCGCTGCTGGCGCTCGCCCTGCTCGCGGCCATCGCCTTCTGGCCGGAGATCGAGGGCGGGGGGGAGAGCGCCCGCGTCAGCTTCCGCCGCAGCGCCGAGCCGCGCGCCGAGGCGCTGCGCGTGGTCGAGCCGCGCTACCAGGGGGTGGACGACCTGAACCGCCCCTACACCATCACCGCCGACGCGGCGCAGCAGCGCGGCACGGAGGAGGTGCTCGATCTCGACCAGCCGCGCGCCGACATCCTGCTCACCGACGGAAGCTGGGTGTATCTGCGTGCCGATGCCGGGCGCTACGACCGCGCGGCGCGCCGGCTCGACCTCCGCGGCGCGGTGACCATCTACCACGACAACGGCACCATGATGCGCACCGAGAGCGCCGAGGTGCTGCTCGACACCAACAGCGCCATGGGCGAGGCGCCGGTCGAGGCCCAGGGACCCTTCGGCACCCTGGTCTCGGAGGGCTTCCGCCTGAGCGAGCGCGGCGCGCGGGTGGTGTTCACCGGCCGCGCCCGGGCGGTGCTGGAGGACCGGCCGTGAGCCGCCGCCTGCTGCCGCGCCTCGTCCTGCTTGCCGCCCTCTGGCCCGCCGCCGCCCTGCCCCAGGCGATCGACCTCTCCCAGGGCGGGCCGGTGGACGTCACCGCCACGGACGGCATCGAGTGGCGCCAGGCCGAGCAGGTGGTGATCGCCCGCGGCAACGCCCGCGCGGTCAAGGACGGGGTCACGGTGGATGCGGACCGGCTGCTCGCCCGCTACCGCCAGCCCCCCGGGCGGGAGCCGGCGCCGGGCGGAGCGGCCGAGCCCGCCCTCGGCGGCAGCAGCGAGATCTGGCGGCTGGAGGCGGAGGGGCGGGTGCGCATCGCCACCGCCACCGATACCGCGCGCGGCGACCGCGCCGTCTACGACGTGGACCAGGCGGTGCTGGTGCTGACCGGGCGCAACCTCTCCCTGGAGACCGGCCCGAACCTCATCACCGCGCGCGACAGCCTGGAATACTGGTCGAACCGGCGCATGGCGGTGGCGCGCGGCGGGGCGGTGGTGGTGGACCGCGAGAACGACCGCCGCATCGCCGCCGACACCCTCGTCGCCTACTTCCTGGAAGGCCCCCCCGGCACCGCCGCCCCGGCCGCCGCGGCGCCGCGCCCGCGCACCCCGGAGGGGACGGAGGTGCCGGGCGCCGGCCGCCTCGACCGGGTCGAGGCCTTCGGCGGCGTCGAGATCCGCACGCCGACCGAGGTGGTGCGCGGCGAGCGCGGCGTCTACAGCGCCGCCACCGGCATGGCGCGCCTTCTCGGCGGCGTGCGCATCACCCGCGGCGACAACCAGATCAACGGCCAGGAGGCGATCGTGAACCTGCGCACCGGCGTCGCCCGCCTCGTTTCCGCCCCCGGCGCGCGCGTGCAGGGGCTGGTGGTGCCGCAGCAGGCGGAGGAGGCGCGTCCCGGCGCCCAGGGAGGCGGGCGGTGAGCGGCCACGCCCCGGCGCTGCGCGCCATCCCCGGCGAGGGGGGGCTGGTCGCCACCGGCCTCGGCAAGCGCTACCGGAAGCGGCCGGTGGTGCGCAACGTCTCGATCAGCCTGCGGCGGGGCGAGGCGGTGGGGCTGCTCGGCCCCAACGGCGCGGGCAAGACCACCACCTTCTACATGATCATGGGCCTGGTGCGGCCGGACGAAGGCCGGGTGGTGCTGGACGGGCACGACGTGACCCATCTGCCCATGTACCGCCGGGCCCGCCTCGGCCTCGGCTACCTGCCGCAGGAGGCCTCGATCTTCCGCGGCCTGTCGGTGGAGGACAACATCCGCGCCGCGCTCGAGGTGGTGGAGCCGCAGCGCGACCGGCGCGAGCAGATGCTGGACGCGCTGCTGGCCGAGTTCGGCATCTCCCACCTGCGCCGCGCCCCGGCGCTCGCCCTCTCGGGCGGCGAGCGGCGGCGCTGCGAGATCGCGCGCGCCCTCGCCACCCACCCCTCCTACATCCTTCTCGACGAGCCCCTGGCCGGCATCGACCCGATCGCGGTGGGCGAGATCCGCGACCTGGTCCGGCACCTGAAGGACCGCGACATCGGGGTGCTGATCACCGACCACAACGTGCGCGAGACGCTGGAGATCATCGACCGCGCCTACATCCTGCACGACGGGAAGGTGCTGATGGAGGGCAGCCCGCGCGACATCGTGGCGCATGAGGGGGTGCGCCGCGTCTATCTCGGGGAGCGGTTCAGCCTGTGAGCCGGCCGGCACCGGTCCGTTCCGCGGCCGGTTATTTCGGCCGGCGCCCGTGATACCCTGGCACCATGGCGCTGACCCCCCGACTCGACCTCCGCCAGACCCAGTCGCTGGTGATGACGCCGCAGCTCCGGCAGGCGATCCGGCTGCTGCAGTCGAGCAACCTGGAGGTCGCGGCCTTCGTCGAGGAGGAGCTGGAGCGCAACCCGCTGCTGGAGCGGGACGAGACCTCCGCTGCCGACCCCGATGCCGCCCGGGCCGACCCCCTGCCCGCGGGCTCGGCGCCGCAGGACAGCCACGCCGCCGCGGTCTCCGAGACCCTGCCGAGCGAGGAGGCGGCGCCCCTCGATGCCGAATGGGACAATGTCTATGAGGCCGAGGCGCCCGGCCGGGGCGGCGGAGCCAATGGCGCCTTCGAGGATGATCCCGGCGGGGTCGAGGATCTCGCCGGCGCCGGGCGGTCGCTGCGCGAGCATCTCGGGGAGCAGATCCGCCTCTCCTTCGCCGCCCCGCAGGACCGGCTGATCGCCGCCCAGCTCCTCGCCCTGGTGGATCCGGCCGGGCGGCTCGCGCTGCCGGACGAGGCGATCGCCCGCGCGCTCGGCTGCGAGGCGGCGCGGGTCGCGGCGGTGCGCGCGCGGATGCAGCGCTTCGACCCGGTGGGAATGTTCTGCCGCGACCTCCGGGAGTGCCTGGCCGTCCAGCTCGCCGAGCGGAACCGGCTGGACCCGGCCATGCGGGCGCTGCTCGACAACCTTGACTTGCTCGCTCGGCGCGACAAGGCGGCGCTGATGGAGCGCTGCGGGGTGGACGCCGAGGACCTCGCCGACATGATCGCCGAGCTCCGCCGCCTCGACCCCAAGCCCGGCGCCGGCTTCGACGAGGCGCCGGCCCCGCCCGTGGTGCCGGACCTGCTGATGCGCCGGGCCCCCGACGGGGCCTGGCTTCTGGAACTCAACCCGGACACCCTGCCGCGGGTCCTCGTCAACCGAGGCTTCCATGCCCGGGCGCTGGTGGGGCTGCGCGGCCGGGAGGGGCGCGCCTTCCTCGCCGAGCAGTGGCAGAATGCCAATTGGCTGGTGCGCAGCCTGGAGCAGCGCGCCAGCACCATCCTGAAAGTCGCGGCCGAGATCGTCCGCCGCCAGGACGGCTTCTTCCGCCATGGCATCGGCCATCTCCGCCCGCTGATCCTGCGGGAGGTGGCCGAGGCGGTGGAGATGCACGAGAGCACGGTCAGCCGGGTGACGGCGAACAAGCACATCGCCACCCCCCGGGGCACCTTCGAGTTAAAGTATTTCTTCACCACCGCCATTCCCGGCACCGGAGGCGAGAGCCACAGCGCCGAGGCGGTGCGGCACCGCATTCGTGCCCTGATTGAGGCCGAGGATCCGGACGCGGTTCTGTCCGACGACGCAATCGTGGAACGGTTACGTCAGGAAGGCGTGGACATCGCCCGCCGAACCGTGGCCAAATACCGCGAGGCGTTGCGCATCCCATCATCGGTGCAACGTAGGCGGGAAAAGGCTGCCCTGGCCTGATCCGCGTCCCCCGGCCGCGAGGCCGCCGCGCCCGCGCCGGGTTGCCGCCGGAGCCGGGCGGGGCGGGCCTTCTCCCAGGCGAAGAAGGGGACGTGACTTCATGCACATCACGGTCGCTGGCAAGCAGGTTGACACCGGCGAGGCGCTGAAGACGCATGTGCGGGAGGGCCTCGCGGCCGTCGCGCGCAAATATTTCGATCATGCGCTCGAGGCCAATGTCACCTTCCGCCGCGACGCGAAGGGGCGGCAGGGGGCGTTCTTCCTCTGCGACATCAACCTCAAGGCCGGGCGCAACCTGTTCATGCGTGGCGAGGGCGAGGGCACGGACGCGCACCGCGCCTTCGAGGTGGCGGTCGAGCACCTGGCCAAGCAGCTCCGCCGCTACCGCCGCCGCGTGAACGACCATGCCCGCAGCCTCGCCGAGGTGCGCGAGACCGCCACCACCCTCGCCGCCACCCCGGCGCCCGAGGCGGAGGAGGCCGAGGAGGAACAGGCGCCGCTCAACGGCCAGCCGGTGGAGGGGGATGCCTTCGGCCCCATCGTCGCCGAGCAGCCGGCGGAGCTTGCCCGGCTGTCGGTGGAGGAGGCGGTGCGCCGCCTCGATGGCGGCCACACTCCCGTGGTGATGTTCCGAAACCGCGCCTCCGGCACGCTGAACGTGGTGTATCGCCGGCCCGACGGCTGCATCGGCTGGATCGACGCCCCGGCCGCGTGATCCGCGTCAGGCCGTGGCCGCGGCGCCCTCCATTGCCGCGGCCACGGCTGCGCGTTCGGCCGCGCTCATGTGCAGGCCGAGCTTGCTGCGGCGCCACAGCACGTCCTCGGCGCTGCAGGCCCATTCCTCCCGCCGCAGCCAGTCGAGTTCGCGCTCCGTCAGCCCGGCCCCGAGGTCGCGGCCGAGATCGGCGGCGGAGCGGGCGCCGCCCAGCAGCGCCTCGGTCTCGGTGCCGTAGGCGCGCAGCAGCCGGCGCAGGAGCGCCCTCTCCAGCCAGGGGTGGCGGCGCGCGATCTCCGCCTCCAGCGCCGCCAGGCCGCCCGTGAAGTCGCCGCCGGGCAGGGGGGCGGTGGCGGTCCAGGGCGTCCCGATGCGGCCGAGCGCGGCGCCGAGGCGTTCCATCGCCTCCTCCGCCAACCGCCGGTAGGTGGTGATCTTGCCCCCGAACACCGACAGCACGGGCGCGCCCGGCCCGGCCGTCTCCAGCTTCAGCACGTAGTCGCGGGTGACGGCGGAGGGATCGGCGGTGCCATCGTCGTAGAGCGGGCGGACGCCGGCATAGCTCCAGACGATGTTCTCCACCCGCGGCGCGGCGCGGAACTGCCGCGCCACGGCGGCGCAGAGATAAGCCGCCTCCTCCGGCGTGCAGACCGCGCTGCCGGGATCGCCCTCATGCGGCACATCGGTGGTGCCGACCAGGCTGAACCGCCCCTCGTAGGGAATGACGAAGACCACCCGCCGGTCGTCGTTCTGCAGGATGTAGGCCTGCTCCCCCTCGTAGAGCGCCGGCAGCACGATGTGGCTGCCGCGCACCAGCCGCAGCGAGGCGGCGGTGCTCCCCGCGCCGCAGGCCGCCGCGCGTGCCTGCAGCGCCCAGGGCCCGGCGGCGTTCACCAGCGCCCGCGCGCGCACCACCCGCTCCCGCCCCGCCCCGTCGCGCAGGCGGCAGGCCCAGCCCTGCGGCCCCGGCTCGGCGCCGAGGAAGGCGGTGCGCACGGCGATCTCCGCCCCGCGCCGCGCCGCGTCCCTGGCGTTCAGCACGACCAGGCGCGCATCCTCCACCCAGCAGTCGGAATAGGCGAAGGCGGCCGTGATCTCGGGGCGCAGCGGCGCGCCGAAGGGGTGGCGGGCGACAGGGACGGATTCCGCGCCCGGCAGGCTGACGCGGCGCGCCAGGTGGTCGTAGAGGAAGAGGCCGGCGCGGATCATCCAGCGCGGCCGCATCTCCGGCCGGTGCGGCAGCACGAAGCGCATCGGCCAGATGATGTGCGGGGCGATGCGCAGCAGCACCTCGCGCTCCGCCAGCGCCTCCCGCACCAGGCGGAACTCGTACTGCTCCAGGTAGCGCAGCCCGCCATGGATCAGCTTGGAGGAGGCGGAGGAGGTGGCGCCGCCGAGGTCGCCCCGCTCCGCCAGCACCACGGAGAAGCCGCGCCCCGCCGCGTCGCGGGCAATGCCGCACCCGTTGATGCCGCCGCCGATCACCAGCAGGTCGCACTCTTCGCGCATGGGGGCGCTCATATCAGCCTCGCCCTGATGCGGGTGACGAGGATCTCGGCGATCACCACCACGGCGAGGATCGCCAGCAGCACCGTCGCCACCCGGTCCCAGTGGAAGAAGTTGATGGCGTCGTCCAGCACCACGCCGATGCCGCCCGCGCCGACCAGGCCGAGCACCGCGCTCTCGCGCACGTTGATGTCCCAGCGGAACAGGGCGACGCCCCAGAAGGCGGGCTGCACCTGCGGCCAGATGCCCTTCAGCATCACCGACCCCCAGGGCGCGCCTGCGGCGCGCAGCGCCTCCGGCGGGCCGGGCGAGGTCTCCTCGATCGCCTCGGCCAGCAGCTTGCCGACGAAGCCGACCGAGCGGAAGGCGATGGCGAAGGTGCCCGCCGCCGCCCCCGGACCGAACACGGCGACGAAGATCAGCGCCCAGACCAGCGAGTTCACCGAGCGCGAGGAGACCAGGACGAGCTGCGCCAGCCCGTTCAGCGCCGGCACCCGGCAGACGTTGCGCGCCGCCAGCAGCGCCACCGGCACCGCGAGGAGGAAGGAGAGGATGGTGCCGAGGGTCGCGATGTGCAGCGTTTCCACCAGCGCCGCATGGACGGAGGGGTAGTAGTGCGCGAGGTCCGGCGGCCACATGCGCACCAGCAGGTCGGCCATCTGCTCCGGCGCGTCGGCGAGGAACTCCGGGATGATGTCGATGCTGCGCACCGCCCAGACCAGGGCGGCGACGACGAGCAGCCACACCGCCCAGCGCCCGATGCGCTGCCGCGGGGTCAGGCGCTGCCATTCCCGCCGCAAGGGGCGGAGCGGATCGGGCACCGCCTCGGCGGTCGCGCTCACTGCAGTGCCGCCCGGATGCGGCCGGAGACCAGCTCGGCCAGGAAGATCATGGCGATGATGGCGATCAGGATCGCCGCGACGAAGTCGTAGTCGAAGCGCTTGAAGGCGGCGAACAGCGTCCCTCCGATCCCGCCGGCGCCGACGATGCCGACCAGCGTCGAGTTCCGGAGGTTGGAATCGAGCTGGTAGAGGCAGAAGCCGAGGAAGCGCAAGGCCACCTGCGGCAGCACGGCGTAGAGCAGCACCGAGGCGCCCGGCGCGCCGGCGGCGCGCACCGCTTCCACCGGCTTCATCGAGATCTCCTCGATCGCCTCGGCGAAGAGCTTGGCGATGAAGCCCATGGAGGCGATGGTCAGCGCCGCGACGCCCGCCAGCGCCCCGAAGCCGATCGCCTTCACGAACAGGATGGCGACGATGACGTAGTGCAGCGAGCGGCAGAGGGCGATGAAGGCCCGCGTCGGGGCGGAGACGAACCAGGGCGAGAGGTTGCGCGCCGCCATCAGCCCGAGCGGCAGCGAGAGCAGGATGCCGAGCGCGGAGGCGAGGATGGCGATCTGCAGGCTCTCCAGCAGCCCCTCCACCAGCAGCTCCCAGCGCGCGAAGTTGGGCGGGACCATGCGGGCGAGGAACCGCCCCGCCTCGCCGAAGCCGACCATCAGGCGGGCCCAGGTGATGTCGAGCTGCGCCGCCGCATACACCGCATAGGCGGCGAGCGCGGCGAGGCCGGCGCGCCCCGCCCAGTTCGGCGCGAAGGCGCGCCGCGCAGCGGTCGCGGAGGCCGCGGTCACAGCCAGTCCTCCCCGCCGTAGATCTGGCGGAGGTGCACCGGCTCCAGCGCCTCCGGCGGGCCGTCGAAGACGATGGCGCCGCCGGCCATGCCGACGATGCGGCCGGCGAAGCGCTTCGCCAGCTCCACGTTGTGGATGTTGACGATCACCGGCACCCCGGCCTCGGCGGTCAGCCGCGCCAGCAGCTCCAGCACCTCCACCGCGGTCTTGGGGTCGAGGGAGGAGGTCGGCTCGTCCGCCAGCAGCAGCTCCGGCCGCTGCATCAGCGCCCGCGCGATGCCGACGCGCTGGCGCTGCCCGCCGGAGAGCGCGTCCGCCCGCCGCGTCGCGTGGTCCGGCAGGCCGACCGCGTCGAGCAGGGCGAAGGCGCGCTCGATGTCCTCCGCCGGGTAGCGGCGCAGCCAGGCGCGCCAGACCGGCACGTAGCCGAGCCGGCCGCAGAGCACGTTCTCCATCACGGAGAGGCGCTCCACCAGATTGTACTCCTGGAACACCATGCCGATGCGCCGGCGCGCCAGGCGCAGCGCCCGGCCGCGCAGCCCCGTCAGCGCCTCCCCGTGCAGGCGGATCTCGCCGCGCGTCGGCTCGACCAGGCGGTTGATGCAGCGGATCAGCGTGGACTTGCCGGTGCCGGAGGGGCCGATGACGGCGGTGATCCCCTCCGGCGCCACGTCGAGATCGATGCCGCGCAGCACCGGCTGGCCGGGCACGTACTCCTTGACCAGCCCGCGGATCTCGAGCCCCCGGCGCGCCCCGGTCGGCACCGGCGCCGTCGGGGCGCCAGCCGGCACGGTGGGCCGGGGCCGCACGGTGGCCGCGCCGCTCACTGCTGCGGGCGCGCCGCCGGCGCCTGCTGCTGTTGCTGTTGCTGTTGCTGCTGGCGCTGCGCGGCGCGGCGGGCGGCGGCCTCCTCCTCGCGCCGCGCCTCGGCGTCGAAATTGGCGCGGGTGTAGGGGGCGCCGGCGGCGTCGGCCACCTGCCGCACCGGCGCCCAGTCCTTCAGGTAGGTGGCCGGCCAGAAGCGGTCATTGCCGCCGAGGTCGCGCTGCATCGCCTCGGGGAAGCGGAAGTCGAAGAAGCACTGGCGGATGCGCTGCGCCAGTTCCGGCTTCAGGTCGTGCGCATGGGCGAAGCTGGAGGTCGGGAAGGGGTCGCTCTGCCAGATGATGCGGAAATTCTCGCGCCGCACCTGCCCGCGCTGCACCATGCGGTTGAACACGTCGGAGGCGACGGGCGCCGCGTCGTAGTCGCCCGCGTTCACGCCCATGACGCTGCGGTCATGGCCGCCGGAATAGACCACGCGGTAGTCCTGGTCCGGCACCAGCCCGTGCTCGGGGAAGAAGGCGCGCGGTGCGAGGTTGCCGGAGTTGGAGGTGGCGGAGGTGTGCGCCACCCGCCTGCCCTTCAGGTCCGCGAGCGACTGGAACGGGCTGTCGGCGCGCACCAGCACGGCGACGCGGTAGCTCTCGTATTCCTGCGCGTTGCCCTTCACCGCGAAGGGCACGGCGCCGGCGAGGTTCACCGCGAAGGCGGTGGGGCCGGTGGAGAAGCCGGCGATGTGCAGCCGCCCGCTGCGCATCGCCTCCACCTGCGCGGCGTTCGACGTCACCTGGAAATACACCACGCGCTTGCCGGTGCACTGCGAGAGGTAGTCGGTGAAGGGCCGGAACTGGCTGGCGTAGAGCGCGGGGTCCTCCACCGGCGTGTAGGCGAAGACCAGGGTGGAGGGGTCGCGCAGGCGCGCCGGATCGCGCGGCGGGTCGGCCACCAGGTCGCGGTCCTCGTCGCAATAGGCGTCGTCCAGCGCGCCGCGGTGGCAGTCGGCCGGCTGCGCCGCGACGGGCCAGGCGAGGCCGAGCAGCGCGGCCATCGCGGCGGCGCCGAGGATCGAGCGGGTCATGATGTTCCTCCCGGTTGGTGCCGCGCGGCCAGCACGGCGGTGGCGAATTCCACGAAGCCCGCCCCGGCCTCGGCGCGCGTGACGAAGGCGGGCGCGGCCGGCATGGCGGGCAGGAAGGGCAGCACGTTGGCGACGCCGACCGAGAGCGGCACGGCGGCGAACATCGGCGAATCGTTGGGGCTGTCCCCGCAGTAGGCGACCCGGTCCAGCACCTCGTCGAGCGGCCGCCAGAGCGTGGCGAAGAGGTGGCGGATGCCGGAAAGCTTGTCCCAGCGTCCGATCCAGGCGTTGACGTGGATGGAGGAGATTTTCGCCTCCGCCCCGCCGGCGCGGAAGATGGCGGCGATGCGCTCCGCGGCGTCGAGCCCGAGCGGCCCGGCATCCTCGCGGAAATCCACCGCGAGGTCGAACAGGCGGAAGGGCTGGTCGGCGGCGATGGCCGCGCCCGGCACGGCCGCCATGGCCTCCGCCGCCAGCGCCCGCAGCCTTGCCTGCGCCGCGATGCGCGCATCTTCCTCCTGCGCCTGGTGGCGGCGCATGCGCCGCGTGGCGTGGTCGTAGGCGTACCAGAGCGCGCCGTTCTCCCCCACCACCGCCGCCACCGGCCAGAAGCGGGCGATCATGTCGCACCACCCCGCCGGGCGGCCGGTCACCGGCACCACGCGGATCCCGGACCGCGCCAACGCCTCGAGCGCCGCATAGGCCTCGGCGGTCAGCCTGCCCCCGGTGGTGAGGGTGTCGTCTATGTCGGCGAGCAGCCAGCGCAGCGCGCGGAGGCGTGCGGGCGGCACCGCCGCCAGCGGCGCCGGGCCGTCGCCTTCCGCCCTGTCCCGGGTGCGCGCCTCGTTCATGCCACCTCCGCTGATGTGGAAGGTGCCACATCTGCATGTGGCAGGTCAAACATCCGGCGCGGGCGGTGCCACCCTCACCCGCACCCCCGCGCGCGCCAGCGCCGCCGCCAGCTCGGGCGGGGGCGGCGCGTCGCAGGCGAGGTCGGTCAGCGCGCCGAGGCCGCAGATCCGCTCCAGATGCGCCTTGCCGAACTTCCCCGAATCCACGAGCAGCACCCGCCGCGCCGCCCGTTCCAGCATGGCGCGCTTGATCCAGCCCGCCCGGCTCTCCACGTCGCTCGGCCCCTCGGCGGTGAGGCCGGAGGCGCCGATCAGGGCGATGTCGGCGTTGAAGCGGCCGAGGAAGCTCGTCGCCTCCGGCCCGTAGACGGCGCGTTCGACCGGGTGGAACTCCCCGGGGCAGAGCAGCACGCGCATCCGCGGCGCGGCGCCGAGCGCCTCGGCCACCGCGAGGCTGTTGGTCAGCACCGTGCCCTCCGGGTCGCGCGCCGCCAGCGCCCGGGCGAAATGCGCGGTGGTGGAGCCGGCATCCACCATCAGCACCGCGCCGGGCTCGACCAGCGCCGCCGCGGCGGCGCCGATCCGCGCCCGCTCGGCGACCGCCATGCGCTCGCGCTGGCCGAGCGCGGGCTGCACCCCGGCATGGACCACCGAGGCGCCGCCATAGGTGCGGCGCACCGAGCCCTGGCGGGACAGCGCCTCGATGTCGCGCCGCACCGTCTCGGGAGAGACGCCGAATTCGGCGGCGAGGGTGGAGATGCGCACCGTCGGATCGGTGGCGAGGGCGGCGAGGATGCGTTGGTGGCGCTGGTCCCGCGGGGGTGCGCCGGTGCTGCGGGGCGGCATGGCCGGGACTGTGCCACGCGTCCCGCGCGCGGCAATGCCCGGAGGGTCGGGTTCAGGCCGCCTGCCGCCTGGCGGCGATGATGCCGGCGAGGCGGCGCAGCAGCGGCGGCAGCCCCTCCCCGGTGACGCCGGAGATCAGGTGCACCTCGTCTCCCACGGCGCGCTGCAACGCCCTGAGGCGGCTGGCACGGGCCTGAGGGGTCATGGCGTCGGCCTTGTTCAGCGCCACGATCTCCGGCTTCTCAGCCAGGCCGTGGCCGTAGCCGGCCAGTTCCGCGCGCACGGTGCGCCAGGCGCCGACCGGGTCGGGCTGGGTGCCGTCCACCAGGTGCAGCAGCACCGCGCAGCGCTCGACATGGCCGAGGAAGCGGGTGCCGAGCCCCACCCCCTCATGCGCCCCCTCGATCAGGCCGGGGATGTCGGCCAGCACGAACTCCTCCGTCGCGGAGAGGTGAGATCCCCTCCCCGCGTGCAGGCGCACCACGCCAAGCTGCGGGTGCAGCGTGGTGAAGGGGTAGTCGGCGATCTTCGGCCGCGCCGCGCTGACCGCGGCGAGAAAGGTGGACTTGCCGGCATTGGGCAGCCCGACCAGCCCGGCATCGGCGATCAGCTTGAGGCGCAGCCAGATCCAGCGCTCCTCCCCCGGCCAGCCCTTGTCGGCGCGGCGGGGGGCGCGGTTGGTCGAGGATTTGTAGTGCGCGTTGCCGAAGCCGCCATCGCCCCCCTTCGCGATCACCACCCGCTTGCCGGGGGCGTCGAG
Organism: Crenalkalicoccus roseus; assembly: GCF_004761865.1. Classification (GTDB taxonomy): domain Bacteria; phylum Pseudomonadota; class Alphaproteobacteria; order Acetobacterales; family Acetobacteraceae; genus Crenalkalicoccus; species Crenalkalicoccus roseus. Next base: position 176,572 of record NZ_SJDM01000004.1, on the reverse strand, counting down.
GTCGGCGAGCAGCGTCTCCTTGTCCTCGGCCAGGATCTGGGTGCCGACCGGGACCTTCAGCACCACGGGCGGGGCGGCGGCGCCGGTGCGGTCGGAGCCGGCGCCATTGCCGCCCTTGCGGGCCCTGAAATGCTGAGCGTAGCGGTAGTCGATCAGGGTGTTCAGCCCCTCCACCGCCTCCACCACCACGTCGCCGCCCCTGCCCCCGTTGCCGCCGTCGGGGCCGCCGAATTCGAGGAATTTCTCGCGCCGGAAGGCGACCACGCCGTCGCCGCCGTCGCCCGCCTTCACCCAGACCTTGGCCTCGTCGAGGAATTTCATGACCGTTGTCCAACGCCGCCGGCGCGGAGGATGTGGTGCGGCGGCTGCGCGCCGGCGGCCTAAACGAAGCGAGGGCCCCGAGGGACCCCCGCCGTCACGCCTCCGGAGCGGAAGGCGCTACTCCGCCGCCTGCGGCGCCGGCACGACCGAGACGTGCACGCGCCCCTCGGCCTTGCGCTCGAAGCGCACCACCCCGTCCACGCGGGCGTGCAGGAAATGGGTGCGGCCGACATAGACATTGTCGCCCGGCCGCATCGTGGTGCCGCGCTGGGCGACGATGATGTTGCCGGCCTTCACCGCCTGCCCGCCGAACAGCTTCACGCCGAGCCGCTTGCCCGCGGAATCGCGCCCGTTGCGGGAGGAGCCGCCGGCCTTCTTGTGCGCCATAGCCCTGGATCTCCTTGCTCGTCAGGCGGCGGCGATGCCGGCGATGCGCAGCACGGTCAGGTGCTGGCGGTGGCCGCGCTTGCGCCGGTAGTTCTGCCGCCGCTTCTTCTTGAAGACGATGATCTTCTCGCCCCGCTTCTGCTCCAGCACCGTGGCGGTGACGGAGGCGCCCGGCACGGTCGGCGCGCCGAGGGTCAGCCCGCCCTCGCCGCCGAGCGCGAGCACCTCGTGGAAGGTGACGGTCGAGCCGGGCTCGGCCTCGAGCTTCTCCACCGTCAGCACGGCGTTCGGCGTCACCCGGTACTGCTTTCCGCCGGTGCGGATCACTGCGAAGGTCATCTGCGGCCTCGGTTGGTCGCCCCCCGGCGATGCGGCCGGGGCGGCGCTGCCCCGGGCTCCCGGCCCGGGAGGTCATGGTCCTGCTGACGGCCGGAAACGGCCGCCGGCGGCGCAGGGGCGCCGCCGGGAGGCGGGGGATATAGCGGCGCCGCCTGCGCCCCGTCAACGCCCCGCCGGGGCGGCGTCCCGCGCCAGCCGCTCCCGCTCGGCCGCCACCAGCGCCTGCAGGGTGCCGAGATCCACCGCGCCCGGGATCAGCGTCTCCCCGATCACCAGCGCTGGCGTGCCCTCGATGTTGAGCGCCCGGGCGAGGCGCATGTTCCCCTCCAGCCGCCGCTGGATGGCCGGCTCCTCCATGTCGCGGCGGAGGCGCGCCCAGTCGAGGCCGGCGCGCTCCGCCTCCCGCCGCAGCACCGGCTCGGTCGGCTCCTCGCGCAGGCGCATCAGCGCGTCGTGCAGGGCGGCGTACTTGCCCTGGCGCTGCGCCGCCAGCAGGGCGCGGGCGCCGAGGACGCTGTTCGGCCCGAGGATCGGCAGGTCCTTCAGCACCACCCGCGCATCCGGGTTGCGGCGCAGCAGCTCCGCCCGCACGGGATGGAGCTGCTTGCAGTAGCCGCAGCGTATGTCGAAGAACTCCACGAGCGTCACGGCGCCCGCCGGGTTGCCGAGCACCGGGGCCTCCGGGTCGCGGAACAGCGCCTCCGCCTCGGCGGCGATCGCCGCCCGCCGCGCCTCCTCCTGCGCCTCCGCCTCGGCGAGGCGCAGCGCCTCGAAGGCCTCGCGCAGGATCGAGGGGTCGGTCCGCAGCGCCTCGCGCAGGATGCCGATGATCTCCTGCCGCTGCTCGGGTGTGAAGGGCTGCGCCGCGGCCGGCGCGCCCCACAGGATGGCGGCGGCCAGCACCGCCCCTGGCCACAGCCTCATCGTCCCGGCCTCCGTCGCATGGCATCCTCCGCCTCGCGCTGCTCGCGCGTCATGTTCTCGCGCTGCACGGCGAAGCGCAGATCCTGCGCGCGCAGCCGCAGGGGGCCGGGGGGCAGCGTCGCCTCGGCCCGGGCGGCAAGGCGGCGCACTGCCGCGTAGTCGCCCCTGAGCATCGCCTCCTCGGCCAGCGCCAGCTCCGCCTCGGCCATCCGCCCGAGCCGCCCCTGGGCGGTGGCGAGAAGCCGCCAAGTGAAGGCCTGGGCGCGGTCGAGGCGCAGGCTGGCCTCGAAGGCTTCCACCGCCTGGCGCAGCCCTGCCTCGCCCCCCGCCTCCAGCAGCGCCCGGCCATGGGCGGTGCGGATCAGCGCCTCCCCGGGCGCGAGGCGCACCGCCTCCCCATAGGCGGCCGCGGCCTCGGCGGGACGGCCGGCCTCGAACAGGATCTGGCCCTTCAGCTCTCGCAGCCAGGGGCTGGCCGGCCGCTCGCGGATCAGCGGCTCGAGCAGCGCCAGCGCCTCCTCGCTGCGCCCGCTGCGGTGCCAGGCGATGGCGCGGGCATAGCGGGCCGGGGCCGAGGCGTCGCCCTCCCGGTAGCGGCGCAGGGTGGCGGCCGGCGGGTCTATGAAGCCGTCGAGCTTGGCCCGCACCATGGCGAAGCCCTGCTCGATCGCCGCCGGCAGCGCGGCGTCGCGGTGCGGGCTGCGCGCCAGGTGCTCGCGCAGGAACTCCAGCCGGTCGCGGGAGAGGGGGTGGGTGCGGAAATACGGGTCCTGCCGGCCGACCGCCAGCAGCTCCTGGTCCTGCAGCCGCTCGAGCACCCGCACCATGCCGCGCGCCGACCAGCCGAGCCGGTCGAGGTAGGTGACGCCCGCCTGGTCGGCCGCCTGCTCCTGGGCGCGGGTGAAGGCGTAGAGCTGGCCCATCGCCATGCTCTGGCTGCCGAGCACGAGGGCGCCCGCCGCGTCGGCGCCGCCGTGCCGCGCCCCCGCCGCCGCCGCGCCGGCCCCGAGCACCATGCCGGCGATGGAGCGGATCATGGCGTTGCGCAGCTCCTCCGGCAGGCGGGCGATGTGCCCGCCCGCCACGTGCCCGGTCTCGTGCGCCAGCACGCCGACCAGCTCCAGCGCCGTCTCCGACTGCTGGATCAGGCCGGTGTTGATGAACAGCCGGTTGCCGGTGGTGACGAAGGCGTTTATGGGCCGCGCCTGGACCAGCATGACGCGCATCAGCCCGGCATCCACCCCCGCCGCGCCGAACAGCGGGTGGAGGATGGCGCGGATGAGGCTTTCCGTCTCCGCGTCGCGCACCAGCACCAGTTCGGTCGCCGGGCCCTGGGCCCGCGCCGCAGAGGGGGCCAGGGACCCGAGCATGAGCATCAGCGCTGAGAGCAGGGCGAGCGCCTTTCGCATGGGCGGGGTTGTAGCGCGCCCGCGGGGCGGCGGGCCAGGATCCGCCCCCCGGCGCAACGGGGCGCGGGGGCGCGCCGCGCTGCTGCTCGCGGGGGCGCTCGTGCTCGGCGGCTGCGGCACGCTGTCCTCCCTCAACCCCTTCGCCCGCTCCGGGCCGGAGGCGGGCACGCCGGGCTTCGTCCGCGGCTTCCTCGGCGGGGTCGCGGCCGAGGACCCGGCGGCGGCGCTCGCCGCGCGCAACGTGCTCTCGGCCGGGGGCACGGCGGTGGATGCCGCGGTGGCGGCGGGCTTCGTGATGGCGGTGACGCTGCCCTCCCGCGTCGGCCTGGGCGGGGGCGGCGCCTGCCTGGTCTTCGACCCGGCGCGGCAGGGGGTGGAGGCGGTGCTGTTCCCGCCCGGCCCCCGCGCCGCCATCCCCGCCGGCGCCGACCGCCCGGCGGCGGTGCCGATGCTGGCGCGCGGCCTGTTCGCCCTGCACACCCGCCGCCCCGGCCGCCCCTTCGAGGAACTGGTGGCGGCGGCCGAGCAGGCCGCCCGCTTCGGCACCGAGGTCAGCCGCGGCCTCGCCGAGGATCTCGCCGCCGTCCACCGCCCCCTTTTCGCCGACCCGGCGGCGCGGGCGGTGTTCGGCCGGCCGGACGGATCGCCGAGGACGGCGGGCGAGCGGCTGGTGCAGCCGGAGCTGGCGGCGACCCTCGCCCAGCTCCGCATCCAGGGGGTGGGCGACCTGCACCAGGGTGCGCTGGGACGGCGGCTTGAGGAGGTCTCGCGCCTCGCCGGTGGCGGGCTGACCCTTGAGGAGCTGCGCGCCGGCCTGCCGCGGCTGGAGCAGCCGATCCTGCTGCCGGCGCGCGGCGGCGACCGCATCGCCTTCCTGCCGCCGCCGGCCGATGGCGGCCTCGCCGCCGCCGCAAGCTTCGGCGCGCTCGCCGCCGGGCAGTCCCTGGCCGAGGCGGAAGCGCGCGGCCTCGCCGTCGCCGCCGCCTGGCGCGAGCGCGGAGGGGATCCCCGGGCGCTGCTCGCCGCGCCGGCGCCGGCGGCGGCGGGCATGGCGATGCTGCCGGCCTCGGCCGCGCTCGCGGTGTTCGACCGCAACGGGGTGGCGGTCTCCTGCGCCTTCACCCTGAACAACCTGTTCGGCACCGGACGGATGGCGCCGGGCATGGGCTTCCTGCTCGGCGCGGCGCCGAATGCGGGGGCGGTGCAGCCGGCGCTGCTCTCGGCGGCCATGGCCTACAACCCGAACCTGCGCGCCTTCCGCATGGGTGTCGCGGGCTCGGGCCAGCGGGCGGCGCCGATGGCGGTGGCCGGCCCGGCGGCGCTGCACCTGCTGCGCGGCGCGGCGCCAATGGAGGCCGTGGCGGCGGGCGTGCCGCCACCGGGGCGGACGCAGTTCACCGCCTGCCTCAACTACCTGCCCGGGCGGCCGGAGCGCTGCACCGCGATCAGCGACCCGCGCGGCACCGGCGTGGCGGTGGGGACGCTCGACCAGTGAGGGCGGAGCACGGAGTGGCCGGGCCGGGTCCGGCCGGCCGGCGCGGCGCGCCGGTACCGCCCCCGGCGGGGAGGAGGCGCCCATGGCGCTGAAGATCGGGCGCGGCGCCGCGGCGCCGCCCTTCCTGGTGATGGACGTGATCGCGGCCGCCAATGCGCGCGCCGCCGCCCTGCCGCCGGGCACGCCCGGCGTGATCCGCATGGAGGTCGGCCAGCCCGGCACCGGCGCCCCGCGCGGCGCCGCCGAGGCCGCGATCCGGGCGCTGCGCGCCGGCGCGCCCCTCGGCTACACGGAGGCGTTCGGGCTGCGCAGCCTGCGCGAGCGCATCGCGCGCCACTACGCCGAGCGCTACGGCGCCACGGTCCCGGCGGAGCGGGTGGCGGTGACGGTCGGTGCCTCGGGCGCCTTCCCCCTCGCCTTCCTCGCCGCCTTCGATCCGGGCGACAGGGTGGCGATGGCATCGCCCTACTATCCGCCCTACGCCAACATCCTGACCGCGCTCGGCATGCGGCCGGTGCTGCTGCCCTGCGACGCCGCGACGCGCTGGCAGCCGACGCTGCCGATGCTGGAGGCGCTGGACCCGCCGCCCGACGGGCTGATCGTGGCCAGCCCCTGCAACCCCGCCGGCACCATGCTGGCGCCGGCGGAACTCGCCGCCATCGCCCGCTGGTGCCACGCCAACGGGGTGCGGCTGATCTCGGACGAGATCTACCACGGACTGACCTACGGCACGGTGCCCGAGGCGACGGCGGCGGCGCTCTCCGACAGCGCCCTGGCCGTGAACAGCTTCTCCAAGTACTGGTCGATGACCGGCTGGCGCGTCGGCTGGATGGTGTTGCCGGAGGACCTGGTCCGGCCGGTGGAGCGCCTGGCGCAGAACATGTTCATCAGCGCCCCGCACATCGCCCAGCTTGCCGCCGAAGCGGCGATGGACTGCACCGGGGAGCTGGAGGCGAACCGGGCCGCCTACGCGCGGAGCCGCGCCGCGCTGCTCGCGGGGCTGCCGCGTGCGGGCCTCACCTCGATCGCGGCGGCGGACGGCGCCTTCTACCTCTGGTGCGACGTCGGTCACCTGACCAACGACAGCGCGCGCTTCTGCGCCGAGATGCTGGAGCAGGCGGGGATTGCCGCAACCACGGGGCTCGATTTCGACCGCGAGCGCGGGGCGCGCTTCCTCCGCCTCAGCTATTGCGGCCCGGAGGCCGAGATGGCGGAGGCGCCGGAGCGGCTGGCGCGCTGGCTGGCGGGACGCGCGGGCGGGCGAAGCCGGCCCGAGGCGTGACGCCCCCGCCGGTCAGGGGCCGGACGCCGTCTCCGCCCGGCCGCGGCGGCGGCGCCAGCCGTTCCCGCCCTTGCGATCCGCCCTACCGTCCCGGCGACGGGTCGCGCTCGGGCAGGGGCGAGGCTCCCGTCTCGCCGCCGAACTGCCGCGGCGCGCGCGCCGCGGGTGCCCCCTCATCCCCCGCCAGCGCCTGGCGGGCGCGGTGCCAGAACTCCACGTCCCTGCCCTCCGGCCGGCCTTCCTGCTCCCAGAGCTGATAGGCGCGCTCCCGGATCCGCTGCTCGGGATCGTGCGCCTGGGGCTCGGCGGCACCGTATTCGCGGCAGGCGTCGAGGATCTGCCGCAGATGATCCTCCTCCACCCAGGCGACGAGCAGGATGCCGCCGCCGCGCATCCGTTCGGCATGGCGCCGGACCGCCTCCTCGGGCAGGCCGAGCTCGGCCAGGGAGGCCTCGAGGTCGTCATCCTGGGGCGAGCGCGCCTCCTCTCCGGCGGCGTCGAAGGCGTGGACCTGGATCCGCTCGCGGGGAACGTTGAACTCCTGAACCAGGTGCTCCACCACCAGATCCAGGTCGCGGCGTTTCTGGAACAGGCCGGTGACGATGCGCGTCATGGCGTGGCCTCCTGCGTCGGCGGGGCGAGGGCGGCAGCCCGGCCCCGCCCGGCACAACGGCCCGCCGCAGGCCGCGTTCCGCCGCCTGCCCACGCCCGCGCGGGGCTACACGTCGAGGTTGGCGACCCGGAGCGCGTTGCTCACGATGAAGTCGCGCCGCGGCTCCACCACATCGCCCATCAGGGTGGAGAAGATCTGCTCGGCGTCCTCCACATCCTCGATCCGCACCTTGAGCAGGGTGCGTGCCGCCGGATCGAGCGTGGTCTTCCAGAGCTGCTCCGGGTTCATCTCGCCGAGCCCCTTGAAGCGCTGGATGGTCAGCCCCTTGCGGCCCTGCGCCAGGATGCGCTCGAGCGCCGCCACCGGCCCGTGCACCGCGGCCTCCGTCCCGTCCAGCGTCAGCAGGGCGGGGGCGCCGAAATGGCGCTCCAGCAGCTCGCGCCGCTCGTCCAGCCAGCGCGCCTCGGCGCTGCGCAGCGCCGCCGGGCCGAGGGCGTGGCGCTCCGTCACCCCGCGCACCTGGCGCCAGAGCTGCAGGCCGCCGCCATCGGCGGGCAGCGCGTTCCAGTGCCGCTCCGCGGGCGGGGCGAGGGCGTTCAGCCGCTCGACCAGCCGCGCCGCGGCCGCCGTCGCGCGCTCGGGGTCGGCGGTCAGCGCGCCGGCCACCGCGGCCTGCTCGACGATCTCGGCCGGCACGCCGGCGGCCAGGCGGCGCACGCGGCGGGCGATCTCGCGCAGGCGGTCCGCCTCCGCGCGCAGCGCCTCGCCCGCGAGCTCCTGCCCGTCGGCGAGGCGCAGGACCGCGCCGCCGAGCGCCTTCTCGAGCAGGAAGTCCTCGAGCGCCCGCTCGTCCTTCAGGTAGCGCTCCTCGCCGCCGCGCTTGGCGCGGAACAGCGGCGGCTGGGCGATGTAGAGATGCCCCCGCTCGATGAGCTGCGGCATCTGGCGGAAGAAGAAGGTCAGCAGCAGGGTGCGGATGTGGCTGCCGTCCACGTCCGCGTCGGTCATGATGACGATGCGGTGGTAGCGCAGCTTCGAGATGTCGAAGCCCCCCTTGGCCGGGTCGCCCGGGCCGATGCCGGTGCCGAGGGCGGTGATCAGCGTGCCGATCTCGGCGGAGGACAGCATCTTGTCCACCCGCGCCCGCTCGACGTTGAGGATCTTGCCCTTCAGCGGCAGGATGGCCTGGAAGCGCCGGTCGCGCCCCTGCTTGGCGCTGCCGCCGGCGCTGTCGCCCTCGACGATGAACAGCTCGCTCCTTGCCGGGTCCTTCTCCTGGCAGTCGGCGAGCTTGCCCGGCAGGGTGGAGATGTCGAGCGCGTTCTTCCGCCCGACCTTCTCGCGGGCGAGCTGCGCCGCCTTGCGCGCCGCCGCCGCCAGCACGACCTGGTCGAGGACCAGCCTCGCCTCCTTCGGATGCGTCTCGAACCAGTGGGAGAGCGCGTCGGAGACGGCGGCCTGCACCACCGGCTGCACCTCGGAGCTGACCAGCTTGTCCTTGGTCTGGGAGGAGAATTTCGGGTCCGGCACCTTCACCGACAGCACGCAGGTCAGCCCCTCGCGCATGTCCTCGCCGGAAAGCTCCACCTTCTCCTTCCGCGCCAGCTCCTCGGCGTATCTCGCCACCACCCGCGTCAGCGCCTGGCGGAACCCGGCCTGGTGCGTGCCGCCGTCGCGCTGCGGGATGTTGTTGGTGAAGCAGAGCGTCACCTCGCGCGGGGAGTTGTTCCACCACATCGCCAGCTCGACGCGGATGCCGTCCTGCCCCCTGGACTGCACGCTGATCGGCGGGCGGAACAGCGGCTCCTTGCCCTGGTCCAGCCACTCGACGAAGGCGACAAGGCCGCCCTTGAACTGGAAGAACACCTCCTGCGCCGGCACGTGGCGGTCGTCCCTGAGCGCGATGGCGAGGCCGGAGTTGAGGAAGGCGAGCTCGCGCAGCCGCCGCTCGAGGACCGCGAAGTCGTACTCGGTCCTGCTGAAGGTGGCGGGCGAGGGCTTGAAGGTGACCTCGGTGCCCCCCGGCGCGTCGGAGGGGCCGACCACCGTCAGCGGCCGCACCGTCTCGCCATGCTCGAAGCGGATGACGTGCTCGAGGCCGCCGCGCCAGATCCGCACCTCCATCCACTCGGAGAGCGCGTTGACCACCGCCGCGCCGACGCCGTGCAGCCCGCCCGAGACCTTGTAGGAGTTCTGGTTGAACTTGCCGCCCGCGTGCAGGCGCGTCAGCACCACCTCGGCGGCGGAGACGCCCTCCTCCTCGTGGAGGTCCACGGGGATGCCGCGCCCGTCGTCGCGCACGGTGACGGAGCCGTCGCCGTTCAGCGTGACCTCGACGCGGGTGGCGTAGCCCGCCTGCGCCTCGTCCACGGCGTTGTCGATGATCTCGAACGCCATGTGGTGCAGGCCGGAGCCGTCATCGGTGTCGCCGATGTACATGCCCGGCCGCTTGCGCACGGCCTCGAGGCCGCGGAGGACGGTGATGGAGGCGCTGTTGTAGTCGGCCCCGCCGGTCGGCTCGGGGCTCATCTCGGCGCGCGCGGCGGCGTCGCTCATGCCGGCGGGAAACTCCTCGGGAATTCGGCTGCGGGAATCGGGTGGAATATAGGGATTGTCGGTGCTTACGGCACGGGCAAATCGGCATCCGGAACGAGCTGCCCGCCCCCCGCCCGGAACCCCTCCGCCACCCCCCGGAGCGGTGCGAACAGCGCCGCATCGGTGCCGGTGAGGAAGGACTGCGCGGGCAGGGCGGCGAGGGCGGCGAACAGCGCCTCGCGCCGCGGCGCGTCGAGATGCGCCGCCACCTCGTCCAAAAGCAGCAGCGGCGCGAAGCCGCGCGCCTCGGCGATCAGCGCCGCGTGCGCCAGCACCACCGCCACCAGCAGCGCCTTCTGCTCCCCGGTCGAGCACAGCGCGGCGGGCAGCTCCCTCGGCAGGTGGACGAAGCCGAGATCGGCGCGGTGCGGGCCGGCGAGCGTCGCCCCCGCCGCGGCGTCGCGGCCGCGGCTCGCCGCCCATTCCGCGCGCAGCCCCTCCTCCACCGCGAGCGCCGGCGCGGCGCCGAGCGCGGCCGAGACGGCGCAGGCGAGCTCCAGCCGCGCCGCCGGGAAGGCGCCGGTGATGCCCCGGGCGAGCGCCGCATTCAGCCGCGCCACCAGCCCCCGGCGCGCCGCGGCGGCGGCCACCCCGTGCCGCGCCATCGCCTCCTCCAGCGCGGCGAGCCAGGCCGGGTCGGCGCGCGCGCCCTCCCGCCGCTCGCCCGCGAGCAGCCGGTTGCGCTGCGCCATGGCGTGGTCGTAGGCCGCCACCTCGCGGGCGTGGTGCGGCTCCAGCGCCCAGACCAGCCGGTCGAGGAAGCGACGGCGGTCGCTCGCCGCGTCCTGGAACAGCCGGTCCATCTGCGGCGTCAGCCAGACCGCGGCCACCCGCTCGGCGAGGTCCGCCTGGCCGCGCAGGGGCAGGCCGTCGAGGCGGAAGGCGCGCCGGGCGAGCGGCCCGCCCTCCGGGGTGCCGGTGCCGATGTCGAACCCGCCCCAGGGCCCCTCGAAGCGTCCTGCCGCCGCCCAGGGCAGCGGCCCCTCCCCGTCCCCCTGCCGCGCCAGCTCGGCCGCACGCGCGCCGCGCAGGCCGCGGCCGGGGCCGAGCAGGCTGATCGCCTCGAGCAGGTTGGTTTTGCCCGCCCCGTTCTCGCCGGTGACGACGACGATCCCGGCCCCGAAGCGGGCGGTCAGCGCCGCCCAGCTCCGGAAGTCCCGCAGCCGCAGCCGGGTCAGGCGGAGCGATGGCGCCGGCGGCATGGTTCGCAGGCCAGGCCCGCGAGGGGGCGCCGGCTCAGCTCTCCTCGTCGCGGTCGGCCTCGACCTCGATCTCCTCGCCGAGGCCCTCGGCCTCGTCCTCCAGCTCCTCGGCGTCCTCGATGGTCTCGTCCGCCTCGACATCCTCGAGCTCCACCTCCTCCCCCTCGATGTCCGGGGCGAGAAGGCGCTTCTTCACCTTGTCCTCGGCCTGGGCGCCGCCGCTGGGGCGGCGCAGGCGCGGCTGCTCGGCCGGCTGCTCGGTGCCGCATTTCGGGCAGATCGCGGGCGCGCGCATCAGGTCGTAGAATTTCGTGTTGCAGGCGACGCAGACGCGCTTGAGGCCCAGTTCGGGCTTGGCCATCGGGAAACCTCGTTCGCCCCCGTGCCGGGGGTGGATGGGTCGGTCCCGCGCGCGGCGGAACCGGCGGGCTTCGGCGCCACGGCGACCGGCGGGACAGGCGCGGGCGGCCGGTGCGGGCGCCTCGGCCGGGGGGCGGCGATTGCCACGCGCTCCGCCCCGTGTCAAACGCGCGCCTCATGCCCCGTTCCGCCCCCGCCGACGGCCCCGCCGCGACGCCGCTCCGCGCCGGCCGGCCGGCCGCGCCCCTCTCCGGCCGCCTCGCCGTGCCCGGCGACAAGTCCATCAGCCACCGCGCCCTGATGTTCGGCGCCCTCGCGGTCGGCACCACCGAGATCACGGGGCTGCTGGAGGGCGAGGACGTGCTGCGCACCGCCGCCGCCATGCGCGCCCTCGGCGCCGAGGTGGAGCGGCTGGGCGAGGGGCGCTGGCGGGTGGCCGGGCGCGGCATCGGCGGCCTGGCGGAGCCCGCGGACGTGCTCGACATGGGCAATTCCGGCACCGCCGCGCGGCTGCTCTGCGGGCTGCTCGCCGGGCACCCGGTCTTCGCCGTCCTTACCGGCGACGCCTCGCTGCGCCGGCGGCCGATGCGCCGCGTTACCGAGCCGCTTTCCGCCACCGGCGCACTCTTCTGGTCGCGCGAGGGGGGGCGGCTGCCGCTCGCGGTGCGCGGCGCCTCCGACCCCCTGCCGCTCGACTACCGGCTTCCCGTCGCCTCGGCCCAGGTGAAGAGCGCCTGCCTGCTCGCCGGCCTCTGCGCCCCCGGCACGACGCGCGTGGTGGAGCCGGAGCCGACCCGCGACCACACCGAGAACATGCTGCGCCATTTCGGCGCCACCGTCCACGTGGCCGAGGCGGGCGGCGGGCGCGTCATCGAGCTGGAGGGCCAGCCGGAGCTGGCGGCGGCGCCGGTGCGGGTGCCGGGCGATCCCTCCTCGGCCGCCTTCCTGGTGGTGGCGGCGCTGCTGGTGCCGGGCTCGCGCCTCGTCGTCGAGAATGTCGGGCTCAACCCGCTGCGCGCCGGCCTGTTCGCCACGCTGCGGGAGATGGGCGCGGCGCTCACGGTGGAGAACGCCCGCACCGAGGGGGGCGAGCCGGTCGGGGACCTGGTGGTGGAGGCCTCCGCCCTGCGCGGCGTCGAGGTGCCGCCCGGCCGCGCGCCCTCGATGATCGACGAGTACCCGGTCCTCGCCGTGGCGGCGGCCGCGGCCGAGGGCACGACGCGGCTGCGCGGCCTCGCCGAGCTGCGGGTGAAGGAGAGCGACCGCCTCGCCGCCACCGCCGCCCTGCTCGCCGCCAACGGCGTGCGGGCGGAGATCGCGGGCGACGACCTCGTGGTGCACGGCGCGGGCGGCGCCGTTCCGGGCGGCGGCGTCGTGGCGACCCACATGGACCACCGCATCGCCATGAGCGCGCTGGTGATGGGCCTCGCCGCCCGCGCGCCGGTCGCGGTGGACGATGCGCGCTTCATCGAGACGAGCTTCCCCGGCTTCGCCGCGCTGGTGAACCAGGCCGCCGGCGGCGGGGCGATCGGGCCGGCGTGATGGCCGGGGCCGAGGAGAGGGCCCCCGGGGCGCCCCTGATCATCGCCGTGGACGGCCCGGCCGCCGCCGGCAAGGGCACGCTGGCCCGCCGCCTCGCCGCGGCGCTCGGCCTGCCCTATCTCGACACCGGCCTGCTCTACCGCGCCGTCGGGCGCCGCGTGCTCGACCGCGGCGTGGACCCGCGCGACGCGCGGGTGGCCGAGGCCGAGGCGCGGGCCCTGCGGCCGGCCGACCTCGAGCGCCCCGACCTGCGCAGCCCGGAGGCCGACATGGCGGCGAGCGCGGTCGCCGCGATCCCCGGGGTGCGGACCGCCCTGCTCGACTTCCAGCGGGAGTTCGGCCGGCGCCGCGGCGCGGTGCTGGACGGGCGGGACATCGGCACGGTGGTCTTTCCCGACGCGCCGGTGAAGCTGTTCGTGACCGCGAGCCTCGAGGTGCGCGCCCGCCGCCGCTTCGAGGAGCTGCGCGGCCGCGGCGTCGAGGCCGATCCGGGCCAGGTGGAGGCCGAGCTGAGGGCGCGGGACACGCAGGATTCCAGCCGCGCCGCCGCGCCGCTGCGGCCGGCGGCGGACGCCCTGCTGCTCGACACCACCGCCCTCGACGCCGAGGCGGCCTTCGCCGCGGCGCTGCGGCTGGTGCGGGCGCGGCTCGCGGAGGCGGGGGCGCCGCTTTCCGCTTGACCTCGGGCGGCGGAGCGCCTAGGCCGATGCTGCCGTGACCTCTCGCCGGGGCGCGGTGTTCGCGCTTGCAGGAAACGGGTGGCACCTCGTGCCGCCCTCGCTCCGATTGCGGGACCGGAAGCGGGCGGGCCGTCACGCCGCCCATGCCATCAGGGTCGCCGGGCACCGGAATGGGGAAGGTGCCGGACCAAGTCGTGCCCGCCGGCCGACGGCCCGCCGTCGCCGACCGCGGGGGCGCAGGCCTTGGCCCGCAGCGCGGGCCCATCAGGAACACGGAACTCCATGGCATCTGCCACCAGCCTCGCCACGCACGACCACGCGGGAGCCGAGGATTTCGCCGCCCTCCTCGACGCCACCCTAGGCCCGGACACCGGCTTCGCCGGCTCGGTCGTGACCGGCAGGGTCATCCGCGTGGATGACGACTACGCCATCGTGGATGTGGGGCTGAAGAGCGAGGGGCGCGTGCCCCTCAAGGAATTCGCGCCGCCCGGCCAGAAGCCCGAGGTCAAGCCCGGCGACGTGGTCGAGCTGTTCATCGAGCGCTACGAGGACCGCGACGGCTCGATCGTGCTGTCGCGCGAGAAGGCGCGCCGCGAGGAGGCCTGGACCAACCTCGAGAAGGCGTTCCAGGCCGGCCAGCGCGTCACCGGCACGATCTTCGGCCGCGTCAAGGGCGGCTTCACGGTGGATCTCGGCGGCGCCGTCGCCTTCCTGCCGGGCAGCCAGGTGGACATCCGCCCGGTGCGCGACGTGCAGCCGCTGATGGGCACGCCGCAGCCCTTCCAGATCCTCAAGATGGACCGCGCGCGCGGCAACATCGTCGTCTCCCGCCGCGCCGTGCTCGAGGAGACGCGGGCCGAGCAGCGGGCCGAGCTCGTGCAGGGCCTCAAGGAGGGCATGGTCCTCGAGGGCGTGGTGAAGAACATCACCGACTACGGCGCCTTCGTGGACCTCGGCGGCGTGGACGGGCTGCTGCACGTCACCGACATCGCCTGGCGGCGCATCAACCACCCCTCCGAGGCGCTGGAGATCGGCCAGAAGGTCAAGGTGCAGGTCATCCGCTTCAACCCGGAGACCCAGCGCATCTCTCTCGGCATGAAGCAGCTCATGGCCGACCCGTGGGACGGCGTGGCGCTGAAGTACCCGGTGGGCGCCAAATTCTCCGGCCGCGTCACCAACATCACCGATTACGGCGCCTTCGTGGAGCTGGAGCCGGGGGTGGAGGGGCTGGTCCACGTCTCCGAGATGTCCTGGACCAAGAAGAACGTCCATCCGGGCAAGATCGTCGCGACCAGCCAGGAAGTGGACGTGATGATCCTCGACGTGGACGAGCCGAAGCGGCGCATCTCGCTCGGCCTCAAGCAGGCCCAGGGCAACCCCTGGGAGCTGTTCGCCGAGGCGCATCCGCCCGGCTCGATCGTCGAGGGAGAGATCCGCAACATCACGGAGTTCGGCCTGTTCATCGGCCTTGGCCCGGAGCTCGACGGCATGGTGCACATGTCGGACATCTCCTGGGACCTGCCGGGCGAGCAGGCCATGGCCAGGTACCACAAGGGCGACGTGGTCAAGGCCAAGGTGCTCGACGTGGATGTCGAGAAGGAGCGCATCTCCCTCGGCATCAAGCAGCTCGAGGCCGACCCGGCGGCCGAGGTGCTCGACCGCGTCCGCAAGGGCGACATCGTCACCTGCGTCGTCACCGCGGTGCAGTCGAACGGCATCGAGGTGAAGGTGGACGACGTGCTCACCGGCTTCATCCGCCGCGCCGAACTGGCGAAGGACCGCGCCGACCAGCGCCCCGAGCGCTTCGCCGTGGGCGAGAAGGTGGATGCCAAGGTCACGGCGGTGGACCGCGCCGCCCGGCGCCTCGCCCTCACCATCAAGGGCAAGGAGGTGGACGAGGAGCGCGAGGCGATGAAGGAGTACGGCTCGACCGACTCCGGCGCCTCGCTCGGCGACATCCTCGGCGCCGCCATCCGCCGCCGGCGGGAGATGGCCGGCGAGGAGTGATGATCCGCGACACCGCGGACACGCGACGGGGGGGAGGGGCCGGGCGGTCCCTCCCCCCTTCGCATGTCCCCCCCGGACTCGGCAAAGCGTGTACAAGGCGCGGCACGATGCTCGGGATGGAGAGGACATGGCGTTCGAGACCGACCTTCTGATCGACCGCCGGCGGCTGAAGCGCCGGCTCGCCCTCTGGCGCGGCGCCGCCGTGCTGCTGCTCGCCGCCGCGGCGGCGGTGCTGTTCTGGGGCCGCGGCGAGGAGGGGCTGCTGCCCGGCCGCGGCCATGTGGCGCGGGTGGAGGTGGAGGGCTTCATCAGCGACGACCGCCGGATGATCGAGGCGCTGGACCGTGTGCGGCGCGACGCCGCCGCCCGGGCGGTGATCCTCGCCATAGACAGCCCGGGCGGCAGCGTCGCGGGGGGCGAGGCGCTGCACGCCGCGATCGCCCGGCTGCAGGCGCGCAAGCCGGTGGTGGCCGTGATGCGCGGCACCGCCGCCTCGGCGGGCTACATGGTGGCGCTGCCGGCCGAGCGGATCTTCGCGCGGGAGGCGACCGTCACCGGCTCGATCGGCGTGCTGCTGCAATCCCCCGACGTCTCGGACCTGATGGCGCAGCTCGGCGTGCGGGTGCACGTCATCGCCTCCGGTCCGTTCAAGGACCAGCCGAGCCCCTTCCGCCCGCTCACCGACGAGGGGCGGGAGGAGCTGAACCGCGTCGTGGTGGACCTGCACGAGCAATTCGTGGCCAAGGTGGCGGCGGGGCGGCGGATGGACCCGGCGGCGGTGCGCCCCCTCGCCGACGGGCGGATCTTCACCGGCCGCCAGGCGCTCGCCGCGGGCCTCGTGGACGCGATCGGGGGAGAGGCGGAGGCGCGCGCCTGGCTCGCCGCGGAGCGCCAGGTGCCGGAGACCCTGCCGGTGCGCGACGTGCGGGTGCGCACCACCACCGACCGGCTGCTCGGGGCTGCCCTCGGCTCCCTTGCAAAAACCGTGATTTCAGAATGGCTTGGCGTTGACGGGCCGCGCCTGCTCTGGCAGGCTCCCCGCTGAGCGACGGAGCATCCATGACGAAGAGCGAGCTGATCGCGCAGCTGGCGGCGGCGAATCCGCATCTCCGCCAGCCCGATGTCGAGCTGATCGTGGCCACGATCTTCGACGAGATCACCGCCGCGCTGGCACGCGGCGACCGCGTGGAGCTGCGCGGCTTCGGCGCCTTCTCGGCCAAGCGGCGGGAGCCGCGCACCGGGCGCAACCCGCGCACCGGCGCGGCGGTGGCGGTCGCCGGCAAGGCGGTGCCCTACTTCAAGCCGGGCAAGGAGCTGCGCGAGCGCATCAATGGCGGCCCGCCGCAGAAGGCCACTTCTCCGGCGCAGGGCGCCGCCTCGGCGCGGGTGGCGTGATGCGCTGGCTGCTGCTGCTCCCCCTGCTCGTGGTGCTGATCCTGTTCGGCCTGTCCAACCGGCAGGAGGTGGCGCTCGGCCTCTGGCCCTTCGATGTCGCCTGGGTGGTGCCGCTCTCCGTGGCGATGCTGGTCTTCGGCGCGCTCGCCTTCCTGTTCGGGGCGCTAGTCGCCTGGCTCGGCGCGCTGCAGTACCGCCGCCGGGCGCGGCGGCTCGAGGAGGCGGCGCGGGTGCTGGAGGCGGAGCTTGCCGATCTCCGCGCCCGCACCGCGCGCGAGGTCGGGCCGGTGCCGCCGGTCGCCGGCGCCGGCACGGGCGTCGTGCGCCTGCACCGCCCGGCGGCCTGAGGCGGGTGCCGCCAGGCGCGCCCCACCGATGGCCGCCCTCCTCCTGGAACGCCCGCGAAGCGCCGCGGCGCGGATCGTCGCGGCGCTCGACACCGCCGACCTCTCCCGGGCGGAGCGCCTGGCGGAGGCGCTGGCGCCCCGCTGCGGCCTGCTGAAGGTCGGGCTCGAACTGTTCGGCGCGGCGGGGCCGGAGGCGGTGCGCCGCATCGGCGCGCGCGCCCCCGTCTTCCTCGACCTGAAGCTGCACGACATTCCGAACACCGTGGCCGGCGCGGTGCGCGCCCTGTCGCCGCTCGGCCCGGCCATGCTCACCCTGCATGCCGCGGGCGGCGCCGCCATGCTGGAGGCGGCGCGGGAGGCGGCGGAGCGGGCGGGCGGGCGGCGCCCGGCCCTGCTCGCGGTGACGGTGCTGACCAGCCTCGACTCCGCCGCGCTGGCGGCCACCGGCGTCGCCGACGCGCCGGTGGCGCAGGTGTTGCGGCTGGCCCGCCTCGCCCTCGCCGCCGGGGCGGACGGGCTGGTCTGCTCGCCGCGGGAGGTGGCGCCGCTGCGCGCGGAATTCGGCCCGGCCCCCTTCCTGGTGGTGCCGGGCGTGCGGCCGGCGGGCAGCGCCGCCGGCGACCAGGCCCGCACCGCCACCCCGGCCGAGGCGCTGGCGGCCGGGGCCGACTGGATCGTGCTCGGGCGGCCGGTCACCGGCGCGGCGGATCCGGCGGCGGCGGCGGCGGCGATCGCCGCCGGGATCGCCGGATGACCACCGTGAAGATCTGCGGCGTCAACGACGCCGCTTCCTTCGACGCGGCGGTGGCGGCCGGGGCCGACATGCTCGGCTTCGTCTTCTACCCCCCCTCCCCGCGCGCGGTGACGCCGGCGCAGGCGGCGGCGCTCTCGGCGCGGCATCCGGGCGGGCCGCTGCGCGTCGGGCTGTTCGTGGACCCGGCCGAGGCGACGGTCGCGGAGGTCCTGGCGGCGCTGCCGCTCGACCTGATCCAGCTCCACGGCACCGAGGAGCCGGCCCGCTGCGCCGTCCTCCGCGCCCGCTTCGGCAGGCCGGTGATGAAGGCGATCGGCGTCGCGGCGCCGGAGGATCTGGAGGCGCTCGCCGCCTATGCGCCGGCGGTGGACCGCTTCCTGCTCGACGCCCGGCCGCCGCCGGGGGCCGCGCTGCCCGGCGGCAACGCCGCGGCCTTCGACTGGTCGCTCACCGCCGGCCGCGCCATTCCCCGCCCCTGGCTGCTGGCCGGCGGGCTCACGCCCGGAAACGTCGCCGAGGCGCTGCGGATGAGCGGCGCGCCGGGGGTGGACGTGTCCTCGGGCGTGGAGCGGGCGCGGGGCGTGAAGGACCCGGCGCTGATCCGCGCCTTCGTCGCCGCGGCGCGGGGCCTTCCCGGCTGAGCCGCCTCCGGTCCGGGAGCGGCCACCCTACCCGCCCCGGCGCTCCGGCGCTATGTCAGCCCGGCAACCGGGGAACCATCGTGAGCAAGCCGCTGCCCAACTCCTTCCGCCAGGGTCCCGATGCCCGCGGCCGCTTCGGCGAATTCGGCGGCCGCTTCGTCGCCGAGACGCTGATGCCGCTGATCCTCGAGGTCGAGCGCGCCTATGACGAGGCGAAGCGCGACGCCGCCTTCATGGCGGAATGGCGGCGGCTGCTGGCGCATTACGTCGGCCGCCCGAGCCCGCTGTGGTTCGCCGAGCGGCTGACGCGGCACCTCGGCGGCGCGAAGGTCTACTTCAAGCGCGACGAGTTGAACCACACCGGCGCGCACAAGATCAACGCCGTGCTCGGCCAGATCCTGCTGGCCAAGCGCATGGGCAAGCGGCGCATCATCGCCGAGACCGGCGCCGGCCAGCACGGCGTCGCCACCGCCACCGCCTGCGCGCTGTTCGACCTGCCCTGCACCGTGTTCATGGGCGCTACGGATGTGGAGCGGCAGCAGCCCAACGTGTTCCGCATGAAGCTGCTCGGCGCCGAGATCCGCCCCGTCACCTCCGGCGCGGCGACGCTGAAGGACGCGATGAACGAGGCGCTGCGCGACTGGGTGGCGAACGTGGCCGACACCTACTACTGCATCGGCACCGTCGCGGGCCCGCACCCCTATCCGATGATGGTGCGCGACTTCCAGAGCGTGATCGGCGAGGAGGTGCGCGCGCAGCTCGAGGCCGCCGAGGGACGGCTGCCGGACGCGCTGGTCGCCGCGATCGGTGGCGGCTCGAACGCCATGGGGCTGTTCTTCCCCTTCCTCGACGATCCCTCGGTGCGCATGTTCGGCGTCGAGGCGGCGGGGCGCGGGGTGGAGACGGAGGAGCACGCGGCCTCCCTCAGCCGCGGCCGGCCCGGCGTGCTGCACGGCAACCGCACCTACCTGCTGCAAGACGGGGACGGGCAGATCCGCGAGGCGCACTCGATCAGCGCCGGGCTCGACTACCCCGGCGTCGGACCGGAGCATGCCTGGCTGCACGAGCTCGGCCGGGTGGAGTATGTCAGCGCCACGGACGAGGAGGCGCTGGCCGCCTTCCAGCTCTGCGCACGGCTGGAGGGCATCATCCCGGCGCTGGAGCCGGCGCACGCGCTGGCGCATGTGGTCCGCCTCGCGCCGACCCTGCCGGAGGACCGGATCATCGTGATGAACCTGTGCGGCCGCGGCGACAAGGACATCTTCGCCGTCGCCCGCCATCTGGGAGTGGAGATGTGAGCCGGCCCGATCGCGGAGCGCCGCAGGCCTCCGGAGAGCGGGGCGCGGGCCCCACCGCGCCGGCGGGCCGCATCGCCGCCCGCTTCGCCGCGCTGCAGCGCGAGGGGCGCGGCGCGCTGGTCACCTACCTGCAGGCCTACGACCCGGACCGGGAGACCTCCCTCGCCATCCTGCGCGGCCTGCCGGAGGCGGGGGCGGACGTGATCGAGATCGGCGTGCCCTTCACCGACCCGATGGCGGATGGCCCCTCCATCCAGCGCGCCGCGCTGCGGGCGCTGAAGGCGGGGGCGACGCTCGCCGGCGTGCTCGGCATGGTGCGCGAGTTCCGCGCCGGCGACGCCGCCACCCCGGTGGTGCTGATGGGCTACTACAACCCGATCTTCGCCTATGGCGTGGCGCGCTTCTGCGCCGATGCGGCGGCGGCGGGGGTGGACGGGCTGATCGTGGTGGACGTGCCGCCCGAGGAGGCGGACGAGATCGAGCCGCATGCGAAGGCGGCGGGCCTCGACCTGATCCGCCTGGTGGCGCCGACCACGGACGAGGCGCGGCTGCCGCGCGTGCTCGCCGCCACCAGCGGCTTCGTCTACTACGTCTCGATCACCGGCATCACCGGCACCCGCAGCGCGACGCGGGAGGCGCTGGCGGCGGCGATTCCGCGCATCCGCCGCCACACCGGCCTGCCGCTGGCGATCGGCTTCGGCATCCGCACGCCGCAGCAGGCGGCCGAGGCGGCGCGCCTCGCCGACGGCGCGGTGGTGGGCACGGCGCTGGTGGACACGCTCGCCGCCTCCCTGGACGAGCAGGGGCGGGCACGGCCCGACACGTCCCGGCAGGTGCTCGACCAGGTGCGGGGCCTCGCCCTGGCGGTCAGGGGGGCGCGCCAGGCGGGCTGAGCCGCGGCCGCCCCTCCCCGCGCGCATGCGGGGCCTTGCGTCCCGTCCCGCCGCCTTCTACTCTGCCGCCACCCCCGCCGCGGCCCCGGTCACGCCCCGCGGGGCAGGATGCGCGCATGAACTGGATCAGCGAATGGGCGCTGCCGAAGATCAAGACGCTCTTCGGCGGCCCCCGCGAGGTGCCGGACAACCTCTGGCACAAATGCCCCGCCTGCGAGCAGATGATCTTCCACCGCGACCTCGAGCGCGCGCTGCATGTCTGCCCGCATTGCGGCCACCATCTGCGCATCGGTGCGAAGCAGCGGCTGGACATCACCTTCGATCCCGGCTGGCAGCGGATCGAGCTGCCCAAGGCGCCGATGGACCCGCTGCGCTTCCGCGACCAGCGCCGCTATGCCGACCGGCTGAAGGAGGCGCAGGCGCGGGCCGGGCAGGAGGACGCGGTGATGGTGGCGCACGGGGCCATCGAGGGTCACCGCGCCGTCATCGCGGCCTTCGAATTCTCCTTCCTCGGCGGCTCCATGGGCGCCGGGGTGGGGGAGGCGCTGGTCACGGCGGCGAAGCTCGCCGTGCTGCAGGACGCGCCGCTGATCGTCTTCACCGCCTCGGGCGGGGCGCGGATGCAGGAGGGCGCGATCAGCCTGATGCAGATGCCGCGCACCGTCATCGCCACGCGCATGGTGAAGGAGGCGGGGCTGCCCTTCATCGTCGTGCTCTGCGACCCGACCACGGGCGGGGTGACGGCGAGCTTCGCCATGCTCGGCGACCTCCAGCTTGCCGAACCTGGGGCGCTGATCGGCTTCGCCGGCGCGCGCGTGATCGAGCAGACGGTGCGCGAGAAGCTCCCCGAGGGCTTCCAGCGCGCCGAGTACCTGCTGGAGCACGGCATCCTCGACATGGTGGTGAGGCGAAGCGAGATGCGTGCCACCCTCGCCCGCCTGATCGGCCTGCTGCGCATGCCCGAGGCGGCGGCGGAGGTCGCGGAGGGCGAGCCCGTCCCGGCCCTGCCGCCTCCGGCGCCCGCCGGCGCGCAGGCCTAGAGCCGCTTCCGCCCGGCCATGCGCGCGGCAACGGCCCTGGAGCCGTTTCCCACCCGGCCGTGATCGCGGAAACGGCTCCGGCCCCTTGTTCGTGGAGCGGGGTTACGCTTTCGGCTGCTTCCAGCCCCCCGCGATCAAGGCGCTTCCCTTGCGGCCGGGGCGCGACCCCGGCAAGGCCATGCCCCGTTCCGAAGCCATCATAGATCGCCTGCACGCCCTGCATCCGAGGCTGATCGACCTCAGCCTCGGCCGGATGGAGCGCTGCCTCGCCGCGCTCGGCCATCCGGAGCGGCGCCTGCCGCCCGTGGTGCATGTGGCGGGCACCAACGGCAAGGGCTCCACCTGCGCCTTCCTGCGCGCCATCGCCGAGGCGGCCGGGCGGCGCGTGCACGCCTACACGTCTCCGCACCTGGTGCGCTTCCACGAGCGCATCCGCCTCGCCGGCACGCTGGTAGAGGAGGAGGCGCTGGCGGCGGCCCTGGAGGAGGTGGAGCGGGCGAATGCCGGCGCGCCGATCACCGTGTTCGAGATCACCACCGCCGCTGCCCTGCTGCTGTTCAGCCGCGTCCCCGCCGACCTGCTGGTGCTGGAGGTCGGGCTCGGCGGCCGGCTGGACGCGACCAATGTGGTGGCACGGCCGGCGGCGACCGCGATCACCAGCATCTCCATGGACCACATGGACTTCCTCGGCGACACCCTGGCGCGCATCGCCGCCGAGAAGGCCGGCATCCTCAAGCCCGGCGTGCCCTGCGCCACCGGCGCGCAGCAGCCGGAGGCGCTGGCGGTGATCGCGGAGCGGGCACGGTCGCTCGGCGCGCCGCTGCTCGCGCGCGGCGAGGCCTGGAGCGTGACGCCGCGCGCGGGTGGGTTGCGCTATGCCGATGCGGAGGGCGCGCTCGACCTGCCCCTTCCCTCCCTTCCCGGCGCGCACCAGGCCGACAATGCCGGCATCGCCATCGCCGCGCTGCGCGCCTGGAACCCGCCCTGGCTGGATGGCGCGGCCATCGCGGCGGGGCTCGTGCGGGCGGAATGGCCGGCGCGGCTGCAGCGCCTGGCCGGGCGGCTCGCGGCGGGCCTGCCGCCCGGATGGGAGCTCTGGCTGGACGGAGGCCACAATCCCGGCGCGGGCCTTGCCCTTGCGGCGCACTGCGCCGCCTGGCGGGAGGCGGAGCCCGGGCGGCCGCTGCACCTGCTGGTCGGCATGAAGCAGGGCAAGGGCGCGGCGGAATTCCTGCGCCCCCTGCTGCCGCTCGCCGACACGCTCTGGGCGGTGGCGGAGCCCGGCCAGCACCTGGCGATGCCGGTGGAGGCGATCCGCGCCGCCAGCGGCGGGGCGGCACGGCCGGGACCAAACGTGGCCGGGGCGCTGGCGGCGCTGCCGCGGGAAGGGCCGCCGGCGCGGGTGCTGATCTGCGGCAGCCTGTACCTCGCGGGCGAGGTGCTGAAGGCGGACGGTGTCGGTTGACGGCGGAAGGCGCGCAGGCCGAGACTCGCGCCGCCATGCCCTGCTTCCTCTGCACCGCCTGCGGCACGCAATTCGCCGAGACGGAGGCGCCGCCACCCGCCTGCCCGATCTGCGAGGACGAGCGGCAATTCGTTCCTGCCACCGGCCAGGGCTGGACCACGCTCGATCGCCTGCGCCAGACCCATACCAATGGCTGGCGGGCGCTGGGCCCTGACCTGCTCGCGCTGCTCACCTTCCCCGCCTTCGCCATCGGCCAGCGCGCGCTGCTGCTGCGCACGCCGGCGGGCAACCTGCTGTGGGACTGCGTGGCGCTGCTCGACGCGGCGACGGAGGCGGTGCTGCGCGCGCTCGGTGGCCTGGCCGGCATCGCCATCTCGCATCCGCACTACTACACGACGATGGTGGAATGGGGCCGCGCCTTCGGCTGCCCCGTCTGGCTGCACGCGGCGGACCGCGCGCATGTCATGCGCGACGACCCCGCCGTGCTGCGCTTCTGGGAGGGCGAGGCGCAGGAGGTGCTGCCCGGGGTCACGCTGCACCGTCTCGGCGGGCATTTCGCCGGCGGCACCGTCGCGCACTGGCAGGGCGGCGCAGAGGAGCGCGGCGCGCTGCTCTCGGGCGACATCCTGCAGGTGCTGCCGGACCGGAAGCATCTCGGCTTCATGCGCAGCTATCCCTGCCTGATCCCGCTGCCGCCCGAGGTGGTGGAGGGCATGGCGGCGCGGCTCGCACCGCTGGAATTCGAGGCGATCTACGGCGCCTTCCACGAGCGCGAGATCCCGCACGGCGGCAAGGCGGCGCTGATGCGGTCGGTGGAGCGGTACCTGCGCTGGAGCCGGTCCATGCCCGCGCCCTGAGGCGGCGGACGTATTGCGCCGCAGCATCGCGCGCGGCGCGGCACACTATTTCGCAAGTGCCGCCGCGCGCGGGGTGACGTGCCGGCGGCGACGGATTATGTTGCCGCCGGGGCCGGATGCCGCAGCTCCGCAGCCACGGCTCCGGCCTGCCTGAAAAAGAAGAACGAAGCGGCGAATGCCGCGATCCGGGAGGCACGACATGACGCGATCTCCGACCAGGAGGCGATCCTTCCTTGGCGCCGTCGCGGCCGGCGTCGGCCTGATGGCCGGCGGGCTGCCGCGGGTGCATGTGGCGCGCGCGCAGCAATTGCGGCCGGTGGTGATCCGGCTGGCCGCAGACCATTCGCCGCCGCCGCATCCGGCGGCCCTCGCGCAGGAATTCTTCCGCAGGCGGCTGCCGGAAGTGATCCCGGGCAGCGAGCTGCGCGTCTATCACGCCGGGGCGCTCTACACGATTCCCGAGGCGGTGGAGGCGATGGCCGAGGGCAATCTGGAGATGGCCTGGGGCCAGTTCGGCAAGACCGCCTCCGTGGACCGCTGGATGAACGTGGTCGCGGGCCCGATGCTGCTGACCACGCCGGGAGCGATGGAACAGCTCGACAATTTCGAGACCATAAAGATGCTGCGCCAGCGCTTCGCCGACCTGCACGGCATCGAGGTGCTCGGCACCGCGCATCTCAGCATGTTCATGGGCGTCGGGGCGCGGCAGCGGCTGGTCTCCCCGGAGGATTTCCGCGGCAAGAAGATTCGCAGCATGGGCCCGGCGGAGAACGCCATGCTGGAGGCCTGGGGCGCCTCCCCGGTGGTAATGGCCTTCGGCGACGTGCCTCCGGCGATACAGACCGGGGTGATCGATGGGCTGCTCACCAGCCTCGGCGGCTTCAACGTCACGCGCGACCAGGCGCCCTTCTACACGGTGGCCGGCATCAACGGCATCGTCGGCGACTACTACTGGGTCGGGGTGAGCCGGCGGTGGTGGGGCCGCTTGAACGAGCCGACACGCGAGGCCTTGCGCAAGCTGATCGTGGAGGAGGTGATCCCGCTGTCGAAGCAGCTCAACTGGTGCAACGACCAGCGGCTGCTCGCCCAGTACCGCACGGAGGATCCGGGCCGGCCGGGCATCTACGTCCTCACCGAGGAGGAGCGGCAGCGGCTTGCCGAGGCGCTAGGGGATGCGACGACGCGCTGGGTGAAGGCGAACACCCCGCGGGACGCGCACAAATGGGTGGACCGGTTCATCGAGGAGGCGCGGGCCGCCTCGCAGGCGCATCCGCTCGGCTCCTCCTGGATCGAGCAGACCGACTGCACCACCCTGGCAGGGCATTTCCAGCGCTCCTGAGGTGAGGGCCGGCTGGAAGAGCGGACGGGGGCCTGCGCCCCCTCCGCCCCCATGGCTCCGATCGTGGCGGAGGAGGCATGAACCAACTCTACCGCGGCTGGCGGTTCCTGCAGGACCGGATCTTCGGCACCCTCGCCGCGGTGACGCTGTTCTGCGCGACGCTGCTCGCCGTCATCGAGATCTTCCGCCGCTACCTGTTCGGGCAGACCTTCTACTGGGGCCAGGACGCGGTCACCTACTTCCTGATCGCGGCGACCTTCCTCTACTTCGGCACCGCGCAGGCCCAGCGCACCCATCTCGCCGTCACCGTCCTGCCGGAATGGCTGATGCGGTCGGGACGGGTGCGGTTCGCCTTCGCCGTGCGCGCCGCGGCGAGCCTGCTGGGCGCGCTGTTCGCCCTGGCCTTCATCTGGTGGGGCCTGCCCGCGGCGGAGCGCACGATGCGGATCGGCCGCATGACCGAGAGCATGATCATCCCGCTCTGGCCGTTCCAGTACGTGCTGCTGGTCGGCATCGCGTCGCTCGGGGTGACGCTGCTGTTCCAGTTCTACCGCGACTTCCTCCTGGCCCTGACGGGACGAGACCCGTTCCCCTGGGATACGCCGCACGACGATTTCGAGCTCTGACATGAGCCGGCTGGCATGGCGAGGAGGCATCGCGGCCCGGCGGGCGCGCCGGCACCGCAGGGGGAAATGAGGGCATGGCGATCCTGACCGGCTCCTTCATCGTGCTGCTCGCCCTCGGCCTGCCGATCGGCATCGTGCTGGCCGGTGCGAGCCTGCTCTTCATCATGCAGGATCCGCTGCTGAGCGAAGCGACGGTGTTCCGCTCCTTCTTCAACTTCGTCAGCAAGTACACGCTGATGGCGGTGCCGTTCTTCATCTACGCCGGCTTCCTGATGGAGCGCACCGGCCTGATAGACCGGCTGTTTCGCTTCGCCGACGCGCTCATCGGCTGGGTGCCGGGCGGCTTCGGCTTCGCCACTCTGCTCGCCGCGATCATCTTCGGGGCCATTTCCGGCTCCAGCACCGCCATGGCGGCAGCCATGGGCGTGATTGCCTATCCCGAGATGCGCCGGCGCGGCTATCCCGCCTGGCTCGCCGCCGGGCTGATCGCTTCGGGCGGCGGCATCGCCATCCTGATTCCGCCGAGCATCACCCTGATCCTGTATGGGGTGATGACGGAGACCTCGATCGTCTCGCTGTTCTTCGCCGGCGTGGTGCCAGGGCTGCTGCTCGCCCTCGGCAACGCGGTGGCGCTCGTCTTCTTCGCCCTCTACCTGAAGCTGCCCTCGGGAGAGTTCCGCTGGCGCGCGCTCCTGGACGCGACGAAGGAGGCCTGGCCCGCGCTGTTGATGCCGGTGCTCATCCTGGGCGGTCTCTATGGCGGCCTGTTCACCCCGACCGAGGCCGGCGCCGCCGCCTGCGGCTATGCCCTCATCTATGGTGCGATCGCCCGGCGGCGTGCCTTCCTGGCGGATCTGGTGGCGGTGACGCAGCGCTCGCTCAACCTGACCGCGGTGATCATCTTCCTGCTCGGCTGCGTCGGCGTGTTCCAGTTCGTGCTCGCCAACCAGGGCTGGGCGCAGCACCTGACGCAATGGGCCGGCAATCTCGGCCTCTCGCCGCTCGGCTTCCTGGCGGTGCTGATGCCGATCCTGCTGTTCCTGTCCATGTTCCTCTCCGGCATCGCCATCGTGGTGCTGACGGTGCCGCTGTTCTTCCCGATCGCCATGGCGCTCGGCATAGATCCCATCTACCTCGCCATCCTGGTGGCGTTGGCGATGGAGATGGGGGTCATCATCCCGCCCGTGGGGCTCAACCTGTTCGCCGTCGCAGGCACCACGCGGGTGCCACTGCACGAGGTGATCTGGGGCTCCTCGCCCTTCCTGCTGGCGGATGGCTGCGTGCTGCTGCTGGTGATGTTCTTCCCGATCCTGGCGCTATGGCTGCCGGGCCAGCTCGTGGTGCCGGTGTTCAACTAGCGTCTGATCCGCAGGAGCGAACCCGCCGGAGCGGTGACTCGGCCATCTGGCAAGAAGCGGAAGCGCGATCCACCAAGGTGGATCACGCTGTCGACGCGGCGTCGGCCGGCTCCGCCTCGGCCGGCGCGAGGGGCTGGCGGCCGCGGATCAGGTCGGCCGCCTTCTCCGCGATCATCAGCGTGGTCGCATAGGTGTTGGCGGAGGGCATGCTCGGCATGATGGAGGCATCCACGACACGCAGCCCTTCCA
The DNA here is from genome assembly GCF_004761865.1 of Crenalkalicoccus roseus. Classification (GTDB taxonomy): domain Bacteria; phylum Pseudomonadota; class Alphaproteobacteria; order Acetobacterales; family Acetobacteraceae; genus Crenalkalicoccus; species Crenalkalicoccus roseus. Next base: position 149,154 of record NZ_SJDM01000004.1, on the reverse strand, counting down.
TTCCGTGCACCAGAAGCCGATCGTCCACGACCGCGGTCGGATCGGTGGCCGGCCCCATGCGGGCGGTGCCGATCAGGTGATAGGTGGTCGAGCCGTTGCGGCGGGCGAAGTCCAGCAGTTCGTCGTCGCTCTGCGCCTTCGGGCCCGGCAGCGTCTCGCGCTCCACATAGGGGGCGAGCTGAGGGGTGGAGAGCAGGCGCCGCACCAGCCGCATGCCGGCGAGGTGCACGCGCCGGTCCATGGGATGCGAAAGGTAGTTCGGCTGTATCTCGGGATCCTCGAACACATCGGTGCTGCGCGCCCGCACCCAGCCGACGCTCTCCGGCCGGTGCTGCCAGGCGCCCGCGGTCATGCCGGGGTAGTCGTCCAGCACGTAGACCTTGCCCTCGGCGTAGCTGCCCGGGGTGAACACGCATTGCAGGTCGGGCGCATCCAGCCCTTCAAAGGACTTCCAGAACACGTGCACATGCGACGGCGCCGTGGCGAGGATGGAGGGGCGGCGCAGCCCCCAGCGCAGGATCTCCACGCCGAGGCGGAGCCCGCGCGAGAGTTCGTTCAAGGTGGGCACGCCGGGCCTGGCGCGGACCACGAAGCGGGAGGCGTAATGGTCGCGGAAATTCTCGCCCACGCCCGCAAGCGCGTGCACCACCCCGACGCCCAGGCGCTGCAGCAGCGGCGCCGGGCCGACGCCCGAGACCTGCAGAAGCCGCGCCGTGTTCACCGTGCCCGCCGAGAGGATCACCTCGCGCCGCGCCCGCACCTCCCGCGCCGGCACGCCCCGCGCATGGAGGTAGCGCACGCCCACCGCGCGGCGCCCTTCGAACAGGATGGCGGCGGCGCGGGCGTTGGTGCGCACCTCGATGTTGGGACGCGACAGGGCGGGGCGCAGGAAGGCCCGCGCGGCGCTGACCCGACGGCCGTTGCGTATGGCCCGCTGGAAGTAGCCGACCCCCACCTGGTCGCCGCTGTTGTAGTCCGGGTTGCGCGGGATGCCGAGGGCGACGCAGCCGGCGATGAAGGCCTCCGATATCGGATGGATCCAGTCCATGTCGGTGATCGGGATGCCGTCGACCTGGCGGCCGCGCCTCGTCTCGTCGCAGAGGCCGATGCGGTTCTCGCTGCGGCGGTAGTAGGGAAGGCAATCCGCGTAGCTCCAGCCGCGATTGCCGCGCTGCGCCCAGCTATCGAGGTCGGCGGGCTGCCCGCGGTTGTAGATCATGCCGTTGATCGAGCTGGACCCGCCGAGGGTGCGCCCCTGCACCGTGGCGATGCGTCGCCCTGCCGTGTTCTCCGTGGGTTCGGTGCGGAACTGCCAGGTGATGGCGGGATCGTGCAGCGTCTTGATGAAGCCGGCGGGGATGTGGATGAAGGGGTTGCGGTCGGGCGGCCCGGCCTCGAGCACGCAGACCGTGACGCCGGGATCCTCGGTCAGCCTGTTGGCGAGCACCGAGCCTGCGGCGCCGGCGCCGACGATGACGTAGTCGAAGCTGTCGGCGTCGCGTGCCGTATCCGTCATCGGGGTGCGCCACGCCATGCCATGGGAAGCGCCGGTGGCACCTCCCGGCCTGCGCACGAGACGAGCTGCATGATTCTCTCTCCTGGGAGTTCGCGCGGATGGCGCGCGCATGGCAGGCCGCCCGCACCCTTCGGGGTTGCACGGCCAAGGGCATTTTGCAAAGCTCGACGGCAAATACAACAACTCGGCTCCCGCAACGACATGGGCGCGGGGCCGGGAACCACGGAGGAGACGGGGCATGTACCGACGGGACCTGATCAGGACCGGGGCGCTGGCCGGGCTTGGCGTCGCCCTTGGCGGCATCGGCCGCACCGCGCACGCCCAACAGGGGACGGTCCGCCTGCTGACGCCCGAGACCGACCCGAGCCAGATCCGGGTATGGCAGGCGCTGGGAGCCGCCTGGACCGGCGAGCGGCGGGGCGTGACCTATCAGCCGGAATACGCCTCCTGGGACGATCTGGTGCGCAAGATCTCGGCCGACCTGATGGCCGGCACGCCCCCCGAGATCGTGGCGGGATCGAGCCGCGTCGGCTTCATGGCCAGCGCCGCGCGCCGCAACCTGCTGATGGACCTTTCCTCCATCGTGGACGAGCTGGGGCGGGAGGATTTCCACCAGCCGAGCCTCGCGGCCTGGAACTTCAACGGCGTGCAGGCCGCCATCCCCTACGGGGCACAATGGCCCGTGCTGTGGTGCCGCACCGACCTGTTCGAGGAGGCGGGGGTGCCGCTGCCGAGGACATGGGACGACTACCGCGCCGCGGCCGAGAAGATGACCAAGCCCGCCCAGGGGATCTTCGGCGCATGCTTCCCGGCGGGGCGCACCTGGAACACCCAGATCCAGGCCAGCATCTGCATCTGGAGCGCCGGCGGACAGATCTTCGACGAGAAGCTCAACGTCACCCTCGACACGCCCGAGGTGCGGCGGGCGATGACCTACTACGCGGAGATGTGCCGCTTCTCGCCGCCCGACATCGGCCAGTACGGCTTCCGCGAGGCCTCGGCCGCCTACACCTCGGGCAAGGCGGCGACCACCTTCTACTGGGGGCGGGTGCTGTCCCACCTCTACCAGCAGGCGCCGGATCTGCTGCCGAAGACGCGCACCGTCCACATCCCCTACGACAAGCGTCCGGCGACCGCCTATGGCTGGGACGAGTTCGTGGTCTATCGCGGACGCAACGCGCGCCTGGCTATGGATTTCGTCAAGTACATGCTGCAGCCGCAGCAGATGTTCATGCTGATGGAGCCGGTGATCGCGCATGTGGTGCCGACGCGCAACTCGGTGATGCCCATGCTCCACCAGCATGAATGGATACGAAAGCATCCGGAGATCGTGACCACGCTGATCGAGCCGATCGATTTCGGCATCTCCGCCGCCTACGAGGGACCGAATCATCCCTTCAACTACAAATGGGACGCCTTCGAGGCCCGCAACATCATCCCCGACATGGTGCAGCGCATCGTGCTGGGGCGGGAGCCCGTCGCGATCTCGGTCGAGAAGGCGCATAGGGAGGCGGTCGCCGTCACCCGCGACATCAGGCCCTGAGCCGGGCGCGGCGCAGATGGCCTCCGACACCCCCCAGGGCGCCGTCCGGACCTTCGAGGACGGCGCGGTGCGGGAACGGGCCGGGGCGGCCCGCACCCTCGCCTCGACGCTGCTCGATCGCCACCTCGGCATCATCCTGCTGCTGCCGAGCGCGCTCACCTTCCTGGTGCTGCTGGTCTTCCCGCTGGCCTACGGCATCTACACCAGCTTCTTCGAGCGGCATGTCCTCGACCCCGAGGGCACCTGGGTGGGGCTCGGCAACTACGTCTGGCTGTTCACCAACCCGAATTTCTGGCACTCGCTGCTGATCTCCACCTTCTGGGCGGGCGCGACGGTGGGGCTGCAGATCGTGCTCGGCACCGCGGTGGCGCTGCTGCTGCACCAGTCCTTCCAGGGCCGCTCCCTGGTGCGCGGGCTGGTGCTGTTCCCCTACATGATGCCGGTGGTGTCGGTCATCCTGGTGTGGATGCTGCTCTACAACGCGCTCTATGGCGTGATCAACTATGTGCTGGTGCAGACCGGCATCGTCAGCCGGCCCATCGCCTGGCTGTCGCAGCCCGACAGCGCCTTCTGGAGCGTGGTCTTCGTCGGCGTCTGGAAGTACTTCCCCTTCGTGGTGGTGATCGTGCTGGCGCGGCTGCAGGTGATCCCGCAGGACCTCTACGAGGCGGCGCGCATAGACGGCGCCGGCCCGATCGCGCGCTTCTTCGACATCACCCTGCCGCAGCTCCGCGACGTGCTTCTGGTGGTGGCGCTGCTGCGCACCATCTTCATGTTCAACAATTTCGAGATCGTCTTCCTGCTCACGGGCGGCGGCCCGCTGCGCGCCACCATGACCCTGCCCATCCTGGTCTACGAGCAGGCCTTCGGCGTGTACGAGCTCGGCCGGGGCTCGGCCATCGCCGTGGTGATGTTCTTCATCCTGATCGCGGTGATGTCGGTGTACTTCGCCTTCCTGCGTAAGGAGAACGACTGATGCTGCGGGCGCTGCGCATCTACGGGGCCGCGGCCCTGCTGCTGATCTTCGTCGCCTTCCCGCTCTACTGGATGGCGATCACCTCGCTCAAGCCGCAGACCGAGGTGTTCCGCGTCCCTCCCACCTGGCTGCCGGAGCGGTGGACGCTCGAGCATTACGTGGAGCTGTTCCTGCTCACCGATTTCGGCAGGCTGTTCCTCAACAGCCTGCAGGTCTGCCTGATGTCCACCTTCATGGCGCTGGCCGTGGGCATCCTCGGCGCCTATGCGCTCGCGCGCCTGAAGGTTCGCGGCAAGGAGGCGTACGGGCGGATGGTGCTGCTCGCCTACATGTTCCCGGGCGCGCTGCTGATCATCCCGCTGCTGCTGCTGTTCCGCCAGCTCGGCCTCACCAACAGCCATCTCGGCCTGTCGCTCGCCTACCTCACCTTCGCGGTGCCCTTCGTCATGTGGGTGATGCGCGACTTCTTCGCCTCCATCCCGATCGACCTGGAGGAGGCGGCGCTGATCGACGGCGCCTCGCGCCTCGGCGCGCTGTGGGACGTGGTGCTGCCGCAGGCGGTGCCGGGCATCATCGCCACCGGCATCTTCGCCTTCCTGTTCGCCTGGAACGAGTACCTGTTCGCGCTGATCCTGATCTCGGACGAGGCGCTGCGCACCCTTCCGCCCGGCATGATGCGCTTCGTCTCCACCACCGACACCAACTGGGGACTGATCATGGCGGCCTCCACCCTCGCCACGCTGCCGATGGCCCTCGCCTTCGGGCTGATCCAGCGCTACCTGGTCACCGGCCTCGGCGCCGGCGGCGTGAAGGGCTGAGCGATGGCCACGGTCCGCCTCGACCGCCTGCACAAGGAGTTCCGCAGCATCGGCGGCGCGGTGCACGCGCTGCGCGACCTCACCCTCGACATCGCCGACGGCGAGTTCGTCTCCCTGGTCGGGCCGAGCGGCTGCGGCAAGTCCACGGCGCTGCGCATCATCGCCGGGCTGGAGACGCCCACCTCCGGCCGCGTGCTGTTCGACGGGCAGGACATCACCGGGCTGGAGCCGCGGGACCGCAACATCGCCATGGTGTTCCAGAGCTACGCGCTCTACCCGCACATGTCGGTGCGGCAGAACCTGGAATACGGCCTCAGGAAGCGCGGCGTGCCGCGCGAGGAGCGGGAGCGCAAGGTGGCGGCGATCGGCGCCATGCTGCAGATCACCCCGCTGTTCGACCGCCGGCCGCGCCAGCTTTCCGGCGGGCAGCGCCAGCGCGTGGCGCTGGGCCGGGCGCTGATCCGCGATCCGGCGGTGTTCCTGCTCGACGAGCCGCTGTCGAACCTGGACGCCAAGCTGCGCGTGCACATGCGCGCCGAACTCGCCGCGCTGCACCAGAAGGTGCGCACGACGATGATCTACGTCACCCACGACCAGCTCGAGGCGATGACGCTGTCGGACCGCATCATCGTCATGAACCATGGGGTGATGCAGCAGGTCGGCACGCCGGAGGAGGTCTATTCCCGCCCCGCCAACCGCTTCGTCGCGGAGTTCATCGGCACCCCCTCCATGAACATGATCGAGGGCACCCTGCGTCCGGAGGGCGGCCGCCTGCTCTTCTCCGCCCCCGGCATCACCGTGCCCGTCCCCCCGGCCGCGGCGCGGCAGGGGACCACGGGCCAGGCGACGCTCGGCATCCGGCCGGAGGACATCTCCCTGGTGCCGCCGGGCACGCCGGGCGCCATTCCGGCGCAGGTCACGGTTTCCGAGCTGGCCGGAGCGGAGCGCTTCCACTTCATCGCCCTGAACGGCCACTCCGTCATCGTGCGCACGCCGGCGGCGACGGTGCTGCATCCGGGCGAGACGGTCGCCCTCGGCCTCGATCCCGAGCGCCTGCACCTGTTCAGCGGCGCCGGCGAGGATGCGGCGGCCATCCGGTAGGGCGCGGCCCACTCCCGCGTGCGGGAGGCGGGGTCTCCGCGCTCAGTGGACCAGCGCGGGTTCCATGTCGTGCTGGCGGATGGCGGCTGCGGCAAGCTGCGCATCCGGCGCGGCGCCGATCTGCGTGCCGTCGGCGGCATGGATCGCCATGATGCGGACCCCGTTCACCACCACCGGGCGGATATAGGCGATCTCACCGGTCCCGAAGCGGGCCCAATCCGCCTTGGAAAGCTGGCGAAGGCTGACCAGGGGCGCTTGCCCCGGCGACCCATCCGAGAAATCGTTCCCGTTCATGTTGTTGTCTCCTTCCTGCACGGCACGCTGGCCCATGCGGGACACGACGCCCCTGGAAGCGGTCGGGGGACGCTGACCGGAACGCGCCGTCCGGCGCTCCGATCCCGCGCCGCTACCGCTTCTCGGCACGTCCCTCGACAACGGTCCGCGTGGCCCCGTTGCCCTGGTTCCTGATCTCGATCGTCCTGACCCGGACCTCTGGCTGCGGGCGGCGCAGGTCCACGTGCAGCAGGCCGTTGTCGAGCCAGGCGCCCTCCACCTCGATCCCCTCGGCGAGCACGAAGGCACGCTGGAATTGCCGCGCCGCGATCCCGCGGTGCAGGAACACGCGCCCCTCCTGCTCCTCCTTCTGCTTGCCGCGGATCACGAGCTGGTTGTCCTCCTGCGTGATCTGCAGGTCGTCCATGCCGAAGCCGGCAACGGCAAGGGTAATGCGCAGCCGGTTCTCGCCCGTCTGCTCGATGTTGTAGGGAGGATAGCCGTCGGCGTTCTTCGCCACCCGGTCGAGCATCTGCTCGAGATGGTCGAAGCCCAGGAAGAGCGGGGAGCCGAACAGGGGGGAGCGCGACACGATCCGAGCCTCCTCGTCCAGAGCGAAGCGTCCGGCGGGACCCGAAGCACCCCGCCTGTGTCCCCTGATCTTGTCGGCCGGCCATGCCGTTGCAAGGGGGTCACACGGGCCCTACATGCGCCCCCCGACATGAGCGACGACGCCCTCCTGCCCATCCTGCTGGTGCCCGATGCCAGGCTGCGCGCCAGGGCCCGCCCGGTCGGCCCCGGCGATGCCGACACGGTCCGCGACCTGGCGCCGCGCATGCTGGCCAGCATGTACGCCGCGCCGGGGATCGGCCTCGCCGCCCCGCAGGTGGGGGTGGGGCTGCGCCTCGTGGTGGTGGACCTGCAGAAGGACGAGGCGCGCGACCCGCTGGTGCTGGTGAACCCCGAGATCGTCGCCACGAGCGCCGAGCAGGCGACGCGGGAGGAGGGCTGCCTCTCCCTCCCCGGCCAGTATGCCGAGGTGACGCGTCCGGCCCGGGTCAGGCTGCGCTATCAGGACCTCACCGGGGCGCGGCGGGAGATCGAGGCGGAGGGGCTGCTCTCCACCTGCCTGCAGCATGAGGTGGACCACCTGGACGGGGTGCTGTTCGTGGACCATCTGAGCCCGCTCAAGCGCAACATGATCCTGCGCAAGCTGGCCAAGGAGCTGAAGGCGAAGGCGCGGGAGAGGGCGTGAGCCGGGCCGCCGCCAAGCTGCGCCTCGCCTTCATGGGCAGCCCGGATTTCGCCGTGCCGGCGCTGCGGGCGCTGCACGGGGCCGGGCACGAGATCGCCGCCGTCTACTGCCAGCCGCCCCGCCCGGCCGGGCGGGGGCACCGCGAGACCCCCTGCCCCGTCCACCGCGTCGCGCTCGAACTCGGCCTTCCCGTCCGCACCCCGGCGCGGCTGCGGCGCGAGGCGGCGGAGCACGCGGCCTTCGCGGCCCTCGGCCTCGATGCGGCGGTGGTCGCGGCCTATGGGCTGATCCTGCCCCGCCCCATGCTTGACGCGCCGCGCCGCGGCTGCCTCAACATCCATGCCTCGCTGCTGCCGCGCTGGCGCGGCGCGGCGCCGATCCAGGCCGCGATCCTGGCCGGCGACGCCGAGACCGGCGTCACCATCATGCGGATGGAGGAGGGGCTGGACACCGGCCCGATGCTGCTCAAGGCCGCCGTCCCGATCGGCCCGCGCAGCACCACGCCCGAGCTGCACGATGCGCTGGCCGCCCTCGGCGCCCGGCTGATCCTGGAGGCGCTGGAAACCGATCCGCCCGCCACCCCGCAGCCCGCGGAGGGCGCGACCTACGCCCCCAAGCTCGGCAAGGAGGATGGGCGGCTCGACTGGCGCCAGGACGCGGCCGCGCTCGACCGGCGCGTGCGGGCCCTGAACCCCTGGCCCGGCACCTTCTTCGACCATGCCGGCGAGCGCATCCGGGTGCTGGAGGCCGAGCCCGTCCCCGGCGCCGGCCGGCCGGGGGAGGTGCTGGACGGCGCGGCCACCATCGCCTGCGGCGGGGGTGCGCTGCGCCTGCTCCGCCTGCAGCGCCCCGGCCGCGCGCCGCTGCCCGCCGCGGCCTTCCTGCGCGGCTTCCCGCTGCCGCCCGGCACGCTGCTTGCCCCATGCCCCTCTACGCCCTGACCCTGGAGTATGACGGCGCCCCCTTCGTCGGCTGGCAGCGGCAGGAGGAGGGGCTCTCCGTGCAGCAGGTGCTGGAGGCGGCGGCGGCGCGGCTGAATGGCGGCGCCCCGGTCCAGGCCGTCGCCGCCGGCCGCACCGATGCCGGCGTGCATGCCGAGGGCCAGGTGGTGCAGATCGGGCTCGCCCGGGACATGCCGCCCGAAAGGCTGCGGGAGGCGCTGAACTACCACCTCAGGCCGCATCCCGTCGCGGTACTTCGCGCTGCCCTGGCGCCGCCGGGCTGGCATGCCCGCTTCTCCGCCACCCGGCGCGGCTATCGCTACCGCATCCTGAACCGCCCCGCCCGGCCGGCGCTGGACCGCGGCCGGGTCTGGCACCTGCAGCACCCGCTCGACGCCGAGGCGATGCATGCGGCGGCGCAGACGCTGCTGGGCCGGCACGACTTCTCCGCCTTCCGCGCCGCCGCCTGCCAAGCGAAGAGCCCGCTCCGCACCCTCGACCGCCTGGAGGTGTCCCGCCAGGGGGAGGAGGTGGTGGTGGTGGCCGAGGCGCGCAGCTTCCTGCACCACCAGGTGCGCAACCTGGTCGGCACGCTGGCCGAGGTGGGGCTCGGCCGGCGGCCCGTCTCCTGGCCTCGGCAGGTGCTGGAGGGGCGGGACCGGACCCGCGCCGGGCAGACTGCCCCCGCCGCCGGCCTCGTCCTCGTCTTAATCCGCTACGACCCGGAGCCGGGCTGGGTGTGATGCCCGGGGCCGTTTCCGGGATCGCCCCCGGGCATCCGGGGTGGGGGTATCAGGCGAAGCCCAGCCGGTCCGCCAGGCCGGAGGCCTCGGCCAGCCCACGCAGCTTCGCCCAGGTGGCCTCCTCGATCTCGATCCCCTCGACGGCGCGGCTTCGCGCCGCCAGGTGCTCGACCTCCCCGGGGTAGAGCACGCCCTGGCTGCCCCTGGCCGGCGGCGTCGCCTTCAGGTAGCGCGCGAATTCCGCGACCTCCCTGCGGAACGCCGCCAGCGGGCGGAACGCCTCCACCTTGATGGCAAGGAGGAAGCAGCCGTCATTGTGCCGTCCCGAAGGCTCCACGCCGAAGCCGAGGCCGGTCAGGATCCCGCAGAACACCTCGCCCATGGCGGCGAGGGCGGTGCCCTTGTAGCCCTCCCCCGGCCCGCCGAGGGGCAGCAGCGCGCCACCCGCGAGCTTCTTCGGGTCGGTGGTGAGCTCCCCCTCCCCGTCCACCACCCAGCCGCGCGGAATCTCCTGCCCGCGCGCCTCGGCGAGCTTCACCTTGCCCATCGCCACCGCCGAGGTGGCGAAGTCCATGCAGAAGGGCCCCTCCAGGTCGGAAGGCACGGCGATCGCCCAGGGGTTGGTGCCGAGCCGCGCCTCGCGCCCGCCGAAGGGAGCGACGGATTTCGGCGAGCGGCCGGAATCCGCCCAGGCCATGCCGATCATCCCGGCCTCGGCGGCCATCAGCGGATAGCTCGCCAGCCGCCCGACATGGCCCTGGCGGAACACGGTGGTGGCGGCGATGTCCTGCGCCGCGGCCTTCTCGATCGTCAGCCGCATCGCGCGTTCGTTGACGACGTAGCCGAAGCCCCAATTGCCGTCCACGACGGTGGTGGTCGGGCTCTCCCGCACGATGGTGAAGGGCGCGCCGGGAAGGATGTGGCCGACCTTCACCCGCTCGATGTAGTTCGGGATCATGATGACCCCGTGGCTGTCATGGCCGGCGAGGTTGGCGTTCACGCAATGGCGCGCCACCGTCGCCGCCTCCTCCTCCGGCACGCCGGCGGCGACGAGCAGCGCCTGCCCGATCTCCCGCAGCCGCTCCGCCTGGACCTTGGGCATGGTGGTTCTCCCCCTTCCGCAGCGGCGGCGATGATGGGCGCAATTCCGCCGCCCCGGTAAGCCCCCGGGGCGCGATTGACGCGCCTCGTCCCCCCTTGGCAGGCTGGGGCGGCGGCGGCGATCCGGGGCCGCCCCATGGGACGGCCGGGCATGGCGAAGCGCATCCTGCTGATCGAGGGCCATCCGGATCCCGACCCGGCGCGCTACCTGCGCGCGCTCGCCAATGCCTACGCCGAGGGCGCGCAGGCAGCCGGGCATGAGGTGGAGCGCATCGCCGTCGCCACGCTCGAAATCCCCTTCCTGCGCAGCCAGGCCGAGTGGCAGGCGGCGGAGCCGCCCGCCGCGTTGCGCGCCTGCCAGGAGGCGATCCGGCGCGCCGAGCACATCGTGATCCTCTACCCGCTCTGGCTCGGCACCCTGCCGGCCATGCTCAAGGCCTTCCTCGAGCAGGTGCTGCGGCCGGGTTTCGCGATCGGCTCCGCCGGCCGCCTCGGCCACGCGCCGCTGCTGAAGGGGCGCAGCGCCCGCATCGTCATCACCATGGGCATGCCGGCGCTGGTCTATCGCTGGTGGTTCGGCGCCCACAGCCTGCGCAGCCTGGAGCGCAACGTGCTGCGCTTCGTCGGCCTCGGCCCGATCCGTGAGACGCTGATCGGACCGGTTGAGGCCATGGGCCCGGCAAGGCGCGCCGCCTGGATCGGGACGCTGCGGCGGATCGGCCGGCAGGGGCGCTGACCGCGACCGCCCGTGCAACCGCGGGGCGGGAGCGCCGCTGGAAGGAAAGGAAGGAGACCCGATCATGCGGCGAGCCATGGCGGTCGCGCCCGCGGCGCGTGCCGAAACGCCTTTCCTGATGCTGATGGCGCTGGCCCTGCTCTCGCCCCTTGCGGTGCTGGCCCAGGGCGGCGGCCTCGTACTGGCGCTGCTGTCCTTCCCGGCGGTGCTGGCGGTGCCCTGCGGCGCCGTGGAGGCGATGCTCGCCCTGGCGCGGGCGGTGCTGTGGGTGGAGGGTGGCGGGCGCTGACCCCTCCGGAGGAGAGGCGCCTCGCTCAGGGGCGCGCCTCGCCCTGGCCGCCCCTCGCCTCGCGCGCCAGCCGGTGGATGAGGCCGATCCGGGACAGGGCCTCGGACGGCGGTGCGGCCTGATCGTGCCCCGGCGCGCCCGCGCAGCGGTTCAGCCCCTCCAGCGCCCGCGCGAGGTGCCGCCACGGCGCCGCCAGCGCTTCCGCATCGGGCGCGGCATAGGGATCGAAGCCGCGCGCCGCCCAGGACTCGCCCTCTCCGGAACCGAGGCAGAGTTCGAGCGACGCCGCCATCTCGAGCATGTCCAGCATCTGCAGCCACTGCGCCCAGCTCCGGGCGAAGGCCTCCCGCGGCGCGTCCCCCGCCTCCTCCCCCCGGGCCCGCGCGGGGCGCCCCCCGGCGAAGGCGGCCTGGAAGGCGGAGAGCCGCCCGCCATCCCGCACCAGCAGGTCCCAGTAGTAGTGCCCGCTCTGCTGGCGCAGGCGGCACAGCAGGGTGGAGCCAGGGCCGCCCGGTTCCCCGCCGGGGCGAGACCCTGCAGCCGCCTCCGCCTCGGCCAGGGCGAGGGTGATCACGCCATCGGCGTGTCGCGACACCACGGGCGGGCCGCCGGGCGGATCGGGAAGGATGTCGAAGGCGAGGCCGCGCGCCGGATCCTGCCGGCGATCCGGCATCGGAAGGTTGAGGCGGCGGAGGGTGTAGATCAGGCGCCGCTTCGCCTCCTCCCAGCGGCGCCAGGGCGGAAGGTTCTCCGGCGCCGCCAAGTCGGGCAGGGTGCGGTTGTGCCGGCAGGCGAGGCAGAGCGAGTCCTGCGAGCGGGCGGGCAGCAGCCAGTTGCAGGCCTCATGGTCGGCATTCGCGCAGTAGCGGAAGCGCCCCTCCGGCATGGCCAGGGCCCGCCAGGCGCGGCCATCGGGCTCGAGCGCGCTCAGCGTCTCGGCGCCCGGCAGGTAGCCGAGCGCGTGCCCGCAGCGCCCGCAGCGCCGCTCCTCGAAATGCAGCCGATGGCCGCAGGCCTGGCAGCGGAACAGCCTCATTGTCGGCCCGGACGCATGGCGCGCCGCAAGGTTTCGTCACCGATTCGCGGGCGGGAATGCGGGGCGGGACGCTGCCCGCTCGCGCCCCCGCGCGGACCGCCCTAAGCTTTCCCCAAACCATGGAGGGAACGCGGGACCGATGGCGGGACGAGGCAAGATCCTCGGCAGCTTCGCCGAGGCGGTGGCGGACATGCCGGACGGGGCGGTGATCGCCTTCGGCGGCTTCGCCGGGCCGGGCACGCCCTACAACCTGATCCGGGCGCTGCTGGCCCAGGGCGCGAAGGACCTCACCTGCGTCGCCAACACCACCGGCGGGGCGCACCAGCCGCGCATGCCCGACGTGGCGATGCTGGTCGAGAACCGGCAGGTGCGGAAGGTGATCTGCAGCTTCACCGCCGCCAATCGCCCGACCGACGTGATCCCCTTCACCCGGTATTACGAGGCCGGCGAGGTGGAGGCCGAGCTGGTGCCGCAGGGCACGCTGGCCGAACGGCTGCGCGCCGCCGGCGCCGGCATTCCGGCCTTCTACACGCCGACCGCGGTCGGCACCGAGCTGGCGGAGGGGCGCGAGACGCGGGTGATCAACGGCCGCGAATACCTGCTGGAATACGCGCTGCCGGTGGACGTGGCGCTGATCCGCGCCTGGAAGGCCGATGCCGCGGGGAACCTGGTGTTCCGCCTGGCGCAGCGGAATTTCTGCCCCATCATGGCGATGGCGGCGAAGCTGACGATCGCCGAGGTGGAGGAGGAGATCCTGCCCGTCGGCGCCCTCGACCCCGACCACATCCACCTGCCGGGAATGTTCGTGCAGCGCATGGTGAAGGTCCCGCCTCCGCCCGAGGGGCTGTGGACCGTCCGCCGGGTGGAGCGCGCGCGATGAGCCGGCCCCTGTCCGGCGGGCCGGCTCAGGCCCCCACGCCCGCGAGCGCCCCGGCCACCGGCTGGAGCCGCCAGCAGATGGCCGACCGGGTGGCGCAGGAGTTCCAGGACGGCTGGGTGGTCAATCTCGGCATCGGCATCCCGACGCTCTGCTCCAATACCGACATCGGGGGCCGCGAGGTGACCTACCACGCGGAGAACGGCGTGATCGGCTACGGCCCGGTGCTGCCGCCGGGCGAGGAGGACCTGCACTTGGTGAATGCCGGCGGACAGAACGTGTCGCTGCGCCCCGGCGCCTCCATCGTCCACCACGCCGACAGCTTCGCCATCATCCGCAGCGGCCGCATCGACGTGACCGTGCTCGGCGCCTACGAAGTCTCCTGCCGCGGCGACTTTGCCAACTGGAAGCTCGCCGGCGCCAAGGGCGGCACCATCGGCGGCGCGATGGACCTGGCCGCCGGGGCGAGGCGGGTGTTCGTCATCCTCGAGCACACGCAGAGGAACGGGGCGCCACGGCTGGTGCGCGACTGCGCCCTGCCGGTGACGGCGCGCGGGGTGGTGACGCTCGCCTGCACCAATCTCGGCCTGTTCGAGCCGGTGGGCGAGGGCTTCCGGGTGCGGGAGCTGGCACCGGGCATTTCGCTGGAGGCGGCGCGGGCGGCCACCGGCGCCCCGCTTCTCGCCGGGTGAGCCAGCCCTGCTTCGCCACGCCGCGCCTCCGCCTGCGCCCCCGGCGCCTGGCGGATACCGAGGCCTGCCTGGCGATGGACCGCGAGCCGGGGGTGACGCGCTTCGTGGACGGCCCCTGGAAGGATCCGGCGGGTCACCGCGCCTTCATCGAGGCGCGCACCCTCGGCCCCTGGCCGCCGGGCCTCGGCTACTGGAGCGTGCTGGACGCCGCCGCGGGCGGCTTCCTCGGCTGGGTGCTGCTGATCCCGGAGGATGGCGAGGGGCCGGAGATCGAGATCGGCTGGCGGCTGCGCCCCGCCGCCTGGGGCCGCGGCATCGCCACCGAGGCCGCGGCGCCCGTGCTGCGCCACGGTTTCGTCGCCCTCGGCCTGCCGCGCATCGTCGCCGGCATCCATGCGGAGAACGCCGCCTCGCTGCGCGTCGCCGCCAAGCTCGGCCTGCGGCCGCGCGGGACGGCGGGGCATGAGGTGCGGTGCGCGCTGGACCGCCGGGAGTTCCTTGCCTTCCAGGAGAGACCCGATGGCCCGCCACATTGACTACTACGTCTCCCTCAACTCGCCCTGGACGCATCTCGGCGCGGCGCGCATCGAGGCGATGGCGGCGCGGCACGGCGCCGGCCTGCGCGTGTTCCCCGTGGATTTCGGCGCCATCTTCGCCGGCTCGGGCGGGCTGCCGCTGCCGAAGCGCTCGCCGCAGCGCCAGGCCTACCGGCTGCAGGAGCTCAGGCGCTGGCGCGACCGCCTCGGCATCCCGATCCAGCTGCAGCCGAGGCACTTCCCGGCCGACGAGCTGCCCGCCGCCTGCTGCGTCATCGCGCTGCGCGAGACGCAGGGCGATGCGCCGGCCCTCCGCCTTGCCCACCGCGTCCTGAAGGCGCTGTGGGAGGAGGAGAAGGACACGGGCGATCCCGCCACCCTCTCGGCCCTGATCGCCGAATGCGACCTGGACGCTGAAGCGGTGATGCGCCTCGGCGCCGAGCCGCGCTGGCGGGAGAGGCGGGAGGCCGACACGCAGGCGGCGCTCGGGCGCGGCGTGTTCGGCGCGCCGAGCTACGTGATCGGCGAGGAGATCTTCTGGGGACAGGACCGGCTCGACTTCGTCGAGGAAAGGCTCGCATCCTGAGCGCAGGCGGCTGGCGCGCGGCCACGCCCGGGCCCTACTCTGCGCGCGCACCGGAGAGGGGGAGGCATTATGGCGGAGCTGCCGGAGGCGCGCCGGACGGCGCTGGACTGGATCGCGGCGAACGAGGCACGGCTCTCCGCCTTCAATCGGCGCATCTGGGACTACGCCGAGCCCGCCTGGCGCGAATACAAATCGGCCGCCGCCTACGTGGCGCTGCTGCGCGAGGAAGGCTTCGAGGTCGAGGAGGGTTCGGGCGGCATGCCCACCGCCTTCTGCGCCCGCTGGGGCCAGGGACGGGGCAATGGCGGCCCGGTGCTGGCCAGCTTCGCCGAATACGACGCGGTGCCGGCGCAGTCGCAGCAGGTGGTGCCCTGGAAGGCGCCGCGGGAGGGTCTGCATCCCTGGGCGGCAGGGCATACTGACCCGCACTCCTCCCTCGGCACCGCGGCGCTGACCGGCATCCTGGCGGCCAGGGCGGCGATGGAGCGGCACGGCATTCCCGGGCAGCTCGTGCTGTTCGGAGAACCGGCGGAGAAGGTGTGCGGCTCCAAGCCGGTGCACGCCGCCAAGGGCTATTACGACGGGCTCGACGCCGCGGTGGTGTACCACCCGCACGCCACCAGCACCGTCACGGCGGAAACGCAGTTCGGCGCCTACTGGTCGGCGGTCTTCACCTTCGAATGCCTCGCCCCGGAGACCTGGATAGACAAGACCCTGCTGCCGATCCGCGACATCGGCCACGCCGCGGCGCGCGCGCCGGGCGCGATCGACGCGCTGATGCTGATGTACATGACCACCAAGACCACCAAGGAGGCGATGTTCCCCCACACGGGGGCCTGGACGCTGAACGAGTTCATCCTCGCCGGCGGCGACGCCACCTCGGACAACCTGGCGCCGCGCTTCGCGCAGATCCAGTATTCCTGGCGCTCCCCCTCGCTGGCGCTGCAGCAGCGGATCGCCGACATCCTCGTCGCCAACGCGCGCAGCGCGGCGGCGGCGACGCATTGCGTCGCCTCGCTGCGCTGGGTGACCAAGACCCGGGTCGGCCTGCCCAACGCCGTGCTGACCGAGGCCACCTGGGCCAATCTGCAGGAGGTGGGGCCGCCCGCCTATGGGAAGGAGGCCGTCTCCTTCGCGCGGGAGATCCAGAAGACACTCGGCCTCGCGCCGATGGAGGATCCCTTCGCCCCGGCCAACACCCGCCTGACCTCGCCGCAGGAATTCGAGGCCGGCCTGCGCGCCTTCCTGCCCGCCTGGCAGAAGCATCTCTCCGCCGACGACTACGTGGAATTCTGCTGGCACTGCCCGACGGTGCGGCTGCTGACGGCGCGGCCGCGGCTGCGCCCGCCCGAGCCGGGCTACGAGTATCCTGCCTGGGCGCACAACGCCCTCGGCGGCCTGCCGGCGGCGATAGATCCGGGCATGTTCGTCGCCGGCCGCACCATGGCGCTCACCTTCCTTGACCTCGCTTTGAAGCCGGGCCTGCTCGAGGCGGCGCAGGCGGAGTGGCGGCGCCGCACCGGCGGCGGCATCGGCGGCACGGAGTGGGTGGCGCCGCTGCTGCCGCGCGATTTCCCTCCGCCGGTGGACCTGCGCTGGCCGGAATACGTCACCACCGCGCGCGGCGAGGAATGGTGGATCCCGACGCCGCGGGACGGCGCGGGCACGGGCGAGCGGCTGTAGGAGGGGCGGATGCCCGAAGGCTTCGTCGGCCGCGGCCTGCGCCGCGTGGAGGATGCGCGCTTCCTCACCGGTCGGGGGCGCTATGTCGCGGATCTCCAGGAGCCGGGACAGCTCCATGGCGTGGTGCTGCGCTCCCCACACGCCCATGCCCGCATCGCCGCGCTGGATGCCGAGGCGGCGCGCGCCATGCCGGGCGTGCGCGCGGTGCTGACCGGGGAGGATCTGGCGGCGGAGGGGCTTGGTCCCTTGCCCTGCCCCGCGACGGTGCAGACCGTTGGCGGCCCGCTCATCATCCCGCCGCGCCATGCCCTGGCGCGGGAGCGCGTGCGCCATGTGGGCGAGGGCGTCGCCTTCGTCGTCGCTGACAGCGCGGCGGCGGCGCGCGACGCGGCGGAGGCGATCCGCGTCGCCTACGAGCCTCTGCCCGCGGTGACCGAGGCGCCCGCGGCCCTCGTCCCCGGCGCGCCGCTGCTGTGGGAGGAGGCGCCGGGCAACCTCGCCTTCCGCTTCGAGAAGGGCGACCGCGCCGCCACCGAGGCGGCCTTCGCCGACGCCGCCCATGTGGTGGCGCTCGACCTCGTCAACCAGCGCGTCCACGCCGCGCCGATCGAGCCGCGCGCCGCCATCGCCCGCCACGATCCGGCGACGGGCGGCTTCGACCTGCTGCTCGCCGGCCAGTCCGTGCACAACATCCGCGACCAGCTCGCCGATGCCGTGTTCCGCCTGCCGCGCGAGCGCATCCGCGTGCACTGCCCCGATGTCGGCGGCGGCTTCGGTCTGAAGAACTTTCTCTTTCCCGAATACGTGATGCTGCTCTCCGCCGCGCGCCGCCTCGGCCGGCCGGTGAGGTGGGTGGCGGACCACACCGAGGAATTCCTCGCCGCCGTGCATGGGCGGGCGGTGCAGGGGCGCGGGCGGCTGGCGCTGGACGCGGAGGGGCGCTTCCTGGCGCTGCACGCGGAGATGATCGCCGACCTCGGCGCCTACTGCTCGCCGGCCGGGCCGGCCTGTCCGACCAACTCCTTCTCCACCGCCGTCGGCGGCCCCTACGCCATCCCGGCGATGCTGGTCGAGGTGCGCGGCGCCTTCACCAACACCGCGCCGGTGGACGCCTATCGCGGCGCCGGCAAGCCGGAGGCGAACTACCTGACCGAGCGGCTGGTGGAGGAGGCGGCGCGGCGCTGCGGCTTCGATCCGGTGGAGCTGCGCCGGCGCAACCTGGTGCGGCATTTCCCCTACCGCAGCGCCCTCGGCATGATGATGGATTGTGGGCGCTTCGCCGAGAACCTGGAGGAGGCGGCGCGCCTCGCCGACCGTCCCGGCTTCGCCGCCCGCCGCGCGGAGAGCGAGGCGCGCGGCCGGCGGCGCGGCCTCGGCCTCGCCTGCTTCCTGGAGACGGCGCGCGGCGCGCCGCAGGAATGGGGCGGGCTGCGCTTCGAGGCGGACGGCACCGTGTCCATCCTGCTCGGCACGCAGTCCAACGGCCAGGGGCACGAGACGAGCTTCGCCCAGGTCGCCGCGGACCGCCTCGGCCTGCCGGTGGAGCGGTTCCGGCTGGTGCAGGCCGACACCGCGGCGATTCCGCGCGGCGCCGGGCATGGCGGGGCGCGCTCGCTGCATCTCGGCGGCGGGGCGCTGGTGCTGGCGGCGGAGGCGCTGCTCGGCAAGGCGCGCGCCATCGCCGCGCATCTGCTGCAGGCGGCGCCCTCCGAGCTCGACTTCGCCGCCGGGCGCTTCACCGTGCGCGGCACCGAGCGCGGCGTGACGCTCGCCGCCGTCGCCGAGGCGGCGCGCGACCCCGCCAGCCTGCCCGAGGGCATGGCGCCGGGCCTCGCGGCCGAGGCGCTGAACCCGGAGGACCGTGTCACCTTCCCCGCCGGCTGCCATGTGGCGGAGGTGGAGGTGGACCCCGAGACGGGGGCCATCGCCCTGCTCCGCTACCAGGCGGTGGACGATTACGGGCGGCTGGTGAACCCGCTGCTCACCGCGGGGCAGGTGCAGGGCGGCGTCGCCCAGGGCATCGGCCAAGCGCTGATGGAGGCGGTGGCCTACGAGGCGGGCTCCGGCCAGCTCCTCAGCGCCTCCTTCATGGATTACTGCCTGCCACGGGCGGCGGACCTGCCGGCGCTGGAGATCGGCTTCGGGGAATGCCCCACCGCCTCCAACCCGCTCGGGGTGAAGGGCTGCGGCCAGGCCGGCGCCATCGCCGCGCCGCAGGCGGTGATGGCGGCGGTGCTGGACGCGCTGGCGCCGCTCGGCGTCACCGCGCTCGACATGCCGGCGACGCCGCTCCGGGTCTGGCAGGCGATCCGCACGGCACGGGACGGATAGGGGGAGCCACACTTCCTCAGAAGCGCCACTGCGCCCGCAGGGCGAGGGCCTGGAAGCTGCGATCGGTCCCGCCGCCGCGCACTTGGCCGTACTGGTACTGGGCGAGGAGGCGCAGGCTTTCCACCGGCCACCAGCCGAGGCCGGCGCTCCAGACCCGCTGGCGCCCGCCGCGGATGTCGCCATCGTTCAGGTCGAGCACGGAATAGCGCGCGCCGATCTCCACCGCTCCCCACCGCCCGGCGGCGGGGTCGAAGCCGCCGGACGGCTTCGGGGCGCCCCAGGCGCCGAGGGTGGGCTCCCATTCCCGCGGCTGGCCGATCAGGGCCCAGGCAGCCTGCGCGTACCAGCCGGAGAAGCGCAGCGTACCGCCGCCCGCGCGTTCCACCGCGATGCCATGCCATTCACCCTGTGCCCAGAGGCGGCCATGGGCCAGGCCGGCCTCCACGCCGCCGCTGCGCGCGGCGCCGGCGCGGATCGCCCCGGTGTCCAGGGGAGGGTCGGTGCGGTCGAGGGCCAGCTCGGGCGGTTCGGACAGCTCCACCGCCCTGCCCAGGCCCCCGCGCGGCGGCCGGAAGGACCAGGAGGCCGACAGGCCAAGGTGCAGGGCCGGCCCTTCCTCCCGCCTGACCGGCAGCCCGGCGAGGCGGGCGGTCGCGCCGCGCTGGGTGCTGTCCTCGCCCGGGCCGGTGCGTCCGCCGGTCAGCGCCGCAGCGGCCATCCACCTTTCCCCCTCGGCCCGGAGTTCCGCCGCGACCCGGCCGGAGCCGGCGGCGAGGGAGCTTGCCGCGCCGACGATGGCGGCGCGTTCCAGGAACAGCGTTTCCGCTGCGCGCTGAGAGCCTTCCAACGTCAGGCGGGGCCGGAACACGCCGACGGTGAGGGTGAAGGGATCGAGGCCGGAATAGGCGATGCTCGCCTCATGCAGGCGGGAACGGCTGCCCGGAGTGCCGCCGAAATCCCAGACGAGGATCAGGGTGAGGTCCTCCCGCCACTCCGCCTGCAGCCCCAGGCGCAGCCGGCGCGGATTGAGGCCCCCATCCGGGGCGTCGGACGGCGTCCTGCCGAAGACGCTGCCGGCATCGAGCTGCAGCAGCCCGGTGGGACGCAGCGTCAGCGTGTCGCCGAATAGGCGGAGCTGCGGCTTCCCCTCTTCCGCCCCCAGGGGGCGGGGTGGGAGCAGCAGCGCCCCGGCCACCAGCAACCCGACCGACCCACCCGCCCGAGATGCCACGACACCCCCTCCGCGCGGATGGGCGCTCCCAGGATCAGCGGAAGCGACCGGCCGCCGCCCGCCGACGATGCCTCAGTTGGCGGCCTGCTGCGTCACCGTGCCGGTGGAGGTGTCGACGCGCAGCCGCACCTCGCGGCCGTCCCGCTTCGCCTTGGCGGACACCGTGTCGCCGTCGCGCTCGACATCGCTGATGTCGGTGTAGCCCCGGGCGCGCAGCAGGCTGCGAACCTGGTCCTCATCCATCTGGGCGGCGCGTGCCGCCGGAGCCCCCGCCTGCCCCGCGCTTGGCGCCGGCTGGCCCTGCGGTGCCGGTCCGGTCTGGGCCATCACGCCGCCGGAGGCGCTGCCGGGCGCGGAGGGGTCCACCGCCTGCGCCATCACGCCGCCGGAGGCGCTGCCGGGCGCGGAGGGGTCCACCGCCTGGGCCGCCAACGGGGCGTGGAAGCCCAGCATCAGGAAGGAGACGGCCATTGCCGCCGGAACGAGCTTCTTCACGTCTTGCCTCCGCTGCGGCAGCGGCCGGTCGGCACGCGCGCCGCGTATCCGTTGCTCCGTCCCTAAGGACATTCCGCCCCGAGGGGCCACCTGCCGATGCAACGCCCCGCGTCGCGGAGAGGTTCACGAAAAATGGGAGGGGATGGCGCGAAGCCGCCCCGCGCTCCCGGCTGTTTCCCGCCCGCCGCCACCCGCTCTGGGCCCCGATCCGCGCAGGCGGGAGCACCGGAGCGGAGAACCGGCCGCTCAAAGGGCGGAGGCGTGATCCGTCACCGCGGATCACGCTGTGGGGCAGATGCCGTTCAGGCGGATCCGCCCGAACGGGTGAAGATGCCCGCACGTCGAAGGACGAGAAGCGTTCGTCGTGAGCCAGGGCGAACGGAAGACGCGCTAGGCCGCCTGCGGCAGCGGCGCGGCGCGGGGTGGCGCCGCGCCTTCGAGCATCCGGCGGAAGCGGCCGTGCCGCCAGCGCAGCAGCCGCCAGGCGCCACGCGCCGCGAGCGCGGAGAGCCTGCCGCGCGGCTCAAGCCCGATCGCCTTGAAGATCATGCCCATGCCGCGCTCGATGTGGTGGAAGCGGTAGAACGCCATGGCACGGGCCATGTAGGCGGCGGTGCAGCGGCGATGATCGTAGGGGGTGGCGGGATCCTCGTTGCCGCAGTGGAAGGCGAAGGCGAGCTCGTCATCCTCCGTCTCGCCGATCCGCCCCGCGGCGACGCGCAGGCGCTGCAGGAAGGAGAGGTTCTCCCGCGCCAGGTAGCGCTTCATGTGGTCGTAGAACAGCTTGAAGTGCCGGTACTCGTCCGCCGCGATCAGCCTGCAGATCTGCTTCAGCACCGGCTCCTGCGTCGCCTCGCCGAGGGCGGTGTAGTAGGAGGAGGTGCCGGTCTCCACCATGCAGCGGGCGATCAGCTCCCCCGTGCGGCTGCCGCGGA
The DNA here is from genome assembly GCF_004761865.1 of Crenalkalicoccus roseus. Lineage (GTDB taxonomy): Bacteria > Pseudomonadota > Alphaproteobacteria > Acetobacterales > Acetobacteraceae > Crenalkalicoccus > Crenalkalicoccus roseus. Next base: position 127,460 of record NZ_SJDM01000004.1, on the reverse strand, counting down.
CGGAGGCGTCGGCATTGATGTTGATCTTGAACCCGCTGCGGTAGCGCTCGAAGGCGGCGGCGTAGTCCCAGGACGGGTCGGCGAGCGTCGCCCAGCGCCCGAGCGCGTCGCCGTGCTGGATCTCCTCCACCGCCCAATTGTCCGCGGCCTGCCGGAAATCCGGATCGTCATGGAAGACGCGGTTGAGATAGAGGGCGTAATCGCCGCCGTTGCGCTCCACCATGGCCGCGGCCTTGACCAGCGGGATGATCTGCGGGTCCACGGCCGACGGGTCGAAGCGGTCCCAGGCCACCTGCTCGATACGCCAATGCTTCATGCATCCCCCACGCGCCCGGCTCGCGCGGCGGCCCGGATCGTGCCGGCCCGGACCGCAACGCCCAGGAGCCGCCCGCGCCCGCGGCGACGGCTCCGAATCCTTGCCTGCGGGACGGAGTCGCGCGCCCTGGCCGCTTCCGGCCATCCGCGATCCGCCCCGGGCCCATTTTCGTCGTGGAAATGCGCGTTTCAAGCAGTGCGCGCATGGCGGGAGGCGCGCGCCACCCGCGGATGCCGCGGCGCTGCCTTCCGGCTCCTGGCGCCGGGCTCAGGCCGCCTCGGCGGCGTCGCGCATGGCACGCATGGAGAGCACGCGGTTCATCGCCGCCTCGCGCTTCTCCGGCGGGTCCTCGGCGGTGATGGCGGCGTAGGCCTCCTCCGCCTCCCTCACCCGCCGCTCCGCCTCGGCGCGCGAGAGGCTGGCAAGGGGCGTCGCCTCGTCGGCGAGCACCGTGCAGCGCGTCTCCGTCACCTCGGCGAAGCCGCCGGCGACGAACAGGCGTTCGGTCTCCGCGCCGTTCTCGCGCACGCGGATGACGCCGCCCCGCAGCGCGACCATCATCGGCGCGTGGCCGGGCAGCACGCCCATCTCGCCATCCGCGGCGGGGATCACCGCCATCTCCACCTGGCGGGAGAGCAGCAGCCGCTCCGGGGAGACGAGTTCAAGCAGGAAGGTGGCCATCTAACGCTCCTTGCCTCGCCCGCGGCGGCAGGCACGGGCGCGAGGCCCGCGCCGGCCGCCGCAGCGGCGCCGGACGGCTGGATCAGGCGGCGGCCTTCAGGGACTCGCCCTTCTTCACCGCATCCTCGATGGTGCCGACCATGTAGAAGGCCGCTTCCGGCAGGTGGTCGTACTCGCCGGAGACGATGGCGGCGAAGGAGCGGATGGTGTCCTCGAGCCGCACGAACACGCCGGGCGAGCCGGTGAACACTTCCGCCACGTGGAAGGGCTGGGAGAGGAAGCGCTGGATCTTGCGCGCGCGCGCCACCACCAGCTTGTCCTCCTCCGACAGCTCGTCCATGCCAAGGATGGCGATGATGTCCTGCAGCGACTTGTAGGTCTGCAGGATGCGCTGCACCTCGCGCGCCACCCGGTAGTGCTCCTCGCCCACGATCCGCGGGTCGAGCGCGCGGGAGGTGGAGTCGAGCGGGTCCACGGCGGGGTAGATGCCGAGCTCGGCGATCTGCCGCGACAGCACGGTGGTGGCGTCGAGGTGCGCGAAGGAGGTGGCCGGCGCCGGGTCGGTCAGGTCGTCGGCCGGCACGTAGATCGCCTGCACCGAGGTGATCGAGCCCTTCTTGGTGGAGGTGATGCGCTCCTGCAGCGCGCCCATGTCGGTGGCGAGCGTCGGCTGGTAGCCCACCGCCGAGGGGATGCGGCCGAGCAGCGCCGACACCTCCGCGCCCGCCTGCGTGAAGCGGAAGATGTTGTCCACGAAGAACAGCACGTCCTGGCCCTGCTCGTCGCGGAAGTACTCGGCGAGCGTCAGGCCGGTGAGGCCGACGCGGGCGCGCGCGCCCGGCGGCTCGTTCATCTGCCCGTAGACCAGGGCCACCTTGGAGCCCTCGGTGGAGCCGTTCTCGCCGAGCTTGATGACGCCGGCGTCGATCATCTCGTGGTAGAGGTCGTTGCCCTCGCGCGTGCGCTCGCCGACGCCGGCGAAGACCGAGACGCCGCCATGCGCCTTGGCGATGTTGTTGATCAGCTCCTGGATCAGCACGGTCTTGCCGACGCCCGCGCCGCCGAACAGGCCGATCTTGCCGCCCTTGAGGTAGGGGGCGAGCAGGTCCACCACCTTGATGCCGGTGACCAGGATCTCGGCCGAGGTCGCCTGCTCCTCGAAGGGCGGGGCCTCGCGGTGGATGGTGTAGGTCTTCTCGCCCTTGACAGGGCCGCGCTCGTCGATCGGCTCGCCGATGACGTTGAGGATGCGCCCGAGCGTCGCCTCGCCCACCGGAACGGCGATGCCGGCACCGGTGTCCACCACCTCCTGGCCGCGCACCAGCCCGTCGGTCATGTCCATGGCGATGCAGCGCACGGTGCGCTCGCCGAGGTGCTGCGCCACCTCCAGCACCAGCGTCTGGTCGCCGTTCTTGGTATGCAGCGCGTTCAGGATGTTCGGCAGCTCCCCCGGGAACTGCACGTCCACGACCGCGCCGAGCACCTGGCTGATGCGTCCGACGTTGTTCTTCATCCTTCGTGCTCCTCAGACCGCCTCGGCCCCGGAGATGATCTCGATCAGCTCCTTGGTGATGTTGGCCTGGCGCGTGCGGTTGTAGTTGAGGGTCAGCTTGTTGATCATCTCGCCGGCGTTGCGCGTGGCGTTGTCCATCGCCGTCATCTGGCTGCCGTAGAAGCCCGCGTTGTTCTCGAGCAGGGCGCGATAGATCTGGATCGCCAGGTTGCGCGGCAGCAGGGTGGAGAGGATCTCCTCCTCGGCCGGCTCGTACTCGTAGAGGGCCTGCGGGCCAGCGGCGGCGGGCTGGCCGGCGGTTTCCGGGATCGGCGCCGGGATCAGCCGCTGCTCGGTCGGGATCTGGCTGATGACGCTGCGGAAGCGGTTGTAGATCAGCGTGCAGACGTCGAAGGCGCCGTCCTCGAGCAGCGCCACCACGCGCTGCGCGATCTCCTCCGCGTCGGCGAACTCGATCCGCTTCTTGCCCATGAAGGAGATCTCGCCGACGAAACGGCTGGCGAACTCCCGCCTCAGATAGGCCGCGCCCTTGCGCCCGACCGAGAGGATGCGGACGGTCTTGCCCTCGGATTCCAGGCGGCGGATCACCAGCCGGGCCATGCGGCTGACATTGGTGTTGAACGGTCCGGCGAGGCCGCGATCGGCCGTCACCACCACCAGCAGATGCGCGCGGTCCTCGCCGGTGCCGACCAGCATGCGCGGCGCGTCGGGAGAGGAGGCGACGGCCGCGCCCAGCGAAGCGAGCATGCGCTCCATCCGCTCGGCATAGGGCCGGGCGGCCTCGGCCTGGGCCTGGGCGCGGCGGAGCTTGGCCGCCGCGACCATCTTCATGGCCTGGGTGATCTTCCGCGTGGACTTCACGCTGTTGATGCGCCCACGCAGGTCCTTCAGGCTCGGCATCGCCCTCTGCCCCCGTGCCGCCCGCTCAGGCCGCGAAGGCCTTGGCGAAGCTGTCGAGGAAGGCGACCAGCTTGTCCTCGGTCTCCTTCTTGATCTCGCGGTCGGTGCGGATCGCCTCCAGGATCTCCGGCCTGGCCGCCTTCATCTCGGAAAGCATCCGGCGCTCGAACTCTCCGACCTGGTTCACCGCGATCCTGTCGAGGTAGCCGCGGGTGCCGGCGAAGATCACCACCACCTGCTCCTCGACCGGCATGGGCTTGAACTGCGGCTGCTTCAGGAGCTCGGTCAGACGGGCGCCGCGCGCGAGCAGCGCCTGGGTCGAGGCGTCGAGGTCGGAGGCGAACTGCGCGAAGGCGGCCATCTCGCGATACTGGGCGAGCTCGAGCTTGATGCGCCCCGCCACCTGCTTCATCGCCTTGATCTGCGCCGCGGAGCCGACGCGGGAGACCGAGATGCCCACGTTCACCGCCGGGCGGATGCCGCGGTAGAACAGCTCCGTCTCGAGGAAGATCTGGCCGTCGGTGATGGAGATGACGTTGGTCGGGATGTAGGCCGAGACGTCGCCCGCCTGCGTCTCGATCACCGGCAGGGCGGTCAGCGAGCCGGCGCCGAAATCGTCGTTCATCTTCGCCGCACGCTCGAGCAGGCGGGAGTGCAGGTAGAACACGTCGCCCGGATAGGCTTCGCGCCCCGGCGGACGGCGCAGCAGCAGCGACATCTGGCGGTAGGCGACGGCCTGCTTCGACAGGTCGTCGTAGAAGATCACCGCGTGCATGCCGTTGTCGCGGAAGAACTCGCCCATGGTGCAGCCGGTGTAGGGGGCGAGGAACTGCATCGGCGCCGGATCGGAGGCGGTGGCGGCGACGACGATGGAGTACTCCATCGCGCCGTTCTCCTCCAGCGTCTTGACGAGCTGCGCGACGGTGGAGCGCTTCTGCCCGACCGCGACGTAGATGCAGTAGAGCTTGCGCTTCTCGTCGCCGGAGGCGTTGACCTCCTTCTGGTTGATGATCGTGTCGATGATCACCGCGGTCTTGCCGGTCTGGCGGTCGCCGATGATCAGCTCGCGCTGGCCGCGCCCGATCGGGATCAGGGCGTCGATCGCCTTGATGCCCGTCTGCATCGGCTCGTGCACCGACTTGCGCGGGATGATGCCGGGCGCCTTCACCTCGACGCGGCGGCGGGTCTCGTACTGGATCGGTCCCTTGCCGTCGATCGGGTTGCCGAGGCCGTCCACCACGCGGCCGAGCAGCCCCTTGCCCACCGGCACGTCCACGATGGCGCCGGTGCGCTGCACCGTGTCGCCCTCGCGGATCGCCTTGTCGTCGCCGAAGATGACGACGCCGACATTGTCCACCTCGAGGTTCAGCGCCATGCCGCGCAGGCCGGCGCCGGGGAACTCCACCATCTCGCCGGCCATGACGTTCTGCAGGCCGTAGACGCGTGCGATCCCGTCGCCGACGGTCAGTACCGTGCCCACCTCGGCCACGTTCGCCTCGGTGTCGAAGCCGGCGATCTGCTGCTTCAGGATCTCCGAGATCTCGGCGGGACGGATGTCCATTTCAGGCGGCCCCCTTCATGGCGTACTGCAGGCGCTGCAGCTTGGACTTGATCGAATTGTCGTAGAGGCGCGAGCCGATCCTGACGATCAGCCCGCCCAGGATGGACGGGTCCACCTGCTCGACGAGCCGGACGTTGGAATGGCCCGCCTCGGTCAGGCGCGCGACGATCTGCGCGCGCTGCGTGTCGCTCAGCGGATGCGCAGTGATCACCGTCGCGGTCTGCTGGCCGCGGCGCTCCGCGAGCAGCGCGCCGAAGGCCTGCGCCACGCGCGGAAGCTGGGAGAGGCGGCGGTTGTTGATCAGCACCCCGACCAGGTTGCGCACCTCCGTGCCCACGCCGACCTTCTCGAGCACGGCGAAGGCGCCCTTGCGCTGCGCCGCCGCGTCGAGCCGCGGATCGGCGACGAAGGCGCGGAAATCGGCGTCGTCGCGCCAGAGCGCGAAGAGGCGGTCGAGATCGGCGGCGATGCGGTCCGTGGCGCCCGGATCGGCCTGCCGCTTCTCGTCGGCGAGGGCGAGCAGCGCCAGCGCGTAGCGCTCGGCGAGGCCGGTCGGGTTCGGCGGATGGGGCGAGGCAGAGGTGATGGTCTCGGCGGAGGCCACGGGCAGTCCCGGTCCTGTTCCTGGTGGCGCGATGAACGCAGGCACGGTCGGGGACGCGCGGGCGCCCCGCCGACGGCGCGCGGGCTCTAGCATAGGCATCCCGCCCCCGCAACCGAGCCACCTTTCGCCTCCGGACGGAGCGCGCCCCGCCGCGCCGCGCTAGGCTGCCGGACGCGACAGCCGGGAGCGAAGGGCGATGCGGCGCGATGGCATGTTCTTCGGCTGGCAGGTGGTCGCCGCCGCCTTCGTGCTGGCCGTCTTCGCCTGGGGCATCGGCTTCTACGGGCCCGGCATCTACCTGCACGCGCTGCATGCGCGCGAGGGATGGCCGGTCTCCCTCATCTCCGCCGCGATCACGCTGCACTTCCTGGCCAGCGCCCTGCTGGTCACCGCGCTGCCGGCGCTGCACCGGCGCTTCGGCCTCGTCGCGGTGACCCGGGGCGGCGCGCTGGCCTCGGCGGCGGGGGTGCTGGGCTGGGCCCTGGCCTCGCAGCCCTGGCACCTGGCGCCGGCGGCGCTGCTCACCGCCATCGGCTGGTCGGTGCATGGCGGCGCGGCGATCAATGCCATGGTCTCGCCCTGGTTCGACCGGCGCCGGCCGGCGGCGCTCTCCCTCGCCTACAACGGCGCGAGCGTCGGCGGCGTGCTGTTCGTCCCGCTCTGGGCGGCGCTGATCGCGGCCCTCGGCTTCGGCGGCGCCGGGGCGGTGGTGGCGGCGGCGGCGCTCCTGGCGCTGTGGCCGCTGGCCGGGATCTGGCTGCGGCCGACGCCGCAGGAGAAGGGCCTGTTTCCCGACGGGGCCGAGGGCCCGCCGCCGCCGCGCCCGGCCCCGCCGGCGGCGGGGCCGCTGTGGCGGCAGGGGCGGTTCCGCAGCCTTTCCCTCGCCTTCGCTATCGGGCTCACGGCGCAGATGGGGCTGCTGACGACGCTGTTCTCCATCCTGGCGCCGGCGCTCGGGACGCGGGGCGCCGGCTTCGCCCTCTCCCTCGCCACCGTCTGCGCCATCATCGGCCGCACCGCGACCGGGGCGCTGCTGCCGCCGGGCGCGGACCGGCGGGTGGCCGGCATGCTGAACTTCCTGCTGCAGGCGGCGGGCTCGGCCCTGCTGGCGCTGGCGGCGGGAGAGGGCGTGGCGCTGCTGCTGCTCGGCGCGGTGCTGTTCGGCCTCGGCATCGGCAACCTGCTGTCGCTGCCGCCGCTGATCGCGCAGAGCGAATGGCCGCCTGGAGAGGTCGCGCGCGTGGTGGCGATGGTCACGGCGGTGAACCAGGGCTTCTACGCCTTCGGACCGGCACTGTTCGGCGCGGCGCTCGATGCCTTCGGGCCGGCCGCACCGCCGGCGCTGGCGGGCCTCCTGCAGATCGCCGCCGCCGCGGTGCTGATGGGCGGGCGGCGTCAGCCCCGCCGCAGCCCGGTGGGGTAGAGCCGGCCTGCCTGCCGCGCGGCCTCCAGCACGAAGCCGCGGGGCAGGACGATCCTCTCCGCCTCGGGCGGGGCATCGGCCGCCGCCTCCCACCCCTCGCGCAGGACCCGTCCCCGCATCTCCCCTGCCGCCAGGCCGAGCAGGTGCAGCAGGGTCGGGGCGATGTCGGCGAGGTCGCAGGCGGCCCGCACGGTGGCGGCGGGGCGGAAGGGGCCGCCCTCGGCGACCAGCACCGTCGCCAGCTCCCGCCGGTGCAGGCCGCCATGCATCCCGCCGCCCTCGGGAACACTGGGGGCGTCGAAGGGCGCCCGCCCCGGCAGGCCCCAGGCGTCCGGCCCCTCCTCCCCGGCCAGCAGCAGGACCAGGTCCGGGCTGCGCGGATGCGCCGCCTCCAGCAGCGCGAGCGGCAGCGCCTCCGGCAGCAGCGCCGCGTCGCGCGCCAGCAGCGGGCCGGCCCAGGGCTGCGCCGCCAGGAAGGCGGCGAGGCGCGGCGCCAGCGCGGCGTCGCGCAGCCACAGGCCCGGCGCGGCGGCGGGCGCGACCACCACCTCCACCTCCCCCGCCATCCCCTGCCCGGCCGCGAAGCCGCCGCGCCGCAGCTCCGCCGCCACGTCCAGCCTGCGATGGCCGGTGACGTGACCGTGATCGGAAAGCGCCATCACGACGATCTCCGCCGCGTCCGGCTGCGCCTCCCGCCAGGCGAGCACACGGCCGAGCGCGGCATCGGCGGCGGCGAGCGCCGCCCGCGCCTCGGGCGCCAGCAATCCCCGGTAGTGGAAGCTGAGGTCGGGCTCCGAGCACCAGAGCAGGGTGATGTCGGGAGCGAGGCCGGGCAGCACCACCTCGGTGAGCGCCCGCGCCGCATGGGCGATGCGGGCGAGGTTGGGCACCGCGGCGGGCGGGGTGGGGCCGAGCCGCGCGGCGATCAGGCGCGCCGCCTCGGTCTCTGTGTCCTCGGCGTTCCACCGGAAGGCCCCGAGCGCCTCCGCCTGCGGATGGGCGAGCAGCGTCTGGCCGGGCGTGCCGGTGGAGACGACGGCCAGGCTCCGCCCGGCCGCGGCCAGCACCTCCCCGAGGCCGGGCCGCCGCAGCGGCGAGGGCGCGCCGCCGGCCAGCAGGCGGAGGTCGGCGGGGCGGTCGGTGCGGAGCAGCCGCTCCGGCGTCAGGGCGGCGTCGAACAGCGTGTTTGCGACGAGGCCATGGCCGTCCGGACGGCAGCCGGTGACCAGTGAGGCCGTGGCGACCCGCGTCTCGCTCGGGAAGACGCTGCGGGCCGCAGCGAAGCGCGTCCCCCGGCCGGCGAGGCGCGCCAGGTGCGGCATCAGCCGCGGGGTGACGAGGTCGGGCCGGAGCCCGTCCAGCACGACCAGGACGCAGCGCATGCCGCGCATCCTGGACGCGATGCGGGGCCCCTTCCAGAGGCGGCGGCCCCGTCCGGAGCCGGGCCGCTACCCCTCGTAGGCCACCGTGCGTTGCACCTGCTCGCCCAGGCCCTCGATGCCGAGGCGCAGGGTCTGGCCCGGCTTCAGGAACACCGGCGTCGGCTTCTTGCCGAGGCCCACGCCGGGCGGGGTGCCGGTGAAGATCACGTCGCCGGGATGGAGCGTGATGCACTGGCTGACATAGCTGATCAGCGTCTTCACGCCGAAGATCATGGTGCGGGTCGAGCCGTCCTGCATCCGCACCCCGTCCACCTCGCAGAACATGGCGAGGTTCTGCGGGTCCGGCACCTCGTCCTTCGTCACCAGCCAGGGGCCGAGCGGCCCGAAGGTGTCGAAGCCCTTGCCCTTGTCCCAGGTCATGCCGCGCTCGGACTGCCACTCGCGCTCCGAGACGTCGTTGCCCACGGCGTAGCCGGCCACGTGGTCCAGCGCCTGCTCCTCGGTGACGTACTTCGCCCTGGTGCCGATGATGACCGCGAGCTCCACCTCCCAATCGGTCTTCACCGAGTTGCGGGGGATCACGATGTCGTCGTTCGGCCCGCTCAGCGCGCCGAGCGACTTCAGGAACACGATCGGCTCCTTCGGCACCGGCGCGCCGGTCTCCGCCGCGTGGTCGGCGTAGTTGAGGCCGATGCAGACCAGGTTCTTCATCCCCGTCACCGGCGGCCCGAGGCGCGGCGTGCCGCTCACCGCCGGCAGGCTCGCCGGATCGAGCGCGGCGATCCGCGCGAGGCCCGCGGGCGACAGCGCCTCTCCCGCCAGGTCGGGGATCACCCCGGAAAGGTCGCGGATGGTGCCCGAGGCATCGAGCATCCCGGGGCGTTCCTGGCCCGGCGGGCCGTAGCGCAGCAGCTTCATGTGGTGTCCTCCTGAAAAGGGGGTCCGCGTCGGCGCGGACGCTGCAGAATGGTCCACTCTCGTGGATCATGCGCCCGCCCCTGTCGAGCGACCGGTGTCACCGCCCCGGCGGGTCCGCCCTTGCGCATCGGGCGCCGGGGGCAGCCCCCGTTCGGGTGGACCCGCCGGAACGGGCGGGAATGCTCGCGCATCAAGGGCCGGGGCATTCGCCGGGAGTCGGGGCGGGCGGAGAATGCCCTAGAGCGTCCAGCCTCCGTCTATGACGATCGCCTGGCCGGTGAGGAAGGCGCTCTCCGCCGAGGCAAGATAGACGACCAGCGCCGCGATCTCCTCCGGCGTCCCCAGCCGGCCCATCGCCTGGCGGGCGACGAAGGCGGCGCGCGCCGCCTCTTCCCCACCTGCGGCGGCGGCGTTGGCGGCGATGCGCTCCCGCAGCGAAGGCGTGTCCACCGTGCCGGGGCAAATGGCGTTGCAGCGGATGCCCTGCGTCACATGCTCGGCGGCGACGGACTTCGTCAGCCCGATCACCGCCGCCTTGGTGGTGCCGTAGACGAAGCGGTTCGGCACGCCCTTCACGCTGGAGCAGGCGGAGGCCATGTTGACGATGCTGCCCCCGCCGCGCGCCAGCATCCCCGGCAGCGCGGCGCGGATGCACCGCCACATGGCGCGCACATTGAGCGCGAAGGCGAGGTCCCACTCCGCCTCCGTGCAGGTCAGCGCCGTGTTCTGGTGCACGACGCCGGCGCAATTGAACAGCGCGTCCAGCGGCCCGGCCGCCGCGAACGCCGTCTCCACCGCTGCGTCGTCCAGCACGTCGAGCGGCCGCGTCTCGATGCCCCGCGCGGCGAGGCCCTCGAGCTTCGCCGCGTCGCGGTCGGTGGCGAGCACGCGCGCGCCCTCGGCCGCCATGGCGAGCGCGGCGGCGCGGCCGATGCCCTGCCCGGCCGCCGTCACGAAGCAGCGCCTGCCCTCGAGCCTGCCGGCCATCCCCTGGCTTCCCTCGAACTGCCGGCCACCATCATCGCGGCGGCCATGCCGCCGTCAACCGCCGGGAATGCGGGTCAGCCCCCGCCGAAGGGGAGGCCGAAGACGCGCGCCTCGGGCATGTCGCGCAGCAGCGCCGCGGCGAGCGCGGGCGGCAGGAACACCGACCAGCGCGTCAGGATGCAGTCGTCGAACAGGCAGTCCTCGAGCAGGATCGCCCCCGGCACCGTGGCGGGGTCCGCGGCCAGGGTGAAGCTGCAGGCGGAGAAGATGCAGTCGGCGAAGCGGCTGCCCGTCCCGAGCGCGACCAGCGCCGGCCCCGCCAGGTTGCAGCGCAGGAAGCGCCGCCCCGTCAGCCCGACCCGGCCCGCCGCCCCGGGCCGGTAGAAGACGTCGAAGGCGAGCGTCACCTCCGCGAAGATCGCCGCGCCGAGGTCCAGATCCGGCGCGGGGGGTGGCAGGCCCTTGCCACTCATCCCCGGGCGTCCGGTGGGTGGCAGGAGGGAGGGCGGTGGCGGAGCGCGGCCATGCCGCCACCTTCCATGAACAGGCCGGGAAATTCAACTTAAAGTTGATTGTCTCCCCCGCGCAGACCCCTCCCGTTCCGCACCGGCCGCCGATTTCGCCCGCGGCGGCCACAGGCTAGGATGCGCCGCATGAGCATGACCCTCGCCGAGCTGCTCGCGCCGATGCCGCCCGAGCAGTTCTTCGCCGAGTACCACGACCGCCAGCCCCTGCACCTGCGGGGCGATCCGGCGAAATTCGCCTCCGTCCTGTCCTGGCGCCAGATCAACCGCCTGCTCGACATGAGCCACATCTGGTCCGCCCACTCGCTGCAGCTGGTGCTGGATGGCACGCCGGTGCCGCCCGAGCAGTACTGCGTCCGCGCCACTAGCCGCGACAACGACCAGGTCTGGCAGCCGGTGGCGGCGAAGGTGCAGGACTGGGTCCGGCGCGGCGCCTCGGTGGTGATGAACGACGTGGACAGCCTCACCCCCGGCCTCGCCGCCGTCTCCGCGGCGCTGGAGGGGGCGGGGCTCGGCAAGGCGCAGGCCAACGTCTACATCTCCTGGCAGAGCCACAAGGCCTTCCCCGCGCATTTCGACACCCACGACGTCTGGGCGGTGCAGGTCGAGGGCGAGAAGACCTGGAACATCTGGGAAGGCCGCGCGGAGTGGCCGATCGCCCATCCGGTGTTCCGCAACCTCCCCCAGGCGCATCACGAGCAGGCCAAGCGCGGGCTGCACGCGAAGGTGCTGCTGAAGCCCGGAGACCTGCTCTACCTGCCGCGCGGCTGGTATCACGACGCGCTGGCCGAGGCGCCCTCCTCCGTGCACATCGCCTATGGCGTGCACGCCCCGCTCGGGATGGACTTCCTGAACATCCTGGTCGAGCGCGTGCTGTACGACCCGGAGTTCCGCAAGCCGCTGCCGCGCCAGGACGGGGGCGCGGCGGCGAAATTCGCCCTCACCTCCCGCGCCGCGCAGCTCGGCCAGCGCCTGGCGGAGCTCGCCCGCGATCCGAAGGTGATGGAGGTGCTGGAGCGCTTCGTCGCCGAGTACCGCTTCCGGCGCGGCGGCTACGATCTCCTGGCCGCGCGCGGCCTCGCCCCCGCCGCGGCGGCGCCGGCCGCGGAGGAGGCGCCCGCCTTCCGCGTGCTGGCGCGGGGCGCCAAACCGGTGCGCCGCGGCGCCGAGTGGGTGCTGAAGACAGCGCAGGGCGCGCTGCCGCTCGCGCCGCAGGAGGCCGAGGCGGCGAGCTGGGTGCTCGCCCGCCCGGACGTCGCCGAGCCTGAACTGCGCGCCGCCCATCCCGGCGTGGACGCCGCCGCGCTGCTCACCCGGCTGCGCGAGGCCGGGCTGCTGGCCGCCGCATGATCCCCGCTGCGGTCCTGCTCGGCGCCCTGCTGCTGCCCACCGCCGCCGGCGCCCAGCCGCGCCCCTTCAGCTGCGTGGGCGCCGAACGGCTCGAGGACGACGTCTTCGCCATTCCCTTCCCGCGCGGCGCCGACGCGCCGGGCGAGGCGGCGCGCGCCGGGCTCGACGCCGCGGCGGACCTCGCGAAGCGCGAGCCGGAGCGGCTGATCTGCGTGCTCGGCCATGCCGGCCCGCAGGAGGGCGGGGCGCAGACCGGCCTGCAGCTCGCCGCCCGCCGCGCCGGCGCGGTGGCCGAGGCGCTGGCGAAGCGCGGGGTGGAGCGTGACCGCATCCGCGCCGAGGCCCGCCGCGCCGCCTTCGCCCGCGGCGCCCAGCCCGAGGAACGGAGCGTGACGGTGGTGCTGCTGCCGGTGCCGTAGGGCGGATCCCGGCCGGGCGGCCTCGCCTGCGGGATCCGCTCTGGCGCCTGATCCGCGGAGGCGGGATTGCCGGAGCGGTGAGCCGGCTATCCGGCGGCTACCAGAAGTTCACCCGCTCCCACACCGCGATCACCTCCGTCCCGCCATCCACCACGTAGTAGCGCTCATGCGCCGCCGCGGTCAGGCAGGTGTGGTTGGGCGCGATCCGCACTCGGGCGCCGACGGGCAGGCGGGCGAAGGGAAGCGGGCCGTCGCCACGCGCCTCGCCATGCTCCTGGTGGGTGCGCAGAACGATCGCCTCGCCGAAGGCGGGCCTTCCCTCGCGGTCCAGCACCAGGCCGAAGCCGTAGTCCTTGGGCGCTGCCTGGGTGCTGCGGTCCTTGGACAGCGCCAGCGCCCCGGCATCCAGCAGCACCGCGTTGCGCTCCGGCTTGCGGCCGATGACCGATGCCAGCACCGTCACCGCGATGTCCGCCATGCCATGCGTGCCGAGCTGCGCCTGGAACAGGTCGCCGAACATGTAGACGCCGGCGCGCACCTCCGTCACCCCGCGCATGTCGCGGGCGTGCAGCGCGGTCGGCGAGGAGCCGAGGGAGACGATGCCCGGCTCCAGTCCCGCCTCGCGCAGCCGCGCCGCGGCGGCGGTGATGCCGGCGCGCTCCTGCTCCGCGACCGCTTCCATCTCCTGCACGCTGCGGCCGTTGTAGCTGTGGCCGGAATGGCTGAGCACGCCGGCGAGGCGCGGGCCGAGCGCGCGGGCGATGGCGGGCAGCGCCTCGTCCCCCGGCGGCACGCCGCCGCGGCCCTCGCCGATGTCCACCTCTACCAGCGCGCGCAGCGGGCCGGGATGGGCGGCGATGGCGCGGGCGGCGTCAAGGTCGTCGGTGATGACCTTCACCTCCGCGCCCTGCGCGTTCAGAGCCGCCACGGCGTCGAGCTTCTGCGGCGTGATGCCGACGGCGTAGATCTGGTCGCGCCAGCCGCCCTCGGCGAAGTGGCGCGCCTCGGCCAGCGTGCTGACGGTGATCGGCCCGTAGTCCGGCGCGGCGAGGGCGGCCACCTCCCGGCATTTGGCCGTCTTCAGGTGCGGGCGCAGGACCAGACCCGGATGCCGCGCCAGGGCGGCGCGCATGGCGGCGAGGTTGCGCTTCAGGATGCCGAGGTCGAGCACCAGGCAGGGGGTGGGCAGGTCGTCCAGCGTCATGCGGCGGAGCCTACCGGCGCCGCCTCCCCGCGGCCACCGTCCCAGCGCGTCTCGGGATCGAGCGGCAGGACCGGGCGCGGCAGCCTGGTCCAGGCGAAGCGCGACAGGATGGGAGAGGTGAGGCCGGGGCAGTCCACCTCCACCACCTGGTCGTGGCCGAAGAACTCGTCGAAGCCGCCGCGGAAATGCCCGCGCGACTTCACCACCACCGCCCGCGCCGCGCCGATGTCGAGGCCGAGATGCTCGAAGAAGGCGGGGTCCGCGCATTGCGTGCGGTTGGAGATCACCACCACGGTGATGCCGCCGATCCTGAGCGCGGCGGTGGGGCCGAGGCGCATCGCCGTGCCGGCATAGATGCCGCGCCGCCCCGTCACCTGCCCGTCGGAGAGCGCCGCCACCTCCGCCTCCGCCGCGAAGGGGCGGCTGAACGGATCCTCGGCGGTGAGCGTGCCCTGCGGGCGGTTGAAGCGCGCGATGAAGCGGGCGCCGTGCCCGAGCCGGTGCGCTTCCCCGGCCAGCAGGGGGTCGTGGATCACGCCGACCAGGCAGTCCCGCACCCCGGCGGTGTGGAAGGCTTCCAGGAGGAACATGGTGTTGCCCCGCCCGCCCCCGCCCGGATTGTCGGCGACATCGGCGAAGACCAGCGGCACGGGGCTCTCCTTCGCGCGCCGCACCGCCTCCTCCAGCGGGGTGAGGTGCGCGACGAAGCGGTGGCGCCGCTCCCAGGCCGCGTCGGCGAGGGTGTCGGCCAGCGCCTCGGCGGCGTCGCGCTCGGTGGCGGTGACGATCACCGCCAGGCCGTTGAAGGGCGTGTCGCCATAGGCGAAGCCGCCCATCACCGAGACGTTGAGGATGCGCGGGTCCTGCGCCTTCAGCTCCTGGCCGAGGTCGATCACCTCCGCATAGGGTCCCCGCGCCGTCAGCAGGGAGACGGTCGGCGCCACGATGGGCAGGCGGCGGAAGGCGAGATGCGTGCGCGTGCCGGACATCAGCCGGCGCAGGAGCCGCGCGCTCTCCGCCCCGCGCTCGCGCATGTCGAGATGCGGGTTGGTGCGGTAGCCCACGAAGGCGTCGCAATGCCGCACCATGGCGTCGGAGACGTTGGCGTGCAGGTCGTAGCTGCACACCAGCGGCACCCCGGGCCCCAGCACCTCCCGCACCAGCGCCTGCAGCGCGCCCTCCGGGTCGTCGAGTTCGGTGGTGAGGCCGGCGCCGTGCAGCACGCAGTAGGCGCCGTCCACCTCTCCGCGCAGCGCCTCCAGCCCGCGGCGCCAGGTGGCCATCATCGTTGCGAACAGCGGCTGCTCCACCGGCCCGTTCGGCTCGGCCATGGCAAGCAGGACCGGCAGCGGCCGCCACGGCCCGGCGGCGTCCATATCGGCGACGAAGCCCGGCATCTCGCCGAGCGCGCGCGGCGTCGGGCTGCGGGCATCGGCGAGGATCGCCTCGCCCTCCAACCAGCAGCGGCAGGCGAAGTCGTCGCGCCCCGCCGGCGGGGCGAAGCGGTTGCACTCGATCGAGAAGCCGAGCAGCGCGACGCGCGGCCCCTGCCCTTGCTGACCCATCTCCTCCCTCCACGGCCGGGATGGGAGGGGTGAACCACGTTTCGCCGCCCGCCGCCATGCCCGCCGAACCACCCGCGGCCCGGCCCGTTCCCGTCGCGGAGGCCGGCGGGAGACGCGCCGCCGGCAGTAGGGAGGAAGGCGATGAGGCTACGCGGTCTTGCGGGCGCCGCCCTGGCGGCGGCGCTGCTCGGCCCCGGCGCCGCGGCGGCGCAGCAGGGCGCGCCCCCGGCCGCCGCGCGCATCCAGGCCCAGGGCGGGCAGCAATGCCTGCAGGAGCTGGCCGCCTTCGGGCGGCAGATGGAGCAGGATGGCTACTGGCTCGCCGGCTATCGCCGCCACTACGGCTGGGGCGTCTATGGCGCCCGCCCGGTGGAGCCGGCCCTGCGCGCCCCGGGCGTCGCCCCGGCACCGGGCACGGAGGCGGCCGATCCCTGGCGCGGCCTTCGCTGGCGCATGGCGCCGGGGCAGGAGCTGAGCGCGCTGTTCCGCGCTGCCGCGGTGCTCGCCCAGCGCGGTGAGGGCCATCTCTGCCACGCCGTGCTGACCGAGCTGCGCGACATCTATGCCGAGTATGTGCAGCAGCTCCGCCAGGCCGGGGTGCAGCCGGGCGAGGTGCTCTCCTATCGCCAGCAGCAGGTGGCGCTGGCGCGGCCGGTGACCGAGGCGCCGCGCAGCTTCCGCGCCGATGCCATCACCGGCGCCGACGTGCGCAGCCCGCGCGACGAGCGTCTCGGCAGCATCGAGGACGTGGTGGTGCACCCGGTCTCGGGGCAGATCACCCATGTCATCCTGGCCCGCGGCGGCTTCCTCGGCCTCGGGCAGGATCACGTGGCGGTGCCATGGGAGAGGCTGCGCGTGGCGCCGGCGATGGACGTCTTCGTGCTCGATGTCGCGCCGGAGCGGCTGGAGGGCGCGCCCCGCCTGGACCCCGACGCCCTCGCCGACGCCCAGGCCTTCGAGCGGCGGCGCCAGGAGATAGACCGCTACTGGCAGGAGGAGCGGCCGCGCGGCGGCTGAGCCGCAGCCGTTCAGCCGCCGCGCGCCGCGGCGATCAGGCCCTTCATGCGGCGCACCGCGGCGGGCAGCCCCTCGAACAGGGCCTGGCCGACGAGGAAGTGGCCGATGCTCACCTCCTCCACCTCCGGCATGGCGGCAACGGGACCGATGCTGTCATAGGCGAGGCCATGGCCGGCATGGCAGGCGAGGCCCGCCGCCCGCGCCGCCGCCGCGCCCTGCCTCAGCCGCGCGAGGTGCGGGCCGCGCGCCGCCTCGGGAGCCTCCGCATAGGGGCCGGTGTGCAGTTCCACGGCCTGGGCGCCGAGCCGCGCCGCGGCCTCGATCTGCGCCGGATCGGGCTCGACGAAGAGGGAAACCTCGATCCCCGCCCCGGCCAGGCGCCGCACCGCCTCGCCGAGCGCCGGGCCGGCGCCGAGGACGTCGAGCCCGCCCTCGGTGGTCAGTTCCTGGCGCCGCTCCGGCACCAGGCAGCAGGCGGGCGGGCGCAGGCGGCAGGCGATCGCCACCATCTCCTCCGTCGCCGCCATCTCCAGGTTGAGACGCGTCTCCACCTCGGCGGCGATGCGCTCCACGTCGCGGTCCCGGATGTGGCGGCGGTCCTCGCGCAGATGCACGGTCACGCCGTCGGCGCCCGCCTCCATCGCCACCCGCGCCGCCTCCACCGGGCAGGGGAAGGCGCCGCCGCGCGCGTTGCGCAGGGTGGCCACGTGGTCCACGTTCACGGAGAGGCGGAGCGGCGTCAGGGGCATCGGGCGCGGTTCCTCGCGATCTCGGCGGCCAGGCGCAGCGCGGCGACCAGCGAGGAGGGATCGGCCCGCCCGGTGCCGGCGATGTCGAGCGCCGTCCCATGATCCGGGCTGGTGCGGACGATGGAAAGCCCGAGCGTCACGTTCACCCCGCCCGCCATGTCCAGCGTCTTGACCGGGATCAGCGCCTGGTCGTGGTAGAGGCAGATGGCGGCGTCGTAGCCCGGCCGCGCCAGCGCGGTGAACATGGTGTCCGGCGGCAGCGGGCCGCGCGCGGCGATGCCCTCGGCGCGCAGCGCCGCGACGGCCGGGGCGACGATGTCGCGCTCCTCGGTGCCGAGCGCCCCCTCCTCTCCCGCATGCGGGTTCAGCCCCGCCACCGCGAGGCGCGGCGCGGCGATGCCGAAATCGCGGATCAGCGCCGCATGGGTGGTGCGCGCCGCCTGCACGATCATCCCAGGGGTCAGGCGGGCGATGGCGCGGGCCAGTGGCTCGTGCACCGTCACCGGCACCGTCCGCAGCCCCGGGCAGGCGAGCAGCATCACCGGCGGGACGCCGGTGCCGGCGAGGTCGGCCAGGAACTCGGTATGGCCGGGATGGGCGAAGCCGGCGGCGTAGAGCGCGCCCTTCTGGATCGGGTTGGTGACGACGCCGGCGGCCCGGCCGGCGCGGGCGAGCGCCACCGCCTCCTCGATCGCGGCGATCACCGCCGGGGCGTTGGCGGGGTCGGGCCTTCCCGGCACGGACGGGCGGGGCAGAGGGCGGTGCAGCACCGGTAGCGCCTCCGCGAAGGCCGCGGCCGCTTCCTCCGGCGCCGCGATGCGCCGCGCCGGCACGCCGGGGACGCGCTCCGCATCGCCGATCAGGAAGAAGGCCGGTCCCTCCGCGCGCAGGGCGCGCCAGGCGCCGGCGGCGATCTCGGCGCCGATCCCGGCGGGCTCGCCCATGGTCAGGGCCAGGGGGGGCGGGAGGGATGACATGACTGGATAGTAGGGGCGACGGCACGGTTCGCGGAGTCCGCCACGGCTTGACGCGGCGCAAGGCGCGGGCGCGGCGGGGGGGATAGGGCAGGATCCGCCTTGAGACTCGCGCGTCCGCCCTTCCCTGAGCCACCGATACGGCCGGCGGTATCGCCGGACGCCTCCGCGCGCGGGGTGGCCGCCATCCCGCCGCGGCCGGCCATGGGGGGGCCCGGAGTGGCGGCCACCCCATGGCCATGTGGGCCGGCGCATGCGGCAGCCGGCAGGAGGCGCCGCTCCGGCGGGTCCGCCTCCGCGGATCGGGCGCCGGGCGGGGCTGTGCCGGGGCCATGGCGGAGGCGCCTTCTCCCTGCCCGTCCGGGAAGGGAGGCCGGGGCGGTTCCGCCGCGCCGGCACGGGGCGGGGCGGCCCTAGGCGTCCGCCATGCTGGCCGATTGCCTGCACGGCCTGGCTGCCCTCGGCCCAGGGGGCCTCGCCTCGGTGATGGGGGCGCTGTTCCTGGCCGGCCTCGCGGGCGGGGCAACGCATTGCGCGGGCATGTGCGCACCCTTCGTGCTGGCGCAGTCGGCGGCGCGGGCCGGCCGGATGGCGGAGGGGGGGATGCTGCGCCGGCTGGGCGGCGCGGCGCTGCTCCCCTACCATCTCGGCCGGGCGCTCGGCTACGCGGCGCTCGGCGCCCTGGCCGGCGGCGCGGCGGGGCTGCTGGTGCTGGGCAGCGGGCTGAAGCCGCTGCTGGCGGGACTGCTGGCGCTGGCGGCCCTCCCCATGCTCGCCCAGGCGGCGCAGCGCCTCGCTCCCTCGCTGCCCCGCCTGCCCCTGCCCTCCCCGCCGATGCCGGAGGTGCTGCGGCGCCGGCTTGGCGGCCTGCTCGCCGCGCCGGTGGGCGGGCGGGCGGTGCTGCTCGGCCTGCTGCTCTCCGCCCTGCCCTGCGGCCTGCTCTACGGGGCGCTGGCCGCCGCGGCGGCGACCGGCAGCGCGCTCGGCGGGGCCCTGGCCATGGCGGCCTTCGTCGCCGGCACGGTGCCGGCCCTGACCGGGGTGGCGCTGCTCGGGCGCCTGTTCGGGCGCCGCCACGGGCGGAGCATGGAGATGGCCGGGGCGGTTCTGTTCGGGCTGAACGGCGTGGCGCTGCTGGCTCTGGCCGCACGGCTGGTCGCCTGACACGGCCGGCGGTCCCCGCGCCCAGGGTTGCCGGGATCCCATGGCGGCCGGCCGCGACGGGGCCCGGCGTGGCGGCCGCGCGCAGACTGAAGGGGATACCGGCGGCGGCATCCACGGACCGAGGTGACTGTGGCGCGGCCGGCGCCGTTCAGGCTTCGGCAAGTCCTGTCGCGCCTCCGTGAAATCCGGGCGCGGATCCTCTAAGGCGGAGACGCATCCCGTTCACCGATCCGAAATCGCCACCCCCCATGGTCCGTATCAATATATGGACCATGGGTCGAAAGATGAGCTTCGTCCAGTTCACCGGCATCCTCCCCGCCTCCATGACGGAGGGCAGCCGCCCCGGCGACTGGGCCGCCACGCTGAGCGTGACCGGGCAGACCGACCGGGTCGCCGCGATCGAGGCGGTCGGGCCGGGGGCCTCCTACGTCGCGCTGCACTGGGACAAGGAACAGGCGCTGCTGTTTCTCAGCCCCGGCGCGGTCGCCGATTACGAGGCCTTCATCGCCGCCGGGCTGGAGCCGGAAATCGCCTTCTCCCTGCATGTTCGCCTGGACGACGGCACGGTCTGGCAGGACCCGGCCGTCTTCCGCGTCGCGCTGCTGGACGTGGACGATACCCCACCCGCCCTGCGGGGCTTCGCCAGCGGCGGCAGCGTCGCCGCCGGGGCGATCGGCGCCGTGATCGGCACCCTCTCGATCACCGATCCGGATTCGGCCGGCCCGTTCCACATCCGCTTCACCCCCGAGGAGGAATGGCGGTTCGAGGTGGTGGGGAACACGCTGAAGCTGCGCGAGGGCATCAGCCTCGGCCTCGACGAGATCGGCACCCTGCCGCTGCTGGTCGAGGTGTCGGACGGGCGCAACAGCGCCGGCTTCGTGCTGGAGGTCAGCGTCACCGAGCCGGGCGGCCCGCCCTTCCGGCCGCCGGCCATGGAGCCGGGCGAGATGCTTGGCCCCATCGCCCTCGCCGATGGGGCGCGGGCGGTGGTGGTGCAGGAAGCCCACGCGCTCGCCGCGCTGCGCCCGGCGGCGGGTGGGGACCGCCAGGTGGCGCTGCGCGACGGGAACGAGGCGCTGATCCCCGGCACGGTCCGGCGGGTGGAATTCGCCGACGGCTTCCTCGATCTCGACCCGCGGGGTGCGGCGGCCCAGGCCGCGGCGCTGCATCGCGCCCTGCACGGCACCGAGGCCGGCGGCGCGGCGCTGGGCGAGGCGGTGCTGGCGCTGCAGCGGGGCGAGACGCTGGCCGACCTCGCGGCGGGCGCGGTGGCGGCGCTGCCGGCGGAGGAGGCGGCCTTCGTCGCCGGCCTCTACCAGGGGGCGCTGGGGCGCGCGCCGGAGGGGGCGGAACTTGCCCTGCAGCTCGGGCGGCTGGGCTCGGGCACCAGCCGGGCGCAGATCGCCATCGATGTCGCCCTCTCCGCCGCGCCGGCCGAGAGGCCCCTGTGGGTGGCCCTGCCGCCGGGGCGCGAGGCGGCGACGGGGCGGGCCGGGCCGGGCCTGGACGACCCGCCCCCTCCCCCGCCGCCCTTCGCGGCGGATCTCCTGCTTCTCTAGCGCCTGATCTGCGGAGGCGGGAGCGCCGGAGCGGTGCGCCGGCCGCCCGAAGAAGGGCGGAAGCGCGATCCGCCAAGGCGGATCACGCCGTAGCGTCCGAGAGCCGGCCGCTCCCTCGCCGCCCGCCCTGCGTCACCGCGCCACGAGATCGCGGTAGGCGTGCCAGGTGGCGTGCCCGATCAACGGCATCACCACCACCAGCCCGAGGAAGAAGGGGATCAGCGCCAGGCCGGTGAACAGCACGATCAGCCCGGCCCAGAGCGCCATGGCCCGCCAGTTCTCCAGGACCGCCTGGATGCTCACCGTCACCGCCTCCGGTGCGGTGACCTCGGGCCGGTCGAGGATCATCGGGATCGAGACGGCGGAGACCATGAACGCCGCTGTCGCCAGCAGGAAGCCGAAGCCGGTGCCGACCACCAGGAAGGGCAGGAATTGCTCCGACCGGAGCATCGCCATCGGCAGCTCGGCGAGGCCGGGCACGAAATTGACGCCGAAGAACAGCGCAAAGAGCAGCCCCGCCACCCGCACCCAGACCAGGTGGATCAGCAGCAGCACCACGCCCATGAAGGCGAGCTGGCCGGCATTGCGCCGGAACGCGCCCAGCGCGTCGCCGAGGGTGGGCGCCCGCCCCTCCTGCCGCAGCCGGCTGGTCTCGTAGAGGCCCGCGGCGAGCAGCGGCGCCACCAGGAAGAAGCCTGCCGTCGCCGGCAGGATCGCCCAGGGGGTCCCGGCCTCGAAGAACAGCAGCGCCAGCGCCCAGCCCGCGAGGGTGATCGCGCCGCCATAGGCCAGCGCCACCGGGCGCGCGGCCTGCAGGTCCCGCCACCCGGCGGTGAGCCACACCCAGGGCCGGTCCGTCGTCACATGCCGGATCCGCCCCGCCGCGGCAGGGGCGGCCGGCACATCCCCCATCAGGTCGCTGCTCATGCGGGCGGTTCCTCCTGTCTGGCCGGGGCGGCGCGGAGCAGCCTAGCCGCCGTCGCCCCTTCCGCCCTTGATCCGGATCAAGGACGCAATGCTGCGGCTGCCGCATGAGCAGGAGGCGCGCCCGGGGCCTTCCACCGGACCGCGCCTCTGTTGGGAGAACCATCCATGGCCGCAGACGGCGCCGCCGCCGCCCTGGCGCCCCCCCGCATCGGGGCGGGCACGACGACCCATGCGACGCCCTATGTGGAGGGCCCGATCCGGGCCTTCGCCATCGCCACCGTGTTCTGGGGCATCGCCGGCTTCCTGATGGGGGTGCTGATCGCCTCCCAGCTCGCCTGGCCGGCGCTGAACCTCGGCCTGGAATGGACCACCTTCGGGCGGCTGCGGCCGGTGCACACCTCGGCGGTGATCTTCGCCTTCGGCGGCAACGCGCTGCTCTGCACCAGCCTCTACGTGGTGCAGCGCACCTGCCGCGCCCGGCTGTTCGGCGGCGAGGACATGGGCTGGTTCCTGTTCTGGGGCTACCAGTTCTTCATCGTCGCCGCCGCCCTCGGCTATGTCTTCGGCGTCACGCAGAGCAAGGAGTACGCCGAGCCGGAGTGGTTCGTGGACCTCTGGCTCACCGTGGTGTGGGTCGCCTACCTGATCGCCTTCGGCGGCACCATCCTGCGGCGCGAGGAGCCGCACATCTACGTGGCGAACTGGTTCTTCCTCGCCTTCATCATCACCGTCGCCATGCTGCACATCGGCAACAACGTCGCGCTGCCGGTGGAGTGGGGCTCGGCCAAGTCCTACGTGGTCTGGGCGGGCGTGCAGGACGCGATGATCCAGTGGTGGTACGGCCACAACGCGGTGGGCTTCTTCCTGACCGCGGGCTTCCTCGGGATCATGTACTACTTCATCCCGAAGCAGGCGAACCGGCCGGTCTATTCCTACCGCCTGTCCATCGTGCACTTCTGGACGCTGATCTTCCTCTACATCTGGGCCGGCCCGCACCACCTACACTACACGGCGCTGCCGGACTGGGCGCAGACGCTCGGCATGGTGTTCTCGGTCATGCTGTGGATGCCCTCCTGGGGCGGCATGATCAACGGGCTGATGACGCTCTCGGGCGCCTGGGACAAGCTGCGCACCGATCCGGCGCTGCGCTTCTCGGTGGCCGCGGTGGGCTTCTACGGCATGTCCACCTTCGAGGGGCCGGTGATGTCCATCAAGGCCGTCAACGCCCTCTCCCACTACACCGACTGGACCATCGGCCACGTGCATTCCGGCGCCATGGGCTGGGTCGGCTTCATCACCTTCGGCGCCATCTACTACCTGGTGCCGGTGCTGTGGCGGAAGCCGCGCATGTACAGCGAGGCGCTGATCTCCTGGCACTTCTGGATCGCGACGCTCGGCATCGTGCTCTACATCACCGCGATGTGGGTCTCGGGCATCATGCAGGGGCTGATGTGGCGCGCCTACGACGAGCTTGGCTTCCTGCAGTACAGCTTCGTCGAGACCGTCTCCGCCATGTACCCCTACTACGTGATCCGCACGCTCGGCGGCGTGCTCTACCTGAGCGGGGCGCTGATCATGGCCTACAACATCTGGATGACCGTGCGCTCCGCGGGCGTGGCCGAGGAGGCGCCGCGCGCGGTGCCCGCCGGCGCGGTCGCGGCGCCGGCCGCGCAGTAGGGAGGGCGCCTCCATGTTCCGCTGGCTCCGCGACCACGGCGTCATCGAGCGCAACCTGGTGCTGATGGGCGTGCTGACGCTCATCACCGTCTCCATCGGCGGGCTGGTGCAGATCGTGCCGCTCTTCGCCCTGGAGACGACCATCGAGCGGGTGCAGGGCGTGCGCCCCTACACCCCGCTCGAGCTCGCCGGGCGCAACATCTACGTGCGGGAGGGCTGCTACACCTGCCACAGCCAGATGGTGCGCCCCTTCCGCGACGAGCTGGAGCGCTACGGCCACTACAGCCTCGCTGCCGAGAGCATGTACGACCGCCCCTTCCAGTGGGGCTCCAAGCGCACCGGGCCGGACCTCGCCCGCGTCGGCGGCCGCTACTCGGACGACTGGCACGCCGCCCACCTGCGCGACCCGCGCTCGGTGGTACCGGAGAGCATCATGCCCTCCTACGCCTTCCTCGACCGCCCGCTGAAGGCGGACAACATCGCCTCGCACCTCCGGGCGCTGCAGCGGCTGGGCGTGCCCTACACCGACGAGATGATCGCCAACGCCCGCGCCGACCTGATCGCGCAGGCGCGGCCGGACCGCGACCCCTCCGGCCTCCAGTCCCGCTACGCCCGCGCCCGCCAGGCCGCCTTCGACGGCAATCCGGGCGTGGTGACGGAGATGGACGCGCTCATCGCCTACATGCAGATGCTCGGCACGCTCGTGGATTTCCGCGACGTCACGCCCGAGCAGCTCCGCCAGCAATAGGGGGCGGGCCGTGATGGACTGGCTGGTCTCCGTCTACCCGACGCTCCGCGCGCTCTGGGTGCTGTGGTTCTTCCTGCTCTTCGTCGGCGTGGTCCTCTGGGTGATGCGCCCCTCGAAGCGCCGCGAATACAGGCGCGCCGGCGAGATCCCGCTCCGGGACGACGCGCCGCCAACTGGCCGCAACGGGAACGCCTGACGATGCCGACCAAGATCGAGAAGGACGCCCTGACGGGCCGCGAGACCACCGGCCACGAATGGGACGGGCTGAAGGAGCTGAACACGCCGCTGCCGAAGTGGTGGCTGTGGGTGTTCTACGCCACTATCGCCTTCTCCGTGCTGTGGGTGATCCTCTACCCCGCCCTGCCCTTTCGCGGCGCCACGGGCCTGACCGGCTGGGTGGCGCGGGAGGCGGTGGTGCCGGTGATGGAGGCCGAGCGCGCGCGGCAGGAGCCGATGCTGGCGCGGCTGCGCGCCGCTGGCCCGGCCGGCATCGCCGCCGACCCGGAGCTGCGCGCCTTCGCCCTGGCCGGCGGGCGCATCGCCTTCGCCAACAACTGCGCCGGCTGCCACGGCGCCGGCGGCCAGGGCGCGCCGGGCGGCTTCCCGAACCTCGCCGACGACGACTGGATCTGGGGCGGCGACCTCGAGGCCATCCGCCACACCATCGCGCACGGCATCCGCGCCGGCGAATCGGCCGAGGAGCGCATCAGCATGATGCCGCGCTTCCTTGCCGACGGCATGCTGACCGCGGCGCAGGTGAACGACGTGGCGGAGCACGTGCTCTCCCTCTCCGGCCGGGCCACCGACCGGGCGGCGGCGGAGCGCGGGGCCGCGCTCTACGCCGAGAACTGCGCGAGCTGCCATGGCGCGCGCGGGGAAGGCAACCGCGAGGTCGGCGCACCGCGGCTCAACGACCGCATCTGGCTTTACGGCGGGGACAAGGCCGCGGTGGTGCGCAGCATCGGCTCGCCCCGCATGGGCGTGATGCCGGCCTGGGAGGGGCGCCTCGATCCGGCAGTGGTGAACATGCTCGCCGTCTATGTCCACGCCCTCGGCGGCGGGGAGTGACGGCGGGCACCGGGAGCACGGGATGAGCAGGATCGAGCCCCCCGCGCGTGTGAAGCCCGCCGCCGAGACGGCGGGCGCCCCGGCGCCGCTCTATGCCAGCCGCCAGAAGGTCTATCCGAAGGCGGTGAGCGGCAGGGTGCGGCGCGCCAAATGGGCGATCCTCGCGCTCTGCCTCGGCCTCTACTACCTCCTGCCCTGGATCCGCTGGGACCGCGGGCCGGACGCGCCGAACCAGGCGGTGCTGGTGGACATGCAGCACGCCCGCCTGTTCTTCTTCTGGATCGAGATCTGGCCGCAGGAGGTCTACTACCTCACCGGCCTGCTCGTGCTCGGCGCCATCGGGCTGTTCGCCGCCACCTCGCTGTTCGGCCGCGTCTGGTGCGGCTTCGCCTGCCCGCAGACGGTCTGGACCGATCTCTTCCTGTGGGTGGAGCGGCGCATCCAGGGCGACCGCAACGCGCGGATGCGCCTCGACCAGCAGCCCTGGAGCGGCGAGTGGCTGCGCCGGAAGGCCGCCACCCACGCCGCCTGGCTGCTGATCGCGGCGGCCACGGGCGGCGCCTGGATCATGTACTTCAACGACGCGCCGACCGTGGCGCGCGAGCTGCTCACCCTCCAGGCCAGCGGCACCGTCTGGTTCTTCTTCGGCCTGTTCACCTTCACCACCTACCTGCTGGCCGGCTGGGCGCGGGAGCAGGTCTGCACCTACATGTGCCCCTGGCCGCGCTTCCAGGCGGCGATGCTGGACGAGAACTCCCTCGTCGTCTCCTACCGCGCCTGGCGCGGGGAGCCGCGCGGCAAGGCCAAGGCGGCGGGCGTCGGCGACTGCGTGGACTGCCGCGCCTGCGTGCATGTCTGCCCGACCGGCATCGACATCCGCGACGGCCAGCAGCTCGAATGCATCGGCTGCGGCCTCTGCATCGACGCCTGCGACGACATCATGCGCAGGCTCGGCCGGGAGAAGGGGCTGGTCGCCTTCGAGACGCTGGCCAACATCGCCGCCAGCGAGGCCGCGACGGCGGGCCGGGCGCCGGGGCCGGAGCGGCTGGCCCGCGGCATGGCGGCGCGCCGCGCCCCGCGCTTCCTCCGCCCGCGCACCATCGTCTATGCCGGCGTGCTGGCGCTGGTCTCGGCCGTCATGCTGGGCAGCTTCCTGCTGCGCGAGACGGTGGGCCTCGCCGTGCAACGGGACCGCGCGCCGCTCTTCGTCGAGCTCTCCGACGGCGGCATCCGCAACGCCTACACGCTGAAGCTCTCCAACCGCACCCGCGGGACCCCCGCCTTCGCCGTGGCGCTCGACGGCCCGGCCGGGCTGCGCCTGGTGGTGCAGGACGCCGAGACCGATGCCGGGGGGCGCCCGGTGCTGACCACGCGGCCGGACGGCATCACGCAGTGGCGGGCGCTGGTCACCGCGCCGCCGGGGCTCGGCCTGTCCGACTCCACGCCGATCGCCTTCCGCCTGCTCGACGCGCGGGGCCGCGCCGTCGAGTCCGCGCGCAGCGTCTTCCTGGGACCGAAGCCATGAGCACGACCGAAAGCCACGACCCCCGCCGCGGCCGCTGGATCCCCTGGGTGTTCGTCGGCGGGATGCTGACCGTGGTGGCGGTGAACGGCGTGATGGTCACCGCCGCCCTCACCACCTTCACCGGCGTCACCGTCGGCCGGGCCTATGAGCGCGGCCGCGCCTACAACGCGGTGCTGGAGGAGGCGGCGCGTCAGGATGCCCTCGGCTGGGGGGCCCAGGTGGCCCTCGCCGGCAAGGTGCTGCGGGTCCGCGTGCTCGACCGCGAGGGGAACCCGGTTCCGGGGCGGCTCTCCGGCCGCATGGTCCGCCCGGTCGAGGGCACGGCGGAGCCGCTCGACTTCGTCGCCGTCGCGCCAGGACACTGGATCGCCACCGCCGCCGGGCGTCCCGGCCAGTGGGAGGCGCGGCTGACCCTCGCCGGGCCGGAGGGGCGGCACCTCGACATCCGCCACCGGTTCCTGCTGCCGTGAGCCTGATCGGGCGCATCCGGCCCGAGGCCGCGCCGGCCAGCCCCGCCGCCGCCTGCGCGCATTGCGGCGCGCCCGCACCCGCCGGCGCCGCCTTCTGCTGCGCCGGCTGCGAGGGCGCGCACGCGCTGGTGCGGGGTCTCGGCCTCGACGCCTTCTACCGCCGGCGCGAGGCGGCCGAGGGCGGGCTGCGCCCGGCGGAGTCGCCTACCCTCGACTTCGCCCCGCATGCGCGGGAGGAGAAGGGCGGCACGCGCTCGCTCGAGCTGATGGTCTCCGGCCTCACCTGCGGCGCCTGCGTCTGGCTGGTGGAGCAGGCGCTGGCGGCGGAGCCGGACGTGCTCTCGGCCCGCGTCAGCCTCTCCGCCCGGCGCCTGCGCGTCGCCTGGCGCGGCGAGGCGGGGCGGGCGAACGATCTCGCGGCGCTGCTCGCGCGCCTCGGCTTCCGCGTCGCGCCCTTCTCGTCCGCCTGCCTGCGCGCGACCGAGGATGCGGAGGGGCGGGCGCTGCTGCGCGCCCTCGGCATCGCCGCCTTCGGCTCGATGAACGTGATGCTGGTCTCGGTCGCCGTCTGGGTCGGCTGGGACATGGGCGAGGCGACGCGCCACGCGCTCCACTGGGTGGCGGCGGCGATCGCGCTGCCCGTGGTGCTGGTGGCCGGGATGCCCTTCTACCGCAACGCGCTCGCGGGTGTGCGGGCGGGGCGGCTGAACATGGACCTCGCCGTCTCGCTCGGCGTGATCGCCACCACGCTGATGTCGGTGAGCGAGACGCTGCGCAACGGACCCTACACCTGGTTCGACGGCGCCACCGCCCTCCTCGCCCTGCTGCTCGCGGGGCGGGTGCTGGACCGCGCCGCGCGCCGCCGCGCCCGCCAGGCGGTGGCGGAGCTGCTGGCGCTGCAGGAGGGGATGGTGGCGCTGCTGCGGCCGGACGGCGGCACGCGCATGGTGCCGATGGAGAGCGTCCGCGCCGGCGAGCGCATCCTGGTCGCCGCAGGCGAACGGCTGCGCCTCGACGCGGTGCTGGAGGCGGGCGAGGCGCTGCTCGACACCGCCGCCACCACGGGCGAGAGCCTGCCGCGCCGCTTCGCCCCCGGAGCGGCGCTGCCCGCGGGCGCGGTCAACCTCGGCGCCCCCTTCACCGCCCGCGTCACCGCGGCGGCGCGGGACGGCTCCCTCGCCGCCATGGGGCGGCTGCTGGAGCGGGCGGAGCAGGCGAAGGGCCGCTTCGTGGACGTCGCCGACCGCGCGGTGCGCTTCTACGTGCCGATCGTGCATGCGGTCGCGCTCGCCACCTTCCTCGGCTGGTGGCTCTGGATCGGCGTCTCCTGGCAGGAGGCGCTGGTGCCGGCGGTGGCGGCGCTGATCGTCACCTGCCCCTGCGGCTTCGCCATCGCGGTGCCCGCGGTGCAGGCGGTCTCGGTGGGCGCGCTGTTCCGCCGCGGCGTGCTGGTGGCGAACGGCACCGCGCTCGAACGCCTGGCCGGCGCCGACCGCGCCGTGCTCGACAAGACCGGCACCCTGACCGAGGGCCGCCCCAGCCTGCTGCCCGGCGAGTGGGATGCGGCCGGGCTGCGCGCGGCGGCCTCGCTCGCCCGCGCCAGCCGCCACCCGCTGGCCCGGGCGCTGGCCACCGCCTGCCCGGAGGCGCCGGCGGCGGACGGCGTGCGGGAGGTGCCCGGGCGCGGCCTGATGCACGGCGAGGCGCGGCTCGGCAGCGCCGCCTTCCTCGGCCTTCCCGGCGAGGATGCCGGGCTGACCCTGTGGTACCGCGCCGCGCCGGGCGCACGCCCGGTCGCCTTCCGCTTCGCCGACCGGCTGCGGGAGGATGCGGCGCCGACGGTGCGCGCCCTCGGCGCGCTCGGCCTGGAGGCGGAGCTGCTCTCGGGCGACGCCGCGCCCGCCGTCGCCGCGGTGGCGCGGCAGGTCGGCATCGCGGAATGGCGCGCCGGCGCCGACCCGGCGGCCAAGGCCGCGCGCATCGAGGCGCTGCGCGCCGGGGGGCACCGCCCGCTGATGGTGGGCGACGGCATCAACGACGCCGCGGCGCTCGCCCTCGCCCATGTCTCGGCCTGCCCGGCCGAGGGCACGGATCTGGCGCAGACCGCCGCCGATCTGGTGCTGCAGAAGGAGGGGCTCTCGGCGCTGCCCGCCGCCATCGCCACGGCGCGGCGGGCGCAGCGCCTGGCGCGGCAGAACATCGCCTTCTCGCTGGTCTACAACGTGGTGGCGGTGCCGATGGCGATCCTCGGCGTGGTGACGCCGCTGATCGCGGCGCTGGTGATGGCCTCCTCCTCCCTGGTCGTGATCCTGAACGCGCTGCGCGCCGAGGGCGCGGCGAGAGAGGCCGGCTGATGGACGTGCTGATCTTCCTGGTGCCGCTGGCCCTGCTGATGGGGCTGCTCGGCCTGCTCGCCTTCCTGTGGAACCTGCGCGCCGGGCAGTACGAGGATCTGGACGGCGCCGCCTCCCGCATCCTGTTCGACGACGAGACCCGCAAGGAGACCAAGCCATGATGAGCGGCCGCACCTGGTTCTTCATCGCCTTCTCCGCCCTGATCGCGCTGGTCGGGCTGCTGGCCGCCGCCGCCTCGGAGGACGCGCTGCAGCTCTTCGGTCTGGGGCTGGTCGGCTTCGGCGTGCTGTTCGGCCTCTCCTGCGTGAAGCGGCATTTCGACGCGGCGGAGGCGGCGCGGCGCTGAGCGCCGCCGGGCGGGTCATCCCCCTGTGGCATGATCCGCCTTGGCAGATCACGCTTCCACCCTGCATCGGGCGGCTGCTTCACCGCTCCGGCGCTCCCGCCTCCGCGGATCAGGCGCTAGAGCCGTTTCCTCTCGGCCGCGATCGCGGGAACGGGTGCGGAGTCTCGCTTGCGGAGCGGAGTCGCGCTTCCGGCCGTTTGCCGCCCTCCGTGATCCGCTTCGGCCGCCCGCTCGACGATCTCGCAGAAGCGCACCGCCAGCAGCCGCCGGTCCCAGCGGCGCACCGCCTGGGCACGGCCCGCGGCGCCGAGCGCGGCGCGGCGGGCAGGGTCGGCGGCCAGCGCCGCCAGCGCGGCGCCGAGCGCGGCCGCTTCGGCCGGCGGCACGACGATGCCGCAGGGCCCCTCGGCCAGCAGCCTGGCCGCCCGGCCGGGCAGGTTCGCCACCACCGGCAGGCCGGTGGCGAGGTAGTCCATCAGCTTGTTCGGCGCCGTCCACTCGGCGAAGGCCGGCTGGTCGGCCAGGCACTGCACGCCGATCTGGCTGCCGGCCAGAAGACCGGCGAGCAGCGGCTTCGGCAGCGGGTCGAGGAAGGTGACGTTCTCCAACCTCTCCGCCGCGGCGCGCGCCATCAGGCGCGGCTTCTCCGCCCCCTCGCCCACCAGCACCAGCCGCACCCGCCGCTCCTCGCGCGCGAGGAGCCAGGCGGCGGCGTCGAGCAGCAGGTCGAGCCCGTTGGCGCGCCCATGCGCCCCGGCATAGACGGCGAGCGCCTCGGAGGAGCGCGCCTGCTCCGGCCGCCAGGCCGCAGCCTGCGGGCCGAACAGGTCGAGGTCGCAGCCATTCGGCACCACATGCACCCGCGCCGGGTCGGCGCCATGCGCCACCGCCGTCTCCGCCATGCCTTCCGAGAGCGCGATGACGGCGGCGGCGCGGCGGCAGGCGGCGTCGGCCAGCCGGTCCATCGCCCACCACAGCGGCGGGGCGCCGATCCCCATGGCGCGCGGCAGTTCCGGCCAGGGGTCGCGGATCTCGAAGACGAAGGGCAGGCCGCGCCGCCACGCCGCGGCGAGCGCCGGCAGCGCCACGCTGAGCGGCGTCGAGCTGGCGATGGCGACATCCCACCCCTCCCGCAGGGCGAGCGGCGTCGCCCGCGCGGCGTAGCGCAGGTAGGAGAGGCAGCGGGCGGCGGTGCCCTGGGCATTGCCGGCGGAGATGGCGAATTCGGTCACGCGGAAGGAGGCGACCTGCCCCTCGCGCCGGCCGCGGCGGAAGGGGCCGGCAAGCCCGGTCTCGGCCCCGGCGTAGCGGCCGCAGGCGACGGTCACCGCATGGCCGCGCGCCGCGAGGGCGCGGGCCATGGCGAAGCTGCGGGTGGCGGTGGCGCCGGCCGGGGTGGAGAAGTGCTGGTGCAGGTAGAGGATGCGCAGGGGGCGTTCCGCCCGTCCCCTGCCGATCCATGGGCGTCCCCCCTCATCCGCCCATGCGCCGGGCGGCGTCATGCCCGGAAGCAGTCGCGGATCGCGGCGATCACCCGCCGCTGCTGCTCCGGCGTCATGGCGCTGCCGGAGGGCAGGCACAACCCCTGCTCGAACAGCCGCGCCGCCACCGCCCCCCCGGCATGGGGGGCGCGGCGGAAGGCCGGCTGCAGGTGCAGGGGCTTCCACACCGGGCGGCTCTCGATGCCGGCGGCGGCGAGGGCCCGGCGCACCGCCTCCCGGTCGGTGCGGGCGCGGCGCGGATCGATCAGCGCCACGCTGAGCCAGCGGCTGCTGCGCCCCCAGGCGGGCTCGGGCATGAAGCGGAGGCCGGGCAGGTCGCCGAGGCCCTGCACATACCGCTCGAAGACGGCGCGCCGCGCCGCCACCCGGGCGGCGAGGGCAGGAAGCTGGGCCAGGCCGATCGCCGCCAGCACCGAGGACATGCCGTAATTGTAGCCCGTCGTCTCGTGCTGGTAGTGCGCCGCCGGCTCCTTCGCCTGCGCCGCCAGCATGCGGGCGCGCGTGGCCAGGGCGGCGTCCTCCGTCGCCAGCGCCCCCCCGCCGCCGGCGGTGACGATCTTGTTGCCGTTGAAGCTGAAGCTGGCGAGGCGGGCGCCGCGCCCGGCATGACGCCCGCGCTGAGTGGCGCCGAGGGCGGCGGCGCTGTCGCTCAGCACCGGCACGCCCCAGCGGTCGCAGGCGCCGCGGATGG
Source organism: Crenalkalicoccus roseus (assembly GCF_004761865.1). Taxonomy (GTDB): domain Bacteria; phylum Pseudomonadota; class Alphaproteobacteria; order Acetobacterales; family Acetobacteraceae; genus Crenalkalicoccus; species Crenalkalicoccus roseus. The sequence continues at coordinate 95,342 of NZ_SJDM01000004.1, read as the reverse complement.
CGTCGAGGTCGCTGCACTGTCCGAACAGATCCACCGGCACCACCGCCCGCGGCAGCCGGCCGCGCCGCGCCGCCCGCGCCAGCTCGCGCTCGAGCAGCGCCGGGTCGAGGGTCCAGCTCTCGGGGCAGACGTCGAGGAAGCGCGGCAGGGCGCCCATCTGCACCGCCGGGCCGATGGTGGCGACGAAGGTGAGGGTGCTGGTCCAGACCTCGTCCCCCGGCGCCACGCCGAGGCAGCGGTAGCCGAGATGCAGCGCCGCCGTGCCGGAGGCCAGGGCGAGGACGTGCGGAAAGCCGGTGGCCTCGGCCAGCGCCGCCTCGAAGGCCGCGACGGTCGGCCCCGCCGGGGCGAGCCAGCCGGAGTCGAGGGTGGCCTGCAGCGAGGCCATCTCCCCGCCCGCGAGGTGGGGCGGCGAGAGCAGCAGGTCGGGCGGCGGCGGCGGCGCCCGGCGCCCGCCGCGGGGGAAGGCCAGCACGGGGGGCGCCGCCGCCGCTTCCTGGCCTTGGCCCATCCTCGTCTCTCCGCCAGAACGAATTCGTAATAGATTGGCGGGGAGGGCAATTCAAGCGTGAAGAGAATCTCCCATCCCGTCACGCAACCATTTCGAGTGCTTGCCGTCCCACGCAACGGTCCGGCTGTCCCACGCATCCGGGCAGGCGCGCGGTATGGGCCATGGGCCGTGCTCCCGAAGAGGCGCGGCAGCTTGGATGGGCATCCGTCCGCGGCCTCGGCACCGGTCGAGGACCGGTGCCGCCGGCATCAGGCGGTGCCGACCGGCCCTGCCGGGCCGCGGCGGGCCTGCCACAGCGCGACGAAGTCGATCGGCGCCAGCAGCACCGGCGGGAAGCCGCCGTCGCGCGTCACATCGGCCAGGATGTTGCGCGCGAAGGGGAAGAGCAGCCGCGGGCATTCCACCAGCAGCACCGGCTCCAGCGCCTGCGGGTCCACGTTGACGGTGAAGATGCCGCAATAGACCAGCTCGGCGATGAAGCAGGTCTGCTGCTGCCCCTTCACCTGCGCCTGGGCGTCGGCGCGGATCTGCAGTGACACCTCGTAGACGTTGCCCTGCACCCCCTCGCCCTGCAGGCCGCGCGCCTGGACGTCGAGCTTGAGGTCGATCCGCGGCTGCTCGCGCAGGATCGCGAAGATCTCCGGCGCCCCCGGCACCTCGAAGGAGAGGTCCTTGGTGTACTGCAGGTTCAGCACGAGCGGCCCCTGGGCGGGCGGCGGCGCGCCGGCGGCGGGGTCGTTCACGGGCGACTGGTCGGACATGCGGGAGCCTTTCGCGCGAGGTGCGGGGCAGGCGGCGGAAGGGGCGGCCCGGCCCCGCGGCCGGAGAGCCTCCGGAAGCGGGCGCGCTCTAGCACGCGCCCCGCCCCGAGTCAGGGCTTGACGACGCTCGGGTGCGGGGCCCGCCAGGCGATGCCGCGCGGCGCCGGCAGGGTGGGGTCGCAGCGCCGCCACTCGCCGTTCAGCAGCCGCTCTCCTGTCATCGCCAGGATGAAGCCCCAGTGCGAGACCACCAGCGTGTCCCGCCAGTCGGGCAGCGCGGCCATCTCGGCCCGGAACAGGGCGGCGCGGGCCTCGATCTGCTCGTCCGGCTCCTCGACCGCGGGCCACCACACCTCCTCGACCTGGCTGAAGTCGAGCTCCGGCCAGGCGAGGGCGAGTTCGGTGCGCGGGGTGCCGATGTCGCAGACGAAGGCGTAGCGCTCCCGCACGATCGGGTTGATGATCACCGGCAGGCCGAGCCGCCGCGCGATCGGCGCCGCCGTCTGCAGCGCGCGGGTATATGGGGAACAGATGATGCGCCGGATCCGTTCTCCCGCCAGGGCCTCCGCCGCCGCCTCGGCCTGGCGCATCCCCGCCTCGGTCAGGCGCGGGTCGGGAATGCCCGGGTCGCGCCGGGTGGCGGTGAAATGCAGGTTGAACTCGCTCTGCCCATGGCGCAGCAGGATCATCGCGGCAATGGTCCGGAAGGCGCCCCCGGGCCGGCCGGGCCGGAGGACGGGAAGGGTGGCGCGGAACGGCGCCGAGGGCGATAGCCGGGGGGCGGGGTGGTGACAAGACGGCGGCGTTGCGGCCATCCGCCCGGCCCCCTAAGTAGGTAAAAAGGAGTCCACGATGTCGGGCGGCTTCCCCGTTGACCTGATCCTCTTCGCGATGGTGGCGGCATTCCTGGTGCTGCGCCTGCGCAGCGTGCTGGGCCGCCGCACCGGCTTCGAGCGGCCGCCCCAGGCGGAGGGCCGCCCCGGCGGCTACGATCCGCGCGCCGCCCGGCAGGCCGAGCCGGAGGCGGAGGCGCAGCTTCCCCCGCCCGCCACCGGCCGCGCCCGGCGCATCCTGCCCGACCCGCGGACCCCGCCCGGCCAAGCGCTGGCACGCATCGCCGCCGCCGACCCCTCCTTCGAGCCGCAGCGCTTCCTCGACGGCGCCGAGGCCGCCTTCGGCATGATCGTGCAGGCCTTCGCCGCCGGAGACCGCCAGACCCTCCGCGCCCTGCTCTCCGACGACACCTATGCCGGCTTCGAGCAGGCCATCACCGCGCGGGAGCAGGCCGGGGAGCGCCAGCGCACCGAGCTCCGCGCCATCACCGAGGTGGCGATCGAGTCGGCGGACCTGCGCGGCAGCGTCGCCGACGTGACCGTGCGCTTCGTCTCCGACCAGATCAACATGACCACCGGCCGCAACGGCGAGGTGGTGGCGGGCAGCGACGCGGTCACCGAGCTGACCGACATCTGGACCTTCCAGCGCGACCTGCAGGCCGCCGATCCCACTTGGCGCCTGGTCGCGACCCGCAGCGCCTGATCCCGGCGGGTGCCGCAGCACAAGCGCCGCGGCGACAGGCGCCGCTTCCTCGCCGCCTTCCTCCTCCTCATGGGGGGCGGCGCGGCGCAGGCCTCCTCCCCTCGTCCCGTTCCCCACGTCGCCCTGCCCGGCTGGACGGAGGACAGCCCGAGCCGGGCGCTGCCCCCTCTCCTCGCCACCTGCGCCCGCCTCGACGACACCCCGGCGCGGTCCCTGGGCGGCGCCGGCATCCTGGCCCAGCGCGGCGGCGCCCCCGCGCTGTGGCGGGAGGCCTGCGCCGAGGCCGCCTCGCTCGCCGCCATCCTGCCCGAGGCCCCGCCGGCGCGCGAGGCGGCGGTGCGCGCCTTCCTCGAACGCCGCTTCGAGGCCTTCGCCCTCGGCACCGGCCTGCTCACCGGCTACTACGAGCCGGAGCTGCGCGGCGCGCTGCGCCCCGGCGGCCCCTATCGCGTCCCGCTCCGCGCCCCGCCCCCGCCCGGCACGCCGCTGCCGGAACGGGCCGCCATCGAGGCGGGGGCGCTGGACGGGCTGGGGCTGGAACTCGCCTGGGTGGACGACCCGGTGGACGCCTTCTTCCTGCAGATCCAGGGCTCCGGCCGGGTGCGGCTGGCCGAGGGAGGGGTGCTGCGCCTCGGCTATGCGGGGCGGAACGGCCACCCCTACCGCAGCATCGGCCGGCTGTTGATCGAGCGCGGGGAGATCGCGCGCGAGGCAATGTCCATGCAGGCGATCCGCGCCTGGCTCGCCGCCGCCCCGCCGGAGCAGGCGCGGGCGGTGCTGCACCACAACCCGGCCTACATCTTCTTCCGCCCCGTCGAGGGGCTGGCGCCGGAGCAGGGGCCGGTCGGCACCCTCGGCGTGCCGCTGACGCCGCGGCGCTCCCTCGCCGTGGATCCCGCCTTCGTGCCGCTCGGCGCGCCGGTCTGGATCGCCGCGCGCGACCCGCTGGACGGGGCGCCGCTGCGCCGGCTGGTGGTGGCGCAGGACACCGGCAGCGCGATCCGCGGCCCTGCGCGCGGCGACCTGTTCTGGGGCTGGGGGGAGGAGGCGGAAGCCCGCGCCGGGCTGATGCGCGAGCCGGCGGAGATGTTCGTGCTGGTGCCCCGGCCCTCCGTGCCTTCCGCGGCGGAGGGCGGGGGCCTAGATTGAAGCCATGCCCCTCCACCGGCCGCGCATCGCCCTGTTCGTCACCTGCCTCGTGGACCTCTACCGGCCGGCCGTCGGCTTCAGCGCCATCCGGCTGCTGGAGGCAGCGGGTTGCACGGTGGAGGTGCCGCGCGGCCAGACCTGCTGCGGCCAGCCCGCCTACAATAGCGGCGACCGCGCCACCACCCGCGACCTGGCGCGGCGGGTGATCGACGACTTCCTGCCCTACGACCACACGGTGGTGCCCTCGGGCTCCTGCGGCGGCATGATCATCCGCCACTATCCGGGCCTGTTCGCCGACGACCCGCACTACCGCGCCAGGGCCGAGGCGCTGGCAGCGAAGACGCACGAGCTCGTCTCCTTCCTCACCGACGTGATGGGGGTGGAGCGGGTCGCGGCGCGCTACGACGGGGTGGTGGCCTATCACGATTCCTGCTCGGGCCTGCGCGAACTGGGCATCCGCGCGCAGCCGCGCCGGCTGCTCGGCACCGTGCAGGGGCTGACCCTGCGCGAGCTGAAGGACCCCGAGCTGTGCTGCGGCTTCGGCGGCACCTTCTGCGTGAAGTATCCGGACATCTCCACCCGCATGGTCGCCGACAAGGCGAGGGATGTCGCCGCCAGCGGCGCCGACACGCTGCTCGCCGGCGATCTCGGCTGCCTGCTGAACATCGCCGGGCGGCTGAAGCGGGAGGGCGCGCCGGTGCGGGTGCGCCATGTCGCCGAGGTGCTGGCCGGCGGCACCGCCGAGGCGCCGCCGATCGGGGATGCGTCGTGAGCGCGGCCGTGCCCCCCCTCGCGCCGGCGCTGTCCGAGGCGGTGCGCGCGCGGGGCTTCGCGCTGCTGCGGGGGGCGGAGATGGCGGCGGGGCTCGGCTGCACCGCCGCCGAGCTCGACGGCTTCGCCGCGAGCTGGGAGCGGCTGGAGCTGGACCGCCACATGGCCGATGGCGGGCGCTACCGCCGCCGCCGCCACGCCAATTTCAGCCAGCGCGCGGGAGTGGCCCGCACCATCCGCAACCCGCACCGGCCGCATTTCCAGTCCGTGGTGCACAACCGCCTGCATGGCGGCGTGGACCGCTGGTTCGCCCCGGTCGAGGAGGCGGTGGCGGAGAGCGCGCCGGTGCAGGGGCTGCTCGGCCTCGGCCGCGGGGTCGCGGAAGCGCTCCGGCCGGACCGCGACTGGTTCGTGGAGATGCATCAGTTCCGCATCGAGGCCCAGGCGGGCGCCCCGGGCTACCCCACGCCGGAGGGCGTGCACCATGACGGTGTGGATCTGGTGCTGATCGCCCTGATCGCGCGCATCAACCTCGAGGGTGGGGAGACGCTGGTGACCGACCCGGAGGAGCGGGAGCTCGCCCGCTTCATCCTGCGCGAGCGGCTGGACACTGCGGTGCTGGACGATGCGCGCGTCAAGCACGGCGTCACCCCGGTGCGGCCGGCCGACCCGTCCCTCCCCTCCTGCCGCGACGTGCTGGTGCTGACCTGGAAGCACGGTCCGCCGCCCGGCTGAGCCCGGCCCCGCGCCCCCGCCCCGGGGCGCGGCCCGCATTGCGCCGATTTAAGCCTTCTCCCACCCGCCGTTGAGGCTGCCCGCTCCAGGATCCTTCTAGCCGTTCCTGATACCCTTCCGGGTCCGGACGGACGGCGTTCCGACGGCGGCTATTTCCCGGCAAGTCGTCGTCAGACTGGTGGCCTGCGAAGGCTGCCGGCGGGCCGGCCGGATCATTCCGGCCGGCCCGATTTTTCTCGCACCTCGCGGAGGAGCGCGCAGCCTCGCCCCCCGGGCATTCACTCCCGGCGGCAGGCATGATTGAATGCCGCGGCGGGGCCTGCCCCGATCCGGCCTCCGAAGCGGGCAGCGGCGGCGTCCCGGAAACGCCGCCCATGGGACGCGGGCGCGGTGCGAGGCGCCGCGTGCAGCCGCGGTGCAGCTTGGCCGTTCTTTCGGCACCGCGCGGCGCCGCACCGCATCCTGGCCTCCGGCCGGTCCCGGCACCCCCGCCACGCCCCGGACCGCATGAGGAGGCATCATGGAGTACCGCAACAGGCTCCTGGTGGCCCTGCCCCCGGAGGAGCAAGAGCGGCTGCGCCCCCATCTCGAGCCGGTCGCCCTGCGCAGCGGGCAGACCCTGCACTGGCGGGGCGCGCCGATGCTGCACGTGCACTTCGTCGAGGAGGGCCTCGTCTCCGTCCTCGCGCCGGCCGGGGGGCGTGACGAGGTGGAGGCGTGGCAGGTCGGCACCCAGGGCCTAGTCGGGCTACCCCTGATCCTTGGCGGCCATACCTGCCCCTACCGCCATCTGGTCCTGATCGGCGGCCGGGCAATGCGCATCCCCGCCGCGGCGCTGCGGCGCGCCTGCGAGGCGCGGCCGGCGCTGCGGCACGCCCTGCTCGCCCATGCCCGCGCCGCCATGCTGCAGGCGGCGCAGAACACCGTCTGCGCCGTGCGGCACAGCCTGCGCCAGCGCCTGGCCCGCTGGCTCGCCCAGGCCCGCCGGGAGCTCGGCCGCGACGAGCTCGGGCTGACGCACGCAATGTTGTCGCACGTCCTGGGCGCCCGCCGCGCCAGCATCACCACCGCTGTCGGAGAGCTGGAGGATGCCGGTATCCTGCGCCAGCGCCGGGGACGGATCCTGGTCCTCGACCGGGAGGGGCTGGAACGGGCGGCCTGTGGCTGCCACCGCTTCTGCTGCCGCTGCCGCCACGCGCCGCCCACGGCCTGAGACGCGCCGGACGGCGCGCGAATTCCCGTCCCCCACCTCGGGAACGCGACCGCCGGTGCCGCGCGTTCAGCCTCTGCCCGGCGCGCCCAGGAACGGGCCCGGCGCCGGGGTGAGGAGCGGCGTCCCGGCCATGCGATCCTCGACACGCGCCGCCGAGACAGGCCCCGCGGCACCAGGCGCGTCGCCGCGCCCCCGCCGCGGCATGCCGCGGCCGCGCTTCCGCCGACCTCCCCCTCCGCCAGCAGCCCGGGGATCGGCCGCCGGCCCGATCTCCCGCCCGCCTCCCGCCGGCCTCGTTCCTCCTCGCCTGGATGAAGGGAGTTCCCCATGACCCTGGACCTGCGGCTGCAGCGTGCCTTCGACAACATCGAGCTGGTCAGCGGCATCGGCGATCCGCGGCTCGGCCAGATGTGCATCATGTCCCTCGTCGCCTGCCTGGCGGGGGAGGAGCACACGGATTCGCCCGCCACCGCCTCCCCCCTGATCCGCAGCTTCGCCATCCCGCTGAACGACCACCTGCCGCGGGAGGCGCGGCAGCGCCTGAAGCCCTTCGCGCCGCGCATCATCGGCACCAATGACGGCCTGGACGCGCGGCGCGCCGAGATCCTGCGCACCACGCTGGTGCAGGAGATCCTGCCGCGCCTGTCCCACCACTGCCGCCGCCCGGCCGGCGCCCGGCGCGGGCGGCTGGGCCGGGTCTGGGCCGGGCTGCGCCGGCACTACCTGCGCCGCCAGATCGCCCGGCTCCATGCCCAGGCCGAGATGGGCGGCGGGCGGCCGGTGCTCGACCTGCAGATGGCCGGCATGGGCGGCCGGCTGCTCGGCCTCTGCGCGCAGGAGGCCACCGACCCGCGCGAGGCGGACTGGTTCTGGAACCAAGCCATCGGCCTGCTCGACCGCATGTGCGAGGTCGGCCTCGAGGAGGGCCGCCGCCAGCCCGGCACGCCGCGTCCCGACCGGCTGGAATGGCTGGAGGCGACACTGCAGGCGCGCGGCCCGCGGCCGGAGACGCCGGCCGGCGCACAGCCCTTCTGGCTCGCCTTCGCCGGCCTCTCGGCCAAGCCCGGCGCCCCCGGCAACTGAGGCGCCGGGCCCCGCGCCCCGTCTCGGGCCGGGGACGGTGGCGCGACCGGAAGGTTGCTGCTAAGCGCCCCCGAGGGGGTTCCGCCGCCGCGCGGCGCTGCATGACGCCGATCGGATCCCGTCCGGCCCGCCGGCCTTCCCGGCGGCCGGGCGGCCTTCCGCCGCGCGGAGGCGGGCGCCGCGGGCCCTCCGGCGAAGCCCCGCCGGGGGTCGGCCGCCCCCGGACACAGGCCTTGGGAGCGCGTCGCAGCCCGCATGACACTCGCCCTGATCGCGCTGATTCCCCTGCTCGGCGCCTGCCTGCCGCCGCTGACCACCCGTTCGAGCCGCACCGTCACGGCCTGGGCCGCGGCGGCGCCCACCCTGCTCGCCCTGCTGATCCTGGCGGCGCAGGCGCCCGCCGTGTTCGGCGGCGAGGTGGTGCGCACCAGCGCCGAGTGGGTCCCGCGCATCGGCCTGTCCTTCTCCTTCATGCTGGACGGGCTCGGGCTGTTCTTCGCCGGGCTGATCCTCGGCATCGGGCTGCTGATCATCGCCTATGCGCGCCACTACCTCGGCCGGCGCGACCCGATCGGGCGCTTCTACGCCTACCTGCTGCTGTTCCAGGGCGCGATGGTCGGCATCGTGCTCAGCGACAACATCCTGCTGCTGGTGGTGTTCTGGGAGCTGACCAGCCTCAGCTCCTTCCTGCTCATAGGCTACTGGAACCACCTGCCGGAGGGGCGGCAGGGCGCGCGCATGGCCCTCGTCGTCACCGGCGGGGGCGGGCTGGCGCTGCTCGCGGGGATGCTGCTGCTCGGCCAGGCCGCGGGCAGCCACGAGCTGTCGGAGATCCTGGCGCGCGGCGAGGAGGTGCGCGCCTCGCCGCTCTACATGCCGGCACTGCTGCTGGTGCTGCTCGGCGCCTTCACCAAATCGGCGCAATTCCCCTTCCACTTCTGGCTGCCGCACGCCATGGCGGCGCCGACGCCGGTCTCGGCCTACCTCCATTCGGCCACCATGGTGAAGGCGGGGGTGTTCCTGCTGGCGCGCCTCTGGCCGGCGCTGGCCGGCACCGACGCCTGGTTCGTCCTCGTCTCGCTCACCGGCCTCGCCACCATGCTGGTCGGCGCCTGGATCGCGCTGTTCAAGGACGACCTGAAGGCGATCCTCGCCTATTCCACGGTCAGCCACCTCGGCATGATGACCATGCTGCTCGGCTTCAACACCGGCATCGCCGTCATCGCCGCGGTGTTCCACATCCTGAACCACGCCACCTTCAAGGCGGCGCTGTTCATGAGCGCGGGGATCGTGGACCACGAGACGCACACCCGCGACATCCGCAAGCTGGGCGGGCTCTACTGGCTGATGCCCGTCACCGGCACGCTGGCGCTGATCGCCGGCGCCTCCATGGCCGGGGTGCCGCTGCTGAACGGCTTCCTGTCCAAGGAGATGATGTTGGACGCGGCGGCGGAGGCGACGCTCGCCGGCAATGGCTGGGTGGTGGCGACGCTCGCCACCCTCGCCGCCCTGCTCTCCGTCGCCTACTCGGCGCGCTTCGTCTTCGGCACCTTCTTCGGCCGGCCGCGCACCGCCTTCGAGCATCCGCCGCACGAGCCGCCGCCCGGCCTCTGGCTGCCGGTCGCGGTGCTGGTGGTGCCGGTGGTGGCGATCGGCCTGCTGCCGGGCCCGCTCGCCGGCCCGATCGTGGAGATGACCGCGGCGGCGGTGGCGGGCCCGGCGGGGCTGCCGCCGGTGAAGCTCACCCTCTGGCACGGCATCACCCCCGCCCTGGTGATGAGCGTCGCGGCCTTCGCCGGCGCGGCGCTGCTGCTGCTGCTGATCCACCACGTGGAGCGCGCACGCCTCCGCCTCTGGCGCCCCGAGGCCAAGGCGATGTTCGACGCCACGGTCGCCGCCGCGGTGGCCGGAGCGCGGCGCCTGAGCGGGGGGCTGCACACCGGCTCGCTGCCGCGCGACCTCGGCGTGATTGTGCTGGCCATCCTCGCCGTCGGCCTCGCCGGCTTCCTCGGCGCCACCCACGCCCCCGGCGCGCGGGAAGTGCAGCCGACCGGAATCCCGGCGCTCGCCGCCTGGGTCATCCTCGTCGCCGCCTGCGCGGGGCTCGCGGTGGCGCACCGCAACCGGCTGCTGACGCTGATCCTCACCAGCGTGGTGGGGCTGATCGTCTCCCTCGCCTTCCTGCAATTCTCCGCTCCCGACCTGGCGATGACGCAGATCTCGGTCGAGGTGGTCACCACCATCCTGCTGCTGCTCGCGCTCAACCTTCTGCCCAAGACCACCCCGGCGGAACCCGGCACGGCGCGCAAGCTGCGCGACGGCGCCATCGCGGCGGCCGCCGGCCTCGGCGCGGCCGCCCTGGCCTTCGCCGCCATGACGCGGGATTTCGAGACGATCTCCACCTACCACATCGAGCAGTCGAAGCCGGGCGGCGGCGGGACCAACGTGGTGAACGTCATCCTGGTGGATTTCCGCGGCTTCGACACCTTCGGCGAGATCATCGTACTCGGCATCGCGGCGCTGGCGATCCACGCCCTGCTCGCCACCGCGCTGCGCGGCGCCGCGGCGCGGCGCCTCGACGCGATGCGGATGGGCGAGGTCTCGGGAGACGCGCACCCGCTGATGCTGGTGGTCGCCACCCGCGTGCTGCTGCCGCTGGCGCTGACGCTGGCCGCGTACATCTTCCTGCGCGGGCACAACCAGCCGGGCGGCGGCTTCATCGCCGGGCTGATCGCGGCGATCGCGCTGATCATGCAGTACATGGCGAGCGGCCACGCCTGGGCCGCCGCCCGCGCCCGGCTGCAGCCGCTGACCATGATCGGCGCCGGAGTGCTGATCGCGGGGCTGACCGGCATGGGCTCCTGGGCCTTCGGGCGTCCCTTCCTGACCAGCACCTTCGGCTATTTCCACCTGCCGATCGCGGGCGAGGTGGAGCTCGCCTCCGCCATGGCCTTCGACCTCGGGGTGTTCCTCACCGTGGTGGGGGCGGTGGTGCTGGCGCTGTCGCACATCGCGCGCGTGGAGCAGCGGGCGGAGCGGAGCGGCCACGCGCCGGAGGACGCCGCGCTGCCGCCCGGCCCGCCCACCGCAGCACCCCGGATCGGCCTGCGCACGCCGGCCTATGGGCGGGAGGACTGAGATGGAATACCTGGTGGCCAGCGCCATCGGCCTGACGACGGCGGTGGGCGTCTACCTCGTGCTGCGGCCGCACAGCTTTCCCGTCGTGATCGGGATGGCGCTGCTCTCCTACGCGGTGAACCTGTTCATCTTCGCCATGGGCCGGCTGGTGGTGCACCAGCCGCCGGTGCTGCAGCCGGAGGCAACCGGCTACGCCGACCCGCTGCCCCAGGCGCTGGTGCTCACCGCCATCGTCATCTCCTTCGGCATGACGGCGCTGTTCGTGGTGCTGGCGATGCGCGGCTATCTCGAGAGCGGCTCGGACCGCGTGGACGGGCGCGGCCGGCGCACGCCCCCCGCCGTGGAGGAGACGCGATGACCGGCTGGATCGTCCTGCCGATCGTGCTGCCGGCCGCGGTCGCGGCCTTCCTGCTGCTGGCGCTGAGCCGCGATCTGCAGCGCCAGCGCATCGTTTCCGCAACCGCGTCGCTGCTGCTGCTCGCGATCGCGGTCCACCTGCAGGCGCTCGCCTCCGACGGGGTGACCCGGCCCTACTTCGTCGGCGCCTGGCCCGCGCCCTTCGGCATCACCCTGGTGCTGGACGGGCTGTCGGCGACGCTGGTGCTGCTGAACGCCGCGCTCGCCGCCGCGGTGGTGATCTACGCCGCCGGCGGGTGGGACGCGCGCGGGCGGCACTTCCACCCGATGTTCCACTTCCTGATGATGGGGGTGAACGGCGCCTTCCTCACCGGGGACGTGTTCAACCTGTTCGTCTTCTTCGAGGTGATGCTGATCGCCTCCTACGGGCTGATGCTGCACGGGGGCGGGGCGCCGCGGCTGCGCGCCGGCTTCCACTACGTCGCCATCAACCTGACCGGCTCCACCCTGTTCCTCTTCGCGGTCTCGCTGATCTACGCGGTAACCGGCACGCTCAACATGGCCGACCTCGCCGTCAAGATCCCGGCCGTGCGGCCGGAAGACGCGGCGCTGCTGCGCACCGGGGGCCTGCTGCTGATCGTGGTGTTCGCCATCAAGGCGGCGCTGGCGCCGCTGCACTGGTGGCTGCCCAACGCCTATGCCGCAGCGCCTGGCCCCTCGGCGGCGGTGTTCATGATCATGACCAAGATCGGGGCCTACGCCATCCTCCGCGTCTCGACCCTGATCTTCGGCCCCGAGGCAGGGGCGGTGGCGGGGCTGGCGGCGCCCTGGATCCTGCCGGCGGCGCTCCTCACGCTCGGCATCGGCGCCGCCGGGGTGCTGGCCGGGCGGCGGCTCGTGGACATCGCCTGCTTCGCGGCCCTGTGGTCCATGGGCTCGCTGCTCGTCGCGGTCGGACTGCTCGACGGGCCGGGGATCAGCGCCGCGCTCTACTATACCGTGCACAGCACCCTCGCCGGCGCCGCGCTGTTCCTGCTCGCCGATCTGGTGGCGGAGCGCCGCGGCCGGTGGCGCGACCGGCTGGCGATGGCGCCGCCCATAGCCCAGGCGCTGCCGCTCTCGGCGATGTTTTTCGTCGCCGCCATCGCCGTCGCCGGCCTGCCGCCGCTCTCGGGCTTCCTCGGCAAGGTGCTGATCCTGGACGCGGCCCGCGCCTCCGCCTGGGGCGTGTGGGTGTGGGCGGTGCTGCTCGGCACCAGCCTCGTCGTCATCCTCGGCTTCAGCCGGGCTGGCAGCGCGCTGTTCTGGAAGACGCGGCCGGCGGAGGCCGGCGCCGCCGGGGCGGCGGAGGCGCGGGCGGGGCTGCGCCTCGGCGTGGTCGGGGTGCTGCTCGGCGCGACGCTGCTGCTGAGCGTCTTCGCCGGCCCTCTCACCCGCGGCTTCGACGCGGTGGCAGCGCAGGTCCTCGCGCCTTCCGGCTATGTCGCCGCGGTGCTGGGCGGCGCGCCCGCCGCGCCCGGAATGAGGCGGTGACCATGCTGCAGCGGCTGTTTCCGCACCCGGTCCTGAGCCTCGTCGTGGCGGTGGTGTGGCTGATGCTCGCCAACGACCTCTCCCCCGGGCACGTGCTGCTGGCGATCGCCTTCGGCGTCGCGGTACCCAAGCTCACCGCCGCCTACTGGCCCGACCGGCCGCCGCTGCGCCGGCCGGCCATGGTGCTGGAATACTGCCTGGTGGTGCTGTGGGACATCATCGTCTCCAACATCCAGGTCGCCTACCTGGTGCTGTTCCGGCGCGGCGATTCGCTGCGTTCCCGCTACATCACCGTGCCGCTCGACATCACCGTGCCCGAGGCGATCGCGACGCTTGCCGGGACCATCACCATGACGCCCGGCACGGTCAGCGCCGACCTCAGCGCCGACGGCCGCGCGCTGCTGGTCCACTGCCTCGACACCGACGACCCCGAGGGCACGGTGGCGCAGATCAAGCAGCGCTACGAGCGCCGTCTGAAGGAGATCTTCTCATGATCATGGTTGCCTGCGCCATCGCGCTCGCGGTCGTCGCCGCGGGGATGCTGCTCAACCTCTACCGCCTCGCCGCCGGCCCGGACGCGCTGGACCGCGTCCTGGCGCTCGACACCATGGCGATCAACGCCATCGCGCTGGTGATGCTGCTCGGCATCTGGTTCGAGACCCACATCTACTTCGAGGCGGCGCTGCTGATCGCGGCGGTCGGCTTCCTGGCCACCGTGGCCTTCTGCAAGTACCTGCTGCGCGGCAACGTGATCGGCTGAGCCCGGCCATGCCCGCAGCCCTCGAAATTGCCGTCACGGTGCTGATCCTGGCCGGCGCCTTCTTCATGTTCGTCGGCTCCTACGGCCTGGCCAAGCTGCCCGACATGATGCGCCGCCTGCACGGCCCCACCAAGGCGACGACGCTCGGCGTGGGCGCGATCCTGGTGGCCTCGATGCTGGACGCGCTGCTAGTGACCGGCGACCTGTCCATGCACGAGCTGCTGATCGCGGTGTTCCTGTTCCTCACCGCCCCGGTGACGGCGAACATGATCGCCAAGGCGTACATCCTGCGGAATCGCGCCGAACGGGCGGCGCTGCCGCCCACCGGCAGGCCCGCGGGCTGGGCCACCCTGGTCCGCGGCGAGGTTCCCCCGGTGCCGGAGGGATCCATCCGGCCCTGAGGAGGCCTCCCGCGGATCCCGAGCGGACAGGAGGCGGCAATGCGCGTGATCATCTGCGGCGCGGGGCAGGTCGGCTCCACGATCGCGCGGCACTTGGCCTCGGAAGGCATCGACATCACGGTCATAGACGTCTCGCCGGAACAGGCGCGGCGCGCCGACGAGAGCTACGACGTCCGCGGCATGGTGGGCTACGCCTCGCATCCGGAGGTCCTGGCGCGGGCGGGAGCGCAGGACGCGGACATGCTGATCGCCGTCACGCGCTCGGACGAGGTGAACATGGTGGCCTGCCAGGTCGCCTACTCGCTGTTCCGGGTGAAGCGGCGGATCGCGCGCGTGCGCCACGCGGGCTATCTGGAGCCGATCTGGCGCGGCCTGTACGCCGACCAGCAGCTTCCGATCAACGTCATCATCTCTCCCGAGGTGGAGGTGGCCCGCGGCATCGCGCGAAGGCTGCGCACGCCGGGGGCCTTCGACATGGTGCCGCTGGCCGGCGGGCGCGTGCAGCTCCTCGGCATACACTGCACCGACGCCTCCTGCCCCATGGCCGGCCTCGCGCTGCGCGACCTGCCCGGTCGCCTGCCGAACCGGAACTTCGTGGTGGTGGCGATCCTGCGCGAGGGCCATGCCTTCGTGCCCGGCGGTGACGATCGCGTGCAGTGCGGCGACGACGTCTACGTCGTGACGGAGCCCGCCGCAGTCGAGGGAGTGATGGCCGCCTTTGGGCACCGGGAGCGGGTGGCGCGCAGGGTGGTTCTCGTGGGGGGCGGCAATGTCGGCCTGCACCTCGCGCGCATGCTGGTGCGCGAGGCGCCGCTGGTCTCCCTCAAGATCGTGGAGATGTCCCGCGCCCGCGCCGACGAGATCGCCCGCGAGCTGGGCGGCCGGGCGGTGATCCTGCACGGCGACGCGCTCGACGTGGAGGTGCTGGAGGAGGCGAACGTGCAGGCGGCGGAGACCGTGGTCGCCGTCACCAACGACGACGAGACCAACATCTTCTCCTCCATCCTCGCCAAGCGCGCCGGCTGCCAGCGGGCCATCACGCTGGTCAACAAGGCGTCCTACGAGCCGCTTCTCCCCACCTTCGGCATCGACGCGGTGGTGAGCCCGAGCGCCATCACCATCTCCACCATCCTGCGCCATGTCCGCCGCGGCGCCATCGCCGCCGTGTACACGCTGCGGGAGGATTTCGGCGAGGTGATCGAGGCCGAGGCGCTGCCGGGCTCGCGCCTCGTCTCCGGCCCGCTGCGCGCGGTCGGCATGCCGGCGGGGATGCTGGTCGGCGCCATCGTGCGCGCGGGCGAGGTGATCATCCCGACGGCGGAGACCGCGATCCGCCCAGGCGACAGCGTGATCGCCATCGTCTCCTACAACGCCCTGCACGAGGCGGAGAACATCATCGCCGGCGAGGCGCCCGCGGGCGAGCCGGCCGCGAGCCCGTCCTGAATGGATCCCGCGTCCGACGCCCCGCGGCGGCCCGCCTGGTCTCCGCCGCAGCTACGCCCGGTGCTGCATCTCGTCTCGGGGATGCTGCTGGCGCTGGCGGGGCTGATGCTGCTGCCGGTGCTGGTGGACGCGGCGGCCGGGAATCCGGACTGGCAGGTCTTCGCGGTCTCCAGCGCCGTGACCTTCCTGGTGGGGGGCGTCCTGTTCCGCGCCTCCCGCTGCCGGCTTTCCGGCGGGCTGACGCTGCGCCAGGCCTTCGTGCTGACGCCGCTGAGCTGGGCCACCGTCTCCGCCTTCGCCGCGCTGCCCTTCTTCCTCTCGGCGCATGAGGGGCTTGGCGGCAGCGCCACCCACGCCTTCTTCGAGGCGGTCTCCGGCCTGACCACGACGGGCGCGACCGTGGTGACGGGGCTCGACCACGCGCCGCCCGGCATCCTGCTCTGGCGCGCGCTGCTGCAGTGGATGGGCGGCGTCGGCATCATCGCCACCGCGGTGGCGATCCTGCCCGCGCTCGGCGTCGGCGGCATGCAGATGTTCCGCACCGAATCCTCCGATCGGTCGGAGAAGGTGATGCCGCGGGTGCGCCAGATCGCGGTGGCGATCGGCCTCGTCTATCTCGGCCTCACCGTCCTCTGGGCCTTCGCCTACTGGGCCGCCGGCATGACGCCCTTCGACGCGGCGGCGCACGCGCTCACCACCATCTCGACGGCGGGGTATTCGACCTCCGACGCCTCGCTCGGCAACTGGGACGTTCCGGCGATCCACTGGATCGCCACCTTCGGCATGATCGCGGGGGCCGTGCCCTTCGTACTGTACGTGCGGCTGCTGCAGGGCGGGTGGGACGCGCTGCGCGACAGCCAGGTGAGGACGCTGCTCGCCTTCCTCGCCGCGGTGGTCTGCGCGCTGACCCTCTACCTGGCCGCCACCGGCCAGTACGGCCTGGCCGACGCGCTGCGCCACGCCGCCTTCAACACCGTCTCGGTGGTGACCACCACGGGCTACGCCAGCGCCGACTACGCCGCCTGGGGCAACGCGGCGGTAGGCCTGTTCTTCGGCCTGATGTTCGTCGGCGGCTGCACCGGCTCGACCGCGGGCGGCATGAAGATCTTCCGCTTCGAGGTGATGGCGATCATGCTGCGGGCGCAGTTCCTGCGCCTGGTCTTCCCCCGCGGCGTGTTCCCCCGCGCCTATGCCGGCCGCCTCCTGCCCGACGAGGTGGTGGGCTCGGTGGTGGTGTTCTTCTCGCTCTACTTCATCTGCTACGGGGCGCTGACCATCGCCCTGATGGCCCTCGACCTCGACTTCCTGACCAGCGCCTCGGCCGCGGTCGCGGCGCTGTCCAATGTCGGCCCCGGCCTCGGCGAGACGATCGGCCCGGCGGGCAGCTTCGCGCCCCTGCCGGCGGCGGCGAAGTGGCTGCTTTCCTTCGCCATGCTGCTCGGCCGGCTGGAGCTGTTCACCGTGCTGGTGCTGTTCATGCCGCGCTTCTGGCGGGGATAGGGGCGGGACAGCGGCGGCGGCCCGCGCTACTGTTCCGCCATGCTCACGGGCAAGCACATCCTGCTGGTGGTCTCGGGCAGCGTCGCCGCCTACAAGGCGCTGGAGCTGGTGCGGCTGCTGCGCAGGGACGGCGCCGCCGTCACCGCCATCCTCACCGCCGCCGGCGCGCGCTTCGTGACGCGGGAGGCGCTGGCGGCGATCACCGGCGCCCGGGTGCACGACGACCTCTGGGCGGCGGAGGCCGAGATCGGTCATATCCGCCTCGCCCGCCTGCCCGACCTGGTCGTGGTGGCGCCGGCCTCGGCCGACCTGCTGGCGAAGATGGCGCTCGGCCTTGCGGACGACCTCGCCTCGACCGTGCTGCTGGCCACTCGCGCCCCGGTGCTGGTGGCGCCGGCGATGAACCCGGCGATGTGGGAACACCCGGCGACGCGGGCCAACCTCGCCAGCCTCGCCGCGCGGGGCGTTCATGTTGTCGGTCCCGGAGAGGGGCCGATGGCCGAGCCCGAGAGCGGGCCGGGCCGCCTCGCCGAGCCGCCCGAGATCCACGCCACCATCGCCGCGCTGCTGGCCCCGGCGGCGCGGC
Organism: Crenalkalicoccus roseus; assembly: GCF_004761865.1. GTDB lineage: Bacteria > Pseudomonadota > Alphaproteobacteria > Acetobacterales > Acetobacteraceae > Crenalkalicoccus > Crenalkalicoccus roseus. The sequence goes on along the minus strand of NZ_SJDM01000004.1, from coordinate 77,865 downwards.
CGCTCGCCGGCCGGCACGCCCTCGTCACCTCCGGCCCGACGCACGAGCCGATCGATCCGGTGCGCTACATCGCCAACCGTTCGAGCGGCAGGCAGGGCCACGCCATCGCGGCGGCGCTGGCCGCGCTCGGGGCGCGGGTGACGCTGGTCTCCGGGCCGGTGGCGATTCCGGATCCGCCCGGCGTCACGGTACGGCGCGTGGAATCGGCGCGGGAGATGCTCGCCGCCTGCGAGGCGGCGCTGCCCGCCGACATCGCGGTGATGGCCGCCGCCGTCGCCGACTGGCGGGTGGCGCGGGAGGCGGCGCAGAAGCTGAAGAAGGAGGCCGGCGCCCCGGCCCCCACCCTCGCCATGGCGCTCAACCCCGACATCCTGGCCACGCTTTCGGCCCATGCGCGGCGACCGGCGCTGGTGGTGGGCTTCGCCGCGGAGACCGAGCGTGTGGTCGAGCACGCGGTGGCGAAGCGCGCCCGCAAGGGCTGCGACTGGATCGTGGCCAACGACGTCTCCGGCGGCGTCATGGGGGGTGCGGCCAACCGCGTCCACCTCATCACCGAGGCAGGGGTCGAGGACTGGCCGGAGATGCCGAAGGAGGAGGTCGCCGCACGCCTCGCGCGGCGCATCGCCGAGCATCTGCGCTGATCGGCCCGCCGCGGCGGACCGGAGGCGACGCGGGCGCGGCCAGGGAACGGGGCCGGTGGCGGAGGCTCTCCGCCGCGCCTATGCTGCGGGGTCGATCGCATGGCCTGCGCCGGCCGCTTCCGGCCCGGCGGCAGCCCCCTTCCTCCTGTCCAGAGCAGCCTTGGAACCAGCGCTTCCCATGACCCCGCTCGCATCGCTTGCCGAAGCCGTCGGCCCCCGCCACTGCCTGCACGAGCCGGAGGACATCGCCGCCTATGTCGCCGACTGGCGCGGCATCCGCGGCGGCACGCCGATCGCCGTGCTGCGCCCCGGCAGCACGGCGGAGGTCGCGGAGATCCTCCGCCGGTGCGACGCGCACCGCCTCGCCGTGGTGCCCGCGGGCGGACGCACCGGGCTCTGCGGCGGGGCGATCCTGCCCCCCTCGGCTCCGCCCGCGGTGATCCTCAGCCTGGAGCGGCTGAACCGCATCCGCGACGTGGATGCGCGCGACTTCTCCATCGTCGCCGAGGCCGGCTGCGTCGTGCAGCAGGTGCAGCAGGCGGCGCTGGAAGCCGACCGGCTGTTTCCCATCGCCTGGGGCGCGCAGGGCAGCGCTCAGATCGGCGGCATGCTCTCGACCAATGCGGGCGGCATACGCACCATCCGCTGGGGCAATGCGCGGGACCTGGTGCTGGGGCTCGAGGTGGTGCTGCCCGACGGGCGGGTGCTGGACGACCTGCGGCGCGTGCGCAAGGACAACAGCGGCTACGCGCTGCGGCACCTGTTCATCGGCGCCGAGGGCACGCTCGGCGTCATCACCGCCGCGGCGCTGCGCCTGGTGCCGCGGCTGCGCGCGGTGGAGACGGCCTTCGTCGCCGTGTCCTCGCCCGACGCGGCGCTGGCGCTGCTCTCGCGGGTCATGGCGAGCGGGGCGGAGGTGATCGGCTTCGAGCTGATCAAGCGCGTCTGCCTCGAGATCGTCGCGCGCCACGGGCCGCATCTGCGCCTGCCGCTGCCGCTCGATTCGCCCTGGTACGTGATGGTGGAACTCGCCGCCGCGCACCCGGCGGTGCCGGTGCGGCAGATGCTGGAGGCCGCGCTGTTCGAGGCCAGCGAGGCCGGGGAATGCACCGATGCCGTGCTGGCGGAGAGCGAGGCGCAGCGCGCCGCCTTCTGGCGCATCCGCGAGGACTTCCCCGAATTCTCGCGCGCCGCCGGCCCCGCGATCAGCACCGACACCGCCGTTCCCGTCTCCGCCGTGCCGGAGTTCCTGGCCCGTGCCGAACGCGCCCTGGCGGAGCGCTGGCCGGAGGGCGAGATGGTGGCGCTCGGCCATGCCGGGGACGGCAACATCCATCTCGGCCTGAAGGCGCCCGCCGGCGTCACGCGCGAGGAATGGGTGGCGCGCGCCGGCGCGGCCGACATGGTAGTGAACGAGATCGCCGTCGCCCTCGGCGGCAGCTTCAGCGCGGAACACGGCATCGGTCTTTCCAAGCTGCACGTCATGTCGGCGCTGAAGGACCCGCTGGCCATCGAGGTGATGCGCGGCATCAAGCGCGCGCTCGACCCGCGGGGCCTGATGAACCCCGGCAAGGTGCTGCCGCCCAACTGATGCCAGGCCCCGCGGATCGCAACCGATCCGCCCTCGGGCGGCGGCATGGTGCCGGTGCGGGCGGTCGCGCCCGGTGGGATCTGCATGAACCGGCCGCCGCGCGGGCGGGAAGCGTGCGGCCTCAGGGCAGCGCCGCCGCCACTTCCCGGAACAGCAGCGCCGGCAGGGTGCCGCCCCGCACCTCCTCCATCGGTCTGCCGTCGTCATTGCCGAGCCAGACGCCGATCACCGCCGGCCCCGCGAAGCCGACGAACCAGGCGTCGCGGAAATCCTGGGTGGTCCCGGTCTTGCCCCCGACCGCCCGCCCCGGCACCGCGGCGGCGCGGCCGGTGCCGCGCGCCACCACCGCAACGAGCATCCGCCTGAGCGCCGCCGCATCCTCCGCCGCCACCACCCGCCGCGGCCCCGGGCGCGCCACGGGCAGGGCGCGGCCCTCGGCGCTGGCGGCGGCGATGCCGAAGGGCTCCACCCGCAGCCCGCCATTGGCGATGGCGGCATAGGCCGCGGCGAGGTCGAGCAGCGTCACCTCTCCCGTGCCCAGCGCCAGCGAGGCGTCGTTCGGGAATCGTCCGGAGAGGCCGAGCCGCTCCGCCACCTCGGCCGCGGCGCGCGGCCCGCCGGCGCGCAGCAGCACCCGCACCGCGGCGGTGTTCACGCTCTGCGCCAGTGCCTCCTCCAGCGTGATCTCGCCGCGCGTGCGCCAGGCGCCGTTGCCCGGCGACCAGCCGCGCAGCGACAGCGGCGCGTCGGAGACGGCGTCCTCCGGGCGCATTCCCCGCTCCAGCGCGGCGAGGAAGACGAAGGGCTTGAAGGCGGAGCCGGGCTGGCGGCGGGCGCTGGCGGCGCGGTTGAACTGGCTCGTCCGGTAGTCCCGCCCGCCCACCATGGCGCGCACCGCCCCGCTTCCCGCCTCCAGCACCACCACCGCGCCCTGGGTGACGCCCGCCCGCGCCCCCGGCCCCTCCAGCAGCGCCGCGAGGCGCGCCTCCGCCACCGCCTGCAGGCGGGGATCGAGCGTGGCGCGCAGCGTCAGGTCGGCATTGCCGGGGAAGCGCTCCGCCAGCCCGTCCAGCGCCCAGTCGGCGAACCAGCCGGCGCCGAGCGGCGGGCGGTCCGGGATGCGCATCCGGGCAAGCTCCGCCTGCATCTGCGCGGCAGTGAGGACCCCGGTCTCCACCATCGCCTCCAGCACCTCGGCGGCGCGGGCCATGGCGAGATCGGGCGAGGCGCGGGGGTTGTAGCGCGAGGGCGCCTTGGGCAGCCCGGCCAGCATCGCCGCCTGCCACACCGAAACCCGCGCGGCGGGAAGGCCGAAATAGAGGCGCGCCGCGGCATCCACCCCATAGGCGCCGGCGCCGAGATAGACGCGGTTGAGATAGATCTCGAGAAGCTGGTCCTTGGTGAAGCGCCGTTCCAGCCACAGCGCCAGCAGCGCCTCCTGCACCTTGCGGCGCAGGCTGCGCTCCGGCGTCAGGAACAGGTTCTTGGCGAGCTGCTGTGTCAGCGTGGAGCCGCCCTGCACCACCTCCCCCGCCCGCCAATTCGCCCAGGCGGCGCGGGCGAGGCCGGCCGGGTCGAGGCCGGGATGGCGGTGGAAGCGCCGGTCCTCCACCGCGAGCAGCGCCGCCGGCAGGTGCGCGGGCAATTCGCGCAGCCGCACCGTCCGCCCATAGAGGTCGCCCTGCGTGGCAAGAAGGGAGCCGTCCGCCGCGAGCAGCGTGACCGAGGGGCGCCGCGTGGCGGCGAGCGCCGAGTCGGGCCGCGGCATGTCCCAGGTGAACCAGAGCAGCGCGACCCCGAGCGCGAGGCCGCCCCAGACTGTGGCCAGCACCAGCCAGGAGAGCAGGCGCCGCCAGCCGCCCCGGCGCGGCGCCCGGGCGGTGGCGGGAGGGGAGGAGGCGGAGGTGCCGGCACGGCGCGGCGGAGCCTTGGGCCGGGGGGCGGCCTTCCGGCTGCGCGCGCGGCCGACCTTGGCGGGCGGCATGCGCGGCGAAGCTAGAACAGATCGCGGACGGATGGAAACAGCCGGAAGCGCGCAGGCGCCAGGGCGTTTTCCGTCCGCCCCGGCGCGCGGCAAAGGTGCCGGCTTCTCGATGTGCGGGCATCCTCACCCGATCAGGTGAGGCCACCCGAACGGGATCCGCCCTACGCCTTCTCCGGTGCCCCCTCGGCGAAGCCGAGCACCAGCTCGTGGATCCGCGCCGGGTCGGACTGCTCCATCACTCGGCGCGCGAAGCGCGCGCAGTCGGCGATGTCGAGGGCGCGCACCGCCTGCTTCACGCGCGGAATCGCGCTTGCGTTCATGGACAGGCAGCGGATGCCGAGGCCCAGCAGCAGCGGCACCAGGCGGGGATTGCCCGCCATCTCGCCGCAGACCGAAACCGGCATGCGCAGCCTGAGCGCCGCCTCGGTGGCGAACTGCACCAGCCGCAGCACCGCCGGGTGCAGCGGGTCGTAGAGATGCGCCACCTCCGCCTCGCCGCGATCCACCGCCAGGGTGTACATGGCGAGGTCGTTGGTGCCGATGGCGAAGAAGTCGGCCTCGAGCGCGATGGCGTCGGCGGCGAGCGCGGCTCCCGGCGTCTCGATCATGGCGCCGATCTCGGGCAGCTTGTCCGGCAGCGCCACGCCGCGCCGGCGCAGGCGGCGCGCCACGCGTTCGTAGATCTCGCGCGTCTGCTTCACCTCCTCGGGCGTGGTGACCAGCGGCAGCAGGATGCGCACCGGCCCCCTCTCGGCGACGCGCAGGATGGCGGCGAACTGCGCCTCCAGCAGCTCCGGCCGCTTCAGCAGCAGCCGGATGCCACGCAGGCCGAGCGCGGGGTTGGGCCCGGCATGCACCGGCTCGATCCCCTCGGCCAGGGCCTGCATGTCCTTCTCCCCGCCCCAGTCGAGTACGCGGATGGTGACCGGGGCGCCACCCATCGCCTCCAGCACCTGGGCATAGGCCCCGACCTGCGCCTCCTCGTCCGGCAGGTCCTCGCGGTTCATGAACAGGAACTCGGTACGCAGCAGGCCGATGCCCTGGGCGCCGGATTGCTGGATCAGCGGCAGCTCGGCCGGGATCTCGAGGTTGGCCTGCAGCTCCACCTCCTCCCCGTCCGTGGTCACGGCCGGCAGGCGGCGCAGCTTGCCGAGCCGCGCCCGCTCCCGCGCGAAGGCGGCGAGCGCCTCGCGCCCCTCGGCCAGCGCCTTCTCGCCCGGGCGCAGCACGATGGTGCCAGCGCTGCCGTCCAGCACCGCCATGTCGCCGCGCGCCGCGCTCTCGGTCAGGCCCTGCGCGCCGAGCACGGCGGGGATGCCGAGGGCGCGGAGCATGATCGCGGTATGCCCATCCGCGCCCCCCTCCTCGGTCGCCACACCGGCGATGCGCGAGGGGTCGAGCAGCGCCGCGTCGGCCGGCGTCAGCTCCTCGGCTACCAGGATCGAGCCGGCGGGCACCTCCTTCAGGCTGCGGAAGGGGGTGGCGGTCAGGTTGCGGGTCAGCCGGCGGGCGATCTCCCGCACCTCGTCGGCGCGGCGGCGGAGGCCGGCTCGGTCGTCGTCGCGCGCGGCGAGAATGGCGGCGGCGATCGCCTCCGCCTCGTCCTGCACCGCCGTCTCGGCCGCGGTCAGCTCCTGCTCGATCCGCTTGCGCGCGCCGCGCAGCAGGCGGGAGTTGCCGAGCATGAGCACATAGGCGTCGAGCAGCGGCGCCAGCTCCTCCTGCGCCTCCTCGGGCAGCACGCCGAGGCGGTTCTTCAGCTTGCCGAGCTGCTTGCGCGACAGCGCCACCGCCTCGGCCAGGCGCTGGCGCTCCGCCTCCACCTCGCCCGGGGCGATGTTGCGGCGCGGCGCCTCCGCCGGGACGTCGGTGGTGTCGTAGATCGGGCCGATGGCGATGCCGGCGGAGACCGGGATCCCCCGGACCACCGCCTCCCTCGCCCTGCGCCCGGTGCGCCCCGGGCCGGCGCCGCGGCTTCCCTCGGTGCCCTTCTCGTCCTGCCGCTCGGCCTTCTCAGTCTTCATGGAAGCCGGCCTCGACCAGGCCGGCGACAGCCTCGAGCGCTTCCTTGGCGTCCCAGCCCTCGGCCTCGATGGTGATCTGGCTGCCCGGGCCCGCCCCCAGCATCATCAGCCCCATGATCGAGCAGGCGGGCACCCGCTGCCCGTCGCGCAGCACGGAGAGGCAGGCGGAGTAGCGCTCGGCCAGCGTCACCAGCTTGGCCGCGGCGCGGGCGTGCAGGCCGCGGCTGTTGCGGATGGTGAGGGTGCGCCGCAGCACGAGGCCGGAGGGATCGCAACCGCACTCGCCCATGCCGCCCCGCACCGTCTGGCTTCCCGCTCCGCTCACGGCTTGTCCTCCCCATTGGCCCGGCCGTTCACCCGGGCGGGCATGTTCGGCATGTCGCCGGTGGCGGCGATGTACTTGCGCCCGGCGGCGGCGGCGTGGCCCACCGCCTCCGCCAGCCGCTCCGTGCCGCGGATCTTCGCCAGCTTGACCAGCAGGGGCAGGTTCACACCCGCGATCACGTCCACATGCGTCCGGTCGGCGAGGGAGACGGCGAGGTTGCAGGGGGTGCCGCCGAGGATGTCGGTCAGCACCACCACCCCGTCCCCCTGGTCCACGGCGGCGATGCACTCCTTAATGTCCTGCCGCCGACGCTCCATGTCGTCGTCGGGGCCGATGCAGACGGTGGCCACGGCGCGCTGCGGCCCCACCACATGCTCCATGGCGGACCGGAGTTCCTCGGCCAGCCGGCCGTGGGTCACCAGAACAAGACCGATCATGGGGTGCGTGTCAGGGCCTCCCGACCCTCGGGCTGGACGCTTCGCTCCGGCGCGGCGTCCCGCCCGACGCCGGCATCCCTGTGGGCCACCTCGGCCCGCCAGCCTAGGCCACGAAAATGGTCCGCCAGGCGCTCCGCCACAAGGACCGACCGGTGCCGCCCCCCGGTGCAGCCGATGGCGACCGTCAGGTACTTCTTGCCCTCGGCGGCATAGCGCGGCAAGAGCGGATCCAGGAAGCCGGTGAGGCGCTGCCAGAAGCCGGGGAAGTCCGGATCGGCCTCGATATGCGCCGCCACCGCGGGGTGCCGGCCGGTGAGCGGCCGCAGCTCCTCCACATAGTGCGGGTTGCGCAGGAAGCGGAGGTCGAAGACCAGGTCGGCTTCCCGCGGCAGGCCCTTGGGGAAGGCGAAGGACTGCAGCAGGATCGAGAGGCCGGGGCCGCCCTCCAGGGCGAAGCGGGCCTCGATCAGCCGGCGCAGCTCCGGCAGCGGCAGGTCGGAGGTATCCACCACCAGCTCGGCCGCGTCGCGCAGCGGTTCGAGCAAGGCCCGCTCCCGCGCGATGCCGTCCGCCACCCGGCTGCCGAGCGAGCCACCGGGGGCGAGGGGGTGGCGGCGCCGCGTCTCGGTGTAGCGGCGGAGCAGCACGCCCTCCTCGGCCGTGACATAGACGAGGGTGACGGCGACATCGCGGCGGGCGCGCAGCCGCACCAGCATCGCCAGCGCCTCGGCGGCGCCGAAGCCGCGGGTACGGGTGTCGATGCCGGCGGCGAGCGGCCCCTCCCCGTCCCCGACCAGTTCCTCCAGCACCTTGAGGGGGGGGTTGTCCACCGTCTCGTAGCCGAGATCCTCGAGCACCCGCAGCACCGAGGCCTTGCCGGCCCCCGACAGGCCGGTGACGAGCACGAGCGGGCGGCGGGTCATGCCCCCTCCTCCGCGGTGAAGGCGCCGGCGCGCTGCCGCAGCCGTCCCGTCGCCGCGCCGAGGGCGAAGGCGATGCGCGCAGGCGCGGAGGCGTCGAGGCCATGCAGCGCCACCGCCGGCACGGCGATGCCTGCCGCCCGCCAAGTGGCGGGTTCGGGCAGGCGCGGTACCCCCTCCCGCGGCGCGAGGTGCACGGCGAGCCGCAGCGCCGGCGCGGGCTCGGCCACCGGCAGGCTGCGGAAGATGCCGAGGCCACGCACCTCGAGCATCCCGGCCAGGGCCGGCGGCGCCGAGGCGAGCAGACCTCCCTCCTCCACCCTCAATGCCACCTGATCGTCCGCCACCAGCCGCCAGCCCTCATGGATCAGGCGCAACGCGAGATCGGACTTGCCGCTCCCGGACGGACCGAGGAGCAGCACGGCATCGCCCCCGAGGGCCACGCAGCTTCCATGCACCAGCATCCCTGCCGCATCCCGGAGTGGCGCACCATTGCAGAAAGGCGGCACGCCGGAAAGGGACCGGAGGTTGCCTCGCCCCCCGGCCGATCCACCGTGGCGGCAGAGGCCGGTTGCGGGGCGCCAGGGCCGGTGCCAAGGTCCGCGCCCATGCGCCCGCCCGACCGAGAGGCCATCGCCGCCGCCGCCGCCCGCATCGCCCCGCATATCCGCCGCACGCCGCTGCTGCGCCTGCCGGCCGGGGCGCTCAGCCCCGGCCACTCGCTGACGCTGAAGCTCGAACTGCTGCAGGCCAGCGGCAGCTTCAAGCCGCGCGGCGCCTTCAACCGCATGCTCTCCTCGCCCCCCCCGCCCGCCGGCGTGGTCGCCGCCTCGGGCGGCAATCACGGGGCGGCGGTGGCCTATGCGGCGTGCGCCCTCGGCGTGCCGGCGGAGATCTTCGTCCCCGAACTCACCGGCCCCGCCAAGCGCGCCCGCATCGAGGGCTATGGCGCGCGGCTGCGGGTGGCCGGGGCCGCCTATGACGAGGCGCGGGCGGAGAGCGAACGCCGCGCGGCGGAGACCGGCGCGCTGCTGGTGCATGCCTACGACCAGGCGGAGGTGCTGGCGGGCCAGGGCACGGTGGCGAGGGAGTGGCAGGAGCAGGCGCCGGAGCTGACGCATCTGCTGGTGGCGACCGGCGGCGGCGGGCTGATCGGCGGCATCGCCGCCTGGCATGCCGGCGGCGATGTGCGGGTGATCAGCGTGGAGCCCGAAGCCTGCCCGACCCTTGCCGCCGCGCTGCAGGCAGGCCGGCCGGTGCCGGTGCCGGTCGGCGGCCTCGCCGCGGACAGCCTGGGGGCCCGCCAGGTGGGCGGGCTGATGTTCCCGCTGGCGCAGCGCCATGTCGCGGAAGCGGTGCTGGTGCCGGACGCGGCGATCCGCGAGGCGCAGCGCCGGCTGTGGGAGGCGTGCCGCATCCTCGCCGAGCCCGGCGGGGCGACGGCGCTGGCGGCGCTGCTGAGCGGCCGCTGGCAGGCGCCCGCCGGGGCGCGGGTGGGGGTGCTGGTCTGCGGCGGCAATTGCGATCCGGCGAGCCTCGCCTGAAGCGCCCGCCCATGCCCGCGGCCGCCTTCGCCCGCTCGCGCGGCCGCCGGCCGCGTCAGCCGAAGCTCAGCCAGAGCAGCATCACCGTCCCGATGCCGATACGGTACCAGCCGAACGGGGTGAAGCCGAGCCGCGCGATCACCTCGAGGCCGACGCGCACCGTCACCAGCGCCACCGCGAAGGCGGTCACGAAGCCGACCGCGATCTGCCCCATGGCCGAGAAGTCGAGCGCGTCCCGCGCCATCCACAGGCTGTAGACCGTGGCCGCCAGCATGGTCGGGATCGCGAGGACGAAGCTGAACTCGGCCGCCGTGCGGCGCTCCACGCCGAGCAGCAGCGCGGCGATGATGGTGGCGGCGGAGCGGGAGGTGCCGGGGATCATCGCCAGCACCTGGCCGAAACCGATCAGCAGCGCCGCCAGGGGGCCGATCTCGGGCACCGAGCGGATGCTGGGCCGCCGGCGGGCCCGCTCGATGCCGATGATGGCGATGCCGCCGACGATGAGGGCCATGGACACGACCCAGGGGTTGAACAGCGCCGTGGTGATCGGTTTGTACAGCGTGGCGCCGATCACCAGCGCTGGCAGGAAGGCCAGCGTCAGATTCACGGCGTAGTAGCGCGCCGGCCCCGGCCGCCACATGCCGAGGGCGATCTGCCACAGCATGCGGTGGTAGATCAGCACCACCGCCAGGATGGCGCCGAGCTGGATCGAGATCTCGAAGGCCTTCCCCGGCGGTCCCTCGAAGCCGATGAGTTCCCCGAGCAGGATCAGGTGCCCGGTGGAGGAGACGGGAAGGAACTCGGTCAGCCCCTCCACCACCCCCATCAGGAAGGCGGAGAGCAGCGCGGCAGACTCCATGTGGCGAGGAACCCCTTGGCGGATCGCGGGGGCATAGCCGAAAGCCGCGCAAGGCGACATGAAGGCGAGGTTAAAATCTGTGTCGTGGGCCCGGGGCGGGCGGGAAGGGATCCCTGCCCGCCCCGTTCCGGCTCAGCGCTGCTGCTGCTGCGCCGCCGCCACGAAGGCGAAGTTGTCGAAGCTGTTCTCCGCCACGCGGAACCACTGGTACAGCTCGTCCCGGTAGGCGCGGTAGGAGGTCCAGATGCGGCGGAAGCGCTCGTTGCGGGCGGAGAGGTCCTCGTAGAGGCCGTTGGTCTCCCGCCAGGCGGCCTGCATGATGTCCCGCGGCCAGAAGCGGAGCTGGGCGCCGGCGGCGACCAGGCGGCGCAGCGCCTGCGGGTTCAGGTGGTCGTAGCGGGCCACCATCTCGGCATTGGCCTCGCCGCAGGCGACCTCCACCGCCTCCCTGTAGGTCTGCGGCAGGGCGTCCCAGGCCCGCTGGTTGGCCATGAAGTGCAGTCGCGCCCCCGCCTCCCAGAAGCCGGGGGCGTAGTAGTTGCGGGCGACGCGCACGAAGCCGAGCTTCTCGTCGTCGTAGGGACCGACGAACTCCACCGCGTCCAGCGTGCCCCGCTCGAGGGCGGGGTAGATGTCCCCGGCGGCGATCACCGTCGGCACCGCGCCGAGGCGCTGGAACACCTGCCCCGCCAGGCCGGCGATGCGGAATTTCAGCCCGTTCAGCTCCTGCAGCGAGCGGATCTCGCCGCGGAACCAGCCGCCCATCTGCGCGCCGGTATCGCCGGCCGGGACGGCGTGGATGTTGTAGTCTCGGAACAGCTCTGCCCCGAGCTGGTTGCCCCCGCCCTGGGTCAGCCAGGCGGTCAGCATGCGCGTGTTCAGCCCGAAGGGCACGGCGGTGAAGAAGGCGAAGCTCGGATCCTTGCCGATGTAGTAGTAGGCGGCGGTGTGGCCTGCCTCCAGCGTGCCCGCCTGCACCGCGTCCAGCACCTGCAGCCCGGGCACGATCTCGCCCGCGGGAAAGACCTGGATGCGGAAGCGCCCCTCGGTCAGGGCCGCCACCCGTGCCGCGATGCGCTCCCCGGTGCCGTAGAGCACGTCGAGCGAGCGGGGGAAGGAGGAGGAGAGGCGCCAGCGCACCTCCGGCATGGTCTGGGCGATGGCGGGGGCGGCGAGGGCGACGGGCGCCGCCGCTGCGGTGCCGAGCAGGGCACGACGGTTCATGGCGAATCCTCCGCGAGGGGTTCGGCCATGTAATGCCGTCCGGAGACGGAAGGAAGTCCGGAAAGGGGGGCGGCGCCCCCTCCCCGCCGCCTCAGTAGCGGTAGTGGTCCGGCTTGAACGGCCCCTCCGGCGGCACGCCGATATAGGCCGCCTGCTCGGGGCGCAGCCGCGTCAGGGTGGCGCCCACCTTCTCGAGGTGCAGCGCCGCCACCTTCTCGTCGAGGTGCTTGGGCAGGGTGTAGACCCTGCGCTCGTACTTGCCCGGATTGGTCCAGAGCTCGATCTGCGCCAGCGTCTGGTTGGTGAAGCTCGCGGACATGACGAAGCTCGGGTGGCCGGTGGCGTTGCCGAGGTTCACGAGCCGCCCCTCGGAGAGCAGGATGATGCGCTTGCCGTCGGGGAACTCGATCTCGTCCACCTGCGGCTTCACGTTGTGCCACTTGTAGTTGCGCAGCGCCGCCACCTGGATCTCGGAGTCGAAGTGGCCGATGTTGCAGACGATGGCGCGGTGCTTCATCCGCCGCATGTGCTCGACGGTGATGACGTCCACATTGCCGGTGGCGGTGACGAAGATGTCGGCGACGGGCGCCGCCTGCTCCATCGTCACCACCTGGTAGCCCTCCATCGCCGCCTGCAGGGCGCAGATCGGGTCCACCTCGCTCACCATCACGCGGCAGCCGGCGTTGCGCAGGCTGGCGGCGCTGCCCTTGCCGACATCGCCGAAGCCGCAGACCATGGCGACCTTGCCGGCCATCATCACGTCGGTGCCGCGGCGGATGCCGTCCACCAGCGATTCGCGGCAGCCGTAGAGGTTGTCGAATTTCGACTTGGTGACGCTGTCGTTGACGTTGATGGCGGGAAAGAGCAGGCGGCCCTCCTTCGCCATGACGTAGAGGCGGTGCACGCCCGTCGTCGTCTCCTCGGAGACGCCGCGGATCGCCCCGGCCAGCCGCCCGAACCAGCCCGGCTTCGCCTTCAGCGTGTCCTTGATGAGGGCGAAGAAGACCTCCTCCTCCTCGTTGGAGGCGCGGTCGAGGAAGGCGGTGTCGCCCTGCTCGGCGCGCACGCCGTGGTGGACGAGGAGCGTCATGTCCCCGCCGTCGTCGAGGATCATGTTCGGCTCGCCGCCGTCGCCCCATTCCAGGGTGCGGCGCACGTACTCCCAGTATTCCTGCAGGGTCTCGCCCTTCACCGCGAAGACCGGCGTGCCGGCGGCGGCGATGGCGGCGGCGGCGTGGTCCTGGGTGGAGAAGATGTTGCAGGAGGACCAGCGGACATCGGCGCCGAGATGCTTCAGCGTCTCGATCAGCACCGCGGTCTGGATGGTCATGTGCAGGCAGCCGGCGATGCGCGCGCCCCTGAGCGGCTGGGCGGGGCCGTATTCGCGGCGCACCGCCATCAGGCCGGGCATCTCGTCCTCGGCGATGGCGATCTCCTTCCGGCCCCACTCGGCCAGGGAGAGGTCCTTCACCTTGTATTCGCTCGCAACGGGCATCGCGCTCCTGGTCCCTGGCGGCATTCCGCGCCCGCCTAGCACGCGGCGGGCCGGGAGGCCAGAGCGGTCGAACGAAGCATAAGCATGTCTTTATGCCCTGCCCGGCCGGGAGGGCGAGTTTACCGCAGGGGCGCAACGGGCTATCCCGCCCGACCGATGCACGCTCCGCTCTCCGCGCCACCCGCCGCCGGGCCCACGCCGGCCGAGGGGCCGCTCCACGCCTACCGCGCGCGCGTCGCCGCCGGCGCGCTGCGCCACGATCAGGCCCAGGCCCTGGCGGCGGAGCGGCTGCAGGACCTCTGGCGGCGGCTGCGTGGCTACGACCCGCGGCCGGAGGCGCCGGAGGCGCCGACCGGCTTCCTCGCCCGCTTCTTCCGCCGCAAGCCGGTGGAGGAGGCGCCGGCCGAGGCGCCGCAGGGCCTCTACCTGGTCGGCGAGGTCGGGCGCGGCAAGTCCATGCTGATGGACCTGTTCTTCGACTGCGCCGAGGTCGCGCGCAAGCGCCGGATCCACTTCCACCAGTTCATGCAGCAGTGCCACCGGCGCATCCATGCCTGGAAGAAGGCGCACCCGGCCGAGGCCGACCCGATTCCCCCCCTCGCCGAGTCGATCGCCGCCGAGGCGGCGCTGCTCTGCTTCGACGAGTTCCAGGTCCACGACATCACCGACGCCATGATCCTCGGCCGCCTGTTCGAGGCGCTGTTCGCCCGCGGCGTGGTGGTGGTCGCGACCAGCAACACCCTGCCCGACGACCTGTTCAAGGGAAGGCCGGGGCGCGACGCCTTCCTGCCCTTCATCGCGCTGATCAAGAAGCGCCTCGAGGTGCTGGTTCTGGAAGCGGAGCGCGACTACCGGCGCGACCGCATCCGCGGCATGCCGACCTGGCACTGCCCGGCCGACGCGCGGGCCGAGCAGGCGCTGGACCGCGCCTTCCTGGAGCTGAGCGGCGAGCCGCACGGCAGGCCGGCGCGCCTCGCCGTGCTCGGCCGCTGGCTCGAGATTCCGCAGGCGGCGCGCGGCGTGGCGCGGGCGGATTTCGAGACGCTGTGCGGCCGCCCCCTCGGCCCCGCCGACTACCTGGCGCTCGCCACGCATTTCCACACCCTGGTGCTGGATGGGATTCCCCGCCTGGGCCCCGAGAATTTCGACAGGGCCCGCCGCTTCATCACCCTGGTGGACGCGCTCTACGAGCACCGCTGCAAGCTGGTCGCCTCCGCCGAGGCGGCGCCCGACCTGCTCTACGAGCGCGGCGAGAATGCGGCGATGTTCGAGCGCACGGCGAGCCGCCTCATGGAGATGCAGAGCCAGGACTACCTGGCGTTGCCACACCTGACCTGAAGGCCGCGCGGCACGTGGGGGCTGGCCAGCGCGGGCTGGGCTGCTGTAACACGGCGCAACACGCATCACGGAATCAAGGGGGATCCTGAATGCGCGCCTTCCCGCTCGCCTTGCTCGGACTTCTTCTCGCCGCCGGACCGGCCCTCGCCACCTCGGGCAAGGACGGCGCCGGCATCACCCGGGGCAAGGTCGCCGCGTCTTCGGCGCCGGCCCGCGCCGGCGCCGTGCCCAAGCCGGACCAGGCGCGGCGCGGCGTGAAGGAGCCCCGCTCCGCCACCCAGACGCAGCGCGCCGCCACCTGCGCGCGGGGGCGGGGCGCGTGCGGCGGACGCTCCTTCGACTGGACGGCGGGCCTGCCACCGGCCATGGGCGTGCAGATGGCCGGCTGCCCCGCCGGCACCATGGCGACCCTCGCCACCGGCCACAGCGACGTCGTGCGCTGCATGCCCTTCTGACGCGGGGTGTCGGGCGGCGGATCCGGGCGCGGAAGGGGGCCGCGCCGGGTGCGCCTTGCCGCCCCGGACGGGGCGGAGTAGGAAGCCGCCGCCCGTCCATTCCCCAGCGACAAAGGCAAGCCCATGGCCCGCAAGAAGATCGCGCTGATCGGCGCCGGCAACATCGGCGGCACGCTCGCCCACCTGATCGGGCTGAAGGAGCTCGGCGATGTCGTGCTGTTCGACGTCTTCGGCGGCGTCGCCGCGGGCAAGGCGCTCGACATCATGCAGTCGGGACCGGTGGAGGGGTTCGACGCCGACATGACCGGCGGCTCGGACTACGCCGCCATCGCGGGCGCGGACGTGGTGATCGTCACCGCCGGCTTTCCCCGCACCCCGGGGATGAGCCGAGACGACCTGCTGACCAAGAACGCCGGCGTCATCGCCCAGGTGGCGGAAGGCATCCGCACCCACTGCCCGGACGCCTTCGTCATCGTCATCACCAACCCGCTCGACGTGATGGTGTGGGTGATGCAGCAGAAATCCGGCCTGCCGCCGCACCGCGTGGTAGGCATGGCCGGGGTCCTGGACAGCGCCCGCTTCCGCCTGTTCCTGGCGCAGGAGTTCAAGGTCTCGGTCGAGGACGTCACCGCCTTCGTCCTCGGCGGCCATGGCGACACCATGGTGCCGCTGGTCCGCTACTCCACCGTGGCGGGCATCCCCGTGCCCGACCTGATCCGCATGGGCTGGACGACGCAGGAGCGCATCGACGCCATCGTCAACCGCACCGCGAATGGCGGCGGCGAGATCGTGAAGCTTCTGGAGAAGGGCAGCGCCTTCTACGCCCCGGCGGCCTCCGCCATCGCCATGGCCGAGAGCTACCTGAAGGACAAGAAGCGCGTCCTGCCCTGCGCCGTGCTGCTGAACGGCGAGTACGGCATGAAGGACCTCTATGTCGGCGTGCCGGTGGTGATCGGCGCCGGCGGCGTCGAGCGCATCGTCGAGGTGCAGTTCACGCCCGAGGAGAAGGCGGCCTTCGAGAAGTCCTGCGACTCCGTCAGGAAGCTGATCGAGGACTTCAAGAAGCTCGGCGTCTGAGCGGAACCGGCCGGGACCGGCGCCCCGGCCGTTTTCCTTATGGGGCGTTCCGGCTCCGGATCCGCTAGGCTGTCGGCCCGGCAGGGCTCCCAGGGCGGGCCGGTGCGAAGGGTGAACGGATGAACATCCACGAATACCAGGCGAAGGAGCTGCTGCGGCGCTACGGCGTCGCCGTGCTCGACGGACATGTCGCCTTCACGGCCAGGGAGGCGGCGGAAGTGGCCCGCACCCTGCCGGGGCCGGTCTATGTGGTGAAGGCGCAGATCCACGCCGGCGGGCGCGGCGCCGGCCGCTTCCGGGAGGATCCGGGCGGCAAGGGCGGCGTGCGCGTGGTGCGCAGCCTCGAGGAGGTGCGCGAGGCCGCCGCCGCGATGCTCGGCAAGACCCTGGTCACCAAGCAGACCGGGCCGGGTGGCAAGGTGGTGCAGCGCGTCTATGTCGAGGATGGCTGCGACATCGCCCGCGAGCTCTACCTCTCGCTGCTGGTGGACCGCGAGACCTCGCGCGTCACCGTCATCGCCTCCTCCGAGGGAGGGATGGAGATCGAGGAGGTGGCGGCGAGCCACCCCGAGAGGATCCTGCGCGCGGCGATCGACCCGGCCACCGGCATCTCCGGCTTCCACTGCCGCAAGCTCGGCTTCGGCCTCGGCCTGTCCGGCCCGCAGCTCCGAAGCTTCGAGAAATTCGTCACCGCCATGTACCGCGCCTTCGTCGAGCTCGACTGCGCGATCGTCGAGGTGAACCCGCTGGTGGTGACGAAGAAGGGCGACGTGGTCGCGCTCGACGCCAAGGTCTCCTTCGACGACAACGCGCTGTTCCGCCACAAGGAGCTGGAGGGGCTGCGCGACGAGGCGGAGATGGACCCGAAGGAGCTCGAGGCGGTGCGCCACGAGCTCAACTATGTCGCGCTCGACGGCGAGATCGGCTGCATGGTGAACGGCGCCGGCCTCGCCATGGCGACGATGGACATCATCAAGCTCTACGGCTCCTCCCCGGCCAATTTCCTCGACGTCGGCGGCACGGCGACGGCGGAGCGGGTGACCCAGGCCTTCCGCATCATCACCTCCGACCCCAACGTGAAGGCGATCCTGGTCAACATCTTCGGCGGCATCGCCAAGTGCGACATGATCGCGACCGGCATCGTGGAGGCGACCAAGACGCTGCACCTCAAGGTG
This sequence comes from Crenalkalicoccus roseus, assembly GCF_004761865.1. Taxonomy (GTDB): domain Bacteria; phylum Pseudomonadota; class Alphaproteobacteria; order Acetobacterales; family Acetobacteraceae; genus Crenalkalicoccus; species Crenalkalicoccus roseus. The sequence goes on along the minus strand of NZ_SJDM01000004.1, from coordinate 60,776 downwards.
CCGCTGGTGGTCCGCCTCGAGGGCACGAATGTCGAGCTCGGCAAGAAGATCCTGGCCGAGAGCGGCCTCGCCATCATTCCCGCCGACAACCTGGCCGACGCCGCCGAGAAGGTGGTGCGCGCGGTGAAGGAGGCCGCCTGAGCATGGCCATCCTGGTCAACGAGAACACGCGGGTGATGACCCAGGGCTTCACCGGCGCCCAGGGCACCTTCCACGCCGCGCAGGGCATCGCCTACGGCTCGAAATACGTGGGTGGGGTGACGCCGGGCAAGGGCGGCACCACGCATCCCGAGCTCAACCTGCCGGTGTTCGACACGGTGGCGGAGTGCCGGGAGAAGACCGGCGCCGACGCCTCGGTGATCTACGTTCCCGCCCCCTTCGCCGCGGACGCGATCCTGGAGGCGATCGACGCCGAGGTGCCGCTGATCGTCTGCATCACCGAAGGCATCCCGGTGCTCGACATGGTGCGGGTGAAGCGGGCGCTGGACGGCTCGCGCTCCCGGCTGGTCGGGCCGAACTGCCCGGGCGTGATCACCCCGGAGGCGTGCAAGATCGGCATCATGCCGGGGCACATCCACCGCCGCGGCTCGGTCGGCATCGTCTCCCGCTCGGGCACCCTGACCTACGAGGCGGTGGCGCAGACCACCGCGGCGGGGCTCGGCCAGTCCACCTGCGTCGGCATCGGCGGCGACCCGGTGAAGGGCATGGACTTCATCGAGGTGCTGGAGATGTTCCTGGCCGACGAGGAGACGAAGTCCATCATCATGATCGGCGAGATCGGCGGCCAGTCCGAGATCCAGGCCGCCGAGTTCCTGGCGCGGGAGAATCGGGGCCGCAAGCCGGTTGTGGGCTTCATCGCCGGCGCCACCGCCCCGCCCGGGCGGCGCATGGGCCATGCGGGGGCCGTGATCTCCGGCGGCCGGGACACGGCGGCGGCGAAGATGGAGGCGATGCGCGAGGCCGGCATCCACGTGGCGGACAGCCCGGCGGCGCTCGGCTCCACCATGGTGAGGGCGCTGAAGGGCTGAGGCTTCGGGGGGCGCGCCCCGAGGCGGTCCCCCCCGCACAGCGGGAGACTGCCGCAACCGCGCCACAGGCCCTATGTATGCCGCCGCCGGCCCGCTATGCAGGGCTGGCGCCAGCCGCGCGCCCAGCAGCGCAACAACCCGAGGACGCCGCCGGCCGTCGTGCCGGCCAGGAGAGACGCATGGCCGGAGTGGACATCCTCGCGACCGCGATGACAGGGGCGAACGCCGCCTTCCTCGCCGACCTCTACGCCCGATGGGTGGAGAAGCCGGACAGCGTGGACCCCTCCTTCGCCGAGCTCTTCGCGGCGCTGAACGACGACGCGCGGGCGGTGCTGACCGATGCCCTCGGCGCCTCCTGGGCTCCCCGCCCGCGTGGCGGCTTCGCGCCCGAGCCCGAGCCCCGCGGCAAGGCCGCGCCGGCGCCGGACGCCGAGGCCGCGCGGCGCCAGGTGCTCGACAGCCTGCGGGCGCTGATGCTGATCCGCAGCTACCGCGTGCGCGGCCACCTCGAGGCGCGGCTCGACCCGCTCGGCCTGCAGCAGCCGAAGCCGCATCCGGAGCTCGATCCGAAGACCTACGGCTTCACGGAAGCCGACATGGACCGGCCGATCTTCCTCGACATGGTGCTGGGGAAGGAGACGGCCACGCTGCGCGAGATCCTGGCGATCTGCCGCGCCAGCTACTGCGGCCCGATCGGCGTCGAGTTCATGCACATCCAGGATCCCGGCCAGAAGGACTGGATCCAGCGCCGCATGGAGGGCGCGCCATGGGTCGGCGCCTTCGGCCGCGACGAGAAGCGGACTATCCTGCAGCAGCTCACCGAGGCGGAGGGGTTCGAGGCGTTCTGCGCCCGCAAATTCGTCGGCACCAAGCGGTTCGGCCTGGAGGGGGGCGAGAGCACCATCCCCGCCCTCGAGGCGGTGATCGAGACGGCGGCGAAGGCGGGGGTGCGGGAGATCGCCATCGGCATGGCGCATCGCGGCCGGCTGAACGTGCTGGTCAACGTGATGCGCAAGCCCTTCGTGCAGGTGTTCTCCGAGTTCCACGGCGTGGCCGCGCATCCGAACGATGTGCAGGGCTCGGGCGACGTGAAGTACCACCTTGGCACCAGCACGGATGTCGAGATCGCGGGGCGGCTGGTGCACCTCTCCCTGCAGCCCAACCCCTCGCACCTCGAGGCGGTGGACCCGGTGGTGGTGGGCAAGGTGCGCGCGCGGCAGGACATGGCGGGCGACACCCGACAGCGCAGGTCGGTGATGGGCGTGCTGCTGCACGGCGACGCCGCCTTCGCCGGCCAGGGCGTGGTGTACGAGACGATGGCGATGAGCCAGCTCATCGGCTACCGCACCGGGGGCACGGTGCACATCGTCACCAACAACCAGATCGGCTTCACCACCGTGCCGGCGCACGCCTATTCCGGCCTCTACTGCACCGACATCGCCAAGGCGGTGCAGGCGCCGATCTGGCACGTGAACGGCGACGACCCGGAGGCGGTGGTCTTCGCCGCGCGCCTTGCCGCCGAGTTCCGGCAGGAATTCGCCACCGACGTGGTGCTGGACATCGTCTGCTACCGCCGCCACGGCCACAACGAGAGCGACGAGCCGGCCTTCACCCAGCCCATCATGTACAGCCGCATCCGCGAGATGAAGACCACGCGGACCCTCTATGCCGAGCGCCTGGCGCGGGAGGGCGCGGTGCCGGCCGAGGAGGCGAAGGCGATGCTCGACGCCTTCACCGCCACGCTGGAGGAGGCGCACCAGGCGGCGCAGAACTTCAAGCCGAACAAGGCCGACTGGCTGGAAGGGCACTGGAGCGGGCTCAGGGCCGTCGATTCCACCGGCGAGGTGGAACGTCTGCACGCCACCGCCGTGCCGCTGGAGACGCTGCGCGAGGTGGGCGCGGCGCTGGCCCGCGTGCCGGAGGGCTTCGCCGTCAACCCCAAGATCGCGCGCCAGCTCGAGGCGAAGCGCCAGGCGATCGAGGCCGGCGAGGGCATAGACTGGGCGACCGGCGAGGCGCTGGCCTTCGGCACGCTGCTGCTGGAGGGCCACCGCGTGCGCCTCTCCGGCGAGGACGTGCAGCGCGGCACCTTCAGCCAGCGCCACGCCGTGCTGGTGGACCAGCGGACCCAGGCGGAATACGTGCCGCTGAACAACATCCGCGAGGGTCAGAAGCGTTTCGAGGCGTTCAACTCCCTGCTCTCGGAATTCGGCGTGCTCGGCTTCGAGTACGGCTACTCCCTGGCCGACCCGCACACGCTGGTGCTGTGGGAGGCGCAGTTCGGGGACTTCGCGAACGGCGCGCAGGTGATCATAGACCAGTTCGTGGCCTCGGCCGAGACCAAGTGGCTGCGCATGTCCGGCCTCGTCATGCTGCTGCCGCACGGCTACGAGGGCCAGGGGCCGGAGCATTCCTCGGCGCGGCTGGAGCGCTACCTGCAGCTCTGCGCCGAGCGGAACATGCGGGTGTGCAACTTCACCACCCCGGCCAACTACTTCCACGGGCTGCGGCGACAGCTCAAGGCCAACTACCGCAAGCCCCTGGTGCTGATGACGCCGAAATCGCTGCTGCGCCACAAGCTCGCCGTGTCCTCGCTGGCCGAATTCGGCCCCGGCAGCGCCTTCCGCTACGTGATCCCGGAGGTGGACGCGATCGCGCCGGAGGAGAAGGTGCGGCGCGTGGTGCTCTGCACCGGCAAGGTCTATTACGACCTGCTGGCGGAACGGCGCGAACGCGGCATCGGGGACGTGGCGATCATCCGCGTCGAGCAGCTCTACCCCTTCCCGGCGAACAGCCTGGCCGGCGCCCTCGCCCCCTACCGCAACGCGGAGGTGGTGTGGTGCCAGGAGGAGCCCGAGAACATGGGCGCCTGGGGCTTCATGGACCGGCGGATCGAGAAGGTGCTCGCCGGCCTCGACATCAAGGCGAAGCGCCCGCTCTATGTGGGGCGGGAGGAGGCGGCGAGCCCGGCCACGGGCCTCGCCAAGGTTCACCAGCAGCAGCAGGAAGCATTGGTGCGGCAGGCGCTCGCGCCCTGACCGCAGGAAGGCGATAGGACGATGACGGAGATCCTCGTGCCCTCCCTGGGCGAGAGCGTGAGCAGCGCGACCGTGGCACGCTGGCTGAAGAAGGCCGGCGAGGCCGTGGCGGCGGACGAGCCGGTGGTCGAGCTCGAGACCGACAAGGTGACGGTGGAGGTGAACGCGCCCGCCGCCGGCGTCATCGAATCCATCGCCGCGGAGGAGGGGGCGGAGGTGACGCCGGGCGCCGTGCTCGGCAGCATCGCCGCCGGCGCCGCGGCCGCCCCGCCAAAGCCTGCGGCCGCGGCGCCGGCGCAGCCGAAGGTGGAGGAGAAGCGCGTGCCGGCCGGGCCGGTGGCGGTGCCGGGGGCGCACACGCCGGAACCCCTCCGGAGCGTCCCGCCGATGCCCGCCGCGGCGAAGCTGATGGAGGAGAACCGCCTCACCTCCGAGCAGATCGGCCCCGGCACCGGCAAGGACGGGCGCATCACCAAGGGCGACGTGCTGGCCTTCCTGCAGCGCCCGGCCGCCCCTGCCGCCCCGCCCGCGGCGAAGCCCGCCCGCGCGCTGGAGGAGGGCGAGGAGCGGGTGCGGATGACGCGCCTGCGCCTGACCATAGCGCGCCGCCTGAAGGAGGCGCAGAACACCGCCGCCATGCTCACCACCTTCAACGAGGTGGACATGGGCGCGGTGATGGCGCTGCGCAGCGAGTATCGCGACTCCTTCGAGAAGCGGCACGGCGTGCGCCTCGGCTTCATGTCCTTCTTCGTGAAGGCCTGCGTCGCCGCGCTGAAGGAATTCCCCGCCGTCAACGCCGAGATCGAGGGCGAGGACATTATCTACAAGAACTTCGTGCACATGGGCATCGCGGTCGGCGGCCCCTCCGGCCTGGTGGTGCCGGTGCTGCGCAATGCGGACCGCATGGGCTTCGCCGAGATCGAGAAGCGAATCGCTGATTTCGGCCGGCGCGCCCGCGACGGCGCGCTGAAGCTGGAGGAGCTTGCGGGCGGCAGCTTCACCATCACCAACGGCGGCATCTACGGCAGCCTGATGTCCACGCCGATCCTCAACCCGCCGCAATCCGGCATCCTCGGCATGCACAAGATCCAGGACCGCCCGATGGTGGTCGGCGGCAAGATCGAGGTGCGGCCGATGATGTATCTCGCCCTCTCCTACGACCACCGGATCGTGGACGGGAAGGAGGCGGTGAGCTTCCTGGTCCGCGTGAAGGAGGCGATCGAGGATCCGAGGCGGCTGATGCTGGAGGTGTGAGCGGTGCCGCGGGCTCCGCGCGGCTGGCCTGGCCGCCCGCGGCGCGGGGCCTTCATGGGGCTTGCGTCAGTCGCCGCGCTTCACCTCCTGGCCGCCATGGCCTCGCTGGGGACCGATCTGCTGACGGAGGCGTTTTGCTGTTCGTCGCCTGGGCCTGGCTGATCCGCGGCTGTCCCGCTGCCCTGCCGATCGGCTTGGTGCTGCTGCTGCCCTGGAGCTTCGGCATGCTGGTGCTGACCATGCCGCCCTTCTTCGGCGAACCGGGGATGGAGGAGGCGCTGCCCGGCCCGCCTGTCTTCCTCATGCTTGCCCTGGCCTGAGACCTTGCAGGCCTCGGTAGCCTGGGCACCATCGGCGACGACACACTGGCCCGCTGAACCGCCCCTTCTGCTAGACTGCGGAATCAGGCGCAGGCCGTCCCGGCCTTTCAATTCGAGGAACTCCCATGCGCTCCTATGAAGGCCAGTTCTCCGACAACCGTCCCCTCAGGCGCACGCGGGAGGAGAAGGTGCGCCAGCTCGCCGAGCTGAAGGAGACGCTGCGCGGCATGAAGCCGCATACCTCGCCCACGCTGCGCACCTCGATCGCCGCCAAGATCAAGGAGCTGGAGGCGGAGCTGGCCGCGCCGCCGCCGCAGCGCCGTCCCCCGCGCGAGGAAGGCTTCGGGGCCGGCCCGCGCCCGCCCCGCCGCCCGCGGCGCGAGGGGATCTAGCCAGCGGCGCCAGGGCCGCGCACCCTGCCGCCCGGACCACGAAGGGAGGGCGGACAGGATGCGCCTCAAGGACAGGATCGCGCTCGTCATCGGTGCCGGCCAGGGACCGGGCCAGGGTATCGGCAACGGCCGCGCCACGGCGCTGCGCTTCGCGCAGGAGGGGGCGCGCGTGCTCTGCGCCGACCGCGACCTCGCCTCGGCCGAGGAGACGGTGCGCATGATCGCCGAGGCGGGCGGCGAGTCCGCCGCCTTCGAGGCCGACGCCACGCGGGAGGCGACGCTCGCCGCCGCGGTGGCGGAGGCGGTGCGGCGCTGGGGCCGGCTCGACGTGCTGCACTACAATGTCGGCGTCTCCATCGCCGGGGGCGATGCCCCGCCCGAGGAGATCACCGAGGAGGCCTTCGACCGCATCACCGCCATCAACCTGCGCGGCTTCGTGATGAGCGTGAAGCACGCCCTCCCGGTGATGCGGCGCCAGCAGTCGGGGGTGATCCTCTCCATCTCCTCGGCCGCGGCGGTGGAGAGCTATCCCTATGTGGCGTACAAGTGCACCAAGGCGGCGATGGTCGCCTTCACCGAGCAGGTGGCGATCCAGAACGCCGAGTATGGCATCCGCTGCAACACCATCCTGCCCGGGCTGATGGACACTCCCATGGCGGTGGACACCCGCGCCCGCGCCACCGGGCGCCCGCGCGAGGAGGTCGCCGCCGAGCGCGACGCCAAGGTGCCGCTGCGCCGCCGCATGGGCACCGCCTGGGACGTGGCGAACGCCGCCCTGTTCCTGGCCAGCGACGAGGCGGGCTTCATCACCGGCGTCGCCCTGCCGGTGGATGGCGGGCGGCTGGTCAGGATCGGGTAGCGGAGTGCCGCTCACGCGGTGCGGCGGATCATCTCCGCCGCCCGCTCCGCCGTCATCAGCACCGCGGGATGGATGTTGGAGGAGGGCATCAGCGGGAAGACCGAGGCGTCCACCACCCTGAGGCCCTGCGTGCCGCGCACCCGAAGCTCGGTGTCCACCACCGCGCGGTCGTCGGTGCCCATGCGGTTGGTGCCGCAGGGATGATAGACGGTGGTGCCGCTGCTGCGCAGATAGGCGAGGAATTCCTCGTCGCTCCGCGTTTCGCGGCCCGGCGCCACCTCCTCCTCTACCAGCCCGGCGAAGGGCTGCGTCTCCGTGATCTTCCGCGCGAGCTGCGCCGCCGCCAGCATCACCCGCACGTCGGTCGGGTGCGTCAGGTAGTTGGCGCGGATCGCGGGCTTGTCCTCGGCGCGTGGGGAGCGCAGCGTGATCTCTCCGCGGCTGTCCGGGCGGCACTGGCAGAAATTGAAGGTGAACCCGGGGTACTTCGCCAGCCTCGCCGCCGACATCGCCTGGTTGGAGGTGTCGAGGCTGAAATTGACGAACTGGAACTGCACCTCCGGCTCCTCCGCACCCGGCAGCACGCGGGCGAAGAGGCTGGCCTCGGAGGCGCCGACCGTCATGTGCCCGCGCCGGCGCAGCATCCAGTCGAGGCCCATCCTCGCCGTGCGCACCGGGTTGGCGAGCGTCTCGTTCAGCGTGTCGCAGGGACGGGTGCGGAAGGCCATGCGGACCATGAAGTGGTCCTGCAGGTTCCTTCCCACCTCCGGCGCGTGCACCCGCGCCTCGATGCCGAGCGCCTGCAGCGCCGCGCCGTCGCCGATGCCGGAGAGCATGAGCAGCTTCGGGCTCTCGATCGCGCCGGCCGAGACGATCACCTCGCGCCGCGCCCGCCAGGTCTCCTCCTGCCCGTCCGGGCGGCGCACCACCACGCCCGTGGCACGGGTGCCGTCGAAGACCAGGCGGAGCGCGAGCCGCTCCGTCTCCACGCGCAGGTTCGGGCGCTTCAGCGCGGGGCGCAGATAGGCGACCGCCGGGCTCCAGCGCCGTCCGCGATGCACGTTGAGCTGGTTCGGCGCCACGCCCTCGTACCACTCGCCGTTGTTGTCGGGATTGCGGGGGAAGCCGAGCCGCACGCAGGTCTCGACGAAGGCGCGGCAGCCGGGGGTGGGCTCGGGCACCTCGGCGATCTGCATCGGACCGTCCTTGCCGCGGAAATCACTGGCCGGTCCGTGGAAGGTCTCGAGGCGGCGGAAGGCCGGCAGGCAGTCCTCGTAGGACCAGCCGCGCGCCCCGGCCTGCGCCCAGCGGTCGTAGTCGCGCGGGCTGCCGCGCAGGAAGACGAGGCCGTTCACGCTGCCCGAGCCGCCGATGACCTTGCCGCGCGGCCAGTACACGCTGCGCCCGTTCAGCTCCGGCTCGCCCTCGGTCTGGTAGTTCCAGTCGAATTTCCGGGTCACGTAAAGGCGTGCGAAGCCCATGGGGATGTGGATCCAGGGGTTGCGGTCCCACGGCCCGGCCTCGAGCACCACCACCTTCGCGCCCGGATCCTCGGAGAGGCGCCCGGCCAGCACGCAGCCGGCCGAGCCGCCGCCGACGATGACGTAATCCGCTTCGCGCATTCCTGGCTTCCCCACCCGATGCCGGCTATCACGCCATGGACGGAAGGAGGCGGCAAGACGGCGCGCCACCCCAATTCCGCCACGCTCCGCCGCCACAAGCCCCGCTGTGGATCAGCCCGCCTTCCCGCCACGCCGCCTCGCCTTTGCGACCCTCGTGCTGGCCATCGCTGCCCTGCTGCTCTGGCTCGCCTGGCGGGTCATGGCACCGGGCGGGTGGACGACGTGGGAGGCGCTGGCCTTCCTCTGTCTCGCCGGGACCGCGCCCTGGACCGCGCTCTGCGCCGCCAACGCGCTGACCGGCTTCGCCATCCGCCTCGGGGCGGGCGATCCGGCGGCGGCGGTGCTGCCGGCGCTGCGTCAGGCGCCGCCTGGGCCGCCGCGCCTTTCCACCGCCATCGCCGTCTGCGTGCGCAACGAGGACATGGCGGCGGTGCTGCCCCCGCTCGGGCGGCTGCTGGACGGGCTGGCGGCGGCGGGCGCGGCGGAGCGGTTCACGCTGTGGATCCTCTCCGATACCCGGCACCCCGCCCTGGCGCTGGCGGAGGAACGGGCGGTGCAGGCGTTCCGGTCCGGACGGCCGGACGCGGCGCGCATCCGCTACCGCCGGCGGGCCGAGAACACCGGCTTCAAGGCCGGCAACGTGATGGACTTCCTCGACCATCACGCGGCCGGGCACGACCTCATGCTCTGCCTCGACGCCGACAGCGAGATGAGCGCCGGGGCCGTGCTGCGCCTGGTCGCCTGCATGGAGGCGGATCCGCGCATCGCCGTGGTGCAGCAGCTCATCGTCGGCCGGCCGGCGACGGCGGCCTTCCCGCGGCTGTTCCAGTTCGGCATGCGCGCGGGGATGCGGAGCTGGGCCACGGGCCAGGCCTGGTGGCAGGGGCCGGAGGGCCCCTATTGGGGCCACAACGCCATCCTCCGCATCGCCCCCTTCCGCGCGCATTGCCGGCTGGAGGCGCTGCCGGACGGGCGCCCCATCCTCTCCCACGACCAGGTGGAGGCGGTGCGGCTGCACGCCGCCGGCTGGGGCGTGTGGTGCCTGCCGGAGGAGGAGGGCAGCCTCGAGGGCAATCCTCCCGCCCTGCCGGAGTTCATGGCGCGCGACCTGCGCTGGGCGGCGGGCAACATGCAGTACTGGCACCTGCTGCGCCTGCCCGGGCAGACCCCGATGGGGCGCTGGCAGCTTGCGCAGGCCATCCTGCTGTTCCTGGGCGCGCCGCTCTGGGTGGGGGTGCTGGTCTTCTCCGCGCTGAATGCCGCGACCGGAGGGGCGGCGGAAACCCCGCGGGGCGCGCTGCTGGCGCTGATGCTCGCCACCTGGGCGGCGCTGCACGCGCCGAAGCTGCTCGGCTACGCCGAGGTGCTGCTCCGGCGCCGCCTCGCCGCGCGCTATGGCGGCCGGGCGGCCTTCCTGCGCGGGGCGCTGGCCGAGATCGGCTTCACCACCCTGCTCGACCCGGTCAGCGTGCTCAACAAGGCGATGTTCCTGCTGGCCTTGCCCTTCGGGCAGCGGCGGGCGGGCTGGGCGCCGCAGAACCGGGCCGATCGCGGCGTCTCCTGGGCGGATGCGGCGCGGCTGCTCTGGCCGCACACCCTGTTCGGGGCGCTGGTCTTCGGCCTGCTGCTGGCGACGGCGCCCATGGCGGCGCTTTGGGCACTGCCCTGGGCGGGGGGGCTGCTGGCGGCGATCCCCTTCTGCGTGGCCACCGCCTCGCCGCGCCTTTCCGCCGCGCTGCGTGCGCGGGGGATCGCGGCGACGCCCGAGGAACTGGCCGGCCGGGGCTGACCGGGGCGGTCCTGCTATCCGGCGACGCCGGACAGGCTCCGCTGCCGGGCCGCGTCCCGGGAAGCCGGCTCGATCTCCGCCCGGCGGCGTGGCAGCGCGCCGGGATGCTCGGCCTGCAGCCAGATAATGATTCTCTCCCGCACCTCGCAGCGCAGGTCGAAGGCCCGCCCGGCATTGCCGGCGCTGACCAGCATGCGCACCTCCATGGTGTCCTGCCGGAAGTCGGTGACCTGCAGGGTCACCACCTGGCCGTCCCAGTTGGGGGAGGAGCGGACGATCTCCCGCAGCTTCGCGCGCATCTCCTCGAGCGGCGCGGTGTAGTCGAGGTAGAGGAGGACGCTCCCGATCAGCGACGCGCCCTCGCGCGTCCAGTTCTGGAACGGCTGCTCCAGGAAGTAGCTCAGGGGCAGGATCATGCGCCGCCAGTCCCACAGCCTGACGACGACGTAGGTGGAGCTGATCTCCTCCACATTTCCCCACTCGCCCTCGACGATGACGGCGTCGTCGAGGCGAATCGGCTGGGTCACGGCAAGCTGGATGCCGGCGAACAGGTTCCTCAGCAGCGGCTGCAGCGCCAGGCCGAGCACGATGCCGGCCGCGCCGCCTGCGGCGAGCAGGCTGACCCCGTATTGCCGCACGCCATCGAAGGTCATCAGCGCCGCGGCGACGGTGAAGAGGATGATCACCGTGCCCGCGACCCGCTTCAGGATCCGCGCCTGGGTCGCGTGCTTACGGGCGAGGAGGTTGTCCTCCGCCTCCAGCCGGAAGCGACGGAGGTGGACCGTGGTCCAGATGTGCAGGGCGGTGAGCGCCACCCAGCCGAGCAGGCAGATGAAGCCGACCAGCAGGAGATGCCGCAGCCCCGACCGCCCGGCCGGCGCCAGCGGGGCGAGCTCCGCGGCGATGGCCAGGACGAAGGTGATGATCCCAAGCCGTACCGGCCCGGAGGTGCGGGCGACCAGGGACCGCCAGAACAGGTCGCGCTCCTGGACCAGCCGCGTGGCGAGGCGGAACAGCACCCGGTGCAGCAGCAGGGCCAGGATGGCCGCGCCAGCCAGGATCAGCAGGTTGGCGAGCCATGGCGGCATCCAGCCCAAGGCGATGGGGAGGTCCCGAGCGATGCGCGTGATCCCTTCCGGCAATGATTCCTCCGTCCCGATCCGGTGGCGCGGCGGCATGCCGCGCCCCGCCCCGGCGGAGCCCGGCATCCGCGGAAGGAGAACCCGCCGGAAGGGGAATGGTTGAGCAGCACCCGGCCCGGCACTCGCACAGGTTACTGCTTCGGACCGGCCATCGCCGCTCGCGCGGCGAGCCAGACGCGCCGAGGCGCGCACCGGCGCTCGAGGGCGGACCGGTCACGATCCGCGAGGCCGGCGTCAGTCCAGCCGCGACCAGCCCTCGAACACCGTCTCGCGCGCGATCCTTCCCGCCCGCATCTCGAAGACGTGCAGCAGGCGCAGCTCCACCCGCGCGCCCTTGCCATAGGGGGCATTGGCGAAGCCGTCGCCGGTGGTGCGGAAGCGGACGCGGCAGTCATCCACCACCCGGTCGGCGGTGGCGAAGCGGTCGAGCGGCTCGATCTCGACCTCGGCCATGGAGGCGAACATGCGCCGGTAATTGGCCTCGATCTCCCCATGCGAAGCGAGGCGGAGGCGGCGCGAGGGGACCTCCAGCACCACGTCGTCCGTATAGAGCGCGAGCACCGCCTTGGGGTCCTGGGCCTCGCCGCGGATATGGGCATCCACGATGGCGAGGTTCTCGGCAATCGGGTCTGGCACGGAATGGCCCTTTTCGTCATATGGACTGACTAAAATAGGCAGGATATCTGACGGCATGTCAAGCGCTGTCTCCCTCAGGCATCCCCCGCCGGGCCGCAACGCCCCCGAATCGCACCGGACCCTCGGCTGGCTGCTCCGCCTGCCCTACGCCGTGCTGGCCGAGCGCGTGTACGGCGGCCTGGCCGCGCGCGGCTTCCCCGACATCCGACCCGCCCATGGCAGCCTGTTCCGCCACATCCGCCCCGAGGGCTCGCGCCTCACCGAGCTTGCCGAACAGGCGCAGATGACCAAGCAGAGCATGGCCTACCTCGTGCAGTCCCTGAGCGAGGGCGGCTATGTGGAGACGGTGCCGGACCCCGAGGACGGCCGCGCCCGGCTGGTGCGCCTCACCCCGCGCGGCCGGCAGGTGCTGGAGACGCTGCTGGCGCTGAGCGCCGAGGCGGAGGCGGCGCTGGCGGCGCGGCTCGGCGCGCGGAAGATGGCGCGGCTCCGCGGCCTGCTCGAGGAGCTGGCGGAACGGCTGGAGGCGGAACGCTGACCCCGTCGGGCCGCTACCCCTCCCTGCAGGCGGGGTCGCGACTTGCGGCGCGCCGGCGGGGTGGCAAGACTGGGACGATGGCTCCCACCCCCCAGGACGAGGCCCGCGCCGCCCTCGCCGCGGCCGGGCAACTGCCCGATTCCGAGATCGAGATCGCCGCCGTCGCCCTGCAATTCGCCCGCATCGACGCGCCGGAGGCCGACTGGCGGGAGGCCGCGCGCCTGCTCTCCGCCCTGGCCCAGGACGCCGTCGCCGCGGCGGCGGCGGACCGCGCGGCCGATGCCGGCGACCCGGACCGGCGCCGCGCCGTGCTGGCCGGGGTGATCCATGGCCGCCACGGCTTCGCCGGCGACAGCCTCACCTACGACGACCTCGCCAACGCCAACCTGATCCGCGTGGTCGAGCGCCGGCGGGGCCTGCCGGTCGCGCTCGGCATCCTCTGGCTGCATGCGGCGGAGGCGGCGGGCTGGGCCGCCCATGGCGTGGACTTCCCCGGCCATTTCCTGGTCGCCCTGGAGGGGGAGCGCGGCCAGGCGCTGGTCGATGTCTTCGCCGGCGGCACGCCGCTGGCCGCCCCCGAGCTGCGCGCGCTGCTCAAGCGCTTCGAGGGCGAGCGGGCCGAGCTGCGCCCCGGCCTGCTGCGGCCGATGGACCGGCGCGCGGTGCTGCTCCGGCTGCAGAACAACATCAAGCTGCGCCGCCTGCGCGCGGGGGACGTGGCGGGGGCGCTGACCTGCACCGAGGACATGCTGCGCCTCTGCCCCGACCATGCGACGCTGTGGCGCGAGGCGGGGCTGATGAACCGGCGGCTGGACCGCATCGGCGCCGCGCTGCACTGCCTCGACCGCTCGCTGGAGCTGGAGCCGCGCGGCGAGGCGGCGGAGCGCACCCGCGCCGTCGCCGAGGAGCTGCGCCACCGGCTGAACTGAGCGAAGGCCCGCCCGCGCGTCGCCACGGCGGCAGCGCACCGGAGGAAGGAACCCGATGTCACGCACCCTGCGGGTAGCGGTCCAGATGGACCCGATCGAGACCATCAACATAGACGCCGACAGCACCTTCGCCCTGATGCTGGAGGCGCAGGCGCGTGGCCACGCGCTGTGGCACTACCTGCCGCGTGACCTGGCGCTGACCTCCGGCCGCGTGCTCGCCGCCGCCCGCCCGGTCACGGTGGAGCGCATCAAGGGCGCGCACTGGCGCTTCGGACCGGAGGAGGAGCTCGACCTCTCCGCCATGGACGTGGTGCTGATGCGCCAGGACCCGCCCTTCGACATGGCCTACATCACCGCCACCCACATCCTGGAGCACATCCATCCGCGGACGCTGGTGGTGAACGACCCCGCCGCGGTGCGCAACGCGCCGGAGAAGCTCTACGTCACCCATTTCCCGGACCTGATGCCGGAGACGCTGGTGACGGCCGACCGGCGCCAGATCATGCGCTTCCGCGAGAGGCACGAGACCATCATCCTGAAGCCGCTGTTCGGCAATGGCGGCGCCGGCGTGTTCCTGGTGAAGCCGGACGACATGAACCTCAACGCCCTGCTCGAGATGTTCACCGAACGCTCGCGCGAGCCTCTGGTGGTGCAGAAATACGTCCCCGCGGTGCGCCAGGGCGACAAGCGCATCATCCTGGTGGACGGCGAGGCGCTCGGCGCCATCAACCGCGTCCCCGCCGAGCGCGAGGCGCGCTCCAACATGCATGTCGGCGGCAGGCCGGAGAAGACCACCCTGACGGAGCGCGAACGCGAGATCTGCGCCCGCATCGGGCCGGAGCTGAAGAAGCGCGGCCTGATCTTCGTCGGCATCGACGTGATCGGCGGCTACCTGACCGAGATCAACGTCACCTCCCCGACCGGGCTGCAGGAGATCGCGCGCTTCGACGGGGTGCACCTGGAACGCGCGATCTGGGACGCGATCGAGGCGAGGGTGGTGCTCCGCGCCTGACCCGTCCGGCGGGCGCCGCTCAGCCGGCGAGCGCCCGCTCCGCCGGCAGCAGGTCGAGACCGAGCGCCGCCGCCACCGCCGGGTGCGTCACCCGCCCGGCATGGACGTTCAGCCCGCCGGCGAGGTGCGGATTCTCCGCGCAGGCGCGCTTCCAGCCCTTGTCGGCGAGCTGCAGCGTGAAGGGCAGGGTGGCGTTGTTCAGCGCCACCGCCGAGGTGCGGGCCACCGCCCCCGGCATGTTGGTCACGCAGTAATGCACCACCCCGTCCACCACATAGGTCGGATCGGCATGGGTGGTGGGGCGGGAGGTCTCGAAGCAGCCGCCCTGGTCTATCGCCACGTCCACCACCACGCTGCCCGGGCGCATGCGCCGCACCATCTCCCGCGTCACCAGCCGCGGCGCCGCCGCGCCCGGCACCAGCACGGCGCCGATGACGAGGTCGGCCTCGATCACCGCCTCCTCGATGCTGTCGCTCGTGGCGAACAGCGTGTCCACGGCGCCGTTGAACTCGGCGTCCAGCGCCTGCATCACGCGCGGCGACTTGTCGAGCACCGTCACCCGCGCGCGCATGCCATGCGCGATGCGCGCGGCGTTCGAGCCCACCACCCCGCCGCCGATGATCGCCACCTTGGCCCCCGGCACGCCGGGCACGCCGGAGAGCAGGATGCCGGCCCCGCCTGCCTCCTTCTCCAGGCAGCGGGCGCCGACCTGCACCGCCATGCGCCCGGCCACCTCGCTCATCGGCGCGAGCAGCGGCAGGCCGCCCTGCGCGTCCGTCACCGTCTCATAGGCGATGGCGGTGCAGCCGCTCTCCATCAGCCCCTTCGCCTGGTCGGGGTCGGGGGCGAGGTGGAGGTAGGTGAACAGCACCTGGCCGGGGCGGAGCTGCGCCCATTCCCGCGGCTGCGGCTCCTTCACCTTCACCACCAGCTCCGCGCGGGCGAAGACGGCGGCGGCGTCCGGCACGATGGCGGCGCCGGCGGCGCGATAGGCCTCGTCGGGGAAGCCGATGGCGGCGCCGGCGCCGGTCTCCACCAGCACCTCATGCCCGTGCGCGACGAGTTCCCGCACCGAGGCGGGAACCAGGCCCACCCGGTATTCGTGGACCTTCACCTCCTTCGGGACCCCGACCAGCATGGCGCGCCCTCCCTTCCAACACGCCCGTCATGTGGGCAGCCGCCGCGGCGGCACCACCCGCCGCTCAGTCCACCGGCAGGAAGATGAACACCACCGCCGCCACCAGGCAGCCCATGGCGGCGAAGTAGGTCCAGCGCAGCCCCTCCCCCAGCCACAGCACGCTGAAGACGGCGAAGACCGAGAGGGTGATGACCTCCTGCATGATCTTGAGCTGCTGGCCGGTGAAGGCGCCGGAGGCGTAGCCGATCCGGTTGGCCGGCACGGCCAGGCAGTATTCGAAGAAGGCAATGCCCCAGGAGACGAGAATGGCCATCCACAGCGGCCAGGCGGGCACCTTCAGGTGGCCGTACCAGGCGAAGGTCATCAGCACGTTGCTGCCGACCAGCAGCAGCGGCGTCAGCACCGGGGCATTCGTCATCGGGCGGCGCGGTCCTCGGGGGGCAGGCGGCGCAGCAGCCAGAGCATGATGCCCATGGCCGGCAGGGCCGCGACGGTGGTGAGCAGGAAGAAGGGCGTCCAGCCGAGCCCCTCGGCCAGCCAGCCGGCCGAGGCGCCGACGGTGCGCAGCGGCACCGCGGCGAGGGAGGAGAGCAGCGCGTACTGCGTCGCCGTGAAGGCGCGGCTGGTCAGGCTCGAGAGGTAGGCGACGAAGGCGGCATCGGCCAGGCCGTCGGTGAAGTTCTCGACCCCCACCTGGGCCCACAGCATGGGCACGCTGTGCCCGGCCTGGTCGAGCGCCACGTACATCAGGTTGGAGAGCATCTGCAGCATGCCGGTCAGCACCAGGGCACGCCCGATGCCGATCCGCGCCACCAGCCAGCCGCCCGCCAGCGCCCCGCCGAGCGTGGCGAAAAGGCCGAAGACGCCGGCCACCGCCGCCACCTCGGTGCGCGAGAAGCCGAGCGAGCGGTAGAAGGGCGCGGTCATCACCCCCGCCAGCGCCTCCCCCAGCTTGAACAGCGCGATGAACAGCAGGATCGCGAGCCAGTGGCGGCGGCGCACGAAATCCGCGAAGGGGTCGATCACCGCGGCACGGATCCGCGACGCCCAGCCGCCGCGGTGCGGCGGCGGCGCCGCCGGTTCGGGGGCCAGCATGACGGCGAGGAAGCCGACGCCGATCAGGGCGGCGCAGTAGGCGAAGGCCACCGGCCAGCCCGCCACCTCGGCCACCGCCAGCGCCCCGGCATTGCTCGCCAGCAGCGCGCCGCGATAGCCCCAGACATAGACGGCGAGGCCGTAGCCCTGGTTGCGCTCCTCCAGCACCTCGATGCGGTAGGCGTCCACCACGATGTCCTGGCTGGCCGAGAGGAAGGCGACCAGCACGGCGAGGGCGACCGTCAGCGTCGCATCCACCGAAGGGTCGGTCAGCCCCATCGCCAGGATCGCCAGCGCCAGCACGGGCTGCAGGCTGGCGAGCCAGCCTCGCCGCCGTCCCAGCCCGCGGAAGGCCGGCGGCGGCGCGTGGTCGAGCAGCGGCGACCAGAGAAACTTCAGGGAATAGGCAAGCCCGATCAGCGCCGTCAGCCCGATCGCGGTCAGCGACACCCCGACCTCGGAGAACCACTGCCGCAGCACGAAGGCGGTGAGGGGCAGCGGCACGCCGGCCGAGAAGCCAAGCGCCAGCAGAACCAGGAAGCGCCGGTCCCGCCAGGCGCGCGCCGGCGCCCCGGCTGCCGCGAGGGCCATCCGCTCCCCGTCAGGGCCGCCCATGCCCGCCTGTGCTCGCCGCAACGGCTCCAACCCTTCGCTGGCAGGGCGGCCTCATGTCTCCGGTCGGAGCCCGGCCGTCCACGATCCACGACGGAGACGTCTCCGCTCGCCCCTGCCTGCGGCAAGCGGCTCCAAGCCTTCGCTGAGTGAATTCGCACTCCCGGCCGAGTCCGGCCTCGGCGATCCGCTTAGCAGAGGAGCGGCAGCGCGGCCAAGCACCATGCCGGGCCCTCGCCCGCCCCGGCCGCGTCGCGTGGCGGTGCGGGCACAGGGCGCCTGCGCGGCGCGCCGCGTCCTATGCCTTGCGCGTCTCCGCCTCGTAGCGCGCCCTGTTCTCGGCATTGGGCGGGTAGAGGCCGGGCAGCCTCTCCCCCGCCTCTACCTTCGAGACGATCCAGGCCTCGAGGCGCTCCTGCTCCTCCCCCGTCGCCGCTACCTCCCGCACCAGGGCGGCGGGAATGCAGACCGCCCCGTCCTCGTCGCAGACGATCACGTCGTCGGGGAAGACCGCGACGCCGCCGCAGCCGATCGGCTCCTGCCAACCGACGAAGGTGAGGCCGGCGACGGAGGGCGGCGCCGCGCCGCCGCGACACCAGACCGGCATCCCGGTGCCGTTCACCCCGGCGACGTCGCGCACCGCGCCGTCCGTCACCAGCGCCGCGACGCCGCGCCGCACCAGCCGCGCGCAGAGGATGTCGCCGAAGATGCCCGCATCGGTCACGCCCATGGCGTCGGCAACCGCGATGCAGCCCTCCGGCATCTCCTCGATCGCGGCGCGGGTGGAGCGGGGGGAGGACCAACTCTCGGGCGTCGCCAGATCCTCGCGCGCCGGGACGAAGCGGAGGGTGAAGGCAGGCCCGACCAGGCGCTTCCCCTTGGCCGAAGGGGTGAAGGGCAGCGGCCCGCGCATCCAGATGTTGCGCAGCCCCTTCTTGAGCAGGACGGTGGTGATGGTGGCGGTGGAGATCCGCTGCAGCGTCTCGCGCAGCGCGGGGTCGAGGGCCATGCCGTTCCTCCTTCGGTCGGTGCGGAGTGCTTACCCTATCGGGCGGCGCCGTCCAGGAAGGCGAGGAGGTCCGCCGCCACCTCCTCCGGCCGCTCCTCGGGCAGGAAATGGCCGCAGGCGAGGCCGCGGCCGGTGACCGGGCCGCTGGCGAAGCGCCGCCACACCTCGACCAGGCCGCCGCCGCTGCCCTGCCCGCTGCCCGCGCCCCACAGCACGTGCAGCGGGCAGGCGACGCGCCGCCCCGCCTCGGCGTCGGCGCGATCGTGTTCGAGATCGAGGGTGGCGCCGGCGCGGTATTCGGCGCAGGTGGCGCGGATGGTGCCGGGGGCGCGGAAGCAGCGCAGATACTCGGCCATCGCCTCCGGCGCCGCACCGGCGCCGGGGCCGAACCAGGAGCGCAGGGTGTGGCGCAGGAAGAACTCGGGCTCGGCGCCGATCAGCCGCTCCGGCAGGCCGCCCGGCTGGGCGAGGAAGAACCAGTGGTAGGCGCCGAGCGCGCCCGCCCGGTCGATGGTGTCGAAGCGGTGCAGCGTCGGCACGATGTCCATGGTGCAGAGCCGCAGCACCGCGCCGGGATGATCCAGCGCCAGCCGGTGCGCGACGCGCGCACCACGGTCATGCCCCGCGAGGAGGAAGCGCTCGTGGCCGAGCGCGGCCATCACCTCGACCATATCGGCGGCCAGGGCACGCTTGGTGTAGGCTTCGCAGCGCGGTCCCGGCTCGGGCTTGCCGCTGTCGCCATAGCCGCGGAGATCCGGCAGCACCAGGCTGAAGCGCCCGGCCAGCAGCGGCGCCACGCGGTGCCAGCAGACATGGGTCTGCGGATAGCCGTGCAGCAGCAGCAGCGGCGGGCCGACGCCGCCGAGGCGGAGATGGATCCCCTCCGGGCAGCCGGCGGTGGCGATGCGGCGCGTGGCGAATCCCTCGAACATCACCCCTCCCCCGGCGCGGCTTGCCGCCGGCATCCCTGCCCGTCCGCAATCCGCTCCAGCGCCGCCCGCACGATCTCCTCCGGCGCCGCCGCCACGGAGAGGACGATCGGCCGCTCCTCGGGGCCCGGCTCCTCCAGCGCGGCGAACTGGCTCGCCATCAGCGAGGGCGGCATGAAGTGGCCCTCGCGCGCCGCTTGCCGCGCCGCGATCAGCGCCGGATCGCCCTGCAGGTAGAGCAGCCGCACGCCGGGGCGCGCGCCGAGCAGCCGGGCGCGGTAGGCGCGCTTCAGCGCCGAGCAGGTGGCGACGCCGCCCTCGCCCGCCGCCGCGCGCGCGTCGAGCCAGGCACCGATGGCGTCGAGCCAGGGCCAGCGGTCCTCGTCGGTGAGCGGGGTGCCGGCGCGCATCTTCCGGATGTTGGCCTCAGGGTGGAACCCGTCCGCGTCGGCGAAGGGCACGCCGAGTGCCGCGGCCAGGCGCGGCGCGACCGTGCTCTTGCCGGCGCCGGAGACGCCCATGACCAGAAGGAGCGGCCTCATCCCCGCTTCGGCGGCTCGAGATGCCCGCCGAAGCCCTTGCGCATGGCGGAGAGCACCTTGCCGGAGAAGCGGTCTTCGTCGCGGCTGGCGAAGCGGGCCCAGAGCGCGGCGGCGAGCACATGCGCCGGCACGCCCGACTCCACCGCCGCCTGCACCGTCCAGCGCCCCTCCCCCGAATCGCCGACATGGCCGGAGAAGCCGGCGAGGTCCGGATCCTGCGCCAGGGCCTGGGCGGTGAGGTCGAGCAGCCAGGAAGCGACGACGCTGCCGCGCCGCCAGGCCTCGGTGATGTCGGGCAGGTTCAGGGAAAGGCGGTGCGCCTCCGGCAGGGCGGGGCTGTCGGCATGGGCGAGCAGGTCGAGCCCCTCGGCCATCGCCTGCATCATCCCGTACTCGATGCCGTTGTGGACCATCTTGGCGAAGTGGCCGGCGCCGTTCGGTCCGGCATGGACGTAGCCCTCCTCCGGCCGCGGATCGCGCCCCTCGCGCCCCGGCGTCGGCGCGGCGCTGGCGCGGCCGGGCACCAGGGCGCGGAAGATCGGGTCGAGCCGCTCCACCACCGCCGATTCGCCGCCGATCATCAGGCAGTAGCCGCGCGCGAGGCCCCAGACGCCGCCTGATGTGCCGATGTCGAGGAAGTGCAGCCCCTTCGCGCGTAGCGCCGCGCCACGGCGGATGCTGTCCTTCCAGAAGCTGTTGCCGCCATCGATGGCGACGTCGCCGGGGGAGAGCAGCGCGCCAAGCTCCTGCAGCGCCGCCTCCGTCGCCTCCCCGGCGGGGAGCATCACCCAGACCGCGCGCGGCGCGTCGAGCGCGGCGACCAGCGCCGCCAGGCTTTCCGCCGCCTCGGCGCCCTCCGCCGCCAGGGCGGCGCGGGCTTCCGGATCGCGGTCGAAGACGACGCAGCGGTGCCCGGCGCGCAGCAGGCGCCGCACGATGTTCCCGCCCATGCGGCCGAGGCCGACCATTCCGAGCTGCACCGCAGCGCCTCCTCCCTCCTGCCTGCCGGGACTCTAAGGGGAGCGGGACCCGGGGAGGAAGCCACGGGCCGTACCTTGCGGAGTCAGCACCAGGAAAATCATGCGAAAGAACATGAAAGAATTTGCATATCGCATTGCCAACATATTTGTGGCATCATTGTGGTTTGTGTAAGGAAATTTAGGGGCATGACAAATTGAGGGATTGCCCCTCACGGCTTTGTTGATAACGTCCCGTCCCGCCTGCTGTGGCATGCCCGCCCCGCAAGGAATGCGGGCATTGAGTACTTGGCGCTTACTGGCGCCAATACTGCATTCATCCAACATGTTCTGGGGGACAAAAAATTGGCGACACTCACGGTTGGCCCCGGCAAGCAATTCGCCACCATCGCCGCCGCCGTTGCCGCGGCCGGCAGCGGGGACGTCATCGAGGTGCAGGCGGGGACCTACACCAACGATTTCGTGACCATCTACAAGAACCTCACGCTGAAGGGCGTGGGCGGCATGGTGAACATGGTCGCCACCCAGTCGCCGCCGAACGGCAAGGCGATCATGACGGTGAACGGCAACATCACCGTGGACGGATTCTCCTTCTCCGGCGCCAAGGTGCCGGACATGAACGGCGCCGGCATCCGCTACGAGGGCGGGCACCTCACCATCAGCAACAGCCACTTCCACAACAACCAGATGGGGCTGCTGAGCGCCGATGCGCCTAGCGGCAGCATCACCATCAGCAAGAGTCAGTTCAACAACAACGGCATCGGAACCGGCGTCGCCCACAATCTCTATGTGAGCAGAGTCGGAGAGCTGACCATCACCGACAGCTACTTCCACGACGCCTCGGTGGGGCACAACATCAAGAGCCGCGCCTACACCACCACCATCACCAACACCCGCATCTACGACAACAACAGCACCACCAGCTACAGCGTGGACCTGCCGAACGGCGGCAAGGCGGTGCTCAGCAACAACATCATCGAGCAGGGTCCCTACTCGCAAAACCCGGCCATCATCCACTTCGGCGGCGAGGGCGCCGCACATGCCGGATCGAGCCTGCAGATGACCGGGAACACGGTGATCAACAAGCTCTCTTCCTGGCCGACCCTGCTCTACAACCAGACCGGCGTGACCGCCGAGATCACCGGCACCAAGGTCTACGGCCTGACATCGAGCCAGATGACCTCCGGCCCCGCCTCGGTGTCGAACACCACCTTCCTGAGCGCGGCCCCCGCGCTGGATACCTCGGCGCCCTGGACGGGATCTTCCGCGCCGCCGCCCGCCCCGCCGCCCGCCGAGCCGCCGCCGCCCACCTCCGGCGCCACGCTCAGCGCCGGCACCGGCCCCGATGCGCTGGTGCTGAAGATCAGCCAGGACCACTACCTCGGCGACGCGCAGTACATCGTGAAGGTCAATGGCGTGCAGATCGGCGGCACCTTCACCGCCTCGGCCACCAAGACCTCCGGCCTGCACGACACCCTGACCCTGCGCGGCGACTGGGCGCCGGGCACGCACAAGGTCGAGGTGGTGTTCCTCAACGATGCCTGGGGCGGCAGCAAGGCGCTCGACCGCAACCTCTACGTCGAGGGCGCCAGCTTCAACGGCCAGGCGGTCGCAGGCGCCAGCCTGGCGCTGGAGCGCAACGGACCCGCCTCCTTCTCCTTCATCGAGACGGCCGGCGGCAGCGCCACGCCCCCCGCCTCCGGCGCCACGCTCAGCGCCGGCACCGGCCCCGATGCGCTGGTGCTGAAGATCAGCCAGGACCACTACCTCGGCGACGCGCAGTACATCGTGAAGGTCAATGGCGTGCAGATCGGCGGCACCTTCACCGCCTCGGCCACCAAGACCTCCGGCCTGCACGACACCCTGACCCTGCGCGGCGACTGGGCGCCGGGCACGCACAAGGTCGAGGTGGTGTTCCTCAACGATGCCTGGGGCGGCAGCAAGGCGCTCGACCGCAACCTCTACGTCGAGGGCGCCAGCTTCAACGGCCAGGCGGTCGCAGGCGCCAGCCTGGCGCTGGAGCGCAACGGACCCGCCTCCTTCTCCTTCATCGAAACGGCGATGCAGTCGGCGAGCCACGCCGACTACATCATGCCCTGAACGGCGCGGGGCGGTCCCCGGACCGCCCCCGCCATGCTCCCTCTGTCGGTCCGGCCGTGGCATGGTATCGCTCGCGGCATGCCGGCGGCGCCACCGCCGGCCCCGTCGGAGTCCCTTCCCATGCGCGCCCTGCTCGCCGCCCTTCTCCTGGCCCTCGCTGCGCCCGCCCAGGGCCAGCAGCCGCAGCCGCCCCGGGAGGTCACCGTCGCCAACGAGACGGACCGCGCGCTGCACCAGATCTTCCTCTTCCGCCCCGGCGCGGCGGAGCCGGGGCCGGACCGCCTCGGCGCGCATGTCCTGCCGCCACGCGCGGCCCTGCGCATTCCCCTCGGCCGCACCTCCGCCTGCGCCTTCGAGCTGCTCGCCGTGCTGGAGGATGGGGAGGAGATGCGCCGCCGCCTCGACATCTGCCGCACCTCCCGCATTCTGCTGGCCGAGCCCGGCCCGCGGCGGGAGGTGGAGGTGGCGAACGACTCCGACCTCGACCTGCGCGAGCTCTACGTCTGGGCCCGCGGCACGGCGGAGCAGGGGCGCGACCGCCTCGGCGCATCCGTTGTGCCGGCGGGGGAGAGCCTGCGCCTGCGGCTGCACGGGCTTGCCGGCTGCCTGGCGGATCTGCGCGCCGTCTTCGCGGACGGGACGGAGGAGCGGCGCCAGGGGGTGGATCTGTGCCGCGCGCCTCGCCTCGGCTTCGGCGACCCGACCCTGCCGGTGCGCGAGGTGCCGGTACTGAACCGCGCCCGCCGCGCCATCCACGAGCTCTACGCCGCCCCTCCGGGCCAGGCGCATTGGGGGCCGGACCGGCTCGGCGCCGCCCTGCTCGAACCGCGCGCGAGTTTCCGCCTGCGCCTGCGCGGGCAGGACTGCGCCTTCGACCTCCGCGCCGTGTACGAGGACGGGCAGGAGGAGGTGCAGCGCGGCCTCGACCTCTGCCTGGTGCAGGGCGTGGTGTTCGGGGACCAGGCGCTGCCGCCGCGCCGCCTGACGCTGGCGAACGAGCACCGGCGGCAGATCCGGCAGGCCTTCCTCGTCCCCGCCGGTCTCCGCGACTGGGGCCAGGATGCGCTGGGCGGGGCGCTCGCCCCCGGCGACCGGCGGGACCTGACCCTGGAAGGCGGGTGCCACGCCGGGCTGCGCATCGTCTTCGATACCGGCGCGGCGGAGGAGCGGCGCGGCCTCGACATCTGCGCCGCGCCTCTGCTGGTGCTGCGCCCAGGCTGGACAGTGGAGGAGCCGCCCGCCGCGGAGGGCAAGGCGCCGCCGCAGGCCGGCATCCGCCTGCGCAATGCCGCGCCGTTGCCGGTGGTGGAGCTCTACGCCGATCCGGCCGGGGCGCCGCGCGGCCCGGACCGGCTGGGCCGCACCATACTCGGCGCCGGGCAGAGCATGGCCTTCGCCCCGCCCGAGGACCTGCCGGAGGCGAGCCGCTGCCGCGCCGACCTCCTCGCCGTGTTCCGCGACGGAAGGGAGCTGCGCCTGCCCGGCACCGACCTCTGCAGCGGCGAGGAGGTGGTTCTGCGATGAGGCGCCGCCGCGCCCCGCTCCTCGCCGCGGCGCTCCTGCTGCCGGCGGGCGGCGCCCCGGCGCAGGGGGTGCCGGAGGCGCTGCGCGGCCCCTGGTTCCAGGGCGATTGCGCCCGCCCCGCGGCGATGCTCCACCTCACCGCCCGCGCCGCCGCGCGGGTGCCGGAGCAGGGCGAGGGCATGCTGATCCGGTTCGCCGCCATGGGGGAGGCGGCGGGCTGGACGCTCGGCACCGGCGCCGGGCCGGAGGCGCCGCGCCTGCTGCTGCGCCAGGCCGGCGCGGCGCTGGAAAGCGTGCTGCCCGATCCCAAGACCCGCGATGATCGCCTGCCGGGCGAGGCGCCGGTCGAGCGCTGGCACCGCTGCCCCACCGTACCGCCAGGGATCGCCGCCCTGCATGGCGAGGGGGTGGCGGCGCTGGCGGCGCTCGAGCATCTGGAGGCCGCCTGCGGCGCGCCGGACACCGCCGCCTGCCTCGCCGCCATCCTCGAACAGGGCGAGGTGGCGCGCGACGGGGGCCTGAGCGCGGCGGAGCTGGCGAGGCTCGCGCGCGGCGCCGCCTGGATCCTCGCCGTGCAGGAGGGCGCGTCGGGGGAGAGGTTGGCGGCGGCCTCCGGCCTCGCCGCGCTGGCCGCGGCGGCGGCGGCGCGGGCGCTGCTCGAGAGCCTGGACTATGATGGGGACGGCAGGCTCTCCGCCGCCGAGCTGGCGCAGGACCGGATCGGCTTCGGCGCCGCCTCCGGCACCGCGGCCGGCCGGCCGATGCGCGGCGAATGGCTGGCGCCGGGGCTCGACGCGCTGCGCGAGCTGCTCGGCGGCATCGGCATGGGGCGCTGAGCCGCGCCGGTCAGCGCCCGGTGTAGTAGAGCGTGACGGTGTGCGTCGCCTCGGCGAACATCAGCCAGCGCTCCACCAGCAGGCCGAGGATCGCCAGCGTCGCCGCGGCGCTCAGCAGCACCACCGGCAGCAGCGTGCCGCCGGCGAGCAGCGCCAGCACCGCCAGCGCCAGCGGCGCGGCGAAGCCGGCGCCGAGGGCGATGCGCCGCAGCTTCGCCGCATGCTTGCGGGCGATGCGGAAGCCCATCTCGCGCAGCAGGTAATTGGTCTCGGTGTGGGGGGGGTCGAGCGGCCGGGTCGGGCCGATGGCGCCGAGGCCGGTCGCGCTCTCCACCGTCGCCACGGGCGGGGCCGTGTCTATGTCCCGCCAGTAGGCGCGCTTGAGCAGGATCGCGGCGGCGGCGCCGAGCGCGGCGAGCAGCGCCGGGGCGGCAGCCCGTCCCCAATAGGCCGCCGTCATCGCCAGCAGCGTCGCGCCGCTGAAGGCCGAGAGCAGCAGGTAGCCCGGCACCACCAGCGGGTGCCGCCACTGCCGCACCGGCCTGAGAGAGGCATAGATCATGCCGGTGCAGTACACCGTGGCGGCCGCGCCGGCCGCCGCGAGCAGCCCTGCCACCGCCGCCATCCCCTCCCAGCCGAGCAGTACCGCCAGGCCGAACAGGCCCGCCAGGGGGTAGGTGGCGATCGCCGCCACCCCCTCGCGCGACAGCCAGGAGGAGCGCCACTGGCTGAAGGCCCGCCACGCCCGCTCCGGCCGGCCGAGATGCGCGGTGGAGGACAGGAGGCCGAGCGTGACCAGGAACAGCGCGATGCCGAGCGCGATCAGCCCGAAGGCGGTCCCCCCTGGCACCAGCCCCAGCGGGCGCAGCAGGCCGAGCCAGAACAGCATGCCGTAGCCGGCGCCCGCGGCGGTGGTGAAGAGGATGATGGATGCGGAGGGCCTCATCGCGACAGTACCCGGTCCACCCAGCGCAGCAACGGGTTCGTCACGTCCATCGGCGTCGGCGTGTCCTCCCGGGGGGCGGCGCCGGCGTCGGCGGGCCGGCGCGGCGGCAGGTAGCGGTTGACCGGGGCATAGCCGAGCTCCGGCATCAGCGCGTAGCCGCCGCGCTCGCGCACCAGGCGCGAGACCTCGCTCTCCGGGTCACCGAGATCGCCGAAATGCCGCGCCCTGGTCGGGCAGGTCAGCACGCAGGCGGGCTGGCGCTGCGCCTCGGGGATGGTCTCGTTGTAGATGCGGTCTATGCAGAGGGTGCATTTCTTCATCACCCCCTCATCCTCGTCCAGCTCCCGCGCGCCATAGGGGCAGGCCCAGGCGCAGAGCTGGCAGCCGATGCAGAGATCGTGGTCGACCAGCACGATCCCGTCCTCGGCGCGCTTGTAGCTCGCCCCGGTCGGGCAGACGGTGACGCAGGCCGGCGTCTCGCAGTGCAGGCAGGAGCGGGGGAAGTGCACGGTGCGGCCCCTCTCCCCCTCCCCCGCCTCGAAGGAATGGACGCGGTTGAACCACACCCCTTCGGCGCCGGCGGAATAGGGGTGAAGGTCGGGCAGCGGCCCCGAATGGCCGCTGGCGTTCCACTCCTTGCAGTTGGTGGCGCAGGCCTGGCAGCCCACGCAGGTGTCGAGGTCTATGACCAGGCCGAGCTTCTTCTGGCCCGGCACGATGTCCGGCAGGCAGGTCACGGGACTCAGTCTCCGATCGTCTCGCGGCTGCGCCGGCCGCCGCGGCCGCGCCGCGCGGAGGCATCGTAGCGCAGGATCTCGGGGCGGGGCGGGGCGCCGGGCGGCTCGCGCAGCGGCGGCAGGCGCGGCTCGGTCGCCCCCGCCTCCTCCGGCGCCGCGCGGGTGACGCGCACGCGCAGGTCGTACCAGGCGGCCTGGCCGGTGACGGGGTCGGCATTGGCCAGGCGGTGGCCGGGCGCGGAGGCGGCCTGGGCCGGCAGCCATTCGCTGATCACGTGGTTGAGCAGGAAGCCGCGCACCGCCTCCGGGCTGTCGGGGCTGAGGCCCCAGGCGCCGGCGCGCTTGCCGATGGCGTTCCAGGTCCAGACCGTGTCGGGGTTCACCCCCTCCATCAGCTTCACCTGGCATTTCAGCCGTCCCGCGCGGCTTTCCACCCACACCCAGTCATCATCCTTGATGCCGAGCGCCTCGCCGCGGGCGCGCGCCATGTAGAGCCGGTTCGCGGCCATGATCTGCCGCAGCCAGGCGTTCATGGAGCCCCAGGAGTGGTACATCGGCATCGGCCGCTGGGTGATGGCGGAGAGCGCGAAATGCTCCGTGTCCTGCCCGGCATGTTCGAGCGGGGCGTACCAGAAGGGCAGCGGGTCGCAGTAGCGCGCCACCCGCGCGCGCAGGTGCATGGGCGGCTGCCGCGGCCCGTGGCCCTGCGCGGCGAGGCGGAATTTCTGCAGCGGCTCCGACCAGATCTGCAGCACGATCTGGTTCTCGTTGGGCACCAGCCCCATTGCCTTGGCGCCCGCGAGGTAGTCGCGGTTGGCATGCTTGAAGTAGGCCTGCTCCGGCGGCAGGTGGTCGCGCCAGAAGCAGCCGTTCTCGATGTAGCGGCGGAGCTGGTCCGGGTTCGGCTCGCCCACGCCCTTCTTCGTGCCGTCCGCGCCGCGCCAGCCGGCCAGCGGCCCGACGCCCGGCGCGCGCTGGTGGTTCACGATGTAGTCCGGGTAGTCCCTGAAGCGCGGCGAGCCGTCCTCCTTCACGAAGGCGGGCAGGCCGAGGCGGGCGCCGAGCTCGATCAGCACGTCCTGGAAGGGCCGCACGTCGCGGTCGGGGGGCAGCACCGGCTGGCGGATGGAATCGCCCGCGCCGTGCGCGCTGCCGATCGGGCGGTCGAGCAGGGAGATGCAGTCCCAGCGCTCCAGGTAGGTGGTGTCGGGCAGGATCAGGTCGGCATAGGGCACGGTCTCGGAGAAGAAGGCGTCCGAGTAGATGACGCGCGGGATGCGGTACTCCCCGTCCTCCCGCTTCTCCGTCAGGATGCGGATCACCTCGCCCGGGTTCATCGCGCTGTTCCAGGCCATGTTGGCCATGAACATGAACAGCACCTCGATCGGGTAGGGATCCCCGGCCCCGGCATTGCCGATGACCGTGTGCATCATCCCGTGCAGGGCGAGCGGCGCTTCCCAGGAGAAGGCCTTGTCGATGCGCAGCGGGTTGCCGGCCTCGTCCACCAGCAGGTCGTCCGGCCCCTGCGGGAAGGCAAGCAGGTTGCCGGCGAGCGGCGTGTTCGGCTTCGCTCCCTTCCCCGCCGGCGGCGGGCCGGGCGGGATCGGCCGCGGGAAGGGCGACTTGTAGCGCCAGGAGCCCGGCGTATCCACGGCGCCGAGCAGCATCTGCAGGAGGTGCAGCGCCCGGCAGGTGTGGAAGCCGTTGGAGTGCGCCGAGATGCCGCGCATCGCGTGGAAGGCGACCGGGCGGCCCACCATCCGCTCGTGCCGCCGGCCCCACACGTCGGTCCAGGGCTGCTCGAGCACGACCGGGCGGTCGAAGGCGACCTCCGCGATCTCGGCGGCGATGCGGCGGATGCGCTCCGCGGGGATGCCGCAGCGCTCCGCCACCGCCTCCGGCGCGTAGTCCGCGCCGAGATAGCGCTCCGCCATCAGGTGGAAGACGGGTTTCGCCTTGCGCCCGTCCGGCAGCGCGACCTCGCCGACCAGCACGGGCGAGAGGTCGGCGAGCGAGGCGTCCACCACGCCGCGCGCGCGGTCCCAGGCGAGCGGCCTGCCGTCCCCGCCGCGGGCGAACAGCCCGTCATCGGGGCCGCGCGGGTTGCGCACCACGAGCCAGGGCGCGTTGGTGTAGCGGGCGAGGAAGTCGAGATCCACGCGGTCGTTGCGCAGCAGCTCGTGGATCAGCGCCATCGCGAACAGCCCGTCCGTGCCCGGGCGGATGCCCACCCATTCGTCGGCGATGGCGGAGTAGCCGGTGCGCACCGGGTTGACGGAGACGAATTTCGCGCCCCGCTCCTTCAGCCTCGCCAGGCCGAGCTTGATCGGGTTGCTGTCGTGGTCCTCGGCGACGCCGAACATCAGGAAGTACCTGGCGTGGTCCCAGTCCGGCTCGCCGAACTCCCAGAAGGCGCCGCCGATGGTGTACTGCCCGGCCGCCGCCATGTTGACCGAGCAGAAGCCGCCATGGGCGGCGAAATTCGGCGTGCCGAACTGCGCCGCCCAGAAGCCGGTGAGCGACTGCGACTGGTCGCGGCCGGTGAAGAAGGCGAGCCTGCGGGGATCCGTCTCCCGCACATTCCGCAGCCAGCCGGTGGCGATGTCGAGCGCCTCGTCCCAGGAGATCTCGCGGAACTCGCCCGAGCCGCGCTCGCCCACCCGCAGCAGCGGCGCGCGCAGCCGCGCCGGGGCGTAGTGGGTCATGATCCCGGCGCTGCCCTTGCCGCAGAGCACGCCGCGGTTCACCGGATGGTCCGGATTGCCCTCGATGTAGCGGATCCGCCCGTCCTTCAGGTGCACCCTGATGCCGCAGCGGCAGGCGCACATGTAGCAGGTGGTGGTCTTCACCGTGTCGCCGACGGGGGGCGAATAGTCCACGCGCGGATCGGCTCCCGGGGCGGCGGCCGGCATGGGACGCGATGGCGTGGGGGCTTCCGGCATCGGGCGGCTCCGGCGTTCTTCCTGCTGTATGAGGCGGCAATTAGGCATGGCGCGGAGGCGAGGGCAAATCCCGCCCCCGCAGCGCCGTCACGCCTGCCGCACCGCCGCCAGGTTGCCCACCCGGCCCGCCGTCATGCCGCCATCGATCACCAGCTCCGCCCCCGTCATGTGCCGCGAGGCGTCGGAGGCGAGGAACAGCACCCCGTCGGCGATGTCCTGCGCCTGGCCCGGCACGCCGAGCGGCACGCCGGCGGCGGCGAGCGCCCTGGCGTCGATCGGCGCGTTGCGCCCGCCGCCCTGCCCCGCCGGCAGCTTCTCCCAGATCGGCGTCTCGATGACGCCGGGATGCACGCTGTTCACCCGGATGCCGTCGCGCGCCATGGCGCATTCCAGCGCCACCGACTTGGCGAAGAGCCGCACCGCGCCCTTGGTGGCCGAATAGCCCGCGAGCCCGGCCGAGCCGCGCAGCCCCGCGACCGAGGACATCAGGATGACGGAGCCGCCGCCCGAGCGCCGCATCGCCGGGATGGCGTGCTTCACCGAGAGGAACACCCCGTCCACGTTCACCGCCATCTGCCGCCGCCAGTCGGCCAGCGACATCTCCACCGTCATGCCGATGATGCCGATGCCGGCGTTGGAGACGAGGATGTGCAGCCCGCCGAAGCGGCGCTCCGTCTCCGCCACCACCTCGGCCCAGCGTGCCTCCTCGGTGACGTCCTGGTGGAGGTACAGGGCCTCCCCGCCCCGCTCGCGGATGCGCGCCGCCACCGCCTCGCCGCGCGGATCGTCGAGATCGGTCAGCACCACCCGCGCGCCCTCGCGCGCCAGCGTCTCGGCGCAGGCGGCGCCGATGCCGGAGGCGGCGCCGGTGACGAGCGCGACCTTGCCCTGGACCTGACCCATGTCTCCCCCCATCCGATGGTTCCGAAGGGGAACAGGCTACAGCCTCCGCCAGCCCCTGCCACCCGTCCCCGCGCGCCGCGCCAGCAGCCGCTCCGCCCCGAACAGCAGCCCCGCCCCGGCCAGGGCGTAGCCCGCGAGGCGCAGCGCCGGCGGGGAGGCGCCGCGCCGACGGCCCCGCCAGCCGCCGCTCGCCGCCGTGCCCTCCGGCACCGGGGCGAGCAGCGCCCCCTCCCGCCGCGGCGCGGGGCGGGCGCGGCGCAGGAAGCACCGCATCGCCACCCCGCCCGCCCGCTCCGTCAGCCGCGGCGCCAGCGCGTAGGCGAGCCGCGCGGCGGCGGAGGGCCAGCCCACCGCCACCTCGTCGCGCGGGCGCAGCGCCAGCCGCAGGATCACCTCCGCCACCTTCTCCGGCGCCAGGAAGGGGCCGGGGGGCTCCAGCGCCCGGCCGGAGACATTGGCGGCATGGGCGAAGCCCGGCGTGTCCACCAGCGCCGGAAACACCGCCGAGACGCGGATGCCCGGCCGGTCGGCAAGCTCGGCGCGCAGGCTGGCGGTGAAGCCGCGCAGGCCGAACTTGCCGGCGGCGTAGGAGGCGGCGAAGGGCACCGGCGCCCAGCCGCCCATGGAGACCATGTTGATCAGCACGCCCCCGCCCTGGCGCAGGAACACCGGCAGCGCCGCGGCGGCGCCGTGCATCGCGCCGAGCAGGTTGGCCTCGATCACCCGCCGGTGCAGCGCCACCGGCGCGTCCTGGAAGGCGCCGAAGACGCCGGTACCGACATTGTTCACCCAGACGTCGATGCGGCCATGCGCGTCGAGCGCCGCCTGCGCCAGGCGCCGGACCGCCGCCTCGTTGGTGACGTCGGTCGGCACCGCCAGCCCCTCCCCGCCCAGCGTCCGGCAGCCGCGCGCCACCGCCTCCAGCGGCTCCGCCCGGCGCGCCGCCACCACCACCCGCGCGCCGCGGCGGGCGAAGGCGAGCGCCGTGGCGCGGCCGATGCCGGAGGAGGCGCCGGCGATGACGACGACGGCGTTGCGGAGGCTGCGCATGCGGGCTGCTCCCTGTGCTGGTGGCGAGGCGAAGAAGCCGCCCCTCGCGGCCCGGTTCCGCGCCCCGGCGGCGTCCGCCCCGCGGAGCGAACGCTATTCCGCCGCCTCGGCGGGGGCGAAGGGCGGCCTGAGCCAGAGCGGATCCTTGAGCCTGCCGAGGAAGGCGGCATGGGCGGCGAGTTCGGCCTCGCTCGGCACGATCGGGCGCGGCGTGCGCTCCCGCGCCGGGCCGCCGAGCGAGGCCGCCGCCGGCGCCGCCACCGCGGCGGCCAGGGAGAGCCCCGGCTGCCGCCCGCCCATCAGCTCCAGATAGACCTGCGCCAGGAGCTGCACGTCGAGCAGCGCGTTGTGGCTGGTGCGCATCGAGTTGTCGATGCCGAAGCGCCGGCACAGCGCGTCCAGGTTGTTCGGCAGGCCGGGGAAGCGGCGCTTCGCCAGCTCCAGGCTGTCCACCATGCGCGCCCGGTCGAGCGCCGCCCGCCCGCAGCGCTGCAGCTCGGCGTCGAGGAAGCCGAAATCGAAGGGCGCGTTGTGCGCGACGATCGGCGAATCGCCCAGGAAGCGGAGCAGCTCCTCGGCGATCTCGGCGAATTTCGGCTTGCCGCGCAGCATCTCGGTGGTGAAGCCGTGCACGCGCGTGCTCTCGGGCGGCACCTCCCGCTCGGGATCCACCAGAACGTGCCAGCTGCGCCCGGTGGGGACCAGGTTCACGATCTCGATCGCCGCGATCTCGATGACGCGGTCGCCGAGCAGGGGGTCGAGGCCGGTGGTCTCGGTGTCGAGCACGATCTGGCGCGTCATCGGCCGCGTATCTCCCTGACGATGCGGCGGATGCGCCGCTGTGCCTGGTGGCGCGAGAGGGAGGTCGGCACCACGTGGTCGGCGCGGCGGCGCTTCTCGGCGTCCGGGGTCTGCCGCGCCAGGATGGCGCGCAGGCGCTCCTCCGTCATGCCGGGGCGGCGCAGCACGCGCCAGCGCTGCACCGAGGCGGGCGCGGTCACCACCAGCACCGCGTCGCAGCGCCTGGCGCCGCTGGTCTCGAACAGCAGCGGGATGTCGAGCACCACCAGCCTCTCGCCCCGCCGCCGCGCCGCGGCGAGGAAGCGGCGTTCCTCGTCGCGCACCAGCGGGTGGACGATGCGCTCCAGCCGGCGCAGCGCCTCCGGGTCGCCGAGCACGGCCCGGCGCAGCGCCTCGCGGTCCACCGCGCGCCGCCCTCTCACCTCCCGCACCGTGCCGGGGAAGGCGGCGGCGATCGGGGCCACCGCCCGCCCGCCCGGCCCCTGCAGCCGGTGCACGGTGGCGTCGGCATCGAACACCGGCACGCCCAGGCGGCGGAAGGTGGCGGCGGCGGTGGACTTGCCCATGCCGATGCTGCCGGTGAGGCCGAGCACCTTCACCGGGCGGCGCTCCGCGGGATATCAGCGGCGACGAAATCGCGCAGCGCCGCGTCCACCACGGGGGCCACGCCGAACCAGGCCTCGAAGCCCGGCCGCGCCTGGTGCAGCAGCATCCCGAGCCCCTCCACCGCGACGAGACCGCGCGCCCGCGCCCGCGCCAGCAGCGGCGTCTCCAGCGGCACGTAGACGATGTCGGCCACCACCGCCCTCTCCGGCAGGGGCGCGAGGTCGAGGTCGAGCGGTGGATGACCCTGCATGCCGAGGCTCGTGGTGTTGACCAGCAGCGCCGCCCCCTCGAGCGGCGGGCGCTCCGCCACCGCCACCGGCCCGCCGAGCGTCCGCGCCAGCGCCTCCGCCCGCGCACGCGTGCGGTTCACCAGGGTCAGGCGCGGGCAGCCGGCGTCGAGCAGCGCCGCGGCGATGGCCCGCGCCGAGCCGCCGGCGCCGAGCACCACCGCCGGCCCCGCCTCCGCCCGCCAGCCCGGCGCCGCGGCGCGCAGGTTTTCGAGGAAGCCGAAGCCGTCGGTATTCGAACCCTCGATCCGCCCCTCTCGGAACACCAGCGTGTTCACCGCCCCCGCCCGGCGGGCGCTGCGGTCCACCCCATCGCAGACGGCGAAGGCGGCCTCCTTGTGGGGAATCGTCACGTTGGCGCCCCGGAAGCCGAGATCGGCCAGCGCCCGCACGGCGTCCGCGAAGCGTTCGGGCCGCACGGGCAGGGGCAGGTAGGCGCCGTCGATCCCATGGCGCTCCAGCCAGAAGCCGTGCAGCCGCGGCGAGCGGGAATGGGCGACGGGCCATCCCAGCACGCCGGCGAGTCGGGCATGACCGGTGAGGATCGGCATGGCGTCCAGACAAGCCGCGGCAGGCCTGCCCGGTCAATGGCCGGAGAGCGGGCGAGCCATCACGCGCCCGCTGCCATCGCCTGCGCTACACCCCGCCCGATGCACGGCATGGAACGGGGGAGCGCCGCCGCGCGCGGGAGGCGGGGCTGGCGGGCGGAGGCGCGGGCGACGCTCGCCCTGGCTTGGCCGCTGGCGCTGACCAATCTCAGCCAGTTCGCCCTGGGTCTGACCGATACGGTGATCCTCGGCTGGCTGGGGACGGAGGCGCTGGCGGCGGCGACGCTCGGGCTCAACCTGCACTGGGCGCTGCTGGCGCCGGCCTTCGGCATCTCGCTGGCGGCGGCGCCGCTGATGGCCCAGGCGCGCGGCGCCCGGCACCTCGGCGGCGGGCGGGGCCGCGGCTGGATGCGGGAGGTGCGCCGCGCCGCCCGCCAGGGGCTCTGGGCCGCCGCCCTGCTGACGCTGCCGGCCTGGCTGGTGCTGTGGCACACCGAGACGGCACTCCGTGCCCTGGGCCAGGACCCGGCGCTGGCGGAGGGGGCGGGCACCTATGTCCGCCACGCGATGTGGGGGATGCTGCCCTTCTGCGGCTTCGTCATCCTGCGCGGCTTCCTCGCCGCGATGGAGCGGCCGGGGCCGGCGCTGAAGGTCACCGCGGCGGCGATCGGGGTGAACGCGGCGCTCGACTGGGTGCTGGTCTTCGGCGCCTTCGGCTGGGGGGGGCATGGGCATCGCCGGGGCGGGGCTCGCCAGCACGCTGGCGAACCTGTTCATGGCCGGGGCGCTGCTGGCGCTGGTGGCGCGCGAGCAGGTGCTGCGCCGCTTCCGCCTGCTCGGCCGCATCTGGCGGGCGGACCGGGCGAAGCTCGCGGAGGTGTTCCGCGTGGGGCTGCCGATCGCGGGCGCGATGCTGCTCGAGATCGGCGTGTTCAGCGCCGCGGCGCTGGCGATCGGCTGGCTCGGCGCGGTGGCGGTGGCGGCGCATGCGATCGCGGTGCAGACCGCCACCATGACCTTCATGGTGCCGATGGGCATCGGCCAGGCGGCCACCGCCCGCGTCGGGCTGTTCGCCGGCGCCGGCGACCGCGCGGGGGCGGCGCGGGCGGGCTGGGTGGCGGTCGCGCTCGGGGCCGGCTTCATGGCGGCGATGGCGCTGCTGCTGGTGCTCGGGGCGCGGCCGATCGCCTGGGCGTTCCTCGACCCCGCCGACCCGCAGGCGGCACAGGCGGCGGCGCTCGGCGCCACGCTGCTGACCATCGCCGGGCTGTTCCAGCTCGCCGACGGGGTGCAGGCGGTGGCGGCGGGCGCGCTGCGCGGCCTCAAGGACACGCGGGTGCCGATGCTGCTGGCCGCGCTCGGCTACTGGGGCATCGGCCTGCCGCTGGGCCTGGCGCTGGCGCTGCCTGCGGGGTTCGGCGCGGCCGGGATCTGGGCCGGGCTGGCGGCGGGACTCGGCGTGGTGGCGGCGCTGATGCTGGCGCGCTGGCGGCGCATGGCGCAGATGCGCCGCCGCGCGGCGCTCAGTCCGCCTCGGGCGGGATGACGTTGGTGCGCCTGCCCTCCACCAGCACGTCGCGCATCGTCTCCGCGCTCTTGAGGCGGATGTCCTCCCAGGCCTCCGGCGTGTGGAAGGCGATGTGCGGCGTGACGACGAGGCGCCCGCGCAGCCATTCCTCCTGCGCGCGATAGGCGCGGAGCAGGGAGGGTATGGGCTCGCGCGGCGGCTCCTCCGGGATCACGTCGAGGCCGGCGCCGGCGATGTGCCCGTCGCGCAGGCAGCGCTCCAGCGCCGCGATGTCGAGGATCGGGCCGCGGGCGGTGTTCACCACCACGGCGTTCCTGGGCAGCAGGCGCAGCTCGCGCTCCCCGATCAGGCCGCGCGTCGCGCGCGTCAGCGGCGCGTGGATGGAGAGCACGTCGGACTGCGCCAGCAGCTCCTCCAGCGTGCGGCAGCGCGCCACGCCGAGGGCGCGGTCCGCCCCGTTCGGAAGGTGCGGGTCGAAGAAGGCGATGCGCCAGCCGAAGGCCCTCGCGCGCAGCGCCGCCGCCGTGCCGATGCGGCCGAGGCCCAGGATGCCGAAGGTCTGCACCTCCTGCCGCCGGTGCAGGGGCGAGGGCATCACCCCCCAGGGCGCCGGCTCCGGCCCGCGCTGGGTGTCGTGGTAGAGGATGAGGCCGCGGCGCAGGGCGAGCGCGAGCAGCACCGCGAACTCCGCCACCTCCTGCGTGCCGTAATCGGGCACGTTGCAGACGGTGATGCCGCGCGCGGCGCAGGCGGCGCGGTCCACGCGGTCGTAGCCCACCCCCATGCGCACCACGACCTTGAGCTTCGGGAAACGCGCGAGCTGCTCCCCCGGCACGGCCATGCGGAGCGTCATCAGCCCGTCCGCCTCGGCGCAGAGCGAATCCGGCAGATCGGCAAGGCCGGTCCGCGCATTGCCGCGCAGGATGCGCACGCCGGGGCCGAGGATCCGCTGCTCGAGATCCGTGTCCGGATAAAGCCCCTCGGGCTCCAGCACCGTCAGTGTCACGCCGCATCCCCCTTCCGTCGGTGGCGGCGGAGGATGGGCGGGCGGCGGCAAACGCGCAAGCGCCCTCCCCCGCCGGCGCGGGGGAGGGGAAGGCGGGTCAGAACATGGCCACCGGCGCCACGGTGGAGCCGGTGCCGCCGCGCACCTTCAGCGGCTGCATGATGAAGGCGAACTCGGACTGGCGCCGCTGCACCAGCTCGTCGAGCTTCATGTTCTCCAGCAGGTGCACGCCATGCACCACCAGCGCGATCTGGTGCACGGGCAGCGAGGCGTGCGGCATGGTCTTGGACGGCGCGACCTCCACCGGCCAGTTGTCGGCGCCGAGCAGGATCGGGTTGCGCTGGATCAGCCACTCCGCCGCCTCGACGCCGATGCCGGGGCAGGAGCGCACGTAGCGCGCGTTGTCCTGGCCCCAGAGCCGGCCCCAGCCGGTGTGGATGATGATGGCGTCGCCCTCCTCGATGCTCGGGTTGTTCTGGCGCTGCAGCGCCTGCTGGATGTCGGCGACGGTGATCTCGTAGTCGTCGGGCAGGGTCTCCACGCCGCGCGCGCCGGCGATGTCGAGCAGCAGGCCGCGGGTGAAGACGGTGCCCACCGTCTCGATGCCCATCTCGGTGAAGCCGCCGCGGCTGCTGATCGAGGGCACGTTGACGCAGTTGTAGGCCTGGTCGCCGATCGTCTGGTGCGGGAAGCCGTCGAGCTGCGTGCCGACCTGGCCGATCTCGGTGATGACGATCTCCTCGTTCGAGCCGCGCCGGTTGGGTTGCGGGTTCATGAACATCTGCTTCAGGTGCACGTCGAAGCGGCGCGTGCCGAAGACGGGGATGTTCTGGTGCAGCACGTGGCCGAGTTCCACCTTCTCGCCGCTGCGGATGAGCTGCGCGGCGCGCCTGGCACGCTCGGGCGTCATCAGGTTCATGCTGCCCCGGCGGTCGTTCGGCCCCCAGCGGGAGGGGCAGCGCTGCTCGGGCGCCGGCGGGCTCCAGGCCTGCTGCGCCTGCACGGGCGTGGCGGTAAGGCCGAGATGCGCCCCGCCGCAGGCAAGGCAGGCACCGGCGCCGAACAGCGCACGACGCGACAGAGATTTCATGGTGTTTCCCCGATGTTATAGTGTTGCATGGCGACGCGCGTCGCCGCGCGATGCTGGCACAGGGGATGGGGCGGAGGCGATGACGGAACGCAGGATTCTGGTCACGGGCGCGGCAAGTGGCATCGGCGCCGCCACCTGCCGCCTGCTGGCGGCGCCCGGCACCGCCATCGCCGTGCACACCCGCCGCAACCGCGAGGGGGCGGAGCGCGTCGCCGCCGCGGTGCGGGCCGCGGGCGGCGCCGCACATGTGCTGCTCGGCGACCTCGCGGAGGCGGGCGTGCCGGAACGGGTGGTGGTGGAGGCGGGCGCGGCGCTCGGCGGGCTCGACGTGCTGGTCTCCAACGCCGGCTTCGCCGACCGCACGCCGGTCGAGCGGCTGACGGACGCCGCCTTCGCGGCGAGCTTCGACGCCATCGCCTTCGCCTTCCTCCGCCTCGCCCGCGCCGCGGGGCCGCTGCTGCGGGCGGGCGAGGCGCCGCGCGTCGTCGCCGTCTCCTCCTTCGTCGCGCATGTGTTCCGGCTGGAGGCGCCGGTCTTCCCCGCCTCGGCCGCCGCCAAGGCGGGGCTGGAGGCGCTGGTGCGCGCGCTTGCCATCGAATGGGCTCCCGACGTCACGGTGAACGCCGTTGTGCCAGGCTTCACGCGCAAGGATCCGGGCGCGCATGCCGCGCTCGACCCGAAGCAGTTCGAGGAGCGCGTCTCGCGCATCCCGCTGCGCCGGCTCGGTACGCCGGAGGATGTGGCGGCGGCGATCGCCTTCCTCGCCTCCCCTGCCGCCGGCTACATCACCGGGCAGCTGCTGCACGTGGACGGGGGCATCACGGCCTAGCCGGGCGCCACGCCGGCGATGCGCGCCCGCAGCGCGAGCAGCGCCATCACCGCGTCTATCGTCGGCGTCTCCATCCCGGCGATGGCGCGCATCTCGATGATGGAATCGTGCAGCACGCCGTACTCCAGGGCGCGCCCGCGCTCCAGGTCCTGCAGCATGGACATGCGGTGCCTGGAAAGGGAGAGCGTCCAGGCGATGCGCTCCTCCGCCGGCGCGGGCAGGCTCGCGCCGACCGCCCGCGCCACCGCCTCGGCCTCCGCCATCATGCGCCGGGCGAGCGCCACCGCGTCGGGCGCGGCGCCGATCTCGCCGAGGGTGGCGAGCGTCAGCGTGGCGATCGGGTTCCAGACCAGGCTGTTGATCATCTTGGTCCAGATCTCGCCGCGGATGTTGTCGCGCACCGGCGCGCGCAGCCCGGCGCGCGTCATCGCCGCGTGCAGCCGCTCGAGGCGCGGCGAGCGGGTTCCGTCCGGCTCGCCGATCGGGAAGCTGGCCGCGCCCTCCTGCCGCACGGCGCCGGGGCCGAGCGAGTCCGTGCCCACCCAGAAGGCGCAGCCGATCGCGCGCTCCGGCCCCAGCACCGCCCATTGCCGCCCGCCCGGATCCAGCCGTTCCAGCCGCCGCCCCTGATGCGGGCCCGGCAGGCCGTGGAAGTACCAGTAGGGGATGCCGGTGGTCGGCGGCACCACCGCCGTCTCCGGCCCGAGCAGCGGGGCAATGCCGTCCAGCGCCCCGGGCAGCTGATGCGCCTTCAGGGTGATGAACACCACCTCCTGCGTCGGCAGCGAGGCCGGCGCATCGGTCGCGCGCACCGGCACCGCCTGCCGCCCCTCCGCCGTCTCCAGCCGGATGCCGTCGCGGCGGAGCGCCTCCAGCGTGGCGCCGCGGGCGATGATGGTCAGCTCCACCTCCGGCAGGCGGGCGAGATGCGCGCCGAGGAAACAGCCGATCGTGCCGGCGCCGTAGATGCAGATGCGCATGCGCTTCGCTCCCTCATCCCCGGCCGGTGACGCCAGGGTGCGGCCGAGCCTACAGCATGATCCACCCTGATGGATCATGCCTGCGCCCTTCGTGGAGCGTCCGATTCACCGCTCCGGCGGTTCCGCCCTCGCGGATCAGGCGCTAAGGTCCGATGCGGCACCGTCATCCGGGAGGGACGCCATGGCAACGAGCGCGCGCCCGCGCTTCGCCTACCAGATCGGCGCCGTGGGCGAGGAGGGAATGACCGACCGGCAGCTCTACCGGGAAGCCGTCGCGGACGCCGAGCTGGTGCACGCGCTGCGCTACGACGCCGCCTGGATGGTGGAGCACCATTTCAGCGACTACTATCCGCAGCCCAACCCGCTGCTGTTCCTCTCCCACATCGCCGCTGCGTGCCCGGGGCTCGGCCTCGGCACGGCGGTGATGGTGCTGCCCTGGTACGACCCGGTGCGCTTCGCCGAGGATCTGGCGATGCTGCAGACCCTGTCGGAGGGCGAGCTGCACATCGGCATGGGCCGCGGCACCGCGAAATCCGAATACGACGCCTTCGGCATCCCGATGGAGACGGCGCGCGACCGCTTCCGCGAGTGCTGGGAGTTCACGCGTCAGGCGCTGGAAGGCCGCCCCTTCACCTTCGAGGGGCGCTACGCCCGCTTCGCCGAGCCGACGACGCTGCGCCCGGTGCTGGACGGGCGCCGCCCGCATTTCTACGGCGCCATCGGCAGCCCGGAGAGCGCCGCCATCATGGCCGAGCTCGGCCTGCCGCCGCTCTGCCTCTCCAGCTTCCCCGATCACCTGCTGCGCCGGATCCTCGACACCTGGAAGGCACGCACAACAGAGGCAGGTGGCAATCCGGAAGCGACCATGCCGCTCTCCGTCAAGTGCTTCGTCGCCGAGACGGACGAGGCGGCGCGGGAGCAGGCCCTCGCCTACCTGCCGAAGTTCTTCGCGCTGCAGGTGCGGCACTACCAGTCCGACAACGCGCCCTGGGGCGACATCCCGGGCTACCAGCAGTTCAACAGGATGTTCGCCAACCTGCGCAAGCTCTGCGACCCGGCGAACCTCGGGGACTACATGGCGCAGAACCTGGTCGGCTCGCCGGAGACGGTGGCGCGGCGGCTGCGGCAGCTGGCGGAGATCGGCTTCAACTACTTCATCGTCAGCAACGCGACCTATGGCGTGCCGCGCGCGGTGCGCCACCAGACCATCCGCCTCTTCGCCGAGGAGGTGGTGCCGCGCGCGCTGGAAGCGATGCCCGCCGCCGCCGAGTAGCGCGGCCCGCGCCCCGCCCGGCGCTCCGCGGCCGGCAACTCAGGCCGGCCACAGCACCCAGACATAGGCGGCATAACCCGCTAGCAGCGCCGTGCCTTCGCGCCGGCCGATGCGCCAGCCGGTGCGCGCCACCACCAGCAGCAGCAGCGAGGCGCCGAGCATCAGCAGCGCGTCGAAGCGAGCGATCTCGGGCGGCACCTGCGTCGGCGCGATCAGCGCCGTGACGCCGGCGATGCCGAGGATGTTGTAGATGTTGGAGCCGAGCACGTTGCCGAAGGCGACGTCGGCGTGCCGGCGGATCGCCGCGACCACGGAGGTGACCAGCTCCGGCATCGAGGTGCCGACGGCAACGATGGTCAGGCCGATCACCGCCTCCGCGATGCCGAGGCTGCGCGCCAGGGCGATGGCCCCGTCCACCAGCAGCCTGCCCCCGAACAGCACCAGGGCGAGGCCGCCGAGGGCCACGACGGCCGAAAGCAGCATCCTGCGCAGCCGCGCCTGCGACATCGGCGCGCCGGCCCGGCGCAGGCCGTGCCGGTGCGCCTCCTCGAAGGCCTGGGCCTTGTGATAGGCCGCCCCGTGATCCTCCTGCGCCCGGCTCTCCTCCCGCCAGGCGTGCAAGAGATAGGCCCCGAGGCCGGCGACGAAGACCACGCCGACCAGGCGGTCCAGCGTCCAGGCCAGGCCGACGCCGCAGAACACGGCCGCCACCACCGCGCCCAGCACCCCGTCGCGCCGCAGCGCCGCGGAGGAGACGGCGATCGGCAGCAGCAGCGCCGAGACGCCGAGGATCAGCAGGATGTTGGCGATGTTCGAGCCGACGATGTTCCCGACCGCGATCCCCGGCGAGCCGCGCAGCGCCGCCTGCACGCTGGTGACGAGTTCCGGCGTCGAGGTGCCGAAGCCGACCAGGGTGAGGCCGATCAGCAGCGGCGAGATGCCGAGGCATTCCGCGACCCGCACGGCGCCGCGCACCAGCAGCTCGCCGCCGAGCGCGAGCAGCAGCAGGCCACCGACCAGGAAGAGGGCAATGTCCATGAGGACCCTGGGAGGAAGGGCAAGGGGCAGGGATGTGAC
The DNA here is from genome assembly GCF_004761865.1 of Crenalkalicoccus roseus. Classification (GTDB taxonomy): domain Bacteria; phylum Pseudomonadota; class Alphaproteobacteria; order Acetobacterales; family Acetobacteraceae; genus Crenalkalicoccus; species Crenalkalicoccus roseus. The sequence goes on along the minus strand of NZ_SJDM01000004.1, from coordinate 18,852 downwards.
GCGCCGGCGGAGGGCAGAGTGCCCCTCCGGACCGCCGCCACAACACCGCTTCGCCGCGCGGGATGCAAGGGCCCGCCGCGAAAGGCCGGGCATCCCGCCTCCGCCCGGCTATAAGCGGCGGGGAATGCGCGAAGCGGACCAAGACACCACGCCGGAGCCGCCGCCTCCGGCGGCACGGCGCGCGCAGCGCCTGATGCTGCTCGGCGCCGGCCATGCCTGCCTCGGCCTGGCCGTGCTTGGCGCGGTGCTGCCGCTGCTGCCGACCACGATCTTCCTGATCCTGGCGGCCTGGTGCTTCGGCCGCGCCTCCCCCGCGCTGCGGCAGCGGCTGCTCGCCCATCCCCGCTTCGGCCAGGCGCTGCGGGCCTGGGAGGAGCACGGCGCGGTCAGCGCGCGGGGCAAGCGCGCCGCCGTGCTCGCCATGGCGCTGAGCTGGACGTTGCTGACCCTGCTGCTGCGCGACCCCCTCGCCTCCGGCCTCGCGGGCGCCTGCATGATCGGCGTCGCCGCCTACCTGCTCACCCGCCCGTCCCCGCCGCCTGGCGACGGGCAGGCGGCAACGCCGGAGCGGTGACCGGGGCATCCTCACCCGTTCAGGCGGGTCCACCCGAACAGGAGCCGCTCCAGGCCGCTCGGCGCGGGGCGGAGGCGTGATCCGCCGAGGTGGATCGCGCCGCGGGCCGGGACCGGATCAGGCCGTGGCCGGGGTCGTGGCCAGCGCCTCGCGCAGCGCCGCCAGCGCATCCTCGGCCCGGGCCGCATCCGGCCCGCCCGCCTGAGCCATGTCGGGCCGCCCGCCGCCGCCCTTGCCGCCGGCCGCCGCCGCAGCGGCGCGCACCAGCGCCACCGCATCCGCCCGGCCCCGTGCCGCCTCGCCGAGGGCGACCACGATGCTCACCTTGCCCTCGGCGGTGGAGACCAGGGCGGCGATGTCGGCGGTGCCCCCCTTCAGCATCGCCTCGGCGAGCCCCTTGAGATCGCGCGCCGGCACCTCGCCGAGATTGCGTGCGGCGAGGCGCAGGCCCCCCACCTCCTCGACCTGCCCGCCCCCGCCGCCGGTGGCGAGCTGGCGGCGCAGATCGGCAAGCTCGCGTTCCAGCCTGCGGCGCTCCTCGAGCAGGGCCGCCACGCGGGCAGGCACCTCCGCCGGCGGGACGCGCAGCGCCGCCGCCGCCTCCTCCAGCCGCCGCTCCGTGGCCTCGACGGCGCGCAGCGCCGCCTCCCCGGTCAGCGCCTCGACCCGGCGGACGCCGGCGGCCACCGCCCCCTCGGAGACGATCTTGAACAGCCCGATATCCCCGGTGCGGCGCACATGGGTGCCGCCGCAGAGCTCGAGCGAGTAGATGCCGCCCTTCTCGGTCGCCGTCGGGTCGTGGCCCATGCCGACCACCCGCACCTCCTCGCCATACTTTTCCCCGAACAGCGCCATGGCACCGGCGGCGACCGCCTGCTCCGGCGTCATCAGCCGCGTCACCACCTCTGCGTTCTCGCGGATGCGGGCGTTCACCTCGCCCTCCACCCAGGCGATGTCCTCCCCGCTCAGCGGGGAGGGGTGGGAGATGTCGAAGCGCAGCCGGTCGGGGGCGTTCAGGCTGCCCTTCTGCGTCACATGGCTGCCGAGGCGGCGGCGCAGCGCCTCGTGCAGGAGATGGGTGGCGCTGTGATGGGCGCGGATGGCGCTGCGCCGCGCGTGGTCCACCTCCGCCTGCACCGCGAGGCCGACTGTCGCCTCGCCATGCGCCACGGTGCCGTGGTGGACGATCAGGTCGCCGAGCTTGCGCTGGGTGTCGCGCACGACGATGCGGCAGGCCTCGCCGGCGGAGATCAGGCCGGTGTCCCCGACCTGGCCGCCGCTCTCGCCGTAAAAGGGGGTCTGGTTGAGCAGAACCGTCACCTCCTGGCCGACGGCGGCGTGGTCCGCCACCTTGCCGTCCACCACCAGGGCGAGGATCTCCGCCTCCGCCGTCTCGGTGGTGTAGCCGAGGAATTCGGTGGCGCCGAACCGCTCCCGGAGATCGAACCAGAGCCCCTCGGTCGCCGCCTCGCCCGATCCCGCCCAGGCGGCGCGGGCGCGGCGCCTCTGCTCGGCCATCGCCGCCTCGAAGCCGGCGACGTCCACCTGGCGCCCCTCGGCGCGCAGCGCGTCCTGCGTCAGGTCGAGGGGAAAGCCGTAGGTGTCGTAGAGGCGGAAGGCGACCTCGCCGGGCAGGATGCCGCCCGCGGGCAGGCGCGCCGTCTCCTCGGCCAGCAGGTGCAGGCCGCGCTCGAGCAGGGAGCGGAAGCGGGTCTCCTCCAGCTTCAGCGTCTCGGTCACCAGCGGCTCGGCGCGTGCGATCTCGGGGTAGGCGCCGCCCATCTGGCGCACCAGCACCGGCACCAGGCGGTGCAGCAGCGGCTCGCGGGAGCCGAGCATGTGCGCATGCCGCATGGCGCGGCGCAGGATGCGGCGCAGCACGTAGCCGCGCCCCTCATTGGAGGGCAGCACGCCGTCGGCGATCAGGAAGGTGCCGGCGCGCAGATGGTCGGCGATGACGCGGTGGCTGGCGCGCCACGGCCCGTCTGGCTCCTGGCCAGTGGCCTCGGCGGAGGCGAGGATCAGGGCCCGCAGCACGTCGGTGTCGTAATTGTCGTGCTTGCCCTGCAGGATGGCGGCGATGCGCTCGAGACCCATGCCGGTGTCGATGGAGGGCCTGGGCAGCGGCACGCGCACCCCCGGCGGCCCCTCCTCGTACTGCATGAACACGAGGTTCCAGATCTCGATGAAGCGGTCGCCATCGGCATCCGGGCTGCCGGGCGGGCCGCCCGGGATGCCCTCGCCATGGTCGTAGAAGATCTCGCTGCACGGGCCACAGGGGCCGGTGTCGCCCATGCGCCAGAAATTGTCGCTGGTCGGGATGCGGATGATGCGGCTGTCGGGCAGGCCCGCCACCTTCTTCCAGTAGCCGGCGGCGTCGTCATCCTCGGCGAAGACGGTGACCAGCAGCCGGTCCTTTGGCAGGGCGAAGTCCTTCGTCACCAGCTCCCAGGCATAGGCGATGGCCTGCTCCTTGAAGTAGTCGCCGAAGGAGAAATTGCCCAGCATCTCGAAGAAGGTGTGGTGCCGGGCGGTGTAGCCGACATTGTCCAGGTCGTTGTGCTTGCCCCCCGCCCGCAGGCATTTCTGCGCCGTGGTGGCACGGAGATAGGGGCGCTTTTCCTGCCCAGTAAAGACGTTCTTGAACTGGACCATGCCGCTGTTGGTGAACAGCAGCGTCGGGTCGTTGCGCGGCACGAGCGGCGAGCTTTCCACCACCGCATGGCCGTTGCGGGCGAAATAGTCGAGGAAGGTCGCGCGGATGTCGTTGCTGCTGGTCATCGCCGGTCTCTCGCCGCCCGCGGGGGCGTCCTTCTCCTGGCCCTGCGGCGGGCCCCTTGCCTCCTGCCCGCGCACCCCCCGGCCGCGGCCCAAATCAGAGCCTTAGCCCGAGCGACCGGAAGCGTCGAGGGGAGGGGCGGCAGGTTACATCGAGTCCATATGGGCAACCGCCCCCGCGCGCGCTCCGTTGGCAGCGGGTCAGACGAAGGAGGACAGCGTGGCCAGCAGCATCAAGGAATTGCTCACCATCGAATTGCAGGACACCTACAGCGCCGAGACCCAGATCCTCAAGGCACTGCCGAAGATGGAGAAGGCGGCCAGCGCGGCAAGCCTGCGGCAGGCCTTCCAGGAGCACCGCCAGCAGACCGAGCGTCAGGTGGAGCGCCTGAAAGAGGTCTGCCAGATGCTCAAGATCAAGCCCGAGGGCGAGACCTGCGAGGCGATGCAGGGGCTGATCGAGGAGGGCGAGGAGCTGGTCGAGGAGCTCGACAAGGGGCCGGTGCTGGACGCTGCCCTGATCGGCGCCGCCCAGAAGGTCGAGCACTATGAGATCGCCGCCTATGGAACGATCTGCGCCATGCTGAAGGCCATGGGTGAGAGCAAGGCCGCCGACCTGATGGCGCAGACCCTGAAGGAGGAAAAGGACACCGACGAGCTGCTGACCGAGGTCGCCGAGGGGGAGGTCAACCCCGCTGCGCTCGGCCAGAAAGCCGCGAACGACCCTTCGGGCGGCAAGGCGGGCGCGGCCTGAACGCCGCGCATCGCCGCAAGGGGGCGGGCCGCCGCCCCCTTTTCGTCGCCGCGGCAAGGCCGCCCCTGTTTCCCGCAGCGTGATCCAGCCTGATGGATCACGCTTTCGCTCCCTCTTGAGCGATCGATCGCCGTTCCGGCGCTCCCCTTTCGGTCAGGCGCTATTCGGCCGCCGCAGCGTCTTCGCTCTCCTCGCCCACCAGCATGGCGTTGGCGACGATGCCGGCCTGGGCGCGGACGCGCTGCTCGATCGCCGCGGCGACCTCCCTGTTCTCGCGCAGGAACTGCTTGGCGTTCTCCCGGCCTTGGCCGATGCGCTGCCCGTCGTAGCTGAACCAGGCGCCGGACTTCTCGACGATGTTGGCCTTGACGCCGAGATCTATCAGCTCGCCGAGCTTGGAGATGCCCTCGCCGTACATGATGTCGAAATCCACCTGGCGGAAGGGCGGCGCCATCTTGTTCTTCACCACCTTCACTCGGGTCTGGTTGCCGACCGTGTTCTCGCGGTCCTTGACCGAGCCGATGCGGCGGATCTCCATGCGGATGGAGGAGTAGAACTTCAGCGCGTTGCCGCCGGTGGTGGTCTCCGGATTGCCGAACATCACGCCGATCTTGAGCCGGATCTGATTCAGGAAGATCAGCAGGGTGTTGGAGCGGGAAACCGAGCCGGTGAGCTTGCGCAGCGCCTGGGACATCAGCCGGGCGTGCAGGCCGACATGGCTGTCGCCCATCTCCCCCTCGAGCTCGGCGCGCGGCACCAGCGCGGCGACGCTGTCCACCACCAGCACGTCCACGGCGCCGGAGCGGACCAGCGTGTCGCAGATCTCGAGCGCCTGCTCGCCCGCATCGGGCTGGCTGATCAGCAGGTTGTCCACATCCACCCCGAGCTTGCGCGCATAGCCGGGATCGAGCGCGTGCTCGGCGTCAATGAAGGCGCAGGTGCCGCCCTTCCTCTGCGCCTCGGCGATGGCGTGCAGGGCCAGGGTGGTCTTGCCCGAACTCTCCGGCCCGAAGATCTCGACGATCCGCCCCTTGGGCAGCCCGCCGATGCCGAGCGCGATGTCGAGGCCGAGCGAGCCGGTGGAGATGACCTCGATCTCCTCCTGCTGCTGGCGCGCGCCCATGCGCATGATGGAGCCCTTGCCGAAGGCCCGCTCGATCTGGCTGAGCGCGGCGTCGAGCGCCTTTCCCTTGTCCATCCTGGGTATCCCTGCCTGTGGCCCGACGGCCCGCAACTTCCGCGTGCATACCGCGCAGCGCCTCGCAACACGCTAGCACGCCCCCCTGATTCGGCCAGAGAGGCTCTGGAGCCGCGTCCGCTCGGCTGCGTGCGGCAACAACCCCCTCTCCCCGCTTGTGGAGCAGGGTCACAGTCCCGCCTGCGATCCGCTCCAAGCAGGGCTCCCGCTCCTGCCGCTGTCGGGACGGTCCCTTATGGACCGGCGAGGGCCGGAATACAAGAACATTTAGCAAACATCGCCCCTTGGCCTACAGGTCAGGCGGCCACTCCGGCAGGGGAGGCCAGCAGCGCCGCCACCGCCTGCAGCAGGTCGCCGGGGGCGAAGGGCTTCGCGAGCAGGCGGAACCCCTCCGCCTCCGCCTCCCGCCCCGCCGCGCCCGCGTAGCCCGAGAGCAGCAGCACCGGCAGCCCCGGCCAGCGCGCCCGCAGCGCGCGGGCGAGCGCGACGCCGTCCGCCCCGGGCATCGCGATGTCGCTGACCAGCGCCGCGGGCCGCTCCACGACCAGGTCGAGCGCGGCCTCGGCGCTCGGCGCCGCCGCCACGGCATAGCCGGCCCGGCGCAGCAGGCGCTCAGCCAAGCGGCGCAGCGGCGCCTCGTCCTCCACCAGCAGGATCGCGGCATCCACGGCCGCGCGCTCCCCGGCGGCGTCCGGCCGCGCCGGCGCGGCCGGGGCGGTCTCCGGTGACGCGCCCTCATGTCGCGGGAGGTGAATGCGGAAGGTGGTTCCCTTGCCCGGCCGGGTCTCCACCGCGATGTGCCCCCCCGATTGCGCCACGATGCCCTGCACCGTGGCCAGACCGAGCCCCGTGCCCCCGCGCTCGGGCCGGGTGGTGAAGAAGGGTTCGAACAGCCGCGGCAGGGCTTCCGCCGGGATCCCGGTGCCGGTGTCGCTCACCTCCAGCACCGCGTAGCGGCCGGGCGGGAGGGCGGCCGCCCCCTCCCCCTCCGGCCGCAGCACCACCCTGTGCCCGGTGGCGATGCGCAGGGTGCCGCCCTCCGGCATCGCTTCCCCCGCATTGGCGGCAAGGTTGAGCAGCACCTGATCGAGCTGGGCGGGGTCGGCCAGCACCGTCCGCCCCGGCTCCTCCAGCGCCAGCTCGATCGCGATCCCGCTGCCCAGCAGCCGGCGCAGCAGCGGCGCGATGCCGCGCACGGCGGCATTGAGGTCGAGCACGCGCGGCCGCAGCCGCTGCCGGCGGGCGAAGGCGAGAAGCTGCCGCACCAGGGCGGCGCCGCGCTGGGCGGCATCCTCGATGGTGCGCAGCTCCTCCGTCGCCGCCTCCGGACAGGCGGCGCGGATCGCCTCCACGGACCCCAGGATGGCCGCGAGCAGGTTGTTGAAATCATGCGCGATGCCCCCGGCGAGGCGGCCGATCGTCTCCAGCCGTGCCGCCGAGGCCGAGCGGGCGGCGGCGCGGCGCTGTTCCGTGCGGTCGGCGATGCGCAGCAGCAGCAGGGGGGCCTCTCCGGCCTCCGGGGGGAGGAGGTGGCATTGCACGGCCCATTCGGCATCCTCCGGCGCCGCGGGATCGGCCGGGATGGCCGGGAAGGGCGCCGGGTCCGCGCCACCGGCAAGCGCCGCGGCAAGATGCCCGGTGAGGACCTCCCGGCTCTCCGGCGCCAGCAACGCCGCCGCGGAAAGGCCGGGTCGCAGCGGCACCGCCGGCCCTGCCAGGCGGGCCAGCCCGGCATTGGCCTGCAGGATCCGCCCCTCGGCGTCGAGCAGCGCCAGCCCGTCCGGCACCGCCGCGAACAGCCGGTCGAAGGCCCGCCGCAGCGGGTCCGGCCGGCGCGGCCGGTGCCAGGCCTCCATCTCAGCCATGCCCCGGCGCGGCGCCCTGACCGCGCAGGCGCCAGACATAGGCGATGATCTCCGCCACCGCCTGCCAGTGCTCGGCGGGAATCTCGGTATCCGGCTCCAGGCGGTAGAGGGCGCGGGCCAGGGGAGGGTTGCTGACGATGGGCACGCCATGCTCCTCCGCCACCGCCCGGATTCGCGCCGCCATCGCATCCACCCCTTTCGCCACCAGCCGCGGCGCCGCCGCCTGCCCCTGCTCATAGCGCAGGGCGACAGCGTAATGGGTCGGATTCGTTATGACCACCGTTGCCTTCGGCACCGCCGCCATCATGCGCTGGCGGGCCCGGCCCTCCTGCAGCCGGCGGCGGCGCGCCTTGAGGTGCGGGTCGCCCTCGGTGTCCTTCAGCTCCTCGCGCAGCTCCTGGCGGGTCATGCGGAGCTGGCGCAGATGGCGCCAGCGCACCCAGAGCAGGTCGAGGGCGGCCAGCACCGCGAAGGCCAGCAGCGCCGCGACCAGCAGACGCATCGCCCCCTCCGACGCCGTCCGCAGCAGCAGGCCCGGCGGGCGGTGCAGCGCCGCCGCCAGGGTCGTGAGATCCACCGCCAGCCACAGCGCCCAGCCGACGCCAAGCAGCTTCAGCAGGGTGCGGAGCAGCTCGAAGGCGCCCTGGGGGCCGAGGATGCGCTTCAGCGCGGCAAGGGGGTTGAGGCGTGCCAGGCTCGGCTTCAGCGGCTTGGCGCTGCGCGGCAGCCCGGTCTGCGCCAGCGTCGCCAGCACCGCGGCGAGCGCCGTCGCGCCCAGCACCGGCAGCAGGAGCAGGGCCGCCTTGCCCGCGAGCGCCAGGGTGAGCCGCCCCGTCTCCGCCTCGGGCCCGGCGATCAGGACCGCCCGCATGGCACGCAGCAGGTCGAGGCCCAGCGCCGGCAGGGCGAGGGCCGCGGCGAGCGTCGCCGCGAGCAGGGTGGCGAAGCCGGTGACGTCGCGGGAGAGGGCGACCTGCCCCTCCGCGCGTGCCCGTTCGAGCCGCCGCGGTGTCGGCGCTTCCGTCCTGTCCTCGGCGTCCTTGCGCTCGCCTTCCGCCATGGCTCAGCGCAACCCCGGCAGGGCCGAGAAGCCCTCCCGTACCCCCGCGGTCCAGACGCCGAGCAGCGACGGCAGCAGCAGCGCCAGCAGCAGCAGCCCGGCCAGGATCTGCGCCGGCGCGGCGATGAGGAACACCTGCACCTGCGGCGCCACCCGCGCCAGCAGCGCCAGCCCGAGATTGCCGAGCATGGCGAGCAGCACCAGCGGCGCCGCCAGGCGGAGCGCCAGCGCCAGGCTGTCCGCCACCGCGCCGGCCACCGCCTCGGCCACCGCGCCGGCCGGCAGCGGCGCGCCGGCCGGCAGCACGGCGTAGCTCTCTGCCAGGGCGCGCAGCGGCACGGCATAGAGGCCGGTGCCGAGCACCAGGATGGCGGCCAGCAGGCCGAAGAGGCGACCCAGCGCCGTCGCCTGGGCGCCGAGCATCGCATCCCCCTGCAACGGGCTCGCCAGCCCGATCAGCAGCGCCATCATCTGCCCGGCCTGGGCCAGCGCCAGCGCGAGCAGCCTGGCGAGCAGGCCGAGCCACAGCCCGATCGCCGTCTCGATCAGGATGAGCCGCAGCATCTCCGGCACCGCCTCCGGCGGTGGAGGCAGCGCCGGCGCCAGCACCGGCAGCAGCATCACCACGAGGGCCAGGACCAGGGAAAGGCGGAGCCGCGCGGGCACCTCCGCCTCGCCGATGCCCGGCAGCAGCATCACGGCGCCGCCGATGCGGGCGACCAGCAGCACCGCCTGGAAGGCCAGCGGCGCCAGCGCCTCCAGGATCACGGCAGCCCGCCGACCGCCACGACCCGGTCGAACAGCAGCTCCGCATAGCCGCGCAGCGCCTCGGCCATGCCGGGACCCAGCAGCAGCAGCAGCACCCCCAGCACGGCCAGCTTGGGCAGGAAGGCCAGCGTGGCCTCCTGTACCTGGGTGAGCGCCTGGATGACCGAGACCAGCAGGCCGATGGCAAGCATCGCGAGCAGCGGCGGCCCGCCGATGCGCAGCGTGAGCCAGAACGCCTCGCGCGTCGCCTGGCCGACCGGATCCTCGAGCATCCCTGCGCCTCCTGCGCCTGTCCGCCGCCAACCGCGCGGCATGATCCCGGAGCGTTCCCCTCCGGAGCGGGCATTCCCGCGGCGGCCCGCGGCCGCGCGTGCCTTGCCCCGAAACCGTCAGATGGGCATGCGCATCACGTCCTGATACGCGGTGACGACGCGATCGCGCACCGCGACCGCCGTCTGCAGCGCGAGCTCCGCCCTGGCCACGGCGAGCACCACGTCGGTCACGCTGCCCTGGCCGAGGAGCGCCTGGGTCGAGGCCGCATCGGCGCTCCGGCCGAGCTCGACGGCGCCCTCGACGGCACGCCTCAGCGCCGCGCCGAACCCGCCTTCGGGGGCGGCGTCCGGTGCGGGCGAGGCGGAAGCGCGATAGGCGGCGGCGACCTGCGCCGCGCTGACGGCGGCCGGCATCAGCGCAGCGCCTCGATGGTGCGCATCAGCATGCCGCGCGTGGTGTCGAGCACGGCCAGGTTGGCGTTGTAGCTGCGCTGCGCCTCGCGCATGTCCATCATCTCCACCAGGCTGTCCACGTTCGGCGTCTTGACGTAGCCGCGCTCGTCGGCCGCCGGGTGCGCGGGGTCGTAGCGCTGCGGCAGGTCGCCATGCTGTCGGCCGATGCGGGAGACCTGCACCGTCTCCGCCCCCAGGGCCCGGTCGAGCCGGCGGGCGAAGGTGATGGTCTTGCGCCGGTAGGCCTCGGCGCCCGGCGCCTCTCCGGTGCTGTCGCGGTTGGCGAGGTTCTCCGCCACCACCCGCAGCCTCGTGGACTGCGCCTGCATCCCCGAGGCCGATATGCGAAGCGCGCGATCAAGATCCATGTCCCGCCTCCCTGGCTTGTCACATGCGGCCGAGCGCGGCGCGGAACAGGCCGAGGTAGCGCCGGTGCAGACCCATGGCGAGGGCGTGCGCCGTGTCCGTTTCCGCCACCTTCACGGCCTGCTCGTCCAGCGAGACGGCGTTGCCGCTGACCGAGAGGTCAGAAGGCCTGCGCTCGGCAACCGCGCGCGGATCGGAGCCGCCCGCAGGACCGACATGCCGCGCATCGGTGCGCGCCAGCGCCACGCCCGCGGCCCGCGATGCGAGGAGCTGCGCGAAGGAGCGCAGATCGCGCGGGCGGTAGCCGGGCGTGTCGGCATTGGCCACGTTCTGCGCCAGCACCTTCTGGCGCGCGTCCAGCCAGGCGAGCCGGCGTTCGGCGAGGGCGATCGGCGTGCTGCGCGTCGGATCCATGGCCGGCTTGTGCCCCGACGGCCGCAAAGATTCGGTAAACCGGCCCGGAAAGGCGGCATTAACCTTTCGGCCTCAGGCTCCGCTCATGGGCAACGCGGCCAAGGCCAGTCTCGCAACCATAGAATCGCTGCAGGCCATGCTGCGCGTCGCGACCGCCCTGGTCGAGGCGGGCCGGCGGATCGACCTGTCCGGCCTGGAGGTGGAGGCGGCGCGGCTGTGCTCGGCCATCGGCGTGATGGCGCAGGGCGAAGCACGCCCCCTGCGCCCGGCGCTGGAGGCGTTGCTGCGGGACCTGGACCGGCTCGCCGCGGCGCTGCCGCGCCCGCCGGAGGGCTGACCAAGGCCGAACCCAAGCCCCCAGAACGGGAGCACATGATGACCCTGGGACCCGACACCTGGCTTCAGGCCGCCGCAGTGCTCGGCGCGGTCCTGCTGCTGATCTGGCTGGGCGCGCGCGCGCTGCGCAACACGCCGCTGGCCGCCGCGGGCGGCCGGCGGCTCCAACTCCAGGAGACGCTGATCCTCGATTCGCGGCGCCGCGTGCTGCTGCTGCGCTGCGACGGCCGGGAGCTTCTGCTGCTGACGGGCGGCGGAGGGGACCAGATGCTCGGCTGGCTGCCGCGGCAGGATGCGCCATGAGGATGGCGGCATGGCTCCTGCTGCTGCCGGTCGCGCTGCTGGCCGGAGCGGCCGGCGCCGCGGCGCAGAGCGTCAGCATCGACCTCGGCGCCGCCGGCTCGGCCGGAGCGACCTCGCGCCTGGTGCAGCTCACCGCGCTGATCGGGCTCCTGGCCCTGGCGCCGTCCCTGCTCGTGATGGCGACGGCCTTCGCGCGCATCGTCATCGTGCTGGCGCTGCTGCGCACCGCCATCGGCGCGCAGGGCGTGCCGCCCAACCCGGTCCTGATCGGCCTTGCCCTGTTCCTGACCCTCTTCGTCATGCAGCCGGTGCTGGAGGAGAGCTGGCATGCGGGCCTCGCACCGCTGATGGAGAACCGCATCGGCGAGCTCGAGGGGCTGGCCGCGGCGGCGGAGCCCTTCCGGACCTTCATGGCGGCGCAGGTCCGGGAGAGCGATCTGGCGCTCTTCCTGGACCTCGCCCGCCTCCCGATGCCCGAGGCGACGGAACAGGCGCCCTGGCGTGCCCTGCTGCCGGCCTTCCTGGTGGGAGAGCTGAAGCGCGCCTTCGAGATCGGTTTCCTGCTGTTCCTGCCGTTCCTCGTCATCGATATGGTGGTGGCCAGCCTGCTCATGTCGCTCGGCATGATGATGCTGCCGCCGAATGTGGTGGCGCTCCCGTTCAAGCTGATCTTCTTCGTGCTGGTCGACGGCTGGAGGCTGGTGGCGGGCAGCCTGGTGCAGGGCTTCGTGCCGGGTTAGGGCAGACCCCGTTCAGGTGGCCTCGCCCGAACAGGCGAAGAGGCTCGCACGATCAGCGAGCCGGAGCATTTGCCGTGAACGGGGCGAACGGAACATGCTCTGGCGCCCGATCCGCGGAGGTGGACTTGCCGGAGCGGCGACTCGGCCACCAGCAAGGAGCGGATCACGTCCAGGCCCCTCCCGTCCGCCACGGCCCCCGCCCAACGCTTCGTCGCGGCGAGGATCTTCATCCGTCCGGGTGCTTCCACCCGCGCGCGCCCGACCACCCATCCGGCTCCCCTCGCCGATGGCAAGGGCTGTGGCAGTTCCTGCCAACCGCATCGGATATGGATGGCGCGGCCCGCCCTGCGCGGCGACGTGCCGGGCGCCGCCATGCGGGACGCCTCGAGCGTCGCCGATCCTGGCCTGCTCCATTCGATCGGCGAGGTGGGGTGCAGATCGCGATGCATTTCTCCACCACGCCCACGACGCGCCTCCTCGACCTCGGCTGCGGATGCGGCGCGCGCTGGTCTCCATCCACGACGGGCCGGCCAATGGGCGCTTTTCCGGAGACGAGACGGGCATCGACATCCCGCGCGCCTTGTTCGCCGAAATCGTCGCGGCGAGCCGGCTGCGCGTCGTCGGGCATGTTGGGCAGGTATTCGGCCAGCAGGTCTTCGTCCTGGAGCGGCGCTGGCAGCGGCATAGGGCGGCCTTGCCGGCGCGGGCGGCGGAGCCGCTTCAATCCTCGGTGCCTGCGCCTTCCCCGCGGCGCACCGCATGCGCTTCGCCCGACCCTGCACGCCCCTATGGCTCGCCTGTCCCGCCCCTCGCGCCGGCGATGCCTATGCCGCCGGCCCCAAGCCACGGAAGCCGGTGGCCACCACGTAGAGCTCCGCCGAATCCTTCCGGCTCGCCGGGGGCTTGGCATGGCGCACGGCGGCGAAGTTGCGCTTCAGCGCCTCGAGCAGCGACCTCTCGCTGCCGCCCTGGAACACCTTGGCGACGAAGGCCCCGCCCGGTGCCAGCACCTTCAGTGCGAAATCGAGGGCAAGCTCGGCCAGGGCCATGATCCGCAGATGGTCGGTGGCGGCGTGGCCGGTGGTGTTGGGCGCCATGTCGGACAGCACCAGATCGGCCGGCCCGTCCAGGGCGGCGAGCACCGCTGCCTCCGCCTCCGGCTCCTGGAAGTCGCCCTGCAGCACGGTGGCGCCCGGCAGGGGATCCATGGGCAGCAGGTCGAGCGCCACCACCCTGCCCTTCGGCCCCGCCTTCCGCACCGCCACCTGGGTCCAGCCGCCGGGTGCGGCACCGAGATCCACCACCCGCGCCCCCGGGCGCAGCAGGCCGAAGCGTTCGTCGAGCTCGATCAGCTTGAAGGCGGCACGGGAGCGCAGGCCCTGTTCCTTCGCCGCGCGCACATAGGGATCGTTGAGCTGGCGCTCGAGCCAGCGCTGGCTGCCCGTGCTGCGCCCTCTCGCGGTGCGCAGCCGCGTGCGCAGCCCGCGCCCCGCGCCGGGCGGTCCCTTGGCCGGCATCGGTTCAGGCCTCCGGTGCCAGGCGGTGGGGCGGGTGGTGCCGCGGCTCGCGCCCCCAATGGCGATCGGCGCGGATCATGCGCAGCAGCATGCCCTCGCGCAGGCCGCGATCGGCGACGGTGAGGCGCGGCACCGGCCAGACCTGGCGGATGGCCGCGTAGATGGCGCAACCCGGCAGCACGAACTCCACCCGCTCCGGCCCGACGCAGGGATGCGCCGCGAGCCCGGCGCGGCCGAGGGCGAACAGGTCGCCCAGCGCCTGGTCGGCCACCTCGGCATCCAGGGTGCGCCCGTCCACGAGCGGGCGGCGATAGCGCGGCAGGGCCAGCGCTACCCCGGCCAGGGTGGTGACGGTGCCGCTGGTGCCGATCAGCCGCACCCCGCCGGCGCGGATCTCCTGGCCAATGCAATGCACCCGGTCGAAGGCGAGCAGATGCGCCACCACCTCCTCGACCACGGCGCCGAAGCCGGCGGCGGTGAAGCAGCTCGCCCCGGCGCGCTCGGCCAGGGTGACGACGCCGAGCGGCAGCGAAACATAGCCGATCAGCTCGGCCGGCGGCCGGCCGAGGCCGCGGCGCGGGGGTACGCGGATCCAGGCGATCTCCGTGCTGCCGCCGCCGATGTCGAACAGCAGCGCCCGCCGATCCCCGGCCTCGAACAGGGGCGCGCAGGATTCCATCGCCAGCTCCGCCTCCTCGCGGGCGGAGATGATGCGCGGGCGGAGCCCGGTCTCCGCCTCGACGCGGGCCAGGAAGGCGGCGCCGTTCGCCGCCCGCCGGCAGGCCTCGGTCGCCACCGCCTGGAAGCGGCGCACGGGTCGGCGGCCGAGCTTGTCCGCGCAGGCGCCGAGCGCGGCGAGCGCGCGGTCCATGGCGGCCTCGGAAAGCCGCCCCGTGGTGGCCAGCCCCTCGCCGAGGCGGACGATGCGGCTGAAGCTGTCCACCACCCGGAAACCGCTCGCGGTGGGAGCGCCGATCAGCAGGCGGCAGTTGTTGGTGCCGAGATCGAGCGCGGCATAGGCAGGGACGAGGCCTGGACGCACGCAGGCCTCCCCGTGCCGCCCGCCCGTCAGGGAGGTCGTGCCGGTGAGGGCATGGGATGCGGCGTCATCGGGCATCGCGGCGGGTGCGAGACCCCTCCATCCGGGCAGGCCGTGACCAGGGCCGTGCATCATGATCCGGTGACATGCCCGAAGGGGCAAGCGCTTTCCATGGCAGCACGGTTGCGGAGCACCGCCCGCCATGGTAGCCCCCTCCCCGCCAGCGGACGGCACGTCCTGGCCCCGCTTGGGGGATAGTTTAGCGGTAGAACTCCCGGCTCTGAACCGGGCAGCCCTGGTTCGAATCCAGGTCCCCCAGCCACCCCTCGGGATTCCCAGTCATCCGCAGCGGTCGTTGCTCCCGCGAACCTGAGCGGGACACACCAGGGGGCCACATCCCGCCGTCCCGCCGAACGGAGACGGCGCGAATGACCGGGCGCGTGCAACATCTCGTTCAGCATTCCGGGGCATACCTGTTCCGGCGCAGGCTCCCCGAACCGCTCGCGCGCCTGATGGGGCGCACGCACATCAAGCGCTCGCTCGCCACGCGCGACCGCCGTCAGGCCATCCGCCTCGCGCGGGAGGCCTCGGCACGGGTCGAGCGTCTGCGCGCGGAGGTGGAGCAGGCGATGAGCGAGGGACGGCTCCCGACACGCGAGGAGCTGACGGCGGTGCTGGCGGCGTTCTTCCGCGACCTCCTCGAGGTGGGCGAGCGGCGGCGCGACCGCACCCGCGGTATCCCCTACTGGGAGGAGTTCCGGCACGCGACGGAGGATCTCGGCGAGGATGCCGACCCCGACACCATCGCGGCCCGCCTCGCCACCCTGCCGCCCCTGGAACCCGAGAATGACCCGGAGGGGCGCGTGGTGATGGCGGAGCTCGACGCGCGCCACAACCGCCGCGAGGCGGTGGAGAAGCGCCTGGACCTGATGCTCGCCCGCGCGGGCGTCGCGCTGCCGCACGACCACCCCGCCTATGCCCGGCTCTGCCGCCTCGCGCTCCGTGCGCGCGTGGAGGCGGCGGAGATCGACGCGGCGCGGGACTATGGCGACTACAGCGGCGGCTCTCCTCAGTCGCCGACGACCATCGCGGCGGAGGAGGTGCCGGATCCGGCGCGGGAGGCTGGTCTTGTCGTTCCCCCCCCAAGCCCTGCGCCGCCCGCCGAGGTGACACCGCAGGCGTCGCAAGCCGACAGCCTCACACCCGCGACCCCGCTGCTCTCCGAGGCCTGGCGGGAGTTCTGCGTGGCCAAGCAGGCGGATGGTGAATGGCGCGACCACAAGACCGCGCTCGACGCTCAGCGCGCGCTGCGCCTGTGGCTCGACCTGATGGGGGATACGCGGACGGGCGAGATCGACCGCAGGATGGCGCTGGCCTTCCGGACGAAGCTGCGCGACCTCCCCGCCCGCAACGGCAAGAGCGTCTATGTCGGCCTCTCCCCGAGCGCAGCCATCGTGCTCGCCAAGGACATCGCCGCGCAGCTCGAGCGGGGCGAAAGCGTGATCCGGCTCGGACCGCGCACACTGCGCGCCGCCGAGGCGTCGGCGATGGTCGAGCCCATCAGTTTCAAGTCCTGCAACAAGATCCTGACCTTCTTCACCGCCTTCGGCAGTTGGGCCGAGCAGAACGAGCGGCGGGAATGGTTCGGCCCCAGCGGCAATCCCTTCACGCGGCTGCTCTACCGCAAGCAGATCATCCGCGCGCACCGCGACAGCGACAAGGCGCGGCAGGCTATGCCTGATGAGGTGCTGCGCCTGCTCTTCTCCTCGCCCGTATGGGCGGGGCGCGATCCGCATGCCGACATCCTCGAAGGCACCCACCGACCGCGCGACGCCAAGTTCTGGTTGCCTTTGATTGCGCTCTATTCAGGGATGCGCCTGAGCGAGATCGCGCAACTGCGTCTGTCTGACATCCGCACGGAGCAGGGCGTCGCCTTCTTCGCCGTCCTCAACACCGCCGAGACATCAACGAAGACGCCAAGCAGCGAGCGCTTCGTCCCGATTCACCGGGAACTGATTCGCCTCGGCCTGATGGACCGCGTGGCCGAACTGACGCGGCGCGGGGAGCGGCGCCTCTTCCCCGAGATCGTCGCTCGCGCGACGCAGGGCGACGACTACGGCGCGACGTTCTCACGCTGGTTCTCCCGCTACCGCTACGGCCTGGCGGAACGCGCAGATCCAGCGGGGCTGCGATTCAAGCCGCTCGGCAGGAAGGGCTACGATTTCCACGCCTTCCGCCACACCTTCATCACGCGCGCCGTGCGGACAGGAGTAGGGAGATCAGGCCGCGATCCGGCTGTCGGCGTCGCCCGCGCTGAACGCCGCCGTTCGGCCTCTCACGGGAACGGTGCGCCAACGCGGGGGAGCGCGGCATCCATGGCGCTGCGCTCCGAGAGTGGAGTCGCCATTGCTGGCGCCTCCTTGTGCCCTCAGGGTGCGGGCGGGACGTGGGCGAACTTCTTCCCGCTCAGCACCTCCGAGACCCTTCCCTGATTGATATCCAGCTGGGCCGCGATCTGGTGCTGCGCGAGATCGGTCGTCATTGCCAGCTTCTTGATCTGAGCCGCCACAGAGGCGGTCAGCTTCCTGCTTACACGCCGCTTGCGCATACCTCTCCACCTCCTTTCAGGGCGGCTTGTTCAGCTGGTCATCCGTCTGTATCGTCGGATTGCGCTGACCATCTGCGGTCCAGCCGCGCCTTGGATTTGGACCGATGCGACGCGGGAGCGACCTGGCAGGGTGGCTCCCGTTTTCGTTCAGGCGTCCTCCGGCTGGTGCTCGACCGCGGCGGCGTCGCCCTCGGCGGGTTCCGCCACCTCGCCCAACTTCGCCAGGTCAATGGCAGCCCGGACCCTATCGACTGCGACGCGCATCAAAGCCTGCTGGCTGATGATCCTGCCGCCGGAAACAACGTTCCCCTGCCAGATCTGGCCGCTGTTTCGCCAATCCAGAGCGGCCAGCCGGCCGGCGTAGGGCTGCCAGTCCGTGCCATCGACCTTGAAAAGCTCGTGGCCGATGCGCGCGATGATGACCAAGCCGACGGCGGTGAGGCACACGTAGCCCTCCTGGCGCAGGTCGCGGATCTGGGCGGCCGTCGTCCCCCCAGCGGGAAGGTGGGCGATCTGTCGCCAAACTGGGATCCGCTCAGCCAAGTAATTGACGAACTCGATTGCCTTGCCGAGCTCGCGCTCGAATACACCCTCCTCGACATCCAGTAGATCGTGGGCAGTCTTCTCGAAATCGACCGAGCCCATCTGCCAGCTGCCAGTCAGGAAAACCTTTACGAACTGGCGCAGCTGGTTCGCCGTGTAGAGCAGCGAGCTGTTCTTGGAGAGCGTCTTGCTGGTGGAATCGATGCGCCCCCTGAACAGCGCGACGTTCCGCTCAAGCTCGATCACCACCCGGTTAGCTGGGTTGCGCATGTCGTAAACGGCGAGTAGGCTCGGCGGCAGCGGCTTCGTCTTGCTTGCGTCCGCGAAGTCCTGGTGGATCTGCGAAATGTCCATCTCGCAGGTGATGAGAACCGAGATGCTCTCGCTGGCGAACTCTTGAAGCTGGTCGGGCGGAAGTCGGTCGAGTGCTTTCTTAATGGCGCTCTGACGATGCTGGCCATCAGTGATGCTGATGCGAGCCGTCTTCGGCAGCACCAGATAGGCCAGCTGCATCTTGGACTCAGCCTTGGACGTGTATAGGGTCAGTGGTTCTTGGATGTTGAGGCTGAGGGTGCCGAGATAGTACTTCGACTTCCGATTCGCAAGGATGTAATCAGCAATCTCGTCGCTGTGCTTCTTATCCTCAGGACGGTTCGTGGTCGCCACCACACCCTCGATAGTGTCCCGCTGCTTAGCCGAGCGGCTGTAAAGGAGCTGGGAGACCATACCGAAGGTCATGGCTCCCGAGAGATTCACCCGGTTGCCCTGCCGGAACAGGATCACCGGAATCACCTGACCGAGGGTATTGAGGGCCTCCTCCATCGCCTGCTGCTGCGCTGCGGCGAATGACTCGGCTCGCCTGATCGTCAGGTTGCCGATCACCTCTGAGTTCATTGTCCGCTCCTTGATGCCGCTCCCCGGCATCAGGGAGGGGAGAGGCTACCTCTCGACGCGCATCAGGCACGATCTTCCGCACTCCATCAATATTTTTCCGCGCTTTTTTGCACGTAAGATTCTCCATTTTCCGCGTATCGCCACCGAAGTGCCGCGAGGTCGGGCTCGTGAGCGGTCGCGCAAGGCGATCCGTGGGAGGTGGCCCGCCTCGGGCGTGCCGCGGCGCGGCACGCACCCCAAGCCCTCGCCGCCGCCCGCCGGGCCGGTCAAGGCGGCGCCCGCATGGGCGCCCCGCCGCAAGCGGCTTGGCCTTGACGGGGCCGCCGGGCGGGGGCCGCTGCTAAGCCGCGTGGACAAACCTGATCCACAG
>NZ_SJDM01000039.1 GCF_004761865.1 Crenalkalicoccus roseus | reverse complement strand
TGGATCAGGTTTGTCCACGCGGCTTAGGGCCGTTTCCACTCGGCCGTGCTCGCGGCAACGGCACCAGCCTCCTGCCCGCGGAGTCGTGGCAAGAGGCCCCGGCCGTTTTCGGCCGTCCGCAACCCGCCCAAGGCGACACGGCGGTTGCCGCCGCGCGCGGCAGCCGCGAAGCTGGGGCATGGCGGGCGTCCCCTTCGACCAGCAGATCACCTTTCTCTACGCCGAGGACCCGGCGGCGTGCCGGCGCTTCTACGCGGAGGTGCTGGGCCTCCGGCTGGTGCTCGACCAGGGCGCCTGCGCCATCTTCGCCGCCGCCAGCGGCCGCGCCTTCCTCGGCGTCTGCCGCGCCCGCGGCGGGCGGCGCCGGGCGGCGGATCCGCGCCGCCAGGGCGGCGTGGTGATCACGATGGTGAGTGAGGATGTGGATGGCTGGCACGCGCGCCTCCTCGCCGCCGGTGCCGAGGTGCTCGGCCCTCCGGCCCTGTCACCGGAATTCCAGGTCTACGGCTTCTTCTTCCGCGATCCCGCAGGATACCTGCTGGAGATCCAGCGTTTCGAGGGGGGCAGCTGGCCGGCACCGGGCTGAGGGACCTCTCCTGCCGCCGGCGCAACCAACTTGCCACCGCCGGCGTTGCGGAAGCGCGGAAGGGCGCCGGTCGCCGCCGGCGGCCGGCCGCCCGCATCGCCGGAACGAAGGAGGCGAGGAATGAATTCGAAGCTCAAGCTCTTGGGCGTGGCCGGCCTGGTCCTGGCTGTCGGCGCCTGTGGCACCGCCCAGCCCGACCGCACCACCGGGGGCGCCGCCGCCGGTGCCGCCACGGGCGCGGGGATTGGCGCGCTGGCCGGGCCTCCGGGCGTGCTGGCGGGCGCGGCGATCGGTGCCGGCGCCGGTGCCGTCACCGGCGCGGCCACGGATCCGCGGACGGTGAACCTCGGCGATCCGCCTTGGCGCGACCCGCAGGTGCGCGTGCCCGGCGTGGCCGAGGGGCCGCAGCGTGGCGCGCAAGGCCAGCGCGCTGCCGATGCGCGGGCAGGTCAGGCCGGGATGAGCCGCGGCGAGGTCCGCGACCTGCAGCGCGCGCTGAACGACCGCGGCTACCAGGCCGGCCCGGTGGACGGCATCTGGGGGCCGCGCACCCGCTCCGCGCTGATGGAGTTCCAGCGTGCCCAGGGCATGGAGCCGACCGGGCGTGTCGACTCCAACGTGCGCCAGGCGCTGAACCTCGGCACCGGCCGGCAGGGCGGCATGCAGCCCCGCGACGATCGCGACCGCGCCTACATGGGCGGGGGCATGGTCGGCACCGGCGGTGAGGCCGGCATGGGCGCGGGCGCCGGCGGCGGCATGGTCGGCCAGCAGCCCGGCATGATGGGGCAGGACCGCATGAACGCCCAGCCCGGCATGCAGAACCGCATGGACCAGCCGGGCACGGATCGTGGCCCGGGGGTGCGCCAGGACACGGGCACCACCGCCCGCTGATCCCGCACGGCCTCCCCGCCGCGCAGGCGGGGAGGTGGGGCGGGTGCCGCGCGCTTCCGTCCCTTGCGCCCGTCGGTGGCTGCACGGGCCTGCCGCAGCGCGACCCGCCTTGGCGGGTCGCGCTCTCTCGCTCTTGCCGGGCGACCGGTCTGCCGCTCCGGCAGTCCCACCCCGCGGATCCTGGCCGAGGCGCGGTCCCGGACATTGGCGCCTCGCCCGGATCGCCGCGCCGGCGGCCACAAGCGGCGACGAAGGAAGACGTCAGCCGGAGCCCGCGCGGCGCCGTGAAGGGGGATGCGCGGGTCGCGGCGCGGAAGAGGCCGCCCTGCGCGGTGGAACCGTTGCGGCCCTTCCCCTCCGGGGCATCGCCGACCACATGCGCGGCATGATCCTCCGCCGCTCCCTCCTGGCCGCTTCCCTGCCGGCCCTGGCCCTTGCTGCCTCGCCGGGCGGGGCACAGCCCGCCCTGTCCGAGCGCGACCGCGCCGACATCGCCCGTGCCGAGGCCTGGCTGAACCGGCTCACCAGCCTCAAGGCCCGCTTCCTGCAGGTGGCCCAGAACGGCGCCGCGGCGGAGGGCACGGCCTGGATCGTCCGTCCGGGGCGGATGCGGTTCGAATACGACCAGGAGCCGCTGCTTCTCGTCGCCAGCCACAACCAGTTCTTCTACTACGACAAGGCCCTGCGCCAGCCGACGGTGGTGCCGGTGGCGGCGACGCCGCTCGGGCTGCTGCTGCGGGAAAGCCCGCGCCTTTCGGGCGACGTCACGGTGACGCGGGTGGAGCGCGGCGGCGGGATGTTCCGCATCACGCTGCACCGCACCGGCGCCCCGGCCGAGGGGCGGCTGACCCTCGTGTTCAGCGAGGAGCCGGTCGAGCTGAAGCAGTGGGTGGTGGTGGACGCCCAGGGGCAGGAGACGCGGGTGAGTCTGTTCCAGCACGAATATGGCGGCCGCTATCCGGCGCTGCTGTTCGAGTTCAACGACCCCCGCTTCCGCGAGCAGCTCGGCCTGCCCTGACGGCCGGCGGTGGGCACGCCGCCCCTGCCTTCTGGGCAGCCGGGGTCGTGACGCCGCCCCTCTGCCGCCTGCCCCGCGCCCGCCGGATGGCCGCCATGCCGTCCTGGCGTGGAACTTGCCTGCTCTTTCCTTGATCATGCCACGCCAGCAGGTGATTTTGACATCCGCATGAAACCCCTGATCGGCATCTCGTGCTGCGTGAAGCCCTTCGGCGTCTTCAACACGCCGAACCATGCCGCCTCGGACAGCTATGTGCGCGTGGTGCTGGGGCCGGTGGAGGGCATTCCCGTCCTGCTCCCGGCGGCGGGGGAGGCGCTGGCGCCGGAGATCCTGCCCCGCCTCGACGGCCTCATCCTCACCGGCAGCCGCTCCAACGTCTGCCCCGACCTGTACGACGGCCCTCCCCACGCCGCAGGGACGCCGGAGGACCATGCCCGCGACGCGACCACCCTGCCGCTCATCCGGGCGGCGATCGCCGCCGGACTGCCGCTGCTCGCGATCTGCCGCGGCTTCCAGGAGCTGAACGTGGCGCTCGGCGGCAGCCTGGACCAGCGGATCCAGGACCTGCCCGGGCGGCTCGACCATTCCACCCCGGCCGACCAGAAGCTGGGCGGGGTGCGGACCGGCAAGGCGCACATGGTCCGCCTCGCGCCGGGCAGCGCCATTGCCCGCCTGGCCGGCCGGCTGGAGGTGCCGGTGAACTCCCTGCACAACCAGGGCATTGCCCGGCTGGCGCCACGCCTGGTGGCGGAGGGCTGGGCGCCCGACGGCACCATCGAGGCGGTGCGGGTGAAGGACGCGCCCGGCTTCGCCCTCGGCGTGCAGTGGCACCCGGAATACGATTGGGAGCGGGATTCCTTCAGCCGCTCCCTGTTCGAGGCCTTCGGCGCCGCCTGCGCCGACTGGGTGGCGCGCCGCCACCGGCGCGTGGCGGCTGAATAGCTCCCCGGGTCCCGATCACGGTTGCGCGAATTCACGCCCTTTGTGCCTGTGGCATGGCTGCATCGTGCAATCCCCTTTTGCAACTCGCGGGACGGGGCGCTATGTTGTCTACACCGGCCCCAGGCCGGTGGACGATCCGGTTTCCCCTGCCGGCTCGCCCGACCTTTCCGATCGGAAACTAACAACAACAGCGCCCGGACACCCCCCTGTCCGGGCGCTTTTTTCTTTGCCGCGACGGAACCGGGATGGCCTTCCGGGGGCAGGGTGGCGCTGCTATCCCTCTCCCTCCCCGCAGACGAAAGACCACGCATGACCGACTACGTCATCGCGCCGCCGCCGGTGGCCGCGCTGCCCATCCGCGGCGAGGCGCGCCTCTTCCCGATCCGCCGCATCTTCTGCGTCGGCCGCAACTACGCCGAGCACGCGATCGAGATGGGCAGCGACCCGACGCGCGAGCCGCCCTTCTACTTCACCAAACCCGCCGACGCGGTGGTGACGGGCGGCGCCGACATGCCCTACCCGCCGATGACGAAGTCCCTGCACCACGAGATGGAACTCGTCGTCGCCATCGGCGAAGGCGGCGCGGACATCCGCGTCGAGGACGCGCTGCGCCACGTCTGGGGCTACTGCGCGGGCCTCGACATGACGCGGCGCGACCTGCAGAACGAGGCGAAGAAGACCGGCCGCCCCTGGGACATGGGCAAGGGCTTTGACCACTCGGCGCCGATGGGCGCGCTGGTGCCGGCGGCGGGGGTGGATCCCTCCCGCGGCAGGATCGAGCTGCGCGTCAACGGGCAGCCGCGCCAAGCGAGCGACCTCTCCAAGCTGATCTGGAGCGTGCCCGAGGTGATCTCCAACCTCTCGCAGCTCGTGCGCCTCGCCCCCGGCGACCTGATCATGACCGGCACGCCGGAAGGTGTCGCCGCGGTGGAACGGGGCGATCTGCTGGAAGGCTTCGTCGAGGGCGTCGGCGAGGTGCGCTGCCGGATCGTCTGAGCGCCATGGACACCGAAGCGGGCGGCTCCGTCGCGGCGCCCGCCCTCGGCCGCGCCGCCACGCGGCGCCCGCTGCGCGTCGCCACCTGGAACATCAACTCCGTCCGCCTGCGCCGCCCGCTGCTGGCCGAGCTCGCCGCCGCGCTCGACCCCGACGTGCTCTGTCTGCAGGAGACCAAGTGCCCGGACGACCTCTTCCCGCTGGAGGAGATCCGCGCCCTCGGCTTCGCGCATGTCGCGCATCGCGGCATGAAGGGCTACAACGGCGTCGCCATCCTCTCCCGCCTGCCCTTCGCCCTGCGGGAGGGCGAGCCGGACTGGTGCGGCAGGGGCGATTGCCGCCACCTCGCCGTGGAGCTCGACGCGCCGGGCGGGCCGCTGGAGCTGCACAATTTCTACGTCCCGGCCGGCGGTGACGTGCCGGACCGCGAGGCCAACCCGAAATTCGCCCACAAGCTCGACTTCGTCGCCGAGGCCGCCGCCTGGTCGGCGGCGCGCGGCGCGCGGCCGCGCAGCATCCTGGTGGGCGACCTCAACATCGCGCCGCTGGAGCACGACGTCTGGTCCCACCGCCAGCTCCTCGACGTCGTCTCCCACACCCCGGTGGAGGTGGAGGCGCTGACCGCCTGGCAGCGCGCAGGGCAGTGGCACGACGCGGTGCGCCACTTCGTGCCGGAAGACCAGAAGCTCTACACGTGGTGGTCCTATCGCGCGCGGGACTGGGCGGTCTCCGACCGGGGGCGGCGGCTGGACCATGTCTGGGTCAGCCCGGACCTCACCGGCCGCCTCTCCCGCCATGCCGTGCTGAAGGCGGCGCGCGGCTGGCGCCAGGCGAGCGACCACGTGCCGGTGATGGTCGAGATCGCGCCGTGAAGTTCGTTGCGGCGGCGATGGAATCCGGCCCGCGCGGGGTATAGGATGACGCCTGGGGATCTCGACTCGCCCCCTGGAACCCGGCCCGTGTGGATCCTCGCCCTCGACGCCTCGCTCGCCCGCTGCTCGGCCGCGCTGATGATGGATGGCGTGATCCGCGCCCATCGCGCCCTCGCCACCGAGCGCGGCCACGCCGCCGCCCTGCCCGCCATGGCGGCGGAGGTGTTGGCCGAGGCCGGGGTGCGGGGGCCAGACCTCGATGCCGTGGCGGCGGTGGTGGGGCCGGGCGGCTTCACCGGGCTGCGCGCCGCCCTGTCCCTGGCGGAGGGGCTCGCCCTCGCCTCCGGCGTGCCGGCGATCGGCGTCACCACCGGCGAGGCCCTGGCCGCGGCGCTGCCGCCGGCGCTGCGGGGCGGACGAGAGGTGTGGGCGGTGGTGGATGGCCGGCGCGGGCGGGTGCTGCTGGAGCGCTTCGCCCCCGGCGCCGCCACGCCCGAGGCGCCCTGCCTGCTTGGCGAGGCGGAGCTGCCGCGTCCGCCGCAGCCCCCGGTGCTCGCCGGGGACGCGGCGGAGGCGGTGGCCGGCTGGCTCGCCGCGCGGGGCGAGGCGGCGGTCCTGGCCCCGGCGCGGCAGCCGGACGCGGCCGATGCCGCCCGCGTGGCGGCGCTGCGCCTGTCCGGCCGGCTGCCGCCCCGCCCGGCGCGGCCGCTCTACGGGGAGCCGCCGGCGGTGCGGCCGCCGGCCGCTCCCGGCTGATGCCCCCGCTCGCCGCGGCCGGAGCGGCGGAGGCCCCGGCGCTCGCTGCGCTGCACGCCGCGAGCATGCCGCCCGGAGCCGCCTGGGGGGCGGAAGCGATCGCGCTGATGCTCGGCCTGCCCGGCGGCTTCGCGCTCTGGCGCCCCGGGGAGGGCTTCGTGCTCGCCCGCGCCGCCGGGGGAGAGGCGGAGATCCTGGCGCTCGCCGTGCTGCCCGCGGTGCGAAGGCGTGGCCTCGGGGCGGCACTGATGGAGGCGGCGATGGCGGCGGCGCTGGCGCGCGGCGCGGTGGCGATGTTCCTGGAAGTGGCGGAGCCGAACGAGGCGGCGCGGGCGCTCTACCGCGGCCTCGGCTTCACCGAGGCGGGCCGCCGCCGGCGCTATTACGCGGACGGGTCGGACGCGCTGGTGCTGCGGCGGGACCTGCCGTAGCGGCCTGCCTCGGTCGGGCCTACCCCTTGCGCAGCAGGATCAGCGTGGTGCCGTCCGGCTGCTCTCGCTGGTCGAGGACGGCATGGCCCTGCTCGGCGGCGGTGCGGGGCACGTTGCGCCGCGGCTCCTCGCCGCGGAGGCGGACCAGCAATGTCTCGCCGGGCCGCATGCGGTCGAGGGCGAGCCGGGTGCGGACGAAGGTCATCGGGCAAGTCTCCGCCGTGATGTCCAGCTCCCGGTCGCCGATCAATTCTTTTGGTGCGCAAGGACTCACCGGCACTCACCTTTCACGCTGCAAACCGCGTTGCGTAGTTGCCAACAGACGGATTATAAGTGCAGAAACCGAGTCGGGAAATGCGGGCGCCATGGCCGAACAGACTCCCTCCAGCGATCTTCTGGGGCTGACGGCGGAAATCGTTTCCGCCCATGTGTCCAACAATCCGGTGTCCCTGGCCGATCTGCCCAACCTTATCCAGGAGGTCTACAAGACCCTGGCCACCGTCGGCGCCCCGACGACGAAGCAGGAGCCGGAGCGGCCGCAGCCGGCGGTTCCCATCAAGAAGTCCGTAACCCCCGAATACCTGATCTGCCTGGAGGACGGAAAGAAGCTGAAGATGCTGAAGCGGCATCTGCAGACCGCCTACGGCATGACGCCCGAGCAGTACCGGGAGCGCTGGGGGCTGCCGCCCGACTATCCCATGGTGGCGCCGAACTATGCCAAGCACCGTTCTTCGCTGGCCAAGAAGATCGGCCTCGGCACCAAGGCCCGCACCCGCACCGGCCGCGCCCCGCGGAGGGACGCCGCCATGGCCCCGGGGCCGGCGGCGCAGGCCAAGCCCGCCTGAGGCGGCGCCGCCACGGCGCGGCGGGATCGTGCCGCGCCCGTCAACGCCATGGTAGGGGCCGCCGCGTCCCGCTATGGTTCATGGTCATCGCCGGCGCGCCCACCCGGCCGGGGGCAGGCCGCCACCCGACGGGCCGCGCCGGGCGTCCCGGCAGGCAGGAGAGCGCAGCGCCATCGGCATGGACAAACGGGCACCGACCGACCGCGACAGCGCTTCCCGCATCGAGAGGCTGTGCATCCAGCACGGGCTGAAGATGACCGGGCAGCGGCGCCTGATCGCCCGCGTCCTGTCCGAGAGCGCGGACCACCCGGATGTGGAGGAGCTCTACCGCCGCGCCGTGGCGCTGGACGACCGCATCTCGATCGCCACCGTCTACCGCACCGTCCGCCTGCTCGAGGAAAAGGGCATCCTGGAGCGGCGGGACTTCGGCGGCGGCCGCGCCCGCTACGACCCCGCGGATCGCGGCCACCACTACCATTTGATCGACGTGGACACCGGTAAGGTGATTGAGTTCGCCGATCCGCGCCACGAGGCGCTGGCGCGCGAGATCGCCGCGCGGCTCGGCTTCGCTCTGGTGGATCTGCGGCTGGAGCTGTTCGGCCGCCGCTTCCCCGAAGGCGCGGTGGCCGAGGACGCCCAGGCGCGGCGCTCCAACGGCGGCGGACGCCAGGACGAAGCATGAACCAGGACAGGGCCGAGCCGCCAGCCGGCGCCGAGAAGGCCGGCTTCGGAGAGCTGCGCGCCGGCAATCTCGGCGTCCGCATCGCCGAGACCGCGGCCGAGGTGGACGCCGTGCAGGCGCTCCGCTTCCGCGTCTTCTACGAGGAGCGGGGCGCCCGGCCCGACGCGGCCACCCTCGCCGCGCGCCGCGACCGCGACGTGTTCGACACCGTCGCCGACCATCTGCTGGTGGTGGACCATGACCTCGGCGAGGGGCCCGACGCCGTGGTCGGCACCTACCGGCTGATCCGGCGCCCGGCGGCGGCGAGGATCGGCCGCTTCTATTCCGAGGACGAGTACGACATCTCCATGCTCGTCTCCGTGCCGGGAGAGGTGCTGGAACTCGGCCGCTCCTGCGTCGCCGCGCCCTATCGCACGCGCGGCACGCTGCAGCTCCTCTGGCGCGGCATCGCCGCCTACGTGTTCCGCCACCGCATCGGCCTCATGTTCGGCTGCGCCAGCCTGCCCGGCACGGATCTCGACGCGCTGGCGCCGCAGCTCACCTATCTCTGGCGCAACCACCTCGCGCCCGAGCCGATCCGGCCGCGCGCCCTGCCGCACCGCTACGTGCCGATGGACCGCATGGACCCGGCGCGGCTCGACGCCCGCGCCGCGCTCGGCGACCTGCCGCCGCTGATCAAGGGCTATCTCCGCCTCGGCGGCTTCGTCGGCGACGGCGCGGTGCTCGACCACCAGTTCAACACCACCGATGTCTGCGTGGTGGTGAAGACCGACCAGGTGACGGAGAAGTACTACCGCCACTACGAGCGCAAGGTCGGCGGCGGGGAATAGCGGCGGCCGGGCCTGTCAGTGCACCCGGCCGCCCTGGTGCGGGCTGTCCAGGCTGAAGGCGGGAATCGCCACGTCGAAGCGTTCCCCGGTCAGCGGCACCACCATGTGGTAGGTGCCGCGCATGAAGCCCGAGGGCGTGGAGAGCGGCGTGCCGGAGGTGTATTCGAAGCTCTCGCCGGGTTCGAGCACCGGCTGCTCCCCCACCACGCCGTCGCCGTGCACCCGCTGCGTGCGGCCCTGCGCGTCGGTGATCAGCCAGGTGCGCTTGAGGAGCTGCACCGTCCGCTGGCCCTCGTTGGCGATGGTGACGCGATAGGCCCACATGTAGTGCCCGCGCTCGGGCTGCGACTGGTCGGCGAGGTAGAAGCTGCGCACGGTGACGCGGATGCCGTTCGTCACCGCGGTGAAGGGATCGCCGGATGCCATGCCCCCCTCCCGCTCAGGCCCGGCGCCGCGCCAGGCCATCCAGGGCCGCGGCGAGGTCCTCGATCAGGTCGTGCGTGTCCTCGAGCCCGACGGAGAGCCGGATCGTGCCGTCGGCGATGCCGAGGCGCGCCCGCTCCTCGGCGCCGATGCGCATGTGGGTGGTGGTGGCCGGGTGGGTCACCAGGCTCTTGGCGTCGCCGAGATTGTTCGAGATGTCGATCAGGCGCAGCGCGTCGCAGAAGCGGAACGCCGCCTCCTTGCCGCCGGCGAGGTCGAAGGTGACCAGCGTGCCACCATCCGCCATCAGTCGCCGCGCCAGCGCGTGCTGCGGGTGGTCGGGGCGGAAGGGGTAGAGCACGCGCGACACTTCCGGCCGCCCCGCGAGGAAGTCGGCGATCGCGGCGGCGCTGCGGCACATGGCGGGAACGCGCAGCGCCAGCGTCTCCAGCCCCTTCAGGATCACCCAGGCGTTGAAGGGGCTGATGGAGGGGCCGGTGTTGCGGATGAAGGGCTGCAGCACCTCCTCCACCCATCTCGCCCGCCCGAGCACCGCGCCGCCGAGCACGCGGCCCTGCCCGTCCATGTGCTTGGTGCAGGAATAGACGACGACGTCGGCGCCGAGTTCGAGCGGCCTCTGCAGCAGCGGCGTGGCGAAGACGTTGTCCACCACCACCAGCGCGCCGGCGCGGCGCGCCATCTCCGCCACCGCCGGCAGGTCCACCAGCTCCAGCATCGGGTTGGAGGGCGTCTCCAGCAGCACCAGCGCCGCGGGGCGGGCGAGGGCGCGCTCCCACTGCGCGAGATCGGCGCCGTCCACGAAGACGCTCTCGATGCCGTAGCGCGGCAGCAGGGTGGAGACGATCCAGTGGCAGGAGCCGAACAGGGCGCGCGAGGCCACCACGCGGTCGCCCGCCCTGAGCTGCGCCATCAGCGCCGCGTGGACGGCAGCCATGCCGGTCGCGGTCATGCGGCAGGCCTCCGCCCCCTCGAGGGCGGCGAGGCGCGCCTCCAGCATCGCCACGGTCGGGTTGCCGAAGCGGGAATACTGGTAGTGCCGCTCGGTCCCGGCGAAGGTGCCCTCGGCCTGCGCCGCGCTGTCGTAGACGAAGCCCGAGGTGAGGAAGAGCGCCTCCGAGGTCTCGTCATGCTCGGAGCGCGTGGTCCCGCCGCGCACCAGCAGGGTGGCGGGCCGGAGCGGACGCTGGGGGAGGGGTTTCGGCATGGGGCGGGAGACACCTTCGGCGACACGGCGTCCGGCCCCTCCCGGGGCGCGGGGAGGGGACCATCCCTCCCGGCGGCCGTTTAGCGCGCTTGTTTTCCCCGGTCCCGAGACCGGAGCCCGTCGGGGACCTCGCCGCAAGCTGGCCGGACAAATCGCGAGGGGGCGGTGCCCGCCGATCGGTTAGGCGAGGCCGGGGCGGCGGTCAAGACGCCGAGGCGGGGGCCGGACCCGCCGGCTCGGCGACGTGCCGGATCGTCCCGCCGAGCGGGGCAGCGACGCGCCAGCCCCCGGCCTCGGGGACGGCGAATTCCGGGCCGAGCGGCGCCTTGCCGCCGCCCCCCGGCAGGTCGAGCACATAGGTCGGCCAAGCGAGGCCGCTCACCCGCCCGCGCAGGGCGCGCAGCAGGGCCCGCCCCTCCGCGATCGGCACCGCGAAGCGGGCGGTGCCGGGGGCGGGGTCGAGCTGGTGCAGGTAGTAGGGCTTCACCCGCGCGGCCAGCATGGCGCGGAACAGCGCCTCCAGCGCCTCCACGCTGTCGTTCACCCCGCGCAGCAGCACGCTCTGCCCGAGCAGCGCGGCGCCGGCGCCGGCGAGGCGGCGCAGCGCGGCGCGGGCGGCGGGGGAGAACTCCCGCGCGTGGTTGGCGTGCACGCAGAGGAACAGCGCCTTTTCCGTCTCCAGCGCGGCGAGCAGCGGCGCCGCCACCCGCTCCGGATCGGCCACCGGCACGCGGCTGTGGAGGCGGATGATCTCGATGTGCGGCAGGGCCGACAGCGCCGCGACGATGCGGGAAAGCCGCCGCGGCGAGAGCATCAGCGGGTCCCCCCCGGTCAGGATCGCCTCCCGCACCGCAGGCGTGGCGGCGAACCAGGCGAGGGCGGCCTCGAGCTCCGCCTCGGTCAGCACCCCGCCCTCCGGCCCCACCGCCTCGCGGCGGAAGCAGAAGCGGCAATAGACCGGGCAGGCGAGCAGCGGCTTCAGCAGCGCCCGGTCCGGGTAGCGGTGCACCACCCCCTTCACCGGGGTGAAGGGGCCGTCCGCGGTGGGGTCCGCCGTCTCGTGCGGGGCGGTGGCCAGCTCGGCCGGGTCGGGCAGGTACTGGCGCGCGATCGGATCGGCGGGATCGGCCGGGTCCATCAGCGCCCGCACGGCGGGAGTGACGGAGACGCTGTAGCGCGCCGCGACGGCGGCGATCTCCGCCCGCCGCTCCGGCGCCAGCAGCCCGGCGGCGACGAGGTCCTCGGCCGAGCGCAGGGTGCGGGCGGGGGCTGGGCGGGGGGTGCTGCCGTCGGGCATGGTGCGCGGCAGGTAGCCCGCAGCCCCCGCCCCCGCAATGCCCCCGCGCCGCCCCCTGCCCCCCTGGCACCCCGAGAGCCTTGCCGCCCGCCTGCCCTTCCTGGAACGCCGCGCCCGCCTGGTGGAGGAGACCCGCGCCTTCTTCCGCGCCCGCGGCTACCGGGAGGTGGAGACGCCCTGCCTGGTGCCGGTGCCCGGGATGGAGGTGCATCTCCGCGCCTTCCGCACCGAGTACCTGCCGCATCTCGGGCAGGGGGAGCGGCGGGTGCTGTGGCTGCGCACCTCGCCCGAGCTCGCCCTGAAGCGCCTGCTGGTGGCCGGCGCCGGCCCGGTCTTCGAGCTGGCGCGGGTCTGGCGCAACGGCGAGAACGGGCCGCGCCACGCCCCCGAATTCACCATGCTGGAATGGTATCGCCCCGGCCTCGGCCTCGACGGGCTGATGGACGAGGCGGAGGCGTTCCTGCGTGCCGTCTGCCCGCGGGTGGTCGCGCATGAGGGGGTGGAGACCGACCTGAGCCTGCCCTTCGAGCGCATCACCGTGCGGGAGGCCTTCGCGCGCTGGTGCGGCGGGCTCGACATCCTGGCGACCGAGGGCGACGCCGCCCGGCTGCGCACGGCGGCCGCCCGCATCGGCGTGGCGCCGCGCGAGGGCGAGGGGTGGGAGGACCTGTTCTTCCGTCTGCTGCTCGAACGCGTGGAGCCGAATCTCGGCCGCGGCCGCGCCAGCTTCCTGACCCACTGGCCGGCGCCGCAGGCCGCGCTCGCCCGCCGCGATCCGGCCGACCCCCGGGCCGCGCTGCGCTTCGAGCTGTTCGTCGCCGGGCTGGAGCTCGCCAACGCCTTCGACGAGCTGACCGACCCGGCGGAGCAGCGCGCCCGCTTCGCGGCCGACGTGGCGGAGCGCCGCCGCCTCTACGGCGGGGAGGGATGGGGGGTGGACGAGGATTTCCTCGCCGCGCTGGAGCACGGGATGCCCTCGGGCAGCGGCATCGCGCTCGGCTTCGACCGCCTGGCGATGCTCGCCGCCGGGGCACGGCACATCGGGGACGTGCTGTGGCTGCCCCTCGCGCCCTGATGGCGGCCCGCGGATCGCGGCCGATCCGCGTCTCAGCCACCGGCGTCCGGCCTGGGGCGCGATCCGCATCCTCCACTCCGCAGAGCGGAGCGACGCTCCCGGCCGGTCCCGCCATCCGCGATCCGCTCTAGGGCCGGAGCGCGCCTTCCGCCGCGCGCAGCGTGGCGAGCATCTCTGCCGCCGCCTCGCGCGGCAGGAAGTAGAAGACGAAGATGTAAGGGTCGGAGGAAGCGAAGACCGCCGGGTTGGGGCTGGCGCGCTGCATGGTCGGGCGGTGGAACTCCGCCATCGGCCGCCACTCGCCCCAGAACTCGAAGAAGGCGTCGTAGCCGAGTGCGTCGAGATAGGCGGGCACCGCGAAGGTGGAACCCTCCCGGTGCCGCTCCTCGATCTCGATCGAGAGGACGGGGCGGCAGCGCAGCAGCGTCTCCCGCGCGCCGCGCAGCACCTCGTATTCCGCCCCCTCGGCGTCGAGCTTGACGGCGGTGAGGTCCGTCAGGCCGAACTCGTCGAGGCGGCGCAGCGGCACGGTGTGACGCTGCTCGGTCACCCGCACGTCGAGCCCGGCATAGCCCTTGGCGGTGGAGGCCCATTGCTCCTGCGCCACGCCGTCCAGGACTGGCACGGCGAGCGTCACCTCGCCATGGCGGTCGCCGAGCGCCTCCTGGCGCAGCTCCACATTGGGCAGCGCGCCGGCCGCCTGGCGCAGCCGCCCGAAGGCGGCGGGCAGCGGCTCGAAGGCGAGGACGCGAGAGCGCGGCAGGCGGGCGAGCGGCAGGGTGAAGGCGCCGTCATGCGCGCCGACGTCGAGCAGCGTGCCGGGGCGGTGCAGCACGCGGTGGAAGGCGAGTTCGTCCACGGTCCGCCCCGCGCCGCCTCAGCGCGCCGGGCCGCCGACGCGGCGGATGAAGGCGGCGAAGGCCCTGAGCTGGGCCGCGATGGCGTTGCGCGTCGCCTCGTCGGTGATCTCGCCGGCTTCGGAGATGCGGTTCTGCGCGGTCGCGACCATCACCTCCGGCCGGTTCATCACCAGGGGGTCGAGGAAGACCAGGCTCTGGCGCAGGTGGTACTGCGCCCGCGCGCCCCCGAGCATCCCCTGGGAGGCGGACTGCAGGGCGACGGGCTTGCCCGCGAAGGGCTGCTCGGGCAGGCGGGAGAGCCAGTCGATCGCGTTCTTCAGCCCGCCCGGGATCGAGTAGTTGTATTCGGGCGTGACGATGATGAGGCCGTCCGCGGCGCGGATCGCCTCGGCCATGGCGGTGACCGGGGCGGGGAAGCCCTGGGCCTGGATGTCGGCGTTGTAGATGGGGAACTCGCCGATGCTGCCGAGCGGGGCGATGCGCATCCCCTCCGGCGCCAGCCCGGGCAGGGCGCGGGCGATGGCCGCGTTGTAGGAGGCGCGGCGCAGGCTGCCGCAGAGGGTGACGACGTTCAGCGTGTCGGCCATGCGTCTCTCCTGTCAAGGCATCGCGCGGGGCGGGGGCTATGCCGCCGCCGCGATCGCGGCGTTCATCGCCCGCACCCCGGCGGCCGGTCCCTCCGGATGGTTCCACACTGCGCCGATCACCGCCAGGAAGTCCGCCCCGGCGCGGACCAGCGGCGCGCAATTCGTTGCCGTGATGCCGCCGATGGCGACGCAGGGGAGCTCGAACATCGTGGACCACCACTCGAGGATCTCGGGCGTGGCGTGGTGCCGCACCGCCTTGGTGTCGGTCGGGAAGAAGGCGCCGAAGGCGACGTAGTCGGCCCCCGCCTCGCCCGCCTCCATCGCCAGGTGGCGGGAGGCGTGGCAGGTGATGCCGAGGGTGCGCTCCGGTCCGAGCAGGCGCCGTGCCTCGGCGTGGTGGCCGTCCTCCTGGCCGAGATGCGCGCCGTCGCAGCCCAGCTCAACGGCAAGGTCGGCGCGGTCGTTCATCAGCACGGCGACGCCGCGGGACTGCGCGACCGGCAGGATCGCCCCGGTGGCGCGGCGGATCGCGTCGTCATCCGCGCCCTTCAGCCGGATCTGCAGCGCCGCGACGTCCCCGGCATCGAGGGCGCGGGCGAGATCCTCGGCGGCGAAGCGCGCCGGGTCGGACAGGACGGGCGGGGTGATGAGGTAGAGGCGGCAGCGGTCGCGGTCCATGGCGCATCAACCCATGCCGCGGCGGCGCCGGCAAGCGGGGAGGGCGCAACGGAGCACCCCCCCCGCCGGCCGGGAATCAGGCCGGCGACCTGTAGATCTCGATGATGTCGGAGAGCAGCTTCAGCGCCTCCGCCTTCGGGCGCTGGAAGGTGTTGCGGCCGATGATCGAGCCGTTGCCGCCGCCGGCATGGATCGCCTTCACCTCCTCGATGATGCCGCCCGTCGATTCCCTCGCCTCGCCGCCAGAGAACACCACCAGGCGGCGGCCGTTGAACGCGGCCTGCACCACGTGGCGGATGCGCGCCACCGGATCGTTCACCTCCACCGGGTGCTTCTCGTAGGTCTTCTTGGCGGCGTCGAGCGAGATGGCGGCGGTCGGCGGCTTCACCTTGATGATGTGCGCGCCGATCAGCGCCGCCATGTGCGCGGCGTAGGCGCAGATGTCGAGCGCGGTCTCGCCGGTCTTGTCCAGCATCGGGCCGCGCGGGTAGCTCCACACCACCACGGCGAGGCCGACGGACTTCGCCTCCTCCGCCAGCTCGCGCAGCTCCTCCATCATCTCGAACTGGTATTCGGAGGCCGGGTAGATGGTGAAGCCGATCGCCGAGCAGCCGAGGCGCAGCGCGTCGCCGACCGAGGCCGTCACCGCCTGGTCCTTGGTGGTGGAGAGCGAGTTGGAGGAGTTGACCTTCAGGATGGTCGGGATCTGGCCGGCGAAGCTCGCCGCTCCCGCCTCGATCATGCCGAGCGGGGCGGCATAGGCGTTCAGCCCGGCCTCGATCGCCAGCTCGAAATGGTAGCGCGGGTCATAGGCCGCCGGGTTGGGCGCGAAGCTGCGCGCCGGGCCGTGCTCGAAGCCCTGGTCCACCGGCAGGATCACCATGCGGCCGGTGCCGCCGAGCTTGCCCTGCATCAGGATGCGGGTGAGGTTGGCCTTCGTGCCGGGATTGTCGCTCTCGTACCAGGAGAGGATCTCCTTCACCTTCGGCGTGAGCTGCATCGGCGTCTCCTTCTCGGGCGTCCACTGCCCCGGATGATCCGCGGTGTAGCCGAGGGTCCGGCCGGTGTCATCCGGCGTGCGACAACCACCGCGCGAGCTTCGCGCGTCCGCCGGGCCGGCGCAGATCAAGATCGCGCAGGTCGAGCGCCGGCGGGCGGGCGGGCAGCACCGCGGCGCCGATCTCCGCCGCCGCGGCGGCGACGGCGGGGAAGGCCGGGCAGGCGGGGTCGAGCACCACGAGCCGCGCCCCCTCCCGCAGCGCCGCCAGCGCGTGCCCCGGCGCCTCGGCGCAGTCGAGCGCGGCGGCGTGCGGCACGCCGGGCGCGCCCTCCGCCGCCCGGCGGACCAGCGCCAGGAACCAGGCGGCGCCGAGGCTGCCGGCGGCGCCGGGGGCGGAGAGCAGCAGCACCCCGCCCGGGCCGGCCAGCGCCAGCGCCGCCGCGGCCTGCGCCGCGTCGTGCACGACCACCGCGGGCATGCGGCGCCCGCCGCTCACCGTTGACCCGCCTCCATGCCCATGCCAAGGCTTCGAGCACACCGCGCCGGGCGCGTCCAGCGCCCGCGGGGCCGGGCGGCGCCCGGCAGCATCATCGGGAGCGGCATGAGCGACAGCGCGAGGGACCCCGTGGCGCAGGCGGCGGCGCGGCTGGAGGCGGCGGTGGAACGGCTCGCCGAGGCGCTGGCCCGCCCGCGCCCCGATGCGGAGGACATGGTGCCGCGCGCCGAGGTCGCCGCCCTCGCCGAGCGGCTGGACGCCACCATCGCCCGGCTGCGCGGCGCGATCGCCGAGGAGCTGCGGCGTCCGGAGGAGGAGTGAGGGCGTGGGGCAGGTCACGGTCCGGGTCAACGGCTACAGCCATACCATCGGCTGCAAGGACGGGGAGGAGCAGCACGTCCTCGACCTGGTGGCGCAGATCGAGGAGAAGGTGCGGGTGATCCGCGCCATGGGCGGGCAGTTCTCCGAGGCGCGGATGCTGCTGCACGTGGCGCTGCTGCTGGCCGACGAGGCCGCCGACCTCCGGGCGGAGCTGGCGCGGCTGCGCGCGGGCGGCGCGGCCGCCGACCCGGAGCTGGCGGACCGCCTGAACCGGATCGCCGAGCGGATCGAGGGGCTGGCCCAGGCCGTGCACCGTGCCTAGAGCGGATCGCGGACGGCCAGGGCCGGCCGGGAGCGTGAATCCGCTCTACGGAATGGAGGATGCGGATCGCGGACGGCCAGGGCCGGCCGGGAGCGTGAATCCGCTCTACGGAATGGAGGATGCGGATCGCGGACGGCGGGGAGCGTGACTCCGGGCGGCGGGACGAGGGGGCGGGGCCGGGCGGCGGGCGGCGGCTCTGGCGGCGGCGCGGGCGGAGCCCTATATGCGGCGGGCGGGGCTGCCCGGTGCGTCAGGCAATTCATCCCCGGGGCCAACAAGCATCCTCCGGGAGCTGGCTCTGCCCGGATCGTGGTCCGGGCACCTGGCGCCCACCTGCTACGGCAGGCCTTGGGAGGATGAGACGCCAACGGCCATGGCGGCTCCGCACATCCCCATGACCCATGTGACCGACTGGTGCCCGGTGCTGCTCGCCGAGCGCAAGGCGGCGGCGCGCGCCGCCGCCCATGCCCGCCGCGCCGGCTGCGATCCCCGCCTTGGCGAGCGTCTCGCCGCGCATGTGCTGGCCGAGTGCCCGCCCCCGCCGGGGGCGGTGGTCGCCGGTTTCTGGCCCATGGGCAGCGAGATCGACATCCGCCCGCTGCTGCGGGCGCTGGAGGCGCGGGGCCACCCCCTCGCCCTGCCGGTGACGCCGCGGCGCGGCCAGCCGCTCGCCTTCCGCCGCTGGCGCTTCGGCGAGGCGCTCGCCCCCGGCCCGCTCGGCACCCGCCAGCCGGCCGCGGGCCAGGCGGTGCGGCCGGACTGGCTGCTGGTGCCGCTGCTTGCCTTCGATCGCGCCGGGCGCCGCCTCGGCTATGGCGGGGGCTATTACGACCGCACCCTGGCCGCGCTGCCCGGCGCCACCGCGCTCGGCTGCGCCTATGCGGCGCAGGAGGTGCCGGAGGTGCCGGCCGGGCCGGAGGATGCGGTGCTGCCCCGCATCGCCACCGAGGCCGGGATCATCCGGTGCGGGGCCTGAGCCGGTGAGGATCCTGTTCCTCGGCGACGTGGTCGGCCGCAGCGGGCGGGAGGCGCTGACCGCCGCCCTGCCCGGGCTGCGCGCGCGCCTCGCCCTCGACCTCGTGGTGGTGAACGGGGAGAACGCCTCGCACGGCTTCGGCCTGGCGCCGGAGATGGCGCGCGCCTTCCTCGCCGCCGGGGCCGATGTGGTCACCCTCGGCAACCACGCCTGGGACCGCAGGGAGATCATTCCCTTCCTCGAAGCCGAGCCGCGGGTGATCCGCCCGATCAACTTCCCCCCCGGCACGCCCGGCCGCGGCGCCCATGTGGCGGAGGTGCCGGGCGGGCGCCGCGCCCTGGTGGTGAACGTGATGGGGCGGCTGTTCATGGACCCGCTCGACGATCCCTTCCGCGCCGTGCAGGCGGAGCTGCAGAAGCACCGCATGGGGGAGGGCGGCACCATCCAGGCCGCGGTGATCGACGTGCATGCCGAGGCGTCGAGCGAGAAGGCCGCCTTCGGCCACAGCTTCGACGGCATGGTGAGCCTGGTGGTCGGCACCCATACCCATGTCCCCTCGGCCGACCACCAGATCCTGCCGGGCGGCACCGCCTACATGACCGATGCCGGCATGTGCGGCGACTACGACAGCGTCATCGGCATGCAGAAGGGCGCGGCCTCGCTGCGCTTCTGGCGCAAGATGCCGGGGGAGCGGCTGGCGCCGGCGGAAGGGGAGGCGACGCTCTGCGGCCTCTTCGTCGAGACCGACGACCGCACCGGCCTTGCCCTGCGGGTCGCGCCGCTTCGCCAGGGCGGGCGGCTCTCCCAGGCGATGCCGGAGCCCTGAAGGTCCCTGCCGCGCGTTGCCCTGGCGAATGGTTCCCGGAAGGCACCGGCCGGGCGCATCGCGAACGCGTGTGTCATGCGCCTTTCCTTGGCAATGTGGCGGCCGGGTCATGCACAATCCCCGGTAGTCGGATCGTGGGAGATCGCAATGGCCGTCCGGGACCCCCGCCGGTTCGTGCCTGGCGCCTCGGTTCTCGGCGGTGCCGCCGCCGGCCTGACCTATGAAGGCTGTCTCCACGATGCGATGGCGCGCGAGGAGCGGCAACGCCGCCGCGAGGCCGGCCACAGCCGCGCCGCGCCCCACCCCTCCCGCCCGCCGCGCCGGGCGGCGGAAACCGCCCGGCTCGACGAACCGCAGCCGGTCTGAGCGCGGCCTGGAGCGGATCCCGTTCGGGTGGCCTCGCCTGAACGGGTGAAGGTGCCGGCACGATCAACGCGCCGGCGCGCTGGCTGCGAGCCGGGCGAACGGAACATGCTCCGGCACCGGGCAGCGGCGCGCGCGGCCTTCCGGGCGGATTCGGCGGGGCTTGCCTGCCGGCCGATCCCCGCCTATCGGGCGCCACCCTTCGCACTGCACAAGGACCGCTCCCATGGCCGTCGAGCGCACCCTCTCGATCATCAAGCCGGATGCGACCCGGCGGAACCTGACCGGGAAGATCAACGCCAAATTCGAGGAGGCGGGACTGCGCATCGTCGCGCAGAAGCGGCTGAAGCTCTCCCCCGAGCAGGCCGGGGAGTTCTACGCCGTGCACCGCGAGCGTCCCTTCTACAACGACCTCGTCGCCTTCATGTCCAGCGGCCCGGTGGTGGTGCAGGTGCTGGAGGGCGAGAACGCGGTGGCCAGGAACCGCGAGATCATGGGCGCCACCAACCCGGCCAACGCCGCGCCCGGCACTATCCGCAAGGAGTTCGCCGAGAGCATCGAGGCCAACAGCGTGCATGGCAGCGACAGCCCCGAGACTGCTGCCCAGGAGATCGCCTTCTTCTTCGCCGGAATCGAGATCACCGGCTGAGCCCGCGCCAGGCGGCGCCGCGCCCGGGCCGGCCGGGCGCGGCGTGGCATTCAGACGAGGAAGATCGCCAGCAGGATCAGCGTCAGCGCGATGCCGGCGACCGACCAGGTGAGGAACTGGACGAACCGGTTCCAGGCGCGCTGCCGCTCCTCCAGGATCTCCCGATGATCCACGGCGCCATACTCGTAGGTGGTCTGCTCGTCCGCCACGGCCTGCCCTCTCATCCTCGCGCACTCACGCGGCCGGTGTAGGAAGCGCGGGCGGCCCCGGCAAGGGGTTGCGCAGCGCGCCTCGCGGCGCTTCCGCCCCGACGATCGCGGCGCGCCCCGCCTCGATCCGCACCCGCCCCGCCGCCAGCCAGCCCAGCGCCGCGGGGTAGAGGAGGTGCTCCT
Organism: Crenalkalicoccus roseus; assembly: GCF_004761865.1. Lineage (GTDB taxonomy): Bacteria > Pseudomonadota > Alphaproteobacteria > Acetobacterales > Acetobacteraceae > Crenalkalicoccus > Crenalkalicoccus roseus. Next base: position 9,753 of record NZ_SJDM01000039.1, on the reverse strand, counting down.
GCTCCAGCACGCGCGCCGCCAGCGTCTCCGGCGTGTCCCCGGGCAGCACCGGCACCGCCGCCTGCGCCAGGATCGGCCCCTCGTCCACGCCCTCGCTCACCAGGTGCACGGTGCAGCCGTGCAGCCGCACCCCGGCGGCCAGCGCGCGGGCGTGGGTGTCGAGGCCGGGGAAGGCCGGCAGCAGCGAGGGGTGGATGTTGACCAGCCGCCCCTCCCAGCGCCGCACGAAGCCCGGGCTCAGCACGCGCATGAAGCCGGCGAGCGCGACCAGCTCCGCCCCGTGGCGCAGCAGCGCCTCCTCCATCGCCCGCTCGAAGCCCTCGCGGTCGCCGCGGAAGCGGCGGCTCTCCACCACCTCGGTCGGCACCCCGGCGGCGGCGGCGCGGGCGAGGCCCGGGGCGTCGGCGCGGTTCGACAGCACGAGCGCGATCTCCGCCGGCCAGGCGGGATCGGCGGCGGCGGCGATCAGCGCCGCCATGTTGCTCCCGCGGCCGGAGATCAGGATGGCGACGCGCCGCCGCCCGCTCATCGCGGCCAGCCCGCGCGCAGGTTCTCGACGCGCAGCGCGGCCGGGCCGGGCGCCGCCTCGAGGGCGCCGATGCGGAACACCACCTCGCCCTCCGCGGCGAGCAGCGCCGCCGCCGCCTCGGCCTCCGCCGCCGGCACCACGCAGACCATGCCGATGCCGCAGTTGAACACGCGCAGCATCTCCTCCGCCGCGACATCCCCCGCCGCCGCGAGCCAGGCGAAGACCGGCGGCACCGTCCAGGCGGCGGCGTCGAGCACCGCCTCCACCCCGGCCGGCAGCACCCGCGGCAGGTTGCCGGGCAGGCCGCCGCCGGTGATGTGCGCCGCTGCCTTCAGCAGCCCCGCGCGGTGCAGGGCGAGCAGCGCGCGCACGTAGATCCGCGTCGGCGCCAGCAGCGCCTCGCCGAGCGGGCGGGCGGGGTCGAAGGGCGCCGGGTCGGTCCAGGCGAGGCCGGCCGCCCGCGCCACCCGCCGCACCAGGGAGAAGCCGTTGGAGTGCACGCCCGTGCTGGCGAGGCCGAGCAGCGCGTCGCCGGGCGCGATGTCGCCGCGCGGCAGCAGCGCGCCGCGCTCCGCCGCGCCCACCGCGAAGCCGGCGAGGTCGTAGTCGCCCTCGCCGTACATGCCCGGCATCTCGGCGGTCTCGCCGCCGACCAGGGCGCAACCGGCGAGGCGGCAGCCCTCGGCGATGCCGGCGATGACGCTGCGCGCCTGCTCCACCCGCAGCCGGCCGGTGGCGAAGTAGTCGAGGAAGAACAGCGGCTCGGCGCCCTGCACGACGAGGTCGTTGACGCACATGGCGACCAGGTCCTGGCCGACCGTGCCGTGGCTGCCGGCCTCGATCGCCACGCGCAGCTTGGTGCCGACGCCGTCTGTGGAGGAGACGAGGACGGGGTCGCGGAACCCGGCCGCCCTCAGGTCGAACAGCGCGCCGAATCCGCCGAGGCCGCCCATGGTGCCGGGGCGGTCGGTGGCGCGGGCGAGCGGCTTGATCGCCTCGACCAGCGCGTCGCCGGCCTCGATGTCCACGCCGGCATCGCGATAGGTCAGGCGGGTGGGCGGGGAACTGGTCAGGTCGGCCTCCGATCGGCTAAGGGCATGCATCATGTCGTCCGGCGACCGCGCGCCGGCCGCGGCGGGCGTTGCGCCGGCCGCCGCCGCGGCGCCGCACCGGCCGGCCATGGCGAGGAGGACGGCGATGCCGGGCAGCAGGACGGCTTCCGGACGGGCGGCAACACACCATGCGCGCATCCTGTCCGCAACCGCGCTGCTCGCGCTGGCGCTGGCGGCGGGGCCGGCGGCCGCCCAGGTCCTGCCGCCGCCCATGGCGCCCATGGCCGCGCCGCTGCCGGAGCTGAACTTCACCCAGAGCGGCGTGCCGGCCGAGGCCACCGCGCCCGACGGGGTGCAGGCGCGCACGCGCGCCCTCGCCTCGGGCCGGCGCATCGCCTGGCAGCGCTTGATTGAGGAGGCGGGGCTGCCCGCGGTGCCGCTCGGGGATGCGCAGATCGAGGAGCTGGTCAGTTCCATCATCATCGAGCAGGAGCGCATCGCCCCCACCCGCTACAGCGGCCGCATCACGGTGAATTTCGACCCGTCGCGGGTGCGCGCGGCCCTCGCCGGCAGGGTGCCAGGGATGCCCGCGCCGTCCCCCGAGCCGGTGGCGCGGCCGACCGGCCCGGCCTCGACATGGCTCGACGCCGTCGCCACCTACCGCTCCATGGGAGAGTGGCTGGAGCTGCGGCGCCGCCTGGGCGCGGCCCCCCCGGTGGCCTCGGTGACGATCCAGGGCATCGCCACCGACCAGGCGCGGCTGCGCCTCGGCCTGCGGGCGCCGCCGCCGGTCGCGGCGGAGGAGCTCGCGGCGCTCGGCCTGGCGCTGGCGCCGGCCGCGGGGATGGGGCCGGGCGAGACCTGGCTCCTGGGCCTTGCCCGCTGACCGCCCGCGGGCCGGGGGCGCGCCGGAGGCGGAGGAGGCGCGCAACCTCCTGCTGACCCTCCCGAACCTCATCACCCTGGCCAGGCTCTGCGCCGTGCCGGCCACCATCTGGACCATCCTGCAGCACCGGCTGGACATCGCCTTCGCGCTCTTCGTCGCCGCCGGCGTCTCGGACGCGATCGACGGCTGGCTGGCGCGGGTGCGCAACGCGCGCAGCGCCCTCGGCGCGCTGCTCGACCCGGTGGCGGACAAGGCGCTCCTGGTCTCGGTCTACGTCACCCTCGCCGTGGTCGGCGTGCTGCCGGACTGGCTGGCGATCCTGGTGGTGTTCCGCGACCTCATCATCGTCGGCGGGGTGCTGGTGCTGTGGCTGCTCGGCCAGACGCCGGCGATCAGGCCGATCTTCGTCTCCAAGCTCAACACCGCGCTGCAGATCGCCCTCGCCGCGCTGGCGCTGTTCCTGGCCGGCTTCGGCCTCGACGCCGGCTGGCTGCTGCAGGCCGCGATCTGGGCGGTGGCGGCGACCACTCTGGCCTCGGGCGTGGCCTATGTGTGGGCGGCGCTGCGCGCGCCGCGCGCCGGAGGGGTGCCGTGAACGTGATGCCGCCCGAGCGCCGCCCGGAGCCGGTGCCGGCGCCGCGCCCGCGCGCCGAGGCGGCGCCGCATCCGCCGCCGCCGGGCCGCGGCCGCCCCTATCCCGCCGCGCCTCGGGTCGCCACGCGGGCGCAGCGGCTCGGCCTCGCGCTCGGCGTGCTGCTGGTGCTGCTGTTCGGCCTCTGGCTGTTCTCGCCGATCCTGACGCCCTTCGTGCTGGCCGCCTCGATCGCCTATTTCCTGCACCCGCTGGCGACGCGGCTGGAGCGGCTCGGCCTGCCGCGCTCCCTCGCCTCGCTGCTGCTGGTGCTGGCGCTGACCATGGCGGCGCTGCTCTGCGTGCTGCTGCTCTACCCGCTGCTGCTGGCGCAGGTGACGACGCTGCTGCAGCGCCTGCCCGGCTACGTGATCGGCATCGGCGCGGCGATGCGCGAGGCGCTGGACGCGCTGTCCGACCGCTTCGGGCCCGAGTTCATGGACACGCGGCTGCAGGAGCTGGCGGTGGGGCAGGCGGGGGCGATCGTCTCCTTCCTCGGCACCGCGCTGGCGCGGCTGATCGGCAGCGGCATCGCCCTGTTCAACGTGTTCCTCCTCGTCGCCGTCACCCCCGTGGTGGCCTTCTACCTGCTGCGCGACTGGCCGCGCATGCTGCTGCGCATCGACGCCTGGCTGCCGCGCCGCTCGGCGGCGACGCTGCGCCAGCTCGCGCGCGACATGGACCGGGTGCTCTCGGCCTGGCTGCGCGGCCAGCTCATCTGCTGCGGCATCCTCGCCGTCTACTACGCCACGGCGCTCTCCGCGGTGGGGCTGGAGCTCGGCCTGACGGTCGGGCTGATGGCCGGCATCCTCTCCTTCATCCCCTATGTCGGCTCGATCACCGGGCTGATCACCGCGCTGCTGCTGGCGCTCGCCCAGTTCGGCACCTGGGACGGCGTGCTGACGGTGTTCGCCGTCTTCGTCTTCGGCCAGCTCGTGGAGGGCTACATCATCTATCCGCGCCTGCTCGGCAACCGGGTGGAGCTGCACGCGGTGTGGGTGATCTTCGCGCTGTTCGCCGGCGGCGTCGCCTTCGGCTTCCTCGGCGTGCTGCTGGCGGTGCCGATGGCGGCGGCGATCGGCGTCGTCGCCCGCTACTGGCTGCGGCGCTACCTGGAAAGCCCGCTCTACCTCGACCCGCCGCGCACCGGCACATGAGGGCGCCGCGGCAATTGCCGCTGCCGCTGCCGCTCGACCCTTCCTACGAGCCGGCGGACCTGCTGGAGGACCCCTCCAACGCCGAGGCGCTGGCCTGGCTGCGCCGCCCCGGGGAATGGCCCGGCGGGCGGTTGGCGCTGTGGGGGCCGCCGGCCACCGGCAAGACCCACATGCTGCGCTGGCTGGCGGCGGGGCGCGGCTGGCCGGTGCTGTCCGGCCCCGCCCTCTCCGGCCTGCCCGAGGTGCCGCCCGGCACCGGGCTCGCGGTGGACGACGCCGACATCGCGGCGGAGGAGCGGGCGCTGCTGCATCTGCTCAACCTCTCCGCCGAGCGCGGCCAGAAGGTGCTGCTGGCCGGGCGGGAGCCGCCTTCGCGCTGGCCGGTGGCGCTGCCCGACCTCGCCAGCCGGCTGCGCGGCATGGCCGCGGTGGCGGTGCAGCCGCCGGGCGATCCGCTGCTCGGCGCGCTGCTCTCCAAGCATTTCGCCGACCGCCAGCTCCGCGTGGATCCGGGCGTGCAGGCCTGGCTGCTCGCCCGCCTGCCGCGCGAGGCGGGGGCGGTGGCCGAGGCGGCGGCGCGGCTCGACCGGGCGTCGCTGGCCACGGGAGGGAAGGTGACCCGCCCCCTTGCCCGCGCCGCCCTCGCCGGCCTGCCCGGCTTCGGCGAGGCGGAGGATGACGCTTCGCTGACCGGGGACGAGGGCGCCTCGCCGCCCGGGCCGCGGCTGCTGTAGGCTCGCGCCGAGGAGATACGCCGCCCCATGTCGCTTGCCGAGACGCCGGCCCCGCCGGCAGCGCCCGCGGAGACCCGGCCCGCCATCGCGCCGGACAGTCCCGCGCGCTTCATCAACCGCGAACTCTCCTGGCTCGACTTCAACACCCGGGTGCTGGAGGAGGCGGCGAACCCCAAGCACCCGCTGCTGGAGCGGCTGCGCTTCGTCGCCATCTCCGCCTCCAACCTCGACGAGTTCTATTCCGTGCGCGTGGCCGGGCTGGTCGGACAGGAGCGGGCGGGGCTGCCCGCCCTCTCGCCCGACGGCCGCACCCCGGCGCAGCAGCTCGCCGAGATCCATGCCCGCACCCAGGTGCTGATCGCGGCGCAGCAGGCGGAGTGGCAGGCGCTGCGCGGCCTGCTGCGGCAGGCGGGGATCACCGTCTGCGACCCGGAGGAGCTGACCGAGCCCGACCGCGCTTGGCTCGGCGAGTGGTTCATGGACCGGGTCTTTCCGGTGCTGACGCCGCTCGCCGTGGACCCGGCGCATCCCTTCCCCTTCATCCAGAACCTGGCGCTCTGCATGGCGCTGAAGCTGGTGCGGGAGGAGGATGGCGGCACCATGCGGGCGATGCTGCCGCTGCCGCCGCAGGTGGAGCGCTTCATCCGCCTTCCCGCCCTCGACGCCGCCGACCGCACCATCCGCTTCGTGCTGCTCGAGGACCTGATCGGCCTGTTCCTCGGCCGCCTCTTCCCCGGCTTCATCCTGGCCGAGCGCGGCCTGTTCCGCCTGATCCGCGACACCGACGTGGAGTTCGAGGAGGAGGCGGAGGACCTGGTGCGCAGCTACGAGACGGCGCTGAAGCGCCGCCGCCGCGGCCGCGCCATCCGCCTCTCCGTCACCGTCGACACGCCCTCGGACATGGTGGACTTCGTGGCCGAGGAGCTGGACGCCGAGCGCGGCTCGGTCTTCGTGGTGGAGGGGCTGCTCGGCCTCTCCGACCTCAAGCAGCTCATCGTGGACGACCGGCCGGACCTGCTGTTCACCCCCTACACGCCGCGCTTCCCGGAGCGCATCCTGGATTTCGGCGGCGACTGCTTCGCCGCCATCCGCGCCAAGGACATCGTCGTCCACCACCCCTACGAGAGCTTCGACGTGGTGGTGCAGTTCCTGCGCCAGGCGGCGCGCGACCCGAACGTGGTCGCCATCAAGCAGACCCTCTACCGCACCAGCCGCGACAGCCCGATCGCGCGCGCGCTGATCGAGGCCGCCGAGCAGGGCAAGAGCGTCACCGGCATCATCGAGATCAAGGCCCGCTTCGACGAGGAGCGCAACATCGCCCTCGCCCGCGAGCTGGAGGCGGCCGGCGTGCAGGTGGTGTTCGGCTTCGTGGACCTGAAGACCCATGCCAAGGTGTCGCTGGTGGTGCGGCGGGAGGGCAGCGGCCTGCGCTCCTACGCGCATTTCGGCACCGGCAACTACCACCCGGTCACCGCGCGCATCTATACCGACCTCTCCTTCTTCACCGCCGACCCGGCGCTGACGCGGGACGCGGCGCGGCTGTTCAACTACCTCACCGGCTACGCGCGGCCGGAGCGGATGGAGTGCCTGGCCTTCAGCCCGCTCACCATCCGCCCCACCCTGCTCGGGCTGATCGAGCAGGAGATCCGCTTCGCGCGGGAGGGCAAGCCCGCTGGCATCTGGATCAAGATGAACTCGCTCGTGGACGAGGCGCTGATCGACGCGCTCTACCGCGCCTCCCAGGCCGGGGTGCGGGTGGAGGGGGTGGTGCGGGGCATCTGCTGCCTGCGCCCGGGCGTGCCGGGCCTTTCCGACAACATCCGCATCAAGTCCATCGTCGGAAGGTTCCTCGAGCACTCGCGCATCTGCGTCTTCGGCAACGGCCACCGCCTGCCCTCGCGCCGCGCGCGGGTCTACATCTCCTCCGCCGACTGGATGGCGCGCAACATGGACTGGCGGGTGGAAACCCTGGTGCCGGTGCACAACCCCACCGTCCACGCCCAGATCCTCGACCAGATCATGGTGGTGAACCTGAAGGACAACATGCAGAGCTGGGAACTCGGGCCGGACGGGTGCTGGCGGCGGCTGAAGCCGGACGGGAACCCGGTCTCGGCCCATGAGTATTTCATGACCAACCCCTCGCTCTCGGGCAGGGGCAGCGCGCTGCACCGGCCGCCGACCGCGGCGCCGAAGCGGCCGCGTCCGGACCGCATCCTGCAGGATTGAATCGCGTGGACGATCTCTGCTGGTCCAAGGCGCCGAATGGCGGGACCGGGGCGCGCCGGCCACGGTGCGGCGTGGTGGACCTCGGCTCCAACTCTGTCCGTCTCGTGGTGTTCGAGGGGCGCGGGCGGAACCCGCAGGCGATCTTCAACGAGAAGGCGGTGCTCGGCCTCGGCCGCGGCCTGCAGTCCACGGGCCGGCTGAACGAGGCGGCGATCGGCCCGGCGCTGACGGTGCTCGGCCGCTATCACGCCGTCGCCCGCGCCATGGGCGCCGAGCCGCTGGAGGTGCTGGCCACTGCGGCGGTGCGCGATGCCGCGAACGGCCCCGATTTCGTCGCCGCGCTGGAGGCGCGCATGCCCGGCGTGCCGGTGCGCATCCTGAGCGGGGAGGAGGAGGCGCGCCTCTCCGCCGACGGGCTGCTGCTCGGCGTGCCGGAGGCGGATGGGGTGCTCGGCGACCTCGGCGGCGGCTCGCTCGAGCTCGTGCGGCTGGAGGAGGGAAGGGTGGGCCGTGCGGCGTCGCTGCCCCTCGGCGCCATCCGCCTTTCCGACCGTGCCGGGGAGGATTTGGTGCGCGCCCGCGCCATCGCCGACGAGGAGCTCGCGGCCCAGGGGTGGCTGGCCGAGGGCGCGGGGCGCGACCTCTACCTGGTGGGCGGCGCCTGGCGGGCGCTGGCGCGCATGCACATCGCCCAGACCGGCTATCCGCTCGCCATCGTGCACCACTACGTGCTGCGGCGCGAGGAGGCGCGCGACCTCGCCAGCGTGGTCATGGGCGCCTCGCGCAAGGTGCTGGAGCGCATGCCGGGGGCGCCGCAGAAGCGTCTGGCCGACCTGCCCTACGCCGCGGTGGTGCTGCGCCGGCTGCTGCGCGCCACCGGCGCCGCGCGCGTCGTCTTCTCCGCCAACGGGCTGCGCGAGGGCTGGTATGCCCGCCTGCTCGACCCCGCGGTGCGTGCCGAGGAGCCCCTGCTCGCCGCCGCTGCCGAGCTCGCTTTGCAGCTCGGCCGCGATCCGGACCTGCCGGCGGCGCTGCTCGGCTGGACCGATCCGCTCTTCCCCGAAGAGGATGCGGGCTACCGCGCGCTGCGCCAGGCGGCCTGCTGGGTCTCCGACACCGGCAGCCACGACCACCCGGAATACCGCGCCGAGCAGGCCTTCCTGCGCATCCTGCGCCAACACGGCGTCGGGCTCGACCATCACGCCCGCGCCTTCCTCGCCCTGGTCGCGGCGCTGCGCTACGAGGCCGAGCCGTCCTCCCCCCTGCTCGCCCCGGCGCGGCTGCTGCTCGACGCGCCGGCGCAGCGCCGGGCGGAGGCGCTGGGGGCGGCGTTCCGCCTGGCCTACACCCTCTGCGGCGGCACGCCGGCGCTGCTCGCCGCGACGGCGCTGGAGCGGCGGGGCGGGCGCCTCGCGCTGCGCCTCTCCGAGGGCACCGGCGTCTTCGCCGGGGAGAGCGTGCTGCGCCGTCTGGATGCCCTGGCCGCCGCGCTGGGGCTGGAGCCGGTGGTCGAGCTGGCCTGATACGGCCGGCGGCATCGCGGGGCACCTCCGCGCGCGGACGCACCGCAGAGGGCTGAGTCGGCGAACGCGGCCGCGGTGCCCCGCCGGCGGTGCTGTCAACCTCCGGGTTACCCACAGCGACGTGGACAGGCCTGTGGGTAAGGCTGTGGAGCGACCTCCCCGTCCGCCATTTCGTGCCCCGGGCACGACTCTGTGGCGGCGATGCAACAGGCGGTGGCCAACGCGCATCGGGCGCCGCGCCTGCTTCATGCCGAGCCTGCCCAGCGACCCCGTGCGCGCCGATGCCCGACTGCGCCCCCCCGCCCCGGCCAGAGCCGCTTCCGCCCGACCGCATTTGCGAAAACGGTTCGGGCCTTTGCTTGCGGAGCGGCCCTACGCTCCCGGCCGTTCACGACGCGCGCTGCGGCGCGACTCCTTCAGTGGGTCACACCGCGGCGCCCAATCTGTGTCGAGCCGGCTTCGCGGACGGGTGCCGGAGCGGAGTCACGCTCCGGCCGGTCCCGGCCGTCCGCGATCCGTTCTAGCCGCCCTCATCCACCGGAGGCGTCTCGCCGGCCGGGCTTTCCGGGCCCCACATGCGCTCCAGCGCGTACATCGCCCGCGCCTCCGGGCGGAACAGGTGGATCACCAGGTCGCCGGCATCTATCAGCACCCAGTCGGGCGAGGCCTGGATGGCATCCCGCCGCAGCCGAAGCCCGGCCTTCTCCTCCAGCGCCTCCTCCAGATGGGTCGCCATGGCCTGGATCTGCCGCTCCACCAGGCCGGTGGCGATGATCATGCGGTCGGCGAAGCTGGCGCGGCCGGTGACGTCCAGCACCACGATGTCCTCGGCCTTGTCGTCCTCGAGGCTGGTGCGCGCCACGGCGACGAGCTGCTCCAGCCGGTCGGGCGCGGCGTGGCTGCGGGCGCGGCGCGGGCGTGCCGGGCCGCCTTCCGGCCCCGCCACCACTTGGCGCCGCTTGCGGGCGGCGGTCGGCTCTGCGGCGCGGCGCGGCGCGGCGGCCCCGGCGCGCTT
>NZ_SJDM01000038.1 GCF_004761865.1 Crenalkalicoccus roseus | reverse complement strand
ATGTTGCAGTGCGGCTTCGTCCGCTCAAACCTCGCCTTCGCCATCGTCCGGCTCCGTCACCCCGTCTCGCTCTCGCACGCCACCCTTGCATCACCCCTCGGGCGATCTGGTGGCGATCGCCGGGGGACCCGGACAGAGGCCCCGCGCCCGCGCGCCGGAGCGGGTGACGGGAATCGAACCCGCACAACCAGCTTGGAAGGCTGGGGCTCTACCATTGAGCTACACCCGCGCCCCGACCGGGCGCCCGCCGGGGCCTCCCGCTGCCGCGGGGCGGCCAGGCACTATGGAGGGGGTTGGATTCGAACCAACGTAGGCGCTAGCCAACGGATTTACAGTCCGTCCCCTTTAGCCACTCGGGCACCCCTCCGCACGCCGCCCCCGCCCGGTCCGGACGGCGGGAGCGGGCGGACTATCCGCTTTCGCCCCGCCCTGTCAATCGGGCGCGGGGGCATCTCCGCCGCCCCTGGACAGCGCTGCGCCGGCGCGCAGGATGGCCGGCGCCATGCGCCGACCCCCGCCCCGCGCCCCCGCCGCGCCGCCGCCCGGACCCGCCCGGCGCCCCCCCGCGCGCGGCGAGGACCGCGTGCCGCCGCGCGCCCCTCCGGCGCCGGCCCGCGGCGTGTGGCTGCACGGGCTGCATCCGGTGGCGGCGGCGCTCGCCAACCCCGCCCGCCGCCTGCGCCGCCTGCTGCTGACCGCGGAGGCCGAGGCCGCCCTCGCCGCCCGCCTGCCGCCGCCCTGGCGCATCGCGCCGGAGCGGGCGGAGCGCGCCCGCTTCGCCACCTTCCTGCCCGAGGACGCGGTGCACCAGGGCGCCGCCCTGCTCGCCGAGCCGCTGCCCGCCGTGCCGCTCGACCGCGCGCTCGCGCAGGGCACGGGCCCGGTGCTGGTGCTCGACCAGGTGACGGATCCGCGCAATGTCGGCGCCATCCTGCGTTCCGCCGCCGCCTTCGGGGCCGCCGCGCTGGTGCTGCAGGACCGCCACGCCCCGCCCGAGACCGGCGCCCTGGCCCGCGCCGCCTCCGGCGCGCTCGAGGTGGTGCCGGTGGTGCGCGTGGTGAACCTCGCCCGCACGCTCGACGAGCTGAAGCGCGCCGGCCTCTGGGTGGTGGGGCTGGAGGCGGGGGCGCCGGTGACGCTCGCCCAGGCCGGACTCGGCGGGCGGCGCGTGGCGCTGGTGCTCGGCGGCGAGGGCGAGGGGCTGCGCCGCCTGACGCGCGAGACCTGCGACGAGCTGGCGCGGCTGCCGATCGCGCCGGAGATGGAGAGCCTCAACGTCTCCGCCGCCGCCGCGGTCGCGCTCTACGAGCTCGCCCGCATCTAGAGCGGATCTCTGGAGCGGATCGCGGAGGGCCGGAAACGGCCGGCCTCAGGGCCTTGCCCGCCCGGCCGTGCCCGCGGCGACGGCCGGCGCTCCGCTCCGGGGCATGGTCCGCTGAGGCGGAATCGCCGGGGCGGCGAAGCAGCCGCTCGACAGGGGCGGACGCCTGATCCACCAAGGCAGATCATGCCGCAGGGGAGGAGAGCCCATGCCCGACGCCGCCGAGCTGATCCTGGAGGCGCGACGCGCCCGCCGCGCCCTCGCCCCGCTGGGCGAGCTGACCCCGGCCGACCCGGCGGCGGGCTATGCGCTGCAGCGGCGGGTCGCCGAGCGGCTCGGCGCGGTGCCGCCCGCGGGCTTCAAGATCGGCGCCACCACGCGGCAGATGCAGGAGTATCTCGGCCTCCCCGGCCCCGCCGCCGGCTTCGTGCCGGCGGAGAGCCTGCGCCCGGACGGCGCCGCCTTCCGCCTCGCCGACTTCGTGCGGCCGGGGGTCGAGTGCGAGGTGGCGCTGCGCCTCGGCCGCGACCTCCCCTTCGGCCCCTGCAGCCGCGAGCGCGCCGCCGAGGCGGTGGAGGAGGTGTTCGCGGCGATCGAGGTGGTGGACAACCGCTACGGCGATTTCCGCGCGCTCGGCGCGCCGACCCTGATCGCCGACCAGGTGTTCCACGCCGCCGGCGTCGTCGCTCCGCCCCCCGCGGACTGGCGCGGCCTCGACCTCGCCGCGCTGCGGGGGGAGCTGCGCGTGGACGGCAGGGCGGTGGCGGCGGGCCATGGGCGCGACCTGCTCGGCCACCCGCTGGAGGCGCTGGCCTGGCTCGCTGGCTCGGGCGCCGCCGAGGCGTTCGGCGGGCTGAAGGCAGGGCAGGTGGTCTGGCTCGGCTCCGTCACCCCGGCGATCTGGCTGGAGGGCCCCTGCGCGGTGGAGGCGGATTTCGGGCCGCTCGGCCTCGCCCGCCTCCGCTTCCTGTAAGGGCCGGGCCGGTCGGCGGAAAGGCGGCATTAACCGCGGCGCGCCACACTCGGCGTCGCCCCGCCGAAGGGGCCAGCGAGCCTCGCCAGGACGGCAGCGAAAACGGGAAACCCATGCCGCCTGAGACCTGGGACTGCCTCACCGAGGAAGCGCAACTCGCCCTCTCGCGCGAGGCCATGCGCCGCGCCGCCGAGACCCTGGCCGAGCACGCCGAGCTGCTGGCGGCGGAGATGGAGCAGGGCAGCCTCTCCGACCGCGGCGGGCCGGACGCGCTGCGCCTGTTCGCGGCGGTGGTGCGGGCGACGCAGCAGGAGGCCTTCGGCCCCATCGGCCACGCCTGACGCGGCCGGCGGCAGCGCCGGGCGTATCCGCGCGGGCGTCCGGCACCCCATCCCGGCCGCGAGGGCCCGGAGCGGCGGCCGCGCCACGACAGCCGCGCGAGCCGGCCCATGCGGGCGCCGGCGAGGCGGCCCCGCCCCCATCCGGCGCGCGCTCACGCCCCGGGCCGCCTCCAGCCCTCCCCGCCCCGGCCCCCGGGCGGCGCGGCGACGAGGTGCGGCCGGTGCCGCCCCTCCGGCGCATCCCCGCCCCGTTCCGCCGCCTCCTCCCGCCGGACCAGGCGCTCGACGAGGCCGCGCCGAAGCTCGCGGCTGACCCGCGCCGCCGCTTCGATGCCCTCGGCCTGGGCTGGCTTCGCCCGCTCCTGCATGATTCCCCGGTTCCATCCTGGACGCGGCGCCCAGCCTGCATCCCCGCCCGCCTCGCGCCAGTCGGGGGAACCCCGTATAGGGAAATCCCCTAAACGGCAGCGGTGCCGCGGCGGCGGCCGGAACCAGGAGGGAAGCGCGCGTGACCGATGCGCCCGGGGAGAGGGGGGCCGGCGGCCCCGAGCCGGCCCGGAACGGAGCCGGGGCGGAGGCGCGGACCGGGCATGAGCATGCTCGCCTGCGCCTCGCCCTCGAGGGCGTCTCGCTCGGCATCGCCGCCTTCGACGCCGAGGGGTGCCCGATCGAGGCGAATGCCGCCTTCGCCGCCCTGCACGGCTTCGCGGACCGGGCGGAGGCCCGCCTGCCGCTTGCCCGCTATGCCGCGCTGTTCGAGACGCGCGGCCCGGATGGCCGTCCGCTGCCGCCCGAGGACCTGCCCGCCGCCCGCGCCCTGCGCGGCGAGACGGTGCGGGAAGCGGAGGTGGAGGTGCTGCGCCGCGCGGACGGCGCGCCCTGCTTCGCCGGCCTGTGCAGCGCCACGCCGCTCCGCGACGCCGCGGGGCGGGTGGCCGAGGTGGTGGTGACGATCCAGGACCTGACCGAGCGGCGGCGGGAGCGCAAGGCGCTCGAGGAGCGAGAGGCGCATCTGCGCTCGATCCTGGAGAGCATTCCCGACGCCATGATCGTGATCGACGAGCGCGGCATCATGGAATCCTTCAGCGCCGCCGCCGAGCGGCTGTTCGGCTACGCCGCCGAGGAGGCGCTCGGGCGCAACGTCTCGATGCTGATGCCGAGCCCGGACCGCGAGCGGCACGACGCCTACATCGCCCGCTACGTCGCGACCGGGGAGCGGCGGATCATCGGCATCGGCCGCGTCGTCACCGGCCGGCGCAAGGACGGCAGCACCTTCCCGATGGAACTCGCGGTGGGCGAGGTGGCGGCGGGCGGCGGGCGGCGGCTGTTCACCGGCTTCGTCCGCGACCTGACGGAACGCCAGGCGACCCAGGCGCGGCTGCAGGAGCTGCAGTCGGAACTGCTGCACGTCTCGCGGCTGAGCGAGGTCGGCGCCATGGCCTCGGCCCTCGCCCACGAGCTGAACCAGCCGCTGACCGCCGCGGCCAGCGCGATCCGCGCCGCGCGGCGCACCCTCGCCGCGGCGATCCCGCCCGGCGCCGAGTCCGAGCGCCTGGCGGAGCTGCGCGAGGCGATGGACCTCACCGCCGAGCAGGCGTTGCGCGCGGGGCAGATCGTGCGCCGGCTGCGCGAGTTCGTCTCCCGCGGCGAGGCGGACCAGCGGCTGGAGCCGCTCGGCCGGCTGATCGAGGAGGCGGCCGCCCTGGCGCTGGTGGGCACGCGCGAGAGCGGGGTGCGCACCACCTTCCGCTTCGACCCCGCCCTGCCGCCGGTGCTGGTGGACCGGGTGCAGGTGCAGCAGGTGCTGCTCAACCTGATCCGCAACGCGGTCGAGGCGATGCAGGAGATCTCCGTCCCGCCCGGGGAGGCGCCGCGGCGCGAGCTGGTGCTGGCCGCCGCCCCGTCGGGGCCGGACCAGGTCGAGGTCTCGGTGGCCGACACCGGCCCCGGCCTCGCCCCCGCCATCGCCGAGCGGCTGTTCGAGCCTTTCGTCACCACCAAGGCGGGGGGGATGGGCATCGGTCTCTCGATCTGCCGCTCCATCGTCGAGGCGCATGGCGGGCGGCTCTGGGCCGAGCCGAACCCCGGGGGCGGCACCGTGTTCCGCTTCACCCTGCCCACCCTGCCGCCGGAGGAGGCGCATGACGGCGACGCCTGAACGCACCCCGGGGAGCGTGGGCCCGCGCCCCCGGCCGGTTCCCGCCGCCCGCGATCCGCTCTAAGAGGAACGGCATGAGCAGCGGGGATCCGGAAGGCGGTCGCGGCGCGGTGCATGTGGTGGACGACGACGAGGCGGTGCGGCGCTCGCTCGCCATGCTGCTGCGCTCGGCCGGCATGGCGGTGCGGACCCACCCCTCCGCCCTCGCCTTCCTCGACGCGCTGCCCTCCCTCGGCGAGGGCGACATCGGCTGCGTGCTGACCGACGTGCGGATGCCCGGCATGGACGGGCTGCAGATGCTGCGCCAGCTCCGCGCCCAGGGATTCGCCAAGCCGGTCATCGTCATGACCGCGCATGGCGACATCGCCACGGCGGTGCAGGCGATGAAGGCCGGCGCGCTCGACTTCATCGAGAAGCCCTTCGACGACGAGGCGCTGCTCGCCGCCCTCGACGCCGCGCTCGCCGCGCCGGCGCCGGAGGCGCCGCCCCCCGCCGCGCCGCCCGCCGACCCGGCGGCGAGCGAGGCCGCGGCGCGCATCGCCGCGCTCTCCCCGCGCGAGCGCGAGGTGCTGGAGCTCCTGACCGCGGGCAAGCCGAACAAGGTGATCGCGCACGAACTCGGCATCAGCCCGCGCACGGTGGAGGTGCACCGGGCGCGGATGATGGAGCGCCTCGGCGCCCGCAGCCTGGCCGAGGCGGTGCGCCTCGCGCTGCGCGCCGAGCAGGTGGCCGCCGCGCCGCGCCCCCCCGGCTGATCCGCCAGCGCCGCCCCGTTTCCGCCCGGCCCTGGTCGCAGACGCGGCTCCGGAGCGGGTTCGCTGCGCCCCGGCCCGCGGCGAACGCTCCAGATCCCGTTCAGGCGGGCCGGGCCGCGGCCCGGTCCCTGGCCCGCCGGGCCGCCTCGGCCACCGCCTCGATCACCGCGTCGTCGAGCAGCGGCTTGGCGACGAGGGCGATCACCCCGGCCGCCTGCGCCCGCCGCCGCATGCCGGGGCCGGGCTCGCCCGCGATGACGATCGCCGGCATCCCCGCCCCCGCCGCGGCCATCCGCTCGACCAGACCGAGCCCGTCCATGCCGCCCGGCTGCTGGTGATCCACCAGCAGGCAGCAGGGGGCGGCGCCGTCGCCCGCCGCCGCGGCGGCGAGGGCATGGTCCAGGAAGAGCGCGGCGGAGTCGAAGGCGCGCGGCTGGAAGCCCGAGGAGCGCAGCAGCATCACCAGGGAGCGCCGCACCGCCGCGTCCTCAGCGACCACGAGGACCCGCCCGCGGCAGCCGCCCTGCGGCACCACCGCCAGGGTGCCGCCCCGCTCCGCCTCCGGCTGCTGACCGATTCCCATGGCGTCAGGCGGCGAGCAGCCGCCGCCCCGGCGCGGAGGCGCCGCGCATCGGCAGGGGGGCGGCGGGCATGGGCGCCGCCTCGCCGAGGCCCTGCAGGGCGCGGCGGTCCAGGATCCGCACCAGGCGCAGCCCGGGCAGGGCGATGGCGCCGCGGCGCCTCAGCATCTGCAGGGTGCGGCTGACCGTCTCGGTGGTGAGGGCGAGGTGGTCGGCCACGTCCTCGCGCGTCATCGGCAGGCAGAAGCCGCCCGGCCCGGCGTCGCTGCGCGGCATGCGCGCCTCCATCTCCAGCAGGAAGGCGGCGACGCGCTCCACCGCGCCGTTGCGGCCGAGCAGCACGAGGCGCGCATGCGCCCGCGCAAGGCGGCGCAGCGCCATCTCGTGCAGGCGGCGGGCGAAGCGGGGATCGGCCTCGGCCATGCTCTCGAGCCGCCGGCGGCAGCGGCGGATCACCACGGTGCGCCCCTCGGCGGCGGCGGCCTCGGCGGTGAGGCCGCGCACGCCGTCCACCTCGTCGAGGCCGAACACGTCGCCGGGCAGGTGGAACTCCACCACCTGGCGCCGGCCGTCCGGCGTCAGCTTGCAGGCGCGCACCGCGCCGGCCACCACCTCGTACCAGTGCTCGGCCGGCTCGCCCTCGGCGTAGAGCGTCTCCCCGGCGGTGAGGGAGAGGGTGCTGCCGCCACCCGCGGCCGGCGCGGCGGCGCTGCCGGGGCGCACCGCCATCAGCGGCATCCCCGAGAACCGCCCGCCCGCCGCAGCCCCGGCGGCCATCTCCCGCATCCCCTCTCCGTCCATGGCCATTCGTCCCGCCCTCGCCGAGGGGCCGCGCCTGTCGCGGCCACACCGTCATGCGGGCACTCTGCGCGGCGCGGGCCGGAGGCGCGATTCGGGAAAATCCCGATACGGGAAATCCCGTAGCCCCGGCCCGCGGCAAACGCTCCGGCCCGTTGAGTGCGCGGGCATCTTCACCCGTTCGGGCGAGGCCACCCGGCTGGGATCGGCCGCGGGTTCGGAAACGGCTCCAGCCCATCGTTTGCGGAGCGGATTAGCGCCCCTGGCCGTCTCCAGCCCTGCGCGATCCGCCCTAGGGACGGGCGGCGAGGAAGGCGCGGAGCTGCGCGATCTCGGCCTCCTGCGCGCGGATGATCTCCTCGGCGAGGCGGCGGATCTCGGGATCGCGCCCATGCTCCAGCACCACGCGGGCCATGTCGATCGCGCCCTGGTGGTGCGGGATCATCGCGCTGGCGAAGTCGCGGTCCGCATCGCCGGTGAAGGCGATCGCCATCTCGCGGTGCATCCGCTCGTTGATCGCGCGGAAGGCGGCGACAGCCGGGGAGGAGGCGTCGGCCGGCGCCGCCGCGGCACCGTGATGGGGATGCGCGTGCTGCCCCGCCCCGGCCGGCGCGGCCAGGGCGAGAAGCAGGGCCGCCGCCAGGGCGGCGGATCGGGGGCGCGGGATGGCCATGGCTGTCGTTCTCCCTTCACGGCACGCGGGAGCAGGGGGCGCGCCCCTCTCGCCGCCATCTGCCCGGCCCGCAGGGCGGAGCGCGGACGGCGGCAGGCTCGGGCCTCCCACCATGGGAGAGTCAAGGCCGGGGCGGGAGCGGCTCCGCGCCGCGGAAGCGCATGAAGGCCTCGCGCCGCTCCCCGGCGCCGAAGGCGATCACCTCATAGGTCTCGGGCGGCTCTCCCGGCACCTCCATCCCCGGCGAGCCGATCGGCATCGCCGGCACGGCGAGGCCGCGGATGCCCGGCGGGCGCTCGGCCAGCAGGCGCTTCACCGCCGCCGCGGGAACATGCCCCTCGATCGCGTAGCCGCCGACCCGCGCGGCGTGGCAGGAGAGGAGGTCGGCCGGGATACCGAGCATCCGCCGCGCCGGGGCGGGCGAGGGAACGAGGTTGTCCTCCACCGCGAAACCCGCCTCCCGCATGTGCTCGATCCAGCCGCCGCAGCAGCCGCAATTCGGGTCCCGCCACACGGTGAGGCGCGGCGCCGCCGCCCCCGCCCCGCCGGGCAGCAGCGTGGCGAGCCCCGCCGCCGCCAGCACGCCGCGCCTGCCGAATGCCTGTGCCATTCCTTGCGATCCCTTCCTTGGTCGCCCCCGGATCTGGGGCGGCGGGGCGCCGGCGTCACCCCGGCACCGGCACCGCGGCCGGCACCGCCTCCGGCCCGAGGCGCAGGCGCGGCGGCCCCGGCTCCACCGTGCCGATCACCGCCGCCTCGCAGCCCAGACGGCGCAGCGCGGCGAGGCACGCCGCCGCCCGCGCCGCCGGCACGCCGGCGAGCAGCCCGCCCGCGGTCTGCGGATCGAGCAGCGCCGCGCGCTCCGGCGCCGCCAGCAGGGCGGGGTCGAGCAGCCCGGCCACGGCGGCGGCGTTCGCCTCGTGCAGCGTGCTGCGGATGCCCCGCGCCAGCGCCTCCCGCACCCCTGCGAGCAGGGGCACCGCCTCCGGATCGAGCCGGGCGGCGAGGCCGGAGGCGCGCAGCATCCCGCCGAGATGTCCGAGCAGGCCGAAGCCGGTCACGTCGGTGCAGGCGGTAGCGCCCGCCTCCACAAGCACCCGCGCCGCGGGGCCGGAGGAACGCTGCATCGAGGCCACCGCCGCCTCCAGCCAGGCCGAGCGCGCCGCGCCGCGCATCGCCGCGGCCAGGATCACGCCGGTGCCGAGCGGCTTGGTCAGCACCAGCCGGTCCCCCGGCCGCAGCCCGGAGGCGCGCAGCAGCCGCGCCGGCGCGACCGCGCCGGTGACGGCGAAGCCGAGCGCGATCTCCGCCCCCTCCGCGCTGTGCCCGCCGACCAGGCGGGCCCCTTCCGCCTCCAGCACCTCCTGCGCGCCGGCGAGCATGGCGTGCAGGTCCTCCGCCAGCCGCGCCGCCGGGCCGTGGGGCAGGGCGGCGATGGCGAGCGCGGCGAGCGGCCGCCCCCCCATGGCATGGATGTCGCCGAGCGCATGGTTGGCGGCGATGCGGCCGAACAGGTGCAGGTCGCCGAGGAAGGCGCGGAACATGTCCACCGTCTGCACCAGCGCCTCGCCCTCCGGCGGCAGCAGCACCGCGGCGTCGTCCGGCGCCTCCAGCCCGAGCAGGATGTCGCCACGCCCAGGCAGGGCGGGCAGGCGGCGCAGCGCGGCCGAGAGCGCCTCGGCCGGCACCTTGCCGCCGCAGCCGGCGCAGCGCATCGGCGCCTCCTCCTCCTCCGCCGGCATGGCCGCGGGGACACGGAAGCCCTCGACCCAGCGCCGGTCTATGCGCCGCTTCAGCCGCCACAGCCAGGCGCCGGAGAGGGCGAGGCGGCCGCGCAGCGCCACCGCCTCCCCGTCCCCGGTGCCGATCAGGGCCAGGGCGTGGCGCTGCGGGCGGAAGGGGCGCAGCGCCTCGCCGCGCAGCGCCCGGCGGAGGTTCGCCGCCAGCGGCCTGCCCTGGCGCACCGCGTAGACCCCGGCCTTCTCGCGCGGATGGGGCAGCACCGCGGCGACGTCGCCGGCGGCGAAGACCCGTGGGTCGGAGACCGAGCGCAGCGCCGCGTCCACCGCGACGAAGCCCTGTGGGTCGAGGGCGAGCCCCGTCTCCGCCAGCCAGGCGGGGGCGGCGGCGCCGGTGGCCCAGAGGGCGAGGTCGCATGCCACCTGCCGCCCGTCGGCGAGGGCGAGCCCCTCCGGCCCGGCGCGCGTCACCTCCGCCCCCTCCAGCACCCGGATGCCGCGCCGGCGCAGCGCCCGCCCCAGCACGGTGCGGGCCAGGGCGCCGGCGCGCGGCAGCAGGGCGTGGCCGGCGAGCAGCACCACCTCCGCGGGCCGTCCGCCGGCGGCGAGGCGCCGGCGCAGGGAGAGGGCGAGTTCCGCCCCGCCCGCCCCGCCGCCCACCACGGCCAACCGCGGCGTGCCGGAGCCGAGCGCGGCCAGCGCCGCCTCCAGCCGGGCCGGAAAGCTGCCGATCGGGCGCACCGGCAGGCCGTGCTCCGCCGCGCCGGGCACGTCGAGCCGGGAGTCCGAGCCGATGTCGAGGGAGAGCAGGTCGAAGCCGAGCGACGGGTGGCGGGCGCAGAGCACGCGCCCCGCCGCGAGGTCGAGGCCCACCGCGCTGTCGTGGATCAGCCGCGCCCCGGCGGCGGCGGCGAGCGGCAGCAGGTCCACCCGGCACTCCTCCTCCCGGTAGAGGCCGGCGACCAGGCCGGGCAGCATGCCGGAGTAGAGGGCGTCCAGCTCCCTCGCCACCAGGGTGAGGGTGAGGCCCGGCTCCGGCCGCATGGCGAAGGCGCGCAGCACGCCGAGATGGGCATGGCCGCCGCCCACCAGCAGGAGGTGCCGCCCGCCGGCGAGGGGGCGCGGCGTCGTCTTGGTCGGGGCCCGAAGCATCCGAGGGTGGTATCGCGTCGCGGCGCGCGGGACGAGGCCCTGGCGCTCCGCCCGGGCCGGCGACCCGGCCCCGTCAGCCGCGCGGCAGCGGCCGCGTCACGGAGAGGGTGCCGCCGGCCCAGGGGGCGAGATGCGTCATCTTCACCCCCGCCCCGCCGGCGAGCAGCGGGTGGATGTCCTCCGGCGCGCGGACGACGGCCTCGCCGCCCTCGCGGAACAGCCAGGACCGCAGGGCGGCGAGGTCCCAGCCGGCGGCGGCGAGGATGCCGGCCATCTCCGGCGGCAGCAGGAAGACCTGCTCGCCGCCCGGACGCTCCCTGCCGCCCGAGGCCGCCTCCCAGGTGCCGCGCATGGCGGCGAGCAGGGGGCGCAGCACCGCCTCGGGCGTCGCCGCGCCGCCGAGGGGCAGCACCTCGGCGGTGCCGGAGACGCCGAGCACCGTCACCGCCCCCTCCCCGTCCGGCAGGCCGCGGCGGACGGGGAGCGGCGGGAAGGGCCCGCCCTCGGCCTCGGCGAAGCAGAAGGTGTATTTCCCGGGTTGGCCCATGGTCGCCATGTCGGTGACGCCGGGCCGGGCGCCGCCGATGTTCTGCAGCACCAGGCGGAGCGCGCGGCCGAGGCAGGCATTGGCGCGGTTCCCGGGGCCGAGGCAGTTGCCGCCCGCATTCATGCCGAGGTCGCGCGCCGCCCGCCCGTGCACCACGAGCGCGACCGTCGGGGTGCCGGTGGTGGTCTGAATGCCGAGCAGGTTGAACTCCGGCTCCAGCGCGGCGAGCGCGGCGGTCAGCACCACCGGAAGCTCCGCCGGCAGGCAGCCGGCCAGCACGCACTGATAGGCGACCGCGCGCGGCGTCAGCGCGCCGAACAGCGGCGGCACCTGGCCGAGCGGGGCATCCGGCGCGGCGACGGCGCCGAGCATCCGCGCCATCCGCCGCGCGGTCGGCGGCACCAGCGGCAGCCCGTCGCCGAGGCCGAGCGCCTCGAGCGCCGCCTGCGCCTCCTCCCAGGGCGTGTCCTCGGGGAAGAGGGGCGTCTCCCCGTCGCCGGTCATGCGGGGGCGCGCACCTTCACGGAACACACCGCGGTGCCGCCGAAGGAGGGGATCCAGGCGGAATGCTTGCCCGCGCCGCCGGCGACCAGGATGTGGATGTCCTCGGGCGTCGGCGCGAGCAGCAGGTGGTCGTCCACCGGCGGGTGGCCGGAATCCACGTATTGCCGGACGTTCTCCGGCGAGACGCGGGAGACGTGGACGCGCGCGCGCTCGAACAGCGCCTGCTGCAGCGCCTCGATGGTCCAGCCGTCGCGGGCGAGCGTCGCCGCGTGCTCCGGCCCCAGCACCAGCACGTAGGGCCCCTTGCCGTAGATGTTGTTGGAGCCGGGCTGGGCGATGGACTGGGCGATGGTGGTGAGGATGCCCTCGCCCGTGGTGCTGGCGTGGTCGTTGATGTTGTGCGGCCCCTCCCCGGCCATCACCGTCACCACGCTGTCCTCGGGCGCGAAGCCGCGGCGGACGTGGTAGGGCGCCCAGGGGCTTTCCTCCTGGTTCTCGCCGAAGCAGAAGCTGTACTTCGCCGGCGAGCCCTGGGTGGCGCGGTCCATCACGCCGGGCCTGGCGCCGCCGATGTTGAGCAGGATCAGCTCCAGCGCCCGGCCGATGGTGGCGTTGGCGCGGTTGCCCTGGCCGAAGCAGTTGGTGCCGCAATTGAGGCCGAGCGCGTGCCGCGCCGGGCCGCTGACCAGCACCATGGGCGCGCAAGGGTGCGTCGTCGCCAGCGTGCCGTGCAGGTTGTACTCGGGCCGCAGCACGCCGCGCAGCGCGGCGAGCACGACCGGGAAGTAGTCCGGCCGGCAGCCCGCCATCACCGCGTTGGCGGCGAGGCTCCTCAGGGTGGGCACCACCTGGCGCGGGGAGATGGGCGGGAAGGGCTCGTTGTCGCCGCGGCAGAGGGCGACGAGGCGCTCCACCGCCGCCTCGGTCGGGATGGCGAGGGGCAGCCCGTCGCTCCAGCCCTGGGCGATGGCGTAGTCGGTCCACTCCTCCGGGGAGAGGTCGCCGATCTCGATGATCTCGGCCTCGGCGGCGTCCTGCATGCGCGCGAACCCTCGGCTGCTGGGGCGGCGGGAGGTCGTTCCCGCCGCGCGTCTCCTACCGGCGGCACCGCCCATCGGGCGGCGCCGAGGCGCCGAATGGCGCCCGCGGCCCAGGCCGCGCTCCCGCCCGGAGGCGTCGGGCATCCGGGCGGCTGATGTCAGGCGCCCATCTCCTGCCGCAGGCCGGCGAAGGCGGCCTCGATCCGCTCGGCCAGCTCCTCGGCGTTCAGCCCGCCCACCGGGTGGCGGACGGTGATGAGGTGCGGCTCAAGCCGGCGGGCCTTGGCCTGGGCGAGGACCAGGGGACGGAAGGTCTCGGTGGCGATCAGCACGCCGTGCACGCCCCGCTTCCGCAACTCGACGCTGTCGTGGAAACTCCACGATGAGCAGGAGCCTCAGTCGCCCAGCGCCAGCAGCGCGATGCGGTACTTGCGCGCCGCCGCCTCGATCAGCTCCGGCGGGGCGGGCTGGCTGGCGCTGTTCTTGTGGACGAAGTCCACATTGTCCACGCGCCGGATCGTGGCGAGCCTGTCGCGCAGCCCCTCCAGCAGCTCCTTGGCGTTGGGCTTGGCGTTGGAAAAGAGCAGGATCGGGTCCTCGCGCCAGTCCACGGCGCCGGAAGCGGCCTGCTCGGCGCCCGCCGGCGCCAGGCCGAAGCTCGGATTGACGATGCGCATCCGCCGGCTTCCTCCCGCCTGGAGCCGTCCGCACTTGGCCGCGATCGCGGACACGGCTCCGGATTCTTGCTTGCGGAGCGGATGCGCGCCCCGGCCGTTGCCGGCCCTCCGCGATCCGCCCTGCCGGTATCGAAGCCCTATCCGGCGCCGCTGCCAAGCCCCTTCAGCAGCCGCGCCGCCGCCTCGCCGGCCCGCACGCCATCGGCGATGGCGTCGGCGGCGCGCTGCGGCGCGCCGGCACGCGCGTCGCCGGCGGCGAAGAGGGCGGCGCCGGCCGCCATCGCCGCGTCCACCCGCGCATGGCCCGCCGCGTCGCGCGCGACCGCGCCCTCCGCGAAGCCGAGCGCGGGCGCGCGGCCGCACTGCACGAAGACGGCGCGGGCGGGAAGGCGCCGCTCCGCCCCGCCGGTCGCGACGCGCACCGCCGCGAGCCCGCCATCGCCCTCCAGCGCGACGACGCGGCCCGGCAGCAGGGCGAGGTTCGGCGGCGGCGCCGCCGGCAGGCGCGGCGGCGCGCCCTCGGGATGCACCAGCGTCACAAGCCGCGCCAGCGCCGCGAGGTCGAGCGCCTCCTGCCCCGCCCAGGCGTCGCCGCCGGCGACCACGACCTCCTCGCCGCGGTGGAGCGGCCCGTCGCAGGCGGCGCAGTGCGAAATGCCCCGCCCCTCGAACGCCTCCTCCCCCGGCACGCCGAGCCGCCCCGGCGCGAGGCCGGGGGCGAGGATCACGGCGCGGGCCAGGTGCGTCTCCTCCCCGGTCGCCACCGCCCAGGGCGGGCCGCCCGTCAGCGCGCGCGCCTCCCCGAAGCCGAGTTCGGCGCCGGCGGCGGTCGCCGCCTCCACGAGTTCGGCGGCGAGGTCCGGCCCCGCCTTCCCACCGGGGAGGTGGTGCAGCGGCCCGAGGTTCATCAGCGCCCCGCCGGGGCCGAGCCGGTCGAGGCAGAGGCAGGAGAGCCCCGCGGCGGCGACGGCGCGCGCCGCGCTCAGCCCCGCCGCGCCGGCCCCGATCACCACGACATCCCACTGGCGCGACATGGATCAGCCCCCCGGCGCGGATGGCGGAGGAGAATGGGAGTCGAACCCACCCAGGGCCGTCCGACGGCCCCATCCGGATTTGAAGTCCGGCCGCCTCACCGGAAGCGTCTCCCCTCCGCCGCCCGGTCTATCACGCGCCGCCGGCGGGCCCAAACAGCGCCGCCGGGTCCCTCACCACCCGCCGCAGCTCGCCGCGCCGGAGCGTCAGGCCGCGGCGGTCGAAATATTCCAGCACCTCGATCGCCTGCGCCCGCCCGGTGCCGAGGCGGTCGCGGAACTGCGCCGCGGTGAAGCCGTCCGGGCTCTCCGCCGAGAGGCGCCGCGCCGCCTCCGCCATCGCCGCCAGGGCGGGGCGGAGATAGAAGTGGTCCGGCGCCGGCTCCGCCAGCCTGCCCATCCGCGCCGCCTGCTTGCAGGCGCGGCGCACCGCCGCCTCCGGCGCGCCCAGCGTGGCGGCGATCTCGCGCAGACGCGGCGGGCGGAAGGGCGCGGCCTCCAGCAGCGGCGCGATGCGCGCCCACAGCGCCGCCTCCCGCGCGGCGAGTTCGGGCCGGTGCGACGGCAGGCGGAGATGCGGCGCCTCGGCCAGCACCGCGCCCTCGCGCTGCAGCGCGCCGAGCAGGGCGTCGAGGGCGGCGGGCGGCAGGCGCGTCGGCAGGGCGAGGCGCAGCGCCTCCGGCGTCATGCCGGGCTGCTCCGGCTGGCGGCGGTGGAAGGCGCCGAGCGTCGCCTCCACCTCCTCGCGCAGCCGCGCGAGGCCCGCGGGCGAGACGGCGTGCGGCGCCGCCTCCGTGCCGAGGCGGAGCGCCCCGGCCGCCCGCGCCGCGGCGTCGCGCTCCGCCACGGTCAGGCCACGATCGGCGGCGAAGGCGGCGAGGTCCAGCACGAAGGGCGGCAGGTGGAGCAGGCGCCGCAGCCCGGCGGCCGGCTCCGCCTCGCCGAGCGCGCGCAGCAGGGCGAGGCGGGCGGGGCTGCGGCGGCGGCGCTCCGGCGCGCGGGGGTCGCGCACGACGGCGCCGGCGATGGTGCGCCGGGCGCTCGCGTCGCGCAGCACCAGCCGGTCGCCGTGGCGCAGCGGGCGGGGGCGTTCCAGCACGAGCTGCGCCAGCCCCGTCTCCCCCGGCCGCAGCGTCTCGGGGGCGAGCAGCAGGATGCGCGCCGGCACCTGGCCCGCGCCGTGGTGCAGATGCGCCGGCGTCCAGGTGCGCAGGGGGCCGCGCTCGCTCTCCAGCAGCCGCAGCTCCACGTCGAGCCGCGCGGTCATGCCCGCCTGCGTCGGGTCCACCACCCAGTCGCCGCGGCCCACCGCCTCCCGCGCGATGCCGGGCCCGGCGAGGTTCAGCGCGCAGCGCTCGCCGGACACGGCCGCCGCGGCGGGGCGGTTGGCGGCGTGCAGGGCGCGGATGCGCGCGCGCAGCCCGGCGGGCAGGACCAGCACCTCCTCCCCCGCCGCCACCCGGCCCGCGACGACCGAGCCGGTGACCACCGTGCCGGCGCCGGGCAGGCTGAAGCAGCGGTCCACCGCGAAGCGCAGCGCCCCGCCGGCGGCGGCCGGGACGTGCCGCGCCGCCGCTTCGAACAGGTGCTCGCGCAGCGGCGCGATGCCCTCCCCGGTCGCGCAGGAGACCGGGTAGAGCCGCGCCCCGGCGAAGGGCGTGGCCTGCAGGGCGCGGCGCACCTCGCGCGCGGCGGCCTCGCGCCGCGCCGCGTCCACCAGGTCCACCTTGGTCAGCGCCACCACGCCCTCGCGCAGGCCGAGCAGCTCCAGGATCTGCAGGTGCTCGCGCGTCTGCGGCATCACCCCGTCGTCGGCCGCCACCACCAGCAGCGCGTAGCGGATGCTGGCGGCGCCGGCGATCATGGTGTGGACCAGCCGCTCATGCCCCGGCACGTCCACGAAGCCGAGCACGCCGCCGCCCGGCGCCTCCACGTAGGCGAAGCCGAGGTCGATGGTGATGCCGCGCGCCTTCTCCTCCGGCAGCCGGTCGGTGTCCACGCCGGTCAGCGCGCGGACCAGGCTGGTCTTGCCGTGGTCGATGTGCCCCGCGGTGCCGACGATCATGAGAGCGCCGCGAGCAGCGCCGCGTCCTCGTCCAGGCAGCGCAGGTCGAGCCGCACCGCCCCCTCGGCGATGCGCCCGATCACCGGCACCGGCAGCGCGCGCAGGCGCGCCGCCATCGCCTCCGCCGCCGCGCCGCCCTCCGCCGCCGGGCGCAGCGCCAGCCCCGCGCTCGGCAGCGTCTCGAGCGGCAGGGCGCCGGAGCCGATCATGCTCTCGCAGGCCACCACCTCGACGCGCCAGCCCCCGCCCGCCCAGGCGGCGAGCGGCGGGGCGAGGCGCTCCGCCCGGGCGCGGATCTCGGCCGCGGGCCGCGTCAGGTGGCGGAGCGTGGGCAGGCGCTCCGCCAGGCGGTCCGGGTCGCGGTAGAGGCGCAGCGTCGCCTCCAGCGCGGCGAGGCGGATCTTGTCGAGGCGCATGGCGCGCTTCAGCGGATGCCTCGCCAGCCGCGCCACCAGCGCGCGCCGCCCGGCCACGAAGCCCGCCTGCGGCCCGCCCAGCAGCTTGTCGCCGGAGAAGGTGACGAGGTCGGCGCCCTCCGCCAGCGCCTCGCGCACCGTGCGCTCGTGGCGGAGGCCGAAGGCGGCGAGGTCGGCCAGCGTGCCGGAGCCGAGATCGTCGAGGAAGGGCAGGCCGGCGGCGCGCGCGATGGCGGCGACCTCGCGCGGCGGCACGGCGGCGGTGAAGCCGCGGATCACGTAGTTGGAGGTGTGCACCTTCATCAGCAGCGCCGTCGCCGGGCCGATGGCGCCGCGGTAGTCGGCGGGATGGGTGCGGTTGGTGGTGCCGACCTCCACCAGCCGCGTGCCCGCCGCCTGCATGATGGCGGGCATGCGGAAGGCGCCGCCGATCTCGATCAGCTCGCCGCGCGAGACCACCACCTCCCGCCCCGCCGCCAGCCCGGCCAGGGCCAGCAGCACGGCGGCGGCGTTGTTGTTCACCACCAGCGCGTCCTCGGCGCCGGTCAGCTCGCGGATCAGGCCGCGCACATGGTCGTCGCGCTCGCCCCGCCCGCCGGTGGCGAGGTCGAACTCCAGCGCCGCCGGGGCGCGCATGACGCGCATGGCCGCCTCGACCGCCGCCTCGGGCAGCAGGGCGCGGCCGAGATTGGTGTGCAGCACCACGCCCGTCAGGTTCAGCACCGGGCGGAGGGAGGGCGCCTCCTCCCGCTCCAGCGCCGCCAGCACGCCGGCCGCGACCTCCCCGGCCGAGGGGGCGGGCGCCTCGCCGGCGCGCAGGGCGGGGCGGAGGGCGGCGAGCGCGCGGCGGATGCCCGCCACGGCCGCGCGGTGGCCGAAGCGCGCGGCGGCCAGCGCCCCGGCCGGGCTGCGCAGGACCTCGTGCACCGAGGGGATGCGGCGGGCGGGGGGCGTGTCCATCGGCGCGGCGTTCCTCCGCCATGCAGCAAAGCCGGGCGGGCGCGGAACGCAAGGGCGGGGGATCAGCGCGCCTTCACCGGCCGCCTCCCGTGGCTGTCCTGCGGCACGCCGCGGGCGAGCGACATGTGGGAGTGCACGCCGAGCCAGCCCTCGCCCCCGGCGTGGCGCAGCAGCACCAGCGTCGCCCGGCCCGGCCGGTCGAAGGGCGTGCCGTCCGGGTGGAAGCCGGTGCTGGTCCAGGGCGCGATCGCCACCGCCATCCCCCCGTCGGGCGAGGCGAGGACCACGGTGGCGTCGAGGTCGAAGGCGAAGCCCTCGGTGCGCGGCCACACATTGTCCCACTGCCGCTCGGTCCAGGCGTCGAGGCCCCGCACCAGCTCCTGATAGGTGCCGAAGATCACGATGTCCTGGTGCCAGAAGGGGCGCGCGGCGGCGTAGTCCACCTCCCGCACGCAGGCGGCGAAGCGGGCGAGCCAGTCCTTCACCGAGGCGGCGGTGGCGGCGTCGGCCTCGGGCAGCGGCGGGACGGTCATGGCGGGCCTCGCGGATGTCGGGTGGAAGCGGCAGCCTCGCCGGTTCCGCCCCGGTGCGCCAGGGGCGGAGGCGCGGCCCGGGCGGCTCAGATCCGCTCGCTCGCCCGGATCGCCACCTTGCAGCCGGCCTTGATGACGGCGGAGAGCAGGCGGTAGGCGGGGGCCTGCTCCGCCTCGTGCTCGAGGCCGATGTCGCGGTGCTCCAGCTCCTCGGCGCGGAAGCGGGCGATGTCCTGCTTCAGCGCCGCCTCGTCCTCGCCGAGCGCGCGCTCCTGCGCGGCGTAGTGCTCGTCGATCGCCTCCTCCACCGCCACGGTGCAGGCCATGGCGGCGCGGTGGCCGAGCATCGCGGTGCCGGCGCCGAGCACGAAGCCGGCGACGTGCCAGAGCGGCAGCAGGGCGGTCGGGCGCACCCGGCGCTCGGCGATGCGCCTGGCGAAGCTGTCGAGATGGACCTGCTCCTGCTCCTGCATGTGGCGCAGCAGGGGCTCCCAGCGCGTGCCGCGCAGCACCGCGAGCTGGCCCTGGTAGATGCGCTTGGCGCCGTACTCGCCCGCGTGGTCCACGCGGATGATCCGCTCCACCACCTCGCGCGGCGTCGGATCCCCGGGCAGCCTGCCCTCGCCTATCGTCCTCGTCATCGGCGTGCTCCTCTCGCCGCCCAGATGAGGGCGATCCCGCCGAGGCCAAGCGCGTAGGCGAGGTTCATCTGCGCCATCGAGACCGGCAGGCCGGGAACCGGGTAGGCGGGCGCGTCGCAGGGCTTGCTCGGCGCCGGGGCGAGGGCGCGGAGCATCTCCTCCACGCTCGCCCCCGGCGCCGCCAGCGGCACCTGGCAGCCGGGCAGCGGCGAGGGCCACCAGCCCTGCTCCACCCCCGCATGGAAGGCCGCGATCGCACCCGAGGCGAGCACCGCGACGCCGGCCGCGCCGAGCAGGCCGCGCCGCCACGCCCCGCGCGGCGCCAGCGCCGCGGCGAGGGCAAGCCCCGCCGCCGCCCAGTAGGGCCAGCGCTGCCAGAGGCAGAGCGCGCAGGGGGCGAGGCCGAGCAGCCCCTCGCTGGCGAGGGCGAGGATGGGGGCGGCGGCGGCGAGCAGCGCGAGGGCCAGGGCGGCGGACATCGGCGCCTACATCGCGCGCGGCCGGGGCCGGCGCAAGCGGCGGGCGGGCGCCGCCGGGCCGGGCCGCGCCCGTCTCCCGGGGGCGTTTCCAGCCGCCCGCGATCTGCCCTATGTGCAGCGCCGCGGCGGGCGCGCCATCGCCCGCGCCGCCGCGCTGGGAAGGGAGACGGCGGATGATCACCCTCTGGGGCCGCGCCAATTCGGTGAACGTGATGAAGGTGCTGTGGCTGCTCGACGAGCTGGCCCTGCCCTTCGAGCGGATCGAGGCCGGCGGCGCCTTCGGCCGCACCCGCGACCCCGACTACCTGGCGATGAACCCGAACGCCACGGTGCCGACGCTGGTGATGCCGAGCGGCTTCACCCTGTGGGAGAGCAACGCCATCCTGCGCTACCTCTGCCGCACCCAGCCCGGCGGCAACGCCTTCTACCCCGAGGCGCCGGAGGCGCGCGCCGATGTCGAGCGGTGGATGGACTGGCAGCTCGCCTCGCTCGGCGAGCCGATGCGCGTGCTGTTCTGGACCTTCGTCCGCACGCCCGCGGCGGAGCGCGACATGGCGGCGGTGGCGCGCGCCCTGCCCGAGGCGGCGCGGCTGTGGCGGATGCTGGAGGCGCGGCTCGCCGACCGCGACCATCCGGCGGGGGGGTTCTCCATCGCCGACATGGCGCTCGGCGGCTTCCTGCACCGCTGGTTCTCGCTGCCGATCGAGCGGCCGGAGATGCCGCGCCTCAGCGCCTGGTACGGGCGGCTGCTGCAGCGCCCGGCCTATGCCAAGCACGTCGCGGTGCCGATGAGCTAGCCCCCGCCAGGGGTCGCGCCGTCGCTCCCGTGGGCGGCGGAGCGGGCGCGGCCGCGCCTCAGGCCGCCGCCGCCTCGGCCACGCTCGCCGTGCCTTCCAGGGCGCGGAGGAAGGCGCGGCACCACGCCTTTGCCGTGCCCTGGCGCACCGCCTCGGCCATCGGCCGCCAGCGCGCCGCCCGCTCCTCCCGCGGCATGGAGAGGCCCTCGTCCAGCCGCTCCGCGATCTCGTCGGGGTCGAGGGGGTTGACCAGCAGCGCGCCCGCGAGCTCCGGCGCCGCGCCGGCGAAGCGGGAGAGCACCAGCGCCCCGGGGTCCTCCGGGTCCTGGGCGGCGATGTACTCCTTCGCCACCAGGTTCATGCCGTCGCGCAGCGGCGTCACCAGGCCGATGCGCGCGAGGCGCATGAACCCCGCCAGGGTGGGGCGGGAGACGGCGCGGGTGATGTAGCGCAGCGGCGTCCAGTCCGGCTCGGCGTGCTGGCCGTTGATCCGCCCCACCCACTCGTCGAGCTCCCGCCGCAGGCTGCGGTACTGCGCCACGTCCCCGCGCGAGACCGGCGCCACCTGCAGGTAGCTCACCTGCCCGCGGTGCTGCGGGAAGCGGGCGAGGAGCTGGGCGTAGCCGCGGAAGCGGTGCGGCAGGCCCTTGGTGTAGTCCAGCCGGTCGACGCCGATCACCAGGCCGCGCCCGATCAGGCTCTGGCGCAGCCGCTCCGTCTCCGGTGCCCGCTCGGCGCGCTCGGCGAGGCGGGTGAAGCCGTCGGCGTCGATGCCGATCGGGAAGGCGCCGACGCGCGCCGCCGCCCCGGCCTGGCCGATGGCGGCCAGCGCGCCGCGCAGATTGGCGGCGTCCTGCTCCGTCTGCACCCCGATCACGTCGTAGGCGGCGAGGTCGGCCACCAGCTCCTGCGCGCGCGGCAGGCCGCAGAACAGGTCGTAGGGCGGGAAGGGCACGTGCAGGAAGAAGCCGAGCCGCTGGCCGCAGCCCCGCGCGCGCAGCTCCGCGCCCAGCGGGAAGAGGTGGAAGTCGTGCGCCCAGACCAGGTCGTCGGGGCGGAGCAGCGGCGCCAGCGCCGCGGCGAAGGCGCGGTTCACCTCGCGGTAGCCGGCATAGTCCTCGCGCGAGAACTGCGCGAGGCCGAGCCGGTAGTGCAGCGTCGGCCACAGCGTGGCGTTGGAGAAGCCCCGGTAGTAGTGGCGGTAATCCTGCTCGCCGAGGTCGAGGGTGGCGAGTGTCAGCCGCCCATGCTGCGCCACGCGCGGCTCGGCGGCGGTGGCCGCGGCGGTGGCGCCGCTCCAGCCGAACCACATCGCGTCGCGGCGCGCCACCGCGTCGCGCAGCGCCACGGCGAGGCCGCCGGCGGTCGCGGCGCGCTCGCGCGGATTGGGCACGCGGTTCGCCACGATCACGAGCCGGACGGCCATGGCATTCTCTCCCGGTCTTGTTGCTGCGCGGCGCGGCGGGCGCGACATGGCCGGCCGGCGGGCATCCGCGCCGGTCAGCCCGCCGGCGCCTCCTTGCGCCCGGTCATGCCACGCCGGGCGGCGGACAGCCAGTCGCGCAGCGCGGCGGGCGTGCCGAAGGCGTCCTGCAGCCGGAAGCCGTGGCCGCCAAGGTCGCGCGCGGCCTCCATGCCCTCCTCGTCGGTGACGTCGTCGCCGATGAAGACGGGCACGCGCCCGGCGAAGGGCGGGCGCGCCATCAGCCGCCGCACGGCGCCGCCCTTGGAGGGGCCGCGCGGGCGGATCTCCCAGGCCATGCGTGCCTCGAGCAGCGTGAAATGCGCCGGCGCCTCGGAGACCAGCTCGCTCATCAGCGCCTTCGCCTCCGCCGCCGCGTCGGGGGCGAGGCGGTAGTGCAGGACGAAGCCGTGCGCCTTGTCCTCGATCAGCGCGCCGGGGTGGCGGGCGGCCAGGTCGGCGGCCTGCACGCGCCAGCGCGGCGGGGGCGAGGGCAGGTCGGGCACCTCCGGCGGCGCCTCCGGATCGGGGCGGATGGCGGCGCCGTGGTCGCCCGCCTTGGCGATCGGCACCGGCAGGAAGTGGTCGAGGTCGCCGAGCGGGCGGCCGCTGACCACGGCGAGCGCCCCGCCGAGGCAGCGCGCGAGGGCGTGCAGCAGCGGCGGCAGGTCCGGCGGCACCGCGACCGCGTCGGGGCGCGGCGCGATCTCCACCAGCGTGCCGTCGAAATCCAGGAACAGCGCCGCCCGTGTCAGGGGCGGGTGGCCAGGCAGCAGCGGCGGGGGCGGAAGGACGAGGGGGCCGGTCATACGGGGCGAGAATGGCCTCCCCGGGGCGAATGTTGCTTCGCATTCATGTGAGCGCCGGCGCGGCCATCCAGGCGGCGATCTCCGGCCAGAGCCGGGCATGGGCCGCGGGTCCGACCAGCGGGCCGAGATGCTGCAGCGCCGGCCCCGCCTCCCCCTCGTAGCGCAGCACCCGCCGCGGCGGCCCCGCCGGCGCGGCCGCCAGCCCCTCCAGCATCGAGGCGGGCGGCACCACGAGCCCCGGGGGGTTCACCAGGGCGAGCACCGGGCAGCGCAGCCGGGCGAGGCCGGTGCGCCGCCCACCGATGGTGAGCGTGCCGCGGGCGAGGCGGTCCTCGCGGTAGAGGCGCTCCAGCACCTCCTCGAACAGCGGGCCCGGCATCGCCAGCTCCTCGAGCACCCAGCGCTCGACCCCCTCATGGATGGCGGCGGCAAGCGGGTCGCCGCGGCTCGCCGCCCGGTCGCCCCAGCGCTGCAGCACGAAGGCCTCCGGCAGCGCGGCGGCGGCGAGCAGGCCGGTGAAGGAGCCGGGCACCGGCTCCCCCGCCAGGGCGCGCAGCAGCCGCGCCGGCGGCGCCGCGGCCACCGCCCGGGCCAGGGGCCCACCCCGCGCGGGCCCGAAGGCGAGGGGGGCGTCTATCAGGGCCAGGGCGCGCACCCGCTCCGGCCGCAGCGTGGCGAGGATGGCGGCGAGGGTGCCACCGAGGGAGTGGCCGGCCAGCACCGCCGCCCCCTCCCCGGTCTCTCCCGCGATGGCGTCGAGGGCGGCGAGGGGCAGCCGCTCCGCGAAGTCGGCGAGGCCGAAGCCGCGCGCCTCGCCCTCCGGGTCGAGCCATTCCAGCAGGTAGACGCGCAGGCCGCCGGAGAGGCAGCGCCGCACCACGGAAACCTCCGCCAGCAGGTCCCAGACGCGGGGGCTCTTGATCGGCGCGGGCAGGATCAGCAGCGCCGGCTTTCCCCGCCCCTCCCCGGCCGGCTGGTAGGCGCGCAGCCGCGCCCCCGGCAGCGCCGCGGCGACGCGCCAGGGCGTCGCTTCCGGGGCGGCGCCGGAGGCGCGCGCGGCCCGGCGGCGGGCGGCGTCAAGCAGGGCGAAGGGGGCGGGCGGGAGGCGGGGAAGCCCCGCCAGGCCCCACCCCGCCGGCACCGCCCCCTCCTCCCGCGGGCCGGGCGGGCTCACGCGCGCTCCCAGCCGGCGAAGCCGAGGCCGAGCTTCTTCAGCCAGAACGCCGCCGCGGCGGCGGTGACGCATTCGGCGCCGTCGAGCCAGGAGCCACCCCGGATCCGGTAGCGGCCGTCCTCCTGCCGGAGGACGACGGCGCGCAGGCCGCGGCCGGCATAGACGGCGCGCGGGCCCGGCTCGTCCGGCAGGGGGTATTTCGGGTGGTCCGACTGGCGCATGTCCCTCTCGCCTGTCCTCGGCTCCGCCGGGCGGGGTGTGCCGCCCGCGCCGCCGGAGGGCAAGCGCGCCGCTTCACGCCCCGCCTTCCTCCATGCTAGAGCGGCGGCGCCGCGCGGCGGGGGCGTGGCGGAATTGGTTGACGCAGGGCACTCAAAATGCCCCGGCCCGGAAGGGCCTTGCCGGTTCGAGTCCGGCCGCCCCTACCAGGCCCCGGCGCTTGCCAAAGGGGCCGGATGGCGCCAAAGACCGCCCTCCTTCCCTCCTCCCGTGCCTGCCCGGAGATCCCCCATGGCCTCGGCGTTCGACCGCATCGCCGACATCATCGCTGAGACCAGCGATGTCCCGCGCGAGACCATCACGCCGGACAGCCATGTCATCAACGACCTCGGCATCGACAGCCTCGACTTCCTCGACATCGTCTTCGCCATCGACAAGGCGTTCGGCATCAAGGTGCCGGTCGAGGCCTGGACCCAGGAGGTGAACCAGGGCAAGGCGCCGGCCGAGCAGTACTTCGTCATGAAGAACCTGGCGGCGCGGATCGAGGAGCTGGTGGCGGCCAAGGCCGCCGGCGGCTGAGCCGCCGCGCCGGGCGGGAAGGCGGCATGCGCCTCGAATACTTCCAGATGATAGACCACGTCACCGAGGCGGGACCGGAGCGGCTCGCCGCCGAGGCGCGGGTCCCGGAGGCGAGCCCGGTCTTCGAGGGCCACTTCCCCGGCCACCCCATCCTGCCCGGCGTTCTGCTGGTGGAGGCGATGGCGCAGGCCTCCGGCTACCTGCTGCTGCACCGCCTCGGCTTCGCCCGCATGCCCTTCCTCGCCCAGGTGCGGGAGGCGAAGCTGCGCAGCTTCGTCGCCCCCGGCGCGGCGCTCTCCGTGGAGGCCGCGTTGGTGCACGAGGGCTCGGGCTACGCCGTCACCGAGGGGCGGATCAGCGCCGGGGGCCGGCGCATCTGCGATGCCGGGCTGACGCTGCGCCTGCTCGACTTCCCCTCGCCGGAGCTCGCGGCCGCCATGCGCGCCCAGGCCGCGCGCATCGGCCTGCCCGGAGTGCCCGCCCCATGACCCGACCACACGCGCCCGAGGAGGTGTGGATCACCGGCGTCGGCCTCGCCTCCTCGCTCGGCGAGGGGGCGGCGCCGCACCTCGCGGCGCTGGAGGGGGGGCGGCCGGTGCTGGACGAGACGGGCTTCGCCCCCTTCCCCATCCACCCCCTGCCCGCCCTCGACCTCGACCGGCAGATCCCGAAGCGGAGCGACCAGCGGCAGATGGAGGCCTGGCAGCGCCTCGGCACCTACGCCGCCGGGCTGGCGCTGGACCATGCCGGGGCGCGCGACCGGGCGGGCGGGATGCACCTGCTCGTCGCCGCCGGCGGCGGGGAGCGCGACACGGCGCTCGACGAGCGCATCGCGGCCGAGCTCGCGCCCCTGCCGGCGGCGGAGGCGGCGCCGCTGCTCAACCAGCGCCTGGCCTCGGGGCTCCGGCCGACGCTGTTCCTCGCCCAGCTCTCCAACCTGCTCGCCGGCAACATCTCGATCGTGCACGGGATCGGCGGCTCCTCCCGCACCTTCCTCGGCGAGGAGCAGGCGGGGGCGGAGGCGGCGCGCGTCGCCCTGGCCCGGCTGGCCGAGGGCAGCGCCGAGCCCGGCATCGCCCTGGTCGGCGCCGCCTACAGCGCCCCGCGCTGGGAGATGCTGCTGACCTATGCTGGGGGTGGGGTGCTGTGGCGCGGCCCCTGGGCGCCGCTGCGCGAGCGGCTGGCGCGCAGCGGCGGCATGGTCACCGGCAGCCTCGGCGCCTTCCTGGTGCTGGAGACGGCGGCGCATGCCAGGGCGCGCGGCGCCCGCGGCCTCGCCCGCCTCGCCGCCCTCGCCACCACCGCCGCCCGCCGCCGCGGCGGGGACGGCGCCGGCGCCGCGGCGCGCGCCCTGGCCGGTCCGCTGCTGCCGCGCCTCCGCCCCGGCCACGCCGTGTTCTCGGGCGCGACCGGCGTCGCCCGGCCGACGCGGGAGGAGTTCGGCTTCCTCGACTGGCTCGCGGCGGAGGGGCCGGCGCGGGGGGCGCTGCACCTCACCGCCGACCTGCTCGGCCACGGGATCGAGGCGGCCTTCCCGGCCAATCTCGGCCTCGCCGCCCTCGCCATCGCCGCCGGGCAGGCGCCGCAGGCGCTGGTCACCGGCTTCGGCATGTGGCGCGGCGAGGCGCTGGCGCTGCTCGACGCCCCCGGCGCGGAGGGGTCCGCATGAGCGCGACGCGCGACCATCTCGGCCGGCCGCTGGTGGCCGTCACCGGCATCGGCATGGCGACGCCGCTCGGCCTCGGCGCGGAGGAGAGCTGGGCGGGGCTGCTCGCCGGCCGCTCCGGCATCCGCCGCATCACCCGCTTCCCGACCGAGCACCTCAAGACCACCATCGCCGGCCAGGTGGACCTGCCGGAGGAGGCGGGGCGCGACCCCTTCCCCTCCCCCGAGCGGGTGGAGCGGCTGGCGGCGCTGACGGCGGAGGAGGCGCTGGCCCAGGCCGGCATCGGCGGGCGCGGCGGCTTCCCCGGCCCGCTCCTGCTCGGCATGCCGCCGGTGGAGGTGGAATGGCCGCACCGCCTGGCGCTGGCGCGGCAGGCGGCGCGGTCGGGGGCGGCGCCGCGCTACCCCGACCTGGTCGCGGCCGCCGAGGGGCGGCGGGACCTGTTCGAGGGCGCGCTGTTCGCCGGCATCGGGGAGCGGCTGGCCGACCACCTCGGCACGCGCGGCGCGCCGATCTCCGTCTCCACCGCCTGCGCCACCGGCGCCACCGCGATCCAGCTCGGCGTCGAGGCGATCCGCCGCGGCGAGGCGGAGGCCGCGCTCTGCATCGGCGCCGAGGGCAGCCTGCAGCCGGAGACGCTGATCCGCTTCTCCCTGCTCTCCGCCCTCTCGACCCGCAACGAGGACCCCGCCCGCGCCGCGCGGCCCTTCGAGAAGACCCGCGACGGCTTCGTCATGGCGGAGGGCGCGGCGGCGCTGGTGCTGGAGAGCCTGGAGGCGGCGCGGGCGCGCGGCGCCAGGGTGCTCGGCCTCGTCCTCGGCTGCGGGGAGCGGGCGGACAGCTTCCACCGCACCCGCTCCAACCCCGATGGCGGCGCGATCATCGGCGCCATGCGCGCGGCGATCGCCGATGCCGGGCTCGACCCGGGGCGGATCGACTACGTGAACGCGCACGGCACCGGCACGCCGGAGAACGACAAGATGGAGACGCTCGGCATGCTCGCCGTGTTCGGCGAGGCGCCGCCGCCCATCTCCTCCACCAAGTCCATGACCGGCCACACGCTGTCCGCCGCCGGCGCGATCGAGGCGGCGATCGCCCTGCTGGCGATCCGCGACGGGATGCTGCCGCCCACCATCAACCACGAGACGCCGGATCCCGCGATCCCGCTCGACGTGGTGCCGAACGCGGCGCGCCGGGCGAGGGTGCGCCACGTGCTCTCCAACTCCTTCGGCTTCGGCGGGCAGAATGTGTGCCTCGTCCTCGGCGCCGAGCCAGGCTGAGCCGATGCGCGCGCTGCGCCTCTTCGCCGACCGCGACGCGCGGCTCGTGGACATCCCGCCCCCGCCCCCGCCGGGGCCGGGGGAGGTGCAGCTCCGCATCCGCGCGGTGGCGCTGAACCACATCGACGTCTGGGGCTGGCGCGGCATGGCCTTCGCGAAGCGCAGCCTGCCGCTGACCGTCGGCGCCGAGGCGGTGGGCGAGGTGGCGGCGGTGGGCGAGGGCGTGGAAGGCTGGCGTCCCGGCCAGCGCGCCGTGCCCTACGGCGCCATCACCTGCGGCGCCTGCCGCGCCTGCCGCGAGGGGCGGGACAACCTCTGCGAGAGGGTGCAGGGCGTGCGGGGCTTCCACCTCGACGGCTTCGCGCAGGAGCTCACCAACCAGCCGGCGCGGCTGCTGGTGCCGGTGCCGGACGCGGTGGAGACGCAGGACGCGGCCTGCGCCGGCATCACCTTCTCCACCGTCGAGCACATGCTGTTCGACAACGCCCGCCTGGAGCCCGGCGAGACCGTGCTGGTGCACGCGGCGGGCTCGGGCATCGGCAGCGCCGCCATCCGCATCGCCAAGGCGGTCGGCTGCACCGTCATCGCCACCGCGGGCGATGACGGGAAGTGCGAGAAGGCCCGCGCGCTCGGCGCCGATCACGTGGTGAACTACGCGAAGGACCGCTTCGAGGCGGTGGCGCGGCGCGTCACCGGCAAGCGCGGCGTCGACGTGGTGTTCGAGCATGTCGGCGCCGCCACCTGGGCCGGCTCGCTGCTCTCCCTGCGCATGGGCGGGCGGCTGGTGACCTGCGGCAGCACCTCGGGCGTCGCCGCCGAGACCAACCTGATGATGCTGTTCCAGCGCCAGCTCCGCATCACCGGCTCCTTCGGCGCGCCGCTCTCGCGCCTCGCCAGCGGGCTGGCGCGGATGGCGGAGGGGGTGCGGCCGGTGCTCGACACGGTGGCGCCGCTCGATTCCTTCCCGGAGGCGCTGCGGCGCCTGGAATCGCGGCGCGTCTTCGGCAAGATCGTCGTCACGCTCTGAGCATGCGCGCCCGGCTGCAGCAGGCGGGGGACGCGGTCGTCGCCGCGCTGGTGCGCTGGACCTTCGCGCTGCTGCGCCGGCTCGACCCCGACACGGCGTCGAACCTCGGCGGGCGCGTGGCGCGACTGCTCGGCCCGCTGACGCCGGTGCACCGCGTCGCGCTCGACAACATCCGCCATGCCTTTCCCGACCTGCCGGCGGCGGAGCACCGGCGCATCGCGCGCGAGGCCTGGGACAATCTCGGCCGCACTGCCTGCGAATACGTGCACATGGACCGGCTGTGGGATTTCGACCCCGACCGGCCGGGAGCGGGCCGCATCGAGGTCGCGCCCGAGGCGATGGCGCGCTACCTGGCGCTGCGCGATGACGGCCGCCCGGCGCTGCTCTTCGCCGCGCACCTGGCGAATTGGGAGCTGCCGGCGGTGGCGGCGGCGCGGCACGGCCTGCCCTCGGCGGTGCTCTACCGCACCCCGAACAACCCCCGCGTGGCGGCGGAGATCCTGGCGCTGCGCGCCGCCATGATGGGGCGGCTGATCGCCGCCTCCCCCACCGCCCCGGTCAGGATGCTGGAGGCGCTGGACGAGGGGCTGCATGTCGGCATGCTGATCGACCAGCGCTTCGGCCGCGGCCCGCGCGTGCCCTTCTTCGGCCGCCCCGCCGCCTCCAACCCGCTGATCGCCCGCCTCGCCCGCCGCTTCGACTGCCCGGTGCACGGCGCCCGCGCCATCCGCCTGCCCGGCGGGCGCTTCCGGCTGGAGCTGACCGAGGCCATCGCGCTGCCGCGCGACGCGCGCGGCCAGGTGGATGTCGAGGCGGCGACGGCGCTGCTCAACCGCATCGTCGAGGGCTGGGTGCGCGAGCATCCCGGCCAGTGGCTGTGGATGCACCGCCGCTGGCGCTGAGCGGCGGCCGGCCCGCGGCTCCCCCCTGGCCGGGGCGGCAGGCCGGGGCCAGATCGGCGCCATGACGATGGGGAACGGAACCGAGCCGGTCTCGCTGCTGGTGGCCGGGCTCGGCTACAGCGGGGCGGCGGTGGCGCGGGAGGCGGCGGCGCAGGGCCTTGAGGTGGCCGGCACGGCGCGCGACCCGGCCGCCGCCCTGCCGCCGCCCGGCGTGACGGTGCTGCCCTTCGGCGCCGCCGGGGCGGCGATCGCGCGGGCGACGCATCTGCTGGTCACCGCCCCGCCCGGCGAGGCGGGCGATCCGGTGCTCGCCGCCCATGCCGCGGCCATCGCCGCCGCGCCGCGGCTCCGCTGGATCGGCTATCTCTCCACCACCGGCGTCTATGGCGACCGCGGCGGCGGCTGGGTGGACGAGGCGACGCCGCCCGCCCCCGGCCAGCCCCGCACCCGGCGGCGCCTGGAGGCCGAGCGGGCCTGGGCCGCCTTCGCCCCGCGGCTGGCCGTGGACCTGTTCCGGACGGGCGGCATCTACGGGCCGGGCCGCAGCCCCTTCGACGCGCTGCGCGCCGGCACCGCGCGGCGCGTGCTGAAGCCGGGCCACGCCTTCAGCCGCATCCACCGCGACGACATCGCCCACGCCGTGCTCGCCGCCATCCGCACCGCGCCGCCCGCGGGGCTGCGCGTGCTGCACCTCGTGGACGACGCGCCGGCGGAGAGCGCGACGGTGCTCGAGGAGGCGGCGCGCCTGCTCGGGCTGCCGCCGCCTCCGGCCCTGCCCTTCGAGGAGGCGCTGCGCACCATGTCCCCCATGGCCCTCAGCTTCTGGGCGGAGAACCGCCGCGTCGCCAACGCCGCGACCAAGGCCGCGCTCGGCATCGCCTGGCGCTACCCGACCTGGCGCGAGGGGCTGCGCGCCATCCTGGCGGAGGAGCGGGGCCGCGGCGCGGTCCCGCCTTCCTGATCGCGCTTCCGCCCCCGCTGGGCGGCCGGCCCGCCGCCTCCGCGGATCGGGCGCTGCGGCGTGATCCGCTTTGGCGGACCATGCTGCAGCCTTGATGCGCGGGCATCTTCACCCGTTCCGGCGGATCCGCCCGGACGGGATCCGCCCTAAGCCGCGTGGACAAACCTGATCCA
>NZ_SJDM01000037.1 GCF_004761865.1 Crenalkalicoccus roseus | reverse complement strand
TATGCACAGTCAGGGCAATAGAGGTCTAGCTTGGCGGGCGCTGAACCTGCCGGCGCCCTGAGGCGCCCGCTCGGGCGGCGGCACCCCCGGGAGATCGCAACCGATCCGCCCCCTGGCGCCGGCGCACGGATGGTGCTCGGCGGGATCCGGCGTCAGGCGTCCATCTTCAGCGCGGCGATGAAGGCGCTCTGCGGGATCTCCACCTTGCCGAACTGGCGCATGCGCTTCTTGCCCTCCTTCTGCTTCTCCAGCAGCTTGCGCTTGCGCGTGATGTCGCCGCCGTAGCACTTGGCGGTGACGTCCTTGGAGAGGGCCGAGATGGTCTCGCGCGCGATGATGCGCCCGCCGATCGCCGCCTGGATCGGGATCTTGAAGAGCTGGCGGGGGATCAGCTCCTTCAGCTTCTCGCAGATGGCGCGGCCGCGCTTCTCCGCCGCGGAGCGGTGCGCCATGAAGGAGAGCGCGTCCACCGGCTCGTTGTTCACCAGGATGGAGATCTTCACCAGATCCCCCTCCTGGTAGCCGTCCCACTGGTAGTCGAAGCTGGCGTAGCCGCGGCTGACCGACTTCAGGCGGTCGTAGAAGTCGAACACCACCTCGTTCAGCGGCAGGCGGTACACCGCCATGGCGCGGTTGCCGACATAGGTCAGCTCCACCTGCTGGCCGCGCCGCTCGTTGCACAGCGTCAGCACCGCGCCGAGATAGTCGTCGGGCACGAAGATGGTGGCCTTGATCCAGGGCTCCTCGATCGCGTCCACCACCGAACCGTCGGGCATGTCGGCCGGGTTGTGCAGCTCGATCCACTCGCCGTTGGTCTTGCGGAGGCGGTAGACCACGGAGGGGGCGGTGGCGATCAGGTCGAGGTCGAACTCGCGCGAGAGCCGCTCCTGCACGATCTCGAGGTGCAGCAGCCCGAGGAAGCCGCAGCGGAAGCCGAAGCCGAGCGCGGCCGAGGTCTCCGGCTCGTAGTGGAAGGAGGCGTCGTTGAGGCGCAGCTTGGCCAGCGACTCGCGCAGCTTCTCGAAATCGTCCGCGTCCACCGGGTAGAGGCCGCACCACACCACGGGGATCGAGGGCTTGAAGCCGGGCAGCGGCTCGGCGGCGGGGGTGCGGTCGTCGGTGATGGTGTCGCCCACCTTGGTGTCGGCCACCGTCTTGATCGCCGCGGTCAGGTAGCCCATCTCGCCAGGCCCGAGGCTCTCGACCGGCACCATCTTCGGCGTGAACACGCCGACCTGCTCCACCGTGTGCACGGCGCCGGTGGACATCATGCGGATCTTCTGGCCCTTGCGCAGGTGGCCGTCCTTCACCCGCACCAGCACGATCACGCCGAGATAGGGGTCGTACCAGGAATCCACGAGCAGCGCCTTCGCCGGCGCCCGCGGGTCGCCCTTGGGCGGGGGCAGGCGGGTGACGATCGCCTCCAGCACCCCCTCGATGTTGAGGCCGGTCTTGGCGCTGATAAGCACCGCGTCGTCGGCGGGCAGGCCGATCACGTCCTCGATCTGCTGCTTCACCCGCTCGGGCTCGGCGGCGGGAAGGTCGATCTTGTTCAGCACCGGCACGATCTCGTGCCCGGCCTCGATCGCCTGGTAGACGTTGGCGAGCGTCTGCGCCTCCACCCCCTGGGAGGCGTCCACCACGAGCAGCGAGCCCTCGCAGGCGGCGAGGCTGCGGCTGACCTCGTAGGCGAAGTCCACATGGCCCGGCGTGTCCATCAGGTTCAGGACGTAGTCCTCGCCGTCCTTCGCCCGGTAGGTCAGGCGCACGGTCTGGGCCTTGATGGTGATGCCCCGCTCGCGCTCCAGCTCCATGTTGTCCAGCACCTGCTCCTTCATCTCGCGGTCGGAGAGGGCGCCGGTGGCCTGGATCAGCCGGTCGGCCAGGGTGGACTTACCGTGGTCGATATGGGCGATGATCGAGAAGTTGCGGATGCGGGAGAGCGGGATGTCGGTCATGTCGTTCCGGCGGCGCGGGGCCAGGGGGGCGGGCGCGGCGCCCGGCTGATGCGGCGGAGATAGGGCAGCGGGCGCCGGAATCAAAGCGTTGCGGCGCGCGGCGGCCCCGCCCCTGGCCGGGCCGGCTCGCCGCCGCGCGGCGGTGCCGCCTCGGCGGATCTAGCGCTTCAGGATCGAGCCGAGCACGCCGCGCAGCACCGCGCCGCCGATCTGCCGCCCGACCTGGGTGCCGATGGTGCGGGCCATGGACTTGACCAGCGCCTCGCCCGCGCCCTGGCGCCTGCCGCCGCCGCCCGTCAGCACGTCAGAGAGCACGCCGCCCATGCCGGAGGGACGGGAGGGCTGCTGCGGGAGGGGGATGCGCCGCGCGGTGGGCGGGGGCGCGCCGCCGGCCGGAGGGGGGGCCGCAGGCGCCGTGCCCCAGGGGCTGCCCTGGCGCACCGGCGCCGGGCCGGCGGGGTGCGGGCCGGCCTCGGCGGGCAGGGTGGTGGCACGGCCGACCAGCATCTCATAGGCCGAGTCGCGGTCGAGCGGCGTGTCGTAGCGGCCGGCGAGCGGGCTCGCGGCGAGGATGGCGGCCCGCTCCTCTCCGGTCAGCGGCCCGATGCGCGAGCGCGGCGGCACGATGCGGGCGCGCTGCACCACCGAGGGCGTGCCATCCGCCCCGAGGGTGGAGACCAGCGCCTCGCCCACCGCGAGTTCGGTGATCGCCTCCTCGGTGCGCAGGCGGGGGTTGGGGCGGAAGGTGGCGGCGGCGGCGCGCACCGCCTTCTGGTCAGCGGGGGTGAAGGCGCGCAGCGCGTGCTGCACCCGGTTGCCGAGCTGGCCGAGCACGCTCTGCGGCAGGTCGAGCGGGCTCTGGGTGACGAAGTAGACGCCCACTCCCTTGGAGCGGATCAGCCGCACCACCGTCTCCACCTTCTCGACGAGCGCGCGCGGCGCGTCGCGGAACAGCAGGTGCGCCTCGTCGAAGAAGAAGACCAGCTTGGGCTTGGGCAGGTCTCCCACCTCCGGCAGCTCCTCGAACAGCTCGGCGAGCAGCCAGAGCAGGAAGGTGGCGTAGAGGCGCGGCGAGGCGACCAGCCGGTCGGCGGCCAGCACGTTGACGGCGCCGCGCCCGTCGGGTGCGGTCAGCATCAGGTCGTCGAGGGAGAGGGCGGGCTCGCCGAAGAAGTGCTCGGCCCCGGCCTGCTCCAGCATCAGCAGCCGGCGCTGGATGGCGCCGAGGCTCGGCCTGGTGACATGGCCGTAGGCGGCGGAGAGTTCCGCCGTGCGCTCGGCCATGTGGGCGAGGAGGGCGCGCAGGTCCTTGAGGTCGAGCAGCAGCAGCCCCTCGTCGTCGGCGAGGGCGAAGGCGATGGTGAGCGCGCCTTCCTGCGCCTCGTTCAGCTCCAGCATGCGGGCGAGCAGCACCGGGCCCATCTCGGCGATGGTGGCGCGCAGCGGGTGGCCCTGTTGGCCGAACACGTCCCAGAACACGACCGGCGCCGCCTCGTAGGCGAAATCCGTGACGCCGAGCTCGCGCGCGCGCTGCTCGAGCTTCGGGTTCGGCGTGCCGGGGGCGGCGATGCCGGAGAGGTCGCCCTTGATGTCGGCGCAGAACACCGGGACGCCGGCGCGCGAGAAGCCCTCGGCCATGCTCTGCAGCGTCACCGTCTTGCCGGTGCCGGTGGCGCCGGCGATCAGCCCGTGACGGTTGGCGCGGGAGAGGGGGAGGGCGCAGGGCTCCTCGCCCCGGCCCAGCAGAATCGAGGTCGGCGCCATGCGGAGGATTCCTCGGCGTTGCGGCGGCGACGGATATAGGGGAGGGCGCGGCCGGGCGCACCTCTTGCCCGCGGCGCCGCCTTGCGCCGCCCGG
The DNA here is from genome assembly GCF_004761865.1 of Crenalkalicoccus roseus. GTDB lineage: Bacteria > Pseudomonadota > Alphaproteobacteria > Acetobacterales > Acetobacteraceae > Crenalkalicoccus > Crenalkalicoccus roseus. Next base: position 28,093 of record NZ_SJDM01000037.1, on the reverse strand, counting down.
CCGCGGCGGCTATAGGCCGCCCCTCCCGCGCGACCGGGCCCGTTGGGGCATGCCCGGCCGCGGCCACGCGTCCGCGCGCCCCCGGTTTGGGCGGCGGCGCTTCCCGACCAGGAGATCCGAAATGCCCAAGATGAAGACCAAGTCCTCGGTCAAGAAGCGGTTCCGCCAGACCGCCACCGGCAAGGTGCTGGCCGGGCCGGGCAACAAGCGCCACGGCCTGATCAACCGCCCGCAGAAGATGAAGCGCCAGAACCGGGGCACCCAGGTGCTGGAGCCGCAGGACGCCAAGACCGTCCTGCAGTGGGCGCCCTACGGCCTGCGCTGAGGAGGGCTGAGACATGGCTCGCGTCAAGCGGGGCGTCACCGCCCATGCCCGCCACAAGAAGGTGCTCGCCCTCGCCAAGGGCTACCGCGGCCGCAGCGGCACCAACTACCGCCCGGCGCTGGAGCGCGTCGAGAAGGCGCTGCAATACGCCTACCGCGACCGGCGCAACAAGAAGCGGGACTTCCGCGCGCTCTGGATCCAGCGCATCAACGCCGCGGTGCGCGAGCACGGGCTGACCTACAGCCAGTTCATCGCCGGGGCGAAGGCCGCGGGCATCGCGCTGGACCGCAAGGTGATGGCGGCGCTCGCCTTCGACGACGCGCAGGCCTTCGCCGCGCTGGTCGAGCGCGCCCGCGCCGCCCGCGCGCCCGCCCAGGCGGCGGAGTAGCGCCCGCCGCGCGGGGCCTCTCCGCGCCGGCAGCCGAGGCCGGAGCGGATCGCGGACGGCCGGACCCGGCCGGAGGCGCGAGCCTGCTCCAAGAAGGATGGGCTGGAGCCGTTTCCGCAAGGCGCGGCCGAGTGGAAGCGGCTCCGCAGCAGGGCCGCCCCGGAGGGGGCGGCCCTTCGCCATGCGGGACAGGATGCCATGACCGACGCGACGACGATGCGGGCCGATGATCTCGCCGCGCTGCGCGAGGAGACGGCGGCGCAGCTTGCCGCCGCCGCGGACCTCCGCGCCTGGGATGCGGTGCGGGTCGGCGTGCTCGGCCGCGGCGGGCGGCTGACGGCGCTGCTCAAGGCGCTCGGCGCGCTGCCGCCCGAGGCGCGGCGGGAGCGCGGCGCCGCCCTCAACCGGCTCAAGGCCGAGCTCGAGGCCGCGATCGAGGCCCGCCGCGCGGAGCTGGAGGCGGCGGCGCTGGAGGCGCGCCTCGCCGCCGAGCGGCTGGACGTGACGCTGCCGCCGCGCCCGCACCCGCCCCTCGGCGCCGAGGCGGGAGCCATCCACCCAATCAGCCGCACCATGGAGGAGCTGGTGGCGATCTTCGGCGCCATGGGCTTCCGCGTGGCCGAGGGGCCGGACATCGAGAGCGACTGGCACAATTTCGGCGCCCTCAACATCCCCGAGCACCATCCGGCGCGGCAGGACCACGACACCTTCTACCTTCCCCCAGGCCCGGACGGGCGGCGGCCGGTGCTGCGCACCCACACCTCCCCGGTGCAGATCCGCACCATGCTGACGCAGCCGCCGCCGATCCGCGTCATCGTCCCCGGCCGCACCTGGCGCGCCGACCACGATGCCACCCACTCGCCCATGTTCCACCAGGTGGAGGGGCTGGTGATCGACCGCGCCATCACCCTCGGCCACCTCAAGGGCTGCCTGATCGACTTCCTGCGCGCCTTCTTCGGCATCGCCGACCTGCCGGTGCGGTTCCGCGCCAGCTACTTCCCTTTCACCGAGCCCTCGATGGAGGTGGACATCGGCTGGAACCGCAGGACGGGCGAGCTCGGCAAGGGCGGGGACTGGCTGGAGATCCTCGGCAGCGGCATGGTGCATCCGCGCGTGCTGGCCAATTGCGGCCTCGATCCGCGCGAGTGGCAGGGCTTCGCCTTCGGCATGGGCGTCGAGCGCATCACCATGCTGAAGCACGGCATGGCCGATCTCCGCCCCTTCTACGAGAGCGACGTGCGCTGGCTGCGCCACTACGGCGCCGACCCGCTCTCGCCCCCCTCCCTGGCGGAGGGCGTGTGATGCGAGCCGCGCGCGCGGAGGCGCGCGCCCGGCGCATGGGGGCAAGCAGACGATGAAGTTCACCCTGTCCTGGCTGCGCGAGCACCTGGAGACGGAGGCGCCGCTCGAGCGCATCGCCGAGACGCTCTCGGCCATCGGCCTCGAGGTCGAGGGGGTGGAGGACCGCGGTGCCGCCCTCGCGCCCTTCCGCATCGCCCGCGTGGTGGAGGCGGTGCCGCACCCGAACGCCGACCGCCTGCGCGCGCTGAAGGTGGATGTGGGCGACGGCCGCCTGCTCTCCGTGGTCTGCGGCGCGCCGAATGCGCGTGCCGGCATGATGGGCGTCGCCGCGCTGCCCGGCGCCTTCATCCCCGGCACCGGCATCACCCTGAAGGCGGGCGAGATCCGTGGCGTCCGCTCCGAGGCGATGATGCTCTCGGCGCGCGAGATGGGCCTCGGCGAGGACCACACCGGCATCGTGGACCTGCCGGCGGAGGCGCCGCTTGGCGAGAGCTACGCGCGCTGGGCCGGGCTCGACGACCCGGTGATCGAGATCGCCGTCACCCCGAACCGCGGCGACGCGCTCGCGGTGCGCGGCGTGGCGCGCGACCTGGCGGCGGCCGGGCTCGGCGCGCTGCGGCCCTGGCGGGCGGAGCGCGTGCCCGCCGCCTTCGCCTCGCCGCTGCGCTGGGAGATCGCCGATCCGCGCGCCTGCACCTGGGTGCTGGGGCGGGCGCTGCGGGGCCTCTCCAACGGGCCGAGCCCGCGCTGGCTGCAGGACCGGCTGAGCGCGATCGGCCTGCGCCCGATCAACGCGCTGGTGGACGTCACCAACTTCTTCACCTACGACCTCGGCCGCCCGCTGCACGTCTTCGACATGCGCAAGGTGAAGGGCGGCGTGCTGACCATGCGCATGGCGCGCGAGGGGGAGCGCCTGGCCGCGCTGAACGGCAGGGAGTACGCGCTCACGCCGGAGGACGGCGTGATCGCCGACGCCGCCGGGCCGGAGGCGCTCGGCGGCATCATCGGCGGCGAGCATTCGGGCTGCGACGAGGGCACCACCGAGGCCTTCATCGAATGCGCGCTGTTCGACCCGGTGCGCATCGCCCGCTCCGGCCGTCGCCACGACATCCGCACCGACGCGCGCGCGCGCTTCGAGCGCGGCCTCGACCCGGCGCTGATGCCGCAGGCGATCGAGGCCGCGGCGGCGATGATGATCGCGCTCTGCGGCGGGGAGGCGAGCGAGGTGGTGGAGGCCGGGGCTGAGCCGGCCTGGCGGCGCAGCGCCACCCTGCGCTTCGAGCGCCTCGCCGGATATGGCGGCGCCGAGGTCGCGCCGGAGGAGGCGGTGGGCATCCTGGAGCGCCTCGGCTTCGCGGTCGAGGCGCGGGACGCGGCGCGGGTCACGGTGGCGGTGCCCTCCTGGCGCAACGACGTCGCGCAGCCGCCGGCGCTCGACCAGGACCCCGCCCTGCCGCCCGAACGCGCCCGCGCCGCCGCCGAGGGCTGCGCCGCGATCGAGCCGGAATGCGACCTGATCGAGGAGGTGCTGCGCATCCGCGGCCTCGACCGCGTGCCCCCCGTCTCGCTCCCGCTCGCCTCGCCGGTGCCGCCGCCGGCGCTGACGCCGCGGCAGGCGCGGGCGAACCTGGCGCGGCGGGTGGTGGCGGCGCGGGGGATGCTCGACTGCGTCTCCTTCGGCTTCCTGGCGCGCGATCTCGCCGCGCTGTTCGGCCCCGCCGCGGAGCGGCAGGTGCCCCCCGCCGCGGAGCGGCAGACACCGTGGAGCCCGCCGGAGGCGCTGCGCCTCGCCAACCCGATCGCCGCCGATCTCGACCAGATGCGCCCGACCCCGGTCGCCTCGCTGCTGCTCGCGGCGGCGCGCAACGCGGCGCGCGGCTTCCCCGACCTCGCTCTGGCCGAGCTCGGCGGCGCCTACCGCGACGCGACGCCAGAGGGGCAGCTCGCGGTGCTCGCCGGGGTGCGCGCCGGCGCCACGCCGCGCCACTGGGCTGAGCCCTCCCGCCCGGTGGATGCGATGGACGCCAAGGGCGACGCCCTGGCGGTGCTCGCCGCCCTCGGCGTGCCGATGCCGGCGCTGCAGGTGGCGGCGGAGGACCTGCCCGGCTTCTACCACCCCGGCCGCGCCGGCCTGGTGCGGCAGGGCAAAACGGTGCTGGCGAGCTTCGGGGAGGTGCACCCGAAGGTGCTGGCCGCGCTCGACCTCGCCGGCCCGGCGGTGGCCTTCGAGGTGTTCCTGGACGCGGTGCCGGAGCCGAAGCGGCGCCGCAAGGGCATGCCCGACCTGCCGCCCTTCCAGCCGGTGCGGCGCGACTTCGCCTTCCTGGTGGAGGAGGGGGTGCCGGCCGAGGTGCTGCTGCGCGCCGCGCGCGGCGCCGACCGCCAGCTCATCGCCGAGGTGGCGCTGTTCGACCGCTATGCCGGGGAGCGGCTGCCGCCCGGGAAGGTGAGCCTCGCCCTGCAGGTGACGCTGCAGCCGCGCGCGGCGACGCTGACCGATGCGGAGATCGAGGCGGTGGCGGAGCGCGTCATCGCCGCGGTGACCAGGGCAACCGGCGCCACGCTCAGGGGGTAATGTCGGTCCGTCGGGCGCGGCCCGCTCCCGACGCAAGCAGGCGGCCGGATGGCCGCCGCCCTGGCATGATCCACTTTTCCCCGGGCGGCTGAGTCACCGCTCCGGCGAGGACGCCCCCGCGGATCGGGCGCCGATGCGGCGAAGCCGGGCACGCACCAGCGCTTGAGAGCGGAGCGTCGCAATCCGCAAGACCTGGCGTACCGCCGGCGGTGCGGCTTCGGGGCGATCCCGCCTGGGTGGAGGCCCGGCCATTCCCCTGCGGCGGGCGGCCGGAAGGGCCGCCCGCGCCCCGGTTCAGAGCTTCACCTTCAGCCAGTTGCCGATCTCGCCCACGATGCCGCGGCGGAAGGCGAGCACGCAGGCGACGAAGATGATGCCCTGGATGACGGTCACCCAGGCGCCCATCTCGGCCAGGTAGTTCTGCATGGTGACGATCACGGTGGCGCCGATCACCGGGCCGAACACCGTGCCGAGGCCGCCGACCAGCGTCATCAGCACCACCTCGCCGCTCATCGCCCAGTGCACGTCGGTCAGGGTGGCAATGCCGAAGACCAGCGACTTGGTGGCCCCCGCCACGCCGGCGAGGGTGGCGGAGAGGGTGAAGGCCATGAGCTTGTAGTCGTCGGTGCGGTAGCCGAGCGAGGTGGCGCGCGGCTCGTTCTCGCGGATCGCCTTCAGCACCTGGCCGAAGGGGGAGTGGACGATGCGGTGGATCAGCAGGAAGCCGATCAGGAAGATCGCCGCCACCGTCCAGTACATCGCCATGTCGGAGGAGAGGCTGATGGCGCCGAACAGGGAGCCGCGCGGGATCGCCTGGATGCCGTCCTCGCCGCCGGTGAAGGGCGCCTGAAGGCAGAAGAAGTAGACCATCTGCGCCAGGGCCAGGGTGATCATGGCGAAGTAGATGCCGGAGCGGCGGATGGCGAGCCAGCCGAAGGCGGCGCCGAGCACGCAGGCCACCGCCGCGCCGGAGAGGATGGCGAGTTCCGGCGTCAGCCCCCAGACCTTCGCCGCATGGCCGCCGATGTAGCCGCCCATGCCGAAATAGGCGGCGTGCCCGAAGGAGAGCAGGCCGACATAGCCAATCAGCAGGTTGAAGGCGCAAGCGAACAGGGCGAAGCAGAGCAGCTTCATTAGGAAGACGGGGTAGAGGAAGAAGGGCGCGACCGCCATGAACACAATCATGACTCCGAGCGCCAGGAGCTGCGCCCGGGTGAAGCCCCAGTAGCCCGCCTCGGCCGCGGGGCGGCCGCGCAGCGCGGTGCCGGTCAGGGTGGTGTCAGCCATGGGTCAGGCCCTTCCGAAGAGGCCGGCCGGCCGCGTGAGCAGCACGATGGCCATGATGACGAAGATGACGGTGGCGGAGGCTTCCGGCCAGAACACCTTGGTCAGCCCCTCGACCACGCCGAGGGCGAAGCCGGTGAGGATGGCGCCGAGGATCGAGCCCATCCCGCCGATGACCACCACCGCGAACACGACGATGATGAGGTTGGTGCCCATCTGCGGGTTGACCGAGTAGATGGGCGCGGCCAGCACGCCGGCGATGGCCGCGAGCGCCACGCCGAAGCCGTAGGTCAGCGTCACCATGCGCGGCACGTTGACGCCGAAGGCCTGGACCAGGGCCGCGTTCTCCGTCGCGGCGCGGAGATAGGCGCCGAGACGGGTCTTCTCGATCAGCAGCCAGGTGCCGAGGCAGAGCGCGAGGGCCGCGATCACCACCCAGCCGCGGTAGACCGGCATGAACATGAAGCCGAGGTCCCAGGCGCCGGAGAGTTCGGGCGGGATCCGGTAGGGCAGGCCGGAGGAGCCGAATTCGTTGCGGAACACGCCCTCGATGATCAGCCCGATGCCGAAGGTGAGCAGCAGGCCGTAGAGGTGGTCGAGCTTGTAGAGGCGGCTGATCATCAGCCGCTCCAGCAGGATGCCGGTGGCGCCGACCACGACCGGCCCGATGAGCAGCGCCCACCAGTAGGACAGGCCCTGGGGGAAGAGGGTGCCGAGGGCGCCGCTGATCGGCCCGCCGCCTTCCATGAAGACGCTGCCGGCCCAGAGGACGGCGAAGAGGGTGGCGAGCCCGATCCGCAGCCGGTGCGCGACCCTGAGGGCGGCCAGCAGCCAGTCGAGGAGCAGCACGGCGAGCGGCAGCAGCATCAGCGCGAAGCCGGTGCGGGCCGCCGGCACGTTGCCGAGGCTGAGCAGCATCCAGGCCGCGAAGGCGCCCATCATGAACTGGGCGCCATGCGTGAAGTTGATGATGTTGAGCAGCCCGAAGATCACGGCGAGGCCAAGCGACAGCATCGCGTAGAAGGCGCCGTTGATCAGCCCGAGCAGCAGCTGCCCGAACAGCAGCGGCGCTGGGATGCCGAAGATATCGTCCATGCGGTCCCTGGTCCCTCGGAATGGAGGCGCCGCCCTGGCGGCGCCCCGTGTCAGCTACGCACCAGCGGGCAGTTGCCTTCGGCCAGGGGGCGGAACGCCTCCTCGCCCGGCGTCGTGGCGACCACCTTGTAGTAGTCCCAGTCGCCGCGGGATTCCTGCGGCGTCTTCACCTCGAACAGGTAGGCGGGGTGCAGCTTGCGCCCGTCGGCGCGGATGGTGCCGGGGCCGAAGGCGTCGTCGTCGGCCGGCATCGCCTTCATGCGGTTCACCACCTCGACGCCCGAGGCCTTCGCCGCCTGCACCCCCATGTCGGCCACCGCCTTCAGGTAGTGCAGGGTGGCGCCGTAGCAGCCGGCGGGCACCATGACGGGCGGGCGGTTCTGGTTGCGCGGCCGCACGCGTCCGGCGAAGGCGCGGGTGCGGTCGTTGAGGTCCCAGTAGAAGCTCTCGGTCAGCAGCAGCCCCTGCGCGCTGTCGAGGCCGAGGGCGTGCACGTCTATCACGCCCATCAGCAGGGCGGCGAAGCGCATGTTGCGGTGCAGGCCGAACTCCCTGGCCTGCTTGATGCTGTTCACCGTGTCGGTGCTGGCGTTGGCGAGGCCGAGCACCTTGGCGCGGCTCGCCTGCGCCTGCAGCAGGAAGGCGGAGTAGTCCGTGGTGGCGGGGAAGGGGTAGCGGGCCGCGCCCAGCACGCGCCCGCCGGCCTGCTCTACGAAGCGGGAGACATCGCGCTGCAGCGCGTGGCCGAAGGCGTAGTCGGCGGTGAGGAAGAACCAGGTGTCGCCGCCCTGGCGCACCACCGCCGCTCCGGTACCCTTGGCCAGCATGTAGGTGTCGTAGGTCCAGTGCACCGTGTTCGGGCTGCACTGGGATCCGGTGAGGTCGGAGGTGGCGGCGCCGGAGTTCAGGTGGACCTTGTTCTTCTCGCGCGCGATCTGGTTGATGGCGAGCGCCACCGAGGAGGTCGGCACGTCCACGATGGCGTCCACGCCCTGGTCGTACCACTGCCGGGCGATGTTGGCGCCGACATCCGGCTTGTTCTGGTGGTCCGCCTGCAGCACCTCGATGGTGAAGCCGCGGTCGGCGAACTCGGCCGCCGCCTGCTGGGTGCAGACCACGCTGCCGGGCCCGGTCGCGTCGCGGTAGGGCCCGGACATGTCGGTGAGCACGCCGATGCGTATGGTGTTCGCCTGCGCGCGCGGCCGCGCCGGCAGCCCGCCCAGCGCCGCCGCGGCGGCGCCGGCGGCGAGGAGGCCGCGGCGGGGGAGGGACACCGGCCCTTCTCCCCGCGCGCTCATGCCCGCACCAGCGGGCAGCCGCCCTCGTTCAGCGGCCGGAACGCCTCCTCCGCCGGGGTGGTCTGCAGCAGCTTCAGGTAGTCCCAGTCGCCGCGGGATTCCTGGGGGGTCTTCACCTCGAACAGGTAGGAGGGAATGATGTGGCGGCCGTCCTCGCGCACCCGCCCCTCGCCAAAGGCGTCGTCCTGGGTGGGCATGGCTTTCATGCGGTTCACCACCGCGGTGCCGGAGGCCTTCGCCGCCTGCACCCCCATGTCGGCCACCGCCTTCAGGTAGTGCAGCGTGCCGGAGTAGTTGCCGGCGGTGACCATGTTCGGCACCTTGGTGACACCGGGCAGGCGGCCGCGCACGCGCTCGGAGAAGGCGCGGGTGCGGTCGTTGAGGTCCCAGTAGAAGCTCTCGGTCATCACCAGCCCCTGGGCGGTCTGCAGGCCGAGCGCGTGCACGTCGTCGATGAACATCAGCAGCGCGGCCAGCCGCACGCCGCGGCGGGTGAGGCCGAACTCGGCCGCCTGCTTGATGCAGTTGGTGGTGTCCTGGCCGGCGTTGGCGAGGCCGATCACCTTCGCCCGGCTCGCCTGCGCCTGCAGCAGGAAGGCGGAGAAGTCGGTGGTGCCGGGGAAGGGGGTGCGCACCCCGCCCAGCACGCGCCCGCCGGCCTGGCGGATGAAGTGGGTGGTGTCCCGCTCCAGCGCGTGGCCGAAGGCGTAGTCGGCGGTGATGAAGAACCAGGTATCGCCGCCCGCGCGCACCGTGGCGCCGCCGGTGGAGCGCGCTAGCATGTAGGTGTCGTACACCCAGTGCACCGTGGTCGGGGCACATTGCGCGCCGGTCAGGTCGGAGGTGGCGGAGCCGACATTGACATAGGCCTTGTCGCGCTCGCGGCACACCCCGGCGACGGCGAGGCCGACCGAGGAAGTGGGCACGTCCAGGATCATGTCCACGCCGTCGCGGTCGATCCACTGCCGCGCGATGCTGGAGCCGACATCCGGCCGGTTCTGGTGGTCGGCCCGCAGCACCTCGATGGTAAAGCCGCGGTTGCCGAACTCCTCGGCCGCCACCTGCGCCATGGCGACGCCGTTCAGGCCGCCGATGTAGCTGTACAGGCCGGACTGGTCGTTCAGCACACCGATGCGGATGGTGTTCGCGGCCTGCGCCCGCGTCAGGCGCGGGGCCGCTGGCATCAGGGTGGCGCCGACCGCCACGCTGGCGACGAGGTTGCGACGGGTGATGGTCATGGCTGAAGCCTCCCAGCGGCATGGGGGGCCTCCCCATGCCGGCGTTTCGTTGTTTAGGAACGGATCAGCGGGCAGCCGCCCTCGTTCAGCGGCCGGAACGCCTCCTCCGCCGGGGTGGTCTGCACCAGCTTGTAATAGTCCCAGGGGCCCTGGCTTTCCTCCGGCTTCTTCACCTCGAACAGGTAGGCGGGGATGAGCCGCCGCCCGTCGGGGCGGATGATGCCGGTGCCGAACACGTCGTCCTCCGAGGGCATGGCTTTCATGCGGTTCACCACCTCGACGCCTGAGGCCTTCGCCGCCTGCACCCCCATCTCGGCCACCGCCTTCAGGTAGTGCAGCGTGCCGGAGTAGCAGCCCGCGTGGATCATGTTCGGGTAGTTGTTCGGCGTGCGGGCGAGGATGCGCCGCGTGAAGGCGCGGGTGCGGTCGTTGAGGTCCCAGTAGAAGGTCTCGGTGCAGACCAGCCCCTGCGCCGTCTGCAGGCCCATGCCGTGCACGTCGTTGATGAACAGCAGCAGCGAGGCGAGGCGGATGCCGCGGCGGGTGAGGCCGAACTCCGCCGCCTGCTTGACGCAGTTCTGCGTGTCCGCCCCCGCATTGGCGAGGCCGATCACTTTTGCCCGGCTCGCCTGCGCCTGCAGCAGGAAGGCGGAGAAGTCGGTGGTGCCGGGGAAGGGGGTGCGCACGTTGCCGAGCACCCGCCCGCCGGCGGCGCGCACGAAGTTCGCGGTGTCCCGCTCCAGCGCGTGGCCGAAGGCGTAGTCGGCGGTGATGAAGAACCAGGTGTCGCCCCCCGCGCGCACCGTGGCGCCGCCGGTGGACTTCGCCAGCATGTAGGTGTCGTAGGCCCAGTGGAGCGTGTTGGGCGAGCACTGCGAGCCGGTGAGGTCGGCAGTCGCGGAGCCAACGTTGATGTAGGTCCTGTTCTTCTCCCGCGCGACCCCGGCGACGGCGAGGCCGACTGAGGAGGTGGGCACGTCTATGATCATGTCCACGCCTTGGTCGAACCACTGCCGCGCCAGGTTCACCCCGACATCCGGGCGGTTCTGGTGGTCGGCCTCGATCACCTCCACGTTGAAGCCGCGGTTGCCGAACTCGGCCACCGCCTCGCGCGTGCAGGCGACCGAGGTGGGGCCGGTGTTGTCCCGGTAGGTCCCGGACATGTCGGTCAGCACGCCAATGCGGATGGTGTTGGCGGCCTGGGCGCGGCCGAGGCGCGGGAAGCTCGCCACGGCGGCGGCCGAGGCTCCGGTGGCGAACAGCGTCCGACGCGTCAGTTGCATCTGTCTCTCCATCATCTGCCGGGAAGCGGGCACGGCCGGCGCCGGCCGCTCAGCTCCTCACCAGCGGGCAGCCGCCCTCGCCGACCGGGCGGAACGCCTCCTCCGCCGAGGTGGTCTGCAGCAGCTTGTAGTAGTCCCAGGGGCCCTGGCTTTCCTCCGGCTTCTTCACCTCGAACAGGTAGGCCGGGTGCAGCTTGCGCCCGTCCTCGCGGATCCGGCCCTCGCCGAAGCAGTCGTCGTCGGTCGGCATCGCCTTCATGCGGGAGACCGCGTCCGCGCCGCTCGCCTTCGCCGCCTGGACGCCCATGTCCTGCACCGCCTTTAGGTAGTGCAGCACGGCGGCGTAGCAGCCCGCATGGGTCATGGCGGGCATGTTGGGCGCGATGGCGCCGCGCACCTTCTCCGTGAAGCGGCGCGTGCGCTCGTTCAGGTCCCAGTAAAAGGTCTCGGAGCAGACCAGCCCCTGGGCGGTCTGCAGGCCGAGCGCGTGCACGTCGTTGATGAACATCAGCAGCGCGGCCAGCCGCACGCCGCGGCGGGTGAGGCCGAACTCGGCCGCCTGCTTGATGGAGTTGGTGGTGTCCGTCCCGGCGTTGGCGAGGCCGATCACCTTTGCCCGGCTCGCCTGCGCCTGCATGAGGAAGGAGGAGAAATCGGTGGTGCCGGGGAAGGGGGTGCGCACGTTGCCGAGCACGCGGCCGCCTTGGGCGCGCACGAAATTGCCCGTGTCGCGCTCCAGCGCGTGGCCAAAGGCGTAGTCGGCGGTGAGGAAGAACCAGGTGTCGCCGCCCGCGCGCACCATGGCGCCGCCGGTGGACTTCGCCAGCATCCAGGTGTCGTAGGTCCAGTGCACCGTGTTCGGCGTGCAGCGCGGGCCGGTGAGGTCGGAGGTCGCGGCGGTGCTGTTGAGATGGACCTTGTTCTTCTCGCGGCAGATGTCGTTCACCGCGAGCGCCACCGAGGAGGTGGGCACGTCCACGATCACGTCCACGCCGTCGCGGTCGATCCACTGCCGCGCGATGTTCACCCCGACGTCGGGGCGGTTCTGGTGATCGGCGGCGAGCACCTCCACGTTGAAGCCGCGCGGCCCGAAATCGGCCACCGCCTGGCGCACGCAGGCGAGCGAGGTCTGGCCCGAGATGTCGCGGTACATCCCGGACATGTCGTTCAGCACGCCGATGCGGATGGTGTTCGCGGCCTGGGCGCGCGCGGCGCGCCAGGGAAGCGCCCCGAGCAGGGGCAGGGCGGCGGCGCCCGAAAGAATGCTCCGACGGTCGAGACCCTTCACCTTCCTTCTCCCCAATCCGGCCGGAGCCGCGCCGCCAGGAACCGCGCGGGCGGGAGTCCGGCCTCAGCTTCTCACGAAGCTGCAGCCGCCCTCGGCGAGGGGGCGGAACGCCTCCTCGCCCGGGGTGGTCTGCAGCAGCTTGTAGTAGTCCCACTCCCCCCGGCTTTCCGCCGGCTTCTTCACCTCGAACAGGTAGGCCGGGTGCAGCTTGCGCCCGTCTTCGCGGATCCGGCCCTCGCCGAAGCAGTCGTCGTCGCAGGGCATCGCCTTCATGCGGTTGACGGCGTCGAGGCCGCTCGCCTTCGCCGCCTGGACGCCCATGTCGGCCACCGCCTTCAGGTAGTGCAGCACCGCGGCGTAGCCGCCGGCATGGTTCATGCAGAGCGGTACGCTGATGTGCGGCCGCACGCGCTGCGTGAAGGCGCGGGTGCGGTCGTTGAGGTCCCAGTAGAAGGTCTCGGTGCAGACCAGCCCCTGCGCCGTCTGCAGGCCGAGCGCGTGCACGTCGGGCAGGAACATCAGCAGCGAGGCGAGGCGGATGCCGCGTCGGCCGAGGCCGAACTCCGCCGCCTGCTTGATGCAGTTGATCGTGTCCGTCCCGGCATTGGCGAGGCCGATCACCTTCGGCCGCGCCGCGGCGGCCTGCATCAGGAAGGAGGAGAAGTCGGAAGTGCCGGGGAAGGGGGTGCGCACGCTGCCGAGGATGCGCCCCCCCGCCCTGCGCACGAAGGTGCTGGTGTCGCGTTCCAGCGCGTGTCCGAAGGCGTAGTCGGCGGTGAGGAAGAACCAGGTGTCGCCGCCGTCACGCACCGTCGCCGCGCCGGTGGAGTTGGCCAGCATCCAGGTGTCGTAGGTCCAGTGCACCGTGTTCGGCGAGCAGGCCCGGCCGGTGAGATCGGAGGTGGCCGAGGAGGTGTTGAGGAAGACCTTGTTCTTCTCGCGGCAGATGTCGTTCACCGCGAGCGCCACCGAGGAGGCGCCGCCGTCCACGATCACGTCAACGCCGTCGCGGTCGATCCAGCTCCGCGCCAGGTTGGAGCCGACATCGGGGCGGTTCTGGTTGTCGCCGAACAGCACCTCCACGGTGAAGCCGCGGTTGCCGAACTCGGCCACCGCCTGGCGGATGCAGGCGAGCTCGGTCGGGCCCGTCACGTCGCGGTACATGCCGGAGAAGTCGCACAACAGCGCGATTCGCACGGTGGTCGCCGCCTGCGCGCGCGCGCTCCGCCAGGGCAGGCCGCCGAGCCCCGCGCCGAACCCGGTCGCCGCGCCGGCCAGGGCCTTCAGCACCGGGCGGCGGCCCGTCCCCCTCGCCTCGTTTGTCATGAGCGCCTTCCTCCTCCCTGTTCCTTCCGGTGCGGGCGGCGTTCCGCGCCGTCCCGCCCATTGCCGTCCCGGCGCCTCAGACCCCGAGATACTCGTGCAGGCGGTCCATCGAGGCGGCGAGATCCTCGTTCCGCACCATGTCCACCACGCGCCCGTGCTCCATGATGTAGTGGCGGTCGGCCACCGTCTGGGCGAAGCGGAAATTCTGCTCCACCAGCAGCACGGTGAAGCCGCGGCTCTTCAGCTCCTGGATGGTGTGGCCGATCTGCTGCACGATCACCGGCGCCAGCCCCTCCGAGGGCTCGTCCAGAAGCAGCAGCTTGGCGCCGGTGCGCAGGATGCGCGCGATGGCGAGCATTTGCTGCTCGCCGCCCGAGAGCTTGGTGCCCTGGCTGCGCGCGCGCTCCTTCAGGTTGGGGAACAGCCGGTAGATGGTGTCGAGGTCGAGCCCGCCTTCCTGCACCACCGGCGGCAGCAGCAGGTTCTCGGTCACGTCGAGGCTGGCGAAGATGCCGCGCTCCTCCGGGCAGTAGGCGATGCCCATGCGCGCCACGCGGTCCGGCCGCTCGTTGATCACCTCCTGGCCACGGAAGCGGATGCTGCCCGAGCGGCGCCCGACCAGTCCCATCACGGCGCGCAGCGTGGTGGTCTTGCCGGCGCCGTTGCGCCCGAGCAGGGTCACCACCTCACCCTCGTGCACCTCGAGGTTCACGCCGTGCAGCACGTGGCTTTCCCCGTACCACGCCTCGAGGTTGCGCACCTCGAGCATCGGCGTCCCGGCGGCCGCCGGGCGGCGGCGCTCCATCACCTCAGACATGCTGCGGCACCCCCACCTTGTCCGCCTCGGTCCCGAGATAGGCGGCGATGACCTCCGGGTTGCGGGAGACGCTGGCGTAGTCGCCCTCGGCCAGGACCCGGCCGCGCGTCAGCACGGTGATTGTGTCGCAGAGGCCGGCCACAACCCTGAGGTTGTGCTCCACCAGCAGCACCGTCCGCCCCGCCGAGACGCGCTTCACCAGCGCCACGATGCGGTCCACATCCTCATGCGCCATCCCCGCGGTCGGCTCGTCGAGCAGCATCATCACCGGGTCGAGGGCGAGGGTGGTGGCGATCTCGAGCGCCCGCTTGCGGCCATAGGGCAGCTCGCCGGCCTGGAGATGGGCGTAGGGGGCGATGCCCACATCCTCGAGCAGCGCCATGGCGCGGTCGTCGTACTGGCGGAGCAGGGTCTCCGACCGCCAGAAGTCGAAGCTGCCCCCGCGCTGGCGCTGCAGCGCCACACGCACGTTCTCGAGCACCGTGAGGTGGGGGAAGACGGCGGAGATCTGGAAGCTGCGCACCAGGCCGAGCCGCGCCACCTCCGCCGGCTTCTTGCCGGTGATGTCGCGCCCGTCGTAGCGGATGGTGCCGCGCGTCGGTTGCAGGAACTTCGTCAGCAGGTTGAAGCAGGTGGTCTTGCCGGCGCCGTTCGGGCCGATCAGGCCATGGATGGTCCCGCGGCGTACCCGGAGGTCCACATCGCTGACCGCGACGAACCCCCGGAACTCCTTGGTCAGACCTTCCGTCTCCAGGATGGTGTCGCTCACCCGGATCGCTCCTCCCGTCGTCGCCCAGCCGATGCGGCCGATCCGGCCACAGTCGGAATGTGTATGGCGGTCGCCCGCGCCCGATGCAAGGCCGCACCGCGCACGGGGCATGGCTTCGGCGGGCGGCGGAATGTCCTGCCGTTCAGGCGGCCCCCTCACAGGGCGAGGTACCGCCGCCGGATCTCGGGCGCCTCCATCAGCGCCGCCATGCCGCCCGCCCAGCGGATCCGCCCCTTCTCGATGATGCTGGCGCGGTCAGAGACGAGGCGGGCAAAGTGCAGGTTCTGCTCGGAAAGCAGGATGGCGAGGCCCTCCGCCTTCAGCTCCTGGATCGCCTGGGCCAGGCGCTCCAGCACCACCGGCGCGAGGCCCTCGCTCGGCTCGTCGAGGAGGATGAGCCGCGGGTTGCCCATGAGCGTGCGGGCGATGGCGAGCATCTGCTGCTCCCCTCCGCTCATCCGCCCGCCCGGCCGGTCGCGCAGCCCGGCGAGGGAGGGGAACAGGGCGAAGACACGCTCCGGCGTCCAGGCGGGCCGCCCGGGTGGCGGCGGACGGCGGCCGACCTCGAGGTTCTCCATCACCGTCAGGCCGGTGAAGATGCGCCGCTCCTCCGGAACGTAGCCGAGGCCGAGCCGGGCGATCTCGAAGGGCTCGCGCCCGGCGATGTCGCGGCCGGCGAGGCGTACCCGCCCCCCGCTCGGCCGCACCAGCCCCATGATCGCCTTCAGCGTCGTGCTCTTGCCGGCGCCGTTGCGGCCGAGCAGCACCACCACCTCCCCCGCCGCCACTGAGAGCGACACGCCGGCGAGGATGTGCGCGCGCCCGTAATGCGCGTGCAGCTCCGCCACCTCGAGCATCAGCCCGCCCCGAGCACCGCGCCGGTGCCGAGATAGACCTCGCGCACCCGCGGATCGGCGCGGACCGCGGCCGGCGCACCCTCGGCGATGACGCGGCCGCGCTCCAGCACCAGGACGCGGTCGGCATGGCCGAACACTACGTCCATGTCGTGCTCGGTGAACAGCACGGCGATGCCGCGCTCCCGCGCGATGGCCGCGGCGAGCGCCATCAGCGCGGCGCGCTCGGGCGGCGCCATGCCCGCGGTCGGCTCGTCCATCAGCAGCAGCCTCGGCTCGTGCGCGAGCGCCATCGCCAGCTCCACCCGCTTGAGGTCGCCATAGGCGAGGATGCCGCAGGGCCGCTCCGCCTGTTCCTCGAGGCCGAGCCGCGCGAGCAGCGCCATGGCGGCATCCCGCGCCTGGCCGGGCAGCGGCCGCCACAGCCCGTGCAGCCGCCGGCGGTGCGACAGCAGCGCCACCTGCACGTTCTCCCGCACCGTCATGGAGCCGAAGGTGGCGGTGAGCTGGAAGGTGCGGCCGACGCCGAGGCGCCACGCCCGCCGCGGCGGAAGCCCGGTGATGTCGCGCCCGGCGAGGCGCACCCGGCCCGCATCGGGCCGGAGCTGGCCGTTGATCAGGTTGAAGCAGGTGCTCTTGCCGGAGCCGTTCGGGCCGATCAGCGCCAGCATCTCGCCCGCCGCCACGCGCAGCGAGACGCCGGCCAGCGCCTGCACCCCGCCAAAGGCCTTGGCGAGGCCCTCCACCTCAAGCACCGGCGGGACCATGCCGCCTCTCATAAGCCGCGCGCGCCGCCCCCGCGAGGCCCTGCGGGAAGAACAGCACCAGCGCGACGATCACCGCCCCGAGCGCCAGGCGCCACAGCTCGACCAGGCGCATGAGCTGCTCCTGCAGCCCGGTGAAGGCGATGGCGCCGACGATCGGTCCCGACAGCGTCCGCACGCCGCCGAGCAGCACCATCAGCAGCGCGTCCACGCTGCGGGGGATGGACAGCGCCGTGGGAAACACGCTGCCCTTGGCGTAGGCGAAGAAGCCGCCGGCGATCCCCGCCGCCAGCGCGGCGAGGCTGAAGGCGAGCCAGCGCACCTGGAAGGCGTCCACCCCGAGCGCCTCGGCGCGCAGCGGGCTGTCGCGCTGCGCGCGCAGGGCGTAGCCGAAGGGGGCGTGCAGGACGCGCCGCAGCAGCAGCGTGGCGCCGAGGCAGAAGGCGAGCGTCAGATAGTAGTAGGCGAGAGGATCCGCCGCCCAGGCATCCGGCCAGACGCCGAGAATGCCATTGTCCCCGCCCGTCACCTCCACCCACTGGAACGCCACCGACCAGGCGATCTGCGCGAAGGCGAGCGTCAACATGGCGGCATAGACGCCAGAGAGGCGCACGCAGAACCAGCCAAACAGCAGCCCGAACAGCCCCGCCGCGAAGGGGGCGAGCAGCAGCCCCGCCGCCATCGGTGCCGCCGCCCATTTCGCCAGCAGCGCCGCGGCATAGGCGCCGAGCCCGAAATAGGCGGCGTGGCCGAAGCTCGCCATGCCGCCCGGCCCCATGATGAAGTGCAGGCTGGCGGCGAAGAGGACGAAGATCGCCATCTCCGTCAGCACCGAGAGCGCGTAGGCGTCGGCGAAGGGCGGCAGCAGCACCGCCGCCGCCAGCGCCGCGGCGCCGAGCCGCCGCAGGGCAGGGGGCGCGGGGCGCAGCGGCGGCTCGGCGCCGCCCGCCCCGGCGGGGGGCGCCTCGGGCGGGCGGCCGAGCAGCCCGTGCGGGCGTAGCACCAGCACCACCGCCATCACCAGGAACACCAGCACCAGCGTGATGCGCGGGAAGACGAGGATGCCGAAGGCGTGCAGCTCCCCGATCAGCAGCGCGGCGAGGAAGGCACCCACCAGGCTGCCGAGGCCGCCCACCACCACCACCACGAAGGCCTCGACGATGATCGCGAGGTCCATGTGCAGGTTCACGCTCTCCCGCGGCAATTGCAGCGCCCCGCCGAGGCCGGCGAGGCAGGCGCCGAGGAAGAACACCGAGGTGAAGAGCAGGCGCTGGTTGACGCCGAGCGCGCCCACCATCTCGCGGTCCTGCGTCGCCGCGCGCACCAGCGTGCCCCAGCGCGTGCGGTGGAACAGCAGCAGCAGCAGGCCGAGCACCGCCGGCCCGACCGCGATCAGGAACAGATCATAGAGCGGGAAGCGCAGGCCGAGAATCTCAACGCTGCCGCGCAGCCCGGGCGCGCGCGGGCCGAGCAGGTCCTGCGGCCCCCAGACGAGCAGCGCCAGATCCTGCACGATCAGCACCACGCCGAAGGTGGCGAGGAGCTGGAACAGCTCCGGCGCGCGGTAGATGCGGCGCAGCAGCAGCACCTCGACCAGCACGCCGATCAGCCCGACCAGCAGCGCCGCCCCGAGCACGCCGCCCCAGAAGCCGAGGGGGCCGCGCGGCAGCGCCGTCACCAGCGTCCAGGCGAGGTAGGCGCCCAGCATGTAGAGCGAGCCGTGGGCGAAGTTGACGATCCGCGTCACGCCGAAGATGACGGTGAGGCCGGCGGCGACGAGGAACAGCGAGGAGGCGCTGGCCAGGCCGCTCAGGGCCTGCAGGAGGAGGTTCTCGGCCAAGGCTCGGTCAGGTGGCGGCGGGGCGGAGCTGGCGCACCACCTCGTCCGGCGGCAGGTAGTTCGCCCCGTCGGCGTAGCGCCAGTCGGCCATGGTGCCCCTGCCGTCGCGCAGCACGGTGCGGCCGACATAGGCGCCCATGGTGGACTGGTGGTCGATGGCGCGGAACTCCACCGGTCCGAAGACGGACTGGAAGCGCAGCCCCCGCATCGCCTCCACCATCGCCTCGGTCTCGGTGCCGTTCACGCGCCGCAGCATGGTGGCGATGGCGTTGACCGTTTCGTAGCCGACGACGCTGCCGAGATAGGGGTTGGTGTTCCAGCGCCGCTGGTAGGCCTCGCGGAAGGCGCTGTGCTCGGGCGTGTCGATCTGCTCCCAGGGGTAGCCGGTGACGATCCAGTTCTCCGGCGCCTCGTCGCCCAGCGGCTCGAGGTATTCGGGCTCCCCGGTGAGCAGGCTGACCACCTGGCGCCGCTCGAACAGGCCGCGGGTCGCGCCCTGGCGCACGAAATTGGTCAGGTCGGCGGCAAAGGTGACGTTGAAGATGGCCTCGGGGTTGGCGGCGGCGAGCGCCTGCACGGTGGCGCCCGCGTCGATCCGCCCAAGGGCGGGGAACTGCTCGGCGACGAAGCGCACGTCCGGCCGCGCGCGCTGCAGCAGCTCCTTGAACCAGCGCACCGCGGACTGGCCGTATTCATAGTTGGGCGCCACCGTGGCCCAGCGCCGGGCGGGCAGCTTCGCCGCCTCCTCCACCAGCATCGCGCTCTGCATGTAGGTGCTGGCGCGCAGTCGGAAGGTGTAGCGGTTGCCGCGCGACCAGACCAGCGCGTCGCTCAGCGGCTCGCTCGCCACGTAGAGGCGGCGGTGCTGGTTGGCGAAGTCGGCGACGGCGAGCCCGACATGCGACAGGAACCCCCCCGCCAGCAGATGCACGCGCTCGCTACGCAGAAGCTCGCCGGCCAGGCGCACCGCGTCCTCCGGGCGGCCGGCGTCGTCGCGGAAAAGGGTCTCGATCCGGCGGCCGTTGATGCCGCCCGCGGCGTTCACCTGCTCCTGCGCCAGGATCCAGGCGTTGCGGTAGGGAATGAGGAAGGCGGGCTGCGTGGTGTAGCTGTTGATCTCGCCGATGCGGATCGCCTCCTCCTGCGCGCGCAGGATGGCCGGCGCCGCGAATGCGCCGAGCCCCGCCCCCGCCAGCAGATGGCGGCGCGCGATCGCCCGTCCCGTCATGTGAACCCCCTCCGCCCTTGCTGCAGCCGCGAAGGCCCGCATGGAAGCGCAACGCCCGCATCCGCGCAAACGGAAAGCGCCGCGGCGGGACCGCCGCCGCGGCGCGCGCGGCTACTTCACCTCGACGTAGCGGAGATAGGGCTTCTTCGCCTCCCAGCCCTGCGGGAAGAGGGTCTTCGCCTCCTCGTCCGGGATCGAGGGCGGGATGATGCCGCGCTCGCCCGGGCGCCAGTTCACCGGCGTCGCCACCCGGGCGCGGTCGGTGAGCTGCAGGCTGTCGATCACCCGCAGGATCTCGTCGAAATTGCGCCCGGTGCTCGGCGGGTAGGTCATGGTCAGCCGCACCTTCTTCTGCGGGTCGATGACGTACACCGTGCGCACCGTCACCGCCGGGTCGGCCTCGGGGTGGATCATGCCGTACATCCGGCTGATCGTCTGGTCGGGGTCGGCGATCATCGGGAAGTTCACGGCATGGCCCTGGGTCTCGGCGATGTCGGCCTCCCAGCCCTGGTGGCTGGACACCGGATCCACCGAGAGGCCGATCACCTTCACCCCGCGCCGGTCGAATTCGGGCTTGAGCCGCGCCGTCTCGCCGAGCTCGGTGGTGCAGACCGGCGTGTAGTCCTTCGGGTGGCTGAACAGCACCGCCCAGGAGCCGCCCAGCCAGTCGTGGAAGCGGATGCGCCCCTGCGTCGTCTCCGCCTCGAAGTCGGGAACGACCTGGCCAAGTTGCAGCATTGCTCCTCCTCATCCATGCGGGAAGGGCGGGCCGCCCCCGCCCCGGCACGGCGGGGCCATAGCAGATCCGCCCGCCCGCCGCGCCGCGGCGGCGCCCCTCTCACGCCGCCGTGACGCGCACCGCCGCGCCTCAGGCCGCCGCGACGAGGCCGCCCGCCCCGGCCAACACGCGCAGCCAGTAATCCGCGTCGCCGAAGGTCGCCTCGTTGACGGTGAGGCGCTTGAAGTAGTGGCCGGCGGCGTACTCCATGGTCATGGCGATGCCGCCATGAAGCTGGATGGTCTGCTGCCCGACGAAGCGGCTGGAGCGGCCGATCTGCACCTTCACCGCCGCCATGTGGCGCCGGCGCAGATCGGCATCCTCCTCCTGCGCCGCGAGGGCGGCGAAATAGGCCATGGAGCGGGCCTGCTCCAGCGCCACCAGCATGTCCGCCGCGCGGTGCTGCAGCGCCTGGAAGCTGCCGATCGGGCGGTCGAACTGCTTGCGGGTCTTCATGTAGTCCACGGTCATGGTGTGGGCCACTTCCATGGCGCCCACCGCCTCGGCGGCGAGCGCGGCGATGGCCTCGTCCACCACGCGGTCCACCAGCGGCAGCCCGTCCTCCGGGTCGCCCAGCGCCGCCTCGGCGCGGACGCCGGAGAGCTGCACCTCGGCCGCGCGCTGCCCGTCCACGGTGCGGAAGCCCTGGACCGAGACGCCTTCCGCCTTCGCATCCACCAGGAACACGCCGACCCCCTTGCGGTCCCGCTGCGCGCCGGCGGTGCGCGCGGTGACGATCAGCCGGTCGGCGCTGTCGCCGTGGATCACCATGCCCTTGCGGCCGTCGAGCACCCAGCCGCCGCCGTCCCTGCGCGCGCGGGTGGCGACGTCGAACAGGTCGTAGCGCGACTGCCGCTCGGTGTGCGCGAAGGCGAGCAGCATCTCCCCAGCGGCGAGCTTCGGCACCATCGCGCCGCGCAGCGCCGCGTCGGCGCCGTGGCGGAGGAAGCCGCCGCCGACCACGGTGGTGGTCAGCCAGGGCTCGAGGGTGATGGAGCGGCCCATCTGCTCGGCGACGATCAGGATCTCCTCCGCGCCGCCGCCGAAGCCGCCCTCCTCCTCGGCGAAGGGCAGGCCGAGCAGGCCGAGCTCGGCATACTGCCCCCACACCTCGCGGCTCCAGCCCTGCTCGGAGTTCATGTAGGCCTTGCGCTGCTCGAAGCCGTACTTGTCCGCGAGCAGCCTGCGCACGCTGTCCTGGAGGAGCGTCTGCTCCTCCGTCAGGTCGAAGTCCATGATTCCCTCAGAGACCCAGGAAGGCCTTGGCCATGATGTTGCGCTGGATCTCGTTGGATCCGCCGTAGATGCTCTGCTTGCGCCAGTTGAAGTAGGTGCCGGCGAGGCCGTAGGCCCAATCCGGCGCCACGTCCCACTGGTTGCTGCCCTCCGCCTCCGGGTCGCCGTCCACCCAGGCGTAGGGGCCGGCGGCCTTCATCAGCAGCTCCGAGACGTTCTGCTGGATCTCGGTGCCCTTGATCTTCAGCACCGAGGTGGCGGGGTCGGGCTTGTTGCTGCCCTTGCGCTTGGTCTCGTTGGCGATGACGCGCATCACCGTCATCTCGAGCGCCTGCAGCTCCACCTCGATCTCCGCCACGCTCTGGCGGAAGGTCGGGTCCTCGGCCAGCGGGCGGCCGTCGAGCATGGTCTCGCGCGCGATGGCCTTGAGACGCCGGATGCGCTCGCGCGAGGCGCCGACCCTGGCTTGGCCGAAGCGCTCGTTGCCGAGCAGGAACTTGGCGCAGTCCCAGCCGCGGTTCTCCTGGCCGACCAGGTTCTCGACCGGCACCTTCACGTCGTCGAAGAACACCTCGTTCACCTCGTGCCCGCCCTCGATGGTGATGATCGGGCGCACGGTGATGCCGGGCGACTTCATGTCGCACAGCAGGAAGGAGATGCCCTCCTGCTTCTTGGCGTTCGGGTCGGTGCGGACCAGCAGGAAGATCCAGTCCGCGTACTGGGCAAGAGTGGTCCAGGTCTTCTGGCCGTTGACCACGTAGTGGTCGCCCTGGCGCACCGCCCGGCACTTCAGCCCGGCCAGGTCGGAGCCGGCGCCGGGCTCGGAGAAGCCCTGGCACCACCAGTCGTCGAGGTTCGCCATGCGCGGCAGGAAGCGCTTCTTCTGCTCCTCCGTGCCGAAGGCGATGATGACGGGGCCGCACATGTTGGTGTTGAAGGCAAGCGGCTGCGGCGCCGGCGCCTGCATCAGCTCCTCGCGGAAGATGTAGCGCTGCGCCGGCGTCCAGCCCGGCCCGCCGTGTTCCACCGGCCAGTCGGGCACCGCCCAGCCCCGCTTGTTCAGCTTGCGCTGCCATTCCACCACCATCTCCTTGGTGGGGGACTTGCCGCGGATCATCCGCTCGCGGGTCTCCTTCGGCAGCTCGCGGTCAATGAAGTCGCGCACTTCCTTGCGGAAGGCCCGCTCCTCGTCGGTCCAGCGGAGTTCCATTTCGTCCTCTCCGTGCGTTCCGGGCCGGGCGGCGCGGCCCTCGCGCCGCCGTGGCGCTCAGGCCCTTGCCGGCCCCTTCATGCCGGCGAAGGAGCCGCCCTCGCTGGCGAGCCTCTCGATCAGCGCGGCCGGCCTCAGGTTCGGGTCGTTCGTCGCCTCGGCATAGTGGGCGAGCCTGTCGCGCACCGCGCGCAGGCCCATGCGGTCGGCCCAGAACATCGGGCCGCCGCGCCAGGCCGGCCAGCCGAAGCCGTTGACGAAGATCACGTCGATGTCCACCGGGCGGTAGGCGATGCCCTCCTCGAGGATGCGCGCCCCCTCGTTCACCATCGGCAGCAGCAGGCGCTCCAGGATCTCCTGGTCCTCGATCCTGCGGCGGCGCACCTGCATCTTCTCGGACATGTCGAGGATGATCTTCTCGACCTCCTTCGAGGGCATGCGCTTGCGGTTCTCGTCGTAGTCGTAGTAGCCCTTGCCGGTCTTCTGGCCGAGGCGCCCGGCCGCCACCACCGCGTCGGCGATCGGCGCCACCGTACCGCGCGCCTTGCGCACCGCGGCGCCGATGTCGAGCCCGGCGAGGTCGCCCGTGGCGAGCGGCCCCATGGCCATGCCATAGGCCTCCATCACCCGGTCGATGTCCTGCGGCAGGCAGCCCTCGAGCAGCAGCTTCTCGACCTGCGGGCCGCGCTTGCCGGTCATGCGGTTGCCGACGAAGCCGTCGCAATTGCCTACCACCACGTTCAGCTTGCCGATGCGCTTTCCGACGTCCATCGCGGTGGCCAGCGTCTCGGCGCTGGTCTTCCGGCCGCGCACGATCTCGAGCAGGCGCATCACGTTGGCGGGGCTGAAGAAGTGCATGCCGCAGACCAGCTCCGGCCGCCCCGTCGCGCTGGCGATCTCGTCGATGTCGAGGGTCGAGGTGTTGGAGGCGAGCACGATGCCGGGCCTCGCCGCCTTGTCGAGGCGCGCGAACACCTCCTTCTTCACGCCCATGTCCTCGAACACCGCCTCGATGACGAGGTCGGCCTCGCCGACCGCCTTCTCGAAGTCAGTGGTGCCGGTGAGCAGGGCGCGCCGCTTCTCGTACTCGGCCTGGGAGAGGCGGCCGGAGGCGACGGTGCGCTGCCAGTTCGCCTCGCAGCGCTTGAGGCCGCGCTCCAGCGCCTCCTGGGTGCTCTCCACCACCGTCACCGGCATGCCGAAATTGGCCGCCGACATGGCGATGCCGCCGCCCATGGTGCCGCAGCCGATCACCACCAGCTTCCGAACCGGCAGCGGCTTCGTGCCCTCCGGCACGTCCGGCACCCGCGCCACCTCGCGCTCGCCGAAGAAGATGTGGCGCAGCGCCTGCGACTGCTCCCCGGCGACCAGGCGCTGGAACTGCTCGCGCTCGACGTTCAGCCCCTCCTCGAAGGGCATGGTGAAGGCGGCGCGCACCGCCTCCACGCAGCCTTTCGGGCTCTCCTGGCCGCGGCTCCTCGCCAGCAGCTTCCTCGCCGCCTCGTCGAAGGCGGCCATGTCCTGGCCCTGGATCCTGTCGGTGCGGTGGCGCGCCAGCACGAATTGCCGCCCCGAGGTCGCCGCCTCGCGCGCCCAGGCGATGGCGGCCTTCTCCAGCTCGCCCGGCAGCACCGCGTCCACGAAGCCGAGCCGCTCCGCCTCCTCCGCGCTCACCGGATCGCCGCCGACGATGAGGCGCAGCGCCTCGAGCCCGATCATGCGCGGCAGGCGCTGCGTGCCGCCGGCGCCCGGAACGAAGCCGCGCTTCACCTCGGGCAGGCCGAGCTGCGCACCGGGGCTCGCCACCCGCGCGTGGCAGGCGAGGGCGAGCTCGAGCCCGCCGCCGAGCGCGTTGCCGTGGATCGCCGCGACCACCGGCGCGCGCGACTGCTCGATGGCGTCGAAGACCTCAGGCAGCGAGGGCGGCTTGCGCGGCTTGCCGAACTCGGTCATCTCGGCGCCGGCGCTGAAATTGCGCCCGGAGCCGATCAGCACGATGGCGCGCGCGCCTTCCCGCTCCGCCGCCTTCAGCCCGTCCAGCAGGCCGGCGCGCACTTCGGTGCGCAGCGTGTTCACCGGAGGGTTGGCGATGCGCAGGACGTGCACGTCCCCGTCGAAGGCGTGCTCGACATAGCGCGGCTCGTCCGCCATGGCTGGTCCCCTCCTCGTTGTCGGTACCCCGAAGGCCGCGCATCCTCGGCCCGGGCCGTGCAGCCTGTCAACCGCACCCCGGCCGCCCGGGTGCGGCGTACGGAGGGGAATGGGGCCGCGTCAGCGCTCGATCCGGCCGCCCCGCTGCCGGGCCAGGGCATCCTCGATCAGGCGCCGGTCGCGCAGCGCCTGCCGGCGGTTGTGCACCACCAGGAAGGCCCAGAGGATCGAGATCGCCCAGGTGGCGAGGCCCGGCACGAAGGGCAGGATCAGCAGCACGAGCCCCGCAGCCCAGAGCAGGGCGTTGAACACGGCCTGGAAGGGCCGTCCCGCCAGCAGGATCGCGAGCGGGGGCACGAGGAGGGCGAGGAGGTACATCATGCGCCCATAAGCGGCGGCGGGGCGTTCCGGTTGCCGAAGGTCCCGCCGCCGCGGCCGGCGCTACTCGCCGGCGAGGCGCGCCGCCATCATCGGGGCGCCGAGGCGCATCAGCCCGTTCACGTCCGGCGCCGCGTCGAGGCCAAGCACCGCGTCGGCGAGCTGCGCCGCCCGCTCGCGACCCAGCACGGCGTCGGCCAGGCCGTGGAACTTGGCGCGCAGCTCCTCCTCGGTGAGGAAGTTCTCGGGCTCGCCCTTGGCCACCGTCACCTTGCGGGTGAATTCCTGCCCGCGGGCGCGGATGGTCAGCCTGCCCGCCATGTGGGCCGGGAACAGCGCCTGGATCTCCGGATCCTCGACGCAGGTGATCCTGGGCAGCAGGCCGCGCACCACGGGGTCTTGCAGCAGCGCGTAGCTGTCCCAGCCCATGTGGCCGGTGGCCAGCGCGCAGGCCACCACGAAGGGGCCGCTGAACTGCCCGTCCACCACGTTCTGCGGGTTGCGCTTGTAGTCGAGCGGCGCGCCCACCAGCAGCATGCCCTTGTTGGGCAGCCCCATGGTCACCGCCTCGATCTCCTCGGGCTTCAGGGCGTGCTCGGCACGCAGCGCGATCGCGGCGTCGATGCAGGCATGGCCGTAGCGGCAGGAGGGGTAGGGCTTCACCGCCGTGTGCATCAGCTCGAACACCGTGCCGAGATCCTGCAGCGCCCGCTCCGGCGTCGGGTTCGGGGCGTAGGCGCGCAGGAACCCGGCCTTGCCCTCGAAGGCCTCTGCGGCGCCGCGGAAGCCCTCGCGCG
Organism: Crenalkalicoccus roseus; assembly: GCF_004761865.1. Lineage (GTDB taxonomy): Bacteria > Pseudomonadota > Alphaproteobacteria > Acetobacterales > Acetobacteraceae > Crenalkalicoccus > Crenalkalicoccus roseus. The sequence continues at coordinate 1,869 of NZ_SJDM01000037.1, read as the reverse complement.
CCAGGGTGGCGGCGGCAAGGCCGTTCATCGCGCTCCACCCCACCTGGAAGCGCTTGGTCCAGGCGCCGTTGGCGAGGAATTGCAGGCTGCCGGCCGCCTGGCTGAGGGCGATGCCGAAGGCGTCCTGCATCGCCCTCTCGTCCAGCCCGAACACCCGCGCCGCCGCCGCCGCCGCACCGAAGGCGCCGCAGGTGGCGGTGGGGTGGTAGCCGCGGTCGTAATGGTCGCCGCCGGGCAGCGCCAGGGCGAGGCGGCAGGTCACCTCGTAGCCCGCGACGATGCCGGAGAGCACGGTGCGGCCGTCGGCGCCCACCATCTCGGCCGCCGCCAGCGCCGCCGGGATCACCGGTGCGCCGGGGTGGAGCGTGCCGGCGGCGTGGGTGTCGTCAAAGTCGAGGCTGTGGGCGAGGGCGCCGTTCAGCAGCGCCGCCCCGGCCGGGGTGTAGCGGGCGCTGTCGCCGAACACCGCCGCGCTGCCTGCGGCGAGGCCGAGCGCGCGCACCGCGGCGAGGAGGGGTGGCGTGCTCTCCGCATCGTGGCGGCCGCGCACGATGTTGCCGACCAGGTCGAGCACCAGGAAGCGCGCGCGCTCCCGCACCTCCGGCGGCAGGCGGTCGTGGTCGAGCGTGGCGGCGAAGGCGGCGAGCGTTGCGGTGACGGCGGCCATGGGGTCTCCTCCCGATCTTTCCGGAAGTCTAGGCGCCGCGGCCGGCCTGGCCAAGCGGCGCGGCCGCGCAAGGATCTCACGCCCAGGTTGCGGCGGACCGAGGGGCATGGCACCAATCCGCCATGTTCCGACGGCGCCTGCTCCTTGGTGGAGTCGCTTGCCTCCCCCTCCTGCCGCCGCGCCGCGCCGCGGCCAGCGGCAGCTTCGATGGCTTCCTCGACGGCGTCCGCGCCGAGGCGCGCCGCGCCGGCATCTCCCAGGCCACGCTGAACCGCGCCTTTGCCGGCCTGCGGCCGAACGAGCGGGTGCTCGAGCTCGACCGCCGCCAGCCGGAGACGGTGCTGACCTGGGAGCAGTACCGCGACCGCATCGTCTCGCCGACGCGGGTGGAGAACGGCCGCCGCGCCTATGCCGAGAACCGCGCGCTGCTCGACGCCATCGCCGCGCGCTTCCGCGTCTCGCCCCGCGTGATCGTGGCGATCTGGGGCATGGAGACCAATTACGGCACCAACACCGGCGGCTTCGGCGTGATCGAGGCGCTGGCGACCCTGGCCTGGGAGGGGCGGCGCGCCAGCTACTTCCGCTCCGAGCTGCTGGCGGCGCTGCGCGTGCTCGAGGGCGGGCACATCGCGCCCGAGCGGATGAAGGGCTCCTGGGCCGGGGCGATGGGCCAGCCGCAATTCATGCCGAGCAATTTCGAGCGCCTGGCGGTGGATTTCGACGGCGACGGCCGGCGCGACATCTGGGACAGCCGGGCGGACGCGCTGGCCTCGATCGCCAACTACCTGGCGCGCCACGGCTGGCGGGAGGGCGAGCCCTGGGGCTTCGAGGTGCGGCCGCCCCCCGGCCTCGACCGCGAGCGTGTGGACACCGAATCGCGGCGCCCGCTGCGCGACTGGGCGCGCCTCGGCTTCCGCCGCGCCGACGGGGCGCCGCTGCCCGCCTCCGACCTCGAGGTGGCGCTGGCCGTGCCCACGCGCAGCAGCGGCCAGGTGTTCCTGGCCGGGCAGAACCTGCGCGTGATCCGCCGCTACAACCCGCCGATCAATTACGGCCTTGCGGTCGGGCTGCTGGCCGACAGGGTGGCGTAACGGCTTCCGGCGCGCCGGGAGCCGCCCGATCGATCGTGCGGCATCCTCGCCCGTTCAGGCGGGGCCACCCGAGCGGGATCTGCTCTAGGCCGCGTGGACAAACCGGTAGGC
>NZ_SJDM01000036.1 GCF_004761865.1 Crenalkalicoccus roseus | reverse complement strand
CGCGGGCGGCGCCGGCGCTGCGGGGGGCGGCGCCGGCCGGCGGGGAGGAGGGCGGCTTCCCCGCGGGCGAGGCCGCCTGATGGCGCGGCGCGCTTCCCTCAGAAGGAGGCGCGGAGCCGCAGCGCGAACAGGTGCGCCGGGCCGCGATCGGCGTTGTAGGCGGGATTGACCGCGAGCTGGTAGTTGGCGGCCGCGTTGAGGCCGGGCGCCAGACGCGCGTCGTAGTAGAGTTCGGTGACCCATTCGGGGGCGTACCTCAGCCGCCCGTCGCCGGTGATGAAGCCGATGCCGCCGGCCTCCAGGTAGCGCCGCCGTCCCGCCGAGATCCAGCCGATATTGCTCCCGAGCCCGACCGTGTCCTCCGGCCGTCCCCAGCGTGGCCCGGCGAGCGACAGGCCGGCCGAGACGGCGCGGTCCATCTCGGTGAACATCCAGCTCTGCGTCCGCCCGTCATTCCAGGACAGGCGGGCGAAGGCGCCGAGGTCGTCGGCCAGCGCCTGCTCCCAGCCGAGGGTCAGGTTGTGCTTCAGACGGTAGCCGGCGGGGTTCTGCCTGAAGCTGTCGAAGCCGTTGCGGAAGATCTCGTCCCAGCGCGACTGGCGGGCCCGCGAGGCGCCGTAGGTGAGGCGCAGCGCCCCCGGCCGCCCGTCCAGCGCGTAGAAGCGGTCCACCTGGCCGAGCAGCTGCCAGGCGCGGGTCAGCGCCGGGTCCAGGAACAGCCCGTTCACCCGGCGGGCGACGCGGAAGGCGCCGACGCGCAGGCCCCAGGCGCCGTTCTCCCACTCGGCGGCCACCCCCTCGGTCCAGCCGCGCGCATCGGCCGCGTAGTCGAAGGCGCCACCGCCGACCAGCGCCCAGTTCAGGAACTGGGTGCGCGGGTCGTGGGCGTAGCGGTTGCGGTCGAAGATGTCCCAGACCGACATCTTGCCGGCCGTGAGGGTGAGACGCTCGCGCGGCAGCGGCCCCGCGAAGCGCAGCGGATCCTCCTCTCCCGGCACCGTCTCGGCGGAGAGCGCGATGGTTTGCCGGACCAGGAGGCGCGGCGTGTAGAGATAGGGCGCGGTGGTGCCGAGGCGGAACGCCTCGTTGTTCGGAAAGGCGGCGACGCCCGTGGAGTTGGACAGGCCGAAGCCGCGGGTGACGGAGGCGTTCAGCACCAGCTCGGCCCCCTTCCACAGCGCGCGGCCGAGGAGGAGATCGCTCGAGAAGGTGTTGCGGGCATTCGCCGGCGCGGCGAGGCTGCCCTCGCCGCGATAGGGGGAACGGAAGGCCGAGTGCCCCTGCAGGACGAAGGTCGCCTGCCCCCGCAGGAACCAGCCCCGCTCCTCCGCCCCGACGGCGAAGGCGGGCGCGCCGCCGGCGGAGGCCAGGGCGAGCGCCAGGGCGGCCGCCGGCGCGCGGGCGGCGCGCCCCCTGTCCGGCGTCAACCCCGCCCGTCCGGAGCGCCGGGCGTCCCCTGCCCCGCGGTGCCGAGCCGCGGCTGGCCTGGGCATTCGCGCCCCTGCTGGCGGTATGGGGTCAGGGTCAGCGGCCGGCCACGCCGGTAGCGGACATGGGGGGAGGAGCACGCGCTGGCCTGCACCTCGGGCGTGCCGGGAGTCGGGGCGCAGCCGGCGAGGCCCGCGGCCCCGAGCAGGATCAGCCCGATGAGGGGCAGGTGCAGACGCATGCGGAGCTTCCCAGAGCCGCCGGGCGGTCCGGGCGGCGGCGCCACTCTGGCGGGCTTGGCTTACGTCCGGCTTTCGGATCGCGCCGCGCCCCCGGCCGCCCGCGATCCGCGCCCTCTGTGGCCGGCGCGCGGCCTCACGCCCCCGGCCCCTGGCCGTCCGCGATCCGCGTCCTCTGATGGGGAGCGGATTCACGCTCCCGGCCTCCCTCCGTCCGCGATCCGCTCTATGGCCTCGCGGCCACGCCGCTCACGCCCGAGGCGCGCTCGAGCTCCGCCAGGGCGAGCAGATAGGCATGGCGCGCCTCGCTCGCGGCGATCCGTGTCTCGTTCAGGGTGCGCAGCGCGTCCAGAACCTCCACCAGCGACCGGCCGCCGGCGAGATAGGCCCGCTCGGCGATCGCATAGGCCTCCTCGGCGCGCCGCAGCGCCCCGCCGTCGAAGACGGAGAGCAGGGCGCGCGCCTGCTCGTAGGCGGCCCAGGCCGCCGCGACATCGGCCCTCGCCTGCAGCAGCGCGGCGCGCGCCTGGGCCTCCGCCTGGCCCTGCTGCGCCGTGGCGAGGCCGACATTCCCCTCCACGATCCGGGAGGTGAAGATCGGAACCGAGACCGAGACCCCGGCCTGGCTCTGGACCACGCGCTGGCCGGCGCCGCCGGGCAGGGTGCGGTCCACCTCGCCGCGACCGAGGTTCAGGCCGAGGGTCACGTCGCGCGAGCGGGCGGCCTCCGCCAGGGCCCGGTTCGCCGCCGCCGCCGCCGCCTGCCGCGCCGCCGCGACCACGTCGGCCCGCTGTGCCGCCGCCTCGGCGAGCTGCTCGCGGCTCAGGCCGAGGCCGGGCGTCCGGTCCAGCCGGCCGCTGATGTCGAAGCCCGGCCGGGCCGCGGCGTCGGCGCCCAGCAGGGCCGCGAGCTCGGCCAGGGCGCCGGCCTCCGCCTGGCGCGCCGACGCGACCGCCGCCTCGAAGACCGGGCGGCTCGCCTGCAGGCGGATCAGGTCGCCTTCCGGGATCTGGCCCTCGCGCGCCTGCCGGCGCAGCAGCGCCTCGGTGCGGTCGAGGGAGGCGCGGTTGGCCAGCGCCACCTCGAGCTTCGCCCGCGCCAGCAGCGCGCCGAGGAAGGCCCTGCGCAGCGCGAAGACCTGCTGGCGCAGCGTGTCGAGCACCAGCGCCTCGGCGACGCCGATCTGCTCCTCGGCGAGGCGGGTGCGCAGCATCCGCTTGCCGCCGCGCTCCACCACCACCGAGAGGCCGAGCGTGAGGTTGTCGGCCGGGGTCAGCATCCGCACCTCGGCCGGCCGGCGCTCGTAGCCCTGCACGAGATTCGTGCCGAGGCTGACCTCGGGCGGCGGCGGGCTGCTCGCCACCAGGCGCTGGGCGCGGGCCGCGTCCACGCCGCGCCGGGCGGCGAGGAGGGCGAGGTTGCGCTCCACCAGCAGCCGCTCCGCCGCGGCCATGCTCAGCGGCGCGGCGGCCGGCGCCTCCGCGGCGCGGGGCGGCTGGGCGCCGGCCTGGCCGGCGAGGCCGAGGAGCAGGACGAGGCCGGCGGCGGCGCGGGCAAGGCGGGGCATCGCGCCACTCATTCGGCGGGCAGGGCGGCGGAGGCGGCGCCGGGGCCGCCCGCCGCCTCCCTCCGCGCCTCCTTCCGGCCGAGCAGGTCCGTCATCACCGGCAGGACGAGGAGCACGAAGACCGGCACCAGGCCGATCCCGCCCACCACGACGAGCGCGAGCGGCTTCTGCACCTCCGCCCCGATGCCCGAGGCCATGGCCATGGGCAGCAGGCCGCAGAAGGAGGCGAAGCAGGTCATCATCACCGGCCGCAGCCGGTCCATCCCGGCCCGTTCCAGCGCCGCCGACCACGCCATCCCCTCGGCGCGGAGCTGGTGGAAGTAGGAGAGGAAGATGATGGCCTCCATGACCGTGATGCCGAACAGGGCCAGGAAGCCGATCGCCGCCGGGACGCTGAAATTGAGCCCGGCGAGCCACAGCGCCGCGACGCCGCCCGTGACCGAGAGCGGCAGCAGCAGCAGCACCATCAGCGTCTCGCGCAGCCGGCCGAAGGCGATGTAGAGCAGCACCGCGATCAGCCCGAGCGCGGCAGGCACCACCTTGCCCAGCCGCGCGAGCGCGTCCTGCAGGTTGCGGAACTCGCCCACCCATTCCAGCCGGTAGCCCGGCGGCAGCGCCACCGCGCGGGCGACGCGCTCCTGCGCCTCGGTCACGGCGCCTGCCGGATCGCGGCCGCGCACCGAGAAGCGGACCGGGATGTAGCGCGACGCCTCCTCGCGGTAGATGTAGGAGGGGCCGGTGACCAGGCGGATCTCCGCGACGTCGCGCAGCGTCGGCCCGTCCGGGGTGCCGAGCGGCATGCGCGCGATCGCCTCGATGCTGTCGCGGTATTCCGCCGCCAGCCGGACGATGATGGGGAAGTTGCGGTCCCCTCCCTCCTCGTAGAGCCGGCCCGCCTCCTGCCCGCCGATCGCGGCGGCGATCTGCGTGCTGACATCGGCGGCGGAGAGGCCGTAGCGCGCCGCCCGCGCCCGGTCGAGGCGGATCGAGAGCGTCGGCTGGCCGAGGCTCTGCAGCACCGCGAGATCCTCGACGCCGCGCACCTGCGCCACCTCCTGGCGCACCTGCGCGGCGATGCGGGTCAGCACCGCAAGGTCGGGACCGACCACCTTGATGGCGTTGGCGCCCTTCACGCCCGAGGCGGCCTCCTGGACGTTGTCGGAGATGGTCTGGGAGAAGCTGAACTCCACGCCGAGGAACTCCCGCCGCAGCCGCGCCTGGATGGCGGCGACCAGGCCCTCGCGGTCCGGGGCGGTGCGCCACTGCTTCTGCGGCAGCAGGGGCACGAAGAACTCGGCGTTGAAGAAGCCGGCGCTGTCGGTCCCGTCGTCGGGGCGGCCATGCTGGCTGGTGACGGTGACGACCTCCGGGAACTCCATCAGCGCGCGGCGGATGCGGTTCACCGTCGGGTTCGCCTCCTCGAGCGAGATGGTGGGCGGCATGGTGGCGCGCAGCCAGATGCTGCCCTCCTCGAGCGTGGGCAGGAACTCAGCGCCGAGGCGGGTGAACAGGCCGAGTGTGGCGATGAACGCGAGGCCGGCGAGCCCCATGGTGAGGGCGCGCCGCCGCACCGCCCCGCCATAGGCGCGGGCGTAGCCGCGGCGCAGCCAGCGCACCAGGAAGGTGTCGCGCTCCTCCGTGTCGTCGCGGAACAGGGTGGCGGCGAGCGCCGGGGTGATGGTGAAGGTCGCGATCAGGGCGCCGATGATGGCGTAGGCGTAGGTCTTCGACATCGGGCCGAAGATCCGGCCCTCGATGCCGCCCAGCGTGAACAGCGGGATGAAGGCGGCGATGATGATGAGGGCGGAGAAGAAGATCGCCTTGTCCACCTCCCCGGCCGCGCGCAGCACCGCCCCGGCGACGCCGCCGCGGCCCTCCGCCGCGGCGTGCTGCGCGGCGCCGTGGCGCGCGAGGTGCAGGTGGCGGAAGATGTTCTCCACCATGATGACGGTGGCGTCCACGAGCAGCCCGAAATCCAGCGCGCCGAGGGAGAGCAGGTTGGCGCTCTCCCCCCTGGCGAGCATCATCAGGATGGCGAAGAAGAAGGCGAAGGGAATGGTCGCGGCGATCACCAGCGCGCCCCGGAAATCCCCGAGGAACAGCCACTGGATGACCAGGATCAGCGCCACGCCCTCCAGGATGTTCCGCACCACCGTGGCGGTGGTGACCTTCACCAGGTCCTCGCGGTCGTAGAGCGGCACGATCCTGACGCCGGGCGGCAGCACGCCGCCGGCGTTGATCCGCTCCACCTCCCGCTGCACGCCGCGGATGGTGGGCAGGGTCTGCGCGCCGCGGCGCATCAGCACCACGCCGAGCACCACGTCGTCGTCCGCCTCGTGCCCCGCGACGCCGAGGCGCGGCAGGGTGCCGGTCTCGACCCGCGCCACGTCCTCCACCAGCACCGGCACGCCGCCGCGCGCGCCGATGACGGTCTTGCCGATGTCCTCCAGGCTGCGGATCAGCCCCACGCCCTGCACGACGACCGATTGCGGCCCGAGGCTGATCGTCCCGGCGCCGACATTGGCGCTGCCGCGCCGCACCGCCTCGATCACCTGGGGCAGCGACAGGCCGTGCGCCGCGAGGCGGGCGAGGTCCACCTGCACGGAGTAGGCCTTGGTGGAGCCGCCGAAGGTGGTCACGTCGATCACGCCCGGCACGCGCTTGAAGCGGCGGTCCAGCACCCAGTCGTTCAGCGTCTTGAGGTCGGTCGTGGTCCAGCCGGGCGGTCCGACCAGCCGGTAGCGCATGATCTCGCCGATCGGCGAGGAGGGGGAGATCGCGGGCTCCGCCCCCTCCGGCAGGCCGCTGAGCTGGCCGAGCCGGTTCAGCACCTGCTGCAGCGCCTCCTCGTAGGTGTAGGCGAAGGTGAACTGCACCCGCACGTCCGAGAGGCCGAACAGGCTGGTCGAGCGCACCACCGTCACGTTCGGCAGGCCGGACATCGCGACCTCGATCGGGATCGTGATGTAGCGCTCGATCTCCTCGGCGCTCTGGCCCGGATTCTGGGTGATGACGACGACGGTCGGGGGGACCGGGTCCGGATAGGCCTCGATGTTGAGCTGGCGGAAGCCGAACAGGCCGAGCAGCAGGAAGACGCCGAACAGCAGCAGCACGAGCGGCCGGCGTCCGATCGAGAAGGCGACGAGCTGGCGCATGGGCGGGGATCACCACGGGCGGGCGCGCCGCGGCGCGCCCGGAGAAGGGGGCCGGCGGGCGGCGGTCAGTCGGCGCGGGCCGCGCGGTCTATGAAGAGGGCGCCGCCGGTGACGACCCGCGACCCCGGCGCGAGGCCCTCGGTCACCTCGACCATCCCCTCCGCGCGGCGGCCGAGCCGCACGCGGCGCATCTCGAAGCGGTTGCCGTCGAGCGCGACCCAGACGCTCGCCTCCTCGCCGCGGTGGATCACCGCGCTCGCCGGCAGGGCGACGCTGCTGCCCTCCTCGCCGACCAGGATGCGGAAGGTGGCGAACATCTCGGGCTTCAGCAGGCCCTCGGGATCCTGCACCTCCGCCCGCACGGGCAGGCGCCGCGTCGCGGGATCGAGCGCGGCGCCGACGGTGGCGATCCGCGCCTCGAAGCGCCGGCCGGGCAGCGCCTCCACCCGCACCTCCACCGGCTGGCCGGGGCGGATCGCCGGCGCGTCCCGCTCGCGCACCGCCGCGACCAGCCACATCGTCGAGAGGTCGGCGATGGTGAGCACGGGCTCCGCCGCGCCGGCGGCCAGCCACTGGCCGGGGCCGACGCGGCGCTGCACCACCGTGCCGGCGATCGGCGCCGCCACCGTCGCCACCGCCTCCACCCGCCGCGTCCGCTCGATGCGCGCGATCTCCTCCGGCGTCCGGCCGAGCACCCGCAGGCGGTCGCGCGCGGCGGCAAGGGAGGCCTCGGCCACCCGCAGATCCGCCGCCGCGTTCGCCGCCTCGGCCTCCGCCTGCTCCAGGTCGCGGCGGGCGGCCGCCCGGGCCTGCACCAGCTCGCGCTGCCGCGCCTCGTTCCGCCGCGCGAGGTCGAGCGTGGTGCGCGCCTTCGCCGCGCCGTCCAGCGCCGCGAGCAGGTCGTTGGCCGCCTGCACGAGATCGGTGGTCTCGATCTCGAGCAGCGGCTGGCCGGCCTCGACCTGGTCGCCGAGCCGGACGAGGACGCGCAGCACGCGCCCGGTGTAGGGCGGGAAGACGGGGGTGGCGCGGTCCTCGTTGTAGGAGATGCGGCCCTCCGCCACGTGCTCGGTGCGGAAGTCGCGCAGCGTCGCCGGCTCCACCCTGAGGGCGCGCATCTCCGCCTCGGCGAGGCGGAAGCCGGGCCCGGCCTCGCCGCGCGCGGACAGCGCGGCGCCGCCATCCGGCGGCGCGTGCCCGGCGGCGCGGCCGGCCTCCCCGAGCCCTTCGAGCAGCACCGCCCCTGCCACCCCCGCCGCGAGCGCCAGCGCCGCCGCGCCCCAGAGCAGGCGGCGCCGGCGGGGGCGCGGCGGAGCGGCCTCGCCGGCCGGGGTCATGGCGGGGTCGGGCATGTCTTTCGTCCCCGCCGAGGGCGGCTGCATCATGGTCATGGGGCAATCCCAGGGGGCGCCGCGCCGAGTCGCGCCGCGCCGCTCGGCCCCCTCATGCCCGCCCCAGCTTTCAGCGCGCTTACGGATCCGCCGCGGGCAGGATCAGGGCGAACACCGCCCCGCCCCCCTCATTGTCGCGGATGGTGACCGAGCCGCCATGCCTGGCGGCGATCTCGGCGACCAGGGAGAGGCCGATGCCGCTGCCCCGCCGGCCTCCGCGGTCGGCGCGCCAGAACCGCTCGAAGACCAGCGCCCGCTGCGCCTCCGGCACGCCGGGGCCGCGATCGGCCACCTCCACGGTGGCGGGCGGGAGGAGGCGCAGCTCCACCGCCGTGCCGGCCGGCGCGTGGTCCAGCGCGTTCTCGACCAGGTTGCGCACCGCGCGCCCGAGCTCCTCCCCGTCGCCGCGGACCCACAGCGGTTCCTCCCCGCCGAGCAGCGCGATCCGCCGCCCCGCGCGCCCGGCGGCGGGCGCCAGCCGCTCCGCGACCGCGCGGCAGACGGCGGCGAGGTCGGTCCTCGCCTCGGGCGGCGGCGGCGGCGCCTCGGCGGCCTCCAGCAGCCGGTCCACCAGCCGCGCCAGCGCCTGCAGGTCGCGGCGCAGCTCCGCCGCTTCCGCCTGGTTGGAGAGCAGGTCCACCTCTCCCATCAGGATCGCCAGCGGGGTGCGGAGCTCATGCGCCACGTCCTGGCTGAACCGGCGCTGCCGGAGGAGCGCCTCCTCCAGCCGGTCGAGGGCGCCGTTCACCGCCTGGATCAGCGGCAGCACCTCCTCGGGCATGCCGGCCGTGCCGATGCGCCGCGCGCTGCCGGGGGTGATCGCCGCCGCCTCCGCCGCCGCGTGGCGCAGCGGCGCCAGCAGCGCGCGGGCGAGGCCGGCATTGGCCAGCAGCATCAGCACCGCGGCGCCGCCGAACAGCTCGACGATGGACCAGAAGGCGGCGCTCGGCACCTCGTCGAGCACCACGAAGGCGCTGGTCATGTCCTGGCCGACCTGCAGCACGACCGGCCCCTCGGGCGTCTCCACGCGGCGCGACAGCCCCCAGAAGCGGGTGCCCGGAGCCACGACGCGGAAGGTCACGTCCCCCCTCGCCGGGGCGAGGTCGGGCCGCCTCAGCCGCGGATGGATCCGGGCCGAGGCGTCGAGCACCTCGCCTTGCGCGTCGAGCACCATGTAGCTGACGGTGCCCCCCATGAAGTCGAGCCGCGCCGCGAGCGGGGCCGGCAGCGGCGCGTCGAGGGCGCGCACGCCGCCCGCCTGCAGCCGCTGGGTCAGCGGGTCGGCCACGGCGCGCAGGGACATCTCGTGCACGGAACGCACGGCCTCGTGGATGCGCCGGTTGAGCCCCCAGATGCCGAGCGCCGCCGCGGCCACGGCGATGAGGACGAAGGCGAAGGTCAGTCGGCCGAGCAGCGACCGGGGGGCGAGGCGCATGGTCCCGTCTCGTGATCCGGGGGCCGTCGGAGGCGGGCACCGGCCTCGGGCCCTGTTCGGGATGCGCGGATGAAATGCACGTGGAATTTTCTTCATGCGCCGCGGCGCCCCGGCCAACCCGCCGGGCAGCGCATACATGGGGCAAGGAAACAGTCACCATCGGGACCGCAGCCTGCCGTGATGGCCATGTCCGATCCCTGGGCCGGACCCGCCCTCCGCCCCGCCCCGCCGGAGTCGCCGGATGCGCGTGCTGCTGGTTGAGGACAACCGGCGCCTCGCCGAGCTTCTGACGACGGGGCTGCGGCGCGCCGGCTGGACCGTGGACGTGGTGGACAGCCTGGACGCCGCCCTCGCCGCCTGCCGGGGCATCCGCTTCGACGCCGTGCTGCTCGACCGCGGCCTGCCGGACGGCGATGGGCTCGCCCTTCTCGGGGCGCTGCGAGCCGGCCCGGAGGCGCCGGCGATCCTGGTGATGACGGCGCGCGGCACGGTGCCCGACCGGGTGGAGGGCCTGAACCGGGGCGCGGACGACTACATCGTCAAGCCGGTCGCCATGGAGGAGCTCGTCGCCCGGCTCAACGCCGCGATACGGCGCAGCGGGGCGCTGCGGCCGGCGCCGGTCAGGTGCGGCGGCCTCGCCTACGATCCCGTCTCGCGCGCCATCACCGCCGGCGGGCGGCCCTTCGACCCGCCGCGGCGCGAGCGGATGCTGCTCGAGGCCCTGCTGAACGCCGCGCCGCGCCCGGTGGCCAAGGAATACCTCGAGGAGCGGCTCGACAGCTTCGACCGGGCGATCGGCCGCAACGCCGTCGAGGTCTATGTGCACCGGCTGCGCAGGCGCCTTGCCGAGAGCGGGGTGGGGGCCACGATCGAGACGGTGCGGGGGCTTGGCTACCGCCTGGCCGCCGAGGCGCCGGCGCCGGGCGGGCAGGGGCGGCCATCCGGAGCCGGGGGATGATGGGCCGGGCCGGCGGGCGGCGCGCCCGGCCGGCCCGGCAGAGGGATCAGGCGACCTCGAACAGCCCCGCCGCTCCCTGGCCGCCGCCGACGCACATGGTCACCACCACGTACCTCGCGCCGCGGCGCCTGCCCTCCAGCAGCGCGTGGCCGACCATGCGCGCGCCGCTCATCCCGTAGGGATGGCCGATGGAGATGGCGCCGCCATTCACGTTCAGCCGGTCGTTCGGGATGCCGAGCCTGTCGCGGCAGTAGAGCACCTGGCAGGCGAAGGCCTCGTTCAGCTCCCAGAGGCCGATGTCCTCCACCCCGAGCCCGTGCTGCTGCAGCAGCTTCGGCACGGCGAAGACCGGGCCGATGCCCATCTCGGCCGGGTCGGTGCCCGCCACCGCGATGCCGCGGTAGATGCCGAGCGGCTGCAGCCCGCGCCGCGACGCCTCCTTCTCCTCCATCACCACGCAGGCCGAGGCGCCGTCCGAGAGCTGGGAGGCGTTGCCGGCGGTGATGAAGCGGCCCTGCTTCACCCGCTGCCCGTCCTTGAACACCGGCTGCAGGGCGGCGAGGCCGTCGAGCGTCGTCTCGGGCCGGTTGCCCTCGTCCTTCGCCAGCCGCACCTCCTTGCGCACCACCTCGCCGGTGGCCTTGTCCTGCATCACCATGACCGAGTCCATGGGCACGATCTCGGCGTCGAAGCGGCCTTCCCGCTGCGCCTGCGCCGTGCGCTGCTGCGACTGCAGCGCGTACTCGTCCTGCGCCTCGCGGCTGATGCCGTAGCGGTCGGCGACGATCTCGGCGGTCTCCAGCATGGTCATGTAGATCTGCGGCACCCGCTCCTCGAGCCAGGGGTCGCGGGCGCGGTGGCGGTTCATCTTGTCGTTCTGGACCAGCGAGATGGATTCCAGGCCGCCGCCGACCGCCACGCGCATCCCGTCCGCGATCACCTGCTTGGCGGCGATGGCGATCGCCATCAGGCCGGAGGAGCACTGCCGGTCCACGCTCATGCCCGGCACCGTCTCCGGCAGGCCGGCGCGCAGCGCGCACTGCCGCGCGAAGTTGGAGCCCTGGCTGCCCTGCTGCAGCGCGGCGCCCATGATCACGTCCTCGACCTCCGCCGGGTCGAGGCCCGCGCGCTGGACCGCGGCGGCGATCACGTGGCCGCCGAGGGCCTGCGCCTGGGTGTCGTTGAAGGCGCCGCGATAGGCGCGCCCGATCGGGGTGCGGGCGGTGGAGACGATGACGGCGCTGCGCATGGTGCCTCTCCCTGTGTCCTGGCGAAACCCGTTTGCGTCCCCGGCTCAACCGGTGCCGAGGATCTTCCACACCCCGTCCGCGGCGACCGCGGTGCGGCCGCCGATGGTGAGCACGCCGCGGACGAAGACCACGCTGCGGGTCACCCGCAGCACCTCCGCCCGGCCCTCGACGAAGTCGCCGAGGCGGGCGGGGGCGATGAAGTGGGTGTTGAGCTGCACCGTGGTGCAGGGGCGGCGGCCGGCCGCCTCCCACACCGTGATGCCGAGCACGTCGTCGGCGAAGCTCATCAGCATGCCGCCGTGCACCACGCCGCCGTCGTTGCGGTGGCGCGCCTCGGCGAGGAAGCCGTAGGCCCAGCGCCCTTCCTCGCGCCTGGCCCAGAACGGGCCGATCAGGGCGGGGTAGCCTTCCGCGCGCATCGGCTTCCAGCCGGCGGCGCGGGGATCGAAGGGGGCGGGGGTGTCGTCGGGCATGGCCCCACCCTAATAGCCCCTGCCGGGCCCGATGCCCAAGGCCGGGGCTGCGGCCTCAGGCGGCGTCGCCGGGGCGGCCGGGCGCGCCGTTCGCCGCCGGCGGCTCGTCGAGCGGCCAGAGGTCGCGGATCTGCTGCGGCAGCGCCTCCCGCACCTTCACCACCTGGCCGCGGTCCACGTGGCGGGAGAGGGCGCGCAGCACGGCGCGGGTGGCGTCGCGCGTGTTGACCGGGCGGCTGCCGGCCAGCTTCTCGGCGACGCGCGCGAGGAACTCGTCGGGGTCGCGGATCCGCTCTGGCTCGCGGGTGACGTGCCACTGCTCGTAATAGGTGCCGCGCACCAGGAGCGGAAGCTGCGCGCCGAGATGCACCGCGAGCTCGAGCGGCACCCGGTCGCGCAGGGTGCGCAGCACGGCGGAGAGGACGTGCCAGGCGCGCTGCCGGTCGGGCCCGATCTCCGCCATGATCTCGTCGAGCCAGGTGTGGGTGATGTGCAGCGTCCTGTCGAACACCTCGAGGCCGGTGGATGCCATGGGGACCTCCTTGCTCCTCAGCCGGGGAGGCGCCGCTGCGGGACGCCGCCGCCCGGCAGGGAGACGAACGCCGCCCCGCACGCGGCGGTTCGTGGGCCGGGCCGAACGGCCGGTGGGCTCCGGCCGCGGGGGCGGTCAGGGCGCGGCGGGCACCCCGACCACGCCGGCGATGATCCGCCGGATCGCCCCGAAGGAGAAGTGCTCCCGGGCATGGTCGAGGCCGGCGCGGCTCGCCGCCTCCCAGGCGGCGTCGTCCCGCATCAGCGCCACGACGCGGGCGGCGAACTCGGCCGGCTCCTCGGCGGTGCAGGCCTCGCCGAAGGCGCCGAAGCCCTCGAAGGCGATGCGCGTGCCGATGCAGGGCACGCCGTAGGCCAGGCTCTGCCCGACCTTGCCCTTCAGGCCGGCGCCGTAGCGCAGCGGCGCCACGGTCAGGCGCAGCGCGTCGAAGGCGGTCGCCACGTCCTCGACGAAGCCGACCGGCCGCACCCCCGGCACGCGGGAGAGGTCGCGCAGCTCCTGCGGCATGTGGCTGCCGTAGATGAGGAACTCCGCCTCCGGCAGCGCCTCGCGGATCAGCGGCCAGATGTCGGAGACGAACCACAGCACCGCGTCGATGTTCGGCGGGTGGCGGTAGCCGCCGAGGAAGCCGATGCCGCGGCGCTGCGCCGCCGGCAGCGGGCCGGGGCGGCCCTCGATCGCCCAGGGCAGGACGGTGACGCCCTCCACGCCCTCGCGGCGCAGCATCTCCGCCTCGACGTCGGAATGCACGATCACCCGGTCGGCGGCGCGGATGGCGCCGAGCTCCTGGTTGCGCACCGCGGCGATCTCCGCCTCGGTCAGCGCGCCCGCGGCGCCCACCTCGCGCTCGCGCTCGAGACGGAGGAAGTGCAGATCGGCGACGTTGTAGACGATGCGCGCCCTGGGCGCGAGCGCCCGGCAGGTGGCCAGGTAGCGCGAGGCGACGTCGAAGCGGTGCAGGTAGACGACGTCGAACTCGTTCGCGCGCTTGCGCAGCACCTCCTCCACCGACCAGAAGTAGGGGTGGTGCAGGAACTCGATGCCGAGGTCCTGCAGGTCGGAGGAGATGGCGCCGAGATGCGTCATGTTGTCCGACGGCACGAAGGTGACCTTGGCGCCGAGGGCCTGCAGCGCGCGCATGTGGGTCAGCGCGGCGTTGGAGCCGGCGTCCTCGCGCGGCGTCGGCGTGGTGGCGTCCACGAACAGCACGCGGAAGCGGGCGTTGCGGTCCTTCTCCTTCTCCGGCTCCACCCCGTTCAGCGCGTGGTTCGCCAGCACGTGCTTCCAGCGCTGGAAGAACTTGCGGCCGTTGACCACCTGGTAGCGCTTCATGCCCTGGGTCAGGTCGGTGCCGGAGCTGACGCCCTCGAAATGCGTCACCACCGAGCGCGGCTGGTACACGGTGCGGTAGCCGGCGGCGCGGACCTTGAAGGCGAGGTCGGTGTCCTCGTAGTAGCCGGGCGCGAGCTCGGGGTCGAAGCCGCCGAGCTCGTGGAACAGCGCCCGCGGGATCATCAGCGCGGCGCCGGAGACGTAGTCGGTGTCGCGCAGGTAGTTGAAGCGCGGGTCCTGCGGATCCTGGCCGCGGCCGTAGTTCCAGCCGTCGCCCATGCGCCAGATGATGCCGCCCGCCTCCTGCAGCTTGCCGTCGCCGAACAGCAGCTTGGAGCCCGCGATGCCGATGTTCTCGTGCAGGCGGAACACGTCCACCAGCGCGTCCAGCGCCTCGTCGTGCAGCTTGGTGTCGTTGTTGAGGAAGAACAGGTACTGCCCGCGCGCCGCCGCGGCGCCGCGGTTGCAGCCGAGGACGAAGCCGAGGTTGCGCTCGTTGCGCAGCACCACGGCGCCGGGCAGCAGCATCGGCGCGAGCAGCGTCTCGTCGCTCGACTGGTCGTCCACGATGATGACCTCGAACGGGACGGCGCAGCGCGTCTCGATCAGCGACTTGACGCAGTTGTAGGTGAACTCGAACTTGTTGTAGACCGGAACGACGACGGAGACGAGCGGCGCCTCGAACTGCGGCAGCTTCAGGATCGGGTAGCGGCCGAGCACGCCCTCCACCACGCGGTCGAAGGCCAGGCCCTCGGGCAGCGGCGGCTCGCCGGCGGCGCGGCGGGCCGCGGCCATGCCCTCGAGCAGCCCGCGCATCTCCAGGTAGGTGCGCGTCGTCGCCGTCATCAGCACCGGCAGGTAGAGCTGCATCCAGCGCAGCCGCTCCTGCGCGTCGCCGATGCCGGCGAGGAAGTGCGGCAGGTTGCCGAGCAGCGCGTCGCGCAGCGCGGCGAAGCGCTCGTCGGCGGCGGTGACGGAGACGGCGGCCAGCTCCTCGCCCGATTCCTCGTCCACCAGCCTGAGGTCGAGCACCTCGCGGTCCGCGAGGTGCGGCGGGATGGTGATGGAGAAGCCATGCTCGCCGTTGCCGATCCCGGCCTCGCGCAGGTCGGGGCGCAGCGCGCTGGCGTGGAAGCTGACCAGGTGGTCGGGGCCGTTGTAGAGGCTGAGCCGGACATGGCGCTCCGGCGCCTGCGGATCGAAGGCCCAGCCGGCGATGCGCCGGCCGTTCGCCTCGTCGATCGTCAGGACCGGGCGCCTGCCGGCGCGCGGCCGGCTCGGCGGCTGATGGTGCAGCGTGGCGGTATCAGGCACCGGTCGCGACCCCTCCTGGCGGCGGTCAGGTGGCGCTGCGCAGGCAGACGGAGAACACGCCGACCGAGAGCGCCCGCTCGTCCGAGTTGCGTCCGGCGAGCTTCGGGATCTCGACCATGCCGGGCAGCAGGGAGAGGCGGAGCTGGCGGGTGGTCACCACCTCGCGCGGCAGGTGGAAGGTGAGGGTGGTGCGCTGGCGCAGCAGCCGCGCGCCCATGAACTGGCCGTTGGCGAAGAGGGTGAGCCGCTGCGGCGAGGGGGCGCTGAGCTCCACCGGGAAGCAGTCGATCTCGAACAGGATGTCGGCGAGCGCCGGGGGCATCTCCAGCAGGAGGTCGGCCGAGGCGTCCTCGATCCAGACGAAGCCGCCCGGATCGGTGGCCGACCAGCCGCTGTGGAAGGCCGGGGCCTGCTTGCCGGTGGGGTTGGGAAAAATGCCGACGCCCAATTTGATCATCTACGCGCCCTCTGCTCATCTCGGGTGGCAATGCGGCCGGGACATGCCGCCCCGCGGCGCGACCCGGCGGCGCGGCAGCGGCGCTGCCGCGACGGGGGCGCTGGTCGCGCGGCCGCCGGCTCGGGCGGGTGGTCCCCGCCGGGGACGGGCGCGCGATGCGACGCGGGGTTGATGGCCGGCGTTCCTGCTCGCCCAGGAGTTACACCAGCACGGGAGGCGTCGCAAGGATATACAATCCTAGGTGGAGAATTGGCGTCGCGCCCCGCGAGCGGGCCTCGCGCACGCGCCCTTGTGCGGCCCGGCACGGACGGGCATCGTTCCCCGTCTTGCTCCCGTCCGCGGCCGGGCCTACTCGCTGGCGGGGCGGCGCCGGGCAGAGGAGCAGCGGTCGGTCATGGAGGCAGCATCGTCGGACCTTGCGGCGCGGGCCGTCCCCCTCGAGCGGGACGTGTTCCTGCGCCGGCTGCTGCGCGAGCTCGCCGGCACGCTGCAGGAGGTGGTCGGCCTGGAAGAGGCCTCGGGCTATGTCAGCGTCGTCGGTGCCGCCATGGGCGAGCACATCAACGGCGCCTACCGCCAGGCGCTGCAGGTCGAGCGGCTGTCGCGCGAGCAGGTCGCCGCCGTGCTGGTGGACCTCAAGCGGCGCATCCAGGGCGACTTCTTCGTGATCGAAGAGACGGAGGACCGCATCGTCCTCGGCAACCGCGCCTGCCCCTTCGGGGAGTTCGTGCGCGGCCGGCCTTCGCTCTGCATGATGACCTCCAACGTCTTCGGCGCCATCACGGCCGAGAATCTGGGCTATGCCGGCGTGGCGCTGGAGCGGACCATCGCCGAGGGTTACCCGGAATGCCGGGTGGTGGTGCATCTGCGCCCGGCCGAGCACGCGCATCCCGCCCTCCGCGAATACTTCCGCCGCGATGAACCCGCCTGACCCGCCGGCCACGGTTGTGCTGGAGGTGCTGCGGGAGCCCTGCCTGATGCTCGGGGCGGGGGGGCGCATCGCCTTCGCCAACCGGGCGGCGGAGGCCCGATTCGGGCCGGGGCTCAGGGCGTCGGCGCTGGAGGGGCTCTGCCCCGCGCCGGAGGAGGCGGCGCGCCTGCGCGCATGGCTGCGCCGCGCCTCCGGCTCGCGCGCGCCGCTGCCGGGCGCGGTGACGCTGCGCGACGCGGCCGGGCAGCCGGTCCGGTTCCGCGGCGAGGCCTGCCTGCTGGTCCCGCCCGCGGAGGGGAGGCCGGGGCGGCTGCTGCTGCGGCTGGCGGAGACGGGGGATGAGCGCTTCTCCGCCCTGGCGCGGCAGGTGCGGGAGCTGAACGAGGAGGTGCGTCACCGCCGCCGCGTCCAGGCACTGCTGGAGGAGGCGGTGCGGGAGCGCGACCTGCTGCTGCGCGAGCTGCACCACCGGGTGAAGAACAACATCCACATGCTGGCCGGGATGCTCGCCGCCGCCCGCCGCGAGGCGGCGAGCCCGGAGGCGGCGGCGGTGCTGGCGGAGGCGCAGCGGCGCCTCGCCGCCGTCGGGGCGGTGCACCAGATGCTCTACCTGGAAGGCAGCCTGCACAGCGTGCGGGGCGAGGAGATCGTCGGCCGGCTCGGCGCCATGGTCATGGAATCGGCCGGCGCCCGCGAGCGCCTGCACGTCGCGGCGGCGCCGGTGGAGATCCCCAACGACGCCGCCGTGCCGCTTGCACTCATCCTCAACGAATTGCTGGCAAACGCGCTGAAGCACGGCGTGCGGCCGGATGGCTCGCCCGGGCTGGTGCGGGTGGCGCTGGACCGGACCGAGGACGGCGCCATCGAGCTTGCGGTGGAGGATGAGGGGCCGGGCTTCGAGCCCGAGGCCGGCGCGCTCCGCCGCGCCTCCGGCCTCGGCCTGGTGCGCGGGCTGGCGCGCCAGCTCGGCGCCGCCTTCGCCATCGGGCGCGGCGAGGCCGGCGGCGCGCGCTGCGTGCTGCGCTTCCGCGACCGCCGCGGCGAGGCGGCAGGAACCGGAGAGGAGAGGCGGCTGGCATGATCGCTTCCGTCCCATCTGCCCGCGGCGCGGCAGGCGCCGCCCTCGCGCCGCACCGCTCCTCGGCCGGCCTCCGGCCGGGGCTGGTCCGCGCCAGGGAAGGGAGCGGCGGCGTCGAGTCGCTGGCCACCGGCGCGCGCGTGCTGATCGTCGAGGACGAGTATTTCGTCGCGCTCGACGCCGAGGATGCGCTGACCGACGCCGGCTTCCGGGTGGTCGGCGTGGCCGCCACGGCGGAGGACGCGCTGGCGCTGGCGCGGGCGGAGCGGCCGGACCTCGTGCTGATGGACATCCGGCTCGGCGGCAGCCGCGACGGCATCGAGGCGGCGGCCGAGATCCGGCGCGAACTCGGCATCCCGAGCCTGTTCGCCACCGCCCATGCCGATGCCGCCACTCGTCTTCGCGGCGAGGCCGCGGCCTCGCCGCTCGGCTGGCTGTCCAAGCCCTATACCCAGGCCGAGGTGGTCGCGGCGGTGCGGCTGGCGCTCGCGGAGGCGCGGCGCCGTGGGCCTTCCGGCCGTGGGTAGGCCGCCCGGTCGCCGCCGGTGCGGCGAAGCCGCTCCGGGGGCGTGAACCGGTCGGCTCTGGGAGCCCGCCCGGTCGCCGCCGGCGCGGCGAAGCCGCTCCGGGGGCGTGAACCGGTCGGCTCTGGGAGCCCGCCCGGTCGCCGCCGGCGCGGCGGAGCCGCTCGGGGGAGGCGTGAACCGGCCGGGGGCGGGGATGAGGACGCTGCTGATCGTGTACCACTCGATGACCGGCGGCACCCGGCAGATGGCCGAGGCGGCGCTGCGCGGCGCCGCCGCCGAGCCTGGCCTGCGCGCCCGCCTGCTGCGCGCCCCCGAGGCCGGGCCGGAGGACCTGCTCGGCGCCGCGGGCTACATCTTCGCCACGCCCGAGAACCTCGCCGCCATGGCGGGGCTGATGAAGGACTTCTTCGACCGCACCTACTACCCGGCGCTCGACCGCATCGCCGGCCGCCCCTACGCGGTGCTGGTCTGCGCCGGCAGCGACGGGCGCGGCGCCGTGCGCCAGATCGAGCGCATCGCCACCGGCTGGCGGCTCCGCGCCGTGGCCGAGCCGCTGATCGTCCTCACCCATGCTCAGACGCCGGAGGCGATCCTGGCGCCGAAGACGATCCGGCCCGAGGACCTTGCCCGCTGCGAGGAGGTCGGCGCGGCGCTCGCCGCCGGGCTGGCGATGGGTATCTTCTGAGGGTACGCGCCGGCAGGCGGTGAACGGCGCCCTCATCGGCGCGTTCGCCCGCGCAAGGACCCGGCGGCACGGAAGGAGGCGACATGGGCGATCCCGCAACCGAAAGCGCGAGCGGCGGCGATCCGGGCCTGCCGGCCTTGCCGCCACTTGGCCGTGAGGCCGAGCGGGATTTCCTGCCGATCCGCGATTACGGGCTGATCGGGGACTGCCACGGCGCGGCGCTGGTCGGGCGCGACGGCTCGGTGGACTGGTGCTGCTTCGACCGTTTCGACGCCCCGCCCTCCTTCGCCCGCCTGCTCGACCGCCGCCGCGGCGGCTTCCTGCTGCTGCGCCCGGCCGGGGCGGTGCGCGGCGTGCGGCGCCGCTACTGCGAGGGCACGGCGGTGCTGGAGACGGCGTTCGAGACCGCGGAGGGGCGCGTCACCGTCACCGACCTGATGCCGATCGGGATGCAGGAAGGCGGGGTGGCGGGGCCGGCCGGCTGGGTGATCCGCCTCGCCGAGGGGAAGGAGGGCGCGGTGAGGATGCGCATCGCCCATCGCCCGATCCGCGGCTTCGACCCGGACGGCGCGCCGGCGCTGCGGCTGGAGCGGGAGGGGCGCGCGGCCCTGGCCGAGGGCTGCCCGACCCTGCATGCCGAGATGCCCCTCGCCCTGCACGGCCCCGCGGAAGAGGGAACGGCGGCGGCGGAGTTCACGCTGCGCGCGGGCGAGCGGCGGGCCTTCGTGCTGGCCCCGGCCGATGCCGCAGTGGAGGATCCGGCGCAGGCCGCGCGCTCCCTCGCCGAGGCGACGCACGCCTACTGGCGCGGCTGGGTGGAGCGCATTCCCTACAAGGGGCCCTACCGGGCCGCCGTGCTGCGCAGCGCGCTGGTGCTCAAGCTGCTGATCTACCACCCGACCGGGGCGATGGTGGCCGCCCCCACCACCTCCCTGCCCGAGGAGATCGGCGGCTGCCGCAACTGGGACTACCGGTACTGCTGGCCGCGCGACGCCTCCTTCGCGCTCTATGCGCTGCAGAAGCTCGGCCTGCTCGAGGAGACGGAGAGCTTCTTCCGCTTCCTCACCTGCGCCGCCGAGGACACGCTGCCGCGCATCCCGCCCCTGTTCGCCGTGGACGCGGGCACCGACATCAAGGAAAGGATCGTCGAGGAGGCGGAGGGCTACATGGGCAGCCGCCCGGTGCGCTTCGGCAACGAGGCCGCCGAGCAGCACCAGCTCGACGTCTATGGCCAGCTCCTCGACCTGATCCATTTCCATGTCCGCGCCTGCGACGGCGATCATGCGGAGCTGCGCGCCCTCGCCACCGCGCTCGCCGACCATGTCGCCGCACACTGGCGGGAGCCGGACCACGGCATCTGGGAGCCCCGCCTGCCGCCCCGGCGGCATGTGCACAGCGCCATCATGGCCTGGGCCGCGCTCGACCGGGCGCGCGACCTGCTCGGCCCGCGCGAGACGTGGAGCGAGGCGGAGCGCGCGCTGCTGCAGGACATCCGCACCCAGGGCATCCATCCCCAGGGCGGCTATCTGCGCCAGGTGATGGAGGAGGGGTGCGACGCCACGGACGCGGCGGTGCTGGTGGCGCCGATGGTCAACCTGCCGATCGAGGAGGCGACGCTCGCCCGCACCGTGGATGCGGTGATCGAGCAGCTCGGCGAGGGGCCGCTGGTCTGGCGCTACCGCACCGAGGACGGGCTGCCGGGGAAGGAGGGCAGCTTCCTCGTCTGCGCCTTCTGGCTGGTGGACGCCCTGCTCGCCCTCGGCCGCGAGAAGGAGGCGCGCGAGCGCTTCGAGGCGCTGCTCGCCCGCGCCAACGACCTCGGCCTCTATCCGGAGGAGATGGCGGCGGACGGCACCTTCCTCGGCAATTTCCCGCAGGCCTTCACCCATCTCGGCCTGGTGCAGTCGGCGCTGCTGCTGCAGCTCTACGCCAATGGCGGGAAGGAGGCGGTGCGCGGCACCCATGCCGACCGTGGCCGGCGCATGGCCGGCAACCGCAGCGAGGGGCACCGGAACGGGGGCTGAGCGACGATCGCGCCGCGGGTATTTGGTTGCATGGCCGTGCAGAGGATACTACTGAAGGTAGAAAATCCTCCAGCGCCTCCTGCCCGGAAGCCGGGCCAGCACGGGACGAGCCCATGCATGACACTCCGGGGCGTCTTCGCCCTCTCGCGGCGCCGGACCGCCCGGCTCTACCGGCCGACGGCCGAGGCCGGCGGGCGCTGTGACCGAGGCCGAGTCCTTCGCCGGCTTCAGCATCCGCACCGATGCGACGGGCCACGGGCTGGCCGTCTTCCACCTGGCGGTGCCTGAGTGGCGCCTCGACACCGGGGAGGACGGCACGCCGGCGATGCGGGAGATCCGCGAGAGCGTCTTCGACGAGGCCAGCCTCGCGCTGCGCGTCGCGCGGCTGGAGGCGCAGGGCCTCGACGCCTCGCTGTCGAGGGCGGCGCTGGCGGCCCTGCGCGCCGCCGCCGCCCGGCCCGGAGACGGGGCCGACCTGCCGGAGGCGGCGCTCGCCCCGGTGCTCGCCGCCGCCCTCGGCGCGGTCAGCGACGCGGTGCTGGTGGCGACCGCGCGGCTCATCCCGCCCGGCCCGCGCATCGTCTATGCCAACGCCGCCTGCGCGGCGCTGACCGGCCACGCGCCAGACGCGCTGCGGGGGCGGGAGCTGGCGGCGCTGCTCGGCCCCCGCGGCGCCGCGGTGGCGGAGCGGGTGGCGCGCACCGGCCGGGCGGTCGAGCGCGGCGCGCTGCTGCCCGGCCGCGCCGGGGCGCCGCGGCGGGTCGCGCAGCGGATCCTGCCGCTGCGCGACCCGGCGACGGGCGGGATCGCCCATCTGGCGGTGCTGCTGCGCGCCCCGGCCCTTCCCGCCGCCGGTCGGGACGGGGTGGAGGCCGCGGCGGATGCCGATGCCCTCACCGGCCTGCCCGGCCGCCGCACCCTGGCGCTGGCGGCGGAGGAGGCGCTCTGCCGCGCCGCCGCGCGGGAGGGCGGGCGGGACCGCGGCCATGGCCTTCTCGTCCTGTGGTTCGGCGGTGCCGGCTGGCCGGAGGGGGTCGGCGATGCGGCGCTGCTCGGCGCGGCGGACCGCCTGGTGGAGAGCCTGCGCCGCGGCGACCTGGTGTGCCGGACGGGGCAGGCGGAGTGCAGCGTCTTCCTGCCCGGACTGGGGCGGGCGGAGGTGGAGCGGGTCGCCCTTCGCCTGCAGCGCGCCTTCGCCGCCGCGCCGGTGGAGACCCCGGCCGGGCCGGTGACGCTGCTGCCGCGCTGCGGCATCGCCATGGCCCCGCCGGCGGACCATCCGGGGGGCGCGGCGGCGCGGGCGGCGGCGCTGCTGGCGGCGGCGGAGGCGCTGCGGCCCCTTCCGGAGCGGGCGCCGGGCTGACCGCGCGAAACGTCATGGAAGTGTCATGGCGGCGGCCGACATTTCCATTATACTGAAAATATGGAAACCGATCGCGCCGCCTTCGCCTTCGCCGCGCTCGGCCAGCCGACGCGGCTCGACCTGCTGCGCGCCCTGCTCGCCGCCGGACCGAGCGGCATGGCGGCGGGGGAGATCGCGGGCCGGCTCGGCGTGCCGGCCTCGACCCTCTCCTTCCATCTGCGCGCCCTGGAGCAGGCGGGGCTGGTCGCCGCCACGCGCCAGGGGCGCAGCCTGATCTACGCCGCGCAGGTCGCGCGCCTGCGCGCGCTCCTCGCCTTCCTGGCCGAGGCCTGCTGCGGCGGCGAGCCGGCCCGCTGCGGCGACCTGCACCGGCTGCTCGACCCCGCCGTGGAGACCGCGATGCCGCCCGCCAGCTTCAACGTGCTGTTCCTCTGCACCCGCAACGCCGCCCGCTCGATCATGGCCGAGGCGATCCTGAACCGCCTTGCCCCGGCGCGCTTCCGCGCCTTCTCGGCCGGCTCCGCGCCCTCGCCCGAGGGGCCGCTGCCCGAGGTGCTTGCCCAGTTGAAGGCGCTCGGCCACGAGGTCTCCGGCCTGCGCTCGAAATCCTGGGAGGAGTTCTGCGGCCCGGACGCGCCGCGCATGGATTTCGTCATCGCCCTCTGCGACACGCTGGCGGGGCAGGCCTGCCCGGATTTCGGCGCGACCACGCTCACCGCCGCCTGGCCGCTGCCCGATCCGGCGAAATTCGCCGGCGCCGCGGCGGAGCGCGCGACGCTGCTCAACGAGCTCTACGCCGGGCTGCGCCGGCGGCTCGAGGTCTTCGTCAGCCTGCCCTTCGGCGCGCTGGACCGCCTGGCCCTGAAGGCGCGGCTGGACGAGCTCGCCGATCCGCACGCGATGGCGCGCTGAGGAATGAGGGAGGACCGGGAGATGCGCGTCGGCATCAATGGCATGGGCCGCATCGGGCGCCTCGCGCTGCGTGCCGCCCTCGGCGCGGCGGAGCGGCCGGAGGAGGATCCGCGCCGGGGCAACCGCCTCGAGGTGGTGCACCTCAACGAGATCAGGGGCGGCGCCGCGGCCTGCGCGCACCTGCTGGAGTTCGACAGCGTGCAGGGCCGCTGGCGCGCGCCGATCGCGGCCGAGGGGGAGGGCGCCATCCGCATCGGCGACCGGCGCCTCACCTTCTCCGAGCATCCGCACCCGGCCGAGATCCCCTGGGGCGAGCTCGGCGTGGAGGTGGTGCTGGAATGCACCGGCAAGTTCCTCTCGCCCGAGGCGCTGGAGGGGCATCTGAGGCGCGGCGCGCGGCGGGTGATCGTGGCGGCGCCGGTGAAGGACCCCTCGGTGCTGAACGTGGTGGTCGGCGTGAACCACCGCCTCTACGACCCGGCGCGGCATCCCATCGTCACCGCCGCTTCCTGCACCACCAACTGCCTCGCGCCCGTGGTGAAGGTGGTGCACGAGGCGATCGGCATCCGCCACGGCCAGATCACCACCATCCACGACCCGACCAACACCAACGTCGTCGTGGACGCGCCGCACAAGGACCTGCGGCGCGCCCGCTCCGCCATGCTCTCGCTCTCGCCCACCACCACGGGCAGCGCCACGGCGATCGCGCTCATCTACCCGGAGCTGAAGGGCAGGCTGAACGGCCACGCCGTGCGCGCCCCGGTGCTGAACGCCTCCCTCACCGACTGCGTGTTCGAGCTTCGGCGCGAGACCACCGCCGAGGAGGCGAACGCGCTGTTCCGCGCGGCGGCGGCCGGCGATCTCGCCGGCATCCTCGGCTTCGAGGCGCGGCCGCTGGTGTCGGCCGACTATGCGCGCGACACCCGCAGCGCCGTCGTGGACGGCCTCTCCACCATGGTCACCGACGGCACGCTGCTGAAGGTCTATGCGTGGTACGACAACGAGATGGGCTATGCCTGCCGCATGGTGGACCTGGCCTGCCACATGGGGAGCGTCGGGATCTGAGCCGATGAGCAGCAGCGCCGCCCTGCCCGCCGCCGGCACGCGCGACTACGCCATCGTCACCGCCGCCTACTGGGGCTTCACCCTGACCGACGGCGCGCTGCGGATGCTGGTGCTGCTGCATTTCCACCGCCTCGGCTACTCCCCCTTCGCCCTCGCCTTCCTGTTCCTGCTCTACGAGGCGGCGGGGGTGGGGGCGAACCTCGTCGGCGGCTGGCTCGCCACGCGCTTCGGCATCGCGCGCATGCTGGCGGTCGGGCTGGCGACGCAGATCGCGGGCTTCCTGATGCTCTCCGCCGTCTCCCCGGCATGGACGGCGGCGCTCTCCGTCGCCTGGGTGGTGGCGGCGCAGGGGGTCTGCGGCGTGGCCAAGGACCTGACCAAGACGGCCAGCAAGTCCGCGATCAAGCTGACGGCCGGGCAGGCCTCGGGGCGGCTGTTCCGCTGGGTGGCCTGGTTCACCGGCAGCAAGAACGCGATGAAGGGCGCGGGCTTCTTCCTGGGCGGGCTGCTGCTGGAGACGCTCGGCTTCCGCGGCGCGCTCTGGGCCATGGCGGGGGCGCTGGCGCTGGTGCTCGCCGGCGTGCTCGCCTCCCTGCCGCCGCTGATGGGCAAGGCGAAGGCGTCGCGCTCGGCGCGGGAGCTGTTCGCGAAGAGCCGCGGCGTGAACCTGCTCGCCCTGGCGCGGGTGTTCCTGTTCGGCGCGCGCGACGTGTGGTTCGTGGTCGGGCTGCCGGTGTTCCTCTACGCCTCGGGCTGGAGCTTCACCATGGTGGGCGGCTTCCTCGCCCTCTGGACCATCGGCTACGGCGCGGTGCAGGCGGCCGCGCCCGCGCTGGTGCGGCGCAGCCCGGACGGGCTGGCGGCGGAGGTGCCGGCGGCGCGGCTGTGGTCGCTGCTGCTGCTGCTGGTCACGGCGGCGCTCGCGCTCGCCGCCGGCATGGAGGGGCTGCGCGCCGACCTCGTCGTGGTGGCCGGGCTTGCGGCCTTCGGCGTGGCCTTCGCGGTGAACTCCTCCGTCCACTCCTACCTGGTGCTCGCCTATGCGGGGTCGGAGAAGGCGGCGGAGGATGTGGGCTTCTACTACGCCGCCAACGCCGCCGGCCGCTTCATCGGCACGCTGCTCTCGGGCCTGCTCTACCAGTGGGGCGGCCTTCCGGCCTGCCTCTGGGGATCCGCCGCCATGCTCGCCGCCTGCTGGGCGGCGAGCCTCGCCCTGCCCGCGGCGCGCCCCGCCTCCGCCCGGTAGGGCGGGCGGTTGACCGCCCCCGCCCCGCGCGCCACGAAGCGCCATGCGCGAGGAGCCGACAGGATCGCCGCCCTGGCCGGCGCGGGGCCGCCCCGCCGTGGTGGTGACCGGCGCCTCCTCCGGCATCGGGGCGGAGCTGGCGCGGATCGCGGCGCGGGAGGGCAGGGAACTCGTGCTCGTCGCCCGCTCGGCCGGGCCGCTGCGCGCCCTGGCGGCGGAGATCGCCGCGGCGGGCGGGCCGGCGGCGCATCCGCTGCCGCTCGACCTCGCCGCGCCGGAGGCGGCGGCGGCGCTGGGCGAGGCGCTGGCCGGGCGCGGCCTCGCCTGCTCGGTGCTGGTCAACAACGCCGGCTGCGGGCTCATCGGCCCGGCCGCCGCGCTCGATGCCGGGCGCCAGCTCGGCATCCTCGACCTCAACCTGCGCGCCGCCGCCGCCCTCGCCCTCGCCGCCCTGCCGGCGATGCTGGAGCGGCGGGAGGGCGGCATCCTGAACGTCGCCTCGGTCGCCGGCTTCCTGCCCGGGCCGGGGATGGCGATGTACTACGCGAGCAAGGCCGGGCTGCGCTCCCTCTCCGAGGCGCTGTGGGCGGAGACGCGGGGCACGGGCGTCACCGTCACCTGCCTCTGCCCGGGGCCGGTGGACACGCCCTTCATGGAGCGCGCCGGCTCGCGCAGCGCCGCGCTGTTCCGCCACATGCCCAAGGCCTCGGCGCGCGCGGTGGCGGAGCGCGGCTGGCGCGGCTTCCGCCGCGGCCGGCGCCTGGTGCTGCCCGACGCGATGGCCTGGGTCGCGGCGCTCGGCGCGCCGCTCGTGCCGCGGGCGCTGCTGCTGCCCGCCCTCCGGCGGCTGCAGCGGCCTTGACCCGGGGCGGCGGGCGGCGCACCTGCGGGGCATGAGCCGCCCGCCCCAGGACCCGCCCCCCGCCCCTCCGAAGGGCCGCCGGACGGCGGAGCGCGAGGCGCGCCTCGCCGCGGCGCTGCGCGCCAATCTGCGCCGCCGCAAGGCGCAGTCCCGCGCCCGCGCCGGCGCCGCGCCGCCCGCGAAACGGCCCGGCGAGGGGGAGGGGTAGGGCCGCCTCCGCCCCTTCGTGGCCGCGGCAAGGGAAGGGCTCCGCGCCTCGGACCGGTTCGCGGAGCGGCGCCCGCGCCCGGCGGGCCCGTTGCCGCCGCCCCCGGCCTGGGCTAGACCGGCGGCCCGCTTCGGGGCGCGCCGCTGAGTCGCCGCCGGGGCGTGCCCGCCCCGCCGAAGGCCGACACCGCCCATGACCATCATGCCCGACCGCTGGATCCGCCGGATGGCGGCCGACCATGGCATGATCGAGCCCTTCGTCGAGGCGCAGCGGCGGGAGGGGACGATCTCCTACGGCCTCTCCTCCTACGGCTACGACGCCCGCGTCGCCGACGAGTTCAAGGTGTTCACCAACGTGGACAACGCGGTGGTCGACCCCAAGAACTTCTCCGAGAAGGGCTTCGTCACCCGCCGCGGCGCGGTGTGCATCGTCCCGCCCAACTCCTTCGTCCTCGCGCACACGGTCGAGTATTTCCGCATCCCGCGCGACGTGCTGGTGATCTGCCTCGGCAAGTCCACCTATGCCCGCTGCGGCCTGATCGTGAACGTCACGCCGCTGGAGCCGGAATGGGAAGGGCAGGTGACGATCGAGATCAGCAACACCACCCCCCTGCCCGCCAAGGTGTACGCGAACGAGGGGATCTGCCAGTTCCTGTTCCTCAAGGGCGAGGCGCCGCCCGAGGTGAGCTACGCCGACCGCGCCGGCAAGTACATGCGCCAGCGCGGCGTCGCGCTGCCGCGGCTCTGAGGGAGGGGGCGCGGGCGCATGGACCGCATCCGCATCCGCGGCGGGCGGCCGCTCGAGGGCGAGATCCCGATCGGCGGCGCCAAGAACGCCGCCCTGCCGCTGATGGCCGCGGGGCTGCTCACCGACGGGCCGCTGGTGCTGCGCAACCTGCCCGATCTCGCCGACATCGCCACCATGCGCCGCCTGCTGGAGCTGCTCGGGCTGCGGGCGGAGCACGACCGCGCGGCGCGGACCATGACCCTCTCCGGCGCGGCGACGCATCTCGAGGCGCCCTACGACCTGGTGCGGCGGATGCGCGCCTCCGTCCTCGTGCTCGGCCCGCTGCTGGCGCGGCACGGCCGGGCGCGCGTCTCCCTGCCGGGCGGCTGCGCCATCGGCACCCGGCCGGTGGACCTGCACCTCAAGGGCCTCGAGCTGATGGGGGCGGAGATCACCCTCGACGGCGGCTACATCGAGGCGCGCGCGCCGCGCGGCGGGCGGGGGCGGCTCCGCGGCGCGCGCATCCTCTTCCCCCAGGTCTCGGTCGGCGCCACCGAGAACCTGCTGATGGCCGCAACCCTCGCCGAGGGACGCACCGAGCTGGTCAACGCCGCGCGCGAGCCGGAGATCGGCGACCTCGCCCGCTGCCTCGCCGCCATGGGCGCGCGGATCGAGGGCATCGGCACCGGGCGCCTGGTCGTCGAGGGGGTGGAGAGCCTGGCCGGGGCGACGCACGAGATCCTGCCCGACCGGATCGAGGCCGGCACCTACGCCTGCGCCGCCGCCATCACCGGCGGCGCCGTGCTGCTGCGCGGCGCGCAGGCCGAGCACCTCGGCGCGGTGGTGAAGACGCTGCAGGAGGCGGGCGTCGTGGTCGAGGAGACAGCCGAGGGCCTCCGCGTCTCCCGCCGCAACGGGCTTGCCGGCGTGGACGTGATGACCGAGCCCTTCCCCGGCTTCGCCACCGACATGCAGGCGCAGTTCATGGCGCTGATGGCGGTGGCGGAGGGGGCGGCGATGGTGACCGAGACCATCTTCGAGAACCGCTTCATGCACGTGCCGGAGCTGAACCGGATGGGGGCGCGCATCAACGTGCACGGCGCCTCCGCCATCGTGCGCGGCGTGCCGCGCCTGTCCGGGGCGCCGGTGATGGCGACCGACCTGCGCGCCTCCGTCTCCCTGGTGCTGGCCGGCCTCGCGGCGCAGGGGGAGACGGTGGTGAACCGGGTCTATCACCTCGACCGCGGCTACGAGCGGGTGGAGGCGAAGCTCGCCGCCGTCGGCGCCGACATCGAACGGTTGCCGGGCTGACACGGAAATGGGCTTTTCCCGGCGCGAGGACAGGTGCTAGTCCGCTCCATGGACCTGCCGATCCCCAATGCCCCCGCGGCGCCGCCGGCGGAGGCCGGCACCCTGATCCTCGCCGTTCCCAAGGGCCGCATCCTGTCCGAGCTCGGCCCGGTCCTGGCCGGCGCCGGCATCGTCCCCGCCCCCGACTGCATGGACGAGGACAGCCGCCGCCTGCGCTTCGAGACCAACCATCCCGGCCTCGACATGGTGCGGGTGCGGCCCTTCGACGTCGCCACCTTCGTCGCCCATGGCGCGGCGCAGATCGGCGTCTGCGGCGCCGACGTGCTGATGGAGTTCGACTACGACCAGATCTACGCCCCGCTCGACCTCGGCATCGCCCGCTGCCGGGTGAGCGTGGCCGAGCCGGCGGCGCTGGCCGGGACGGACGACCCGAGCCGCTGGTCGCGCGTCACGGTGGCGACGAAGTACCCCAACATCACCCGCCGCCACTTCGCCGCCCGTGGCGTGCAGGCGGAGATCGTCTCCCTCTCCGGCGCCATGGAGCTCGCCCCCGCCCTCGGCCTGTCGCGGCTGATCGTGGACCTGGTCGCCACCGGCTCCACCCTGAAGGCGAACGGGCTGGTGGAGCGGGAGGTGATCGCGCACGTCACCTCCCGCCTCATCGTCAACCGCACCGCGCTGAAGACGCGGCCGGAGCAGATCGGCGCCTGGATCGCCCGCTTCCGCGCGGCGCTGGCCTCCCTGCCCGGAGGCGGGCGGGGCGCCGGCGCATGATCCGGCTGGACACGCGCGACCCCGGCTTCGCGGCAGGCTTCGCCGCCCTGCTCGACAGCGCGCGGGAGACGACGGCGCGGGTGGACCAGGCGGTGGCCGCCATCATCGCCGATGTGCGCGCCCGCGGCGATGCGGCGCTGCTCGAACACACCGCCCGCCTCGACGGCCACGCCCCCGCCGATGCCGCCTCGCTGCGCGTGACCGAGGCGGAGGTGGAGGCGGCGCTGGCCGCCACCCCGCCGGAGCTCGTCCGCGCGCTCGACCTCGCCGCCGAGCGGATCGAGCGCTTCCACGCCGCGCAGATGCCGCGCGACCTCGCGCTGCCCGACCCGGCGGGGCTGACGCTCGGCATGCGCTGGACGCCGCTCGACGCGGTCGGGATCTACGTGCCGGGGGGCAAGGCCGCCTACCCCTCCTCGGTGCTGATGAACGCGATCCCGGCGCGGGTCGCGGGCGTGGCGCGCATCGCCATGTGCGTCCCCGCGCCGGGCGGGGCGCTGAACCCGCTGGTGCTCGCCGCCGCGCGCCGCGCCGGGGTGGGGGAGATCTACCGCATCGGCGGCGCCCAGGCGGTGGCGGCGCTGGCCTGGGGCACGGCGCTGATAGCGCCCGTGGACCGCATCGTCGGCCCCGGCAACGCCTATGTGGCGGAGGCGAAGCGCCAGGTCTTCGGCCGCGTCGGCATCGATGCCATCGCCGGCCCCTCGGAGGTGGTGGTGCTGGCCGACGCCGCGAACGACCCGCGCCACGTGGCGCTCGACCTGCTGGCCCAGGCCGAGCACGACGAGGCGGCGCAGTCCATCCTGATCACCGACGATCCCGGCTTCGCCGAGGCCGTCGCCGCGGCGGTGGAGGCCGAGCTCCGCACCCTGCCGCGCGCCGCCATCGCCGGGGAGAGCTGGCGGCGCCACGGCGCCATCATCCTGGTGCGGGACTGGGCGGAGGCCGCGGCGCTCGCCGACCGCCTGGCGCCCGAGCACCTGCAGCTCATGCTGCCCGACCCGGCGGCGCTGTTCGCGCGCATCCGCCATGCCGGGGCCGCCTTCCTCGGCCGCTGGTGCCCGGAGGCGCTCGGCGACTACGTGGCGGGCCCGAACCACGTGCTGCCGACCGGGCGCACCGCCCGCTTCGCCTCCGGCCTCTCGGTGTTCGACTTCCTGAAGCGCACCACCTGGGTGGAGGCCTCGGCCGAGGGGCTCGCCGCGATCGGCCCGGCGGCGGTGACGCTGGCCGGGGCGGAGGGGCTCGACGCCCATGCCCGCAGCGTCGCGGCGCGCCTTCCGGACGCGAACGCATGAGGGCGCGGCCGCGCGCGTCCTTGACCCGCTGGGGGGCGGGGATCATCTTCCCGCCATCACGTCAATCCCTTGGGCGCGCCCTGGGATCACGCCCGAACCCTGCGCCCGGCGCGGGCCCGGCGTGACCGCCGCGCGCCGCGCAGGACGCAAGGATCCCTATGTCGAAGGAAGACATGATCGAGTTCAGCGGCACCGTGGTGGAGCTGCTGCCGAACGCGATGTTCCGCGTGAAGCTCGACAACGACCACATGGTGCTCGCCCACACCAGCGGGAAGATGCGCAAGAACCGCATCCGCGTGCTGGCCGGCGACCGCGTCAACGTCGAGATGACGCCCTATGACCTGACCAAGGGCCGCATCACCTTCCGCTTCAAGTGACGCGCGCCCGCCCGAGCGCATGACCGCCTCCCGGCCGCCGCTCGTGCTGGCCTCGGCCAGCCCGCGCCGGCTCGAGCTTCTCGCGCGCATCGGCGTGGTTCCCGATCGCGTCCTTCCCACCGACACCGACGAGACGCCCCGCAAGGGAGAGCTGCCCCGCGACCTGGCCGCCCGCCTGGCGGCCGAGAAGGCCGAGGCCGCCGCCGCCGCCGCGCCCGGGGCGCTGGTGCTCGCCGCCGATACGGTGGTGGGCGTGGGCCGCCGCATCCTGCCCAAGGCGGAGACGGAGGAGGAGGCGCGGCGCTGCCTCGCCCTGCTCTCCGGCCGGCGGCACCGGGTGAGCACGGGCGTGGTGCTGCGCACCCCGGACGGCCACCACCGCGCGCGGCTGGTGGAGACCATCCTCGCCTTCCAGCGCCTGACCCCGGCGCAGATCGAGGCCTACATCGGCAGCGGCGAATGGCGCGGCAAGGCGGGGGGCTACGCCATCCAGGGGCGGGCCGAGGCCTTCGTGCGCTTCCTCTCCGGCTCCTGGTCCAACGTCGTCGGCCTGCCGCTGTTCGAGACCGCCCAGCTCCTGCGCGGCGCCGGCTGGCTCCGGCCGTGATCCGCATCCTGGCCGGCGCCTCCCCCGGCGAGCTGCGCGTGGCGCTGCTGCGCGGCGACATGCTGCTGGAATACTGGGTGGAGCGCCCCGCGCGCCCGGACGGGGTGGGCGACCTGCACCGCGCCCGCGTCACCGCCCTCGCCCCGGCGCTGGCCGGCGCCTTCGTCGCGCTCGCCGGCGGCGAGACCGGCTTCCTCCCGGAGACGGAGGCGAGCCGGGAGCGGCTGCCGCTCGCCCGCGCGGTGCAGGAAGGGATGATCCTGCCGGTGCGGGTGACCCGCGCCGCCCAGGGCGGCAAGGGGCCGCGCGTCACCGCCCGGCTGGCCGCTGCGGAGGCGGCGCTGGCCGCCGCCGCGCCCCCCGGCGCGCCGCGGCTGCTGGCGCGCGGCCCCTCGGCGGCGC
>NZ_SJDM01000035.1 GCF_004761865.1 Crenalkalicoccus roseus | reverse complement strand
GGCGCCGTCTGGGACCGGCGCTTCCGCCTGACGGGGCCGGGCGCGCCGGGCGCCGTCATCGGCGCGCTCGGCGCCGAGGCCGCCGGGCTGCGGGGCCTCGCGCCGGCCCTGCCGGCGGCGGCGCTGGCGGCCCTGCCGGCGATCCGTCGGGAGCGGGTGCTGGTGGCCGTGCCGGCGCTGCTCTATCCTGATGCGGCGGTCTCGGCGCGCTTCGCCCTGATCTTCGCCCCGGCCGGCGGGCCGGTGGCGGGCATGGGCGCCGCGGGCCGGGGCGGCCATTCAATGCCGGGGAGTCCGCCCCCATGTGTGGGGGTGGCAGGAGCCATGCGGCCATGAGCCCCCTCATGCGTTGCAGGGGTGCCTGGCGGGAACGGGATAGGCATCGGTGAACAATTTCGGCCGGAATCTGGCGCTCTGGGTCATCGTGGCGCTGCTGCTGGTGGCGCTGTTCAACCTCTTCCAGCCCAGCGGCACGGCGCAGCGCGGCGCCCAGCAGGTGGCCTACAGCGACTTCCTCAACGAGGTCGCCGCGGGGCATGTGCGCGACGTCGTGATCCAGGGGCGGTCCGTCACCGGCCAGCTCGCCGACGGGCGCACCTTCCAGACCTACACGCCGGAGGATCCGGCGCTGGTCAGCCGGCTGACCGAGCGCGGCGTGCGCGTCGTCGCCCGGCCGGAGGAGAGCGACATCAACCTCGGGCACTACCTGCTCTCCTGGTTCCCGATGCTGCTGCTGATCGGCGTCTGGATCTTCTTCATGCGCCAGATGCAGGGCGGCGGCGGCCGCGCCATGGGCTTCGGCAAGTCCCGCGCCCGGCTGCTGACGGAGAAGCAGGGCCGCGTCACCTTCGACGACGTCGCGGGCATCGACGAGGCCAAGGGCGAGCTCGAGGAGATCGTGGACTTCCTGCGCGACCCGCAGAAGTTCCAGCGCCTCGGCGGCAAGATCCCGAAGGGCGTGCTGCTGGTCGGCCCGCCCGGCACCGGCAAGACGCTGCTCGCCCGCGCCATCGCCGGCGAGGCGAACGTGCCCTTCTTCACCATCTCCGGCTCCGACTTCGTCGAGATGTTCGTGGGCGTCGGCGCCTCGCGCGTGCGCGACATGTTCGAGCAGGGCAAGAAGAACGCCCCCTGCATCATCTTCATCGACGAGATCGACGCGGTCGGCCGCCATCGCGGCGCGGGCCTCGGCGGCGGCAACGACGAGCGCGAGCAGACGCTCAACCAGATGCTGGTCGAGATGGACGGCTTCGAGGCGAACGAGGGGGTGATCCTGATCGCCGCCACCAACCGGCCGGACGTGCTCGACCCCGCGCTGCTGCGCCCGGGCCGCTTCGACCGGCAGGTGGTGGTGCCGAACCCGGACGTGAACGGGCGGGAGAAGATCCTCCGGGTCCACATGCGCAAGGTGCCGCTCGCCGCCGACGTGGACCCGAAGGTGATCGCGCGCGGCACGCCGGGCTTCTCGGGGGCCGACCTCGCCAACCTGGTGAACGAGGCGGCGCTGCTCGCCGCGCGCACCGGGCGGCGCACCGTCAGCATGGCGGAATTCGAGGCGGCCAAGGACAAGGTGCTGATGGGCGCCGAGCGCCGCTCGCTCGTCATGTCCGAGGACGAGAAGCGCATGACCGCCTACCACGAGGCCGGCCACGCGCTGGTGGCGCTGAAGCTCCCCGAGTGCGACCCCGTCCACAAGGCGACGATCATCCCGCGCGGCCGGGCGCTCGGCCTCGTCATGTCGCTGCCGGAGGGCGACCGCTACTCCAAGCACAAGTCCAAGCTGCTGCAGGAACTCGCCATGGCCATGGGCGGGCGCGTGGCGGAGGAGTTGATCTTCGGCCCCGACAAGGTCTCCAACGGCGCCGCCGGCGACATCAAGATGGCGACCGACCAGGCGCGGCGCATGGTCACCGAATGGGGCATGAGCGAGAAGCTCGGCATGATCGCCTATGGCGAGAACAGCCAGGAGGTGTTCCTCGGCCATTCCGTCACCCAGTCGAAGAACGTCTCCGAGGCCACGGCGCAGCAGATCGACGCCGAGATCCGCCGCATCATCGACGAGGCCTACCAGAAGGCCAAGCAGGTGCTGTCGGAGAACATCGACGAGCTGCACCTGCTGGCCAAGGGGCTGCTGGAGCACGAGACCCTGACCGGGGAGGAGATCAAGCTCGTGATCCGCGGCGAGCCGGTGGTGCGCAACCGCGCGGAGGAGCCCGCCCCCACCGGCCGCGGCAGCGTGCCGACCTCCGGCCGCGTCCCGCGCCCCGACACCGGCGGCGGCTACACGCCCGGTCCGGCCCCAGCCTGAGGGCGAGCAGCCGGCCGGACCCATGAAGGGACGCTGGATCGAGCCGCTGGGCCTGACCACGGGCCCGTCGGCGGCGCTCGCCGTCGAGGCCGGCCATGCCCTGCCCTTCCTGGGTGGGCCGATGGCCTTTTCCCTGGCGCGGCTGATCGAGGACGGCGCGACGCGCGCGGTGCTGCCCGCGGGGCGGGTGCCGGACGGGTGGTCGGCGCTGCTGTCGCCGCTGACCCGCCCCCCGCCCCGCTTCGCCGGCCTCGCCCCGAAGGCGCCTGGCCGGCCGCTGGTGATGGGCATCGTCAACGTCACCCCGGACAGCTTCTCGGGCGACGGGCTGGCCGCGACGCCGGAGGCGGCGGTGGCGCAGGGCCGGGCGCTGCTCGCCGCCGGGGCCGACCTGCTCGACATCGGCGGCGAATCGACCCGCCCCGGCGCGGCGCCCGTGCCGCCCGAGGAGGAGTGCCGCCGCATCCTGCCCGTGGTGCGGGCGCTGGCCGGTGCCGGGGCCGTCCTCTCGGTGGATACGCGCAACGCCGCCACCATGGCGGCGGTGCTGGAGGCCGGGGCGGCCGTGGTCAACGACGTCTCGGCGCTGCGCCACGACGCGGAGGCGGCCGGGGTGGTGGCACGCTCGGGCGCCGCGGCGGTGCTGATGCACATGCGCGGCCTCGACCCGCGGACCATGCAGGACGACCCTCGCTACCAGGATGTGGCGCTGGAGGTGGCGGCGTTCCTGCGCGAGCGGGTGGCGGCGGCGGAGGCGGCCGGCATCCCCCGCGCGCGCCTCGCCCTCGACCCTGGCATCGGCTTCGGCAAGACCCTGGCGCACAACCTGGAGTTGATAGAGCGGCTGCCGCTGCTGGCCGGGCTCGGCTGCCCGATCCTGGTCGGCGCCTCGCGCAAGGGCTTCGTCGGCCGCCTCTCCGGGGTGGCGGAGCCGGCGCGGCGCCTCGCCGGCAGCCTTGCCGTGGCGCTCGCCGCCGCCGGGCGCGGCGCCGCCATCCTGCGGGTGCATGACGTGGCCGAGACGGTGCAGGCGCTGCGGGTCTGGGAGGCCTGCGTCCATGGCGCGCCGGCGCAGGGCTGAGGCGCCCGCGCGGCGCCGCGGCGGCTGTGGAAATTCGGCCCCGGCCGGGCTACCCAGGGGGTCGCATCCGGCTGCCGGAGACCCTCCCTTGGACCAGACCGCCGCTCCGCCGCCGCCGCCGGCCCGCCGCCTCTTCGGCACCGACGGCATCCGCGGCACCGCCAACCGCGCGCCGATGGACGCCGCCACGGCGCTGCGCCTCGGCCAGGCCGCGGGCCGCTACTTCAACCGCGGCAGCCACCGCCACCGGGTGGTGATCGGCAAGGACACCCGCCTCTCCGGCTACATGCTGGAGCCGGCGCTGACCGCGGGCTTCATCGGCGCCGGGATGGACGTGGTGCTGGTCGGGCCGCTGCCGACGCCCGCCATCGCGCTGCTGACCCGCTCGCTGCGCGCCGATCTCGGGGTGATGATCAGCGCCTCCCACAACCCCTTCGAGGACAACGGCATCAAGCTGTTCGGCCCGGACGGCCTCAAGCTCTCCGACGCGCAGGAGGCGGCGATCGAGGCGCTGATGGCGGGCGACCTCGCCGAGGCGCTGGCCGCGCCCGCCCGCCTCGGCCGCGCCAGCCGGATGGAGGACGCGCCGGGCCGCTACATCGAGGCGGTGAAGGCCTCCTTCCCGCGCGGGCTGACGCTGGACGGGCTGCGCATCGTCGTCGATACCGCCCACGGCGCCGCCTACAGGGTCGCGCCCACCGTGCTGTGGGAGCTGGGCGCGGAGGTGGTGCGGCTCGGCGACGCGCCGGACGGGTTCAACATCAACAAGGGCTGCGGCAGCACCGCCCCCGCCGCGCTGGCCGAGCTGGTGCGGGAGCGGCGTGCCGACATCGGCATCGCGCTCGACGGCGACGCCGACCGGCTGGTGGTGGTGGACGAGCAGGGCAGCATCGTGGACGGCGACCAGATCCTGGCGCTGATCGCCGATTCCTGGCAGGCGGACGGGCGGCTGCGCGGCGGCGCGGTGGTCGCCACCGTCATGTCCAACATGGGGCTGGAGCGCTACCTCTCCGCGCGCGGCCTCAAGCTGCTGCGCACCCCGGTGGGCGACCGCTATGTCGGCGAGCGGATGCGCGAGGCGGGCTGCAACCTCGGCGGCGAGCAGTCCGGCCACATGATCATGTCCGATTTCGGCACCACCGGGGACGGGCTGATCGCGGCGCTGCAGGTGCTCGCCGTGCTGGTGGAGGAGCGCCGCCCGGCGAGCCAGGTGACGCGCCGCTTCACCCCCCTGCCGCAGCGCCTCGTCAACGTGCGCTTCGCCGGCGCCTCGCCGCTGAAGGACGAGGCGGTGCAGCGCGAGATCGCGGCGCAGGAGGAGCGGCTCGGCGCGCGCGGGCGCGTGCTGATCCGCGCCAGCGGCACCGAGCCGGTGATCCGCGTCATGGCCGAGGCCGAGGACGAGGCGCTGGTCTCGGAGACGGTGGAGACGCTCGCCGCGGCGATCCGCGCGCGGGCGGCGGCGGCGTGACGCCGCGTGGCCGGGTGCTGATCGTCGCCGGATCGGATTCCGGCGGCGGCGCCGGCATCCAGGCCGACCTCAAGGCGGTGACGGCGCTCGGCGGCTACGCGGCGACGGCGATCACCGCCCTGACGGCGCAGGACACCACCGGCGTGCACGGGGTGATGGCGGTGCCGCCCGACTTCATCCGCCAGCAGATCCGCGTGGTGCTGCGCGACATCGGCGCCGACGCGGTCAAGACCGGCATGCTGCACGACGGCCCGACCATCGAGGCGGTCTGCGACGAGATCGCCGCCGGGGCGCCGGGCGTGCCGCTGGTCGCCGATCCGGTGATGGTCGCCAAGGGTGGGCACCGGCTGCTGCAGGCCGAGGCGGTGGAGACGCTGAAGCGCCGCCTGCTGCCCCTCGCCGCGCTGATCACGCCCAACCTGCCGGAGGCCGAGGTGCTGGCCGGCATGGAGATCCGCGACCGCGACGCCATGCGCCACGCCGCCGCGGCGCTGCTCACCCTCGGCGTCCCCGCCGTGCTGCTGAAGGGCGGGCACCTGGAGGGGCCGACGGTGGTGGACCTGCTCGCCACCGAGGCGGGGATCGAGACCTTCGAGGGGCCGCGCATCGAGACGCGCCACACCCATGGCACCGGCTGCACCCTGGCGAGCGCCATCGCCGCCGGCCTCGCCCAGGGCATGGCGCTGCGCGAGGCGGTGGCGCGGGCGCGGGCCTATGTGCGCGCGGCGCTGGCCGCCGCGCCGGGCCTCGGGCGCGGCCACGGGCCGCTCGGCCATGCGGTCACGCTCGATCCGGCGCGGCTCGAGGCGCTGCGCGAGGCCCCGGCCGCCTCCGTGGAGCGCGGCACGCCATGAGGCTGCCGCTCTACCTGGTGGACGCCTTCGCCGCGCGACCCTTCGAGGGCAATCCGGCGGCCGTGGTGCCGCTGCCCGCCTGGCTGCCCGATCCGGTGCTGCAGGCGATGGCGGCGGAGCACAACCTCAGCGAGACCGCCTTCCTGGTGGCGGAGGGGGAGGGGTGGCACCTGCGCTGGTTCACCCCGCGCACCGAGGTGGAACTCTGCGGCCACGCGACGCTGGCCAGCGCCTTCGTCCTGGCCGAGGAGCGCGGCCACGCGCCGCCCTTCGCCTTCCGCACCCTGTCGGGGGTGCTGCGCGTGGAGCGGGAGGGGGAGCGCCTGGTGCTCGACTTCCCCGCCCGCGCGGCGGAGCGGGCGGAGCCGCCGCCGGGCCTCGCCGCCGCGCTCGGCGCCGCGCCGCGCGAGGTGTGGCGGGCGCGGGACTGGATCTGCGTGATGGAGAGCCCGGCGCAGGTGGCCGCCCTCGCCCCCGACCACGCGGCGCTGGCGGCGCTGCCGGGGCCGGAGCGGGTGATCGTCACGGCCGCGGGCGGCGAGGGCGGCGCGGACGTGACCAGCCGCTACTTCGCCATCAAGGTCGGCGTGCCGGAGGACCCGGTGACCGGGGCGGCGCATGTGCAGCTCGTGCCCTTCTGGGCGGCGCGCCTCGGCCGCGACCGTCTGGTCTGCCGCCAGGCGAGCCCGCGCGGCGGCACCCTCTGGTGCGCGCTGCGCGAGGGCCGCGTGCGCATGGCGGGCACGGCGGTGCTCTACGCCCGCGGCGAGGTGTTCCTGCCCGGCGGCTGATGCCGCCCTGCCCGCCCGCGCGGGCCGCCGGCGCGGATCGGCGCTGGAGCCGTTTCCACCCGGCTGTGAGCGCGGAAGCGGCTCCGGCCCGGTGGTTGCAGGGCAGAGTCCGCTCCCGGCTGTTTCCAGCCGTCCGCGATCCGCTCTAGCGCGTCGGCGTCGGCGGGTTGGTGCTGTAGTCGTAGAAGCCCTTGCCGGTCTTCCGCCCGAGCCAGCCGGCCTCGACATACTTCGCGAGCAGCGGGCAGGGGCGGTATTTCGGGTCGCCCAGCCCCTCATGCAGCACCTTCAGCACCGAATAGAGCGTGTCCAGCCCCACGAAGTCGCAGAGTTCGAGCGGCCCCATCGGATGGTTGGCGCCGAGCTTCATGCCGGCGTCGATCGCCCGCACGTCGCCCACCCCCTCCATCAGGGCGAAGATCGCCTCGTTCAGCATCGGGCAGAGGATGCGGTTGACGACGAAGGCGGGATAGTCGGCCGCGTCCACCACGGTCTTGCCCATGCGCTGCGCCAGGGCGCGCACCGCCTCGGCCGTCGCATCCTCGGTGGCGAGGCCGCGGATCACCTCGACCAGCTTCATCATCGGCACCGGGTTGAAGAAGTGCATGCCGATGAAGCGGCCCGGCCGGTCGGTGCCGGCGGCGAGGCGGGTGATCGGGATGGAGGAGGTGTTGGTGGCGAGGATCGCGTCCGGGCGCAGCTTCGGGCACAGCGCCTGGTAGATCTTCAGCTTGATCGCCTCGTTCTCGGTCGCCGCCTCGATCACGATGTCGCAGTCGCCGAAGCGGTCGTGGTCGGTGGCGGTGGCGATGCGCGCGAGCGCCGCCTCCTTGTCGGCGGCGCCGATGCCGCCGCGCTGCACCTGGCGGTCCATGTTCCGGCCGATGGTCGCCAGCGCCTTCTCCAGCGCCTGCGCGTTCACGTCCATCAGCACCACCTCGAGCCCCGACAGCGCCGCGACATGCGCGATGCCGTTGCCCATCAGCCCGGCGCCGACCACGCCGACCTTCCTTGCCTCCGCCATGCCTTCCTCTCCCCGATGCGAAAGCGGCCCGGGGCGGAACCCCAGGCCGGTGCGTCACGGACGCTCCCCGCCGCCCGGCGCGCCCCGACCGCGCGCCGGGCGCGGGGGCGTCACTTCTTGTCCAGCTCGGCCTCGAGCTCCGGCACCGCCTTGAACAGGTCGGCGACCAGGCCGTAGTCGGCCACCTGGAAGATCGGCGCCTCCTCGTCCTTGTTGATGGCGACGATCACCTTGCTGTCCTTCATCCCGGCCAGGTGCTGGATGGCGCCGGAGATGCCGACGGCGATGTAGAGCTCGGGCGCCACGATCTTGCCGGTCTGGCCCACCTGCAGGTCGTTCGGCGCGTAGCCGGCGTCCACCGCGGCGCGGGAGGCGCCGATGGCGGCGCCGAGCTTGTCCGCCACCCGCTCGATGAGCTTGAAATTCTCCGCCGAGCCCATGGCGCGCCCGCCGGAGACGACGACGCGCGCCGCGGTCAGTTCCGGCCGCTCGCTCTTGGCGATCTCGGCGCCGACGAAGCGCGACAGGCCGGGATCCTCCACCACGGGCGCTGCCTCGACGGGGGCGCTGCCGCCCTCGGCCGGCACCGGGTCGAAGCTCGCGGCGCGGACGGTGATGACCTTCTTCGGGTCGGAGGACTTCACCGTGGCCAGGGCGTTGCCGGCGTAGATCGGGCGGATGAAGGTGTCGGCGTCGACGACGCCGGAGATGTCGGAGATCACCTGCACGTCGAGCAGCGCGGCGGCGCGCGGCATCACGTTCTTGCCCGCGGCCGAGGCCGGGGCGAGCAGGTGCGAGTAGTCCGGCGCGAGCCGCGCCAGCAGCGCCGCCACCGGTTCGGCCAGGCGGTTGGCGTAGATCGCGGCGTCGCCGTGCAGCACCTTGGCCACGCCCGGCAGCTTCGCCGCCGCCTGCGCCGCCGCCGCCGGGCCGAGCACCAGCAGGTGCACCTCGCCGAGCTTCTGCGCCGCGGCCACCGCGCTGCGCGTCGGCTGCATCACCGCCGAGCCGTCGTGGTCGGCCAGAACCAGCACCGCCATCTCAGATCACCTTCGCTTCGTTGCGGAGCTTCTCCACCAGCTCCTGGACCGAGGCCACCTTCTTGCCGGCCTGGCGCTTCGGCGGCTCCTCCACCTTCAGCACGGAGA
Source organism: Crenalkalicoccus roseus (assembly GCF_004761865.1). Lineage (GTDB taxonomy): Bacteria > Pseudomonadota > Alphaproteobacteria > Acetobacterales > Acetobacteraceae > Crenalkalicoccus > Crenalkalicoccus roseus. The sequence continues at coordinate 24,180 of NZ_SJDM01000035.1, read as the reverse complement.
GGCGCGGCGTCACGTCCACGCCGAGATCGGCGGGCTTCACCGTCTCGATCGGCTTCTTGCGCGCCTTCATGATGTTGGGCAGCGAGGCGTAGCGCGGCTCGTTCAGCCTGAGGTCGGTGGTGACGATGGCGGGCAGCCTGAGCTGCACCGTCTCGAGACCTCCGTCCACCTCGCGCGTCACCTTGAGGGCGCCGTCGGCCGGCTCGACCCTGCTGGCGAAGGTGCCCTGCGGCCAGCCGAGAAGCGCCGCCAGCATCTGGCCGGTGGCGTTCATGTCGTCGTCGATGGCCTGCTTGCCGAGGATGACGAGCTGCGGCCCCTCCTTCTCGACGATCGCCTTCAGGATCTTGGCCACCGCGAGCGGCTCCAGCACGCCGTCATGCTCGACCAGGATGCCGCGGTCCGCACCCATGGCGAGCGCGGTGCGGATCTGCTCCTGCGCCGCGGCGGGGCCGGCGGAGACGGCGACGATCTCGGTCGCGATGCCCTTCTCCTTCAGCCGCACCGCCTCCTCGACCGCGATCTCGTCGAAGGGGTTCATGGACATCTTGACGTTCGCGGTCTCGACGCCGGTGCCGTCCGCCTTGACGCGGACCTTGACGTTGTAGTCGACCACCCGCTTGACCGGGACGAGGAGCTTCATCGCCTCTGCCGTTTCCTGCGTGCTGTTGCGGTTCGACCCCGGGCGCGGGGCGCCGCCGGGGCCAGGAGGACGGCAGGGCCGAATACCCCCACCGCTTGCGCCTGTGCGGCAACCCGCGCGGAAAATAGGGCGGGCCGGCGCGGCCTGTCAAAAGACGGCCCCGCCGGGCTTTCCTCAGCCCCGCACCAGAAGCAGGAGTAGAATGAACAGTGCCAGCGCCACCCCCTGCAGGATCACCCGCCAGCGCATCAGCACGTTGGAGCGGTGCGGGTTGGCATCCGTGCGCACGAGGCCGACCAGGCCGGCGAACAGCACCCCGACGACGCCGAGCATGGCGGCGGCGGTCAGGACGATCAGGAGCGTTCTCATGGAAACGATCTAGACGGGTATGGCGCGACGGCAACGCCGCGCCGCGGGGAAGGGCGCCCCGGCCGGCAAGGGAAGAATGCGCCTCGCGTCCTTGTGTTAACCGTCACGGGACGGCTTGACCAAGGGGGGCAGCTTGCGGTTGCTCCCGGCGCCATGCGACTCCCCCGGCTGCTCCTCGCCATCCTCCTGCTGCTCGCCGCCGCGCCGGCCCAGCCGCAGGAAGCCACGCCCGCGCCGCGCCCCGCCCTGACGGCGGCGGAGATCGAGCGCCTGGGCGCGCTGCTGCGGGACGAGGCCCGGCGCGCCGAGTTCCTCCGCACGCTGGAGGCGCTGGCCGCCGCCGCCCGCGCCCGGCCCGAGGCGGCGGAAGGCGCGACCCCGGCCGCCCCCGCCGCTCCGTCCCCGCAGGCCGCCGCCCCGCCCGCCGACACCGCGGGCGAGGCCGCGCCGGCGCCGCAGCCCGAGGCGCCCCCCGCCGCGGCGCCCGAGCCGCTGATCGTCCCGAACACCGTCGGCGCCCACCTCCTGCTCGGGCTGCAGGAGCGGCTCGGCCACGCCTCCGAGGCGGTGCTCGGCACCATCCGCAGCATGGCCGACCTGCCGAGCGTGTGGCACTCTGTCATCGCCATGCTGCGCGACCCGGTGGTGCGGTCGCGGGTGGCGGAGGCGGCGTGGAAGCTGCTGCCGCTGCTCCTCGCCGCGCTGGCGCTCGAATGGCTGGTCTGGCGCGGCCTCGCCGGGGCGCGGCGGCGGCTGGGCGCGCTGGCGCCCGGGGACGGCCAGGTCTGGGGCTGGGTGCAGAGGGTGCCGCTGGTGCTGGCCCGCCTGGTGGTGGACCTGCTGCCGATCCTCGGCTTCGCGCTGGTGGCCTACGGCCTGCTCGGCTTCGTGCGGATGCTGCCGAACACCCAGCTCGCCGGGCTGCTGGTGGCGCATGTCTACATCGCCGCGCGCTGCATCTTCGTGCTCGGGCGCGTGCTGCTCTCGCCCTCCTCGCGCCACCTGCGGCTGGTGCCGCTCTCCGACCAGGCGGCGTTCTACTGCACCGTCTGGCTGCGGCGGATGCTGCTGGTCGGCCTCGGCGGGCACGTGCTGGCCGAGGTGGGCGTCTCGCTCGGCCTGTCCTGGGCGGCCTACGACGCCATCGTCAACGTGACGCTGCTGCTGATCTCGCTGATGCTGGTGTGGATCATCCTGCAGCAGCGCGCGACGGTGGCGGCCGCCCTGCGCGCGCCGCCGCTCGAACCCGGGGAGCGGCCGGACCGCGGCCGCGCCGCGCTGCGCGCCCTGCGCGACGGGCTGGCCGGGATCTGGCACGTCGTCGTCATCCTGTGGCTGCTCGCGCTCTGGGTGGTCTCGGCGCTTGCGATCGAGGACGGGTTCGAGCGGCTGCTCACCGCCTCGCTCCTCACCCTGCTGATCGGCGGCCTCGCCAAGGGGCTGGACGAGCTGCTGCGGCGGGTGCTGGACCGGGCGCTGCAGCCCGCGCCGGGGGCGGAGGCGGCGGGCTGGGGCGGCCTCTCCGCCCGCGCCGCGGCCTATGCGCCGGCGCTTCGCGTCATCGTCTCCCTCGCCATCGTCTTCGGCGGCGTGGTGATGGTGCTCGAGGTCTGGGGGGTGGACGCCACCGGCTGGTTCGCGCCGGGGACGCTCGGCAGCCGGCTCCTCGGCACGCTGTTCTCCATCGGCGCCACGCTGGTGCTCGGCGTGCTGGCATGGGAGCTGGCGAACGCCGCCATCAAGCGCCGCCTGATGCGGGCGGCGGGCGAGACCCAGGCGGCGCGCAGCGCGCGGCTGCGCACCCTGCTGCCGATGCTGCGCACCGCGCTCGGGGTGGTGATCCTCACCTTCGTGGTGCTGAGCTCGCTCGCGCAGCTCGGCGTGAACGTGGCGCCGCTGCTGGCCGGCGCCGGCGTGGTCGGCCTCGCCGTCGGCTTCGGCAGCCAGACCCTGGTGCGGGACGTGATCACCGGCATCTTCCTGCTGCTCGAGGACGCGGTGGCGGTGGGGGAGGTGGTGACGGTGGCCGGGCAGTCGGGCGTGGTGGAGCAGCTCTCCATCCGCTCCATCCGGCTGCGCTCGATGGACGGCAGCGTGCATTTCGTGCCGTTCAGCGCCGTGACCACGGTCACCAACATGACGCGGGACTTCTCCTTCGCCGTGCTCGACGTGACGGTGAGCTACCGCGAGGACACCGACCGGGTGGTGGAGGCGCTGCGCGAGGTCAGCGCCGAGATGCGGGCCGAGGCGAAGTGGCAGGCGATGATCCGCGACGACCTGGAGGTGATGGGCGTCGAGCGCTTCGCGGATTCGGGCGTGGTGATCCGCACCCGGATCAAGACCGAGCCGATCGCGCGCTGGAACGTGCTGCGCGAGTTCCAGCGCCGGGTGAAGCGCCGCTTCGACGAGCTCGGCATCGAGATCCCCTACCCGCACCAGAAGCTGGTCCTCGACCCCGGCCTGCCCCGCTTCCCGCCGCAGCCGGCCGCGGAGGGCGCGGCCCGGCCGGGGGCCGCCTGAACCCCCCGAGGGGAGGGGGCGCCGGTCAGGCCTCCGCCGCCTCGGCGCGGCGGGCCATGCGGCGCAGCAGGGCGAGGACCGGCGCGCCCGGGCCCGTCTCGCAATCGGAGGGGGGCGTGGCGCCGGGGCCGACATAGGCCATGTGCCATTCCGGGAAGGCGCGTTCCGGCACGCGACCGGCCTCGAGCACCACCACCTCCCGGTGCCGGGGATCGGCCTGGATGGTCTCGAACACCTCCTCGACCGAAGCGAGCGGTCCCTCCAGCACCTGGGCGAAGGCGCCCTCGCTGAACAGCAGGGCGCCGGTGACGCCGAGGGCCGCGTTGCGTCGGCGCGAGGCTTCCAGGATGCGCCCGATCTCCGCCTCGGTCGCGGAGGGAGGGATCAGGTTGCGGCTGATGTAGATGACGCGGAATAATTCCACCTCTTGTCCTCCGTTCAGGCGGCCGGAACGCATCGACCGGGACGGGCGGCGATCGCCGCCGGCACCTCGGAGGCCGGCATCGGCCGGCCGAGGAGGTAGCCCTGCACGCTGGTGCAGCCGGCCCGGCGCATGCCGGCGAGGTGGGCCGGCGTTTCCGCCCCCTCCGCCGTGCTGCGCATGCCGAGCGCCTCGCCGAGCCCGGCGACCGCCCGCAGCACCGCCGCATCCTCGGCGAAGCGGCGGTCGATCTTCACCCCGTCGAAGGGGAAGCTGCGAAGCTGGCTGAGCGAGGAATAGCCGGTGCCGAAATCGTCGAGCGAGATCCGCACCCCGAGGCGGTGCAGCCCCTCGAGCTGGGCCAGCGCCTCCGCCGTCGGATGGAGGAGGGCGGTCTCGGTCAGCTCGATCTCGAGCCGCGGCCCGGACAGGCCGGAGTCCCGCAGCGCCCGCGCCACGCCCGGCAACACGCGGCCCGACCTCACCTCCTCCGGCGTCAGGTTCACGGCGACATGGATGTGGTCCGGCCAGCGCGCCGCCTCGGCGCAGGCGGCGCGCAGCACCCACTCCCCGATCGCGGAGGAGAGGCCGATCTCGGCGGCGAGCGGCAGGAACCGGTCCGGGCGCATCAGCCCGCGCACCGGGTGGCGCCAGCGGATCAGCGCCTCGAAGCCGATCAGCCGGTCGCTCGCCAGCGCGACCTGCGGCTGGTAGTGCAGCTCGAACTGCTCGAGCGGCAGCGCCGCGTGCAGCTCCTGCTCGAGCGCGCGGCGGCTCTCCGCCTCGGTGCGCATCGACGGGTCGAAGAAGCGGAAGCCGCCGCAGCCCGCCGCCTTGGCGGCCCGCAGCGCGAGTTCGGCGTCGGTCAGCAGCGTCTCCGGCGCCGCCCCGCCCGGCGGGGCCAGCGCGATGCCGATGCTGGCGCCGACCAGGGCGACCCGGCCATTGACCACATAGGGGCGGGCGAAGAGCTCCAGCAGCCGGGTCGCCAGGGCGGCGACCGCCTCCCGCCGCGCCGGCGCGGCGAACAGCGCGGCGAAGGTGTCGCCGCCGAGCCGCGCCGCCGCGTCGGTCTCCCGCAGCGCCGAGCGCAGGCGGCGGCCGGCGGCGCGCAGCAGCGCCTCCCCCGCCTGTTCCCCGATCGAGGCCTTCACCCGCTTGAAGCGGTCGAGGTCGAGCAGCAGCAGGGCCGGCCCGGCCTCAAGGCCCGGGCGGGGCGCGGCCAGCGCGGCGGCGAGCCGTTCGAGGAACTGCGCGCGGTCTGCGAGATGCACGCGGTCTGCGAGAGCGGTCATGCGGTCCCGTTGCGTGAGCCTGGCGGGAGGCGGGACGGCCGCCGCGATGGCGCTGCCGAAGCCCCGTGCTGCGATCCCCTGGACACCGTGACCCTGCCTCGCCGCGCCATGGGCCCGAGGGGCCCGCGCCCCGAGACTGCGGCCCCGGGATGAATCGGGGGTAAACCGCCGCGCCCGCGCTCAGGCCGGCATGGCCCCCCCGATCAGCCACAGCGCCGCGACACCCATGGCGATGGAGAGGGCAAGGCGGCCGAACGCCGCCTGGGTGGCCACCGTCACGCCGGCCGCCACCCAGAAGGCGGGGCCGCCGCTCGCCAGGGTGGGGACCAGGAAGGCGATGAAGATGCAGCCGGGCAGGTGCTGCAGCATCGCCTCGACGAAGCGGGGCGGGCGCGTCGCGCGCAGCAGCGCGTAGCCGCCGGCGCGGCAGAGATAGGTCGCCAGCGCCATGCCGAGGATCGCGGCCAGCACGTCCGGGCGCAGCGTCATCGGCGCCGCGCCCGCGCCCCGCCGCGCAGGTCCCGCGCCGCGCCGAGGGCGGCGCCGGCGCAGGCGCCCGCCAGCACCGGCCAGGGCGCGCCGAGCCCCGCGCCATGCGCCGCCAGCGCCACCACCCCCGCCGCCGCCCAGGGCAGCAGGTCCGACCGCCCGCGCCAGATCGGCACCAGCAGCGCGAGCAGCGTGGCGGCGGCGGCGAAGAACACCGGATGGCCGGGCGGCAGGCGCACCAGCGCCGCGAAGACGTGGCCGAGGGTGACCATCACCATCCAGTTCGCCCACATCACCAGCCCGGCGCCGAGCAGGAAGCCGGCATCCCGCCGCCCGGCGCGGATCTCGGCGATGGTGAGCGCGAAGGCGTTGTCCACCAGCGTCGCCAGCGTGCCCCACAGGCGCCAGCCATGCAGCCGGTCCAGCACCGGCGCCAGCGCCGCGCCCATCGGCGCCATGCGCAGGTTGATCACCAGCGCCGCGAGGGTGGCGCCGAGGATCGGCGCCGGCTCCGTCCACAGCTCCAGCGCCACGAGCTGGCTGGTGCCGGCGAAGACCAGCCCCGACATCAGCCAGGTCTCGAGCAGCGACAGGCCGCGCGCATCCGAGACCACGCCGATGACGAGGCCGAAGGGGGCGAGGGCGAGCGTGATGGCGAGCGCGGCCCGCGCCCCCCGCGCCATGCCCGCCCGCGTGAAGGCGGCTCCCCTGCGTCCCGGCTGCTCCACCCCCCTCCCATACCAGGGCGGCGCGCGCTTGACCCATGCAAAGCACACGCGGTTGGCTGACGCGGCACGCAAGCGGGAGGAGACGCGGATGCTCGACCTGACGGGAAAGGTCGCCTTCATCGCCGGCGCAGGATCGGTCGGCGAGGGCTGGGGCAACGGCAAGGCGACGGCGGTGCTGATGGCGCGCCAGGGCGCCAGGATCTACGGCACCGACATCAACCCCGACGCCGTGGAGGAGACGCGGCGGCTGATCGCGGCGGAGGGGCGGGAGTGCGCGGTACGCCGCGCCGACATGACGGTGGCGGCGGAGGTGGAGGCGGCGGTCGCCGACTGCCTCGCGCGCTTCGGGCGCATCGACATCCTGGTGAACAACGTGGGCGGTTCCGCCCCCGGTGACGCGGTGACGATGAGCGAGGCGGTGTGGGATGCGCAGATGGACCACAACCTCAAGACCGCCTTCCTCGGGTGCAAATACGTGATCCCGGCGATGCGGCGGCAGGGCGGCGGCGCGATCGTCAACCTCTCCTCCGTCGCCTGCCTGAGCCACCAGGTGGAGGGGCGGACCAACGTCGCCTACGCGGCGGCGAAGGCCGGCATCCTGGCCTTCACCCGCTCCACCGCGATCGCCTTCGTGAAGCAGGGCATCCGCTGCAACGCCGTGATCCCGGGCACCATGCACACGCCGCTGGTCGAGCACCGGCTGGCGCGGCAGCTCGGCGCCAATGACGCCGCGGCGCTGGTGGCGAGGCGCCATGCCAGCGTGCCGATGGGGCGGATGGGCGATGCCTGGGACGTCGCCCACGCCGTGCTGTTCCTGGCCAGCGACGAGGCGCGCTACATCACCGCGACGCATCTGATCGTGGATGGCGGGCTGACGGCGGCGCGGCCGGGCTAGAGCAGATCGCGGACGGCTGTTTCCAGCCCTTCGCGATACGCTCTAACGCCGCGCCGCGGCGAGGCGCGCCTCCGCCGCCGCGCGCTCCATGCCGAGCGCGGCCTCGGCCGCCGCGCGCGCGAAGCCGGCGCGGGCAAGCGCGGCGAGCGCGCGGAGCCGCGCCTCGGGCGTCGGCGGCGCGGCGGCGAAGGGGCCGAGGCGGCGGCGGCGGCAGAGGGCGAGGGCGGCATCGAGCTCCGCCTCCTCCGCCGGCAGCGCCGCCTCGGTGATCTCCGCCGCCACGCCCCGGGCGCGCAGATGCGCGGCGATGGCACGGCGGGAGCGGCCGGCGCGGGCAAGCCGCGCCGCCCGCCCGGCGGCGAAGGCGGCATCGTCCACCGCCCCCGCCGCTGCCAAGCGCCGCGCCACGCGCGCGGCGGCCTCCCGCGCCGCGGCGGCGCGGGCGGCGACCTCCTCCGGCTCCGCCCCGGCCTGGCCGGCGGCGCGCGCCCAGCGTTCCACGCGGCGCAGCAGCACGCGGCGCAGCCCGGCCTCGGTCGCGGCGAAGCGGGAGAGGTGGCGGAGCGCCGCCTCGTGCAGCGCGGCCTCGTCGGGCGGCGGGCCGGGTGCGGTCGCCATGGCGGCCTCAGGCGAAGGCCTCGGCCTCCACCTCGACGACGAGGCGCGGATCGGCGAGCCCCGCCACGATCAGCAGCGTGCTCGCCGGGGCGTGGCCCTCCAGCGCCCGGGCGCGCGCCTCGCGCCAGGGTCCGATCAGGCCGGGGTCGGTCAGGAACACGGTCATCTTGACGATGTTCGCCGGCCCCATCCCCTGGGAGGCCAGGATGGCCCTGAGGTTCTCCAGCGCCTGGGCGATCTGCGCCTCGCCCCCCTCGGCGATGCCGCCATCGGGGCGGGTGCCGACCTGGCCGGAGATCACCAGCCGCCGCCCCGGCCCCTCGACCAGCGCCGCATGGGCGTAGCGGCCGCCGGTCGGGTGCACGGTGTCCGGGTTCACGAAGGTGATGGGCATGGCTCTAGCTCCTCGGCAGGTCCTCGCGCGTCACCCCGCCCGGGGGCGGGGCGGGCACGCCGCCCCACGTGCCCGGCGGCACCGCCACCAGCCAGTCGCGCAGGTTGCGGCGAAGCTGGAACTCGAACTCGACATTGAGCTGGTCCATGGCGGTGCGCAGCAGCCGCTCCGCCGCCCAGGGGCGCGCCGCCTCCGCCCCGGTCGCCGCGGCGCGCGCCTCGGCCTCGATGAAGCCGAGCCGGGCGCCGGCGGGGGAGAGGATGTCCAGCCGGCAGCCCACCAGGCAGGTCAGCGCCTCCCCCGGCCCGCGCGCGATCCCGGCGCGGGTGACGGCGAACACCGCCCGCCCCTGCGTGCCGATGGCGGAGAGCCGGTCGCGGGCCATGATCCGCACCGCCTCGGCCGGGCGCGGGGAGAGGGTGGCGCCGACATCGCCCGGCGGCGGCGGCGGGTCCGCCTCCAGGATCTCGAGCGCGGCGACGTTCAGCGGCAGCGGCAGCAGGTGGCGGTAGCCGATCGGCGCCGGGGGCGCGACGGGCGGCGCCTCGCGCGGGGCGCAGGCGGGGGCCAGCAGCGGCAGCAGCAGGACATGGCGCCGGTTCGGCATGCGGCTTCCTCTCCTCCCTGGAAGGACGGGCGCGGCCGGGCGCGCGGCGGCTCAGGCGCGGCCGGCGCCGGGCCGCACATCCGCCCGCTCGAAGCGGAAATCGATGTTGCAGAACTCGCAGGTCATGGTGATGGCGCCGTTCTCGGCCATGTGGTCGAGATCCTCGGCCGGGAAGCCGGTCAGCACCGAGGCGAGGCGGGCGCGGGAGCAGCGGCAGCCGTAGGAGAGCGGGCGCGGCCGGTCGAGCACCAGCCCCTCAGCGTGGAACAGGCGGTGCAGCAGCCGCGCGGGCGGCAGCGCGTCGTCCAGCAGCTCCGCCTCGGTCAGCGTGGCGGCGAGGGCGAGGGCGGTGCGCCAGGCCTCCTCCTGCGCCTCCTCGCTCAGCGCCGGGTCCACGCCGCCCTCTCCGGCGACGCGTTCCAGGATCAGCGCCGCGGCGCGCCAGCCCGCCGCGGTCCGCGCGCAGGCGAGCTGCACATGGGCGCGGAGCTGCTCAGAGGTGCGGAAATAGTGCCGCGTCATGTCCGCGAGCGTCGTCCCCTCGATGGAGACGATGCCCTGGTAGCGGTCCATCTCCGGCCCCTGGTCGCAGGTGAAGGCGAGATAGCCCTCCCCGAGCAGGGCGGCGGCCGGCGGCTCCGCCTCCACCGCCAGCGCCGCCTGCAGCCGCGCCGGCTCGGCCCGCGCGTAGCCGCGCAGCGCCCCGTCATCGGTGCAGTCGGCGAGCAGCATCGGCACCGCGCCGTTCCCCTTCACCTGGAGGGAGAAGCTGCCGCGGAATTTCAGCGCCGCCGCGAGGCCCGCGGTCAGCGCCAGCGCCTCCCCCATCAGCCGGGCGATGGCAGGCGGGTGATCGTGGCGCGTCAGCAGGGCGTCGGAGAGCGGGCCGAGGCGGACCAGACGGCCGCGCACCGGCTTGTGCTGCAGGTGGAAGGGCTGCACGCCGCGCGGCACCGTCACGTCGGGCACCGGCGGGCGGTCGTGGCGCAGGAAGTCGGGCGTGCTGGAGGGTTCGGTGGGGGAGGTCAATGCGGCAAACCTTCGGCCATCACGCCTTGAGATAGGTGGGGGCGGCGTCCGCGGACAGGGTGCCGCCGTCCCGCGCCGCGGCGCCCTCAGCCGAGGCCGAGCGCCCAGAGCAGCACGCCCTTCTGGGCGTGCAGCCGGTTCTCCGCCTCGTCGAACACCACGGATTGCGGGCCGTCCATCACCTCGTCGGTGATCTCCTCGCCGCGATGCGCCGGCAGGCAGTGCATCACCAGCGCGTCCGGCGCGGCATGGCGCAGCAGCGCGGCGTTGAGCTGGTAGGGCGCGAGCAGGTTGTGGCGGTTCGCCGCCGCCCCGTCCTTCTCGTCCGACATCGAGACCCAGGTGTCGGTCACCACGCAGCGGGCGCCGCGCACCGCCGCCACCGGATCCGAGGTCAGCTCGATCTGCGCCCCCTCCCGCCGCGCCCAGTCCACGAGCTGTGCCGGGGGCGCGAGCTCGGGCGGGGTCGCCACGCGCAGGGTGAAGCCGAAGCGCGCCGCGGCCTGGATGAAGCTCTGCGCCACGTTGTTGCCGTCGCCGGTCCAGGCCACCACCTGGCCGGCGATCGGGCCGCGATGCTCCTCGAAGGTCATCACGTCGGCCATGAGCTGGCAGGGGTGGGAGACGTCGGTCAGGCCGTTGATCACCGGCACCGTCGCGTGCTCGGCGAGCTCGCGCAGCTTGGCCACGCTGTCGGTGCGCAGCATGATCGCGTCCACGTAGCGGGAGAGCACCCGCGCCGTGTCCGCCGGCGTCTCGCCGCGCCCGAGCTGCATCTCCTTCGAGGAGAGCACCACCGCCTCGCCGCCGAGCTGGCGGATGCCGACCTCGAAGGAGACGCGGGTGCGCGTCGAGGGCTTCTCGAAGATCAGCGCGACCGCCCGGCCGGCAAGCGGCCGGCCGGCGATCTCGCCGCGCTTGGCCCGCGCCCCGAGGTCGAGCATGCGCCTCAGCGTCGCCGTGTCGTGGTCCATCAGCTCGAGGAAGTGGCGGGGGGGCTCGCGCCCTCCCGCCACGGCCAGGGCGGCGCTCATTGCGCGGCGTCCCGCGCCGCCTGCGGCGCGGCGCGCCGGCAGGCGCGGTCGAGCAGCCGCAGCGCCTCGTCCGCCTCCGCCTCGGTGATGATGAGCGGCGGCGCCAGGCGCAGCACGTTCATCCCCGCCGCCACGGTCAGCAGGCCCTCCGCCGCCGCGGCGGCCTGCATGTCGGTGTTGCCGACCTCGGGCTTCAGCTTCAGGCCGAGCAGCAGCCCCGCACCCTGCACGCCCTCCACCACCGCCGGGTGACGCTGCGCCAGGGCCTCGAGCCCGCGCCAGAGGTGGCGCGCCACGCGGTCCACCCGCTCGAGGAAGCCCGGCGCCAGGATCACGTCCAGCACCGCGTTGCCGGCGGCGCAGGCGAGCGGGTTGCCGCCGAAGGTGGAGCCGTGGGTGCCGGGCTTCAGGTACTGCGCCACCCTCTCCTTCGCCAGGATGGCGCCGAGCGGGAAGCCGCCGCCGATGCCCTTGGCCGAGGACATCACGTCCGGCTCGATCCCCGCCCACTGGTGCGCCCACAGCCTGCCGGAGCGCCCCATGCCGCTCTGCACCTCGTCGAGCGCCAGCAGCAGCCCGTACTCGTCGCAGGCGGCGCGCAGGTCGCGCAGGAATTGCAGGCTGGCGGGGCGCACCCCGCCCTCGCCCTGGATGGGCTCGATCAGGATGCCCGCCGTCTGCGGCGTGATGGCGGCGCGCACCGCGTTCATGTTGCCGAAGGGCACGTGGTCGAAGCCGTCCACGGGCGGGCCGAAGCCGGCGAGGTACTTCTCGTTGCCGGTGGCGGCGAGCATCGCCAGGGTGCGGCCGTGGAAGGCGCCCTCGAAGCAGATCACGCGGTAGCGCTCGGGGTGGCCGGTCTCGGCGTGGTACTTGCGCACCGCCTTGATCATGCCCTCGTTCGCCTCGGCGCCCGAGTTGCAGAAGAAGACGCTGTCGGCGAAGGAGGTCTCCACCAGCCGCGCCGCCAGCCTCTCGGCCTCCGGGATGCGGTAGAGGTTGGAGACGTGCATCACCCGCCCCGCCTGCTCGGCGATCGCCCGCACCAGGTGCGGGTGGGCGTGGCCGATGCTGGAGGTGGCGATGCCGGAGCCGAAATCGAGGAATCGTCGCTGATCCGCCGTCCACAGCCAGGCGCCCTCGCCCCGCTCGAAGGCGAGGTCGGCGCGATTGTAGGTCGGCATCAGCACGGGGATCACGACGGCACTCTCCGGATCTCCCCCGCGCCCGCGGCCGCCGGGACGCCGCGGCGTCCCGTCCGGGGCGCTTCCGGGGGAAGCGGGGATTTGGCCGCAAAGCCCCCCGCGCGTCAAACCCCGCGCCGGGCGCGGCGCCTCAGCCGCGCGGCGCGGCGACGGCGTCGTAGCTGAAGCGCGGCAGCGCGTTCAACGCGTCGCGGCTCGCGCCCGGCATCACCAGGCGGTTGTTCTGCGCGTCCCACTTCAACCGCTCATAGTGAACGGCGACCAGCCGCGCGCCGATGCCGAGGAAGCCGCCGACCGAGAGCACCGCCACCGGCTCCCCCCCGCCGGGCGGCGGGATCAGGATGTCGTCCACCTCGCCGATGCTCTCATTGCCCTCGTTGTAGACGCTGGAGCCGATCACCTTGGTGGCGCGGCGGGCGTTGCGCAGCGCCGCGGTCTCGGCGCCGAGGGCGGCGGCGGGTGTCTCGGCCGCGCGGCCGCCGGGGGCGGGGGCCGCCGCGCCCCGATCCGGCCCGGCCCCGCCTGTCGCGCCGCCTCCGGGCTGCGCGCCGGTCGCGCCGGCGCCGCTGCCGCCCTGGGGGGCGGCGCCGCCGGCCGGGGGCTGGGGCGGGACGGTGCCCACGGTCGTCTCGGTCTGGGGCGGACGCGGGGCCACCGAGCCCGCCGCGCCCGGCTGGGTCGTGGCCGTGCCGGCCCCGCCGGTGGCGCCGCCGCGCGCGGCGGGGGCGCCGCCGAGCGGCCCCTGCTGCGGCGTGGTCTGCGTGGTCTGCGGCTGCATGGAGCTGCCGCCGCCCGCGCTGCCGCCCTGCTGGGCGAGCACGGGCGCGGCGAGGAGGCCCGCGACGGCGGTCATGGCGAGCAGGTGCGTGCGGCTGGTCATGCGTGGTCGCTCCCCTTGGCTCGGTCCGGGCGCGCGCGGCGCCGGCGATGCCGGGGAGAACGCCCTGCAACGACCGGGGGTTGCGGGGCGGCTCAGCCGGGGTCGCCGGTCTCCGCCCGCAGCCCGGCCGCCTCGATCCCGGCGATGGCGCAGACCTCGTCCTGGGCCGAGACGTCGCCGCTGATGCCGACCGCGCCGAGGATCACCCCCGCCGCGTCGCAGGCCAGCACGCCGCCCGGCACCGGCACCGCCCGCCCCCCGGCCAGGTCGGAGAGCGCGTTCATGAAGCCCGCCATGGCCTGGGCGCGGCGCGCCAGCTCCCGCCCGCCGAGGCCGAGGGCGAGCGCGCCGTAGGCCTTGCCGATCGCGATCTCGGGGCGGAGCAGGCTGCTGCCGTCCTCCCGCTGCAGCGCCTTGAGCTGCCCGCCGGCGTCCAGGACGGCGACGGTGAGCGGCAGCAGGTTCAGCGCCCGCCCCTTGGCCAGCGCGGCCTCCAGGATGGCGTTCGCCTGCGCGAGGGTCAGGCCGTTGACGGCGCTGCGGGGGGCGGTCTGGTCGGGCAAGGCGATTCCTCCTCCATCGTCGCGGCACAGGGGAGCCCGCCGGCGCCGCGCCGGCAAGGGGGGACCGGCGGGAGGTGCAACCCGGCCCGGCCGGCGGCGTCACAGCCGGCGCGACGTTCCGCTGCGCAAGGACGACCCCGCCATGCGGCCCCGACGACTTCCCCTCTGGCCGGCCCTGCCGGCGGCCCTCGGCCTCCTCGCCGGCTGCACCGTGGTGCAGGAGCGGCCGGCCCCGCCCCCCGCCGGGGTCTACCTCCCGGGCGCGCCCGCCACCGGACTCGTGGCCGAGGGGGGCGGCGCCGGGTTCGGGCGCGCGGCGGTGGACCCCTACTGCCGGCGCGCGGAACTCGAGGCGCGGGCGGCGGAGCGGGAGGCGGCGCTGGCGGCGCGGGACGCGCGGCTCAGTCTCCATGCGGGCGCCCCGGCCTGGGTGCAGCAGCAGGATCTCAGCCTCGCGGAGGCGGCGGCGCGGCAGGCGGAGCGGGCCCGCCACCACGCCCTGCGGGACTGCTGAGCGGCGCCGCGGCGGGCCGCGCCTCAGCCCCCGGCCGCGCCGCGGCCGCCGCCGATGATCGCCAGGAACTCCCGGCGCGTCGCCGGGTCGTCGCGGAAGGCGCCGAGCATCCGGCTGGTCACCATGGTGACGCCCGGCTTGTGCACGCCGCGCGTGGTCATGCACTGGTGCGCCGCCTCGATCACCACGGCCACCCCCTTGGGCTTCAGCACCTCGGCGATGGTGTTGGCGATCTGCGCCGTCAGCTTCTCCTGGATCTGCAGGCGCCTGGCATAGGCCTCGACCAGCCGCGCCAGCTTGGAGATGCCGACCACCCGACCCTCCGGCAGGTAGGCGACATGGGCGCGGCCGATGATCGGCACCATGTGGTGCTCGCAGTGGGACTCCACGCGGATGTCGCGCAGCACGATCATCTCGTCGTAGCCGTCCGTCTCCTCGAAGGAGCGGGCGAGCAGCTCCACCGGGTCGAGCGCGTAGCCGGCGAAGAACTCCTCGTAGGCGCGGGCGACGCGGGCGGGGGTGTCCACCAGCCCCTCGCGGTCCGGGTCGTCGCCGGCCCAGCGGATCAGGGTGCGCACGGCGGCCTCCGCCTCGGCGCGGCTGGGGCGTGCGGGGCCGGCGGCGCGGGGAGCCAGGCGGTCGGGCGGCGTCTGGATGTTCAAGGGGGCATCCTCGAGGCAGGAGCGGCGGCGCGGGAGGAGCCGCCGGCGGGCCGCTTCTCCCGCCGGCGGTCCGGCGGGAAGGCCCGCGGCGCCATCCTGCACCGGACGCTTCGGTATCGCAACGCTCCTGCGGGGGCGCCGCTCAGGCCGCTTTGGCCAGCGCCACCTCGTAGTCGGCCTCGGTCTTCTCCCGCACCTCGGCCTCGGTGACGCCGGGGGCGAGCTCGACCAGGCGCATCCGCTCCGGCCCCTTGCGGGCGATCTCGAACACGGCGAGGTCGGTGATCACGAGGTCCACCACGCGCGCCCCGGTCAGCGGCAGGGTGCAGCGCTTCAGGAGCTTCGGCTTGCCGCCGGCGGTGTGCTCCATCAGCACCACCACCTTCTTGACCCCGGCGACGAGGTCCATCGCCCCGCCCATCCCCTTCACCATCTTGCCGGGGATCATCCAGTTGGCGAGGTCGCCGTTCTGCGCCACCTGCAGCGCGCCGAGGATGGAGAGGTCTATGTGCCCGCCGCGGATCATCGCGAAGCTGTCGGCGGAGGAGAAGTAGCTGCTGGTCGGCAGTTCGGTGATGGTCTGCTTGCCGGCGTTGATCAGGTCGGGGTCCTCCTCCCCCTCGTAGGGGAAGGGGCCGAGGCCGAGCATGCCGTTCTCGCTCTGCAGCTGCACGTTCATCCCGGGCGGCACGTGGTTCGCCACCAGCGTCGGGATGCCGATGCCGAGGTTGACGTAGAAGCCGTCCTCGAGTTCGCGGGCGGCGCGGGCCGCCATCTCGTCGCGGGTCCAGGGCATGTGCCGATCCTCCTCAGGCCGCCGCGTTCTCGCTGCCCGCGCCGGCGGCGGCGGGGTCGCGCCGGCGCACGGTGCGCTGCTCGATCCGCTTCTCGTAGCCCGGCGGCAGGGCGACGATGCGCTTCACGAAGACGCCGGGGGTGTGGATGCAGTCCGGGTCCATCTCGCCGGGGCGGACCAGGTGCTCCACCTGCGCCACCGTCACCCGCGCCGCGGTGGCCATCATCGGGTTGAAGTTGCGCGCCGTCTTGCGGTAGCGCAGGTTCCCCTCGGTATCGCCCATGTAGGCGTGCACGATGGCGAGGTCGGCGAACAGGCCGCGCTCCATCACGTAGGTCTCGCCGTCGAACTCCCGCGTCTCCTTGCCCTTCGCCACGTCGGTGCCGACGCCGGTGCGGGTGAAGAAGGCGGGGATGCCGGCGCCGCCGGCGCGGATGCGCTCGGCGAGCGTGCCCTGCGGGTTGAACTCGATCTCCAGCTCGCCCTTCAGGTACTGCTCGGCGAACAGCCTGTTCTCGCCCACGTAGCTCGAGATCATCTTGCGGATCTGGCGGGTCTGCAGCAGCAGGCCGAGGCCCGCATCGTCGATCCCGGCGTTGTTGGAGACGACGGTGAGGTCCTTCACGCCGCTGTCGCGGATGGCCTCGATCAGCGCGGAGGGGATGCCGCACAGGCCGAAGCCGCCCGACATGATCGTCATGCCGTCGCGCAGCAGGCCGGCGAGCGCGGCCTTGGCGTCGGGATAGACCTTCCGCATGGGGCGAGGCTCCTCTTGCAACCGGGTTCGATCAGGGGCGGCACCCTAGAGCAGATCGCGGACGGCCGGAACCGGCCGGGAGCGTGAGCCTCCGCTCTACAAACAACGGGCTAGGCAGATCGTGGACGGCTGGGGTACTCCGCCCCGCGGACACGGCCCAGAGCCACGCCGCGTGCCGCCGGGGGCGGAAGGGGCGGCCGGGGCCTTGCGGGGAAGGGGCGGGAAAGCTATATCGCCGCCCTCCCCGCCAGGGGCGCTCCGGGGCCATAGCTCAGTTGGGAGAGCGCTTGAATGGCATTCAAGAGGTCAGGGGTTCGACTCCCCTTGGCTCCACCACCCCCTCGGGGACCTTCCGGCCGGGCCGGATGAGCGGGCGCCGGAGGGGCGCCGCGTGACCGCCACCCCCGAACGCCTCGACCGCTTCATGGCCCGCGCCGTCGCCGCCTACTACGCGACGCGCCAGCCCTTCGGGCGGCAGGGCGACTTCATCACCGCCCCCGAGATCTCCCAGGCCTTCGGCGAGTGCCTCGGCCTCTGGGCCGCCGTGGTCTGGCAGGCGATGGGCCGGCCCGACCCGGTGCTGCTGGTCGAGCTCGGCCCCGGCCGCGGCACGCTGATGGCCGACGCGCTGCGCGCGGTGGGCGAGGTCGCGGCACCCTTCCGCGCCGCGCTGCGCCTGCATCTGGTCGAGGCCTCGCCGCGCCTGCGGGAGGCGCAGCGCGCCGCGCTCGGCGGGGCGGTCGCCGCCTGGCACGAGGACCCGGCCACGCTGCCGGACGGGCCCGCCATCCTCCTCGCCAACGAGTTCCTCGACGCGCTGCCGATCCGCCAGTTCGTCCGCCGCGCCGGCGCCTGGGCGGAGCGCCACGTGCGGGAGGGCCGCTTCGTGGAGCTTCCGGCGGAGGAGGCCCCCCCGCTACCGGAGACGGCGCCGGAGGGTGCGATCGCCGAGGCGAGCCCCGCCGCCCGCGCCCTGGCCCGTGCCCTGGCCGCGCGCCTCGCCGCGCAGGGCGGGGCGGCGCTGTTCCTCGACTACGGCCATGCCGGGGGCGGCTTCGGCGACACGCTGCAGGCCGTCTCCCGCCACGGCCGCGCCGATCCGCTGGCCGCGCCGGGCAGCGTGGACCTCACCGCGCATGTGGACTTCGCCGCCATCGCCGCCGCGGCGCGCGAGGGCGGGGCGGCGGCGCACGGGCCGCTGCCGCAGGGGCTGTTCCTGCAGCGCCTGGGGCTGATGAGCCGCGCCGCCATCCTCGCCCGCGCCGCCGCCGCCGCCGGCCGGCGCGACCAGGCGGGGCTGATCCTTTCCGGCGCCGAGCGGCTGGTGGCGGCGGAGGGGATGGGGCGGCTGTTCAAGGCGCTCTGCCTGTGCCATCCCGCCCTGCCCGCGCCGCCCGGATTCGAGCCCGGCTGAGCCGGGGGCGGGCGCCGGCCGGGCGCCCCCGACCCGCCCGCAGCAGGACGCACGCGACGCACCGGAGCCGCCCTTGAGCACCGCCGAACGCCTCCTCTCCCCCGCGCTCGCCGCCCTGCCCGGGGTGGCGCACGGCTTCTTCACCCGCCGCGGCGGCGTGTCGCAGGGGCCCTACGCGGCGCTGAACTGCTCCCTCTCCTCGGCCGACGCGCCGGAGCGGGTGCGGGAGAACCGCCGCCGCGCCGCCGACGCGCTCGGCCTGCCGCTGCCCGCCCTGCACGGGCTGACCCAGGTGCACGGCACCGCGGTGGCGGAGCTGGAGGCGCCGGGCTGGGCGGAGGGGCAGGGGCCGCGCGCCGACGCGGTGGTGACGCGGCGCCCGGGCCTCGCCCTCGGCATCGTCACCGGCGACTGCGCGCCGGTGCTGCTCGCCGACCCGGAGGCGGGGGTGATCGGCGCCGCGCATGCCGGCTGGCGCGGCGCGGTGGCCGGGGTGCTGGAGGCGACGGTGGCGGCGATGCGCCGCCTCGGCGCCGCGCCCGCCCGCATCCGCGCCGCCATCGGCCCCTGCATCGCCCAGGCGAGCTACGAGGTCGGCCCCGACCTGCGCGCGGCGGTGCTGGCGCGGGATGCGGCCGATGCGCGCTTCTTCGCCCCGGGCGGGCGCGAGGGGCGCTGGCAGTTCGACCTGCCCGGCTACTGCGCCGCGCGGCTCGCCGCGCTCGGCCTCGGGGCGGTGGAGCGGCTGGGGGTGGACACGCTCGCCGACGAGGCGCGCTTCTTCAGCCACCGCCGGCGCACCCTGGCGGGCGGCGGGCCGATCGGGCATCAGCTCTCCGCCATCGCCCTCACGCCCTGAGCCGCGGCCCCATGCCCTACATGATGCAGTTCCTGATGCTGCTGACGCTGACCGCGCTGGTGACCTGTGCGCTGCTCTGACCGTCCGGGCGCGCGGCGGCGGCGCCTGCTGCTGGCCCTGCCGCTGCTGCTCGCCGGCTGCGGCGGGCTGCCCCAGCCCTATCGCGGCCGCCCCGGCGCCGAGGCGCGGCGCCTCGCGGAGCCGCTCGCGGTGCGCATCGCCGTGCCGCCGCCCGAGGCGGCGCTGCTGCCCGACGGCGCGGCGCGCGACCTCGCCGAGCGGGTGGCCGAGGCGCTGCAGGCCGAGGAGGTGCCGGCGGTCGCCACCGATGCGCCCTGGCCGCTCGACTGGCGGATCGAGATCCTGGCCGAGCGGCAGGGCGCGCGGGTGACGCCGCGCTTCCGCCTGCTCGACGCCGATCTGCGCCCGCAGGCGGCCTCCGAGGGGGCGCCGGTGCCGGACCGGGCCTGGGCGGAGGCCTCGCCGGACTTGCTGCGCCAGGTGGCGGCGCAGGCGGCGCCCGGCCTGGCGCGGCTGCTGCTGCAGGTGGACGCGGCGCGCAAGGCGATGGACCCCGCGGCGCTGGCCGCCGGCCCGCCGCGCATCCGCCTCGCCGCGGTGCGGGGGGCGCCGGGCGACGGCAACGCCTCCCTCGGCGCCCGGATGCGCGAGCATCTCGGCAGCCAGGGCTTCGTCGTGCAGGACACGGCGGAGGGGGCGCAGTACGCGCTGGAGGGCAGGGTGGACGTCGCCCCCGCCGGGCGCGGCCTGCAAAGGGTCGAGATCGTCTGGATCGTCAGCCGGCGCGACGGCGAGGAGCTCGGGCGCGTCGCCCAGCTCAACGAGATCCCGGCCGGGCGGCTCGACGGGCCCTGGGGGGACATCGCCTATGTGGCGGCCGAGGAGGCGGCGGGGGGCGTGCGCACCGTGGTGGCCAACACCCTCGCCCCGCCGCCGGAGGCGGCGGCCGGGGCGCGGCCGGCGGCGGATCAGCCCCCCGGCGGGGCGGCCACCTTGTCGCGGTAGTTGCAGTGCGCCGCGGCGACGCAGCGCCAGCACTCCGGCAGCCTCGCCTTGCACACGTAGCGCCCGTGCAGGATCAGCCAGTGGTGCGCGTCGCGCAGCATCTCCGGCGGGCAGCGGGCGACCAGCGCGTCCTCCACCTCCCTCGGCGTGCGGCCGGGGGCGAGGCCGGTGCGGTTGCCGATGCGGAAGATGTGCGTGTCCACCGCCATGGTGCTCTCGCCGAAGGCGACGTTGAGCACGACGTTGGCGGTCTTGCGCCCGACGCCGGGCAGCGCCTCCAGCGCCTCGCGCTCCGCCGGCACCTGCCCGCCATGGCGCTCGAGCAATTGCCGCGACAGCGCCACCACGTTGCGCGCCTTGGCCTGCCAGAGGCCGATCGAGCGGATGTGCCGCGCCACACCCTCCTCGCCGAGCGCCGCCATGGCGGCGGGGTCGGGCGCGGCGGCGAACAGGGCAGGGGTGCAGCGGTTCACCGCCGCATCCGTGGTCTGGGCCGAGAGCACCACCGCCACCAGCAGGGTGAAGGGGTCGCGGTAGTCGAGCTCGGTCCGCGGCGCGGGGTTGGCCGCGGCGAGGGCGCGGATGAAGGCGGCGGCCTGCGCGGCGCCCATGCGCCGGGCGCGGCGCGGGGCGGCGGCGGTGCCGTGCAGCGGCGCGGGGCGCGCGCGGGCCTGGGGCGCCCCGGCGGGGGCGGCGGTCTTGCGTGGCATGGGGCGTTCGGCAAGGGTAGCGCCGGCGGAGCCCTACCCCATTTCAGCGGCGATGACAGCCCAGCCCGACCCCGTGATGTTCGAGGCGATCTGCACCCCGCCCCCCGGCCTTGACCGCAGGGGCATGGTGGCGGTCGCCGCCCTGGTGGTGGGCTTCTCCGCCCTGGTCGGGCTGCTGTTCACGCTGATCGGCGCCTGGCCGGTGCTCGGCTTCGTGGGGCTGGAGGCGGGGCTGGTGCTGGCGCTGCTCGCCCTCTACCGCCGCGGCGCCCGCCGCGCGGTGGAGGTGCTGCGGCTGGCGGAGGGGCGGCTGGTCATCCAGCGCTCGGACTGGCGCGGGCGCTGGCAGGAGGTGGTGCTCGACCCCTACTGGGCGCGGCTGTCCCTGGAGGAGCGGCCGGATGGCAGCAGCGTGCTGCTGCTGCGCCAGCGCCGCCGCACGGTGGAGATCGGCCGCCTGCTCGACGAGGAGCGCCGGCGCGATCTGGCGGCGGCCCTGGGCGAGGCGCTGCGCCGGTACCGCGAGCCGGTGTTCGACAACCCGCAGTTGCGGGACTGCTGAACCCGCACCCCGCCGCGGAGCAGGCGCTGCCTGCCCCCTGGAGCAGATCGCGGACGGCTGGAAACAGCCGGGCGCGTGACTCTGCCCTACGAACAATGGGCTGGAGCCGTTTCCGCGGTCATGGCTGCGTGGAAACGGCTCTAGTCCGAGGGGGTCAGGCTCTTGATCAGCTCGAACACCCGCTTGCGCACCGAGGGATCGGTGATGCGGTAATAGGCGCGCACCAGCTCCAGCGTCTCCCGCCGGTGCAGGGTGTCGTCCTCGAAGCCCTCCTGCGCCTCGGCCAGGCCGCCGACGCCGCGGCGCAGGCCGCCGCCGGCCGCACCCATGCCTTCCGGCATGTCGTCGAAGAAGAAGCTGATCGGCACGTCGAGCACGCGGGCGATGTCGAACAGCCGGCTGGCGCCGATGCGGTTCACCCCGCGCTCGTATTTCTGCACCTGCTGGAAGGTCAGGCCGAGCGCCTCGCCGAGCTTCTCCTGGCTCATGCCGAGCAGCGTGCGCCGCAGGCGGACCCTGGCGCCGACATGCACGTCTATCGGGCTCGGCCGGTGCTCCCGCTCACCGCGCTCCGGGGTTTCGTCGCTCGGCATCGCCTTCTCCATTCCCGGGGTGGAGTCCCGAGGCGCATGGGTCCTGCCCGTCCGTGTCGGGTGCGCATACACGCCGGTGTCTCCTCTCCGCTCCCGCTCTTCCCCTTTTACGTGCGCGTAAACGAAGCGTCAATAGTTTTGAGCCGTCTCAAAAAAGGTCATTCCCGGCCCTCCGGCCCGCGCCGCGACCCGCGCCGCGCCGGGCGCCGAGCGCCGCCCCGGCCAGCAGCAGCGCCGCCAGCAGCCCCGGCAGCGCCAGGCCGAATCGCGCGAAGGGCGGCGGCGGCACCGCGCCGGGCAGGTCGGCCGCCAGCGTCCCGGCCTGGCCGAGCGGCAGCATCGCCAGCCGCCGTCCTTGCGCATCGAACACCGCCGAGATGCCGGTCTGTGCCGCCCGCGCCACCGGCAGCCCCTCCTCCACCGCGCGCAGCCGCGCCGTGGCGAGGTGCTGCCAGGGCCCCGAGGAGTGGCCGAACCACGCGTCGTTCGTGACGTTGACGAGCCATTCCGGGCGCGGCGAGGGGGTGACCGCGGCGGGGAAGATCACCTCGTAGCAGATGAGCGCCCCGAAGGGCGGCAGGCCGGGCACCTCCAGCGTCACCGGGCCGGGGCCGGCGGAGAAGTCCATTCCCCCCGCCGCCAGCCGCACCGGGATCAGGCCGGCGAGCGGCATGTACTCGCCGAAGGGCACGAGATGCGCCTTGTCGTAGAGCGCCGCCACCCGCCCCGCATCGTCCAGCGCGACGAGGCTGTTGAACACCTCCCGCGCCATCCCCTCCGGGTCGAGCTCGGCCCGCACCGTCCCGGACAGCAGCACCGCCCCCTCCGGCAGCACCGAGGCGGCGAGGCGCTGCGCCTCCGGATCCTGGGCGAGCAGGAAGGGGATGGCGGTCTCCGGCCAGACCACCGCAAGCCGGGTGCCGGGGGGCGCGGCCGCCGCCGCCTCCCGCGCCGCCGCCGCCGTCAGCTCCAGGTAGCGGCGGAAGATCGCCACCCGCTCCTCCGGCCGCCACTTCAGCGACTGCTCGATGTTGCCCTGCACCAGCAGCAGCCGCACCGGCGGCGCCGGCGGCGGCTCCCCCGCCAGGCGCCAGGCGCCGAAGCCCGCCAGCGCCAGCAGCGCGAGCCCGCCCGCCGCCAGCGGCCGCCAGCGCCCAAGCGCGGGCAGGCAGGCGAGCAGCACCGTCAGCAGCGACAGGCCGTGCACGCCGATCACCGCCGCCCCCTGCAGCGGCAGCGCCGCGAAGGCCCAGACGCTGCCCATCAGGTTCCAGGGAAAGCCGGTGAACAGCACCCCGCGGGCCAGCTCGGACAGCACCCAGGCGCCGGCGAAGCCGAGCAGGCGCGGCCAGCCCGCCGGCAGCGCCCAGGCCGCCAGCGCCGGCGGCACCGCGAAGGCGGCGAGCGGCAGGGCGAGGCCCGGCGCGGCCAGCGGCACCAGCCACCACCAGGTGGCCGCGTCCACCAGGATCGCGTGCGTCACCCAGTAGAGCCCGCCCAGATGGTGCCCCCAGCCCCAGGCGAAGCCGAGCGCCGCCGCCCGCTTCCAGGTCGGGGCGGCGCCGAGCAGGGCGAGCAGCCCGGGGAAGGAGAGCAGCAGCACCGGCACCGCGTGCACCGGCGGCAGCGCCAGCGCGGCGGCAAGCCCGAGCAGGAAGCTCGCCAGCAGGGCGCGCCGGCCCTGCAGCGCCGCCAGCCGGTCGAGGAGGCGCCCGAAGGCGCCGGGAACCGGACGCTCCGCGGCGAGGGCCGCGGCGGCGGGCCGTGCCACGCCCCGTCCCCTCAGTGCGCCATCGCCCGGCGCGGGCCGGCGAAGAGGTGCAGCAGCGGCGGCAGCACCAGCAGCACCGCCAGCAGGGCGTAGAGCAGGCTCAGCCCGAGCAGCACCCCCATGCTCGCCGTGCCCGGATGCTCGGAGAGGGCGAGGCTGCCGAAGGCGACGCCATTGGTCAGGGCGCTGAACAGCACCGCCCGGGTCAGCGCCGAGGGCAGCAGCTTCCGCTCCCCCCGCGCCCAGGCGGCGACGTAGTAGATGTCGAACGCCACCCCCTGCGCGAACAGCAGCGGCAGGGCGATGATGTTGGCGAGGTTGAGCGGCAGGCCGATCAGCGCGCAGGTGGCGAGGGTGAGCAGCCCGGCCAGCGCCAGCGGCGCCATCGCCAGCACCGCCAGCCGCCAGGAGCGCAGCGCCGCGAGCAGCAGCACCACGGCGAGGCCGACCGCGATCAGCCCGGCGCGCAGGAAGGCGTCGCGGATGGTGCGCGAGCTTTCCATCACCGACACGGCCGGGCCGCTCGCCGCCGGGGCCACCGCCTGCACCGCCTCGGCGAAGCGGGTCATCGCCTCCGAACTGTCGGAGAGGTCGGCCGGGCGCACCTCCACCCGCGCCCGCCCGTCCGGCGTGGTCCAGTCGCGGCGCAGCCGCTCCGGCAGGTCGGCGAGCGTCACCGGCGTCGCCTGCAGCGCCAGGCGCAGCCCGTCGAGGGTGGTGGCGAGGCCGGGCAGCAGCGCCGCGCGCAGCCGCTCCCGGGCCGCCGCCGGCCCCTCCGCCACCGCGCGCAGCGCCGCGGCGAGGCGCCGGGCCGGCTCGGCCACGG
>NZ_SJDM01000034.1 GCF_004761865.1 Crenalkalicoccus roseus | reverse complement strand
CGGCGGGGCCGCCTGCCTCAGCCCCGCTCCCGCCCCGGGCGCGGCCGCCGTGGCGGTCCGGCGCGGCGCGGCGCCGGGCCGCGCGGCAGGGGCTGCATCGGCTCGATGCGGATATGCGCGTCCTCCCCCTCCGCGCGGCGCGCCGCGGCGGCGAAGCGGGCGGCGGCGTAGGGCGCCACCTCGAACTGCGTCTCCCGGCCGAGGATGCGGATGCGCCCGATCTCCTGGCGCGTCACATGGCCGCGCCGGCAGAGGAAGGGCAGCAGCCAGCGCGGATCGGCATTGCCGTTGCGGCCGACATCGGCGCGGAACCACACCCCCTCGCCGTCGCGGCGGGGCCGCTCGCGCCCGGCGGCGGGCGGGGCGCGCTCCGGGATCTCCGAGAGCTCCTCGGGCGCGGGCAGGGGGGCGCGCAGCACCCGCACCAGCGCCGCGGCCAGCGCCTCCGCCCGGTCCTCGGGCAGCGCCGGCTCGGCGAGCAGCCGGCGCGCCACGGCGAGGTCCTCCTCCTCCGGCCCCTCCGCCACCAGCGCCGCCGCCCGCGCCGCGATGCGCTCGGCGTCGCGGGCGCGGATCGCCTCGGCCGAGGGGGCGGGTACCCACTCCGCGCGCACCCGGGCGGCGGCGAGCAGCCGCTCGGCGGCGCGGCGGCGCAGATGCGGCACCACCAGCAGGCTCACCCCCTTGCGCCCGGCGCGGCCGGTGCGGCCGCTGCGGTGCAGCAGCGTCTCCGGGTCGCGCGGCAGCTCGGCATGGATGACGAGGCCGAGCTCGGGCAGGTCGATGCCGCGCGCGGCGACGTCGGTGGCCACGCAGACCCGCGCATGGCCGTCGCGCAGGCTCTGCAGCGCGCGGGTCCGCTCGGCCTGGGTCAGCTCCCCGGAGAGGGCGACGGCGGAGAAGCCGCGCTCCGCCAGGCTCGCGTGCAGCCGCGCCACGCTGGCGCGCGTCGCGCAGAACACCATGGCGAGGCGCGGATCCTCGTGGCGCAGCAGGTTGACCACCGCCCGCTCGATCTCGTGCGGCGCCACCAGCGTGGCGCGGTAGGCGATGTCGCCGTGCTGCCCGGTCGGCGCGCTGACGGCGATGCGCAGCGCGTCGCGCTGGTAGCTCTTCGCCAGCGTCTCGATCGGGCGCGGCACGGTGGCGGAGAAGAGCAGGGTGCGGCGCTCCGCCGGCGTCTCCTCGAGGATCGCCTCCAGCTCCTCGCGGAAGCCGAGGTCGAGCATCTCGTCCGCCTCGTCCAGCACCACGACGCGCAGCGCCTCGGGGCGCAGGTTGCCGCGCTCCAGGTGGTCGCGCACGCGCCCCGGCGTGCCGACGACGATGTGCGCGCCCTGGGCCAGCGCCCGGCGCTCCGCCACCGGGTCCATGCCGCCGACGCAGGAGACCACCCGCCCCCCGGCCCCGGCGTAGAGCCAGGCGAGTTCGGTGCGCACCTGCAGGGCGAGCTCGCGCGTTGGCGCCACCACCAGCGCCAGCGGCGCGGCCGGCGGGGGCAGGTGCTCCTCCCCGCCGAGCAGCGCCTGCGCCATGGCGAGGCCGTAGGCGACGGTCTTGCCCGAGCCGGTCTGCGCGGAGACCAGCAGGTCCCGCCCCTCCGCGCCGGGCTTCAGCACCGCCTCCTGCACCGGCGTGGGCTCGGCGTAGCCGCGCTCGGTCAGGGCGGCGAGGAGCGGTGCGGGCAGGGCGGGAAAGGGCATGGCGCCGTCGGGTCCGGGAGGGGGAGGAAGGGGAGGTCCGGCCTGGGCGCGCCGGCGTCAAGCCGGGGCGGCGCGCCCCGCCGTGCCGGACCGCCCGCCGGCGGGTGGAGGGGCATGGCCGCCGGGGGCGGCCCATGGCGGCGGCAGGCCGCCCGCGATCCGCTCTGGCGCCCGGTCCGCGGAGGCGGAAGCCCAGAGCGGCGAACCAGCCGCCTGACGCAGAGCGGACGCGTGATCCGCCAAGGCGGATCGCGCTGGCGCGCCCGGTCCGCGGAGGCGGGGGCGCCGGGGCGGTGAACGGGCCGCCCGATGGAGGGCGGACGCGTGATCCGTGAAAGCGGGTCAGGCTGGCGCGCCGCTGCCACCCGGCTGTGATCGCGGACGCGGCTCCGGCCTCTTGCCTGGGAGGCAGAGTCGCGCTCCCGGCTGTCTCCGGCCGTCCGCGACCTGCTCCGGCGGCGCGGAGGCATGCGATGGCGGGATGGCGGAGGGTGGCGGTGGCGGCGCTGGCGGCGGGGCTGCTGGCCTGGCTTGGCCGGCCGCCCCGCCCGCCCCGCCGCGTCCGGGCGGAGCGGTACCGGCTGCGGGTCGGGGGGCTCCGGCTGCACGCGCGGCGCTGGGCGGGCGGGGCGGTGCCCGAGGGCCGCCCGCCCGTGGTGCTGGTGCACGGCCTCGGCATGTCGGGCCGCTACATGGTGCCGCTGGCCGAGTGGCTGGCGCCGGAATTCCACGTCCATGCCCCCGACCTGCCGGGCTTCGGCGGCAGCGACGCCCCCGGCCACGTGCTCTCCGTGCCCGAACTGGCCGATGCCCTCGCCGCCTGGATGGCGGCGGCCGGGATCGGCGGGCGGGTGGCGCTGATCGGCAACTCGCTCGGCTGCGAGATCGCGCTCGCCTTCGCGCTGCGCCATCCCGGGCGCGTGGCGCGGCTGGTGCTGCAGGGGCCGACGCCGGATGCGGCGGTGCGGCCGGCCTGGGCCCAGCTCTGGCGCTTCCTGCTGCTGGCGCCCCTCGAGCGCTGGTCCATCGCCTGGGTGGCGGCGACGGACTACCTCCGCGCCGGGCCCCGGCGCTTCGCTCGCAGCTTCCGCCACATGATGCGCCACGAGGTGGAGGAGATGCTGCCGCGCGTGGCGGCACCGGCGCTGGTGGTGCTCGGCGCCCGCGACCTGCTGGTGCCGCGCGCCTGGGCGGAGCGGATGGCGGCGCGGCTGCCGCGGGGGCGCCTCGTCCTCGTGCCCGGCGCGGCGCATGGCATGACTTGGTCGCACCCGCGGCGGCTGCGCGACGCGGTGCGGCCCTTCCTGCTCGGGGAGGGGGAGGGCCGGCCGCCGGCGCCCGCGCGCGGTTGACGCCGCCGGCGCCTTGCGGTCCGCTGCCGGCGGCCTGTTCGGCCCTGTTCCGGGCCGGCCATGCCTGATGGGCGGGAGACGCGATGCATGCTCGGCGGCTGGGGCGAATACGTCGCCGCCTTCCTGGCCTTCGCCTTCACGCACGCCCTGCCGGCGCGCCCGGCCCTGCGCGGCCGGCTGGTCGGGGCGTTGGGGGAGCGTGGCTATCTGCTGGCCTACAGCGCGCTGTCGGTGGCGCTGCTGGCCTGGCTGATCGCCGCGGCGGGGCGGGCGCCCTTCCTGCCGCTCTGGCCTTTCGCCCCCTGGCAGCTCTGGGTGCCGAACATCGCCATGCCGCTTGCCTGCCTGCTGATCGCCTTCGGGGCGGGAGCGGCCAACCCGCTTTCCTTCGGCGGCGGCGGCGGCGGGCGCTTCGACCCGGAGCGGCCGGGCATCGCCGGGGTGGCGCGGCACCCGCTGCTCTGGGCGATCGCGCTCTGGGCCGGCGCCCATGCGGTGCCGAACGGAGACCTTGCCCATGTGCTGCTGTTCGGCGGCTTCGCGGCAGGCGCGCTCGCCGGCATGGTGGCCATCGACCGCCGCCGGCGGCGCGCGCTGGGCGAGGCGGAGTGGCGCCGCCTCGCCGCCCGGACCTCCTTCTGGCCTCTCGCCGCCCTGGCGGATGGGCGCTGGCGGCCACGCGGCCTTGCCCCCGATCCGCGCCGCCTCGGCGCCGCGCTGCTGCTCTACGCGGCGCTGCTGCTGGCGCACCGGCCGGTGATCGGCGTCTCGCCTCTGCCCTTGCTTTAGGCCCTCCGGTCAGGCGGCCGACTTCCCGGCCAGGCGGCGGCGCTCCGGGTCGGTGATGTCCTCCACCCAGGTGAGGGCCGCCACCGCCTTGGGGAAGCCGAGGGTCGGGATCGCCATCAGCGCCACCTGCTTCAGCGCCTCCTTGGGGATGCCCTCCTCCAGCGCCCGGCGGCAATGGGAATGCACCCCGCCCTCCGACCAGGCGCCGATCGCCAGGGCCAGCTTCACCAGCCGCTGCGCCCTGGGGTCGATCGGCCCCGCCTTGGCGCAGGCCTCGCCGAGCGCGGCATAGGCCCGGTAGATCTCCGGATAGGCCTCCGCCACCTCGCCGGCCGCGGCCGGCAGCTCCTTCGCCTCGCGCATGGTCCTGTCCCCTCCTTTCCTGGGCACCCCTCCGGAACGCGGTACCCTCAGCCCGGCTTCCCGTCCGCCCGCGGCCGCAGCAGCATCGGCGCGAACACCGCGAGGAACAGCCCGAAGGCGGCGATCCACAGCGCCCCCGCCAGGGCGTAGGCGCCCGGGCCGGCCCCCAGGGCCGGGCCGAAGGCCCGCACCGGCGCGGCCAGCGCCAGCAGCAGGTAGGCCACCGCCACCGGCGGGGCGGCGACCAGGTCGCGCCCGGTATGGCCGAGCGTCGCCCGCGTCATCACCGCCAGGATCATCAGCCCGATCGCGCCCACCGCCTGCAGGTGCAGCCAGCCGCCCGCCCAGGGAGCCTCCGCCAGCAGCCAGGCGGCCTTGGTGGCCAGCGCCAGCGGCACCATCAGGTAGGCGAGGTGCAGCACCCAGAGGATCGGCTGGCCGAGTGTGCGCAGCCCGTGCCAGCGCGACAGGCGCAGCGCCGTGAGCAGCGCGGCGAGCCCCGCCACCACCCCGGCCAGCGCCCCGCCGGGCGCCAGCAGGTCCACCACGACCACCGCCAGCAGGGCCAGCATCGCCCCCCGGTCCACCCCCGGCAGCGGGCGCAGCTCCGCCGGGCGCCCCGCCTTGCGCAGCGCGTTCAGGGTGAAGGAGGGCACGATGCGCCCGCCGATCAGGCCGACCAGCGCCAGCGCCGCGTTCAGCGACAGCATCTGGCCGGTGGCGAAGCCCGCCGCCCACCAGCCCGCCACCTCGCCGAGCATCAGCAGGTCGCCGGCCCAGAAGACCAGCACCAAGGCCGGCGGGCCGAACAGCCGGGGCGTGCGGGCCTTCGCCAGCGCCGGCAGCACCATCAGCAGCAGCGCCGGCAGGGGCAGCAGCGCCACCACGGCGGCCGCACCGGGCGACACGGGGGAGCCGGGCAGCAGCGCGAGTCGCGCCGCCACGAACAGCCCGGCGAGCAGCGCCAGCGGCGCGCCGCCATAGCCCGGCCGCCCGGTCCAGTTCGGCACCGCCGTCAGCAGGAAGCCGGCGATCGCCGCGCCGATGAAGCCCGCGATCATCTCGTGCGCGTGCCACTGCGCGGGCGGCAGCGGGCCGGCCGGCAGGGCGGCGCCGTGCAGCGCCGCCACCCAGACCAGCATGCCGAGCACCGCCCACAGCCCGGCCATCAGGAAGAAGGGCCGGAAGCCGTGGGCGAACAGCGCCAGGCCGGCGGGCGCCGGGCGGCGCGCGGCGGCGGGAGAGGCATGGGCGGTCATGCGGCGCGGTCCTGCCGTCACACGAAGCGGTCCCCGCGCAGCACATAGCAGTCGCTGATGGTGACGATGGCCGGCTTGGCGACCAGCAACTCCTCTTGGTGGCGCACCACCCGCTCCGCGACCTCGTCCGAGACGACGCAGAGGATCACCACATTGTCGAAAATGCCGCCCGGCACGCCGGCCCGGCGCAGGCCCTGGCGGCCGCGGCCGACCTTCACCGGCAGCACCGTCCAGCCGGTGGCGCCGAGCTGGTCCAGCCATGCAGTGACCTGCTCGGCCCGCACCGCCTCCATCACGATCTCGATCCGCTTGCGTGCATGCAGCGCCATCTCTGCCCTCTCAGCCCACGACCATCTGCGCCGCGGCGATCCAGATCGGAATGCCGGCGACGACATTGAACGGAAAGGTCACCGCCAGCGACAGGGTGACATAGACCCCTGCATCCGCCTTCGGCAGCGCCATGCGCATCGCCGCCGGCACCGCGATGTAGGAGGCGCTGGCGGAGAGCACCGCCATCAGTGCCACCCCGCCCACCGACAGCCCGACCAGCAGCCCCGCCCCGAGGCCGAGGGCGCCGCCGATCAGCGGCATGACCAGGCCGAAGGCGAAGAGCCGCGCATCCAGCACTCCCGGGGCGGCTCGGATCTGGCGCGCGGCGACCAGCCCCATCTCCAGCAGGAACAGCGCCAGCGCGCCGGGGAACAGCGCCTCGGCAAAGGGCGCGAATTGCGCGCGCGCCGGCTCGCCGCCGAACCAGCCAATGGCGAAGCTGCCAAGCAGCAGCACGATCGAGCCGTTCAGCAGCACCTCGCGCAGCAGCACCGGCAGTGGGGTCGGGGCGCCCGGGCCGGACGCGCGGTTGCGGTGGCGACGGACCGCGCCGTTGGCGAGCAGCAGGGCGGTGACGATGGCGGGCGTCTCCATCGCCGCCAGCACCGCCGGCATAAAACCCTCATGTGGCAGCCCGAGGGCGTTCAACGTGCCGATGGCGGTGGCAAAGGTCACCACGCTGACCGAGCCGTAATGCCCTGACACCGCCGCCGCCGTCTCGCGGTCCAGGCTCGAGGCGGCGCGCAGCAGTGCGAAGGCGAGGATCGGCAGCAGGAAGCTCAGCACGACCCCGGCACCGAGCGCGCCCCACAGCCCCTCGGAAGCGCCCGGAGTGCCGAGCGCGGCACCGCCCTTCAGCCCGATCGCCACCATCAGGTAGATCGAGAGCGTCTTCGCCAGCGACTCGGGCAGGTGAAGGTCCGAGCGCAGCGCTGCGGCGGCGGCGCCGAGCACGAAGAACAGAATAGGCGGGGGGATCAGCTCGGCCATAGAAAGGCGCTCTCTTGCAGCATGGGGAAGCGGGCGGTCGGTGCGCGCATGTCGTCAGCCCAGCCCGAAGCTGGCCCCGAAGGGGTGGAACCGCACCGGGTCGCCGGGGGCGACGCGCTCGCAGCCGGCGGGCAGCCAGAGCAGCCCGTCGGCGCGCGCGAGGGGGGCGAGCCGCGCCGAGCCCGCCTGCCCGGCGCGCGCCAGCACCGGCAGGCCGGCCTCGTCATGGCCGGCGACCACCGCCGGCAGGTATTCCTCCCGCCCCGGCTTGCGGCGGAAGCCCTCGCCGGCGCGCGCGGCCAGCGGCGCGGCGCCCCCGGCGCCGGCGCCGGCGAGGCGCGCCAGCAGGGGCCGCCCCAGCACCAGCATGGTCACCAGCGCGGCCAGCGGGTTGCCGGGCAGGCCGAGCCAGAGTGCCCCGCCGATGCGCCCGTGCGCCAGCGGCTTGCCGGGCTTCAGCCGCAGCTTCAGCACCTCCGCCGTCCCGCCCGCCGCGACGGCGGCGCGCGGCAGGTGGTCGGCATCGCTGCCGGAGATGCCGCCGGTGGTGAGGATCAGGTCATGCCCCGCCGCCGCCCCCGCCAGCGCCCCGGCGAGGGCGTCCGGCTCGTCCGGCAGCAGGCCGAGATCGGCGCAGGCGATCTCGGGCCGCGCGGCGAGCAGGGCGCGCAGCATCGGCCGGTTGCTGTCGTGCACCGCCGCCCCGCTTCTCGCGGCGCCCGCGGCGCGCAGCTCGTTGCCGTTGGAGAGCAGCGCCACCCGCACCCGCCGCCGCACCCTCGCCGCGGCGACCCCGGCGGCGGCGAGCAGCGCGACATGGCGGGCATCGAGGCGCGTGCCGGGCGCGGCCAGCGCCTCGCCCGCCGCCACGTCCTCGCCGCGGCGGCGGATGTTCTCGCCCGCGCGCGGCAGGCGGCGGGCATGCACCCGCCCCTCGCGCAGCGCCACATGCTCCTCCATCACCACCGCGACGACGCCTTCGGGCAGGGCGGCACCGGTGAGCAGGCGCACCGCCTCGCCCGGGGCGAGCGCCGGCCCCGGCGCGTCCCCGGCCGCGATCCGGCGGGCGAGGCGCGGCGGCGCGGCGCCGGGCGCGAGATCGGCCGCCGCCAGGCCGTAGCCGTCCATCGCCGACTGGTCGAAGGGGGGCAGGGCGGTGGCGGCGCGCGGCGG
Source organism: Crenalkalicoccus roseus (assembly GCF_004761865.1). Lineage (GTDB taxonomy): Bacteria > Pseudomonadota > Alphaproteobacteria > Acetobacterales > Acetobacteraceae > Crenalkalicoccus > Crenalkalicoccus roseus. The sequence continues at coordinate 26,494 of NZ_SJDM01000034.1, read as the reverse complement.
CTCGGCCAGGACCCGGCCGGCCGCCTGATCGAGCCTCACCGTCTCGGCGCCGTCCACCGGCCGGGCGGCGCGGAGCAGCCGCTCCCGCGCCGCCTCGGGCGGCACCAGGCCGGGCGCGTCGTCGCAGCAGGCGGGAACCGCGTCGGGGGCGGGGAGGAGCGTGCCATCGGGCATGGTCGGATCGTCCGGGTCGGCGGGGCGTGCCCGGCTACTGCACCAGCGGCCCGTCCGCGGCGGCGAGGGCGATGCCCTCGATGCGGGCGCGTCCGGCGAGGATGGCGATGTACTGGTGCAGGGCACGGCGCCGCGCCGCCTCCTGCAGCCAGGCGGCGATGCGCTCCCGCACCGCCTCGAAGGGCAGGTCGCGCCCCGCCTCGTGCCGCAGCAGGCGCACCACGTGGTAGCCGTAGCGGGTGGCGACCGGCGCGGCGCCGACCTCGCCGGGGGCGAGCGCGCGCAGCGCCGCCTCGAATTCCGGCACGGTGCTGCCGGGCTCGATCAGGCCGAGATCGCCGCCCTGCTCGCGCGAGGGGCAGGCGGAATGCGCGCGGGCAAGCTCGGGCAGCCGCGCCGGATCCGCCGCGACGAGCCGCGCGAGGCGCCCGGCCTCGGCCTCGGCGGCGCGGCGCGCCTCCGGGTCGTCCGGGTCGGCCGCGAGCAGGATGTGCGCGGCGTGCCACGCCTCCGGGCTGCGCAGCCGGGCGCGGTTGGCGGCGAACCAGCGGCGGAAGGTGGCCTCGTCCGCCTCCGGCACCGCGACCTCGGCGGCGAGGAGGCGGGAGACCGCCGCCTCCTCGTCCGCCGCGACGTCATGGCCCTGCCGCGCCGCCTCGGCCAGCAGGAGCTGGCGGACCACCAGCGCCTCGGTGGCCTGCCGCCACGCCTCCTCGCGGCTGGCGGCGGGGTGGTGCTGCATCTCCGCCGCGATCGCCCGCTCGGGGATCTCGACGCCGTCCACGCGGATCATGCCGGCGCGCTCCCCCTCAGGCCGTCCGCGCGCCGCGGCGGCGCACGAGCTGGTAGGGGCGGAAGGCGTAGCCGATCGGCGCCGACCAGATGTGCACCAGGCGCGAGAAGGGGAACACCACGAACAGGGTGATGCCGAGGAAGATGTGCGCCTTGAACACCCACTCCACGCCCACGAGGTGCGCCGCCGCGCCGGCCTGGAAGGTGACGATGTCCTGCGCCCAGTGCGAGAGCTGCACCATCACCGCCCCGTCGCGGTGGCCGAGCGAGAAGGGGATGGTGGCGAGGCCGAGCACGAGCTGCACCCAGAGCAGCCCCAGTATGCCGATGTCGGCGAAGGAGGAGGTGGCGCGGATGCGTGCGTCGAACAGCCGCCGGTGCAGCAGCATAGTCAGGCCGACGAAGCACATGGTGCCGGCGATGCCGCCCGCCACGATCGCCAGCATCTGCTTCTGCGGCGCGGTGAGGAAGACCTCGTACACCGCCTTCGGCGTCAGCAGGCCGACGGTGTGGCCGACCAGCAGGAACAGGATGCCGATGTGGAACAGGTAGCTGCCGATGCGGAGCTGGCGCCGGCGCAGGAGCTGCGAGGAGCCGCTCTTCCACGAGTACTGCTCCCGCTCGAAGCGCACCAGGCTGCCGAGCAGGAAGACGGCGACGGCGATGTAGGGGTAGATGCCGAAGGCCAGGGTGTGCAGGTAGTCGGACATGGCGGGTCAGCCTCTGCTGGCGGCCGCGACGCGGCGGAGCACGGGGCGCGGCGCGGGCTTCGGGTTGGGGGTGCGGCGGGCGGCGCGCAGCCGCGCGGCGAGCGCCTCGCCGCCGCATTCGGCGGCCGGATCGGCGCCCGGGCCGAAGACCACCGGCGCCTCCTCGTAGGCGGCGTCGAGCTCCTCCGGCGTCGGGTCGGGCGCGTCGGCGAGCGGCACCGTGCCCGGCACCGCGCCGGCGACGAGCAGCGCCGCATGCAAGGCGGCGGCGTAGGCGCTGCCGCGGGCGAGCAGGCGGCCGTGCAGCAGGTCGAGCACCGGCGCGGCGTTGCCGAGCAGCTCGGCCCCGCGCGCCGGCTCGATTGCGGCGTATTCGAGCAGCATCGGCAGGTAGTCCGGCAGCTCGCCCGAGGCGGGCTCGAGCCCCGCCGCGGCGTAGAGGCCGTGCAGCTCCACCATGGCCGGCCCGCGCTCGCGCGAATCGCCGTGCACGTGCTCGAACAGGTTGAGGCAGAGGCCGCGCGTGCGGTCGAACAGCGCGACGTACTCCTCCTGCAGGTCGAGGAGGTCATCGGCGCCGAGCCGCGCCGCCAGCGCCTCCAGCCCGGGCAGCGCCGGGGCGAGGGCAGGGTCGGCGGCGAGCGCCGCCCGCACCTCGGGCAGCGCCGCCCGCAGCTCGGCGGTGGGGTAGGCGAGCAGCGCGGCGAGGGCGCGGAGGGAGAGGCGCATGGCGCTCACACCTCCTCCGCCTGCCGCGCCGGCCGCGCGGCGGCGGGCGCGGTCGGGCGCGCGGCCGCCGCCTCGCTGCGCGCCGGCACGCGGCGGATCGGCACCCGCGGCGCCTGGTGGCCGGCGGAGATCCGCTTGGTCGAGAACAGGTTCGCGCCGACCGAGCCGGAGGTGGAACAGCCATTGCCGAAGCTGAAGCCGCAGGCCGACTTCAGGTCGAACGCATTCTCGGCGTACTCGCGGTGCGTGGAGGGGATGACGAAGCGGTCCTCGTAGTCCGCCAGCGCCATCACCTTGTACATCTCCTCCACCGCCTCGGCGGAGAGGCCGACCCGCTCCAGCACGCCGGCATCCAGCCGGTTCTCGACGGTGCGCGCGCGCATGTACATGCGCATCGCCATCATCCGCTGCAGCGCCAGCACCACCGGCGCCTCTGTCCCCGCGGTGAGCAGGTTGGCGAGGTAGCGGACCGGGATGCGCAGCGAGGCCACGTCCGGCAGGCCGGTCGCCTCGTCCCAGCCGACGTGGCCGGCCTCGTGCGCGCTCTGCACCGGGGAGAGCGGCGGCACGTACCACACCATGGGCAGGGTGCGGTACTCCGGGTGCAGCGGGAAGGCGACGCCCCACTCGATCGCCATCTTGTAGACGGGCGAGCGGCGCGCCGCCTCCAGCCACGCCTCCGGCACGCCGTCCGCGCGCGCCTGTGCGATCACCGCCGGGTCGGTCGGGTCGAGGAAGATGTCGAGCTGGGAGCGGTAGAGGTGCTGCTCGTTCTCCACGCTCGCCGCCGCCTCGATGCGGTCGGCATCATACAGCATGACGCCGAGGTAGCGGATGCGGCCGACGCAGGTCTCGGAGCAGATGGTCGGCTCGCCTGCCTCGATGCGCGGGAAGCAGAAGGTGCACTTCTCCGCCTTCCCGGACTGCCAGTTGTAGTAGATCTTCTTGTAGGGGCAGGCGGAGACGCACATGCGCCAGCCGCGGCACTTGTCCTGGTCCACGAGGACGATGCCGTCCTCCTCCCGCTTGTAGATGGAGCCGGAGGGGCAGGCGGCGACGCAGGCCGGGTTGAGGCAGTGCTCGCACAGCCTGGGCAGGTACATCATGAAGGTGTTCTCGAACTGGCCGTAGATGTCCTTCTGCACGGCCTCGAAGTTGCGGTCCCTGGACCGCTTCGAGAACTCGGTGCCCAGGATCTCCTCCCAGTTCGGGCCCCACTCGATCTTCTCCATGCGCTGGCCGGTGATCAGGCTCACCGGGCGCGCGGTGGGCATCGCCTTCGACTCGCCCGCGGTGTGCAGGTGCTGGTAGTCGAAGGTGAAGGGCTCGTAGTAGTCGTCGATCTCCGGCATGTCCGGATTGGCGAAGATCTTGGCGAGCACCCGCAGGCGGCCGCCGATCTTCGGCTCCAGCTTGCCGCTGCGCTTGCGGCGCCAGCCGCCCTTCCAGCGCTCCTGGTTCTCCCAGTCCTTCGGGTAGCCGATGCCGGGCTTGGTCTCGACATTGTTGAACCAGGCGTATTCCACGCCTTCCCGGCTGGTCCAGACCTGCTTGCAGGTGACCGAGCAGGTGTGGCAGCCGATGCACTTGTCGAGGTTCAGCACCATCGCGATCTGGGCGCGGACCTTCATCGGAGGAACTCCCTATTCCGCGGCCACGGCGGGAACGGCGGCATCACCCTGCCCTGCAGGCTGATCCATCCAGTCCACCTTGGCCATCTTGCGCACCACCACGAACTCGTCGCGGTTGGTGCCGATGGTGCCGTGGTAGTTGAAGCCGTAGGAAAGCTGCGCGTAGCCGCCGATCATGTGCGTCGGCTTCAGCACCGCGCGGGTGACGCTGTTGTGGATGCCGCCGCGCGTCCGCATTACCTCGGAGCCCGGCGTGTTCACGATCTTCTCCTGGGCGTGGTACATCAGGATCATTCCCTCGGGCACGCGCTGGGAGACCACGGCGCGCGCGGTCAGCGCCCCGTTCAGGTTGAAGGCCTCGACCCAGTCGTTGTCCTCGATCCCGGCCCTTCTCGCATCCACCTCGCTGATCCACACCACAGGGCCGCCGCGGTTCAGCGTCAGCATGATGAGGTTGTCGCTGTAGGTGGAGTGGATGCCCCACTTCTGGTGCGGCGTGATGAAGTTGAGCACCAGCTCCTTCTCGCCGTTCGGCACGCGGCCGAGCATCTCGAGGTGCGCTTTCAGGTCCACGGGAGGCTTGTAGACGCAGAGCTGCTCGCCGAAGGCCTGCATCCACGGGTGGTCCTGGTAGAGCTGCTGCCGCCCCGACAGCGTCCGCCACGGGATCAGCTCGTGGACGTTGGTGTAGCCCGCGTTGTAGCAGACCTCCTCGCTCTCCAGCCCTGACCAGGTGGGCGAGGAGATGATCTTGCGCGGCTGCGCCTGCACGTCGCGGAAGCGGATCGCCTCGTGCTCCTTGCCGCGGGCGAGGTGGGTGTGGTCGCGGCCGGTGTTCCTCGACAGCGCCTCCCACGCCTTCACCGCGACATGGCCGTTGGTCTCCGGCGCCAGGGCGAGGATGACCTCCGCCGCGTCGATGTCGCTCTCGATGCGCGGCCGCTTGCCCTCGACGCCCGGCACCTCGACGGCGCCGTTCAGGCTGGCGAGGAAGTCCACCTCGTGCTGGGTCTTCCAGCCGATGCCCTTGCCGCCGTTGCCAAGCCTGTCCATCAGCGGGCCAAGCGCGGTGAAGCGCGCATAGGTGCGCGGGTAGTCGCGCTCGACCACGGTGATCGCCGGCATGGTCTTGCCCGGCAGGGGCACGCACTCGCCGCGCTTCCAGTCCCGCACCACGCCCTGCGCGAGTTCCTGCGCCGTGTCGTGCATCAGCGGGCTCAGCACCACGTCCTGCTCGACGCCGAGATGGCCGGGGCAGAGCTCGCTGAAGCGCCGTGCGATCCCCTTGAAGATCGCCCAGTCGGTCCGCGCCTCCCAGGCCGGGTCCACCGCCGCGGAGAGCGGGTGGATGAAGGGGTGCATGTCCGAGGTGTTGAGGTCGTGCTTCTCGTACCAGGTGGCGGTCGGCAGCACGATGTCGCTGTAGACGCAGGTCGTGCTCATGCGGAAGTCGAGCGTGACCAGCAGGTCGAGCTTGCCCTCCGGCGCCTCGCGCCAGGTGACCTCCTGCGGCTTGACCGCGCCCTCCTCGCCGAGGTCCTTGCCCTGCACGCCGTGCGTGGTGCCGAGCAGGTGCCTCAGGAAGTACTCGTGCCCCTTGCCCGAGGAGCCGAGCAGGTTGGAGCGCCAGATGAACAGGTTGCGCGGCCAGTTCGCCGGGTGCTCGGGGTCCTCGCAGCTCATGCGCAGCGTGCCCTCGGCGAGGCGGCTCGCCACGTAGGCGGCCGGCGCCTCGCCGCTCGCGGCGGCGGCCTCGGCGATGCGCAGCGGGTTGGCCTGGAGCTGCGGGGCGGAGGGCAGCCAGCCCATCCGCTCGGCCCGCACGTTGAAGTCGATCAGCGATCCCGACAGCGCCTGCGGCGCCGTCGGCGAGAGCAGCTCCTCCACCTGCAGCCGCTCGTAGCGGTACTGGCCGGTATGCGCGTAGAAGAAGCTGGTGGAGTTCTGCTGCCGCGGCGGCCGGCCCCAGTCGGTGGCGAAGGCGAGCGGCACCCACCCCGTCTGCGGGCGCAGCTTCTCCTGGCCGACATAGTGGCTCCAACCGCCGCCGGACTGGCCGATGCAGCCGCACATCACCAGCAGATTGATGATGCCGCGGTAGATCATGTCGCCGTGGTACCAGTGGTTCACCGCGGCGCCGAGGATGACCATGGACTTGCCGTTGGTCTTCTCGGCGTTGGCGGCGAACTCGCGGGCCGTGGCGACGATCTGGCCGCGCCGGACGCCGCACACCTTTTCCGCCCAGGCGGGGGTGTAGGGCGCGTCCTCGTCGTAGGAGGCGGGGCAGTCGCCGAAGCCGCGCTCCACGCCGTAATTCGCCAGGAACAGGTCGTAGACCGTCGCCACCAGGCGGGTGCTGCCGTCCTTCAGCGTGACGCGCCGCGCCGGCACGCGGCGGGTGACGATCTCCTCATGCGCGGTCGGGTTGAAGAACTCCGGCGCGCGGCCGCCGAAGTAGGGGAAGGCGACATCCGCGGCCGCCTCGCCGCCGAGCAGCGTCAGGCGCGGCGTGGTGACCTCCAGCGTGCGGCTGTCGCGCCCCTCGAGGTTCCACTTGCCCTGCTCGCCCCAGCGGAAGCCGATCGAGCCCGTGGGCACGTAGAGGCGGCCCGTGGCCTCGTCTATGGCGACGGTCTTCCAGTCCGGGTTGTTGGATTCGCCGAGGCCGTCCTCGAGGTCGGCGGCGCGGAGCTGGCGGCCGGGCACCAGGCGCCCGTCCTTCTCCTCGAGCAGCACCAGCATCGGCATGTCGGTGTAGCGGCGGCAGTAGTCGAGGAAGTACTCGCCCCTCCCCTTCGCGTGCCACTCGGAGAGGATGACGTGGCCCATCGCCATGGCGAGCGCCGCGTCGGTGCCCTGCTTCGGGTGCAGCCAGAGGTCGGCGAATTTGCTCGCCTCCGAGTAGTCGGGCGTGACCACAACGGTCTTGGTGCCGCGGTAGCGCGCCTCGGTCATGAAGTGGGCGTCGGGCGTGCGCGTCTGCGGCACGTTCGAGCCCCACATCATCAGGAAGCCGGCGTTGTACCAGTCCGCGCTCTCCGGCACGTCGGTCTGCTCGCCCCAGGTCTGCGGCGAGGAGGGCGGCAGGTCGCAGTACCAGTCGTAGAAGGACATGCAGACGCCGCCGATCAGCGACAGGTAGCGGCTGCCCGCGGCGTAGCTCACCATGCTCATCGCCGGGATGGGCGAGAAGCCGATGATCCGGTCCGGACCGTGCACCCTGGCGGTGTGCACGTTGGCGGCAGCGATCAACTCCTCCGCCTCCTCCCAGGAGACGCGGACGAAGCCGCCGAGGCCCCGCACCTTCTGGTAGGCGCGGCGCTTCGTCTCGTCGGCCTGGATGCTCGCCCAGGCCTCGACCGGATCGGCGTGCTCGGTCCGCGCAGCGCGCCACAGCCGCAGCAGGCGCTTGCGCATCATCGGGTACTTCATCCGGTTGGCGCTGTAGAGGTACCAGGAATAGCTGGCGCCGCGCGCGCAGCCGCGCGGCTCGTGGTTCGGCAGGCCAGGCCGCGTGCGCGGATAGTCGGTCTGCTGCGTCTCCCAGGTGACCACGCCGCCCTTGACGTAGATCTTCCAGGAGCAGGAACCGGTGCAGTTCACGCCGTGCGTGCTGCGCACGACCTTGTCGTGCGCCCAGCGCTGGCGGTAGGCGTCCTCCCAGCCGCGCGGCTCGTTGGTGACGGCGCCGTGTCCGGCGGAGAAGCCTTCGACGTTGCGCTTGAAGAAGGCGAGGCGGTCGAGGAAGTGGGACATCGTCGAGGCTCCCGGCTCAGCAGGGATTGGGCGCGTTGCGGCGGGCGTAGAGCCACCAGTTCAGCGCCACGTTGAACAGGAAGAACACGGACAGGCCGTAGAACACGGCGTTCGGGCTCCCGAAGAGGCCGAAGCTCGCGCCGAACAGCATGCCGAAGAAGAAGGGGCCGTAGGCTGCGACCGCGGCGGTGAAGCCGATCACGCCGCCCGCTTGGCGGGGCGGGAAGATCATGGGCATCTGCTTGAAGGTGCTGGCGTTGCCGACGCCCGCGAAGAGGAATAGGCCGAGCATCGCCGCCACGAAATACGGGAATTCCCCAATAGAGGTCGGCGAAGTGAAGAAGGGCACCGCCAGCGCGCAGGCGGCCATGCCGAGCCCGGCCCAGTGCGTGACCTTGGCGCCGCCGACGCGGTCGCAGAGCGGGCCCGCCATCACGCGCACCGCGGAACCGACGAGCGGGCCAAGGAAGGCATAGGCCAGCGGATCCGGCGCGCCCGGCAGGTGGCCGTAGACCTGGCGGATCAGCAGCGGGAAGGTCGCGGCCAGCCCGCTGAAGGCGCCGAAGGTCATGATGTAGAGCGAGGTCATCGCCCAGGTGTGGCCGCTGCGGAAGATGTCGAATTGCTGGCGCAGGTTCGCGGTGACGGGCACGCTGCGCAGCATGATCCAGGCCATCAGCGCGAACACCGCGACTGGCACCACGTAGATCAGCGTCGCGTTCTGCAGCCACACCGTGCCCTGCTGCCCGGCACGGGTCAGGGTCTGCGGCTCGCCGACGAAGGCGAGGCTGCCGAACAGGCCGATGCCGATGATCCAGGGCGTGACGAACTGCACCACGGAGACGCCGAAATTCCCCACCCCCGCCTGGATCGCCAGCGCCGTGCCCTGCAGGCGCTTCGGGAAGAACAGGCTGGTCGAGGGCATGAAGGAGGAGAAGTTGCCGCCGCCGAGCCCCGCGAGGAAGGCGAGCCCCAGCAGCACCCAGTAGGGCGTGGCCGGGTTCTGCACCGCGATCGCCCAGCCGATCAGCGGCACCAGCAGCGAGGCGGTGGACCAGGCCACCACATGCCGCGTGCCGTAGATCGGCGTGAGGAACATGTGCACGAGGCGCAGCGTGCCGCCGGCGAGCCCCGGCATGGCGGCGAGCCAGAAGAGCTGGCCGGTGGTGAGCTGGAAGCCGATCTGCGGCAGGCGCACGACAAGCGCGCTGACCACGAACCAGGTGATGAAGGCCATGGTCAGGCCGCCGGTGGTGACGGCGAGCGTCTTCCAGGCGCGGGCGCTGCCCTCGCGCTCCCAGAAGGCCTGGTTCTCAGGCTCCCAGCGGGCGAGCCAGGTGCCGCCGGGGGCGGAACCCCCGCCGAGCGGTGTGGTCGTGGTGGACATGGTGGGGGTTCCTTCCTGGCCGGTTCAGTCGCCTGCCGCGAGGCGCCGGCTGCCGGTGGGTATGGGGGAGGGCATGGAAGCGGGAGGCGCGGCGCCCAGTCCCTCGGCCTCCGGCAGGTCCTGCGGCGCGCGCAGCTCCGGGTGCGCCTTGGTCTCCATGCGGCGGATGGCGAAGTGCATCCAGGCGAGGCTGACGGCGACGATCAGGAACAGCAGCATGAAGCAGCTGGTCCAGACCCCGGTGAGGTCGTTCATGGCGCCGAAGGCGATCGGCAGGACGAAGCCGCCCAGGCCGCCGATCAGCCCGACCACGCCGCCGACCGCGCCGACCCGGCCCGGGTAGTAGACGGGGATGTGCTTGTACACCGCGGCCTTGCCCAGGCTCATGAAGAAGCCGAGCACCATGGTCAGCAGCATGAACGGGACGAAGCCGATGGCGATGGTGAACTCGATCGGGCCGTGGATGCCGTCCACCACGTAGCGGGTGGCCGGATAGCTGAGCAGGAAGGTGCAGATGACGGAGCCGATGAAGGTCCAGTACATCACCTTCCGGGCGCCGTACTTGTCGGACATCGTGCCGCCGAGCACGCGGAAGATCGAGCCCGGGATCGAATAGGCGGCGCCGAGCAGGCCGGCGGTGACGATGTCGAGCCCGTACACGCCGACGTAGTAGCGCGGCAGCCACAGCGCCAGCGCCACGAAGCCGCCGAAGACGAAGAAGTAGTAGAGCGAGAAGCGCCACACCTGCAGGTTCTTCAGCGGCGCCATCATCTCGGCGAAGCTCTCGGCCTTGACGCCGCGGGCGCGCCGCGCCGCGAGATCGGGGTCATCCTCGGTGAGCAGGTAGAACAGCACCGCGGTGACCAGCAGCGCCAGCGCCCAGATCTGCGCCACCGCCTGCCAGCCGAGCGCTACCATCACCACGGGGGCGAGGAACTTGGTCACCGCCGAACCGACATTGCCGGCGCCGAAGATGCCGAGCGCGGTGCCCTGCTTCTCCTTCGGGTACCACTTCGACACGTAGGCGACGCCGACCGAGAAGGCGCCGCCGGCGATGCCGACGCCGAGCGCGGCCAGCAGGAAGGTCGGGTAGTCGTAGGCGTAGGAGAGCAGGAAGGTGGCGGCGGCGGCGGCCAGCATCACGCCGGTGAACACCAGGCGCCCGCCATACTGGTCGGCCCAGATGCCGAGCACCAGCCGCACCAGGCTTCCGGTCAGGATCGGCGTGCCGACCAGCAGCCCGAACTGGAAGTCGCTCAGGCCGAGATCGCGTTTGATCTGCACGCCGATGATGGAAAAGATCGTCCAGGCCGCGAAGCACACCGTGAACGCCACGGTGCTCGACCACAGGGCGCGGCCCGGTCCACTGCCCTTCGCTGTGACGCCCGCCGACATGCTCATCTGCCCCTCCAGGGTTGTCCGAGGCGCGACAACCATGGCGTGGCGGCGGGATCATCACTTGATCTGGCGCAAGTCCGCGGACAGCAAGGTGGAAAAATCTTGCGAAAGACGATACAGCGCAAAGATCCCGATGCGGGGCCTCGGAGTCGGACTTGACGCAGATCAAGAAAGCCGCGCGGGCGCCGCAGGCGGACAAGGAAGGACCCATCCATGCCGGACCGGACCCTGAACCTCGAGCTGCTGCAGCGCAGCCCCTTCGCCATCAGCGCCGGGGAGGCGGCGATGGCCCGCCTCCTGCGCTCGGGCTTCACGCAGCTCCTGCCCCGCGGCGCCGTGCTGTTCGAGCAGGGAGAGGCGCCGGGCTTCCTGCACCTGCTGCTCGCCGGCAGCATCGGCCTGAAGGCGCGCGACGAGACCCGGGCCGAGACCATCGTCGAGATCTTCGGCGCGGGCGAACTCTTCCTCGCGCCCGCGGCGATCCTCGGGCTGCCCTATCTGGCCTCGGCCGTCGCGCTCACCGAGGTGCGGGTGCTGATCATTCCCGCCGCCGACTTCCGGGAAGGCGTCTCGCAGGATCCGGCACTGGCCCGCGCCACCATCGAGCTGCTGGCGCGGCACTGGCGGCTGATGGTGGACCAGGTGGTGGACCTGAAGCTGCGCTCGGCCGAGCGCCGCGTCGCCCGCTTCCTGGCCCGCCGTGTGGCCGAAGAGACCGGCGCCGGCTCGGCCGAGCTGCCGGAGCCGCGCGCAGCGCTCGCCGCCCGCCTCGGCATGACGCCGGAGACGCTTTCGCGCGCCCTCTCGGCGCTGGAATCGCAGGGGCTGGTGCGCCTCTCACCGCGGCGCGCCGACATCGCCGACCGGGAAGGGCTGCTGCGGATCGGCACGTGACCCGGCGCGCGCGGCGCCGGGCCATCGCCGGCCGTCAGGCGTGCACCCGCGGCGGCGACTGGTGCTCCATCCACAGCTCCGTCGCCGCGGCCAGCGCCACCAGCACGCCGATTGCCACATGGCTCCACAGCGCGCCGGCGAGCGCGGCGAAGCCGAGGATCCAGGGCGCGGCGAAGGACCAGACGCCGAGCACCAGATTCGCCCAGGACCCCACATAGGCATAGCCGGCCAGCGCCGCCGCGGCGACCAGGGCGATCACGCCGCCGGTGATCCAGGCGCTCCACGCCGCCACGGCTTCGGCGGTGAAGCCGACCAGCCAGGGAGTCAGCAGCAGGACCAGCCCGAGTACGAGCTGGCTGCCGAGGATCATGCTCTTCCAGCCATCGGAGTTCGTCATCGCGGTGCCTCCTCGCGGGGGCATCGGGTGGCCGGCGGGGTCCGTGCCCCCCTGCGGCCCCGCCGCCAGGGCGCGCCGGCCGTCAGGCGGCCGCTGCCCCGGACGTCACCGGAATGCGCTTCACGCGCTGCTGCGCCTGCTCTGCCTTCGGCAGGACCACCGTCAGCACGCCGTTGCGGAACTCGGCGCGGATCCCCTCCTGCTCCACCTCCTGGGGCAGCGGGATGCGGCGCTCGAAGCGGCCGTAGAAGCGCTCGGTGAAGCGGCGGTCGCGGTCCTCGGTCTCGGCGCGCTTCTCGCCGCGGAGGACGAGATCGCCGCCGTCGAGCAGGACCTCGATGTCCTTCTCCTCCACACCCGGCACCTCGAAGGCGATGCGGATCTCCTTCTCGGTCTCGGTCAGCTCGGCCTGCGGCCAGCCGCCGCCCGGGCCGAACCCGGCCATGGGCATGCCGAAGCCGCGGAAGGCCTCGTCGAAGATCCGATCCATCTCCTGGCGCAGCGTGGCGAAGAGGGAGGACGGCTCCGCCCGGAAGGGCACGGGCAGGCGCGAGCCGCCGCGCGTCCAGGGAGCGATGTCGCGCATGCTCATCATGGTCATGGCTCATCTCCTCCTTGCGTCCGGAATGCCCGGGCACCAGGCGCGCCCGGCATCCGGCACCATGGCTGCTGAAGGAGAGGCTCCGCATGGGACGGAGCGCGACGGCACCGCGCCGGTCCCGCCGCCGGTCAGGCACGGCAGGGGGCGGGGCCTCGGAATCGCTCCTCCGGCCACATCCTCGGGCGAGCAACATGGTGCGAGGAACGCCTGGGCGCCGGCCTGCGGCACCCGGGGCCGGGCCCCCGAGAGGCGCCCGGCGATTTCCGAGCTAGTATCGTTGCCTTCGCCGTCAAGGGCGCGCCGCCGACGCTATATCGAGGAGGACCATGCCATGAGCGATGCCGTGCGGGTCGTCTGCCCGCGCTGCGACACCACCAACCGCGTTCCGGCGGCGCGCCTCGGCGATGGGCCGCGCTGCGGGGAATGCCGCGCGCCGCTGTTCGAGGGGCGGCCCGTCGCGCTTTCCGAGGCGCGCTTCCGCCGCCATCTGCGGGCGAGCGACCTGCCGCTGCTGGTGGATTTCTGGGCCTCCTGGTGCGGGCCGTGCCGGGCCATGGCGCCGGAGTTCGAGGCGGCGGCGCGCAACCTTGAGCCGCGCCTGCGCCTCATCAAGGTCTCGACCGAGGAGGCGCCGGGGCTCGCCGCCGAGCTCGGCATCGCCAGCATCCCCACCCTGGCGCTGTTCGCTGGCGGGCGGGAGGTGGCGCGCCGCGCCGGGGCAATGCCGGCGCGCCAGATCGTCGAGTGGGCGCGCGCCGCGGCCGCGGGGGCCGCCGGCGCCCCCGCAGCGTGAGGAGAGGCCGTGAGCGAGGATCCCTACGAGGTGCTGGGCGTGAAGCGCGAGGCGACGCAGGAGGAGATCCGGCGCGCCTATCGCCGCCTCGCCCGCAAGCTGCACCCGGACCTGAACCCCGGCGACCGCTCGGCGGAGGAGCGGTTCAAGAAGGTCTCTGCCGCCTACGACATCCTGGGCGACGCGGAGAAGCGCGCCCGCTTCGACCGCGGCGAGATCGACGCCTCCGGCGCCGAGCGGCCGCAGCCCCAGCCCGGCTACTACCGCGACTTCGCCGGCGCCGGCGGCTTCGAGGGCGCGCACCCCTATGCCAGCGACGCCGGCTTCGCCGACCTGTTCGAATCCGACGAGCTGCTGGCCGAGCTGTTCGGCCGGCGCCGGGCCGGAGCCGGCGGGGCGCGGGTGCGGATGCGCGGCGCCGACCTGCATGGCAGGCTCTCGCTCACCTTCCTCGAGGCGGTGAACGGCACCACGAAGCGGCTCACCCTGCCGGACGGCTCCACCGTGGACGTCACCGTGCCCCCCGGCACGCGCGACGGCCAGGTGCTGCGCCTGCGCGGCAAGGGTGCGCCGGGGCTCGGCGGCGGCCCGGCCGGCGACCTGCTGGTGGAGGTCGAGGTCGGCGAGCACCGCCACTTCACCCGGCGCGGCGACGACATCCACCTCGACCTGCCGATCAGCCTGGCCGAGGCGGTGCTCGGCGGCCGCGTCGAGGTGCCGACCCCCGGCGGGCCGGTGATGATGACGGTGCCCAAGGGCGCGAACACCGGCACCGTGCTGCGGCTGCGGGGGCGGGGCGTGAGGCGGCCGGACGGCACCCAGGGCGATGCCTATGTCACGCTGCGCGTCGTGCTGCCCGAGAAGCCGGATCCGGAGCTGGAGGCCTTCGTCGCGCGCTGGGCGGCGGGCAAGGCGCACAACCCGCGCGCGGGGATGGAGGCCTGAATGGAGAGGTTCCGCGAGATGCTGCTGCGCGCCCGCCTCGACGCGGCCGCGCTCGAGGCCTGGGCCGAGGCCGGCTGGCTGGCGCCGCGCCGCGCCGAGGGCGCCGGCTTCGCCTTCACCGAGCTCGACCTGGCGCGCGCCTGCCTGATCCGCGACCTGCGCGAGGATCTCGGCGTCAACGACGAGGGGGTCGCGGTCATCCTCGACCTGCTCGACCAGGTGCACGGAATGCGGCTGGCGATGCGCCGCCTCGCCGCCTCGCTCCAGCGCCTGCCCGAGCCGCTGCGGCGGGAGGCGCTGGCGGCGCTGCGCGCCGCCGCGGGGGAGGCGGCGGAGGACGATCCGGGCGGGCCGGCGGGTGTGGCGCGCTAGCTCCTTCCGCCGCACGCCGGTGGCCTATCTCCGTCTCGACCCGGCGGCGCTGGCGCGGCAGCGGCGGTTGAACCGGCTGCAGTCGGCGCTGCTGCTGCTCGGCCTTACCGCCCTCGCCGGGCTGACCGGCCTCGCGGCGGCGGGGGTGGAGGGGCTGGTGCTGGCCGCGGCCGGGGCGGCGCTGTTCCTGCTGCTCGACCCGGCGCCGGGGGATCCGCTGTTCCGCCACGTCTTCGGTGCGGCGCGCCTTGCCCCGGCGCAGGCGCCGGAGCTGTTTGCGCTGCTCGACGAGCTGGCGCGCCGGGCGGGGCTTTCCCGCGCCCCGACGCTCTACCTGATCCCCTCGCCCATGCTGCAGGCGATGGCCGCAGGCAGCCGCGAGAAGCCGGCGATCGCGGTGACGCTTGGCCTGCTGCGGGCGCTGCCGCCGCGCGAGCTGGCGGCGGTGCTGGCGCACGAGGTGGCGCATCTGCGCCACGGCGACGTCGCGGTGATGCGCCTCGCCGCCGCCGCCGCCGCGCTCAGCCGCACCATGGCGACGCTCGGCATCGTGCTGCTGGCGCTGTGGCTGCCAGCGCTGCTGGCGCTCGGCCAGGCGCCTTCGCCGCTGGCGGTGGCGCTGCTGGTCGCCGCGCCGCTGATCGGCGATCTGCTCACCCTCTCGCTGTCGCGCCGGCGGGAGTTCCTCGCCGATGCCGGGGCGGTGGAGCTGACCGGCGATCCGCTGGCGCTCTCCGCGGCGCTGGCGCGCATCCAGCGGCTGCAGGGCGACGACTGGGAGCGCATGGCGGCGCGCGGGCCGCGCTGGCTGCGCTGGTTCCGCACCCACCCGACGGTGGAGGAGCGCATCGCGCGCCTCGCCGCCACCGTGGCGCCGGTGCAGGTGGCGCCGCCCGCCTGGGACTGGGCGCCGGGCGGGCCGGCGCGGCTCGGGCATCTCGGCGGCACGCACCCGGCGCAGCGCCTGGCGCGGCGTTGGCTGCTGTGACGGCGCGGGCCGCCGGCCCGCGAGGCCGCCCCGGCCCCTCCGGCGTGATCCGCCCGCGATCCGGCCCCGTCCGGGGGCCGCCTGAGCGGGATCCGCCCCGGAGCGGATCGCGGACGGCTGGAAACGGCCCTAGAACTTCACCCGGTCGCCGCCCTTCAGCGCCAGCATCTGCCGCGCCTCGGCCGGGGTGGCGATCTCGAGGCTGAGCTCCTCCAGGATGCGCCGGATCTTCGCCACCTGCTCGGCGTTCGAGCGGGCCTGCACGCCCTTGCCGATCCAGAGCGAATCCTCGAGCCCCACGCGGACATTGCCGCCGAGGATGCCGGCCATGGTGGTGAAGGGCATCTGGTGCCGCCCCGCCGCGAGCACGGACCACACGTAGTCCTTGCCGAACAGCCGGTCCGCCGTCTCCTTCATGAACAGCAGGTTGCGCGGCTCGGCGCCGATGCCGCCCAGG
Source organism: Crenalkalicoccus roseus (assembly GCF_004761865.1). Taxonomy (GTDB): domain Bacteria; phylum Pseudomonadota; class Alphaproteobacteria; order Acetobacterales; family Acetobacteraceae; genus Crenalkalicoccus; species Crenalkalicoccus roseus. The sequence continues at coordinate 10,470 of NZ_SJDM01000034.1, read as the reverse complement.
ATGCCGAAAATGGTCTGCACGAAGAGCGGCGGCTCGACCACCTTGCGGTCGAGCATGTGGGCCAGGTTGTAGAGGTGGCCCACGTCGTAGCACTCGAACTCGAAGCGGGTGCCGTGGCCCTTGCCCAGCCGCTCGACGATCTGCTCGATGTCGCGGAAGGTGTTGCGGAAGATGAAGTCCGTCGTGCCCTCCAGGTAGGGCCGCTCCCACTCGTGCTTGAACCTGGCGATGCGCGCGGCCGAGGGGGCGATGTTGAAGTTCATCGAGCCCATGTTGAGGCTGCACATCTCCGGGCTCGCCTGCAGCGGCGCCGCCAGCCGCTCCTCCAGCGTCATGCCGAGGCCGCCACCGGTGGTGATGTTGATCACCGCGTCGGTGGACTGCTTGATCACCGGCAGGAACTGCATGAACACCGCCGGGTCCGGCGTCGGGCGGCCATCCTTCGGGTCGCGCGCGTGCAGGTGGATGATGCTTGCCCCCGCCTCGGCGGCGGCGATGGACTGCTCGGCGATCTGCTGCGGGGTGATGGGCAGGTGCTCGCTCATCGAGGGGGTGTGGATCGCCCCCGTCACCGCGCAGGTGATGATGACCTTGGCCATGGCGCGTCCTCTCGGCGGGTAGGTGGGGCGGGATTGTCCCCGGGAAGCGCCGCGGCGGGAAGGGGCGGGCCGCCCGGCGGCGGCCGGGCGGCTCCCGGGGGTCAGCGCGCGGGGTCGCGGCCCGGGGCGTGCGCCGTGGACTGGCCGCCGGTGCCGGTGGCGGCATCGCCCATCCCGCCGCCCTCCGCCTGCCAGGCGCGCCGCGCCTCCTCGGCCGTGCAGGCGAGGCGGACGGTGTTGCCCTCCACCTTCGCCACCATCTCCTGCGCCAGGAAGTGGTGCCGGCCGCCGGCCTCCCGGTCGCTCCGGGTCAGCTTGATGCGGTTGTGCTCCACGTGGTCCACCGTGCCGACATGGCCGCCGTCCGAGCCGACGACCTCCATCTGCGGGCGGATGTTGGTCAGGTCCATCGCTGCCTCCTTCGGTGCGTGGTGCAGAACGGCCGGGGGCGGAAAGGGATGCGTCCGCCCGGGGCTTTCCGTCCCGCCGCCGCGGCCGCATCCTGCGGGCCATGGAGCTGGAGGGGCTGAGCGCGGCGCTGCCGCGGGGGGCGGGCCTGGCCTGGCTGCTGGCCGGCGCGCTGGCGGGGGGGCTGGCGCGCGGCTTCTCGGGCTTCGGCGCGGCGCTGATCTTCGTCCCCCTGGCCTCGGTGGCGCTCGGGCCGCAGCGGGCGGCGCCGCTGATGCTGCTGCTGGAGGCCTTCGCGATCGCCGCCCTCACCCCCGGCGCCTGGCGGCTGGCCGACCGCCGCGCGGTGGGCTGGCTGGCGCTCGGCGCGCTCCTCGGCACGCCGCTCGGCGCGGCGGTGCTGGTGCTGGCCGATCCGCGGGCGCTGCGCTGGGGGGTGGCGGCGGTGATCCTCGGCCTGCTCGCCCTGGTCGCCTCCGGCTGGCGCTTCCGGGGGCGGCCGGCGGCGCCGCTCACGGTCGGGGTCGGCATGGCGGGGGGCGTGCTCGGCGGGGTGGCGATGGTCAGCGGGCCGCCGGTGATCGCCTATCTGCTGGGGCAGGAGGGCCCGGCGCGGCAGGTGCGGGCCTCCTTCGCGCTCTACCTGGCGGCGGGCGGGATCTTCGCCGGCATCGCCTATGCCGCGGCGGGGCTGCTGGATGCCGCGCTGCTCGGCCCGTTCCTGCTGGCCGCGCCGGCCTACGCGATCGGCATCTGGGGCGGGGTGGCGATGTTCGGCCTGGCCAGCGAGGCCGCCTTCCGCCGCGCCTGCTACGGCATGATCGCGCTCGCCGCCCTGCTCAGCCTGCCGGCCTGGGACGGGGTGTTGCGGTAGCGGCCGGGGCGTCGTCCAATCCCCCCGATCCCGAGGGAGGACGTTCCATGGACGGCATGCAACCGAGCACCTATTCGCCCCGCGCCTTCCGGGCCCTGACCTGGCACGATGCGCTGCCCGCCTTCCGCGACGGCACCGACACCCCGCGCGCCTACCTAGAACGCTGCCTGGAGACGATCGCGGCGCGCGAGGGGGTGGTGCAGGCCTGGGCGGCGCTGAACGAGAAGGGCGCGCGCGAGGCGGCCGATGCCAGCACGGCGCGCTGGAAGGCCGGCCGCCCGCTCTCCGCCATCGACGGCATGCCGATCGGCATCAAGGACCTGCTCGAGACCAGGGACATGCCGACCGAGATGGGCTGCGCCGCCTATCGCGGCAATTTCCCGAAGCGCGACAACGCCGCCGTCTGGGCGCTGCGCCAGGCCGGCGCGGTGGTGCTGGGCAAGACCGTGACCACGGAACTCGGCAGCGTGCATCCGGGGCCCACGACCAACCCCTTCGACCCGCGCCGCACGCCCGGCGGCTCCTCCTCCGGCTCCGCGGCGGCGGTCGGCGCGCGGATGGTGCCGGCGGCGATCGGCACCCAGGTGGTCGGCTCCATCATCCGCCCCGCGGCCTTCTGCGGCAACGTGGCGCTGAAGCCGAGCCAGGGCGCGATCAACCGCGGCGAGCGCCAGGCCACCAGCCAGAGCACCCACGGCGTCCATGCCGGCTGCATCGAGGACATGTGGCAGGTGGCGATCGAGATCGCGCGGCGCGCCGGCGGCGACCGCGGCTGGCCCGGCCTGTTCGGGCCGCCCGTGGCGCCGGCGGCGGCGCGGCCGGAGCGGCTGATCGTGATGGAGACGGCGGGCTGGGAGCGGCTCGACGCCGCGAGCCGCGGCGCCTTCGAGGCGGTGCTCGGCCAGCTTCGCGACCGCGGCGTGGCGCTGCTCCGCCGCGGCGACCACCCCTGGATCGAGGCCTTCGAGCGCGCCATCGCCGAGGCGCAGCGCGTCTCCACCCTGATCACCGCCTGGGAGAACCGCTGGGCCATCCGCAACCTGCTCGACCAGCACCCGGACGGCCTCAGCGAGCGTGCCAAGGCCGGCCTCGCCGCGGCGGAGGCGATGTCGGTCGCCGACTACCAGGCGCTGCTCGCCGAGCGGGAGGAGGCGCAGCGCCGCCACGCCGCGCTGGCGCCGCTGGCCGATGCGCTGATCTCCCTCGCCTGCCCCGGCCCGGCGCCGGTCTGGGAGGGGGACAAGCCCGGCCAGCCCCTGTCGCCGCGCCCGACCGGGGACACGGTGTTCAACGCCCCCTCCTCCATGCTCTTCGCCCCGGTGGTGACGGTGCCGCTGATGGCGGTGGGCGGGCTGCCGGTGGGGGTGCAGGTGATGGGCCAGACCCACACCGATGCGCGGGTCGCCGCGATCGCCCGCTGGCTGCTGGAGACGCTGCAGCCGGTGGAGGCCTGAGCGCGGCGGGCGGCATCCCCCCCGGCCGGCACCGCCGGCCGGGGCGGAGCGCGTGGCGCGGCGGGCCGCCACCGCCTCAGAACCCGAAGAACTGCCGCAGCCTGAGCAGCAGCTCGCGCGCATCCAGCCCGGGCGGCTCCGGCGGCGCGGTGCCGGGCGGGACGTGCTGGCGGTAGCGCGCCATCGCCTCCCGCGTGCCGGCGAGGGGAAGCTCCACCGGCTCGGCGGTGCTGGCACCGCCGCCGGGGCCGACCAGGCGCACCAGCACGCGGTCGGCCTCGGCCAGCTCCCGCTCCGCCCGCGCCGCGTCCTCCGGGCGGGGCGCGCAGACCAGGGAGCGGCCTTCCAGCCCGCAGGGCATCTCGACCATCGGATGCGGCGGGAAGCGGAGCTGCGCCGTGCCGGCCAGCGCCAGCAGGCCGCGGCTGGCGCTTTCCAGCGTCAGCCCGCGCAGCGCCACCACCGGCACCAGCCGCCCGCCGCGGTCGGTGATCTCGAGCGCGAGCGAGGGGCGGCCCGGCTCGCTGCGCTCCACCGGCCGCTGGTGCAGCAGGGTGCAGGCGGTGCGGTCCGTCATCCGGTCGAGGGCGCAGGTGAGCCGCCAGGTGCCGATCTCCGCATCCACCCCGGCCGCCGCCGTCGCCGAGCCCGGAAGGGCCGCCGCCAGGATCGCCAGGAGCCCCGCCGCGCGTATCATGCGCCGAAGATAGGGCGTGGCGGGAGGCACGGGAATGGCGACGGTTCGGCTGGCGGACGGCACGGAGGTTCCCGCCCTCGGGCAGGGCACCTGGCGCATGGGCGAGCGGGCGGGCCGGCGGGCGGAAGAGGCGCGGGCGCTGCGCCTTGGCCTCGACCTCGGCATGACCCTGATCGACACCGCCGAGATGTACGGCGAGGGCGGGGCGGAGGAGGTGGTGGCCGAGGCCATCGCCGGGCGGCGGCAGGAGGTGTTCCTCGTCTCCAAGGTCTATCCGCACAATGCCGGCGGGCGGAAGCTGGAGGCGGCGTGCGAGCGCAGCCTGCGGCGCCTCCGGGTGGAGACGCTCGACCTCTACCTGCTGCACTGGCGCGGCAGCATCCCGCTCGCCGAGACCGTGGAGGGGATGGAGCGGCTGCGGGCGGCGGGCAAGATCCGCCGCTGGGGCGTCAGCAACCTCGACCTGGACGATCTTGAGGAGCTTGGCCCGGCGCTCGCCGACTGCGCCACCGACCAGGTGCTCTACAATCTCGAGGCGCGGGGGATCGAGTTCGACCTGCTGCCCTTCTGCCGCGCGAGGGGCATGCCGGTGATGGCCTACTCGCCCATCGGCCAGGCGGGGGCGATGCTGCGCAACCGGGCGCTTGGCGCCGTCGCCGCCCGGCACGGGGCGACGCCCGCGCAGATCGCCATCGCCTGGACGCTGCGGGAGGCGGGCGTGATCAGCATCCCGAAGGCGGCGACGGAAGCGCATGTGCGCGAGAACGCCCGCGCCGGCGGCATCGCGCTGACGGAGCAGGATCTGGGGGAGCTGGACGCCGCCTTCCCCCCGCCCGCGCGCAAGCGGCCGCTGGCGATGCTGTAAGGGGGGGGCGCCCCGGCGCGGGCGGGCATGGCCGCGCGAGGCGAGGGGTCAGCCCGCCTCCGCCTCGGTCGCCGGCAGCTTCCACGGCCGCCAGGGCCCGAGGTCGAGCGAGACCGCGATGCCCGGCCAGGGGCGGAAGGCCAGGCGCCGCCCGCCATGGCGCAGCAGGTCCACCGGATCGCCGAGCAGGGTGTAGCGCAGGCGCAGGCGCGGACCGCCCGGGCGCTCCGCCTCCACCACCCAGTGCAGCCAGAGCCGGAAGCGCCGCATCTCCCACGCGCCCGCGCGCAGGCCGCGCAGCCGCACCGCGCCCGGCCCGGGCGGCGGCAGCCGTCGCCACAGCGCCCTGGCATCCCCGGCCGAGAAGCAGGGCGCGCCCTGGGCGGCGATGCGGTTGAGCAGGGCGGAGGCGACCAGGCGCTCCGCCGGCTTCAGACTCGGGAGCAGGGCAGGCATCGCGAGCACGTTACCACATCTTCCGGCGCCGCAATGCCCGCCGGAGAGGGGCTTGAAGCCGGGCCGCGGAATGCCAAAGCAAGATGGTGCCGGGTGCCCAGCCGGGGCCCGGCGGACGGCGCCGGTCCGGCGCCGCTCGGATCCATGTTGCTTCGCAAGGAGGATGTGGAGATGAGGACCGAGTTCGACTTCAGCCCGCTGTTCCGATCCACGGTGGGCTTCGACCGCCTGTTCGACGCGCTGCGCAGCGCCGCGCGCGTGGAGCCCTTCGAGAACTATCCGCCCTATGACATCGAGCGGGTCGGCGAGGACGAATATCGCGTCACCCTCGCCGTGGCCGGCTTCCGCCCCGAGGAGCTCTCGGTGACGGCGCAGCAGAACCTGCTGATCGTCTCCGGCGAGAAGCGCGGCCGCGAGCCGCAGGGCGAGGACCAGGGGCGGCAGATCCTGCACCGCGGCATCGCCACGCGGGCCTTCGAGCGCCGCTTCGAGCTCGCCGACCACGTGCAGGTGGTGGGCGCCCATCTCGCCGACGGCCTGCTGACCGTCGAGCTCCGCCGCGAGGTGCCCGAGGCGATGCGGCCGCGCCGCATCGAGATCAGCGCCGGCGCGCCCCGCCCGCAGCCGCGGCAGATCGAGGGCGAGCTGGCCGGCAACGGCGGGAACGGGCGCAAGGCCGCCGCCTGAGGCGGGAACCAACGCCTGAGGCAAAAACCAAAGGGCGGCGCGGCCGGCACGCCGCGCCGCCCCCTTCCGCGAGGAGCCGACAGCCATGAACGACGTGCGCATGGGCACGGCGCCGGCGGCGTCGCGTCCGCTCCCTGTCGTGCCCGACCGGCCCGGCGAGGCGGCGGGCCTCGCCCTGCGCCGGGCGGCCTCCGCCCTGCCCGCGGATGCGGTGGCGCTGATCGCCCGCCACCCCGAGGCGCGGCCGCTGATGCAGGGGCGGCGCGCCGGGGGTGGGTGCTGCGCTTTCCGCCGCGCTGGCCCGCCGGGCGGGAGCCGCTGATGGGCTGGTGGGGCGGCGGCGATCCGCTGCAGGGGCTGGAACTCCGCTTCCCGAGCCGGCAGGCGGCCGAGGCCTTCGCCCGGCGGGAGGGCATCCGCTTCGAGGTCGCCGAGCCCCCGGTGGCGGCCGCCGACCTGCGTCGCACCGCCTCTCTCCCCGCCATCCCGGAACCGCCGGCCGATCCCACCCTCTGCTGGGCCTGGGACGGCCGCGCGGCCGAGGCGCCCTGGCCCGCCGCGCGGCGGGGACGGCAGGAGCTGGCGCTGGCGGCCTGAGGCGAGGGGGAGGGACCGCGATGCATCCCTTCGATCCGCAGCAGTGGTGGGGCGTGCGCCCCGGCGGCACCGACCATGGGGACCCGCAGGACCCGAACCTCGACCGGGCGGTGATCTGCGGCCTGGCGGCGGCGGCCTGCCTCTGCCTCGCCTCCTTCGCGCCGCCGCCGCTCGTGCCGCACGCCGCGGCGGTGCTGCTGTTCTGGGCGGCGCTCGGCAGCGCCGCGGAGGCGGCGCTGCGGGGCCAGCACCCCCTGGAGGAGCACCTGACCGCCTGGGACCAGGCGGCGGCGCTGCTCGCCGCCTCGCTGCTGCTGCGCCTCGCCTTCGGCGCCCCGCCCGAGGGCGTGCCGGAAGCGATGACGGCGCCATGAGCCGCGGCGGCGACCGATGCGCCGGTGCGGCGTTGCAGCCGGCGCCGGCGCGGCACCCGGCGGCATGGCGGCGGGCCGGCGCCGCCATGCCGGGCGGTCCCGGGCGCCGGCCCGGACCGCCAACCGAGGACCGGAACCCGACAGCACCCGAGGACATACCGATGCGCATCGCCCAGATCGCCCCGCTCGCCGAGGCCGTGCCGCCGCTGCTCTACGGCGGCACCGAGCGGATCGTCTCCTACCTGACGGAAGAGCTCGTGGCGCTAGGCCACGAGGTGACGCTGTTCGCCAGCGGCGACAGCCGCACCGCCGCGCGGCTCGAGCCGGTCGTGCCGCGGGCGCTGCGGCTGGACGCCTCGGTGCGCGACGTCATCGCCCCGCACGTGCTGATGCTGAGCCGGCTGCAGGAGCGCCTGGACGAGTTCGACATCGTGCATTTCCACATCGACCACTTCCACCTGCCGCTGATGCGCGCCGCCGGCGCGCCCTTCCTGACCACGCTGCACGGGCGGCTCGACCTGCCCGAGATCGCGCCGCTGTTCCGCGCCCATCCGGAGGCGCCCTTCGTTTCCATCTCGGATGCGCAGCGCCGGCCGCTGCCCTTCGCCAACTGGGCCGGCACGGTGCATCACGGCCTGCCGCGCGACCTCCTGCCCTTCTCGCCGCGCGGCCGCGGCTATCTCGCCTTCCTCGGCCGCATCTCGCCGGAGAAGGGGCCGGAGGCGGCGATCCGCATCGCCCGCGCCGCCGGGATGCCGCTGCGAATCGCCGCGAAGGTGGACAATGCCGACCGCGAGTATTACGAGGCGGTTGTGCGGCCGATGCTGGAGCAACCGGGCATTGAGTTCGTTGGCGAGATCAACGAGGGGCAGAAGGCGGAATTCCTCGGCGGCGCCGAGGCCCTGCTGTTCCCGATCCAGTGGCCCGAACCCTTCGGCCTGGTGATGATCGAGGCGATGGCCTGCGGCACGCCCGTCATCGCCTTCAACCGCGGCTCCGTGCCCGAGGTGATGGAGGATGGCGTGACCGGATTCGTGGTCGAGGACGAGACCGGTGCGCTCGCCGCCCTGCGCCGGCTCGACGCGCTGGACCGCGCCGCGGTGCGCCGCGTCTTCGAGCGGCGCTTCACCGCCCGCCGCATGGCCGAGGACTACCTCGCCCTCTATCGCCGCCTCGCCGCCGCCAGGGCGCGCCCGGTGCTGCGGGTCGCCTGAGGAAGACGCGCATGGACCATGCCCCATCCGCCCCGCCCCGCCCGGGAGAGGAAGAGCGCTTCGCGGTCGAGGCGACGACGGCGACCGCGCTCGCCCTCTATCGGCCGCGCACGCTGAAGCACGGGGACACCTTCCTTGTCCTCGACCACCACGGCGATGCGCAGGCGCTCGGCGTCACGGCGGAGGGGCTGTTCCATTGCGACACGCGCCACCTGTCGCGCCTGACGCTGCGCCTCGGCGGGGAGCGGCCGCTGCTGCTCTCCTCCGGCGTCAGCGAGGACAACGCGCTGCTGACCGTGGACCTCACCAACCCCGACCTCGAGGCGCGGCAAGGCCACGAAGCGCTCGAGCGCGATACCGTGCACCTGCGCCGCTGCCTGGTGCTCGGCGCCGCGGCGCTGCACGAGCAGATCCATGTGCGCAACTATGGCGCCGAGGCGGTCGCGCTCGAACTCTCCATCGAGCACGCCGCGGACTTCGCCGACATCTTCGAGGTGCGCGGGATGCGGCGGCAGGCGCGTGGCACGCTCGCCCCGCCGGCCGAGGAAGGCGCCGCCACCGTCTTCTCCTACCGCGGGCGCGACGGGGTGCTGCGCACCACCCGCGTGGAGTACGACCCGCCGCCCGACTTCCGCCGCGGCGGCGCGGCCTGCTACGCGCTGCGCCTCGCGCCGGGCGAGCAGCGCAGCCTCTCCATCGCGGTGCGCTGCGCGCGGGGGGAGGCGGCGGCGGAGGAGGATCCCGGCTTCGCCGGCTGGCTCGGCCTGCACCGCCGCTGGACCGCGGCGCGGGCCGGGGAGGTGGCGCGCATCCACACCAGCAACGAGGCCTTCAACGACTGGCTGAACCGCTCGCGCGCCGATCTCGACATGCTCTGCACCGACGCGCCGACCGGCCCCTTCCCCTACGCCGGCATCCCCTGGTTCAGCACCGCCTTCGGGCGCGACAGCCTGATCACCGCGCTGCAGTGCCTGTGGCTCGACCCCACGCTCGCCGGCGGGGTGCTCCGCTACCTCGCCGCGCGCCAGGCGCGGGAGAGCGACCCCGCGCGCGACGCCGAGCCGGGCAAGATCCTGCACGAGACCCGCGGCGGGGAGATGGCGGCGACGGGCGAGGTGCCCTTCGGCCTCTACTACGGCTCGGTGGACGCGACGCCGCTCTTCGTCATGCTCGCCGGTGCGCATCTCGAGCGAACCGGTGACGAGGCGCTGGCGCGAGAGCTGTGGCCGCATGTCGAGGCGGCGCTCGGCTGGATGGAGCGGCATGGCGACCGCGACGGGGACGGCTTCCTCGAATACTTCCGCCGCACGCCGGAGGGGCTGGCCAACCAGGGCTGGAAGGACAGCTGGGATTCGGTGTTCCACGCCGACGGAAGCCTGGCGGAGGGGCCGATCGCGCTGGCCGAGGTGCAGGCCTATGCCTACGCCGCCTGGCGCGGCGCGGCGCGGATCGCGCGCAGCCTCGGCGAGGCGGCGCGGGCGGAGGCGCTGGAGGCCCGCGCCGAGACCCTGCGCCGGCGCTTCGACGAGGTCTTCTGGTGCGAGGATCTCGGCACCTACGCGCTCGCGCTCGACGGGCGGAAGCGGCCCTGCCGGGTGCGCAGCTCCAACGCCGGACACGCGCTGCTGACCGGCATCGCCCGGCCCGGGCGCGCCGCCCGTCTCGCCGAGACCCTGCTCGACCCGCGCTCCTTCTGCGGCTGGGGCGTGCGCACCATCGCCGAGGGCGAGGCGCGCTACAACCCGATGAGCTACCACAACGGCTCGGTCTGGCCGCACGACAACGGGCTGATCGCGCTCGGCCTGTCGCGCTACGACCTGCGCGAGCCGCTGGTGCGGCTGCTCGGCGGGCTGTTCGACGCCGCGCTCTGGACCGACCTCAAGCGCCTGCCCGAGCTGTTCTGCGGCTTCCCGCGCCTGCCCGGCCAGGGACCGACCGCCTATCCGGTCGCCTGCCTGCCGCAGGCCTGGGCGAGCGCGGCGGCCTTCGCGGTGCTCGGCGCGCTGCTCGGCGTGACCTTCCGCCCCGAGCAGCGGCAGATCCGCTTCACCCGCCCGGTGCTGCCCCCCTGGCTCGAGGTGGTGCGGATCGAGAATCTGCGCCTCGATTCCGCGGCCGCGGACGTGATCCTGCACCGCCACGAGGGGGGTGAGGTGTCGCTGACCGTGCTCGGTCGCCGCGGCCAGGTCGAGGTGGCGGTGATCAGCTAGAGCAGATCGCGGACGGCTGGAAACAGCCGGGAGCG
>NZ_SJDM01000033.1 GCF_004761865.1 Crenalkalicoccus roseus | reverse complement strand
GCCGGCCGGGCGCGCCGCCGCGCCGCGCTCGCGCCGGGGCTCCGCCGCCCGCCGCTCGCCGCCGCGCCGGGCCGCCGGGGTGCTGCGGGAGGCGGCGCCGCGCCCGCGGCGGGACCTGCTCGCCGCCGCGGCCTCGGCCAGCTCCTCGGCGCTGATCGAGTCGAGCCCGTCGATCTCGATGCGCGGGATCGGCTTGCCGGTCAGCGCCTCGATCGCCGCCACCAGCTTCACGTCGTCGGGCGTGGCGATGGTGAAGGCGCGGCCCTCCCGCCCGGCGCGGCCGGTGCGGCCGATGCGGTGGACGTAGTCCTCGTCGCGGAACGGCACGTCGAAGTTGAACACGTGGGAGAGGCCGCCGATGTCGAGGCCGCGCGCCGCGACGTCGGAGCAGACCAGGAGCTGCAGCTCCCCCGCCTTGAAGCGGTTCAGCGTGGCGAAGCGCGCCGGCTGGTCCATGTCCCCATGCAGGGCGCCGACGGAGAAGCCGTGCCGCTTCAGCGAGCGGTACAGGACCTCCACATCGACCTTGCGGTTGCAGAAGATCAGCGCGTTCTGCACCTGCTCGCGGCGGATCAGGCGGCGCAGCGCCTCGCGCTTGTCGTGCTCGCGCACGAAGACGAGGCCGGTGGTGATGGTGGCCGCCACGCTCGCCGGCGGCGCCACCGAGATCTCCTTGGGGTTGGAGAGGAAGGCGTCGGCCAGGCGCCGGATCTCCGGCGCCATGGTGGCGGAGAAGAACAGCGTCTGGCGGATCGGCGGCAGCAGCGAGACGATGCGCTCGACATCGGGGATGAACCCCATGTCCAGCATCCGGTCCGCCTCGTCGATCACCAGCACCTTCACGTCGGCGAGCAGGACGCGGCCGCGGTCGAACAGATCGAGCAGGCGGCCGGGCGTGGCGATCAGCACGTCGACGCCCTTCTCGAGCACGGCCTTCTGCTCGTCCATGCTCTCGCCGCCGATCAGCAGGGCGTGGGTGAGGCGGAGATACTTGCCGTACTTTTCGAACTGCTCGGCGACCTGCAGCGCGAGCTCGCGCGTCGGCTCCAGGATCAGGGAGCGCGGCATCCGCGCCTTGGCCCGCCCGGAGGCCAGGATGTCGAGCATCGGCAGGGTGAAGCCCGCGGTCTTGCCGGTGCCGGTCTGGGCGGTGCCGAGCACGTCGCGCCCCATCAGCACGACGGGGATCGCCTGCTCCTGGATCGGGGTGGGGCGGACGTAGCCGGCCTCGGTCACCGCCCGCAGCACCGGCTCGGAGAGGCCGAGATCGGCGAAGGTGACCCGGGGCTCGGGCGGCTCCTCCGCCTCCTCCTCCTCCGCGCCGTCCGCCTCCTCGGAGTCTTCCCCGGCGGTGCCCGCAGGCACCTCCTCCGCCGCCGCGGTGGGCACCGGGACGTCCCCGGCGGGGGCCGCGGCCGGCTCGCTGGGCTGCGGGGGCGGGAGGTCCGGGCCTTCCCCGGTGGCGGGAACGGGCGCGGGCTCGGCTCCCTGATCCGGGGCGGGAGCCTCGGGCGCCGGGATGGTGTGGTCGGGCTCGGCCGATGCCGCTGCGGGCCGGTCGGACGTATCGCTCAAGTGCCGTCGATTCCTTCGCGGGACGGCGCCGCCTCGGCGGACATCTCGGATGCCCCGCGGCGCCCGGCGGCCACCGCGAGGGGGCGCGCCGTTCCAGGTCCGTGCGGCATATGCGCCCGGCGCGGCGCGGAATCAAGCGGTTCCGGCCATTGTTCGCCTTCTGCGCGGGGATTATGCGGCGGCCATGCCTCCGCCCCAGGACCTGCTGCTGCTGCCCGGGCTGCTCTGCGACGCCCGCCTGTGGCGCGACCAGGTGGCCGGCCTCGGCGACCGGGCGCGCTGCGTCGTGGCCGACCTCACCCGCGACGATTCCCTCTCCGCCCTGGCCGCGCGCGCCCTGGCCGCGGCGCCGCCCCGCTTCGCGCTGTGCGGGCTTTCCATGGGCGGCTACGTCGCCTTCGAGATCCTGCGCCGGGCGCCGGAGCGGGTGACGCGCCTCGCCCTGCTCGACACCTCCGCGCGCCCGGACACGCCGGAGCAGGCGCGCCGGCGCCGCGGGCTGATGGCGCTCGCCCGCGCCGGCACCTTCCGCGGCGTGACGCCGCGCCTCCTGCCGCAGCTCGTCCACCCCGCCCATCTGGGCGGCCCGGTGGCGGCGGAGGTGATGGCGATGGCCGAGCGGGTCGGGCGCGACGCCTTCCTGCGCCAGCAGGCGGCGATCCTCGGCCGGCCGGATTCTCGGCCGCTGCTTCCCGGCATCCGCGTGCCGGCGCTGGTGGCGGTGGGGGAGGAGGACGCGCTGACGCCGCCCGCGCTCTCCGAGGAGATGGCGGCGCTGATCCCTGGCGCGCGCCTGGCGCGTCTGCCCGGCTGCGGCCATCTGCCGCCGCTCGAGGACCCTGCGGCGACCACCGCCCTGCTGCGCGCCTGGCTGGACGCGCCGCCGGGCTGAGGCCGGCCCTGCCCGCGCAGTCCGCCCCGGTTCCGCGATCCGCTCTAGACGTCCACCGCCGCCTCGTCGAGCCGCGCGGCGTTCTCCTGGATGAAGCGGAAGCGCAGCTCCGGCTTCCGGCCCATCAGCGCCTCGACCAGTTCGGAGGTCCTCGCGCGCTCCTCCGGCGGCAGCACCACCTTCAGCAGGGTCCGCCGGCGCGGATCCATCGTCGTTTCCTTCAGCGTGGCGGGCGGCATCTCGCCGAGGCCCTTGAAGCGGCTGACCTCCACCTTCTGGTTCGGCTTGAACGCCTTCTTCAGCAGCCGCTCGCGGTCCGCGTCGTCGCGGGCGTAGAGCGACCTGCCGCCGGCCTGCAGGCGGTAGAGCGGCGGCTGGGCGAGGAACACCCGCCCCTGCCGCACCAGCTCGGGCAGCTCCTTGTAGAAGAAGGTCATCAGCAGCGCAGCGATGTGCGCCCCGTCCACGTCGGCGTCGGTCATGATGACGACGCGGCCATAGCGCAAGCGGGCGATGTCGAACCGCTCCCCGGCGCCGCAGCCCAGCGCCTCGATCAGGTCCTTCAGCTCCTGGTTCTGCCGCAGCTTGTCGGCGGAGGCGGAGGCGACGTTGAGGATCTTGCCGCGCAGCGGCAGCACCGCCTGGGTCTCGCGGTCGCGCGCCTGCTTGGCGGAGCCGCCGGCGGAATCGCCCTCGACCAGGAAGATCTCGGTGCCCTCCGCGCTCTCCCGCGCGCAGTCGGCGAGCTTGCCGGGCAGGCGCAGCTTGCGCGTCGCGCTCTTGCGCGGCGTGTCCTTCTGCTCGCGCCGGCGGAGGCGCTCCTCGGCGCGTTCGATCGCCCAGGCGAGGAGGTTGTCCGCCGTGGTGGGGTCGCCCGCCAGCCAGTGGTCGAAGCGGTCGCGCAGCGCCGCCTCCACCAGCCGCGCCGCCTCGGGGCTGGTCAGCTTCTCCTTGGTCTGGCCCTGGAAATGCGGCTCGCGGATGAAGACCGAGAGCATGCCGGCTGCCCCGGAGAGCAGGTCCTCGGCGGTGACGGCGGCGGCGCGCCGCTCCTTCTTCAGCTCGCCATAGGCGCGCAGCGCCTTGACCAGCGCCGCGCGCAGCCCCGCCTCGTGCGTGCCGCCCTGCGGCGTCGGGATGGTGTTGGCGTAGGTGTTGAGGAAGCCCTCGCCCTGCTCCAGCCAGGTGATGGCCCATTCGCAGCGGCCCTGCGCCTCGGCGAACTCCGCCTCGCCGGCGAAGGGCGCGGGGACGACGGCGCTGCGCCCCTCGACGGCGGAGGCGAGGAAGTCCGAGAGACCGCCCGGGAAGTGCAGCACCGCCTGGGGCGGCACCGCCTCCCCGGCCAGGGCGGGGTCGCAGGCCCAGCGGATCTCGACGCCGCGGAACAGGTAGGCCTTGGAGCGGCAGAGGCGGTAGAGCCTGGCGGCGGAGAATTGCTGCCTGCCGAAGATCTCGGGGTCGGGGCGGAAGCGGATGGCGGTGCCGCGGCGGTTGTGCACCGCCCCGGCGTTCTTCAGCTTGGTGACCGGCCTGCCGCGCTCGAAGGCCTGGGTGAAGAGGGTGCGGTCGCGCGCCACCTCCACCTCCAGCCGCTCCGACAGGGCGTTCACCACCGAGGAACCGACGCCGTGCAGGCCGCCCGAGGTGCTGTAGGCCTTGCCCGAGAATTTCCCGCCTGAATGCAGGGTGGTGAGGATCACCTCGAGGGCGGAGAGCTTCGGGAATTTCGGGTGCGGGTCGGTCGGGATGCCCCGCCCGTTGTCGCGGATGGTGAGCCAGTTGCCCGGCTCCAGCGTCACCTCGATGCGGTCGGCGAAGCCCGCCACCGCCTCGTCCATGGCGTTGTCCAGGATCTCGGCGGCCAAGTGGTGCAGCGCGTTCTCGTCGGTGCCGCCGATGTACATGCCCGGCCGGCGCCGGACCGGCTCCAGCCCCTCCAGCACCTCGATGTCCTTGGCGGAGTAGGCGGCGGCATCGCTGGCATTGGCGGCTCCGCGTGCAGGCCGGCGGCCGCCGAACAAGTCGTTCATGTCTTGTTCCCCTGTTGCCGCCAAGATACCCCTACCCGCGACGCGCGACAATCCGGATGAGGAGTCGCGCCGGCCCCGTCGGGCAGGGGCGCCCGGCGGAGCTTCGGCGGGAGGCGGCCGGGAACGACCCCCGGCCTACCGCGCCTTGTCCGGCCCGAGATGCGCCTCCAGCATCCAGAGCTTCTTGTCCATGGCGCGGGACTGCTCGGTCAGCAGGTCGGCCGTGTCGGCATCGCCCGCCTCCTCGGTCTCCTCGATGCCTGCGCGCAGGGTCTTGGCGACCTGGGCGTAGCGCTCGGCCAGGGCCGCCACATGGTCCATCCCGGCCAGCAGGTCGGTGGGGTAGGGGGGCAGCCGGGTCTGGGAGGCCAGGGTCTGGGTGGTGCCGCTGGCGATGCCGCCGATCTGCACGATCCGCTCGGCGAGGTCGTCGGAGGCCACGGCGAGATCGGTGTAGAATTGCTCGAACAGCTCGTGCAGCGCGCCGAAATGCGGCCCCTTCACGTTCCAGTGCGCCTGGCGGGTGGCGTTGTAGAGGTCGATCGTGTCCACGAGGCAGCCCTGCAGGATGCCGATCGAGACCTGCTTCGCGTTGTCGGGGACGTCGTTGCGGGTTGGCAGGACCTTGGCGTCCTTGCCGGACGATTTCGCCATGCTGCTGCTCCTCTCTCGTTGCCGCTCAAGGATGGGGTGCCGCGCCGCGGGGGGAAGGCCCCGGAACGCGGCGGGCCCGGGCGTGCGGCGGGGGAACGGTCCCCGGCCGGGAAGGTTGCCCGCCGCGCCCGGAGCCGCTTCCCCCCGGCCTCGTTCGCGGCAACGGCCCTGGTTCATTGTCCGCGGGGCAAGGTCGCGCACCCGGCCGTTTCCGGCGGTTCGCGATCCGCCCTAGGGGGCGATGCTGAGATAGCGCGCCGCCTCCGGCGGCCCCTCGCCACGGTGGCGGGCGGCGGCGCGGCCGAGGATCGCGAGGTCCTCCTCGGTCAGCCGGTGCTCCTCGCGCAGATGCTCGGTCCAGGAGGGGACGGCCCAGAGCTCGGCATAGCGCTCGGGGTGCGCCACATCCTCGTAGAGCCGCCAGGAGACGGCGCCGGCGCGCAGCCGCACCAGGCGCACCTCCCGCATCTCGGCGAGGAAGGCGTCGCGCTCGGCCGGATCGATGCGGTAGCGCACCACCTCCAGCACCTGCCCGGAATCCTCGCCGAGCAGCGCCTGCAGCTCGGCCGCCGGCGCCTCCGGCTTCGGCACCGGATGGGCCGGCGCGGCGGAGGGCGGGGCCGGGGCCAGGCTCCAGCCCCGCACCGCGACCGCCGCCACCGCCCCGCCCGCCGCCGCGAGCCCCATCGCCGCGGCGATGCCGAACCGCCCGCCGAGCCAGCCCGCCAGCGCCGAACCCAGCGCCATCAGGCCGAAGAAGCTGAGCTGGTAGATCGCGATCGCCCGCGCCCGCACCCAGGCGGGGGCGGCGATTTGCGCCGCCGCGGCCAGGGTGCTGCCGGCGGCGATCCAGGCCCCGCCATAGGCCAGCATCGCCAGCGCCGCCGGCAGCCAGTGGCGCGAGAGGGCGAGCATCCCCATCGCCGCCGCCGCCAGCAGCGACGACCAGAACACCAGCGCATCCGGCCCCATGCGCCCGCGCAGCGCCGGCAGCACGAAGCCCGCCCCGACCGCCCCCGCCCCCATGACGCCGAGCATCAGCCCGAAGGCCTCGGGCCCGAGGCCGAGCCGCTCGCGCACCAGCAGCGGCATCAGCCCCCACACGGCGGCGGTGAAGAAGAAGAAGGTGCAGGCGCGGAGGATCGCCGCGTGCATGGACGGCGTCGCCGCCACGTAGCGCAGCCCCGCCCGCATCGCCGAGAGCAGGTGCTCCTTCGGCAGGCGGGAGGCGCCGCGCTCCCGCCGCCACAGGATCAGCACCAGCATCAGCACGAGGAAGGTGAGGGCGTTCAGCGCGAAGGCCGCCTCCGGCCCTGCCGCGGCCACGGCGAAGCCGCCGATCGCCGGGCCCACCGCGCGGGCCAGGTTGAAGCCGATGCCGTTCAGCGCGATGGCGCCGACCAAGTCCTCGCGTGGCACCAGCTCGGGCGTGGTGGCGGCCCAGGCGGGGAAGTTCATCGCCGTCCCCGCCCCGATGGCGAAGGTGAGGGCGAGCAGCCCCCAGGGGCCGAGCGCCTCCGCCGCGGTCAGCGCTGCCAGCAGCAGCGCCATCGCCAGGATCCAGGCCTGGGCGCCGATCAGGAAGTGACGCCGGTCCAGGATGTCGGCCAGCGCCCCGGCCGGCAGCGCCAGCAGGAACACCGGCAGCATGGAGGCGGCCTGCACCAGGCTGACCATCAGCGGCCGGGGATCGAGGCTGGTCATCATCCAGGCCGCCGCGGTGCCCTGGATCCAGATGCCGATGTTGCTCGCCAGGGTGGCGAGCCAGAGGGTGCGGAATACGGCGTGGCGCAGCGGCGCGGCGGCGCGCGGCAGGGGCAGGGCGAGGGGCATCGCCCCAGGGTGCAGCGGGCGCGCCGCCAGCGGAAGCGGAACAGGCGGGGCAGGGCCTGGAAATCCCGCCCCCCACCGCCCAGATCGTTTCCGCCATGGCCGAGCGGTTCCGCAGCTTCGAGGAATTCTGGCCCTACTACCTGCGGGAGCACGCCGCCCCCGCCACCCGCGCCGTGCACGTCGCCGGCACCGGGCTGGCGCTGGTGGCCCTGGTGTGGGGGGTCCTGCTCGGCCCCTGGTGGGTGGTGCTGCTGGCGCCGGTCATCGGCTACGGATTCGCCTGGGTGTCGCATCTCGCGATCGAGCGTAACCGGCCGGCCACCTTCACCTATCCGCTGTGGTCGCTGCGCGGCGATCTGCGCATGGCCTGGCTGGCCGCGACCCTCCGCCTCGGGCCGGAGCTGCGCCGGCACGGGCTGTAGCCCTTCCCCGCACATCCCCCGCTGACCCGTCCCGGCTGCGGGACTATACGCCTCCCGCACCGGGCGAGGGGGCGATTGGCGGGTGATGGAACGGTTCTTCGAGATGCGGGCGCGCGGCACCGATCCGCGCACCGAGGTGGTGGCCGGCGCCACCACCTTCCTGACGATGGCCTACATCGTCATCGTCAACCCCTCGATCCTGGCCGAGGCCGGGATCGACCAGGGCGCGGCCTTCGTCGCCACCTGCCTCGCCGCGGCGATCGGCTCGGCGCTGATGGGGCTGTGGGCCAATTTCCCGATCGCGCTGGCGCCGGGGATGGGGCTCAACGCCTATTTCGCCTTCGGCGTGGTGCTCGGCATGGGCGTGCCCTGGCAGGTGGCGCTCGGCGCCGTCTTCGTCTCCGGGCTGATCTTCCTCGCCGTGTCGCTGCTGCGCATCCGCGAGTGGCTGGTCAACGGCATTCCGCTCTCGCTCAAGCTCGGCATCGCCGCCGGCATCGGCTTCTTCCTCGGCCTGATCGGGCTGCGCAGCATGGGGCTCGTGATCGCCAACCCGGCGACGCTGGTCGGCCTCGGCAACGTCGCCGAGGTGCCGGTGCTGCTCGGCGCGGCGGGGTTCCTGCTGATCGCGGGGCTGTCCGCGCGCGGCGTGCCCGGCGCCATGATCCTCGGCATCCTGCTGACCGCCGCGGCCGGCATCCCCTTCGGGCTGACCACCTTCCGCGGCGTGGTGGACCTGCCGCCCTCGATCGCGCCGACGCTGTTCCAGCTCGACATCGCCGGCGCGCTGGCGATCGGCATCTTCGGGATCGTCTTCACCTTCTTCCTGGTGGACCTGCTCGACAACGCCGGCACGCTGATCGCCAGCACCCACCGCGCCGGGCTGATGCGCCCGGACGGCACGGTGCCCAACCTCGGGCGGGCGCTGCAGGCGGATTCGGGCGGCGCCATCATCGGCTCGGTCCTCGGCACCTCCACCACGGTCAGCTACATCGAGAGCGCGGCCGGCATCCAGGCGGGCGGGCGCACCGGGCTGACCGCGGTGGTGGTGGCGGGCCTGTTCCTGCTGACGCTGTTCCTCGCCCCGCTCGCCACCTCCATCCCCGGCTACGCCACCGCCCCGGCGCTGGTCTTCATCGCCTGCCTGATGGCCCAGGCGCTGCGCAGCCTCGACTGGGACGACATGACCGACTACCTGCCGGCCATCCTCACCGCCCTGGCGATGCCCTTCACCTTCTCCATCGCCACCGGCATCGGCCTCGGCTTCATCGCCTATGCCGGGCTGAAGACGGTGGCCGGGCGGGCGCGGGAGGTGCACGGCGCGGTCTGGCTGCTGGCCGTGCTCAGCGCCATCAAGTTCATGGTAAGCTAGAACGGATCGCGGCGGACCGGGGCCGTTGCGCGCTCAGGGCCGGGCGGACGCGGCCCCGGGCGCCTCCGCCGCCTGCACGAAGCGCCGGTCGCCGACGCGGCGGGTGAAGCGGATGGCGTCCAGGTGCTCGAGCAGCGGGATGCTGAACTTGCGCGAGATGCCGAGCAGCGCCCCGGCCTCCCGCGCCGCGAAGCCCTCCGGCCCCGCCAGCGCCTCGGCGATGCGGCGCTGCGCCTGCGCCAGCGCCTCGCGGTGGAACAGCAGGCTGCGCCCCTGCACGCGGTCGGTGGCACGCACCAGCACGCCGCTGCCGAGCAGCAGGCGCAGCGCCTGCAGCCGCCGCGGATCGCCCGCCACCGCCGCCGCCGTGTCCGGCGGGGCGAGGCCGGCTTCGCGGAACAGCGCCTCCATCGCCTGCACCAGCGCCCGGTCGTCGCCGCCGAGCGCCCGTGCCGGATCGTGGCTGGCGGCGCGGATCAGCCCGCCCGCCGCGCGCGCCGCCGCGCCCTCCGCCAGCAGGGCGCCGAGCAGCGCCCCGGCGACCGGCGCGGCGGCGCCGCGGGGCAGCGCCGCAAGCAGCGCCTCCGGTCGCATCCCGGGCTCCATCGGCCGCGCCGCGTGGAAGGCGGCGAGCGCCCCGCGCAGCGCGGCGAGCCCGGATCGCCACGCCTCGCCGTCCACCAGCGTGCCGTCCGGCAGCGCCCGCGCGCCCCCCTCCAGCGCCCAGGCGCGCAGCCGCGCCGGGGCGTGGCCGAGGCGCGGCGCGAGCGCCGGCGGCGCGGCCCCGGCCAAGCCGAGCTCGCGCAGCAGCAGCCGCGTCGCCCCGGCCCAGTCGCCGCCGGCGGCGGCGCGGAGCCTCGGCTCCGCCGCCGCCTGGGCGCGGGGGCGGCGGGGGGCGGGGGGCAGGTCGAGGATGGTGCCGCCGCCGACGGTCAGGGGCGGGGAGGGACGGCGCAGCACGAAGCCGTCCCCGGCCATCGCCGCCACCGGCGGCACGCAGAGGAGCTGCGCCAGCACCGTCCCGCCCGGCGGCAGCGCCCCGCCGCCCGGCAGGCGCAGCCGCGCCGATGCCTCCTGCGTGCCGGTCAGCAGCCGCAGCACGGCGCCGTTCCCGAGCGGCCGGGGCGCCGAGGCGAGAAGGGAGAGACGCACATCCAGCCAAGCCGCCTCCCGCGCCGCCCCCGGCGTGGCCAGCACCCTGCCACGCCGCAGCGCCGCCAGCCCGACGCCGCGCAGCCCGGCCGCGACCCGCCGGCCCGGCCCGGCCGCCGCCACCGCCCGGCCGTGCATCTGCAGGCTGCGCAGCCGCACCCGGCACCCACCCGGCAGCAGCTCCGCCTCCTCGCCGGCCGCGAGGCGCCCGCGCCGCAGCGTGCCGGTGGCGACGGGGCCGATCCCCGGAAGGGCGAAGGCGCGGTCGAGGGGAAGCTGGAACAGCCCGTGCTCCGCCCGCGGCGGGGCGGCATGGGCAAGCCGCGCCAGCGCCGCCGCCAGCGCCTCCAGCCCCTCCCCGGCGAGGGCGGAGGTGCGCACCACCTCCATCGGTCCGAAGCCGCAGGCGCGGGCGCAGGACAGGGCCTCGGCGCCGGCCGCGGCCGCGGCCTCCTCCGTGGCGCGGTCGCACTGCGCCACGGCGACGACACCGCGGCAAAGGCCGAGCAGCCCCGCGATCTCCAGGTGCTCGCGCGTCTGCCGCCGCACCCCCTCCGCCGCCGAGACCACGATCAGCGCCGCCTCGATGCCGCTCGCGCCTGCGATCATGGTGCGCACGAAGCGCTCGTGGCCCGGCATGTCCACGAGGTCGATCTCCGCCCCGCCGGCGCGCAGCAGGGCGAAGCCGAGGGCGATGGAGATGCCGCGCGCCTTCTCCTCCCGCAGCCGGTCGGTGTCGGTGCCGGTGAGGGCGCGGACCAGCGCCGTCTTGCCGTGGTCCACATGGCCCATCACGCCGACCAGCAGACTCGCCGCCGGCGCGGCCGCCCCGCCGCCATGCCCCGCCCGGCTGCCCTCCATGCCGCCTCCTCCCCCGCCGCATGCCGCGGCGGCAACGCCGGCGGCCAGGCGGGGTTCGCGCCGGGGGCGGGGCGGCTGCTACCCTCGCCGCCGCAACGGGAGGAGGACGCCGTGCCAGGGAGCGACGCGTACGAGAAGGGGCGGGAGATCCGCCGCCAGCTCATGGGCGAGGCGATGGTCGAGCGCCTGGCCCGGGAGGTCTATGACGACCCGATCATGCGGAAGTTCGGCGATTACGCCAGCGAGGCGGTGTTCGGCCTGCTGTGGTCGCGCCCGGGCCTCGACCTGAAGACGCGGGCGCTGGTCTGCGTCGTCTCCGACACCGCGACCGGCCGCTGGCCGGAACTCGCCATCCATCTGCGCATGGCGCGCCGCCAGGGCTGGACCGAGGAGGAGCTGTCGGAGGCGCTCCTGCATCTCGGCGGCTATGTGGGCCTGCCCGCGGTGCGCGAGGCGCTGCTGGTCGCGCGCGAGGTGTTCGCCGAGCTCCGCCGGGAGGAAGGGCAGGGCGCCGCCCCCGGCTGAGGCGCGGCGGTTCAGGCGGTCGCGGCGGGGGCCGTCGGGGCGGCGGCGGGGGCCTGGGCAGGTGCTTCGGCCTCGGTCGCGGTCCCGGAGTGGATTTCGTCCAGACTTGGCGTCTGGGCGGGGGCCTGGGCAGGTGCTTCGGCCTCGGTCGCGGTCCCGGAGTGGATTTCGTCCAGACTTGGCGTCTGGGCGGGGGCCTGGGCAGGTGCTTCGGCCTCGGTCGCGGTCCCGGAGTGGATTTCGTCCAGACTTGGCGTCTGGGCGGGGGCCTGGGCAGGTGCTTCGGCCTCGGTCGCGGTCCCGGAGTGGATTTCGTCCAGACTTGGCGTCTGGGCGGGGGCCTGGGCAGGTGCTTCGGCCTCGGTCGCGGTCCCGGAGTGGATTTCGTCCAGACTTGGCGTCTGGGCGGGGGCCTGGGCAGGTGCTTCGGCCTCGGTCGCGGTCCCGGAGTGGATTTCGTCCAGACTTGGCGTCTGGGCGGGGGCCTGGGCAGGTGCTTCGGCCTCGGTCGCGGTCCCGGAGTGGATTTCGTCCAGACTTGGCGTCTGGGCGGGGGCCTGGGCAGGTGCTTCGGCCTCGGTCGCGGCCCTGCCGTGCGCCATCGCCACCGCCTCCGCCACGCTTGCCGCGAGCGAGAAGGGGGTCCCGCCCTCCTCGGCGCGCAGCGCGGCGGCGAGGCTGCCCCCCTCCTCCGCCTGCCAGGCGAGGGCCAGGACCGGCACGCCCCGCAGCCGCCGGCGGGTGCGGCGCAGCAGGTAGCGCGCGGTGGCCGCGCTGACCCCACCCTCGATGAGGCAGAGGCAGACCAGGCGCGGCGAGGCGCTGATCGGCTCGCCCGCCATCGCCACCCGGTCGGAGTGCCAGGTGGCGGCGGCGAAGCCGCCCTGCTGCACGCCGAAGCCGCGGCGGAGCAGCGCCTGCGCCAGCATCGCCGCGAGCAGACCGTCGAAGGCGCCGCGGCCGGGCAGGCACTGCACCGCGCCGGGGACGGCCCAGGAGGGGGGCGGGGCGGGGGGCGGCTCCGCCTCCTCGGGCGCGGTCTCCTCCGCATCCTCGAGGTCCTCGAGCAGGGTCGTCACGCTGCGCTGGATCGCTTCCAGCCGCTGCGGCGTCAGCGCGTCCCGCGCCGCGTCGGCCTGGGCGAGGCGCAGCGCAGGCAGAGCAACAGTGTCGAGGTAGCCGACCAGCGTGCCTTCCTTCAGGAACCGCTCCGCCTGCTCGGCCAGCGCGTCCACATCCCCGGCCATGGCGCGCTGGTAAAAGAATTGCTGGGGATCGAGCGGCGGGCGGTCGCCGAGCAGGACGTCAAGGAATTCGAGCTGGTCCACATGCCGCCCGAGCACCACGAGGCAGACGGTCAGCGGCACCGCCAGCAGCAGGCCAAGCGGCCCCCACAGCCAAGCCCAGAAGGTGGCGGCGGCGATGACGGCGATCGGCGAGAGGCCGGTGGACTGGCCGAACACCAGGGGCTCCACGATCTGCCCCATGCTGAGCTCGCCCACCGCGTAGAGCGCCAGCACCCACAGCAGCGCCGACCAGCCGGGATCCGCCGCGACCGCCATCAGCGCCGGGAAGGCCACGGCGATCCAGCTTCCGATGAAGGGCACGAAGCGCATCAGCCCGGCGATGAAGCCCCACAGCAACGGGTTCGGGATGCCGATCAGCCAGAGCGCGGCGGTGATCACCAGCCCATAGGCGGTGTTCATCGCCACCAGCGCCAGGAAGTAGCGCGACAGCCGGTAGGCCGCGTCGTCCATCGCGGCCATGGTGCGGTGCAGGTCGCGCGTGCCGAACAGGCGGATCAGCCGGTCGCGCAGATCCTCCCGGTAGAGCAGGATGAAGATGACCAGGATCAGGATGATGCCGGTGACGGCGAGCGGGCCGAGCAGCGGCTCCACCACCACGCGCAGCGTCTGCAGCGGCGTCGGCTCGGGCGGCGTGACCACGACGGGGATCGGCTGGGGCTGGTCGGTCGCGGCCCGGCGCGGCGCGGCGCCGGCCGCGCCGGGCGGCGGCGTTTCCGGGCGGATGGAGCGGCCGAGCTCCTCGATCGCGCTGTTCATCCGCTCCACCAGCCCGCCCGGAGCCTGCAGCCCCGTGAGCTTGCGGTTGATGTTGGCCTGATACACCGGCAGGTTCTGCGCGAGCGAGGTGAGCTGCTGGCCCATCAGGGCGGTGACGCCGGCGACCATGGTGAGGGCGAGCACGGCCGAGAGCAGCACCGCCGGCGCCCGCGGCACGGCGAGGTGGCGCAGCGCCCGCACCACCGGCGCCAGCACGAAGGAGAGCAGCACCGCGAGCGCGAGCGGGATCAGCAGATCGCGGGCGAAGTAGAGCACCGCGATGATGATGATGCCGGTCTGCAGGTAGAGCAGGCCGGTGCCCGGCGCGCTGGAGAGGGTGCGGCGGGGGGGATCCTGGAAAGCGGGCATCCGGGAGCGGGTATCCTGCCGGCCGGGGATCGGCCGCGGCGCCGAAACGCTCCCGGCCGCTTCCGGTTCGCCCGCGCGCCGTCCCGGCCCGGAGGGTCAGCCCGGCGCGAGCGGCGGCGCCTCGCGCTCCACCGCCGCCGCCAGCACTCCGGCGCCGTAGGGGATGGCGGCGTCGTTGAAGTCGTAGCGCGGATTGTGCACCTCGCAGCCCCCCGCCTCGCCGGTGCCGTTGCCGACCAGGATGTAGGCGCCGGGGCATTCGGCCAGCATGTAGGCGAAATCCTCCGAGCCCATGGCCGGCGCGCGGTCGCGGTCCACATGCGCCTCCCCCACCAGGGCGGCGGCGGCCCCGGCGATCAGCGCCGTCTCGCGCGGGCTGTTCGCCAGCGGGGTGGCGATCTCGCGGAAGGCGCATTCGGCGGTGGCGCCGAAGCCGGTGGCGAGGCTCGCCGCCAGGGCGCGCATCCGCTCCTCCACCAGGCGCATGGTCTCGGGGCGGAAGGCGCGCACCGTGCCGCGCAGCGCCACGCGCTCCGGGATGACGTTGTAGGCGGTGCCGGCGCTGAAGCCGGTGACGCTGACCACCGCCGTATCGGCCGGCGCGACGTTGCGCGCCACCACGCTCTGCAGGGCGGAGACGAGCTGCGCGCCGCAGACCACCGGGTCCACCGTGGTCTCCGGCCGCGCCCCGTGGCCGCCGCGGCCGTGGATGTGGATGTCGAAGAAGGCGCAGCCCGCCATCATCGCGCCCTCGCGGATGGCGTAGTGGCCGACCGGCAGGCCGGGGCGGTTGTGCAGGCCGTAGACGGCGTCGCAGGGAAAGCGCTCGAACAGCCCGTCGGCGATCATCGCCCGCGCCCCGCCCCGGCCCTCCTCGGCGGGCTGGAAGATGAAGTGCACGGTGCCGGAGAAGCGCCGCGTCTCGGCCAGGTAGCGCGCCGCGGCGAGCAGCATGGTGGTGTGCCCGTCATGGCCGCAGCCATGCATCTTCCCCGGCACGGTGGAGGCGTGGGGAAAGGCGTTCTCCTCCGGCATGTCGAGCGCGTCCATGTCGGCCCGCAGGCCGATGCGCCTGCCGTTCCCGGAACAGGATCCGCTGCGGAGCACGCCGACCACGCCGGTGCCGCCGACGCCGCGATGCACCTCGATGCCGAAGGAGTCCAGCCGCTCCGCGACCAGGGCGGCGGTGCGGTGCTCCTCGAAGCCCGTCTCGGGGTGGGCGTGGAAATCCCGCCGCCAGGCGGTGAGTTCGGGCAGCCAGCGGCGGATGTGGTCGATCGGGCTCACGCGGTCGCTCCTGTGGGGCGGAGGGGGATGGGGCGGGGCGGCCAGGCGCGCCCCGCGGACGTCACGGACGGTCCCCGGTATCCGCCGCCGGCCGTTCCGGCGCCAGCCCCTCGCGCGCGAGCGCGATCGCCTCGCGCAGCGTCTCGGCATCGCCGATGTGGTTCGCGAGCAGGATCACCAGCCGCGCGTCGAGCCGGCGGGAGGCTTCGGAGTCGAGGCCGCGATGCGCCTCCATCAGCGCCGCGTAGAACCCGTCCGGATCGGCGAGGCGGGGCTCGGTGTGCAGGGGCATCAGGCGGCTCCGCGCCGGTTCGGGATGGCAAGCGCCCGGTCGCGCGCCGCCCGCACCGCCTCTGCCGTGGCGCCGCCGCGGAAGCGCGCCGCGAGGTGCTGGTCCGGGCGCAGCAGCAGGCAGTCGCCGGGGCCGGCGCCGAAGCGGCGCGCGGCGAGGCCGGAATGGTCCCACAGCGCCCCCGGCGCCGGCACGGCCGAGACCACGAGGCGGGCGATGCCGGGCGGCGCCTCGCTCCCCTGGCCGAAGCAGAGCAGGGTGAAGCCGCCATCGGCGCCGATGTGGCGCAGCAGCCAGTCCGGCTCGCCATCGCGCTGCACCGGCGCGTCCGGGGCGGAGGCGCCGAGCGGCAGCCCCTCTCCCCAGGGCACGGCGTCGGGAGTGGAAAGCGGGCTCGCGGCGAGCACGGCGGGGCGGGAGAGGCGGCCGGAATTCACCAGGGGCCGCGCCAAGGCGTGCCGCCCGGCCAGTTCCAGCACCGCGTCGCGGTAGGCGCGCGCCGCCTCGTTCTTCGGGGTGATGAAGTCGGTGCTGCGCGCGCTGTTGAGGATGTTCTCGTCCGCCGCCGGCACGCGCTCGGCGTCGTAGCTGTCGAGCAGCGCCTCCGGCGCCTCGCCCCGCAGCACCGCGGCGAGCTTCCAGCCGAGGTTGTCGGCGTCCTGCACCCCGCCATTGCCGCCGCGCGCGCCGAAGGGGCTCACCTGGTGGGCCGCGTCGCCGAGGAACAGCACGCGGCCGTGGCGGAAGCGCCCGATGCGCCGGCAGCGGAAGGTGTAGACGCTGACCCATTCGAGGTCGAAGGGGATGTCCGGGCCGAGCATGGCGGCGACGCGGGCGCGCACCCGCTCCGGGCGCTTCTCCTCCTCCGGGTCGGCGTCCCAGCCGAGCTGGAAGTCGATGCGCCAGAGGTCGTCGGGCTGGCGGTGCAGCAGCACCGACTGGCCGGGGTGGAAGGGCGGGTCGAACCAGAAGCGCCGCTCGGCCGGGAAGGCGGCGCGCATCACCACGTCGGCGATCAGGAAGCGGTCGCGGAACACCTGGCCGAGGAAGGGGAGGCCGAGGCTCTCCCGCACCAGGCTGCGCGCCCCGTCGCAGGCGAGCAGCCACGCCGCGTGCAGGCGGTAGCCGCCCTCCGGCGTCTCCACCCCGAGCAGCGCGCCGTCGGCGCGGGGCTCGACGGCGGCGACGCGGCTCTTCCAGCGCAGGTCCACGAGGCCGGTGGCCTCGCAGGCGTCCACCAGCCACTCCTCGACGTAGTACTGCTGCAGGTTCACGAAGGCCGGGTATTCATGGCCCTCCTCCGGCAGCAGGTTGAAGCTGTAGGCCTCGCGGTCGCGGAAGAAGACGCGGCCGGTGTTCCAGGTGACGCCCTTCTCCAGGAGGCGCGCGCCGAGGCCGAGGCGGCCGTAGATCTCGAGCGTCCGCTTCGCCCAGCAGATGGCGCGGGAGCCGAAGGAGACGGTGTCGTCCTCATCGAGCAGCACGACGCGCAGGCCGCGGCGGGCGAGGTCGAGCGCCACGGTCAGCCCCACCACCCCGGCGCCGACGACGGCGACGCCGGCCTCCTCCACCCGCCCGTGGTCCAGCGCCGCCGGGCGGCGGAAGGGGTAGCGCGGGTTGGCGTAGGTGCCCGGCACGGCGCGCCTCTCCTAGCCGCGGGGCACCTCGCCGCTCCGCGCCTCCTCGCCCTGCTCCAGCGCGCGCCACATCTCGAGGTCGCGCTCCGCGGTCCAGATGCGCGGCCGCTCGATGCCCTGCGCCTCGTCATAGGCGCGGGAGACGTTGAAGGGCATGCAGTGCTCGAAGATCACCCAGTGGCCGTAGACGGGGCGCATATGGGCCATGGTGTCGTCGTAGATCTGCTTCAGCGTCCAGCCCTTCTCCACGCCCTGCCGCACGCGGGCGAACAGGGTGGAGGTGAAGCTCTCCGTGTCCTGCAGGGCCTGCTCCACATCCGAGCGGGTCAGCAGGGCGCGGCCGCGGCCGGGGACCAGCTTCTCCGGGCCGAGGTCGCGGATGGCGCGGAGCGTGGCGGGCCAGTCGGCGAAATGCGCGTCGCCGCAATAGGGGGTGGCGCCGAACTCCACCGTGTCGCCGGCGAACAGCACCTTCTCCTTCGGCAGCCACACCACGGTGTCGCCCATGGTGTGGGCGCGGCCGATGCGGATCACCTGCGCCTCCCGCTCCCCAAGCCAGAGCGTCATCCGCCGGTCGAAGGTGTGGGTCGGCCAGGTGAGGCCGGGGATGCTCTCCCGGCCGCGGAACAGGCGGGGGAAGCGGCCGATCTCGCTGTCCATGTCCTGCCGGCCGCGCTCGACGATCAGCTCCCGCGTCAGGTCGGAGGCGATGATCGCCTGCGCGCCGTAGGCGGAGGCGCCGAGCACGCGCACGGCGTGGTAATGCGTCAGCACCAGCTGCCTCACCGGCCGGTCGGTGACGGCGCGGATGCGCGCCATCACGTCCCGCGCCATGATGGGGGTGGCCTGCGCGTCCACCACCACCACCCCGTCGGGGCCGAGGATGACGCCGGAGTTGGGATCGCCCTCCGCCGTGTAGGCGTAGAGGCCGGGGCCGAGTTCGTCGAAGGAGACGGTCTTCTCGGCGAGGTCGCGGGTGGAGGCGAAGCCGGACATGGCGACTCCCTGCGGCGTTCCCGCGCGGCCGGGCGGCGGCGCGGCTGCCGCAGGAGATGGCGCATGGCGCCGCGGCTGCCAAGCCGCGCGCCGGCCGGGGTGCGGCCACATGGAAATCGTAACCATTTCGCGATAGCCTCGGACCGCCGATACCCAGGAGAGGCCCATGCTCCGCCGCGCCTTCGCCGCCGCGCTCCTCGGCCTGCTGGCCGTCCCGGCCGAGGCCCAGACCGGCGACCCGTCCTTCCGGATCGTCAACAACACCCCGCGCACCGTGTTCGAGGTCTATGCTTCCCCCTCGACCGACCGGAGCTGGGGGCATGACCGCCTGGGCTCGGAGGTGATCCCGCCCGGCGGGCGGCACATCATCCGCCTGCCGGCGGACGGCAATTGCATCTACGACGTGCGCATCGTCTACCAGGGCGGCGCGGCGGAGGAACGGCGCAACGTCAACCTCTGCGCCGTCGTGGACTACGTGCTCGGCGGCGGGGCGCCGCCGACCCAGGCCGCCAACCCCTCCTTCAACCTGGTGAACCAGGGGCGGCGGACGATCCGGGAGTTCTACGCCTCCCCCTCCTCCCAGCAGGGCTGGGGGCCGGACAGGCTGGGCACCGAGGTGGTCGGGCCCGGCCAGCGCTTCCCGGTACGGCTGCCGGTGGGGGAGTGCACCTACGACATCCGCATCGTCTTCCAGGATGGCGAGGCGCGGGAGCAGCGGCGCATCAACGCCTGCAGCATCGTGGACTACGTGGTGCGGTAGCGCATCCCGGCCGAGGCGTTCGCGGTGCGCCGCGGAAACCGCGCGGACACCACGGCCCGGGGCGCCTTCGCCGCGCCCTTGCGCAAGTGAAGCCGCCCCGGGGCGCGGCGCCGCGCCGGCTTCCGCCGACGGCCCGGATGCGCAGCCCGGCGCCGGCCGAGGCCCCCGGCCTCAGGCGGCCTTCGCGCCGTGGATCGCCTTCCACACCGCCTCGGGCGTCGCCGGCATGTCGAGGTGCCTCACCCCGTCGTCCGACAGCGCGTCCACCAGCGCGTTCATCACCGCGGGCGGGGAGCCGACGGCCCCGGCCTCGCCCGCGCCCTTGACGCCGAGCGGATTGGTCTCGCACGGCACCTCGATCAGCTCCACCTCGATGTCCGGCAGGTCCTCCGCCCGCGGCAGGGCGTAGTCCATGAAGGAGGCGGAGAGGAGCTGGCCGCTCTCCGGGTCGTAGGCGGTGCGCTCGTGCACCGCCTGGCCGATGCCCTGCGCCACGCCGCCATGCACCTGGCCGCGCACGATCAGCGGGTTGATGGCGTGGCCGACATCGTCCACCACGATGTAGCGCGCGATCCCGACCAGGCCGGTATCCGGGTCCACCTCCACCTCGGCGATGTGGCAGCCATTGGGGAAGGTGTGGGCGCGGATCTCGGCCACCTCCGCGGCGTCGAGCAGCGTCGCCGGCTCGCCCTTCGCCGCCCGCTCGCGCTGGATGCGCGCGAGATCGAGGATGCCCACGCCCCGGTCGGTGCCGACCACGGAGAAGCGCCCGCCCTGCGGCGTGAACTCGATGTCCGCCACCGCCGCCTCCAGATGCTCGGAGGCCGCCTGCTTGCCCTTCTCGATCACCGTCGCGGTGGTGGCGAGGATCGCCTGGCCCTCCGAATAGAGCGAGCGCGCGCCGCCCGTGCCGCCGCCGGTCGGGATCACGTCCGAATCGCCCTGGACCACCCGGATCCTGTCGATCGGGATGCCGAGCTCGTGGCTGGTCAGCATCGCGTAGGCGGTCTCGTGGCCCTGGCCGGTGGATTGCGTGCCGACCAGCACCTCCACCATGCCGTCGGGCGCAAAGCGGATCTCGGCGCGCTCCGTCGGGCTGCCGCCCGTGGCCTCCAGGTAGTAGGCGAGGCCGATGCCGCGGCGCCGGCCGCGCCGCGCGCTCTCGGCCCGGCGGGCGGGAAAGCCGGCCCAGTCGGCCTTCCGCAGCGCGGCGTCCAG
Organism: Crenalkalicoccus roseus; assembly: GCF_004761865.1. Lineage (GTDB taxonomy): Bacteria > Pseudomonadota > Alphaproteobacteria > Acetobacterales > Acetobacteraceae > Crenalkalicoccus > Crenalkalicoccus roseus. The sequence goes on along the minus strand of NZ_SJDM01000033.1, from coordinate 14,513 downwards.
CACCGCGGCGAAGTCGCCGCTGTCGTAGCGCTGGCCGATGGCGGTGACGTAGGGCATGGCGCTGCGCGGCACCATGTTGCGCCGGCGCAGCTCGATGCGGTCCATGCCGAGCTCGCGCGCCGCCGTGTCGATCAGCCGCTCGACCAGGTAGTTGCTCTCCGGCCGCCCGGCGCCCCGGTAGGCATCCACCGGCACGGTGTTGGTCAGCACGCCGAGCACATGGGCGTGGATCGCCTGGAAATCGTAGACGCTGGCCAGCACCTTGGTGCCCGCGCCCGTGGGGATGAAGGGCGCGAAGGTGGAGAGGTAGGCGCCCATGTTGGCGTAGTTCCTGGTGCGCAGCGCCAGGAACTTCCCGTCCTTGTCGAGCGCCAGTTCGCCGAGGGTGATGTTGTCCCGCCCATGGGTGTCGGAGAGGAAGGCCTCGGTGCGCTCGCTGGTCCACTTCACCGGGCGCCCGAGGCGGCGCGCCGCCATGCACACCAACGCGTACTCGGCGTAGAGGTAGAGCTTCATGCCGAAGCCGCCGCCCACATCGGGGGTGACGACGCGGAACTTCTCGGGCGGCAGCCGGAACACGCTCTCCGCGAGCAGGTTCTTCACCAGCCAGGAGCCCTGGGTGCCGGCGTAGAGGGTGAACTTCCCCTCGCCCGCGTCATATTCGGCGGCGGCGGCGCGCACCTCCATGCTGGCGACGACGACCCGGTTGTTCACCACCGTCAGCCGCGTCACATGCGCGGCCTGGGCGAACAGCGCGTCGGCCTTCGCCCTGTCGCCCGCCTCCCAGTCGAAGGCGATGTTGTTCGGGACATGGTCCCAGACCGGCGGCGCGCCGGGCCGGTGCGCCGCGTCGAGGTCGGTGACGGAGGGCAGCACCTCGTAGTCCACCACCACCGCCTCGGCCGCGTCCTTGGCCGCCTTCGGCGTCTCGGCGACGATGAAGGCGACCGGATCGCCGACATGGCGCACCCGGTCCTCCGCCAGGGCGCCGCGCGGCGTGCTGGCGCGCTCCGACCCGTCGCGGTTCTTCAGCGGGATGATGCAGGGGATCTCGCCAAGGCCTTCCTCCCGCCACTCCTTCGCCGTGATCACCGCCAGCACGCCCGGCACCCGCAGCGCGGCGGCGGTGTCCACCGAGCGGATCCGCGCCGCGGCGTGCGGGCTGCGCAGCACATGGCCGTGGGCGGCGCCGGGGAGGGCGATGTCGTCGGTGTAGCGGCCACCGCCCTTGAGGAGGCGCGGGTCCTCGATGCGGCGCAGCGGCTGGCTCAGCCCGAACTTGGCCATGGTCTCTCCCTCGTCCCGATCGGTCCCTGGCGCCCATCATCTGCGCAGGAGGGGGCGATGGGGAAGGGGGTCAGGCGGCGAGGCCCGCCTCGACCGCGTCGCAGGCCGCGCCCACCCCGTCCTCCGCCCGCACCGCCTCCGCCACCGCGCGGGCCCGCGCCGCCGCCTGCGCGTCGCGCAGCAGGGCGGAGAGCGCCGTGGCGGCGGCGGAGGCGGTGTAGCGCCCCTCGGGCAGCACGGCGGCGATGCCGAGTCGCCGCAGCCGGTTCGCGTTGTCGGGCTGGTCGTTGGCGAAGGGCACCACCAGCATCGGCCGGCCGGCCCGCATCGCCTGGCCCGTGGTGCCGATGCCGCCCTGGTGGACGATGGCGGCGGCGCGCGGGAAGATCTCGGCATGCGGGGCGTAGCCTACCGCCAGCGCCCAGCCGGGCAGCGGGCCGGGGCGGAAGCCGCCCTCGGCCCTGCCGGTCAGCAGCAGGGCGCGGCGGCCGAGCCGCCGGGCCGCCTCCAGACTTTCCCGCCAGAACGCCCCGGCGCGATGGAAGGCCGCCGAGCCCAGGGTGAAGACGATGGGCGGCGGCCCCGCCGCCTCGGCCAGGAAGGCGGCGATGCGCGCCGCCTCGGCGGGCGAGGGGGCTTCGGGGTCCGGCCCGTCCCAGAAGGGAAAGCCGGTCGGCGCGAGGCGTGGTGGCCAGTCCGGCTGGCGCGCCGCGAGCAGGGAGGAGAAGAGGGCGAGGCCGAAGCGCGGCGGCCGGGCCGCGTTCAGCAGGGGATAGCCCGCGGGGGGAAGGCCGAGTTCCGCGCGCAGCGCCGCCACCGGCGCCGACCAGCGCCGCATCATCCCGAGCCCCAGGCGGCGGATGCCCGGCGCCAGCAGCCGGTGCAGCCAGGGCCGCTCGGCCAGCCAGGGCAGGCCGGGCGGCAGGCTCGGGTCATGCACCGAGAACAGGGCGAAGGGCTGCAGCAGCGCCGGCGCCCAGGGAATGCCGCGCTGCTCGGCCACCAGCGGCGCCACGGCGACGGTCGGGGCGTGGATCAGCAGGTCGCAGCCCGGCCCCTCCGCGGCCGCCGCCAGCAGGTCCGCATGGCTCGCCCGCAGATGCGGGGCGATGATCTCCCGCCACATCGCCGCGGCCCCGCGCGCGGGATGCAGGGTGCGGGCGCGCAGCCCGGCATCGGCCGCGAGCAGCGCCGCGTAGTCGGGGCGGAGCGGCGCGAAGCCGAGCCCCGCCGCGGCGGCATGCGCCCGGAAGGAGGGGGCGTGGGCGAGCGTCACCCGATGCCCGCGCGCCGCCAGGCCACGCCCGAGGGCGAGGAAGGGATGGAGATCGCCGAGCGAGCCCGTGCCGGCGATCAGGATGCGCGCCACGCCGCGTCCCCCTTCCGCTCACTCCGCGGGTCCGGGCGCCTCCCGCGGCGGCGGCACCACCGGCCGGTGGCGACGCAGCCGCGCCTTCACCCGCTCGCGCAGGGTCTGGAACACCACGTAGAGCATGGGGATCATGAAGATCCCGATCAGGGCGGCGGCGATCATGCCGCCGAACACCGGCGTGCCCACGGCGCGGCGGGAGAGCATCGCCGGCCCGGTCGCGATCACCAGCGGCACCAGGCCGAGGATGAAGGCGATCGAGGTCATCATCACCGCCCGGAAGCGGAGCCGGGCGCCCTCGACCGCCGCCTCCTGCACGCTGCGCCCGCGCCGCTCCCGCGCCTCGCGCGCGAACTCGACGATCAGGATGCCGTTCTTCGCCGCCAGCGCGATCAGCACCACCAGCCCGATCTGCGCGTAGACGTCGAGGGAGAGCCCCCCGATGAGGATCGCCAGGAAGGACCCGACGCCGCCCACCACGACGGAGAGCAGCACCGGCACGGGGATGGTCCAGCTCTCGTAGAGGGCCACCAGGAACAGGTAGGCGAACAGCACCGCCAGCGCCACCAGCATCCCGGTCTGCCCCGCCGCCTGCTTCTCCTGGTAGGCGGTGCCGGTCCACTCGAAGCCGTAGCCGGGCGGCAGGACGCGCGCGGAGATCTCCTCCATCGCCGCCAGCGCCTCGCCCGAGGAGACGCCCGGCGCCGGAGAGCCGTTGATGGTGAGGCTGCGGTAGTTGTTGTAGCGCTGCAGGGTCTGCGGCCCCACCACCACCCGCACGTCGGCGAAGGCGCGCAGAGGCACCATCTCGCCGCGGCTGTTGCGCACGTGGATGCGCCAGATGTCGGAGATGTCCGAGCGGTCCTCGGCCTCGGCCTGGATGTTCACCTGCCAGACCCGGCCGAACAGGTTGAAGTCGTTGACGTAGAAGCCGCCCAGCGTGGCCTGCAGCGCGGTGAAGATGTCGTTGATCCGCACGCCGAGCGCCTGCGCCTTGTCTCGGTCCACGTCGAGGAACAGGCTCGGCGTGGTCGGCGAGAAGGTGGAGAACACGGCGGCCAGGCGCGGGTCCTGGTTCGCCGCGACGACGAGGCCGAGCATGGCCGAGCCCATCTCCACCGGCTCCCGACCCTGGAAGTCCTGGAGCTGGTACTCGAAGCCGCCGCCGGTGCCGAGGCCGATGATCGGCGGGATGTTGAAGGCGAAGACGTCGGCGGTGCGGATGCCCTGCGCGGCGCCGAACACCCGCCGGATGCCGGCGAACACCGAATCCTCCACCCGCGTCCGGTCCTCGAAGGGCCGCATCCGCGCCACCACGAAGGCGGAGTTGGACTGCGCCCCGCCATCGATCAGCGAGAAGCCGACGATCGCCAGCACGTTCTCGATCGCCGGGTTCTGCCTCAGGACGGATTCCACCTGCATCACCGCCTCCCGCGTGCGGGAGACGCTGGCGCCCTGGGGCAGCTGGACCTGCACGAAGAACGCGCCCTGGTCCTCCTGCGGCAGGAAGCCCTGCGGGGTGCGCGAGGCGAGGCCCCAGATGCCGGCGGCGAACACCGCCGTCAGCAGCAGGCAGAGCACGGCGATGCGCACCAGGCGCCGCACCACCGCGGCGTAGCCGTCGCGCACCCAGTCTATGCCGCGCAGCACGTAGCGGATCGGGCCGCGGCGCGGCCCGGTGTGGCGCAGCGTCAGGGCGCAGAGGGCGGGCGAGAGGGTGAGCGCGTTGATGGCCGAGATCACCATCGCCACGCTGATGGTGACCGCGAACTCGCGGAACAGCACGCCCGAGACGCCGGGGATGAAGGCCACCGGCACGAAGACCGAGAGCAGCACCAGCGTGATGGCGATGATCGGGCCGGTGATCTCCCCCATCGCCTTCTTCACCGCCTGCGCCGGGGCGAGCTCCGGGTGCTCCTCCATCACCCGCTCGACGTTCTCCACCACCACGATGGCGTCGTCCACCACGATGCCGATCGCCAGCACCATGGCGAGGAGGGAGATGGTGTTCGCCGTGTAGCCCACCATCAGCAGCACGGCGAAGGTGCCGATCAGGCTGACCGGCACGGCGATGGTCGGGATGATGGTGGCGCGCAGGCTGCCGAGGAACAGGTAGACCACCAGCACGACCAGCACGAAGGCCTCGAGCAGGGTCTTCACCACCTCGCGGATGGTCTCGGTGACGAAGGTCGAGGTGTCGTACACCACCATGGTGCGCATCCCCTCGGGGAAGCGCTGCGAGAGCTGGTCGAGCGCCGCGCGCACGTTCTGCGCCGCCTGCACCGCGTTGGCGCCGGGCGAGAGGTAGACGCCCATGGTCACGGTCGGCCGCCCGTTCAGGCGGCTCTCCGTGTCCATGCTGGCCGCGCCGAGCTCCACGCGCGCCACGTCCCGCACCCGGAGCACGGAGCCGTCCGGGTTGGCGCGGATGACGATGTTCCCGAACTGCTCGGGGCTGGTCAGCCGCCCCTGGGTCTGGACGTTGATCTGGAACTGCTGGTCGTCGCTGATCGGCCGCGCCCCGACCCGCCCGACCGCGGCCTGCACGTTCTGCCCCTGCACCGCCTGGATCACGTCCTGCGGCGTGAGGTTCAGGCTGATCAGCCGGTCCACCTCGAACCAGATGCGCATGGAGTAGTCCATGGCGCCGAACAGGAACACGTCGCCCACCCCCGGCACGCGCCGCAGCGCGTCCAGCATGTTGATGGTGACGTAGTTCGAGAGGAACAGCGGGTCGTGCTCCCCGGTCTCGGAATAGACGGCGAGGAACTGCAGCACCGCCGAGGACTGCTTGCGCACCGTCACGCCGTTGCGCTGCACCTCCTGCGGCAGGCGGGCGAGCGCCGCCTGCACCCGGTTGTTCACGTTGACCGTGTTGATGTCCGGGTTGCTGCCCAGGCGGAAGGTGACGGTGAGCGTGTAGCTGCCGTCGTTGCCGCTGTTGGAGCGCATGTAGAGCATGCCCTCCACGCCGTTGACCGCGCTCTCGATCGGCTGGGCGACCGTGGCCTCGACCACGGTCGCCGAGGCGCCGGGGTAGCGCGTCGTCACCTGCACCTGCGGCGGCACGATGTTCGGGAACTGGCTGACCGGGATGGCGAACATCGCCAGCAGCCCGGCCAGCGTCATCACGATGGAGATGACGATCGCCAGCCGCGGCCGGTCCACGAAGACGCCGGAGATCATGGCGCCTCAGCCCTGCCGGCCGGCGGTGGCGCCGGGCTGGGCCGCCGCGGGGGCGGGGTTCACCGGCTGGCCCGGCCGCACCCGCTGCAGCCCCTCGGCGATCACCTGCTCCCCGCCCTCGAGCCCGGCCTCGATCACCGCCTGCTCGGCGGTGCCGCGGCCGAGGCGGACGCCGCGCCGCTCCGCCCTGTTCCCCTCGCCGAGGACGAAGACATAGGTGCCGCCCTGGTCCTGCAGCACCGCGGCGCGCGGGATGACGATGGCCTGCACCGGCTCCACCCCCTCCACCAGGACGGAGACGAACTGGCCGTCGATCAGCTCCCGGTCGCCGGCCGTGCCGGCCAGGGCGCCGTCCCGGGGGGGGTTCGGCATCAGCGCGCGGATCAGGATGGTGTCGGTGCCGCGCTCGATCTGCGGATCTATGAAGTCGATCCGTCCGGGATGCGGGTAGGGCCTGCCGTCGGGCAGGCGCACCCGCACCACCATGGCGGCGGAGCCGCCCCGCCCCTCGTAGCGGTTGCGCAGCTCGATCGCCGCGCGCGTGCTGACGGCGAAGGCGACCCGCATCGGGTCCTGGCTGACGATGGTGGCCAGCGGCTCGGCGAGGGTGGGGGAGACGACGTTGCCCACGCTCAGCGTCGCCCGGCCGATCTTGCCGTCTATGGGGGCCGTGATCTCCGTGTAGCCGAGATTGATCTCCGCCACCCGGAGCTGCGCCTGGGCGCCGAGCACCTGCGCCGCCGCCGTGCGCTCCTGCGCCAGCGCGTTGTCGAGCGCCGCCTGGGTGCCGGCGCCGGAGGCGCGCAGTTCCCGCGCCCGCTGCAGCGCCATGCGCGCGTTCTCGAGCGTCGCCTGGGCGGAGGCGAGGGCGGCGCGCGCCTGCTCGAGCTGCGCCTCGAAGGGCGCGCGCTCGATGCGGAACAGGATCTCGCCCTCGCGCACCTCCTGCCCCTCCTGGAACAGGCGTTCCTGCAGGAAGCCGGTGACGCGGGCGCGGATCTCCACGCGGTTCACCGCCTCGATGCGGCCGATGAACTCGGCGCTCTCCGTCACCGGCTTGCGCTCCGCCACCACCACCCCGACCGCGGGCGGACCCTGGGGGCCGAATTGCGCCCCGGCGGGGAGCGCGGAGAGCAGGAGCAGGCTCAAGGCCAGGAGAAGGCGGCGCATGGAGGGAATCCGAATTCGGGCCGGCGCGCATCCGCGCCCGGCGGGGCGCGGTGCATCTGGGATGGATCCGCGATTTGGGAACCGCGGCGCTGTTATGCATCCGTCGCGGGCCCGCCGCCATGGGTTGAAGCCGGCGGGGCGGGCGGGCAGGCTCGGCGCATGTGGTTCGCCCCGCCCCGCGAGATCCCCGCCCGGCTCTTCGCCAGCCTGCCCGAGGCGCTGCGCCGGCCCCGCCGCACCCCCTGGGCCGACGCCAACCGCGGCGGGGCGGAGACCGACAGCTTCCTCGAAGGCCCCTGCTTCGACGCCAAGGGTCGGTTCCATGTGGTGGACATCCCGAACGGGCGGGTGTTCCGCCCCGGCCCCGCCGCCTGGGAGGTGGTGGCGGAGTACGAGGGCTGGCCGAACGGCATGGCCGTGGCGCCGGCGGGCGGGGCGCTGCTCATCGCCGATTACCGCCACGGCCTGCTCAGCCTCGACCCCGATTCGGACAGCCTCGCCCCGGTGCTGGAGACGGTGCTGTCCGAGGGCTTCAAGGGGCTGAACGACCTCGCGGTGGGGCCGGACGGCGCGGTGCTGTTCACCGACCAGGGCCAGACCGGGCTGCAGGACCCCACGGGCCGCGTCTGGCGCCTCTGGCCGGACGGGCGGCTCGACCGGCTGATCGCCAACGGGCCGAGCCCGAACGGCATCGCGCTCAACCGCGCCGGGACGCATTGCTACGTGGCCATGACCCGCTCCTGCGAGGTGTGGCGCTTCGCGCTGCGCGCCGACGCGGTGGTGGGCAAGGCGCAGTGCTTCCTGCGCGTCCCGGCGGGCACCTCCGGCCCCGACGGGCTGGCGGTGGACGCGCATGACCGCCTCTTCGTCGCCAATCCCGGCCACGGCCAGGTCTGGATGGCGGACCCGCACGGGGTGATCCTCGCCCGGGTGGATTGCACGGCCTTCGGCCGCCACCCCACCAATTGCTGCCTCGCGCCCGACGGCACCACGCTGCTGATCACCGAGAGCGCCAGCGGCCGCATCCTCGCCGCCGAGATCCCGCCGCCCTGGTAGCGGCGCCTGGGCGGGGGGTCAGCCCCGCCGCAGCCACAGGAAGCCCGCCGTGCACAGCACCAGCGCGGCGGCGAAGCTGAGCAGCGCCGCCGCGACGCCGCCCAGGGAGGCGGCGGCGCCCGAGACGCCCTGCAGCACTGCCGCGCCGGCGAAGAAGGCGATGTTCTGCGCCGACATCGCCCGCCCCGCCTGATCGGCCGGCACCGCCGCCCGCACCAGGGAGAAGCACAGCACCTGGAAGGCGATGACGAGGCCGAAGGCGACCAGCACCGCCGCGTCGAACCCCGCGGGAAGCTGCGGCAGGCCGAGCAGGCGGGAGAGCCAGAAGCCGGGTCCGCCGCCGACCAGCACCAGGATCAGCCCGGCCACGGCGAAATGGCTCGCCGCCATCAGCAGCACCGGGCGGCCCACCAGGCGGTGCACCGCCCCCGCGATCGCCGGCCCCACGACCAGCGCCGCCGTGCCGGCCAGCAGCATGTTGCCCGCCTCGACCCGCGACAGTCCCTTCACCTCCATCAGCCACGGCCCGCCCCAGAGGCCGCGCAGACCAAGCACCACGGCCAGGCTGGCGAAGGCGAAGACCATCAGCGGCCGCAGCGCGGGCGAGGCGGCGATCGCCAGGACCTCCCGCATGTCCTGCTTCAGCGAATGCGACACGGCGCGGCGCGGCGGCGGCTGGCGCACCGTCGCCGCCACCGCCGCGAGGCCGAGTGCGGCCAGCGCCGCCGCGGCGAGGAACCCCGCGCGCCAGCCCTGCCACTCCACCAGCAGGGCCAGCGGACTCGCGGTGAGCAGCATCCCCGAATTGCCCACCGTCTGGATGATGCCCGACCACAGCGCGAAGCCCGCCGCGTCGGTGGCGCGCGCGGCGTAGGTGAGGGGACACATCAGCATCCCCGAGCAGCCGATGCCGAGCACCACCTGGGCGAGCAGCATCCCCCAGGGTCCCCTCGCCAGCGCGGCCAGCATGGCGCCGATGGCGCAGATCGAGAGCAGGGCGAGCGCCGTGCGCCGTACCCCCCAGCGGTCGAGCGCCACGCCGACGGGCAGCATCACCAGGGCGAAGGCGGCCGGGAAGGCGCCGGTGATGGCGGCCAGCGTCTCGGCGGTGATGCCGAGGTCGCGCGCCAGCACGTCCGCCGCCACCGCCGGCAGGGTGCGCACGGCGTTGGAGAAGACATGCCCCAGCGCGAGCGCCAGGATCGGCAGCGCGATGATGGCGGCGCCGGCGGCCGGCTTGGCGTCCACGGCGGGCTCAGTTCCGGAACATCTTCCCCGGGTTGAGGATGCCCCGCGGGTCGAAGCTGTGCTTGATGCCGCGCATCAGCGCCAGCGCTTCCGGCCCGTGCTCCTGCTCCAGGAACTCCCGCTTGCCGAGGCCGACGCCGTGCTCGCCCGAGCAGGTGCCGCCGAGCGCGAGGCCGCGGGCGACGATGCGCCGGTCCATGTCCCAGGCGCGCTCCAGCCCCTCCGGGTCGTTCGGGTCGTAGAGCACCATCTGGTGGAAATTGCCGTCCCCGACATGGCCGACGATGCAGGTGACGTGGCCGAGCGCCTGCGCCTCCTCCTTGGCACCGACCAGCGCCTCGGCGAGGCGGGAGATCGGCACGCAGACATCGGTGGTCAGCGCCCGCCAGCCCGGCTTCAGCGCGAGGCCGGCCCAGTAGGCGTCGTGGCGCGCCTTCCACAGCCGGTTGCGCGCCTCGGCGTCGGTCGCCCAGGCGAAGCCCTCGGCGCCGTAGTCGGCGGCGATCGCCTCCACCGCCTCGGCCTGCTCCTTCACCGCGGCGTGGCTGCCGTGGAATTCCAGGAACAGGGTGGGAGCGGCGCGGTAGCCCTCCAGCTTCGAGTAGCGGATGCAGGCCTCCATCATGTCGGTGTCCAGCAGCTCGATCCGCGCCACCGGGATGCCGGCCTGCATGGTGGCGATCACCGCCTCGACCGCGGACTTCAGGTCGGGGAACTGGCAGACCGCGGCCGACATCGCCTCCGGAATGCCGTGCAGGCGCAGCCGGATCTTCGTGATGACGCCGAGGGTGCCCTCGCTGCCGATGAAGAGGTGCGTCAGGTCGTAGCCGTTGGCGGCCTTGCGCGCGCGCGAGCCGGTGTTGATGACGCGCCCGTCCGCCAGCACCACCTCGAGGCCGAGCACGTTCTCGCGGATGGTGCCGTAGCGCACCGCGTTGGTGCCGGAGGCGCGGGTCGCGCACATGCCGCCGATGGTGCAGTGGCTGCCGGGATCCACGGGGAAGAACAGGCCCTGGTCGCGCAGGTGCTCGTTGAGCTGATGGCGGGTGACGCCGGGCTCGATCAGGCAGTCCATGTCCTCGGCATTGACCTCGAGGATCCGGGTCATGCGCGAGAGGTCGAGCGAGATCCCGCCCCGCACCGGGTTGACGTGCCCCTCAAGGCTGGTGCCGGCGCCGAAGGGCGTCACCGGCACGCGGTGGTGGTGGCAGAGGGCGAGCAGGCCGCTCACCTCCTCCGTGGTCTCGGGGAAGGCGACGGCGTCGGGCAGGGTGGGGGGGGTGCTGTCCTCGCCCCGCGCGTGCTGTTCCCGCACCGTCTCGTTGACCGAAAGCCGGTCTCCGAGCAGCGCCTGCGCCTCGGCGATGACGGCGGCGACGCTGTTCGGCTCCGGACGTGGGATGATGGGCATGGCGTTCCTCATGGCCGCCCCCGGTGGGGCGGGTCAGGCGTCGCGGGCCAGCGGGCAGGTCAGGCAGTGCGGCCCGCCGCCGCCGGCGGTGAAGAGGGAGAGCTCGGGGTCGAGCACGACCAGCCCCTCCGCCCTCAGCGCGGCGTTCAGCGCGTGGCTCGCGCGGGCGGATATCACGCGGTCGGCGCCGAGGGAAAGGATGTTGCAGCCGAGCCGCATCGCCTCCCGGTAGGGGACGGGGATGCAGCGGATGCGGCGCGCGGCGAGCCAGGCGAGGAACCCCTCCTCCAGCGCCTCCGTGCAGGCGACGGCGAGGCCCGGCGCGGCCATGCAGAACAGCACGTCGAGGTGCAGGAAATGCTCGTCGAAGGGCTCGATCCGCACCTCCCACCCCTCCGCGCGCAGCCAGCCCGCGAGCTGCTCCGCGCCCGCCCTGTCGGTCCGCCCGCCGCTCGCGCCGATCAGGGCGAGGCCGGGGCGGAGGATGTGCACGTCGCCTCCCTCCAGCGTGCCGGCGGAGGAAAGGCGCCACATCCGGCTGCCCCGCGCCGCGTGCCATTCCAGAAGGGGGGCGTATTCGCCGCGGCGCTCAGGCCGCGCGAGCTGGCACAGCACCGGCCCACGATGCGTCACCACCACCGAATCGCGGGTATAGGCCATGTAGGGGAGGTGCGGCTCGGGCGGCAGCGCGTGCACGCGCACCCCGGCCCCCTCCAGCGCCGCCACCAGCTCGCGGTGCTGCGCCGCCAGCGCCTCCGGCCCGGGCTGCGCCCCCGCGGCCAGGGTGCGGCGCGCGATGGCGTTGGCCGGGATCCAGCGATAGTGGTCGGGCGGGCAGACCAGCGCCTCGGCGAGCCGCCCGGTCTCCGAGGCCACGATCCAGGGGGGCATGCGCGCAGCCTGCCGCCCGCGGCACGCCCCGTCCAGCCGCGTTGACGCCCCGGGGCCCCGCCCCTAGCGTCGCGCTGGCCAGCGGAACCGAGGGGGAAGCGATGCCGAACAAGGTCAAGGAACTGTGGAAGGCCGGCAAGCCGGTCATCAACGGGTGGCTCGCCATCCCCAACGCCTTCAGCGCCGAGGTCATGGCCCAGGCCGGCTGGGACAGCCTGACCGTGGACCTGCAGCACGGGGTGCAGGACTTCCTCTCCTGCGTCGCCTGCTTCCAGGGCATCCAGCACATGGGCGTCACGCCCATGGTGCGGGTGCCCTGGAACGAGCCCGGCATCATCGGCAAGGTGCTCGACGTCGGCGCCTACGGCGTGATCTGCCCGATGGTGAACACCGCCGAGCAGGCCCGCGCCCTGGTCGCCGCCTGCCGCTACCCGCCGCAGGGCACGCGCAGCAACGGCCCGATCCGCGCCGGCATCTACGGCCAGTACGGCGCGGCGGGCGGCTACCAGAAGACCGCGAACGACGAGATCATGGTCATCCCCATGATCGAGACGCAGGAGGCGCTCGACAACCTCGACGCCATCCTGGACGTGCCCGGCATCAACGGCATCTATGTCGGCCCCTCCGACCTCGGCCTCTCCCTCGGGCTGGAGCCGAAGCTCGACCGCGAGGAGCCGGAGATCCTGAAGATCTACGAGCGGCTGCTGAAGGAGACCAGCCGGCGCGGCATCGCCGCCGGGCTGCACAACGCCACCGGTGCCTATGCGCGGCGCATGATCGACATGGGCTTCCGGCTGGTCACCATCGCCAATGACAGCGGCCTGATGCTGAGCGCCGCGCGGACCGCGGTGCAGCAGGCGCGCGGCGGCTGAGGCGGAGGGCCCGGATGCCGGCCGCATTCGGGCCGCGCCGCGGCCGGGGCGCGCGGGAGAGGCGCGCGGGCGGGCGATGCTGCGCCTGATCGCGGGGCGGCTGGTCCAGATCGCCGTCACCCTGGTGATCCTCTCCGCGCTCACCTGGCTCGCCATGGGGCTGATGCCGGGGGATCCGCTCGACCTCGCCCTGCTCGCCGACCCGGCGCTGACCGCGGCCGATGTCGAGCGGATGCGTGTGCTGCACGGCCTCGACCGACCGCTGCACGAGCGCTACCTGGCCTGGGCCGCCGCCGTGCTGCGTGGCGAGTTCGGCTATTCCCGCCTCTACGCCCTGCCGACGGCGGCGGTGCTGTGGCCGGCGCTGGGCTCGACGCTGGTGCTGCTCGGCTGCGCCCTGTCGCTGGCGCTGGTCGCCGGCGTCGGGCTCGGCGTGCTGGCGGCGGTGCGGCCGCGCGCGGCGCCGGCGGCCGACGCCTTCGCCATCCTGGCGCAGTCCACGCCGAGCTTCTGGCTCGGCATCCTGCTCATCATCCTGTTCGCGGTCACGCTGGGCTGGCTGCCGGCGGGCGGGGTGGCGGAGGAGCCGGGGCTCTGGCCGGCGCTGCGCTTCCTGGCGCTGCCGGTGGCGACGCTCGCCATCGTCAACTCCGCCGCCTATCTGCGCCACTCGCTTGCGGCGATGCAGGCCGAGCTGTGGCAGCCCTACATCCGCACCGCGCGCATGAAGGGCCTGCCGGAGCGCGTGGTGATCTGGCGCCACGCCTTCCCCAACGCGGCCATTCCCATTGTCACCATCACGGCGCTGGATGCGGGGGCGCTGGTCTCCGGGGCGCTGATCACCGAGACGATCTTCGCCCGCCCCGGCATGGGGCGGCTGATCTACGACAGCATCATGGGCAACGACTACAACCTCGCCCTGCTGGCGCTGCTGCTGGCGGCGCTGGTGACCATGCTGGCGACGCTCGCCGCCGATGTCGCGCAGCGGCTGCTCGACCCGCGGCTCGGCGGCTGATGCGGCTGTGGCTGGGCCTCGCCCTGCTGGCGCCGCTCGCGCTCGGTGCCGCCGCGGCGCCGCTGGTCCAGGCCCTGCTCGGCCACGATCCCTTCACCCCGGACCTGTTCAGTCGCTACCAGCCGCCCTCGGCCGCGCACCCGCTCGGCACGGACGAGCTCGGGCGGGACATGCTGCTGCGCCTTCTGCACGGTGCGCGGGTGTCGCTGACGGTGGGCGTGTCCGTGGCGCTCGGCGCCACCACTCTCGGCACCGCCATCGGGCTGCTCGCCGCCTGGCGCGGCGGCTGGGTGGATGCGGTGCTGATGCGGATTGCCGATGGCATGCTGTCGCTGCCCGCCCTGCCGCTGCTCGTGGTGCTGGCGGCGGTGGACACCGGCCGCTTCGGCCTGCCGCGCGGCGAGGCGGCCTCGGACATCGCCCGCATCGTCGTCATCCTGGTGCTGTTCGGCTGGGTGGGGGTGGCGCGCCTCGCGCGCGCCGCGGCGCTGACGCAGCTCTCGCTCGACTACGTGCAGGCCGCGCGGGTCTCCGGCGCGACCGAGGGGCGGGTGCTGGCGCGGCACGTGCTGCCCAACATCCTCGGCCCGGTGACGGTGGCCACCGCGCTTGCCGTCGCCGGCGCGATCCTCGCCGAGAGCACGCTGAGCTTCCTCGGCCTCGGCATCCAGCCACCGGCGCCCTCCTGGGGCAACATGCTCTCCAACGCGCAGGAGATGGTGTTCAACGCGCCGATGGCCGCGGTCTGGCCGGGGCTGATGATCCTCATCGCCGTCGCCGGCTGCACGCTGGTGGCGGACGGGGTGCGGCGGCGGGTGCCGTAGGGGCGCTGCAGCAGAGCGGCACCCGATGCCGGGGCCCGACGCTTTCGCTCCCGCAAACGGGGTTTGAACGGATCGCCCGGGCGGGTATATTGATTTGCAAGAGAATGTCCCCGTAGCTCAGCAGGATAGAGCACCAGATTCCTAATCTGGGGGCCGTGGGTTCGAATCCCGCCGGGGACGCCAC
>NZ_SJDM01000032.1 GCF_004761865.1 Crenalkalicoccus roseus | reverse complement strand
CGCCACCCCCAATCAGCTCAAGCTCTAACAGGGCCTACAAGGCCAATACGCAAAATAAATACGGGGTCTTCTTCCTGAGCTGATCGAAGCGCAGCAGGGGCGTGGCGCCGTTGCGATCCTGTACACTGCCGGCATGGACCTGAACCTCGAGCAGGCGGCCGTCGGTGTCGGTCAGGATGGGCCGCTTGCGCCCCGCGATCTTCTTGCCGGCGCCGTCGCATCGAGTGTCGTCCTCAAGACCAACACCCCTATGAATAACGCTTCCCGTCGCGCCGGAATCCCTTTCTCAAACACGCTCTGAGAAAGCAGTCTGCCAGGGCATCGCCCGTCCGCCCTGGCTCGCGGCGCAGGCGCCATGTGCCGAATGGGCGGCCATCCTCGCCCGTTCGGGCGGCTCCGTGGCGTCAGCAGCCCCGCCCCTGATGCTCCAGTCGATAGGGGTGGGCGCGGTAGGTGCCGAGCACGCGCAGTGCGCGGGAGAAGTATTCGAGCTCCTCCAGCGCGCGCCGCACCGGCGGCTGCTCCGGATGGCCGTCCACATCGGCCAGGAATTGCGTGGCGGTGAACTCGCCGTCCAGCATGTAGCTCTCGAGCTTCGTCATGTTCACGCCGTTGGTGGCGAAGCCGCCCAGCGCCTTGTAGAGCGCGGCAGGGATGTTCCGCACCCGGAAGACGAAGGTGGTGACGCAGTCGGGCGTGTCGGGCGGCGGCGGGGCGGGGGCGCGCGCGCAGACGTAGAAGCGCGTGGTGTTGTGCGCCGCGTCCTCCACGTTCCGCTGCAGGATCTCGAGGCCGTAGATCTCGGCGGCGAGGGAGGAGGCGATGGCCGCATCCTCCACCCCGCCGCGCGCCGCGATCATCTGCGCCGCGCCGGCGGTGTCAGCCTCGATCACCGGCTCCAGGCCGAGCTCCTTCAGGATGTTGCGCACCTGGCCGAGTGCCACCGGGTGGCTGTGCGCGCGCTTCAGCGTGGAGAGGGTCGCGCCGCGCGGCGCCAGCAGGCAGTGCTCCACCCGCTGGAAGTGCTCCCCCACCACGGCGAGGCCGGAATCCGGCAGCAGGCGGTGGATGTCCGGCACCCGCCCGGCCAGCGAGTTCTCGCAGGGCAGCATGGCAAGCTCGGCCTCGCCGCCGCGCACTGCGTCCATCGCCGCCTCGAAGCTCGGGCAGGGCAGCGTGCTCCAGCCGGGATAGGCGGCGCGGCAGGCGAGGTCGGAATAGGCCCCGGGCAGGCCCTGGAAGGCGATGATGCTCATGCGTGCCTGCCTCCCGCCAGCACCGCCCGCGCCCGCGCGAGATCGGCCGGCGTGTCCACGCCGAACGGCCCGTGCGGGATGCGCGCGACGCCGATGCGCATCCCCGCCTCCAGCGCGCGGAGCTGCTCCAGCCGCTCCCGCTGCTCGAGCGGGCTCGGCGGCAGGGCGACGAAGCGCTCCAGCGCGGCGCGGCGGAAGGCGTAGATGCCGATGTGGTGCCAGTGCGGCCCCTCCCCCCAGGGGATGGGCGCGCGGGAGAAGTAGAGCGCCGCCGCCACCCGCGCCCCCTCGGGGAAGGCGCAGGCGCACTTGACGAAGGAGTCCGCCGCGAGCTCCCCCTCGCCCTCGATCGGGCAAACCAGGGTGCCGATCTCCACCGCCGGGTCGGAGAGCGGCTCCAACACGGCGCGCAGCGCCGCGGGGTCGAGGGTGGGCACGTCGCCCTGCAGGTTCACCACCACGTCGTACCGCCCTTCGGGATCAAGCGCCGCCAGGGCGCGCTGCACACGGTCGGTGCCGCTCGGCACCTGCTCGGCCACCTGCACCGCGGTGCCGCCCGCCGCGCGCACCGCCTGCACGATCTCGGCATCCTCGGCGGCGACGGCGGCGGGGCCGATGCCAGCCTCCCGCGCCCGGTCGAGCACGTGCAGCACCATTGGCCGGCCGGCGATGTCGGCGAGCGGCTTGCCTGGCAGGCGCGTGCTGGCCATGCGGGCGGGGATCACGATGATGGGTGTCACGGCGTCGGGGCTTCCTGGCGCTGGGCCGTTGCCGGTCGGCGGGGCGCCGACTATGGTCCGCGCGCTTCTAGTCGAGGCGGCAGGCCGGGGCAATCTTCGCGCGGCGCGCGGAGGCGCCGGCCGCCGCCGCACCGATACGGAGACATGCCCGCACCATGACGCGCCTCGCGCCGGAGCTGGTGGCGGCGGCCGAGGCGGCCGCCGACGCCGCCGGGGCGGTGATCCGCCCGCTGTTCCGCTCCGCCCTGCTGGTGGAGGCCAAGGGCGATGCCAGCCCGGTCACCGAGGCCGACCGCGCGGCGGAGCGGGCGATGCGCGCCGTGCTCGCCGACCGCTTTCCCGACCACGGCATCTGGGGCGAGGAGTTCGGCGCCGATCGTCCCGACGCCGAATGGCTCTGGGTGCTGGACCCCATCGACGGCACCCGCGCCTTCGTCACCGGCCGGCCCCTCTTCGGCTCGCTGATCGGGCTGCTGCATCGCGGGCGGCCGGTGCTCGGGCTGATCGACCAGCCGGCCGCCGGGGAACGCTGGATCGGTCTGGCCGGGGAGCGCACGCGCTTCCGCTCGCCCCTCGGCGGCCAGGTGGGCTGCCGCCCCTGCGGGCTGGTCGGGGAGGCGGAGCTGTCCTGCACCAGCCCGGACATGTTCGCCCCCGCCGACCGGCCGGGCTTCGAGCGGCTGCGCGCCGCGGCGCGGCGCGTGACCTGGGGGGGCGACTGCTACGCCTATGGGCTGCTCGCGCTCGGCCTAGTGGATATGGTGGCGGAGGCGACGATGCAGCCCTGGGACTGGGCCGCGCTGGTCCCGGTGGTGGAGGGGGCGGGCGGGCGCGTCACCGGCTGGGACGGGGCGCCGCTGGCGCTCGGGGGCGACGGGCGGGTCCTCGCCGTCGGCGATCCGGCGCTGCTCGGCGAGGCGGTGCGGCTGCTGGCGGGGAGCTGACCGCGCCGCGCGGGTAACGGTCCCGGTCGCGCTGTTGTGTGAAGGCGGCCGAAGCCCCACTCTCGGGCGATGCTGCGACGCGACCTCTTCGGGCTGGCCTTTGGCCTTGGCCTGACGCTCCCGCACCTCCGTCCCGCCCGGGCGGCGGCCCCGGCGGGCGGGCCGGTGCGGACCCATGCCCTCTCGCTGCTCGGCGAGCCTGCCCTGCCGCCGGACTTCCCGCACTGGCCCTGGGTGAACCCGGACGCGCCGAAAGGCGGGGAGATCGTGCTGAGCGCGCTCGGCAGCTTCGACAGCTTCAACCAGTTCATCCTGCGCGGCACGCCGGCGGTGGGCCTCGGCAACCTCTACGACATGCTGCTCCGGCAGAGCTACGACGAGGCGAGCACGGAGTACTGCCACCTCGCCGGCGCCATCGAGCTGCCGGCCGACCGCAGGGGCGTCTCCTTCGAGCTGCGCGAGGAGGCGCGCTGGCACGACGGGCGGCCGGTCACCGCCGAGGACGTGGTCTGGACCTTCCAGACGCTGCGCAGCCACGGGCGGCCCTTCTACCGCTCCTACTGGGCCGACGTGACCGAGGTGGTGGCGGAGGGCCCGCGGCAGGTCACCTTCCGCTTCCGCACCGACGAGAATCGCGAGCTGGCGCTGATCCTCGGACAGATGCAGGTGCTGCCGAGGCACTGGTGGGAGGGGCGGGACTTCGCCCGGCCGCTGCTGGAGCCGCCGCTCGGCTCCGGCCCCTACCGCATCGAGCGCTTCGAGCCGGGGCGCGGCATCACCTATGCCCGGGTGCCGGACTACTGGGGGCGCGACCTGCCGACCATGCGCGGCACCAACAATTTCGACGTCATGCGCTACGAGTACTTCCGCGACGCCACCGTGGCGCTGGAGGCGTTCAAGGCCGGGCAGGTGGATTTCCGCACCGAGAACATCGCCAAGGAATGGGCCACCGCCTACGACTTCCCCGCGGTGCGCCGTGGCCTGGTGCGGCGCGACGAGATCCGCCACGAGCTGCCGACCGGGATGCAGTGCTTCGTCATGAACCTGCGCCGGCCGCTGTTCCAGGACGCGCGGGCGCGCCGGGCGCTGATCGAGGTGTTCGACTTCGAGTGGATGAACGCCAACCTGTTCTACGACAGCTACGCCCGCACCACCTCCTACTTCTCGAACTCCGAGCTGGCCTCGTCCGGCCTGCCGGAGGGGCGGGAGCGGGAGATCCTGGAGGGCTTCCGCGGCCAGGTGCCGGAGCAGGTCTTCACCGAGGAGTACACCCTGCCGGTCACCGACGGCTCCGGCAACAACCGCGAGGCGCTGCGCCGCGCGCTGGCCCTGCTGCGCGAGGCCGGCTGGACGGTGCGCGACCGCCGCCTGGTGAACGGCCAGGGCCAGCCCTTCGAGTTCGAGATCCTGCTGAACGGGCCGAGCTTCGAGCGCGTGGCCCTGCCCTATGTGCAGTGGCTGCAGCGCCTCGGCATGGCGCCGCGGGTGCGCACCGTGGACCCGGCGCAGTACCAGGTCCGCCTCGACGCCTTCGACTACGACATGACGGTGGAGGTGTTCGGCCAGTCCCTCTCCCCCGGCAACGAGCAGCGGGACTACTGGACCTGCGAGAAGGCGCGGGAGAACGGCAGCCGCAACACGGCCGGCATCTGCAACCCGGTGGTGGACGCGCTGGTGGAGATGATCATCGCCGCGCCGGACCGCGAGGAGCTGGTGGCGCGCACCCGGGCGCTGGACCGCGTGCTGCTGTGGAACAACTACGTGGTGCCGCACTGGCACAGCCGCACCTTCCGCATCGCCTACTGGGACAAGTTCGGCCGCCCGCCGCGCAACCCGCGCTACGCGCTGGCCCTCGACTCCTGGTGGGTGGAGCGCGGCCGGGAGGGCGCGGTGGAGCAGGGCAAGCGGGAGCAGGCGCAGTAGCGCGGGACCATGGGGGCCTATCTCCTTCGCCGTCTGGCGCTGGTGGTGCCGACGCTGTTCGGCATCATCCTGATCAACTTCGCCATCGTGCAATTCGCCCCCGGCGGCCCGGTCGAGCAGATGATCGCCGAGCTGCGCGGCGAGGGCGCGGCGCTCGGCCGCCTGACCGGCGAGGGAGCGGGCGAGGTGCGCGCGCCGGGGCCGCCCGAGCGCCTTGGCGCGGCGGACGGGGCCGCCGGCCCGGTCGGCACCTACCGCGGCGCCCGCGGCCTCGACCCCGCGGTGGTGGCCGAGATCGAGCGCGCCTTCGGCTTCGACAAGCCGGCGCACCAGCGCTTCCTCGAGATGCTCGGCGGCTACCTGCGCTTCGACCTGGGCCGCTCCCTGTTCCGCGACCGGCCGGTGATCGACCTGATCATCGAGAAGCTGCCGGTTTCCATCTCGCTCGGCCTGTGGTCCACGCTGATCATCTACCTGGTCTCCATCCCCCTCGGCATCCGCAAGGCGGTGCGCGACGGCTCGCGCTTCGACGTCTGGACCTCGGGCGTGGTGCTGGTCGGCTACGCCATTCCCGGCTTCCTCTTCGCCATCCTGCTGGTGGTGCTGTTCGCCGGCGGGACCTACCTGCAGATCTTCCCGCTGCGCGGCCTGACCTCGCCGGGCATGGAGGGCGCCCCCTTCCTGGAGCGCGCGCTGGACTACGCCTGGCACATGGTGCTGCCCACCACCGCACTGGTGATCGGCGGCTTCGCCGGGCTGACCATGCTCACCAAGAACTCCTTCCTCGAGGAGATCAACAAGCAGTACACGGTGACGGCGCGCGCCAAGGGCGCGACGGAGCGGCGCGTGCTCTACGGCCATGTGTTCCGCAACGCCATGCTGCTGATCATCGCCGGCTTCCCCTCGGCCTTCATCGGCATCCTGTTCACCGGGGCGCTGCTGATCGAGATCATCTTCTCCCTCGACGGGCTCGGCCTGCTCGGCTTCGAGGCGGCGATCCGCCGCGACTACCCGGTGATGTTCGGCACGCTCTACGTCTTCACCCTGCTCGGCCTGCTGATGCAGATCGTCGGCGACTTCACCTACACGCTGGTCGATCCGCGCATCGACTTCGAGGCGCGACGCTGATGGCCCTCTCCCCCATCACGCGGCGGCGCCTCGCCAATTTCCGCGCCAACCGGCGCGGCTGGTGGTCCCTCTGGATCTTCACCGTCCTGTTCGTGGTGACGCTGTTCGCCGAACTCATCGCCAACGACCGTCCGCTGCTCGCCCGGGTGGACGGGCGCTGGTACTTTCCCGTGGTGGTGAGCTACGCCGAGAGCGACATCATCGAGGACGGCCTGCCCACCACCGCCGACTGGCACGACCCCTATCTGCGCGAGCGGGTGGAGGAGCGCGGCTGGATGGTCTGGCCGCTGGTCCCCTACCGCTACGATTCGGTGGTGCGCGACCTCGGGCGCCCGGCGCCCTCGCCGCCGAGCGCGCGGAACTGGCTCGGCACCGACGACCAGGCGCGGGACGTGCTGGCGCGGGTGATCTACGGCTTCCGCATCTCGGTGCTGTTCGGCTTCACCCTCACCATCATCGCCTCCGCCGTCGGCATCGCCGCGGGCGCGGTGCAGGGCTACTACGGCGGGCTGATTGACCTCCTGTTCCAGCGCTTCATCGAGATCTGGTCGGGGATGCCGCAGCTCTTCCTGCTGATCATCCTGGCGAGCGTGATCGAGCCCAGCTTCTGGAGCCTGCTCGGCTTCCTGCTGATCTTCTCCTGGATGGGGCTGACCGGAGTGGTGCGGGCCGAGTTCCTGCGCGGCCGCAACCTCGACTACGTGCGCGCCGCCAGGGCGCTCGGCGTGTCGGACACGCGGCTGATGGCGCGCCACATCCTGCCCAACGCCATGGTGGCGACGCTGACCTTCCTGCCCTTCATCCTCTCCGGCTCGGTGACGGTGCTCGCCTCGCTCGACTTCCTGGGCTTCGGCCTGCCGCCCGGCTCCCCCTCGCTCGGCGAGCTGCTGGCGCAGGGCAAGAACAACCTGCAGGCGCCCTGGCTCGCCTTCACCGGCTTCGTGGTGCTCGGCGGCGTGCTGACGCTGCTGATCTTCGTCGGCGAGGCGGTGCGCGACGCCTTCGACCCCCGCAAGCTGCCGGGAGGCGCGCGGACATGATCCCGCCGGGCCGGCCCTCCGCGCCCCGAGCGCCGGAGGGCCGATGAGCCTCCTCTCGGTCGAGAAGCTTGCGGTCGCCTTCCGCGGCAGGGAGGTGGTGCGGGACGTCTCCTTCACGGTGGAGGCCGGGGAGGCGGTGGCGCTGGTCGGCGAATCCGGCAGCGGCAAGAGCGTCACCGCGCTCTCCGTGCTGCGCCTGCTGCCGGTCGGCGGCACCAACCCCGCGGGGCGCATCCTGCTCGACGGGGTGGAGGTGCTGGGCGCGCCGGAGGCGACGCTCCGCGCGCTGCGCGGCGGCACGGCGGGCATGGTGTTCCAGGAGCCGATGACCTCGCTCAATCCGCTGCACAGCATCGGGCGCCAGGTGGCGGAGGCGATCACCCTGCACCAGCCGCTCTCCGGCCCCGCGCTGCGCGAGCGGGTGCTGGCGCTGTTGCGCGACGTCGGCCTGCCCAACGCCGAGGCGCGCCTCGGCGCCTATCCGCACCAGCTCTCCGGCGGGCAGCGCCAGCGGGTGATGATCGCCGCGGCGCTCGCCAACGACCCCAAGCTGCTGATCGCCGACGAGCCGACCACCGCCCTCGACGTCACCATCCAGGCGCAGATCCTGGAGATGCTGGCCGATCTCAGGCGCCGGCGGCGCATGGCGCTGCTGCTGATCACCCACGACCTCTCCATCGTCCGCCGCCATGCCGACCGCGTGGTGGTGATGAAGGACGGCGAGGCGGTGGAACAGGGGCCGGCGGCGCAGATCTTCGGCGCGGCGCGCCACCCTTACACGCGGATGCTGCTGGCGACCGAGCCGCGCGGCCGCCCCGCTCCGGTGCCCGTCGGCGCGGCGCAGGTGCTGGAGGCACGCGACGTCAAGGTGCACTTCCCGATCCGCCGCGGCATCCTGCGCCGCACGGTCGGGCATGTGAAGGCGGTGGACGGCGTCTCCCTCAGCCTGCGGGAGGGGGAGACGGTCGGGCTGGTCGGCGAATCCGGCAGCGGCAAGACCACGCTCGGCCTCGCCCTGCTGCGCCTCGAGGGCAGCGAGGGCGCGATCCGCTTCCTCGGGCGCGACATCCAGGGCCTGTCCCAGCGCGCGCTGCGGCCGCTGCGTCGGGCGATGCAGATCGTCTTCCAGGATCCCTACGGCTCCCTCTCCCCGCGCATGACGGCGGGCGAGATCATCGGCGAGGGGCTGGAGGTGCACGAGCCCGCCCTGCCCCGGCGCGAACGCGCCGCGCGCGTCGCCCAGGCGCTGGAGGAGGTGGGGCTCGATCCCACCATGGCCGAGCGTTACCCGCACGAATTCTCCGGCGGCCAGCGCCAGCGCATCGCCATCGCCCGCGCCCTGGTGCTCAAGCCGCGCCTCCTCGTGCTCGACGAGCCGACCAGTGCCCTCGACGTCTCGGTGCAGGCGCAGGTGGTGGAGCTGCTGCGGGAGCTGCAGGCGCGTCACCGCCTGGCCTACCTGTTCATCTCCCACGACCTGCGGGTGGTCCGCGCCCTCGCCCACCGCATCATCGTGCTGAAGGAGGGGCGGGTGGTGGAGGAGGGCGAGGCCGAGGCGTTGACCGCCAGCCCCCGCCAGCCCTACACGCAGGCCCTGATGGCCGCCGCCTTCGACGTCAGCACCCTGCCCGGCGCCGAGCCCGAGGTCTCGCGCGCATGAACGAGGCGAACGAGTTCGAGCGCCTGCGCGCGCTGCTTGAGGCCGACAAGGTCAAGCTCGGCGTCCACATCCGCCGCATGAACAGCCCCGGCAGCCCGGTCTACCGCGCGGCCGAGAACGTGACCCCGGCGGCGATCGTGCTGGTCTCCTCCTTCGCCTCCACCGTGCTGGTGCATTTCTATCTCGGCGCCGCGGTGCTGGCGGTGGGCTGCTGGTGGTGGATGGCGCGGGTGATGCCGCGGGTGCGCGACGCGGTGTTCGACCGCACGGCGGCGCTGGTGCTGTCCGATCCGGCGCAGTTCGACTTCTGGTGGTCGCGCGGCGTGCTCAGCCTGTTCGCCCGCCTGCCGAACGGGGAGGAGCGGGCGGCGACCCGCCGCGACGACTGGCGCGCCTTCGTGCGCGACCTTCCCGACGACACCGAGACCCTGCCCGCGGTCAGGATCGTGGAGGACTGATGGCCGTTCTGCTCTCCACCGGGCCCGCCGCCATGGCGGCCTGGCGCGATGCCCTGCTCGCCCTCGACCCCGCCCTCGACATCCGCCTCTTCCCCGAGGCCGGGGACCCGGCCGGGATCGAGGCGGCGGTGGTCTGGACCTCGCACGACATGGCGGAGCTCCGGCGCTACCCCAACCTCCGCCTCATCGTCTCCATGGGGGCGGGGGTGGACCACCTGCTGCGCCCGCCGGGGCCGCCGCCCGGCGTGCCGGTGGCGCGCCTGGTGGATGCGCGCCTGACCCAGGGCATGACGGAGTGGGTGCTGCTGAACGTGCTCCGTTTCCACCGCCAGGACCCCGAATACCGCGCCCTGCAGGCGGCGCGGCGGTGGGAGGAGCTGCCGGCGCCGGACACCGCGGCGCGCCGCATCGGCATCCTCGGCCTCGGCGAGCTCGGGGGGGCGGCGGCGCGCGCGCTGCTGCCGCTCGGCTTTCCGGTGATGGGCTGGTCGCGCGGGCCGAAGCAGGTTCCGGGGGTGGAGACCTTCCATGGCCCGGCAGGGCTGGAGGCGATGCTGCCCCGCGCCGATATCCTGATCTGCCTGCTGCCGCTGACGCCGGAGACGAGGGGGGTGCTCAACGCCCGCACCCTGTCTCTGCTGCCCCGCGGCGCCTTCCTGCTCAACGCCGCCCGCGGCGGCCATCTGGTGCAGGAGGATCTGCTGGCGGCGCTGGAGAGCGGGCAGGTGGCGGGGGCGGCGCTCGACGTGTTCGAGCCGGAGCCCCTGCCGCCCGACCACCCCTTCTGGACCCATCCGAAGGTGGTGATGACCCCGCATGCCGCGAGCATCACCATCCCCGAGAGCGCGGCCCCACAGGTGATCGAGAACCTGCGGCGCGTGCGCCAAGGCGCGCCGCTGATCAACCTGGTGGATTTCGCCAGGGGCTACTGACCAAAAGCCCAGGCTTGGCGGCCTCGCTCCGCCGGCGGCCGCGGGGCTGCCGGCGGAAGGCGGTCCTCAGCCGGCCTTGCGGGCCTCCCGCTCGGCGTTCGCCACCGCGGTCTCGACCGGGGGCATGTCCCGGGTATGGGCCTCCGCCTCGATCATGATCTGGCGCAGGTCGCGCAGGAAGGCGGTGCCCTTGAGGGTCCGCTGCACGATCACGCTGCGGCGGTCCATCGGATCCACCTTGCGGCGGGCGAGGTCCAGCTCGCCCAGGCGGTCGAGGGCGCGGGTGATCGCCGGCTTGGAGACGTTCAGCTCCGCCGCCAGGCCGCGCACCGTATGCGGGCCGTCGGTCAGGTACACCGTAAGGAAGACGCCGAGCTGGCGCGCCGAGAGGTCGGGGCCGTCCCGCCGCACCAGGGCGACCACGGTATCGCGCAGGATGCCGACAAGCTGATCGGGGTTGTTCTGCAGTGCCATGCCTCAAATCCTCTCGCCATCCGGCGCATGCGAATCCCCACCGCCCGCATGCACCTCCCTGTCCTCGGCCCGGGGCAGCCCGGTCAGCGGGCGCTTTCCCTTGATTAACGCGAACTGAACGGCTCAGACCCAGGAGACTTGCAAAGTTTCCCGCTCATCTCGTTTTCGTTACCTGCCCGCGCCCGGTCCGGACCCGAAAAGCCGCCGGATGCCGGCCACCAGGGCCCGCATCGCCTGCGCCTCTCCGCCCTCGGGCCGCCCGGGCCTTGATGTATCGTTCCAGGCGTACAAATCCAGATGCGCCCAGCGCAGCCCGGCGGGGACGAAACGCTGCAGGAACAGGGCGCCGATGATGGCACCGGCCATCGGCCTGGAGGAGACGTTGCCGAGGTCGGCGATGGCGCTGTCCAGCCAGGAGGCGTAGCCCCCGTGCAGGGGCAGCCGCCACATCGGGTCCTCCGTCTCCCGTGCCGCCCCGAGCAGCGCCTCCGCCAGCGCGTCGTCGGGGGTGAACAGCGCCGGCAGGTCGGGCCCAAGCGCCACGCGCGCCGCGCCGGTCAGGGTGGCGCAGTCCAGGAGCAGCGCCGGCCGGCGCTCCGCAGCGAAGGCCAGCAGGTCGCACAGCACCAGCCGCCCCTCCGCGTCGGTGTTGCCGACCTCCACGGCCAAGCCGGCGCGGGTGCGCAGCACGTCCATCGGCCGGAAGGCCTCGCCGGAGACGGCGTTCTCCACCGCGCCCACCAGCACCAGCAGCCGCACCGGCAGCCGCAGGCGCATCACCATCTCGGCCAGGCCGAGCACCACCGCCGCCCCGCCCATGTCCTTCTTCATCCGCAGCATGGCGGCGGAGGGCTTGAGGTCGAGCCCCCCCGTGTCGAAGCACACCCCCTTGCCGCAGAGGGCGACCAGCGGCGCCCCCGCCTCCCCCCATTCCAGCACCGCGACGCGGGGCGCCCGCGGGCTGCCGGCGCCGACCGCGTGCAGCGCCGGGAAGCCGTCGCGCAACGCCTCGCCGGCGATGACGGCGCAGGCGGCGCCATGCGCGGCGGCAAGGTCGCGCACGGCCTCCGCCAGCTCGGCGGGGCCGAGCAGGTTGGCCGGCGTGTTGATGAGGTCCCGCACGCGCCAGGTGGCCTCGGCCGCCACCAGCGCCTCCTCCACCCCCGCGGGCGGCGCCAGCAGCGCCGGCGCCCGGGGTGCGGGTTTGAAGCGCGCGTAGCGATAGGCGCCGAGGCACCAGCCGAGCACCGCGGCGGCGGCCCAGGGGCCGGGCTCGGCCAGGCGCCAGGCGGTGCCGGGGGGCAGCGCCAGGGGCAGGCCGCCGAAGGACCAGGGGGTGGTCGCCTCCGCCCCGAGGCCGAGCACGGCGCCGGCGAGTCCCTCCGCGCCGGGCAGCAGCGCCACCTCCTGCGCCCTGGCGGCGAAGCCGGTGGCGCGCAGCCAGGCCGCCTGCCCCGGCCCGAGCCGGCCCAGCAGGGCCTCAAGCCCGGAGGGATCGGTGACATGGAGCGGCAGCGCCGGCGCGTCGGCGCCGGCGAGGCAGGTCAGCATTGGGCGCCCCCCTTGGGCCGCGGCCCGCGAATCCGGGCCGGCCGGCCGGGGAGTCTGATCGCCCGGCGCGGCGTGCCCTGTCCAGCCCCGAAGAAGGCGGGCTGTTCCGGCCCTCTCCGATCTGTTCTAGGCTTCCCGGCCGCGAGGAGAAGGGGCTTGGACGCCGCCGCCACGCACGAGCTTCGCCGCTGCGCTGAGCCCGAGGGGCTGCGGCAGGTCGTCGCCCGGGTGCCGGGGCTGATTGCGGACATGCTCGGCGCGGGGCGGAGCGTGCGCGAGATCGGCCTCGCCGTGACCGAGATCGCGGACGGCGTGACCCGTCGCCTCCTGGAACTCGCCGAGGCGCGGCTCGGCCCGCCGCCCGTGCCCTACGCCTGGCTCGCCGCCGGCTCGCAGGGGCGGCAGGAGCTGACCGCGGGCTCGGACCAGGACAACGGCCTCGTCCTCGACGACGCCTTCCGCGAGGCGAGCCACCGCGGCTATTTCCGCGCCCTCGGCGGCTTCGTCTGCGACGGGCTCGACCTCTGCGGCTATCTCCACTGCCCCGGCGAGATGATGGCGATGACCGAGCGCTGGTGCCAGCCGCTCTCGGTCTGGCAGGGCTACTTCACGGAGTGGATCGAGCGGCCGGAGCCGAAGGCGCTGATGCTCTCCTCCGTGTTCTTCGACTTCCGCCGCATCGCCGGCGAGGCGCCGCTGTTCGGGCGGCTGCAGGAGCTGGTGCTGGGCAAGGCGCGGCGGAACACCATCTTCCTCGCCCATCTCGCGCGCAACGCGATGAGCCGCGAGCCGCCGCTCGGCTTCCTCGGCCGCTTCCGCCTGGCCCGCGGCGGCGCACACGAGGGGAGGATGGACCTCAAGATCAACGGCGTGACGCCGATCGTGGAGATGGCGCGCGTGCACGCCCTCGCCGCCGGGATCGGCGAGGTGAACACCTTCCGTCGCCTCGAGGCGCTGGAGGCGGCGGGCGCGCTGAGCCGGCAGGGCGCGGGGGAGCTGCGCGCGGCGCTGGAGCTGATCGGCTCGCTCCGCCTCCGCCACCAGGCGCGGATGGCGCGGGAGGGGCTGCGCCCGGACAACCATGTGAGCCCCGGGGAGCTGGACGAGGCCGAGCGGCGGCGCCTCAGGGCGGCGTTCCGCGCGGTGCGCACCATGCAGTCCGCCATGGCGTCGAAATACCGGCACGGCTATCTGTGAGGAAAAGGTCCCGGCCGGCGGCGCCGGGGGAGGAAGCGCGATGAGCCAGACGATCCTGGTCGCGGACGACGAGCCGAGCATCCTGCTGTCGCTGCAATTCCTGCTGCAGAAGGCCGGCTACGCGGTGCGCGTCGCCCGCAACGGAGAGGAGGTGCTGCAGGCGGTGGAGGAGGCGGTGCCCGACCTCATCATCCTCGACGCCATGATGCCGGCGTGCAGCGGCTACGATGTCTGCCAGCGCCTGCGCGCCGAGGCGCGCTGCCGCGACGTGCCGATCATCATGCTGACCGCGAAGGGGCGCGACATAGACCGCGAGAAGGGCCTCGCCCTCGGCGCCAGCGACTACGTCACCAAGCCCTTCTCGACGCGGGAGCTGGTGGAGACGGTGCGGCGCCGGCTCGGGGCGCCGCAGGCCGCGCCGTGAGCCCCTGGCGGTGAGCGGCCGGCGGCGCCTCGGCCTCCGCTTCCTGGCCCTCGGCGCCCTGGGCGCCGCGCTGGCCGGCCTCGGCGCCACCCTGCCGCAGGGCGCGCCGCCCTCGGCCGCCGTCACGCCCGCCCTCGTCGTCGCCGCCACCGTCCTCGCCGCCTGGAAGCTGGTGGAGGCGGCGCTGCTGCGGCGCCTCGCCGCGCTCGCCGCCGAGACGAACGTCCTCGCCCATGCCGAGGAGGAAGCGCGCCTTCCCGAGGCGCGCTTCGCCGCGCTCGCGCCGCTGCCGCAAGCGGTGAACGCGCTGGCGGAGCGGCTGTTCCAGACCCGCCGCCGGGTTGAGGAGGCGGTGGCGCAGTCCACCGCCCGCGTCGAGGAGCAGAAGAGCCGCCTCGCCGCCATCCTCAACGATCTGCACGACGGCGTGCTGGTCTGCAACCTCGAGCACCAGATCCTGCTCTACAACCGTCGCGCCCTGGCGCTGCTCGGCCTGCGCGGCGGGCTTGGCCTCGGCCGCAACCTGCTGCCGCTGGTCGCGCGCGAGCCGGTGCTGCACGCGCTGGAGCGCCTGACCCGCGCCTCCGGCCAGGATACGGCCGCAGCCGAGGAGCGCCACGCCCAGGTGCTGACCGCGCTCGCCGACGGGCGGGCGCTGCTGCAGGGCCGCATGGGGCTGGTGGTGACCGGCGGGCAGGTCACCGGCTACGTGCTGACGCTGGCCGACGCCACGGCGGAGCTCGCCACCCTTGGCAAGTGCGACGCGCTGCTGCGCCAGGCCAGCGAGGAGCTGCGCCAGCCCATCGCCAACCTGCGCGCCGCCGCCGAGACGCTGGCCGACAATCCGGAGCTGCCGCCCGAGGGCCGGGCCGAGTTCGAGCGCGTGATCCTCGGCGAGGCGCAGTCCCTCTCCACGCGTCTCGAGGCGATCGCCGCCGAGTACCGCAGCGTCGCCGGCCGGCTCTGGCCGATGGGCGACATCCTCTCCTCCGACCTCGTCACGCTGGTCGCCTTCCGCGCCGCGCAGGCGGGGGCGGAGGTGCGCGCGGCGGGAGAGCCGCAATGGCTGCACGCGGACAGCCACAGCCTGGTGATCCTGTTCGGCCACCTGATCGCGCGCCTCGGCGCGCAGCTCGGCGTCAGGGAGTTCGAGATGGCGGCGGAGGGGCGGGAGGCGCGCGCCTATCTCGACCTTTCCTGGCACGGGCCGCCGGTGCCGATGGCCGCGCTCTCCGTTTGGGCGGAGGACCCGCTGGAGGGGGCGCTCGGCGGGCTGAGCCTCGGCGACGTGCTGCAGCGCCACCACAGCGACCTCTGGAGCGAGGAGGCGGGCGGGGGGCGCGCGCGCATCCGCATGCCGCTCGCCCGCGCCTCGCGCGCCCGGGGAGCGGTGCCGGAGGGCGCGCTCTCCCGGCCCGAATTCTTCGACTTCGACCTGCTGCACCAGCCCCTGGTCTCCGGCGCGCTCGGCCGCACGCCGCTCGACCGGCTGACCTGCGTGGTGTTCGACACGGAGACCACCGGCCTCAACCCCTCGGGCGGCGACCGGCTGATCTCCATCGGCGCCGTGCGCATCGTCAACGGCCGCATCCTGACCGGGGAGACCTTCAGCGCGCTGATCAATCCGGGGCGCTCCATCCCCGCGGCCTCGACGCGCTTCCACGGCATCACCGACGCGATGGTGCGCGACTGCCCGCCGGCCGAGGCGGTGCTGCCGGAGTTCCGCGCCTTCGTGGACGAGGCCGTGCTGGTCGCCCACAACGCCGCCTTCGACCTGAAATTCCTGCGCATGGCCGAGAAGGCGGCCGGTGTGCGCTTCGATAACCCGGTGCTCGACACCATGGTGCTCTCCCTGTTCCTGCAGGGCGAGGAGGGGGAGCACTCGCTGGACGCGCTGGCCGCGCGGCTCGGCGTGCCGGTCGAGGGGCGGCACTCCGCCCTCGGCGACGCCATGGCGACGGCGCGCATCTTCCTCCGCTTCGTGGACATGCTGAAGGAGCGCGGCATCCACACCCTGGACGACGCGGTGCGCAGCTCGAACATGCAGGTGGAGCTGCGCGCGCGGGGGCACGCCTTTTGAGCCCCCGCGCCCGCGAAGGCGGCCGGCACGAGCGCCTGGTCGGGCTGTTCCTGCTCGCATCGGTGCTGTTCAGCCCCTGGCTGCTGCGGATCTTCGGCGAGGGCACGCTGTTCGGCTGGCCGCTGCTCTACCTCTACCTGTTCGGCGCCTGGGCGGGGGTGATCCTGCTGCTCGCCCTGCACACGGAGCGCCGCGCGCACCGGGACGGGGCGGAGGAGGGCTGATGCCGGCCTGGATCCTGGTCGGCACCGCGCTCTCCTACCTGCTGCTGCTGTTCGCCATCGCCTGGTGGGGGGACCGGCAGCGGCAGCGGGCGAGCCGGCTGAGCCACAGCCCCACCGTCTACGCCCTGTCGCTCGCGGTGTTCTGCACCACCTGGACCTTCTACGGCAGCGTCGGACGCGCCAGCACGATCGGCCTCGGCTTCCTGCCGATCTATCTTGGCCCGACGCTGGCGATGACGCTTGGCTTCCTGCTGCTGCGCAAGATCGTGCTGGTGGCCAAGACGCAGCGCATCACCTCGATCGCCGACTTCATCGCGGCGCGCTACGGGCGGAGCGAGTTCCTGGGCGGGCTGGTGGCGGCGCTCGCCGTGGTGGTCATCATCCCCTACATCGCGCTGCAGCTCAAGGCGGTGTCGGTCAGCTTCGAGCTGCTCTCGGGCGGCGCGGCGCCGGCGGGCGCGCAGCCGGTGCTGCTCGACAGCGCCTTCCACACCGCGCTGCTGATGGCGGTGTTCACCATCCTGTTCGGCGCGCGCCAGATCGACGCCTCGGAGCACCATCCGGGAGTGGTGATCGCGGTGGCCACGGAATCCGTGGTCAAGCTGCTCGCCTTCCTCGCGGTCGGCGCCTTCGTCGCCTACGGGCTGTTCGGCGGCCTCGGCGACCTGTTCGCGCGGGCCCGGGCGCGGGAGGACATCGCGCCGCTGCTCACCGCCCAGCCGGTGCTGGAGGACGGCGGCTGGATCACCGCCACCATCCTGGCGCTGCTCGCCATCATCTGCCTGCCGCGGCAGTTCCAGCTCCTGGTGGTGGAGAACCTGCACGAGCGGCAGCTCACCCGCGCGGTGTGGCTGTTCCCGCTCTACCTGCTGCTGATCAACCTGTTCGTGCTGCCGCTGGCCCTGGCGGGGCTGCTGCTGCTGCCGGGCGAGGGCGTGGACCGCGACATGGTGGTGCTGGCGCTGCCCCTGGCGCATGGCGCCGAGTGGCTGGCGCTGCTGGTCTTCCTGGGCGGGCTGTCCGCCGCCATCGGCATGATTGTGGTGGAGACGATCGCGCTCAGCACGATGGTTTCGAACAGCCTGGTGATCCCGGCCCTGCTGCGCCGGCGTCTCGCCGCGCGGAACGGCGGGAGGGCGGAGCCGCACCTGCCGGTGCTGGCGATCCGGCGCGTCGCCATCGTCGTGATCATGCTGCTCGGCTACGCCTACTACCTGGTCGCGGGCGGAGCCTATGCGCTGGTGGCGATCGGGCTGATCTCCTTCGCCGGCGTCGCGCAATTCGCGCCGGCGCTGATCGGCGGCCTGTTCTGGGCTGGCGCGACGCGGCGCGGCGCCATCGCCGGCCTGGTCGCGGGGACGCTGGTGTGGGGCTACACGCTGCTGCTGCCCTCCTTCGCCCGCTCGGGCTGGCTGCCGGCGAGCTTCCTGGCGGAGGGGCCCTGGGGCATCGCGCTGCTGCGGCCCTACGCGCTGCTCGGGCTGGAGGGGCTCGATCCGCTGACGCACGCGCTGTTCTGGAGCGGGCTCGCCAATCTCGGCCTGTTCGTCGGCGTCTCGCTGTTCGACCGCGCGGAACCGGGGGAGCGGGCGCAGGCGACTGCCTTCGTCGAGGCCTTCCACGCAGAGGACGGCTCCCGCACCCCCGCCGAATGGGCCGGCGCGCTGGCGACGGGGGAGCTCGTGCGCCTGCTGCGCCGCCTGCTCGGCGCCGAGCGCGCCGACGCCGCGCTCGCGGAGCATGCGCGCGAGCGCGGCCTCCGCCTGGACCCCGGCCAGCCGGCGGATGCCGAGCTGATGCTGTTCGCGGAGCGCCTGCTGACGGGGGTGATCGGCGCCGCCTCGGCGCGCGTGGCACTCTCCTCCCTCTCGCATGGCGGATCGGTCGGGCCGGCGGAGCTGATGCGCATGCTCGACGAGGCCTCGCGGGTGATCGAGTACAGCCGCCGCCTCGAGCAGAAGTCCGCCGAGCTCGAACAAGCCACGGCGGCGCTGCGCGCGGCGAACGAGCGGCTGCGCGAGCTTGACCGGATGAAGGACGACTTCCTCTCCACCGTCACCCACGAGCTGCGCACGCCGCTGACCGCGGTGCGCTCCCTGTCGGAGATCCTGCACGACAATCCGGATCTGGAGCTCGAGCAGCGCCAGGAATTCCTCTCCCTCATCATCAAGGAGAGCGAGCGGCTGACGCGGCTGATCAACCAGCTCCTGGACATGGCGAAAATCGAGGCCGGGGCGATGCAGTGGCAGGTCACGCGCGTGGATCTCGCCGCGGTGATCGAGGAGGCGGTGGCCTCAACCGGCCAGCTCTTCCGCGACCGCGGCGTGGCCGTGGAGATCCGCGTGCCGGAGGAGGTGCCGCCCGTCCAGGGCGACCATGACCGGCTGATGCAGGTGCTGGTGAACCTGCTGTCCAACGCCGCCAAATTCTCGCCCGCCGGCACCGGCCGGGTGGAGGTCTCCCTGCGGGTGGAGGAGGACCGGATCGAGGTCGCGGTCCGCGACAACGGCCCCGGCATCGCGGAAGCGGATCTCGGCATGATCTTCGACAAGTTCCGCCAGGCCGGCGAGACGATGACGGACCGCCCGGCGGGAACCGGCCTCGGCCTCGCCATCTGCCGCCGCATCGTCGAGCACATGGGCGGGCGGATCTGGGCCGAGAGCCGGCCGGGGGAGGGCGCGGTGTTCCGCTTCACCCTGCCGCTTCCCGCCGCGCACTGAGCCGGAGCGGCGGACATCGCCGTCCCTGGGCGGCTGAGGCGCCGCTACGACGTTCCGCCCGTGCGCGCCGGGCTCTAGCGGCCGCCCTGTGGCGGCGCCCAGGGACCCGGCGCGCCCATCGGCGGCATGGGCGGCGGCCCGCCCGGGCCGGGCGCGTCGTGGCCGGCGCCGATCGCCTGGCGCTCGCGCGCGATCGCGCCGCGCAGCTCCGCCAGTTCCCGCCTGCCCTGTTCGAGCCGCCCCTGCACCTCCAGGATCATGCCCTCCAGCTCCTGGCGGCGGCGCTCCATGGCCATGATCTCGCCCTGGAGCGCGC
Organism: Crenalkalicoccus roseus; assembly: GCF_004761865.1. GTDB lineage: Bacteria > Pseudomonadota > Alphaproteobacteria > Acetobacterales > Acetobacteraceae > Crenalkalicoccus > Crenalkalicoccus roseus. The sequence continues at coordinate 15,461 of NZ_SJDM01000032.1, read as the reverse complement.
GGGCCTGCTCGCGCAGCCGCGCCTGCTCCTGGCGTGCCGCCTCGATGCCGCCGGCCATGCGCTGCGCCTCCGCCTCCATCGCCCGCGCCTGGCCCGCCGCGGCCTGCGCCGCCTGGGAGGCGGCGGCAAGGCGCTGCTCGGTCTCGGCGAGCGCATTGCGCCGGGCCACGATCTCGTTGCCGGCGGTCTCCGCCTCGGCGCGCAGCGTGGCGAGGCGCCGCTCCTCCGCCGTGGTGCGCTCGCGCAGCGCGGCGAGGGCGCGCTCGGCTTCGGCGACGGCGCTGCGCAGCTCGACGCTGCGCGCCTCGAGCTCCCGCAGGGTGGTGGCGGCCTGGTCGCGGGCGGCGGCGAGGCGGGCCACCTCCTGCTCCGCCTGCCCGGCTTCGGCGCGCCGGTCGGACAGCGCCGCTTCCGCCTCCCCGAGCTGGCTGCGCAGCGCCGCCAGCCGGCGCTCCGCCTCCGCCGCGCCGCCTGCAAGCTCGGCCGAGCGCGCCTCCAGGCCCCGGACCCGTTCGGCACCCTCCTCCGCCGCCCGGGTGCTGGCGGCGAGGCGCCGCTCCGCCTCGGCCAGGGCGTCGCGGCGTGCGGCGAGGTCGCGCTCCGCCGCCTGCACCTCGCCCCGCAGCGCGGCGAGCCGCTGATCGGCGCCGGCCGTGGCCTGCGCCCGCTCCGCGAGGCCGCGTTCCGCCGCCTGAAGCTGCTCGCGCAGCCCGGCGAGGCGCCGCTCGGCCTCTCCGGCCGCCTGCTCGCGCTCGGCGAGGCTGCGCTCTGCCGCCTGGGTGCGCTCGGCGAGGCCGGCGAGGCGCCGCTCCGTCTCGGCGGCGGCCTGGCGGCGCTCGGCGAGGCCGCGCTCCGCCCCCTGCGTCTCCTCGCGCAGCCCGGCGAGGCGCCGGTTGGCGGCGGTGATCTCCTCGCGCAGCCCGGCGAGGCGCCGATCCGCCTCGGCGATCGCCTGGCGCCGCTCGGCGAGGCCGCGCTCCGCCCCCTGCGTGTCCTCGCGCAGCCCGGCGAGGCGGCGCTCCGCCTCGGCGATCGCTTGGCGCCGTTCGCCGAGGTCGCGCTGCGCCTCGCCGATTGTGCCGCGCAGGCTGGAAAGGCGCCGCTCCTCCTCCGCCGCCTGCTGGCGCAGCCCGGCGAGGCGCCGGTCCTCGGCGCCGGCATCGTCGCGGGTGCGGGCGAGGCGCTGCTCGGCGGCGGCGATCTCCTCGCGCAGGCCGGCGAGGCGCCGCTCCGCCGCCTGGGCCTGCTCGGTGAGGCCGGCGAGGCGCCGCTCCGCCGCTCCCGCCCGCTCGCCGAGGGCGGCAAGCCGCGCCTCCTGCGCCCGGGCCTGCTCGCCGAGAGAGGTGAGGCGCCGTTCCGCCGCCTGCACCTCGCCCCGCAGGCCGTCGAGGCGGCGCTCGGTCTCGGCGAGGCTGGCACCGCGCGCGGCGGTGGTCTCCTCGAGCCGTCCGGTCTCTCCCCGCAGCGCTGCGAGGCGCTGCTCCTCCTCGGCGATGCGCGCGCGCAGGCCCTGCGCCTCCTGCTCCGCCGCGGCGCGGGCGCGCTGGGCGCGGGCGAGGGCACCGCGAGCCTGGGCGAGGCGCTGCTCGATGGCGGCGAGGTCGCCGGCGGCCTGCCGCTCCGCCGCCAGCGCCGCCTCCAGCTCGGCCACGCGGCGCTGCAGGATGCCGCCGCGCGTCTGCTCCTGCGCCAGGGCCTGTTCGATGGCGGCGATGCGCTCCTGCCGCTCCACCGTCAGCCCGCAGCCGGCGAGCGGCGCCGCCGCCAGCGGCCCCACCGCCAGCAGCGCCGCCCGCGACCAGTTCGAAACCCCCGCCATCCGCCTGCCCCCTGTGTCGTTGCGCGCCGAGGATCGGCCCTCGGCAGGGCGTCCGGCGTCTCGCCTATGGCGACGGATTCCGCGGCCCGCGTCAATCGCCGCCGCTCCCGCCTGTGGCTTCACGGAGCCGTGAGCGTCCCGGTGTCCGGAGGTTCGAACCCTGCTCCTCGGCAGCGGTCCGGAATTCCGGATCCGCCGGGCACGCACGCGGGGCGGAGAGGCTTGGCACGGCGCTTGCTCAATCTGGCGCATGCTGTTCCCGACCCTGCTCGTCTTCGCCGCCCTCCTGGCGGTGCCGGTGATCGCGCTGGCGGTGCGGCGCTGGCCCGCCCTCGCGCCGGCCTCCGCCCTGCTGCCGGCGGCGCTGTTCGTCCTGGCGCTGCTGACCCCGCCGGAGGGGCCGGCCACGGCGCCCTGGATCCCCTCGCTCAACGTCGCCTTCGCCTGGCACGCCGATGGGCTGGCGCGGCTGTTCGTGCTGCTGATCACGGGCATCGGCGCCGGCATCTTCCTCTACGCCTCGGCCTATCTGCACGGGCACCCGCAGCTCCACCGCTTCATGGCGGTGCTGTGCCTGTTCATGGCCTCCATGCTCGGCGCCGTCCTCGCCGACGACCTGCTGCTGCTGTTCATCTTCTGGGAGATGACCAGCCTCGCCTCCTTCATGCTGATCGGCTTCGAGGCGGAGCGGGCGAGCGCGCGCAAGTCGGCGCAGCAGGGGCTTCTGGTGACGGTGGGGGGCGGGCTGGCGCTGCTCGCCGGCATCCTGCTGCTCGGCTCCGCCGCCGGCACCTTCCGCATCTCGGCCATCCTCGCGCAGGGCGAGGCGGTGGCGCAGCACGCGCTCGGCCCCTGGATCATGGTGCTGGTGGCGATCGGTGCCTTCGCCAAGAGCGCGCAGTGGCCGCAGCACATGTGGCTGCCGAACGCCATGGCGGCGCCGACCCCGGTCTCGGCCTACCTGCATTCCGCCACCATGGTGAAGCTCGGCGTCTACCTGCTGGCGCGGCTCAACCCCGCCTTCCAGCTCGAGCCGCTGTGGCAGGCCATGCTGATCGGCATCGGCGCCATGACCATGGTCACCGGCGCGGTGCTGGCGCTGCGCGAGACCGACCTCAAGCTGGTGCTCGCCTGGTCCACCGTCGTCGCGCTCGGCACGCTGGTGGCGCTGATCGGCGTCGAGGACCCGCGCGCCGCCACCGCGGTGATCGTCGTGCTGCTGGTGCACGCCCTCTACAAGGCCTGCCTGTTCATGGTCGCCGGCATCCTCGACCACGAGACCGGCACGCGCGACGCGACGCGGCTGCGCGGGCTGCAGCGGCTGATGCCGATGACCGGCATCGCCGCCGCGCTCGGCGCCCTCTCCATGGCTGGGCTGCCGCCCTTCGTCGGCTTCGTCGCCAAGGAGATGCTCTACGAGGTGAAGCTCGACGTCCCCGGCCTGCTGCCCCTGGTGGCGATGCTGGTGAACGCGGCGATGGTGGTGGTGGCGGGCGTCGTGGCGGCGCGGCCCTTCCTCGGCCCGCTGGCGCCGACCCCGCGCAAGCCGCACGACCCGCCCCTCAGCATGCTGGCCGCGCCGCTCGCGCTCGCCGGCCTCGGCATCCTGTTCGGCATCGCGCCCTGGCTGATCGCCGAGGGGCTGGTGGAGCCCGCCGCGGCGGCGATCCTCGGCCGCCCGACCGAGGCCAAGCTCGTGCTGTGGCACGGCTTCACCATCGTGCTGTTCCTCTCGGTGGCGACCCTCGGCCTTGGCCTCGCGCTCTACCTCGCCTGGTCGCGGGTGCAGCCGGCGCTTGCCAGCATCCGTGTGCTCGACGAGGTGGGGCCGAACGCGCTCTACACGCGCTGGCTCGGTGCGGTGCAGGCGGTCTCCGCCTGGCAGACGGCGCTGATCCAGTCAGGCAGCATGCGCCGCTACGTCGCGATCAGCTTCGCCATCATCTTCGGCGGCGCGGCGGCGGCGCTGCTTGCCGGGGGCGGACTCGCCTGGCCCGGCCTCGCCCCGGCGCCCGGCGCGCACCAAGCGGCGCTGGTCGCGCTCGTCGCCATCGGCGCCGTCGCCGCCTGCGTGGCCCGCGCGCTGGTGGCGCAAGTGATGGCGGTCGGCATCGTCGGCTTCGGCATCGGCATCCTGTTCCTCTCCCTCGGTGCCGCCGATCTCGCCTTCACCCAGTTCACGGTGGAGGTGATCGCGATCGTGCTGCTGGTCGCGGTGCTGGCGCGGCTGCCCTTCCGCGCACCGGATGCCCGCACGCCGCGCGCGCGGCGCTGGGACGCGGCGCTCGCCGTGGGGGTGGGCGTGATCGGCGCGGCGGTGATGCTCGCCGTGCTCGCCGAGCCGTTCGACGCGCGCATCCCCGAATGGATGGGCGCCGCCGCGGTGCCGGAGGCGAAGGGGCGCAACATCGTCAACGTCATCCTGGTGGATTTCCGCGCCCTCGACACGCTGGGCGAGATCGCGGTCATCGCCATCGCCGCCATGGCCGCCGCGGTGTTGTTCCGTCGGGTGAAGGGAGGCCGGGCATGATCGGCAGCCTGATCCTGCGCGTCTCGGCGCGCTACCTGCTCTGGGCGGCGCTCGCCCTCGCCGTCTTCGTGCTGCTGCGCGGGCACAACGAGCCGGGCGGCGGCTTTATCGGCGGGCTGATCGGCGCGCTCGGCTTCGGCTTCCATGCGCTGGCGCATGGCGGGCGGGAGACGCGGCGGATCCTGCGCCTCGATCCCATCGCCTGGGCCGGCATCGGCCTGCTGCTCGCCACCGGCGCCGGCCTGCCGGCGCTGCTGGTGCATGGCGAGCCCTTCCTGACGCAGCAATGGCTGGGGGCGACGCCGATCGGCACCACGGTGGCCTTCGACCTCGGCGTGTTCCTGGTGGTGGTGGGCTTCGCCCTCGCCTTCCTGCTGCCCTTCCTGGAGGACTGAGACCTTGGAAGCCCTCCTCGCCCTGCTGTTCGGGGTGCTGCTCGGCGTCGCCGTGTGGCTGATGCTGGCCCGCTCCCTGCCGCGCGTGGTGCTCGGCCTCCTGATGCTCGGCAACGCCGCGAACCTCGCCATCCTCGCCTCCGGCCGCGTGCTCGGCACCGTGCCGCCGCTGATCGAGCGCGGCGCGAGCGCGGTCGCGCCCGGCGCCGCCAACCCGCTGCCGCAGGCGCTGGTGCTGACCGCGATCGTCATCGCCTTCGGACTGATGGCCTACATCCTGGTGCTCACCTGGGCCGCCTACAGCGCCTATGGCACCACCGACGCCGAGGCGCTGCGCGAGGCCGAGCCGCCCGGCCTGCCGGCGCCGAGCCCGGAGGCGGCGGCGGCGGCCGAGCCCGCGCCCGAGGGAGCCGAGGCGCGCGACGACCTGAGGAGAGCAGCCTGATGCGCACCGACTGGCTGATCGCGCTGCCGATCCTGATCCCGCTCCTTGCCTGCGCGCTCTCCGCCGCGCTGTGGGGCCGGGCGCGGGCGCAGCGCGTCGTGACCTTCGTCGCCGCCGCGGCGCTGCTGCTCGCCTCCGCCGCGCTGGTCGCGGCCACGCTGGAGCACGGCGTGATCGCCTCGCAGATGGGCGACTGGCCGGCGCCCTTCGGCATCACCCTGGTCTCCGACCTGCTCGCCGCCGCCATGGTGGCGATCACCGCGCTGATGTACGCCGCGACCGCCGTCTACGCCCAGGCCGAGGACGTTGAGCGGCGCGAGGCGGAGGGCTGGCACCCGCTGCTCGCGGCGCTGGTGTTCGGCGTCTGCGGCGCCTTCCTCACCGGCGACCTGTTCAACCTTTACGTCTGGTTCGAGGTGATGCTGATCGCCGCCTTCGGCATGCTGGTGCTGGGCGGCGGGCGGGAGCAGCTCGACGCCGGGGTGAAGTACGCCGTCCTCAACCTGCTGGCGACGACGGTGTTCCTGATCGGCGTCGGCATGCTCTACGGGCTCACCGGCACGCTGAACCTCGCCGATCTCGCGCGGCGGGTGCCGGAGGTGGGCAACGACGGCGCGGTGGGCGCGGTCGCCTTCCTGCTGCTCGCCGGCTTTGGCGCCAAGGCCGCGGTGTTCCCGCTGTTCTTCTGGCTGCCGGCCGCCTACCACACCGCCGCCGCGCCGGTCGCGGCGATCTTCGCCGCGATGCTGACCAAGGTCGGGGTCTACGCCATCATCCGCGTGTTCAGCCTGGTCTTCGTCGGCAGCTCGGAGTGGATCCCCTGGGTGCTCGGCGGCGTCGCCGCGGCGACGATGGTGACGGGCGTGCTCGGCGCCGCGGCGCACTGGGACATCCGGCGGATCCTCTCCTTCCACATCATCAGCCAGATCGGCTACATGCTGGTCGGCATCGCCATCGCCACGCCGCTCGCCCTCGCCGGGGCGGTGCTCTACATCGTCCACCACATCGTGGTGAAGGCGAACCTGTTCCTGGTCGCGGGCGCGATGCGGCGCACGGGCGGCTCCTTCGCGCTGGCGCATCTCGGCGGGCTGTGGCGGCGCGATCCCTGGCTCGGCATCCTCTTCGCCGTGCCCGCGCTCTCCCTCGCCGGGCTGCCGCCGCTCTCGGGCTTCTGGGGCAAGCTCGTCGTCATCCAGTCGGGGCTCGAGGGCGGCGCCGCCTGGCTCGCCGCCGTCGCGCTCGCCGTCAGCCTGCTCACCCTCTACTCGATGCTGAAGATCTGGATGGAGGCGTTCTGGAAGGAGCCGCCGGCGGGCGAGGCGCCGCCCGACCTCGGCGGCACGACGCGCCTCCTGATGCTCGGCCCCGTGGTCGCGCTGGCGCTGGTGACGCTGACCATCGGCCTCTGGACCGAGCCCTTCGCCGCCCTCGCGCTCGCCGCCGGCGAGCAGCTCGCCGGGCGCGAGGCCTACATCGCCGCCGTGCTCGGAGGAGGCGCGCCATGAGGCCGAATCCCTGGAACATCTTCGCCTGGCTGCGCCTTGCCTTGCTGTTCCTGTGGGAGCTCTCGCTCTCCGCGGCCATGGTGATCCGCGCCACACTCTCGCGCGAGATCCGCGTGCGCTCGGCGATCGTCGCCATCCCGCTCACCTTGCGTTCGGAGGCGGGGATCACGCTGCTCTCGCACCTCATCACCCTGACGCCGGGCACCACGGCGCTGCACGTCTCGGATGACCGCCGCACGCTCTACGTCCACGCCATGCACGCCGAGACGCCCGAGCGCGTCGCCGCCTCGGTCCGCGAGGGGTTCGAGGCCGCCATCCGGAGGGTCCTGCCATGACCGCCTTCCTCTCCCTCGCCGTCGCGCTCTCCGCCTGCATGCTGGGCGCGGCGGTGGCGCTCACCGCCGCGCGCATGCTGCGCGGCCCGGGCATCGCCGACCGCGCGGTGGCGATGGATTTGCTCGGCCTGCTCGCCGTCGCCGGCACCGGGATGATGGCGCTCGGCACCGGGCATGTGGCGCTGCTCGACATCGCGCTCGGCCTCGGCCTGGTCGGCTTCGTCGGCGCCGTCGGAGTCGCCTCCTTCATCGAACGTACGGCGCGGGAGGAGCGGGCGGATGGCTGAACTCCTGGCCGCGCTGCTGCTGCTCGCCGGCTCGGCGGTGGCGCTGATCGCCGCGATCGGCGTGTTCCGCCTGCCGGACGCCTTCCTGCGCATGCACGCCGCCACCAAGGCCGGCGTCGTCGGGGCGAGCCTGGTGCTGCTCGGCGCCGCCCTCGCCTTCGGCGGCGGCGAGGTGTGGGTGCGCGTGGCGCTGATCGTGGCGTTCCTGCTCGCCACCGTGCCCGTCTCCTCCCATGCCCTGGCGCGCGCCGCCTATGTGGGCGGGGCGCCGATGTGGGGCGGCACGGCGACCGACCAGCTTCGCGGCGTGCTGGCACGCCACGCGCCGGAGGAGGCCCCCTCCGGCGGCGCCCGCCCCGCCGCGGCGGGGGCGCCGCGGGCCGCGGGGCGGCGGGCGCTGCTCGTCCTCACCGGCGGGCCGGAGGAGGCGCCGGCGCTGGTCGCGGCGCTCCGGGCGCTGCGCGGCGAGGTGGCGGAGGCGACGCTGCTCAGCCTGCTGCCCCGCGGCCCGCGGGAGCGCAGCGGCCCGGTGCCCTTCGGCGGCGCCTACTGGACCCCCCAGCTCGCCGAGCACCGCATCGCCGCCGCGCGCGAGGCCGCCGGCCAGCTCGCCGCCACGCTGCAGGAGGAGTGCGCCGCCCTCGGCATCCCCTGGCGCATCCGCCACGAGGAGGGCGACGCCGACCGGCTGCTGGCCCAGGCGGCGGCGCGCCACGACCTGGTGATCCTCGGCCGCGCCCTCTGGCTGGCGCAGGCCGAGGCGACGGGGACGGAGCCGGCCTTCGCCGCGCCGGGGATGCTGCTCGCCCTGCCCGGCATGGCGCCGCCGGGGCGGGTGCTGTTCCTGCACGAGGGCGACGGCGCCTCGGCCGAGGCGCTGGCCCGTTTCCTCGATCTCGGCCTCGCCGCGGGGGCGAGGCTGGTACTGGCCGCGCCCGCCCTGCCCGGCGCCGAGGCGGCGCTGGCCGAGGCGGTCGCCCTCGCTGCCGCGCGCGGCCGCGCGGCGGAGGCGCTGCCCACCCCGATCGGGGCGGAGCCGCCCTCCAGCGCGGCCTTCGACCTCGTCGTCCTGCCGGCTCGGGCGGGGCGGGCACGCGCGGTCCATCTCGCCCTGCTGCGCGGTCCGGCCCCGGTCCTGCTCGCCTGACCGGCTGCGGCGCGCCCCCTGGCCCCGGGCCGCGCCGCGCCGCATAGAGGCGGGGTGAGACGCCTCCTCGACCGCCGCTGGGGCGAATGGCCGCTGGCGCTGCGCCTGCCGCTGCTGGCCGGCGCCGCGACCTTCCTCGCCGCCATCCTCACCACCCAGGTCGCGGTCCGTGCCATGGACCGGGAGCGGGAGCGGGAGGCGGAGCGGCTCGGCCAAGTCTATCTCGACGGGCTGGCCGCGGCGGTGCTGCCCGGCCTGCGCGCCGGCGACCCGGACGCGGTCGCCGCGGCGCTGGAGCGTGCCCTCGGCTTCCAGGCGGGGGTGCGGGAGCGGCGCTTGGTGGTGGCGGCGCCGGACGGCACGGTGCTCGCCACCGCCGGGCAGGGCGAAGATGCCGCAGATCCGCCCCCCTTCGCCGCCGGGCGGGAGGGGCCGGCCTGGCGGCGCACCGCCGCGGGCGATGCCGCCTGGGTCCAGCGCCCGCTCTTCGATGCCGGGCTGCCCCGCGCCATCCTCGCCGCCAAGCTCGACTTCACCGAGGCGGCGGCGCGGCGGCGGGAGCTGGAGTTCGCGCTCCTCGTCCTCGATCTCGCCCTGGCGAGCATCGCGGCGCTGCTCGCCGCCCTCGCGGCGCGGCGCGCCCTCGCTCCCTTCCTCGGCGTGGCCAGGGCGCTCGACCGGGTCCGCGCCGGCCGGCTGGAGCCGATCCCGCCCGAGGAGCGCCCGCCCGCCGGCACCGAGGCCGGGCGGCTCGCCGAGGCCTACGACCTGATGGTGACGCGCCTCGCCGAACGCAGGCGCCTCGCCGCGCGGCTCTCCGAGCAGGACCAGGCGGCGCTGCTCGGCCGCCTCGCCGCGACGGTGGCGCACGAGGTGCGCAACCCCCTTGCCGGCATGCTGACGGCGGTGGAGACGGCGCGGCGCTACGGCGAGGACCGCGCCGCGCGGCAGGAGGCGCTGGATCTGGTCGAGCGCGGGCTGCGGCAGATCCAGGCGGTGGTGCAGGCGACGCTGGAATCGCACCGCCCCGCCGCCCCGCCGCGGCCGCTGACCGGGCAGGACCTCGAGGATCTGCGGCTGCTGGTGGCGCCGGAGGCGCGGCGGCAGGGGGTGGCGCTCGAATGGTCGGCGGCGCTCGCCGGCGCCTTTCCGGCCGATGCCGTGCCGGTGCGGCAGGCGCTGCTGAACCTGCTGCTCAACGCCGTCGAGGCGAGCCCGCCGGGCGGGCGCGTCTGCTTCGCCGCGGCGGCCGAGCCTGGGGGGGACCTCGTGGTCAGCATCGCCGACGAGGCCGGGGGGCTGCCGGAGCCGGAAGCGGCGCGGCTCGCCGGCGTGGAGGGAGGGGGGGCGGGGCTCGGCCTTTCCGTCGTCATGGCGCAGCTCGCCCGGCTCGACGGCCGGATCGAGGTGGACAGCCGCCCGGGCGAGGGCACCCACATCGTGCTGCGCCTGCCGCCGCGTGGGATAGGGGAGGAAGGGAAGTGAGCGCCGCGGCCGGCCATGAGGTGGTGCTGATCGAGGATGACGAGGTGCTCGGCGCCTCGCTTGTCCAGCGGCTGCGCCTGGAGGGCGTGGGCGTACGCTGGGCGCGCACGCTGGCCGAGGGCGAGGCGCTGCTGCGCCGCGGTCCGCGCCCCTCCCTCGTGCTCTGCGACATGCGCCTGCCCGACGGCTCGGGCGAGGAGCTGCTGCTGCGGCTGATGCCCGAGCTCGGCGCGGTGCCGGTGGTGGCGATGACCGCCTATGGGGGCATCGCGCAGGCGGTGCGCCTGGTCCGGGCCGGGGCGGATGACTACCTGCCCAAGCCCTTTCCGGTGGAGGCGGTGCTCGACAAGCTGGCCACCCTCGCCCCGCCAGCCGGCGACGGCGCCGGCGCCGCACCGCCGCGCGCCGGGGAGGAGGAGGCGCCGGGCTGGCGCAGCCCGCCGATGCGCGCGCTGCGCGCGGCGGTGGCGCGGCTGGCCCGCGTGACGACGCCGGTGCTGCTGCTCGGCGAGAGCGGCGCGGGCAAGGAGGTGGCGGCGCGCGCCCTGCACGCCCTCGGCCCACGCGCGGCCGAGCCCTTCGTGGCGCTGAACTGCGCCGCCATCCCGCGCGACCTGCTGGAATCGGAGGTGTTCGGCCATGAGCGCGGCGCCTTCACCGGCGCCGCCGAGCGCCGCCTGGGCGCCGCCGAGCGCGCCGGGCGCGGCACGCTGCTGCTCGACGAGGTGGCGGAGCTCGATCCGGCGCTGCAGGCCAAGCTGCTGCGGCTGATCGAGGACCGGCGGTTCCTGCGCGTCGGCGGCAGCCGCGAGGTGGCGCTGGAGGCGCGCCTCCTCGCCGCCACCAATGCCGACCTGCAGGCGCGGGTGGCGGAGGGGCGGTTCCGGGGCGACCTCTATTTCCGCCTCGCCGTGGTGGAGCTCCGGGTGCCGCCGCTGCGCGAGCGGCCGGAGGATGTGCGCGACCTCGCCCTGCTGTTCCTCGCCGAGGCGGCGCGCGCCGCCGGGCGTGAGGGGATGGCGCTGTCTCCGGCGGCGGAGGATGCGCTGCTCGCCCATGCCTGGCCGGGCAATGCGCGCGAGCTGCGCAACCGCATCGAGCGCGCCGCGGTGCTGGCCGAGCACGCGGTGCTGGAGCCCGCCGACCTGTTCCCCGAGCGCGGCGCGGCCGCGGCCGGGGGCGCGGATCTGAGCCTCGCCGCCGCGCGCGACGCCGCGGAGCGCGAGCACATCCGCCGCGTGCTGGCGCGCTGCGGCGGCCGGGTGGGCGATGCCGCCCGCGCCCTCGGCGTCTCCCGCACCACGCTGTGGGAGCGGATGCGCCGGCTTGGCGTGCCAGGAAGCTGACGCGACCGGCCTGGGCTTTCCGTTCTCCCCGGCGCGCGGCGCATGCCCTGGCGCGGGGCCGCCTCCGCCCCCCGCGATCCGCCCTATTCGGCCGCCACCGGGCGGGCGGCCCCGGCGGCGCGGGACCAGAGCTCGGGCTGCAGCTCCTCGCGCCGGTTGGGGAAGACCAGGGCGCAGAGCAGAATGATCACGCTGAAGCCGGCCAGCACCAGCATGGGCGCAGCCAGGCTGCCCGTCGCCTGGTGCAGGAAGCCGACCAGTGGCGAGGCCACGGCGGCGCCGAGGAAGCCCACGGTGAAGCGCACCGAATAGAGCTTGGCCCGCAGCGCGGGCGCGACGTAGCGCGCCGTCATGGTCTCGTTCACCGTCACCTGGCCGAACACCGCCGCCGCGACCAGGGCGGCCAGCGGCAGCACCAGCCAGCCATCCACGAAGGCGAGCAGCAGCAGCGCGGGCGCCAGCACCAGGGCAAGCGGCATGAACACCGTCTTCAGGGTGTGCCGGTCTATCATGTGGCCCACCGTGTACTGCGTCAGCCCGCCGCAGAGCGTGGCGAGGAAGGCGAGCAGGCCGACCACCGGCAGGAGGTCGGGCGAGGAGGCCAGCCGCTCCTCCATCAGCTTCGGCACCAGCAGGGTGAAGGCGTTGAACACCAGGCCCGAGACGGCGGCGATGGAGAGGAGCACGATCACCGCGCGCCGCACCAGTTCGCGCGGGATCTCCGGGAAGGGCCGCTGCGGCCCGCCCGCCCTGGCGGCGTCGAAGGCCGGCTCGCGCAGGTAGAGCAGACCGGAGGCGATGCAGAGCACTCCCGGCAGCACGAAGGCCCACTGCCACCCCGCCTTGGCCGCCAGGAAGGCGGTGAAGACGGGCGCGCAGGCGACGCCGAGATTGCCGAACACGCCGTTGATGCCGACCGCGCGCCCTACCCTCTGCCCGGCGGCCTCGACCAGCATGGCCGTGCCGATCGGGTGGTAGATGGCGGCGAAGGCGCCCATCACCGCGAGCGAGACGCCGAGCGCGAGCGGGGTGGTGGACAGGCCCGCCGCCACCAGCGCCGCGCCGGTGCCGAGGAAGAAGGCGCCCATCATGCCCTTGCGCCCGAAGCGCTCGGCGAGCCAGCCCATGGGCAGGGAGCCGAGGCCGTAGAGCACGAACATGCCGGTGCCGAGCGCCAGGATCGGCCCGTAATCCCGGCCGAAGGCCTCCGGCGCCTGGGCCACCATGCCGAGCACGGCGGTGGCAAGGATCAGCAGGCTGTAGTGGGTGAAGACGTGGGCGAGATTGATGAAGGCGATCTGCCGCGTCGCCGGGTCCCACATGCCTCGCTCTCCGTTTCCTTCGGGTGCGTCCGCCCTCTCGCCACGGGGGCGGATCAGCATAGACTGGCCGTGCATGGAGTTCCGGACGTTTCATGTCTCCATCCGGCCAAGGCGTCCCTTTCGCCGGCATCCTGGCGCTGCCGCAGGACGCGGTGGACCGCCCCCTGGCGGGCCTGGCGCGGGACTATCCGGACGGGCACCGTACCGGGCGGCACAGCCACGGGCGCGCGCAGCTCCTCTACGCCACCGCCGGGGTGATGCGCATCGCCACCGACGCCGCGGGCTTCATCGTGCCGCCGGGCCGGGCCCTGTGGGTGCCCGCGGGGCTCGCCCATGCGGTGACGATGCAGGGACAGGTCGCGATGCGGGCGCTGCTCCTGCGCGCCGACGCCGCCGCCGCCGGCCCGCAGGCCACGGCGGTGCTCGCCGTCTCGCCGCTGCTGCGGGAACTGATCCTCGCCGCCTGCGCCGAGCCGCCGGAATGGGATCCGGCCGGGCGGGCCGGCCATGTGGCGGCGCTGATCCTGGACGAGATCGCCCGCGCCCCCACCCTGCCGCTCGGCGTCCCAGCGGTGCGCGACCTCCGCCTTCGCCGCCTGGCCGAGGCGCTGCAGGCCGATCCGGCAAGCCCCCTTACCCTCGAGGGCTGGGCCGAAGCCTCCGGGGCGACTGCCCGGACCCTGACGCGGCTGTTCCGGCGCGAGACGGGAATGAGCTTCGGCCGCTGGCGTCAGACGCTGCGGCTGGTGGAGGCGGCGGCGCTGCTCGCCCAAGGGATGCCGCCGGCACGGGCCGCGGCGGCAGTGGGCTATGCCAGCGCCTCGGCCTTCGGTGCGGCCTTTCGCGCGACCTTCGGGGTCACGCCCGGCGGCGTGGCACAGGCTACGCGAGGTGCCGGTCAGCCCTGATTTTGCCGCTTTTCCGCCGGAGCATCGCCTTACACCCGGATCCGCAGCATTCCACTTCGTCAAGGAAAAGCGGCATGGGGTGCGGCAGGAGTTGTATCAATTTTATGTGTGGCATACATTAGACCGTGTCCGGCCAGGAGCCGGCATGCGCCAGCACAGGGAACGACCATGAGGCCGAAGGCGATCGAGCACGTCATCCTGGTTGCCGCCATCCTGGTGTCGCTGCTCTGCCTCGACCTGCTGCCACCGGGAGAGATGCTGGGCCAGGTGGCGCGGGTGCTGCTCGCCTGGGCCGTCTTCTCCACCTTGCTGGTCGCCTCCGCCGGAGCCTGGATCGCCCTGCGCCGCAGCCTCCGCCGCTCCGTCGGCCACACGCGCTGAACCGCGGCGCCGCCCGACCGCCGCCGCATTCGGAAGCGCCTCGCGCGGCGTGACTGCGGGCGGCGGGACTCGAACCCGCACGGCCTGTCGGCCTCGGCATTTTAAGTGCCGTCCGGCTACCAGTTTCGGCACGCCCGCGCGACCGGGTTATGCCTTGCGCAGCCCCGGGAATGAAGAGGTGGAAAGCCCGCCGGGCACGACGCCAGCGACGGCTGCGCCTTCCATGCGGAAGCGCAGCACGCATCCTGCCGCATGGTGTCATGCATCCAGCATGAGGGCATGGAGCCGCTTGCGCGATCCCGCGCCGCCACGGGCACGCCGATCCATCGGCGGCACGGCCATGCGCTTGGACCGCGCCCGCGCATCGTGGCGAGCCAGCCGGATGGGAGGAGGCCACGCTCGCCCCGAATGGACGCACGCCAGCTTCCCGTGAATGATGACGTAATGAGACCTGTGTGCGGAAGCCTTATGGTGCCGCGTGCTGACGTGCGTGAAATGTTTTGCCATCTGGCGCCACTTGGGCCACGCCGGTTCTGCGCCGCGGCTCACGCCGGCTGGAGATCGAGGCTTCGCTTGAGGTTGTAGGCGGTTGCGGTGAAGTGGACCTGGGCGATGGCTCGGGCGAGGCCTCGCCATCGCATGCGTCGCAGGCCGAAGCAGCGTTTCCAGGTGCCGAAGATCTTCTCGATGCGCGTGCCCCCGTTGGATCGGCGCGTTCCACGCGTCGAGCCGTGCCAGGGTCTTGGCCTCGTCCTGGCCCCACATCGCTGTGGCTGTCACACGCGGCACGCCGCCCCTGGCGTGCACGGCGGCCTCGAAGGGCTGCCCGCGATAAGCGCTGTTGGCGAACACATCGCCCGGGGCGTCGGGCAGTGCGGCCGGTCCCTCGTGCCCGTCATGCGCGTTCGCCGGCGTGACCGAAACCTGCTCGACCAGCGCGGCGTTGGCGTCTGCACCAACAGGCGCCTTGAAGCCGTGCATCACGCCGCGGTTGCGATGCTTGATCCACCGCGCCTTGCTATCGCTCTTGCTGGCCGAAGTGATGATCGTCACGTCCACCAGCGTGCTGGTCTTGACCGGTGATCGCACACGCCTTGAGCTGCATCGTGATCGACTCGAACAGGTGCCAATCCAGGCTCTGCGCGATCAGCGCCCAGCGGAAGCGCACAAAGGCGCGGTGCGCTCCGGTATCGCCTCCTGTGCGGCGAAGCCGCAGAAACGGCGGAAGCTCGCGCGATCCTCCAAGGCCTCGGCAGTTTCACGTCTGACAGATCGTGCCAGACTGCCAGTAGCAGCGCCTTGAACATCGACAGCGGCGGCCAGGCAGGTTCGCCCTTGGCAAAAGGGTAGAGCGGGGCAAGCAGCGCAGCAATAGGCTGTCAGTCGATCAGCGACGACAGGCGCTCCAGCGTCGCCCCGCTGCGCGAGGTGCCGTCCAGCACCAAGCTCTCCGTGTTGGCGAGGCTTAGAACCGATTTCTGATATTTAGAATCCGTTTTGGAATTCTGGTGGCGGACTGATTAGTGTTTGCGGGTCTCTGGTGATGAGCTGGAGGC
>NZ_SJDM01000031.1 GCF_004761865.1 Crenalkalicoccus roseus | reverse complement strand
CTATGCACAGTCAGGGCAATAGAGGTCTAGCGTCAGGCCGGGTTTCCAGGTTGCCAGCGCCGCCGGTTGCCAGCAGCGGCGCCGCCGCCGGGTGCTGGGGGTCCGCCGAGGGGCGGCGTGTGGTGACGCGCGGATGGCGGAGGACGCGGCGGCCGAGGCGGGCGCCTGACTGGTGGCGGGCTGCGCCCGTCGCTACCTACCTGCTACCTAGGCTGTTTCAGGTTTCGGCGGCGGGCTTGCTATGCGCTTGAAAAGATTGGCGGACCCGGCGCGATTCGAACGCACGACCTTTGCCTTCGGAGGGCAACGCTCTATCCAGCTGAGCTACGGGTCCGTCCATGGCGTAGGTAGCCGAAGCCGGCGGCATGGGGAAGCCCCCTGACGAGGAGGGGGGCAGGAGGAAAGCGTCATGAAGGTGTACGAGGGCGGGCGCGGCCTGGCCGGGGCGCAGGTGACGGTGGACGGCAGGCCGCTCGATCCGCGCCACGATGTGCGGCTGTTCTCGCGGGCCGGATTCGAATGGACCTATGAGGGCGACGGCCCAAGGCAGCTCGCCCTGGCGCTCCTCTGCGACCATCTCGGCGCGCCGGAGCGGGCCCTGGCGCTGACCGAACCCTTCATGCGCGAGGTGGTGGCCGAGCTCGACAACAGCTGGCGGCTCACCGGCGAGGAGATCGAGGCCTGGATCCGGGCCCGCGAGCACGGCCGCCCCGGCTGATTTCCCTTGCGCATTGGTGCTTGAGCGCCATGCGCGATTAAAGATATCTTTATAGAGTGCTGGTCCCGCGCGAGCGGGCGAAGAGGGAAGGCCGTTCGGCGCCACCGCGCCCAGTCGGCCGCTGCCCCAGCAACTGTCGGCGGGAAGCCGCCGGCCCACCCCCCTCCGGGGGCGCCACTGCGCGCGAGGCGCGGGAAGGCGGGGCCGGCCGCGTTTGGGCCTCTCGGCCCGGTACCCGCAAGCCAGGAGACCTGCCAGCACCGTGCAGCCCGCCCCGGCGGGAGCGCGCCACCCCATCCGGCCGGGCTGGGTGCACCGGTCGCTGGAGACGCATGCGATGACCATCGCCGCCAATCTCGGCTACCCGCGCATCGGGCCGCGGCGGGAACTCAAGACCGCGCTCGAGGCCTTCTGGGCCGGCAGGATCACCGAGGCCGAGCTGCACGCTGCCGCCGCCGGCATCCGCGCCGGCGCCCGCGCGCGGCAGCAGGGCCTCGGGATCAGCCACGTGCCCTCGGGCGACTTCGCCCTCTACGACCATGTGCTGGAGACGGCCTGCGCCCTCGCCGCCATCCCCGAAGGCTATGGCTGGAGCGGGGAAGGCCCCGCCTCCCTCGCCACCCTCTTCGCCCTCGCCCGCGGCGCCCGCGGCTCCGAGGCCGAGCGCGCCGCGGGCATCCCGCGCGGCGCCGTGGCGCTCGAGATGACCAAGTGGTTCGACACCAACTACCACTACCTCGTGCCGCGGCTTTCGGCGCGCATGCGCTTCCGCCTGCTCGAGAACCGCTGGGCCGCGGCCTTCCGCGAGGGGGCGGGGCAGGGCGCGCGCACCCGCCCGGTGCTGCTCGGCCCCGTCTCCTTCCTGCTGCTCTCCAAGCGGGAGGATGGCGGCCATCCGCTGGAGCTGCTGCCGGCGCTGCTGCCCGCCTACGCCGAGGCGCTGCGCGCCCTCGCCGAGGATGGCGTGGCCTGGGTGCAGATGGACGAGCCCTGCCTGGTGACCGACCTGCCGGCCGGCGCGGCGGATGCCTATGCGCGGGCCTACCGCGCCCTCGCCGAGGCCGCGCCGGGGCTCGGCGTGATGCTCGCCACCTATTTCGGAGGCCTCGGCGACGCTCTCGCCCTCGCCTGCGCGCTGCCGGTGGCGGGTCTGCACCTCGACCTGGCGCGCGCGCCGGAGCAGCTCGGCCCCGTCCTCGACGCGCTGCCGAGGGATCGCTGGCTGTCGCTCGGCCTCGTGGACGGGCGGAACGTCTGGCGCGCCGACCTGCGCCGGGCGCTGGCGCTTCTGCGGCAGGCGGCCGGGGCGGGCTTCGCGCGGCGGCTGATGGTCGCTCCCTCCTGCTCGCTGCTGCACGTGCCGCACAGCCTGGCGCCGGAGGACGGCCTCGACCCCACTCTCAGGCGGCGCCTTGCCTTCGCCGACGAGAAGCTGAGGGAGGTGGCGCTGCTCGCCCGCGCCGCCGATGAGGGCGAGGAGGCGATCGCCGCCGCGCTCGCGGAGAGCGACGCCGTGCTCGCGGAGGCGCGGGCGGATGCGCGCCTGCACGATCCGGCGGTCGCGGCCCGCCTGGCCGCCGTCACGCCCGAGATGGAGCGCCGGCGCAGCCCCTATCCGGCGCGGGCGGAGCGCCAGGCGGCGCGCCTCCGGCTGCCGCCCCTGCCCGTCACCAGCATCGGCTCCTTTCCGCAGACCGCCGAGGTCCGGGCGCTGCGCGCCCGGCTCGCCAGGGGCGAGCTCGACGAGGCCGGCTACGAGGCCGAGATCCGGCGCCTCACCGCCGAGGCGGTGCGCTGGCAGGAGGAGATCGGCGTGGACATGCTGGTCCATGGCGAGTTCGAGCGCAACGACATGGTGAAGTATTTCGCCGAGCGGCTCGCCGGCTTCGCCTTCACCAGGCACGGCTGGGTGCAGAGCTACGGCAGCCGCTGCGTCGCCCCGCCCATCATCTGGGCCGACGTGTCGCGCCCCGCGCCGATGACGGTGCGCTGGTCCTCCTACGCCCAGTCGCTGACGCAGCGACCGATGAAGGGCATGCTGACGGGCCCCGTCACCATGCTGCAGTGGTCCTTCGCGCGCACCGACATCCCGCGCGAGACGATCTGCCGGCAGATCGCGCTCGCCATCCGCGACGAGGTGCAGGAGCTGGAGGCGGCGGGCATCCCCGCCATCCAGATCGACGAGCCGGCCTTCCGCGAGGGCCTGCCGCTGCGCCGGGCGGAGCGGCCGGACTATCTGCGCTGGGCGGTGGCCTGCTTCCGCCTCGCCGCCGCCGGCGTGCGCGACGAGACGCAGATCCACACCCACATGTGCTACTCGGAGTTCAACGACATCATCGAGCACATCGCGGCCATGGACGCCGACGTGATCTCGATCGAGACCGCGCGGTCGGACATGGAGCTGCTGCGGGCCTTCCAGGATTTCGACTATCCGAACGCGATCGGTCCCGGCGTGTGGGACATCCACTCGCCGCGCGTGCCCTCGGCCGAGGAGATGGCCGCGCTGCTGCGCCGCGCCGCCGGACGCCTGCCGGCCGGGCGGCTGTGGGCGAACCCCGATTGCGGCCTCAAGACGCGCGGCTGGGAGGAGGTGCGGCCGGCCATGGCGAACCTGGTCGCCGCGGCGCGGCGGCTGCGCGCGGAACTCGGGCCGGAATCGGTCGCGGACGGCCGGGGGCGGCCGGAAGCCTGATCCGTCGGGGCGGATCACGCCGCAGGCAGGGGAACGGGGCCGTTGCCGCGGCATGGCCGGGCGGCAGCGGCTCCGGCAGGGTGCGTCCGGCCGACTTCCTGGCGGGTGGCGATCCCCACCCGTCAGGAATCCGGAGCGCCGGCCGCGGGCCGGCCGAACGGGGCGCGCTTCGGGGAGCGGCCGTCAGGACCGGTAGGAGCCGTTGATGTCGATGTAGCCGTGCGTCAGGTCGCAGGTCCACACCGTGGCCCTGCCACGGCCGAGGCCGATGTCCACGGTGATCTCCACCTCGCGCCCCTTCATGTGCGCGACCACCGGGGTCTCGTCGTAGTCGGGCACCACGCCGCCCTCGCGCGCCATCCACACGCCGCCCACGGCGACGGAGAGGCGGTCGCGGTCCGCCGGCTCGCCGGCCTTGCCCACCGCCATGACGATGCGGCCCCAATTGGCGTCCTCGCCGGCGATGGCGGTCTTGACCAGCGGCGAATTGGCGATCGCCATGGCGATGCGGTGCGCCGAGCGCGCGCTGACCGCGCCGGTCACCTCGATGCGGATCAGCTTCTGCGCCCCCTCGCCGTCGCGCACCACCATCAGCGCGAGGTCCATCAGCACCTCCTCCACCGCGCGCGCGAAGTCGCGCAGCAGGGGGCCTCCTTCCGCCGGCACGCGCGGGTGGCGCGCCTCGCCGGTGGCGAAGAGCAGCACCGTGTCGGAGGTGGAGGTGTCGGAATCCACGGTGATGCAGTTGAAGCTGCGGTCCACGCCCTTCCTGAGGATCGCCTGCAGCGCCGCCGCCGGCACCCGGGCGTCGGTGGCCAGGAAGCAGAGCATGGTCGCCATGTCGGGGGCGATCATGCCGCTGCCCTTGGCGATGCCCGTGACCGTCACCTCCGCCTCGCCGATCCGGGCGCGCCGCGTCGCGCCCTTGGGGAAGGTGTCGGTGGTCATGATGGCGCGCGCCGCCGCCTCCCACCCGTCCTCGCGCAGCGCGCCGAACAGCGGCGGCAGGGCGGCGAGCAGCTTCTCCGTCGGCAGCCGCTCGCCGATCACGCCGGTGGAGGCGAGGAACACCTCCTCCGGAAGGCAGCCGGCGAGTTCCGCCATCGCCCCGGCGGTCGCCGTGCAGGCCTCGCGCCCGGCGCGGCCGGTGAAGACGTTCGAATTGCCGGCGGTGACCACCAGGGCACGGGCCTTGCCGCCCCGCAGCGCGGCACGGCACCAGTCCACCGGCGCGCCCGGGCAGCGGTTCTTGGTGAACACCCCGGCGACGGCGGTCCCCTCGGGGAACACCATCATCGTCACGTCCTCGCGCGCCTTGTAGCGGATCTCCGCCCGCGCCGTGCCAAGGCGCACGCCCGGCACGGGGGGCAGCGCCGGAAGCGGCAGGGCGAGGGGGGAGATCGGGTGGTCCTTGCCGGCCATGGGCGAGCTCTCGGCGTCTCTTCTCAGCGTCTCTGGGGCGGGGCGGGGGCGCGGCCGGCCGGCGGCGGCTCGGCAGCGGGCGGCGCGGCGCGGTCGAGCAGGGAAGGGGCGGCGGGCTGGTCAAGCCGCTCGATGGCAGCGGCCTCGCGCAGCTGCCGCACCACCGCCTCCACCTCCTCCTCCATCATCTGCCGGCGCAGCGTGTCGCGCACCTCCTCGAAGGGCGGCACGGGCGCGGCGCGGCGCGTCTCCACCTTGATGACGTGCCAGCCGAAGGGGGAACGGACCGGGGCCGGCGAGATCTGGCCCGGCCGCAGGGCAAAGGCAGCCTCGGCGAATTCCGGCACCATGTCCTCGCGCTTGAAGAAGCCGAGGTCGCCGCCCTGCTGCGCGCCCGGGCCGGTGGAGCGGCGCCGCGCCACCTCGGCGAAGTCGGCGCCCGGGCGCTGCACCTCGGCCAGCACCTCGCGGGCCTCGGTCTCGGTCGGCACCAGGATGTGGCGGGCCTGGACCTCCTCCTCGCCCCGGCGGCCGGCCATGTCGCGCGCGTAGCGGGCGCGCAGCGCCTCCTCGGTCACCCGCGCCGAGACCTCGCGGGTCAGCAGCGCCTGCTGCAGCTCCTGCTCCTCGGCGCGGCGGATGCGGCGGCGGACCTCCTCCTCCTCGTGCAGGCCGCGGGCGCGGGCGGCATTGACCAGCACCCGCTCGACGATCGCCCGCTCGACGAGCTGGCTTCCCACCTCGGGCGGCAGCATCCGCATCAGCAGGCCGGGCGGCACGGCGCGCAGCTCGGCCGGCAGCACGTCCGCGGCCGCGCCGACCACCTCCGAGGCGCGCAGCGGCGCCCCGTCCACGCGGGCGAGCACGGGGTCCTCGGCGGCGGGGTCGGCGGCGGCCGGGGCGCGCCCCTCGGCCGCAGCCGCGAGCGGCAGCAGCAGGCTGGCGGCGAGAAGCAGGGCGAAGGGGCGCATCGGGGGCTCCGGGGGGCGGGGGAACATGACGGAAGCGCGAGAGGTCCACAAGGATGCGCCCGCGCCGGGCCGCGCGAGCGTTGACGTGGCCCCTGGCCCCGCCTACTTGAAGGGCCGAATTTCGGCCAGCCGAATCCCCTGCCGGCGCCGCCGGTGCCCCACCACGGCACCGGGCGCGGCAAGGCCCCATTGGCCGGGCCCATGGCCCGTCCGGAGACCCGCGCCCCGCATGTTCGCAAGCCTCGCCCGCGCCATCTTCGGCACCTCGAACGAACGCGCGCTGAAGCGCCTGCGCGCGCGCGTGCCGCAGATCAACGCGCTCGAACCCGCGATGGCCGCCCTGTCGGACGAGGCGCTGCGCGGCAAGACCGGAGAGTTCCGCGCCCGCCTCGCCCAGGGGGCGAGCCTCGACGAGCTGCTGCCCGAGGCCTTCGCCACGGTGCGCGAGGCCTCGAAGCGCGTGCTCGGCCTCCGCCACTTCGACGTGCAGCTCATCGGCGGCATGGTGCTGCACGAGGGCAAGATCGCCGAGATGAAGACCGGCGAGGGCAAGACGCTCGTCGCCACCCTGCCGGTCTACCTCAACGCCCTCGCCGGCAAGGGCGTGCACGTCGTCACGGTGAACGACTACCTGGCGAGGCGCGACGCCGAGTGGATGGGGCGCGTCTACAACTTCCTCGGCCTCTCGGTCGGCGTCATCGTGCACGGCCTGACGGACGAGGAGCGCCGCGCCGCCTACGCCGCCGACGTCACCTACGGCACCAACAACGAGTTCGGCTTCGACTACCTGCGCGACAACATGAAGTACCGGCTGGACGAGATGGTGCAGCGGGACTTCAACTACGCGATCGTGGACGAGGTGGACTCGATCCTGATCGACGAGGCGCGCACGCCGCTGATCATCAGCGGCCCGGCCGAGGACAGCTCCGACCTCTACCGCCGCGTGGACGCGGTGGTGCGGGAGGTGGTGAAGGACAAGGCCACCTACGAGAAGGACGAGAAGTTCCGCACCGTCGCCCTCACCGAGCAGGGCTCGGAGGCGGTGGAGCAGGCGCTGCGCGAGGCCGGGCTGCTCGAGGAGGGCAGCCTCTACGACCCCACCAACGTGACGCTGGTGCACCACGTCAACCAGTCGGTGCGCGCCCACACCCTGTTCACGCGCGACGTGGACTACATCGTGCGCAACGACAAGGTGGTGATCATCGACGAGTTCACCGGCCGCATGATGGAGGGCCGCCGCTACTCCGACGGGCTGCACCAGGCGCTGGAGGCGAAGGAGCACGTCACCGTCCAGCCCGAGAACCAGACGCTGGCCTCCATCACCTTCCAGAACTACTTCCGCCTCTACCCCAAGCTCGCCGGCATGACCGGCACGGCGGCGACCGAGGCGGACGAGTTCGCCGAGATCTACAAGCTCGAGGTCGTCGAGATCCCGACCAACGTGCCGGTGGCGCGCAAGGACGAGGACGACGAGGTCTACCGCACCGCCGCCGAGAAGTACGAGGCGGTGATCCGGCTGATCGAGGAGGCGCGCGGCCGCGGCCAGCCCTGCCTGGTCGGCACCACCTCGATCGAGAAGTCGGAGCTGATCTCCGGCCTCCTGAAGAAGAAGAACATCCCGCACAACGTGCTGAACGCCCGCTACCACGAGCAGGAGGCCGGCATCATCGCCCAGGCCGGCCGCCCGGGCGCCATCACCATCGCCACCAACATGGCCGGGCGCGGCACCGACATCCAGCTCGGCGGCAACGCCGAGATGCTGGCGCGCCAGGAGACCGGGCAGGCGGAGGGGCCGGAGTTCGAGGCGGCGCTCGCCCGCCACCGGGCCGAGGTGGAGGCGGCGCGGGCCAGGGTGAAGGAGGCCGGCGGCCTCTTCGTCATCGGCACCGAGCGGCACGAGAGCCGGCGCATCGACAACCAGCTCCGCGGCCGTTCCGGCCGCCAGGGCGACCCGGGCGCCAGCCGCTTCTTCCTTTCGCTGGAAGACGACCTGATGCGCATCTTCGGCTCCGACCGCATGGGCGGGATGCTGGAGAAGCTCGGCCTCAAGCCCGGCGAGGCGATCGTCCATCCCTGGATCAACAAGGCGCTGGAGAAGGCGCAGAAGAAGGTCGAGGCGCGCAACTTCGACACCCGCAAGAACCTGCTCAAGTACGACGACGTGATGAACGACCAGCGCCGCGAGGTGTATTCGCAGCGCCGGGCGTTCATGAACGCCGACGACGTCTCCGAGACCGTCGCCCAGATGCGCCGCGAGAGCATCGGCGACATGGTGGACCGCGCCATCCCCGAGAACGCCTACCCCGAGCAGTGGGACCTCGAGGGGCTGGAGCGGCGGGTGCGCGAGCAGCTCGGCCTCGACCTGCCGGTGCAGGACTGGGGCCGCGAGGAGGGCATCGACGAGACCCAGGTGCGCGAGCGCATCGAGGAGGCGGCGGAGCGCCACTACGCCGCCAAGGTGGCCAACATCGGCCCGGACCTGATGCGCATGGTCGAGAAGTCCCTGCTGCTGCAGGTCTTCGACCAGGTGTGGAAGGAGCATCTGCTGGCCCTCGACCACCTGCGCCAGGGCATCGGCCTGCGCGCCTACGGCCAGCGCGACCCGCTGAACGAGTACAAGTCCGAGGCCTTCGCCCTCTTCAACAACATGCTGGCCGAGCTGCGCGAGCGCGTCACCTCGCTGCTGATGCGCATCGAGCTGCGCCCCGACGCGCCGCTGCCGAGCCCGGAGCCGGTGCGGGTGATGGACATGCGCCACCCCGACCCGGCGATGGCCGAGATGGAGATGGCCGAGGCCGGCGGCCCCGGCTACGCCCCGGCGCCGCCGCCACGGCGGGCCGCCGACGGGGCGGACCCCGCCGACCCCTCCACCTGGCACCGCACGCCGCGCAACGCGCCATGCCCCTGCGGCAGCGGGCGGAAGTACAAGCACTGCCACGGCCGGGTCTGACCCGCCGGGGTGCCGCGCGGCGGGGCCCTGCGGCCGCGCCCGCGGCGCCGCCCCCGGACCTCGCCGACCGCCTGCTGCACCGCGACGCCGCGGTGCTGATCCTCGACAAGCCCGCCGGCCTGCCCGTGCATCGCGGGCCGCGCGGCGGCCCCTCCCTGGAGGGGTGGCTGCCGCATCTCCGCCTCGGCGCACGGCGGGACCCGCAGCCCGCCCACCGGCTGGACGCCGACACCGCCGGCTGCCTGGCGCTGGGCCGCACGCGGCCGGCGCTCGCCGCGCTCGGCGCCCTGTTCGCCGCGGGCGCGGTGGACAAGACCTACTGGGCGGTGGTGCGCGGCGCCCCGCCGGCGCCGGAGGGCGAGGTCGCGGCGCCGCTCGCCAAGCGCAGCACCGCGCGCGAGGGCTGGCGGATGGTGGCGGACCCGGCGGGCCGGCCGGCGCAGACCGCCTGGCGCCTGCTCGGCACCGGCCCCGGCATCGCCTGGCTGGAGCTCAGGCCGCGCACCGGCCGCACCCATCAGCTCCGCGCCCATTGCGCGCATCTCGGCTGCCCGATCCTCGGCGATGCGCGCTATGGCGGCGGGGCGGGGCCGCTCCACCTGCTGGCGCGCGCCATCCGCCTGCCGCTCGACCCGCCGGTGGCCGCCGAGGCGCCGGTGCCGCCGCACATGCAGGCGGCGCTCGCCGCCTGCGGCTGGCGCGCCGCATGAGGGCGGGCCGCGCCGCCGCCGCGCTGCTCCTGCTGCTCGCCTGGCCGGCTGCGGCGCAGCGTGGCGGCTGCGGCTTCGGCGAGGGGCTGGCGGCGCTCGCCGCGGCGGAGCGGGCGCTGCGCGGCGCGCCGGAGCTGCCCTCGCTCTCCGCCGGCCGGGCGCTGGCGGCGGAGGCGGGAGAGCGGTTGCGGGCCGGGGCCGGAATCCTCGCCGGCTGCGGCTGCGCCCGCGCGGCGGAGGAGGCGGCGGAGGCCGCGCTCCTCGCCGAGCAGGCGGGCAGCGAGGTGGAGCTCGCGCGGCTGCGCGCCACGCTCGACCGGGCGCGCTTCTCCCTCTCCCTCGCGCGGCAGCGGCTGGACCGGACGGGCTGCGCGCCCTGATCCGCCGCGGCGTCCTCGCCGGTTCGGGCGGGCCGAGCCCTCCGCGATCCGCCCTACCAGCAGACCAGCAGCCGGAAGGCGTCGCCGTCCCGCACCACGCGCCCGGCAGTCGGCGCCGCGAAATGCGTGCCGATCACCAGCACCGGCCGCCCCGCGAGCTCGCCGAAGAGGCGCCGTCGCGTCGCCTCCGCCGCCGGCGGGTCCATGTCGGCCGTCGAGTTCCAGTGCGGCCGGGCGAGCTGGCAGGGGTGGTGGGCGATGTCGCCGGTGATGAACGCCTCCTCCCCCTCCGAGGCGATGCGGACCGAGACGTGCCCTGGCGTGTGGCCGAAGCTCGGCACCAGGCGCACCTCCTCGCAGAGCGGATGGTCGGGCTCCACCAGCTCGACCAGCCCGGCCTCCAGCACCGGCCGCACCGAATCCTCGAACACCGCGCGCTGCTCCTCCCGCTCGGTCTGGCGCGACCAGTGCTCGAACTCCGCGCGGCCGAACAGGTAGCGGGCGCGCGGGAAGGTGGGGCGCCAGCGCCCGTCCACGAGCATGGTGTTCCAGCCGACATGGTCCACATGGAGGTGGGTGCAGAGCACGGTGTCCACGCTCTCCGCCGGGTAGCCCGCCTCGGCGAGGTCGCGGAGGAAGCTGCCCTGCCGGCCGTTCCAGTGCGGGATGCGCCGGCCCTGCTTGTCGTTGCCGAGGCAGGTGTCCACCAGGATGCGCCGCTCCGGCGTCTCCACCACCAGGGCGTGGATGCTGAGGCGCAGCCGCCCGGTCTCGTCGGCGAAATGCGGCGCGAGCCAGCCGATCTCCCGCACCGCCTCGGGTGTGGCCTGCGGCAGCAGGAAGCGGCTGCCGCCCGTCGCCTCCATCTCCACCACGCGGGTGACGGTGACCCTGCCGATCCTCCAGCGCATCGCGTCAGCCCTCGATCGCGGCGTAGACCAGGGTCCGGAACAGGGCGCGGTAGTGCTCGCGCTGCCCCGGCGCCTGGATCATCAGCACGGCGGCCAGCCGCTCCGCCGGGTCCACCCAGAAGCTCGTGCCCGCCATGCCGCCCCAGTAGTAGAGACCGACGGAGCCGGGCAGCGGCGCCATGCCGCGCTCCCGCCGCACCGCGAAGCCGAGGCCGAAGCCGTGGCCAGGCGGCAGCAGGTCCGGCGCGCCGGGGATGGGGCCGAGATGGTCGGCGGTCATCAGCTCCACCGTCTTGCGGCCGAGCAGCCGCACCCCGCCGAGCCGCCCGCCCTCCAGCAGCATCTGCAGGAAGCGGATGTAGTCCGCGGCGGTCGAGACCATGCCGCCGCCGCCGGATTCGAAGCTTGGCCTCTCCCGCACCTCGATCAGGCTGACCGCGGCGCCGGTCTCGGGGTCCCGGTCGAAGGCGCCGGCGAGGCGGTGGTGGTCGCGCTCCGGCACGAAGAAGCCGGTATCCGCCATGCCGAGCGGGGCGAGGATGCGCTCGGCCAGGAAGGCGCCGAGCGTGCGGCCGGAGACCACCTCGATCAGCCGCCCCAGCACGTCGGTGGAGCGGCCGTACTCCCAGCGCGTGCCGGGGTGGTGCAGCAGCGGCAGGCGGCCGAGCATCGCCACCTGCTCGGCGTTGGTCTGGCCGCGGCGGTACACCTTGGCGTCCATGTAGGCCCGGTGCACGGCGCCGGTGCCGCGGAACTCGTAGGTGAGGCCGGAGGTGTGGCGCAGCAGGTCCTGCACGGTGATCGGCCGCGCCGCCTTCTCGAGCCCGCCGCCCTCCACCGCCACCATCGGCGCGGCGAGTTCCGGCAGGTGCCTCCCCACCGGGTCGCCGAGCAGCAGCCTGCCCTCCTCCACCAGCATCATCACGCCGACGGAGACGATCGGCTTGGTCATGGAGTAGATGCGGAACACCGCATCGGTCGTCATCGGGTCCGCCGCCGCCGGGTCGCGCCGGCCGAAGGCCTCGTGCCAGGCGATGCGCCCGTCGCGCGCCACCAGCGCCACCGCGCCGGGCAGGTGGCCGGCGGCGATGCGCTCGCGCAGCACGGCGCCGAGCCGGTCGAGCCGCGCGGCGGAGAGGCCGACCTCCTCCGGGCGGGCGGCGGGCAGCGGGGCCATGGCCGCCTACTCCGCCGCCGCGGGCCGCGCCACCTGCACGGCGTTCGGCCCGAAGCGCTCGCGGAACGGGGCGGTGTCGATCTCCTCGAGCTCGATCTCGCGCGCCAGCACTCCGCGCTTCCATGCCTGGTGCTCCGGCTCGCGGGCGTGGAACTCCGGCATCACCTCGCGCGCGAACAGCTCCAGGCTTTCGCAGATGTGCTCGTGGGTGTTGTTGCCGGCCTGGTTGAGCAGGATGACCTGGTCGATGTGCGAGGCTTCGAATTTGCGCAGCTTGCGCCTGAGCGTCTCCGGCGAGCCGATCAGCCCGCCGGAGAGGGCGCGCCGCACCGCCTCCGGGTTGGCGCGCTTCCAGGCCTCGTACTCCTCCCACAGGCTGACCGTGCCGGGCCTCGCCCGCTCCCGCCCCTTGGCGGCGTTGTAGTAGCGCAGCGCGAACTGGAAGAACGTCACCCCGTCGGCGCGGCGGCGCGCCTCCTCGTCGGTCTCGGCGCACATGAAGTAGCTGACCACGGCGATGTTCGGGTTCGCCTCGTACTCGGTGAGCTTCTCCTGCCGCTTGACGAAGCTGTTGTAGTAGGCGTGGACCCAGGCATGGGCCGCGTCGGCGCTGAGGAACTGGAAGCCGAGCGCGCCCATGCCGCGCCGCCCCGCCATCTCGATCGTCTCGAGCTGCGAGCAGGCGACCCAGAGCGGCGGGTGCGGGCGCTGCAGCGGCTTGGGCAGCACGTTGCGCAGCGGGAAGCGGAAGTGGGGGCCCTCGTACTCCCAGCCCTCCTCGCGCATCATCGGCAGGATGCAGCGCACCGCGTCTTCCCACACCGCGCGCTTCTCCTCCATCGTGCGGCCGAAGGGGGCGAGCTCGGTGATGCTCGCCCCCTCGCCGATGCCGAATTCCACGCGCCCGTCGCTCAGCAGGTCGAGGCAGGCGACGCGCTCGGCGACGCGGGCCGGATGGTTGGTGGTGAGCTGGATGATGCCGTGGCCGAGGCGGATGCGCCGCGTCCGCTGGCTGGCGGCGCCGAGGAACACCTCCGGCGCCGGGGAGTGGGAGTATTCCTCCAGGAAGTGGTGCTCCACCTGCCAGGCGTAGTCGTAGCCGAGCCGGTCGGCGAGCTCGAGCTGGTCGAGCGCGCGGTGGTAGAGGTCGCGCTCGCTGGTCGGGCCCCAGGGCCTTGGAAGCTGCAGCTCGTAGAACACGCCGAACTTCATGGACCTTCCCTCCCGCCTTCGTTCCGGGCGGGTGCCGCGCCCCGCCCCCGCGGCCACGCTGTTCCCCCGCGCCGGGCCCGTCAAGGGCGGGAGACACTAGCTTGGCCGGCGTCCGGCCGCTAAGCATCGGCCCATGCTCCGCCCGCTTCCCGGCGCCCGGCCCGCCGCCCTGCTGCTGGCCGGCCTGCTGCTCGGCCCCGCCCCGTCCGCCGCCCCGCCGGCGCATGCCCGGACCGCGCCCGGGGTCGCGGAGGCGCCGGTGGTGAACCGGATCGTCGCCGTGGTGAACGGCGAGGTCGTCACCCAGGGGGACGTGGTCGGCCGCGCCAGGCTGTTCGCGCTGAACGCCGGGATGCCGGTGGCGCCGGAGACGCTGGAGCGGCTCACCCCCCAGGTCGTGCGCCTCGTCATCGACGAGCGGCTGCGGATGCAGGAGGTGCAGCGCCGCCGCATCCCGGTCACCGACAACGACGTGGCCGAGGCGGTCAGGGAGCTCGAGCAGCGCAACAACCTGCCCCCCGGCGGGCTGCGCGCCCAGCTTCAGGCCCTCGGCGTGCAGCCGCGCGTGCTCTACGACCAGATCCGCACCCAGATCGGCTGGGCCAGGCTGCTCCGCCTGCAGCTCGGCCCGCAGGCGAACCCCTCCGAGCAGGAGGTGCAGGAGGTGATCCGGCGCGCCCAGGCCCGGATGGGCGAGCCCGAATACCTCGTCTCCGAGATCTTCATCCCCGTGGACGACCCCCGCAACGAGGAGGAGGCGCAGCGCTTCGTCCAGGAGGTGATCGGCCAGCTCCGCCGCGGCACCCCCTTCCCGGTGGCGGCCACGCAGTTCAGCCAGGCGCAGACCGCGCTGCAGGGCGGCGACCTCGGCTGGGTGCGCGCGGAGGACCTGGACGAGCCGGTGGCGGACGTGGTCCGGCGCATGCCGCCCGGCGCCATCAGCAACCCGATCCGCGTGCCCGGGGGCTACCAGATCGTGACCCTGCGCCAGAGGCGGGAATCGGGGCGGGACATCGCCACGCTGCTCTCGGTGCGCCAGGCCTGGTTCCCCTTCAGCACCCCGCTCGACCCCGAGAACCCGACGCGCCAGCAGCATGAGCAGGTGGAGCGCGCCCAGCGCCTGTCCCAGTCGGCGCGGAGCTGCGAGGCGATCGAGCAGGCGTCGCGCGGCACGGACCGGCCGGCCGATCCCGGCGTGATCCGGCTCGAGAACGTCACCCCGCAGCCGCTGCGGGCGCTGCTCGCGGGGCTCACGCCCGGCCGCGCCTCGCAGCCCATCATCACGCCGGACGGGGTCATCGTCATGATGGTCTGCTCGCGCGAGCAGCGGAACCTCGCCGAGCTGACGCCGGAGCAGGCGCGGGCGCAGCTCCTGCGCGACCGGGTGGAGAACCTGTCGCGCCAGCTCCAGCGCGACCTGCGCCGGCGCGCGCAGATCGAGATGCGTGTCTGAGCCGACCCTGCCCCCGCTGCGCGAGGTCGTCGCGCGGCACGGGCTGGATGCGCGGAAGTCGCTCGGCCAGCACTTCCTCCTGGACGAGGCGCTGTGCCGGCGCATCGCCGCGCTGGCCGGCGACCTCGCGGGGCGGCACGTGCTGGAGGTGGGGCCCGGCCCCGGCGGGCTGACGCGCGCGCTGCTGGCGGGTCCGGCGGCGGAGGTGCTGGCGGTGGAGCTCGACCGCCGCGCCGTGGCGGCGCTCGCCGGGCTGCAGGCGGCGTATCCCGGCCGGCTCAGGGTGGTGGAGGGGGATGCGCTGGCGCTCGACCCCGTGGCCGCCCTGCCGGCGCCGCGGCGCATCGTCGCCAACCTGCCCTACAACGTCGCCACGCCGCTGCTGGTCGGCTGGCTGCGCCGTGCCGCCGCCATCGAGGGCATGACGCTGATGTTCCAGCAGGAGGTGGCGGAGCGGATCTGCGCCGCGCCCGGCACCGCGGCCTATGGCCGGCTCTCGGTGCTGGCGCAGTGGCGCTGCCGCTGCGCGCTGCTGCTGCGCCTGCCCCCCGGCGCCTTCAGCCCGCCGCCCAGGGTGTGGTCGGCGGTGGTGGGGCTGACGCCGCACCCGGAGGATCCGGGCGAGGCGCTGTTCGGTGCCATGGAGCGGCTGACCGCGGCGGCGTTCGGCCAGCGGCGCAAGATGCTGCGCGGCGCGCTGCGCCCGCTCGGCGACGCGGAGGCGCTGCTCGCCGCCGCGGGCATCGCCGGCGAGCGCCGGGCGGAGACGCTGTCGGTCGGGGAGTTCGACCGCCTCGCCCGGACACTGCTGGCGCGGGGCTAGCGCCCGATCCGCGCCGGCGGGATCGCCGGAGCGGAAGCGTGATCCGCCGCGGCGGACCACGCCGCAGGGCGGGCCCCGTCCGGCAAGGCGGCGGGGATCCGCCCTGGCCGGCTCAGCGCCCGCTCATCCGCCCGCGTTCGCCGCAGGCCCAGTTGTGGGCGTGCACCAGGCCGTCGTCGTAGGTGGTCGGCTCCTCCGGATGCGTGCCCATCGCCTCGGCGATGCTGCGCCCGTTCATGCCGCCCTGCGCGGGGCGCGGCTTCTCCATCGCCCAGGCATGGCCGTGCACCAGGCCGTCGTCATGATCGTGCTGCTGGATGGACATGGCGTGCTCTCCGTTCCTGGTGGTGCCGGGGCGGCGCGGCGGGCGCCGCCCCGTCTCGCTCACTTCGCCGGGGCCGGCTGCCTCGCGCCGTGGCTCCCGCGCGTCTCCGGCGCGACGAACTGCGCCGCCTCGGTGCTGTGCTCCATCGCCGTGGTGCTGGCGCGGCCGCCCGAGGCCGCCATGGCCACGGCGTCGAAGTAGGAGACGCCCACCTCCCGCTGGTGGCGCACCGCGGTGAAGCCCTCCGCCTCCGCGGCGAACTCGGCCTGCTGCAGCTCGGAATAGGCGCCCATGCCGCGGTCGCGGTAGCCGCGCGCCAGCCTGAACATGGAGAGGTTCAGGCTGTGGAAGCCGGCGAGCGTCACGAACTGGAATTTGTAGCCCATGGCGCCGAGCTCGCGCTGGAACCTCTCCGCGGCCTCGACGCCCATCTTGCGCTGCCAGTTGAAGGAGGGCGAGCAGTTGTAGGCCAGCATCTTGCCGGGGAATTCGCGCTGGATCGCCTCCGCGAAGTCGCGCGCGTCGTCGAGGTCGGGGTCCGAGGTCTCCCACCACAGCAGGTCGGCATAGGGGGCGTAGGCCAGGCTGCGGGCGATGGCGTACTGCTTGCCGACGCCCGGCCTGATGCGGAAGAAGCCTTCCGGCGTGCGCTCGCCGGTGATGAAGGGCCGGTCGCGCTCGTCCACGTCGCTGGTCAGGAGCTGCGCGCTCTCCGCGTCGGTGCGGCAGAGCAGCACGGTCGGCACGCCCTCGACATCGGCGGCGAGGCGCGCGGCGTTGAGGGTGCGGATATGCTGGCTGATCGGCACCAGCACCTTGCCGCCGAGGTGGCCGCACTTCTTCTCGGAGGCGAGCTGGTCCTCGAAATGCACGCCCGCGGCGCCGGCCTCGATCATGGCGCGCATCAGCTCGTAGGCGTTGAGCGCGCCGCCGAAGCCGGCCTCGGCGTCGGCGACGATCGGCGCCATGTAGTGCGTCTGGTCGTCGGCCTTGCCCTCCAGACGCTCCAACGTCGCGATCTGGTCGGCGCGGCGCAGCGCGTTGTTGATCCGCCGCACCACCGCCGGCACGGAATCCACCGGGTAGAGCGACTGGTCGGGATACATGGTGCAGGCGGTGTTGGCGTCCGCCGCCACCTGCCAGCCGGAGAGGTAGATCGCCTTCAGCCCCGCCTTCACCTGCTGCAGCGCCTGCATGCCGGTGAGCGCGCCGAGGGTGTTCACGTAGGGCTCGGTCTTCAGCAGGTGCCACAGCCGCCGCGCGCCCATCTCCGCCAGGGTGTGCTTCACCCGGAAGGACCCGGCGAGCTTCGCCACCTCCGCCTCCGTGTAGTCGCGGCGGATGCCCTCGAAGCGGCGCGGATCCGGGGCGGGTCCGGAGGGGCCGGGGGCGCCATCGGGGGCGCGGCAGGGGGTGGGCAGTGGACGCATCGGGCAACTCCTGATCGGGTCCGGGTTGCGTCAATAATTCACATTGCGTCGCCGAAGTTCAGCCGCTTCATTGGCTTGGGCAATGCAAAGCGGTGAAGACGTTCACGCCGCCCGTCAGAAAAGAGTAAAGGATGTAAAGCGATGTCCCGCCCGCTCATCGGCCGCACCATCCGCCGCCTGCGCATGGAGAAGGGGTTGGCGCAGCAGGCCCTGGCGACGCGGCTTGGCATCTCCGCGAGCTACCTGAACCTGATCGAGCACGACCAGCGCGCCGTCACCGCCTCGCTGCTGATCAAGCTGACCCAGGCGCTGGAGGTGGACATCGCCACCCTCTCCGGGCAGCGCGAGCGGGCGCTGGAGAGCGGGCTGCGCGAGGTGCTCTCCGACCCCATGCTCGGCCTCGAGGAGGTGCCGGAGCAGGAGGTGGCGCAGCTCGCCGCCGGCGCGCCGAACGTCGCCCGCGCCGTGCTCGCCCTCTACCGCGCCTGGCGGGTGGCGCGCGAGGATTCGGGCGGCATCGCGCTGCCCACGGGGCGGCGTGTGCTGCTGCCGACGGAGGAGGCGCGGGACTTCTTCCACGACCGCGCCAACCACTTCCCGGCGCTCGAGGCCGCCGCCGAGGCGATCGGCGCCGAGCTCGGCGCCGCGCCGGCGGAGATGAACCACGCGGTGGCGGAGCGGCTGCGCCGCCGCCACGGGCTGAAGGTGACGGTGGGGCCGCTGCCCGGGACGCTGCGCCGCTACGATCCGGAGGCGCGGCGCCTCGACCTCGCCGAGACGCTGCCGCGCGAGAGCCGCGGCTTCCACCTCGCCTTCCAGCTCATGCTGCTGGAGGCGGGGGAGGCGGTGCGCGCCGCCATGGCCGGGTTCGAACCCTCGAGCCCGGAGGCGGCGCAGCTCATCGGCATCGGCCTCCTCAACTACGCCGCCGCGGCGCTGCTGATGCCCTATGCGCCCTATCTCGCCGCGGCGCGGGAGCTGCGCCACGACGTGGAGGCGCTGGCGGCGCGCTTCGGCGTCAGCTTCGAACAGGCGGCGCACCGCCTCTGCACCCTGCAGCGGGAAGGGGCGCGCGGCGTGCCCTTCTTCTTCCTGCGCGCGGATCCGGCCGGCAATGTGGACAAGCGCTTCTCGGCGGCGGGCTTTCCCTTCGCCCGCTTCGGCGGAAGCTGCCCGAAATGGGTGGTGCACCAGGCCTTCACCACGCCGGGGCAGATGCGGGTGCAGGTGGCGCAGCTCCCCGACGGCGCCGCCTTCCTCTGCTTCGCGCGCACCGTGCAGGGCACGCCGGCGCGCTGGGGGGAGCCGCCGCCGGTGCATGTGGTGGCGATGGGCTGCGACATCGCCCGCGCGCCGGAGGTGATCTACGCGACCGGCCTCGACCTCGAGGGAGCCATGGTCGGCATCGGCCTCTCCTGCCGGCTGTGCGACCGCGCCGACTGCCGCAGCCGCGCCTTCCCCCCGCTCGAGCACCGGCTCTCGCTCGACCCGCTGGTGGAGGGCGCGGCACCCTGGCGCTTCGAGCCGCAGCGGCGCTGACCTTCCGGCCGCGCCCCGCGATCCGCTCCGGGGCGGACGGAAAATGCCCTATTGCGGCGCCGCCTCGTCCCCGGCGCGGCCGGCCACCACCACCATGGCCGGCTTGAGCAGCCGCCCGTTGAGCGTCCAGGCCGGGGTCCAGGCCTGCAGCACCGTGCCCGGCGCCACCCCCGCGGGCGCCGGCTGCTCGGCCATCGCCTGGTGCAGTTCGGGGTCGAAGGGCTGGCCCGCCGCGTCCTGGCGGCGAATGCCGTGGCGTTCGAGCATGGCGAGGAAGCTCCGCTCCACCCCCTCGAAGCCGTCGCGCAGCTTGCGGAGGAGGTCCGGCTCCTCGGGCTGCGCCGGGGGCAGGGCGTCGAGGCCGCGGCGGAGGTTCTCCGCCGCCTCCACCACGTCGCGGGCGAAGCGCTGGATGGCGAAGTTGCGCGCGTCCGCCACCTCGCGCTGGCTGCGGCTGCGCAGGTTCTGCAACTCGGCCTCGGCGCGCAGCCAGCGGTCCTTCATCTCGGCGAGTGCGGTCTCGAGGGCGGCGATGCGTTCCTCGGGGGCCTGCGGCGGCGCGTCGGGCGGGGCGGCGTCCTGCGCCGCCGTGCTCGGCGCCTCCGCGGGCGTGGGCCCCTGCGGGTTCTCGGCTGGGTCGCTCATCGGCTCTGCGTCTGTTCGGGGAAGGCCCCGCCGTGCGGGGCCGCTCGGGAAGGAGGTAGTCGCTGCCGCGCCGCGGGGCAACCTGCGCCCGCCGGCGCGGCCGGCAGCCAGACGCGGAAGCTGCTGCCCACCCCCTCCTCGCTCTCGATCAGGAGCTGGCCACGGTGGCGGTTGACGATGTGCTTGACGATCGCAAGGCCAAGCCCGGTGCCGCCGGCGCTGCGCGAGCGTCCCTTGTCCACGCGATAGAAGCGCTCGGTCAGGCGCGGCAGGTGCTCGCGCGGGATGCCGGGGCCGTCATCCGTTACCGAGAGCAGCGCGCCCGGGCGCGCCGGCAGGCGCGGGGGGCCGCCCTCCGCCTGCGCCACGGAAAGCCGCACCTGCCCGCCCTCCCGCCCGTGGCGCACCGCGTTCTCCAGCAGGTTGCGCACCACCTGCGCGACCTGCTCGGCATCCGCCGGCGCCGCCTCCACCGTCTCGTCGAGGTCGAGGGAGAGGGCGACGCGGCGCCGGCGCAGCAGCGGCTCCAGCGCCTCCGCCTCGGCCCGCGCCACGGCGGCGAGCGGCACGCGCCCGGTCGGCGGCTGGTGCTCCGTCAGCTCGATGCGCGAGAGGCCGAGCAGGTCGTCGATCAGCCGCCGCATGCGGTCGGACTGCTCGGCCATGATGGCGAGGAAGCGCCGCCGCGCCGCCGGGTCGTCCTCGGCCGGGCCGCGCAGCGTCTCGATGAAGCCGATCAGGCTGGCGAGCGGGGTGCGCAGCTCGTGGCTGGCGTTGGCGACGAAATCGGCCCGCATCCGCTCCACCGCCCGCGCCCGGGTGCGGTCGGAGAGCACGATGACGAGGCGCCCGCCCTCGGACAGCGCGGGGTCGATCGGCGTCACCTGCGCGGCGATGTCGCGCGTCACCGGCACCGGCAGGGTCAGGTCCACCGCCTGCGGACGCCCCTCGCCCAGCGCCCGGTCCACCGCGCCGGCGAGCACGGGGTGGCGCAGCAGCGCCTCCACCTCGCCCCCGCGCAGCCCGGCACCAGTGCCGAACAGCGCCCGCGCCGCGGCGTTGGCGCGCAGGGGCGCACGGTCCTCCGAGAGCACCAGCAGCGGGTCCGGCAGGCTCTCCAGGATCGCCTCGTCGGCGCGGCGCAGCCGCTCCAGCAGCGCCGTCCGCTCCTCCAGCCCGCGGGCGAGGCGCCCGGCCGCCTCGGAGACCTCCCGCACCGTCGGCAGCAGCGCCAGCGCCCCGGCGGGCGGCTCCAGCCGCCCCCCCTCCGCGGCGGCGCGGCGGAGCGCCTCTGCCAGCCGCGCCAGGCCGCCGACCCAGAGCCGCGCCAGCAGCAGCGCCGCGAGCGCAATGGCGCCGAGCGCGGCGAGCCCCGGCCCCGGCGCCGCCCACCCCGCCGCGAGCAGGATGCCGAGCGCGGCGAGCGGCACGCCGCCGATCAGCAGCGCCGCGCGCAGCACTGGCCCGGTCATGCGCCCCTCCGTCAGCTTCCGGCGACGGGCGGCACCGGCGCAGGCTCGACCAGCGCCGGCTCGCCCGAGGGGTCCACGGCGAGAATGGCGAGGCCGCGCCGCGCCAGCCCGTCCGGCAGCAGGCGGATCGGGCCGTCAGCGCCCATCATCGCCTCCCCGACCGGGGGCTGGCCGAAGCCGTCGCGCACCGTGCGCGCGGCAAGCGCGGTGGCGTCGTAGGCAACGCCGGCGAGCCGCGGCGGCCGCTCGCCGAAGGCGCCCTGGTAGCGCGCCTCGAAGCGCTGCCGCGCCGCCGGGTCGGGGCCGGGGAACCAGGCGCCGTGGAGCGCCGGCTCCTGCGCCAGCGTGCGGTCCTGCAGCCAGAGCGCGGTGCCGAGCAGCCGCGCCGGGCGCGGCAGCGCGGCGGCGAGCGCCGCGGCGGCGGCCCGCGCCCGCTCCCCCGCCTCGCCGAGCAGCACGGCGTCGAGCCCCTCCGGCCCGGCCAGCCCGGCCAGCTCCTGCGCCGCCGCCGCCGCGTCACCGCGCGGCGGGTGCAGCACGGTGACGGGCGCGGGCAGGCCGGCCAGGGACAGGCGCGCGCGCAGCGCCGCGGCGAGGCGGCGGCCGAACTCGTCGTCCGGGGCAAGGAGGCCGAAGCGCCGCGCCCCGCGCGCCGCTGCCGCCTCGGCCATGCGCTCCGCCTGCTCGGCCGGGGTGAGGCCGAGCACCCAAACCCCCGGCGCGGCCTGGGAGGCATCGCTGGTGAAGGCCAGCAGCGGCGCCCGGGCGCCGCGGGCGGGGCCGGCGGCGGCGGCGGTCTCGCCGAGCGTCAGCGGCCCGGCGAAGGCGCGGGCGCCCTCCCCGAGGGCGGCGCGCGCCGCCTCCGCCGCGCCGGCGGGGGTGCCGCCGGTGTCGCGCGGCAGCAGCTCCACGCGCGGGTCCTGCTGGTCGAACAGGGCGAGCTGCGCCGCGTTCAGCATGGCCTCGCCGAGGGCGCGGTTGCCCCCGCTCAGCGGCAGCAGCAGCCCGACGCGCTCGCGCGCGATGGCGGGCTGGGCGGGCACGGCCACCGGCGGGGCGTAGCCCGGTGCCGGCAGCACGACCCGCGGCCCCAGGGGTTGCGGCGCGCAGGCCGCCAGGGGCAAGAGCAGGGCGAGCAGCAGCCCCGCCCAGCGGCGCGGCGGCATGGAGCATGACGGACCTGGCAAGCGAACCTCCCGATTCCCCGGCGGCCTCGCCGGGCCTGACGCTGGTGGCGACGCCGATCGGCAATCTCGGCGACCTCTCTCCCCGCGCGCTCGCGGCCCTGCGCGGGGCCGACGCGGTGCTGTGCGAGGATACGAGGGTAACCGGCGCCCTGCTGGCAAGGCATGGCATTTCGGCGACGCTGCTTCCCCTGCACGAACACAACGAGGATGACCAGATCCCCCGCGTGCTGGAGCGGCTGCGCGCCGGACAGCGCCTCGCCCTCGCTTCCGATGCCGGGACGCCCCTGGTCTCCGACCCCGGCTACCGGCTGGTGCGGGCGGTGATCGCCGCCGGCCTGCCGCTCGGCGCCATCCCCGGACCGAGCGCGGCGGTGATGGCGCTGACGCTCTCCGGCCTGCCGCCGCACCCCTTCCTGTTCGCGGGCTTCCTGCCGGCGCGGGCGGGGCCGCGGGCGGCGGAGCTCGCGCGGCTGCGCGCCGCCGAGCGGGCCGGCCTCTCCGCCACCCTGGTCTTCTACGAATCCCCGCACCGCCTGGGCGAGGCGCTGGCGGCGATGGCCGGGGCGCTCGGCGGCGACCGTCCGGCGGCGGTGGCGCGGGAGCTGACCAAGCGCTTCGAGGAGGTGCGCCGTGCCAGCCTAGCCGAGCTCGCCGCGCACTACGCCGCGGCCGAGGCGCGGGGCGAGGTGGTGGTGGTGGTTGGTCCGGCGCCGGAGGAGCGGACCGGAGAGGCGGAGCTGGACCGGCGCCTGGGCGAGGCGCTGGCCGCGGGGATGAGCCTGCGCGACGCCGCCGCCGCGGTCGCCGCGGCAACCGGCCTGCCGCGCCGGCAGGTCTATGCGCGGGCACTGGAGATCGGGCGGGAGCCCGGCTGAGGGCGCGCGGCTGGACAGGCCGTCCGCCGCGGCGCGAGGCTGCGGCGGGAAGCGAGGGAGGATGGCGGATGGCACGCGGCGGGAAGCCCTCCCGGGCGCCGATCGCGCGGCTGCGGCAGGTGATGGCGGCGATCGAGGAACGCCTGCCGGAGGCGCAGGAGCGCTGCTTCGGCGCCAGGGAGGCCGGCGGCGCGCGCCGCCTCGCCCCGGCCGGGGAGGCGCTGGCGCTCTCGCCGGCCGATGCCCGGGGCGTGCCGGCGCCGGAGGGGTCGGAGCCGGCGCTGGCGCTGTGGCAGCAGGCGGTGGCGGCGGGCACGGTTGCGGTCGGGCCCGGCGCCTTCCCCGAGGATGCGGGCGACGTCCGGGGCCTCATCGAGACGCGCCCCCGCCTGCGCGCCCGCCACGGCCTGGCGCGGAAGCTGTGCCGGCACCGCCGGCACGAGGCGGCGGCGGATCTGCGCGACATGCGGCGCCTCAACCCCGACGACACCCGGGGGGTGCGCTACCTGCTGATGGGCTGGCCGCTCGGCCGCGACGCCGAGGCGGCGGCGCTGCACGCCCGGTACGCCGGGGACGGCTATGCCGGCTGGCCCTACGACGCCGCGCCGCTCGCCTTCCGCCGCCATGGCGAGGGGGCGGCGGCGCTGGCCCGCGCGGTCGGGGCCAACCCGCACCTGCCGCCCCCGCTGACCGGGCAGGCGCCGACGCCGAAGGCGCTGCCCGGCGCCTATGCCTGGGGCAGCCGGGAGGAGGCGCGGCGCGTCGCCGAGGCGGCGCGCACCGCCTGGGAGGCGACGCCCGGGCCGCTGGACTGGCTGCGTCGCCACGCCCCGGCGCCGCCGCGAAAGGGGCACCCGCATGCCCGGCCCGGCGCCTGACCCGGAGCGGGCGCGGCGGCGGGTGCTGTGGATGAACCTGCTCTTCGCCGCCGGGCTGGCGCTGGTGCTGCCCTGGTTCGCCGCCGGGGTGCTGGCGCACTGGTGGGGGCCGGCCAAGGGCACGCTCTGGTCCTCGCACCACGCCTATGGGGTGCGCACCTTCTGGTTCGGGCTGCTCGGCATGCTGGCGCCGGTGGCGGCGCCGGTCGTGGGGGTGCCGCTGCTGGTGATCGTCTGGCTGTGGTGCGCGGCGCGGATGGTGCGCGCCTTCCTCGCCTGGGACCGCGGGGACTGGATCATGGATCCCGGGCGGTTCGTGTAGGGCGGATCGCGGGGGGCGGGCGCCCTGGCCGCGCACCGGAAGGGCGCAGCGCGGCGAGGTCGGCGGCGGTGTCCACATCGCGCAGCCGGCGCAGCAGCACGACGCGGCGGTGGCGGAAATTCGCCAGCGTGTCGGCCAGCGCGTGCTCCGTGGACCAGCGCACGCCGGCGAAGGGCCGGGCGGGGCGGCGCGGGCCGAGGCCGACCAGCCAGTAGCCCCCGTCCTCGGCCGGGCCGAACACCGCCTCGGCGCGGCCGAGGGCGCGGAAGGCGGCGGCGATGTCCTCCGCGCCGAGGCCGGGGATGTCGCTGCCCACCAGCACCGCGCGCCGGTGGCGGAAGAGGGCGCGGCGCATCCGCGCGCCGAGGTCGCCCCGCCCCTGCGGCAGGCGCGGCAGCGGCGCCGGCCAGCGGGCCCGGGCGTGGTCGGGCGTCACCGCCAGCACGGTGCGCCAGCGCCGGTCGCGCCCGAGGCGGCGGCAGAGCGCGGCGAGCTGGGTGCGGTAAAAGCGCAGCGCCGCCAGCGCGCCGATGCCGCGGGCGAGGCGCCGCTTCACCGCCCCGAGCCGGGGGGCGCGGGCGAACAGGATCAGCGTGTCGCCC
The DNA here is from genome assembly GCF_004761865.1 of Crenalkalicoccus roseus. Lineage (GTDB taxonomy): Bacteria > Pseudomonadota > Alphaproteobacteria > Acetobacterales > Acetobacteraceae > Crenalkalicoccus > Crenalkalicoccus roseus. The sequence goes on along the minus strand of NZ_SJDM01000031.1, from coordinate 9,843 downwards.
CTCATGCCGGAGCCCGCGGAGCGTGCCGGATCCGCGCCGGTGCCCGGATGCGCCGGGCATCGGCGCCGCCGGCGCCGGGTGCCGCCGCGCGCCGCCGCGCGCCATGCCCGCTGGAGCCGCCCCGCGGCGGCCCGGCCGGCCGCGGGGGGCGATCGGCGGGGGCTGACCTCATCCGTAGACCCGCCGGATCAGGCCGGGCGGCACGCCGAGGAACCAGAGCGAGAGGCAGAGCAGGTTGCGCGCCGAGCGGCGGCGCCAGCCCTCGCGCCGCCAGCGCTCGGCCGAGGTGGTGGCCGCCACCGGCAGGGCGGCAAGGCGGCGGCGGCCGAGGCGGCGCACCAGGTCCACATCCTCCATCAGCGGCAGCGGCCGGTAGCCGCCCACCTGCTCGTAGAGGGCGCGGGAGAGCAGCAGCCCCTGATCGCCGTAGGGCAGGCCGAGGACGCGGCAGCGCCAGGCGACCCGCCGCTCCAGCCGCCGCGCCTGCGGCGAGGGGTCGTCGAGGGCGAAGGCGAAATGGGCGGCGCGCCCGGCATTCGCCGGCTCGGCCATGAAGGCGCGCGCGGCCGCCGCCCAGCCCGGGGCGGGGCGGGTGTCGGCGTGCAGGAACAGCAGCCAGGCGCCGCGCGCCGCCGCCGCCCCGGCGGCGAGCTGCACGCCGCGCCCGGGCGGGGAACGGATCAGGCGCGCTCCGGCGGCGATGGCAACCTCTGCGGTTCGGTCTCGGCTGCCGCCATCCGCCACCACCAGCTCCGCCCCCGCCTCGGCGCAGGCGGCGAGGGTGGGGCCGAGGCACTGCGCAGCGTTCAGGGTGGGCAGGACGATGGACAGGGTTTGTTCAAGCGTCGCCTTAACCAACTGTTCTCATTTCGTTCTTGACGGCCGGGCCCGGGTCCCGGCAGGATTGCCCGAACGGAGGAGGAACATCGCCATGGCCGACCGCCCGCCCCCGCCCGCGCGCGAAGGAGACACCCTGCTGGCCGGCGCGCGCAAGGGCCGCGGCGCCCTCTCCAACCCACCGGTGCGCTTCGAGAGCACGGCGCGGGAGGCCTTCGACGACGGCTGGGGCAGCCTCGCGGCGCTGGCCGGGGCGGAGGCGTCGGGCCCCGAGGCGCCGCCGGGCGCCGGGGAAAGCCCGCTGCCGCCGCTGCCGACCACGCTGCTGCGCGATGCCGCGCGCACCGCCATGGCCTGGAACGATTCGCCCGACATCGGCTTCGACCGCTCCCTCAACCCCTATCGCGGCTGCGAGCATGGCTGCGTCTACTGCTACGCCAGGCCGACCCACGCCTGGCTCGGCCACTCGCCGGGGCTCGACTTCGAGACCCTGCTCTACGTGAAGCCGGACCTGCCGGCGCTGCTCGAGAAGGAGCTGCGCCGGCCCGGCTACGTCCCCCGCCCGGTCGCGCTCGGCGCCAACACCGACCCCTACCAGCCGGTGGAGCGGCGGCTGCGGCTCACCCGCGCGGTGCTGGAGGTGCTGGAGCGGTTCGGCCATCCCGTGACCGTCGTGACCAAATCCGCCGGGGTGCTGCGCGACCTCGACATCCTGCGCCGCATGGCGGCGCGCGGCCTCGCGCATGTCTGCCTCTCCGTCACCACCCTCGACGCGGCGCTGGCGCGGCGGATGGAGCCGCGGGCGGCGAGCCCGGCGCGGCGGCTGGCCGCGATCGGCGCGCTGGCCGGGGCCGGCGTCCCGGTCGGCGTGCTCGCCGCGCCGATGATCCCGGCGATCAACGACGCCGAGCTCGAGCGCATCCTGGAGGCGGCCGCGGAGGCCGGCGCGACGCGGGCGGGCTATGTGCTGCTGCGCCTCCCGCTCGAGGTGGCGCCGCTCTTCGAGGAGTGGCTGCGCGCCCATTTCCCCGACCGCGCGGCGCGGGTCCTGTCCCTGATCCGGCAGAGCCGGGGCGGCGCGCTCTACGACAGCCGCTTCGGCCGGCGCCAGAGCGGCACCGGCGCCTATGCCGCCATGCTGGCGGCGCGGTTCCGCCTCGCCTGCGCGCGCTGCGGCCTGAACCGCGCCGATCCGGCCCGCCAGCCGCTCGACTGCGGGCAGTTCCGCGTGCCGGAGCCGGACGGCCCGGCGCAGCTCGCCCTGCTCTAGAGCCGTTTCCACTCGGCTGCGGGTGCGGGAACGGCTCCAGCCCATTGCTTGCGGGGCAAAGTCACGCTTCCGGCCGTCCGCGATCCGCTCTAGCCGTTTGTCCGCCTGCCCTCGGTGAAGAATTCCTGCCCCGCGGCGAAATGGTTGGGCTTCATGAAGACCGAGAGGATCACCGCCCCCTCCGGCGCGCGGGCGACATGGGTGCTGCCGGGCGGGCGCCAGACGAACTGGCCGGGGCCGCACTCCCCCTCCTCGTCCACGAAGCGGCCTTCCAGCACATAGGTCTGCTCGAGAGCGGTGTGCTCGTGCAGCGGCACCTCGGCGCCGGGGTCGAGCCGGAACAGGATGGTGGACATGCCGCTCGCCGGGTCGCTGTAGAGCAGCTTCATCCGGATGCCCGGGAAGCGCGTCTCCTCCCAGGGCATGTTCGGCGCGTCCACGAAGACCGAGGGCGGGGCGGGCTCGTCGGCGAGCAGCCGCCGGCGCCGGGGTGCGGCCGGGGTGTCGGGCATGGCGCGTCTCCTCCTGCGGAGGTGGAGCCTGCGCCCGCGGCCGGCCCGGCGGCAACCGCAATCCGCGCCGGCGGACATGCCCGCGGCGGGCTTCACTCCGTTCGCGGAGCGGGGGCGCCCGCGGCCGGTTCCGGCCGCGCGCGATCCGCCCTAGGCTCGCGCCATGCCCGATTTCAGCCTGGAAGCGATGGCCGGCGGCCGTGTCGCGGGGGTGGACGAGGCCGGGCGGGGGCCGCTCGCGGGCCCGGTGCTCGCCGCCGCCGTGGTCTTCCCGGGCGGCGTGCCGCCCGCCCTCGCCGGGCTGCTCGACGACAGCAAGCGCCTCTCCGCCGCCGCGCGCGAGGCCGCCTTCGCGGCGCTGCGCGAGGCCGCCGCGCTCGGGCGCGCGGAATGGGCGCTCGGCGCCGCCTCGGCGGCCGAGATCGGGCGGCTGAACATCCTGCGCGCCACCCATCTCGCCATGGCGCGGGCGGTGGCGCGACTGCCCCGCTTGCCGGACCTCGCCCTGGTGGATGGCAGCCAGCCGCCCCGCCTGCCCTGCCCGGTGCGCTGCGTGACGGGGGGCGACGGCCTCTCGCTCTCCATCGCCGCCGCCTCCATCCTCGCCAAGGTGGTGCGGGACCGGGCCATGGCGCGGCTCGGCGCGCGCTGGCCGGCCTATGGCTTCGCCGAGCATGCCGGCTACCCCACCCCCCGGCACCGGGCGGCACTGGCCCGGCACGGGCCCTGCCCGCATCACCGCCGCGGCTTTTCCCCCGTGGATCAACTGCTTCCACGCTCCGGTTGACGCGGCGACTCGCGACGGCGATGCTGTCGGGGGGGTTTTCTCAGGGGGATTGTCGTGGGAACGGGGCTTGATCTGCCCCTCGACCAGATCCTGGTCGGGGACGCGGTTGAGTTGATGCGGACCCTGCCGCCGGCCTCGGTCCACGCGATATTCGCGGATCCCCCCTATAATCTCCAGTTGAAGGGCGAACTGCGCCGGCCGGATGATTCGCTGGTGGACGGGGTGGACGAGGCCTGGGACCGCTTCGACGACCTCGCCGCCTACGACGCCTTCACCCGCGAATGGCTGACCGAGGCGCGGCGGGTGCTGCGCAAGGACGGCACCATCTGGGTGATCGGCAGCTACCACAACATCTTCCGCCTCGGCGCGGCGCTGCAGGATCTCGGCTACTGGATCCTGAACGACGTCATCTGGCGCAAGGCGAACCCGATGCCGAATTTCCGCGGCCGGCGCTTCACCAACGCGCATGAGACGCTGATCTGGGCGGCGCGGGGGCCGGAAAGCCGCTACCGCTTCAACTACGCCGCCATGAAGTCGCTGAACGACGACCTGCAGATGCGCAGCGACTGGTTCATCCCGCTCTGCACCGGCGCCGAGCGGCTGCGCGACGGCAAGGGCGCCAAGCTGCACCCGACCCAGAAGCCGGAGGCGCTGCTGCACCGGGTGATCCTTTCCTGCACCGCGCCGGGGGAGGTGGTGCTCGACCCCTTCCTCGGCACCGGCACCACGGCGGCGGTCGCGAAGCGCCTCGGCCGGCGCTACATCGGCCTCGAACGCGAGGAACGCTACGCCGATGCCGCCGCCGCGCGCCTCGCCGCGGTGCGGCCGCTGGAGGAGGCGGCGATCCAGACCACGCCGGCGAAGCGCGAGCAGCCGCGCATCCCCTTCGGCGCGCTGGTGGAGCGCGGCCTGGTGCCCGCCGGCACGGTGCTGACCGACCGCGCGCGCCGCTGGCAGGCGACGGTCGGCGCCGACGGCTCGATCCGCTGCGGCCGCGCCCAGGGCTCGATCCACCAGGTCGGCGCGGCGGTGCAGGAGGCGCCCTCCTGCAACGGCTGGGCCTTCTGGCACGTGGTGGCGCCGGGCGGGCGGCTGCGCGTGCTGGACGAGTTCCGGGCCGAGGCGCTCGGCGGGGGCTGAGCGGCGCCACGGATGCGCTCGCGCGCCGGCGCGATCCGCCAGGGCGGCCGATCCACCGCTCCGGCGCTGCCGCCCGCGCGGCTCAGGCGGCGCGGCGCCATCGCCGCCGCGGCCCCGCCAGGGCGCCACGGCTTGACGCGGCCGGCCCTCTCTCCTGATCTGCGCCAGCCACATCGCCGGGGCCGCCGTGCCGCACTCTCCCGAAGCCCAGATCGCCGCCCTCCTCGCCGACCCGCGCTTCCGCGCCGCCGTCGCCACGCTGGAGCGCGAGCATGACCGCCTCGTCGAGGACATCGTCACCCTCACCGAGATCCCGGCACCCCCCTTCGGCGAGGCGGCGCGCGCCGCCGCCTACCTGGAGATGCTCCGCGCGCACGGGCTCGAGGAGGTGGAGCAGGACGCCGTCGGCAACGTGATGGGGCTGCGCCGCGGCGCCGGCGGCGGCGCGGTGGTCTGCGTCGCCGCGCATCTCGACACCGTCTTCCCCGCCGGCACCGAGGTGCGGGTGCGGCGGGAGGGGACGAGGCTGTTCGCCCCGGGTGTCGGCGACGACACGCGCAGCCTCGCCGTGCTGCTCGCCTTCATCCGCGCCCTCGACGCCGCCGGCATCCGCACGCGGAGCGACCTGCTCTTCGTCGGCGACGTGGGGGAGGAGGGGCCGGGCGACCTGCGCGGCGTGCGCCACCTCTTCACCGAGGGGCGCTGGCGCGGCCGCATCGGTGCCTTCTTCACCGTGGACAGCCCGGAGGTGGAGCGCATCGTGACGGGCGGCATCGGCTCGCGCCGCTTCCGCGTCACCTTCCGCGGCCCGGGCGGGCACAGCTTCGGCGCCTTCGGCCTGGTGAACCCGGCCTACGCCATGGCGCGCGCCGCGCTGGCGCTGGCCGGGACGGAGGTGCCCGAGGACCCCCGCACCACCCATTGCGTCAGCCTGCTCGGCGGCGGCACCTCGGTGAACGCCATCCCCGACGCGGTGTGGATGGAGGTGGACCTCCGCTCCCAGGACGCCGCCACCCTCGCCGCGCTGGAGCGGCGCTTCCGCGCCGGCGTGGAGGAGGCGGTGGCGGCGGAGAACGCGGCCCGCTCGACGCGCGAGGGCGCGATCACGGCGGAGATCGCCCTGATCGGCGACCGCCCCGCCGGGAGTACGCCGCCCGGAAGCGACATCGCGCGCCTCGCCGCCGCCGCCGTCGCGGCGCATGGCTACGCGCCCGCCTTCGAAGCCTCCTCGACGGATGCGAACATCCCGATGAGCCTCGGCATCCCCGCCATCCGGATCGGCTCCGGCGGCAGGGGCGGGCGGGCGCACTCGCTCGAGGAGTGGATCGACGTCGAGAAGGGGGAGAGCGTGCGCGGCATGTCCGCGAGCCTCGCCGCCATCCTCGCCGTGGCGGGGATGGCGGAGGCCGCGTGAGGCGCCGGCCCGGATGCCCGGCGCGGCCGGGCACCCGCGCGGCCTCGGCGCCGGCCCGGAACCGGTGCCGCCCGCCTCAGCGCCGCGCCGCGCGCAGCACCGCGAAGGCCAGGGCGGTCTTCACCGCCGTGCCCGGCAGGAACACGACGAAGCCCGCCATCCAGGCCCGCTCCAGCCCGACGAAGCCGGCGAGCCACAGCACGCCCGGCACGAACAGCGCGAGATGCGCGGCGAGCAGCAGCGCCGCCTGCCGCCAGGGGCCGCCCCGCGCCGCCTGCCCGGCGATCCAGGCCGCCGGCAGGAAGCCGAGCAGGTAGCCCGCCGTCGGCCCGGCCAGCACCGCCGGCCCGCCCGCGCCACCGGCGAAGACCGGCAGCCCCATCGCGCCCTCGGCCAGGTAGAGCGCCACCGCCGCGACGCCGAGCCGCGCCCCGCCGAGCGCGCCGAGCAGCAGCACGGCGAGGCTCTGCAGGGTCGCCGGCACCGGCCAGAGCGGCAGGCTGACCTGCGCGCTGGCCGCGAGCAGCGCCGAGCCGAGCAGGGCGAGGCCCCAGAAGCGCAGCGCGGCGCGGGCGCGGGGGGCGGCGAGGACCTGGTTCATGCATGCGTCTCCATGGAAGGGGGCGCCGCCTCTCTCACGGCGCCCGCCTCCTCGGCAAGGGCCAGCAGCCGACGCATCGCCGTGGGCAGCGCCGCCGCGGCCCCGGCGAGGGGGCGCGCCTCCATCCCCGCCGGCGGGTCGAGGCGCGGCACCTGGGCCGCGAACAGCGCCATCTCCAGCACGAAATGGGTGAAGCCGTGCCGCGCCGCGCCGGGCAGGCGACGCCAGGCGAGGCCGGGGATCGGCGCCGCGGCCAGGGCCTCCGCCTCCTGCCAGGGCGCCTCCCGCCAGGGCGTGCCGGGGATCTCCAGCATGCCGCCGAGCAGGCCGCGCGGCGGGCGGCGGCGCAGCAGCACCGCGCCCGCGGCATCGGTCAGCAGGAAATGCGCGCCGTGGCGCAGCGGTCGCGCCCGCTTCGGCGCCCTGCGCGGCAGCGCGGCCTGGAGGCCCGCGGCCTGCGCGCGGCAGTCCCCGCGCCAGGGGCAGAGCGCGCAGGCCGGCGCGGCCGGGGTGCAGAGGGTGGCGCCGAGGTCGAACAGCGCCTGGGCGAAGTCGCCCGGCCGCGCCCGCACCGCCACGTGCTCGAGGAAGCCCCGCGCCAGGGCGGCGAGGCGGGGCCGCGCCGCGGGCAGCGCCTCCTCGACCGCGAAGAGGCGCGCCACCACCCGCTCCACATTGCCGTCCACCGGCACCGCGGGCGCGCCGAAGGCGATCGCGGCCACCGCGGCGGCGGTGTAGGCGCCGATGCCGGGCAGGGCGCGCAGCCCCGCCTCCTCGCGCGGGAAGCCGCCCGCCGCCGCCACCGCGCGGGCGCAGGCGTGCAGGTTGCGGGCGCGGGCGTAGTAGCCGAGGCCCGCCCACTCCTCCATCACCTCCGCCTCTTCCGCCGCCGCCAGCGCCTCCACGGTCGGGAAGCGGGCGAGGAAGCGGCGGAAGCGCGGGGCCACCGCCGCCACCGTGGTCTGCTGCAGCATCACCTCGGAGAGCCAGATGCGGTATGCTTCGGGCGGCGCCCCGCCGGGCGGGGCGCGCCAGGGCAGGTCGCGGCGATGCCGGTCGTACCAGGCGAGCAGGCGGGCAGGGTCGGGGCGGGCGGCGGGATCGGGATGCATCATGGCAGAGGATAGGGAGGATCGGCGTTTCATGGGCGGGCCCCGGCCGCTTGGCGCGCTGGTGCCGCGGCTGACCCGCCCCGCCTTCAGGAAGCGCAGCCCCGCCGGCGCCCAGCTCATGGCCGACTGGGCGGAGGTGGTGGGGCCGGCGCTGGCTGCCGTCACCGCGCCGCGCCGGCTCTCCGGGGGAACGCTGACCATCGCCTGCGCGGGGCCGGTGGCGCTCGAACTCTCCCACCTCGCCCCGCAGCTCGCCGCGCGCATCAACGCCCATCTCGGCCGGCTGGCGGTGGAGCGGCTGCGCTTCGTGCAGCAGGCCGCGCCCCCGGCGCCGCGCGCCGCCGCCGGCGCGCCGCCCCCCGCCGCGCCGCTGCCCGAGCCGGTGGCGGCGGCGCTCTCCGGCGTGCCGGAGGGCGAATTGCGCGCGGCGCTGGCAAAGCTGGCGCGGGGCGTCTATCGGAGCCGCGGATGAGTTCCCGGGGCGAGTCGCGCGGCCCTCACCCGCCGCGGCCCCTCCGCCTGCCGCGCCATTCCGGAGGAACGATGCGCTTCCGCCGCCGACCCTTCCTCGCCGCCCTCGCCGCCGGCACCCTCGCCCCCGCCGCGCTCCGCGCGCAGGACCCGCCGGCGCGGGACGCGGCGGCCGAGGAGCCCCGGGCACAGGACCCCGGGGCGCAGGATCCGCCGGCGCCGCAGCAGCGGCCCGAGGCGCCGGCCCCCGATCCGCGCTTCGCGGAGCGCGCCGCCGGCAGCGCCGAGGCGCCGGTGACGGTGCAGGAGTTCTTCTCCCTCACCTGCAGCCACTGCGCCGCCTTCCACCGCGACACCTGGCCGCAGGTGCGGCGGGAGCTGGTGGAGACCGGGCAGATCCGCTGGATCTGGCGCGACTTCCCGCTCGACCGCGTGGCGCTGCTCGGCGCCATGGTGGCCCGCTCCCTGCCGCCCGAGCGCTACGAGGGCTTCGTCGGCACCCTGCTCAAGAGCCAGGACCGCTGGGCCTTCGCCCGCGACCCGGCGGAGGAGCTGGCGCGGCTCGCCGCCCTGGCCGGCATGGACCGCGCCCGCTTCGAGGCCGTGCAGCGCGACGAGGCGCTGGCGCGCGGCATCCTCGAGAGCCGCGCCGCCGCCGAGAGCGAGTACCGCATCCAGGCGACGCCGAGCTTCGCCTTCCGCGGCCGCGCCGCCGCCCGGCCGGTGATGCATTCGGGCAATCTCAGCTTCGACCGCTTCCGCGCCCTGGTCGAGGAGGCGAGGCGGGCTTGAGCGGGGCGGAGGGGGCGGAGGGCGCGGCGCTCGCCGGGGAGGAGCCGGAGGCCGCCCCGGCCTTCCTCCGCGCCGCGCCGCGCGCCAGCCTGACGCGGCTGCGCATCGCCGGCTTCAAGAGCTTCGCCGAGCCGGCCACGGTCGAGGTGCTGCCAGGCCTGACCGGCATCGTCGGCCCGAACGGCTGCGGCAAGTCCAACGTGGTCGAGGCGCTGCGCTGGGCGATGGGCGAAACCTCGGCCAAGTCCATGCGCGGCGGCGAGATGGAGGACGTGATCTTCGCCGGCACCGCCACCCGGCCGGGGCGCAACCTGGCCGAGGTGACGCTGCTGCTGGAGGAGGCCGCCGGCCTCGCCCCGCCGCCGCATCATGAGGCGGCCGAGCTCGAGATCTCCCGTCGCATCGCTCGCGGCGAGGGCTCGACCTTCCGCATCAACGGGCGCGAGGCCCGCGCCCGCGACGTGCAGACCATGTTCGCCGACATCGGCTCGGGCGCCCGCGCCTCCGGCATGGTCAGCCAGGGCCGCGTCGCCGCCATCATCGGCGCCAGGCCCGAGGAGCGGCGCGCGGTGCTGGAGGAGGCGGCCGGCATCGCCGGGCTGCGTGCCCGCCGCCACGAGGCGGAGCTCAAGCTCCGCCAGGCCGAGGCCAACCTGACCCGGGCCGAGGATCTGCTCGGCCAGCTCGACGCCCAGCGCCAGGGCCTGGCGCGGCAGGCCCGGCAGGCCAACCGCTACCGCAACCTCTCCGGCCTGGTGCGCGAGGCGGAGGCCGAGTGGCTGGCCCTGCTGCGCGCCCGCGCCCGCGCGGCGCTCGCGGCCGCGCAGGCCGAGTTCGACGCCGCCCTGGCCGCGACGCGCGCCGCCGAGGCCGGGGCGGAAGCCGCCGCCCGCCGCGCCTTCGCCGC
>NZ_SJDM01000030.1 GCF_004761865.1 Crenalkalicoccus roseus | reverse complement strand
GTGCAGCACGTTGGCGAGGAAGGCGGCGAGACGGAGCGGCGTGTCGAGTCCGTGCCGGGCGCAGGCCGCCCGCAGCACCGGCGCCCAGGTGGCGGCCCCGCGGGCGCCGAGCGTGGCGAGCAGCTCCTCCGTCACCGGGGAGGGGACGGCGGGGCTCCACGCCGCGGCGGCGCCCTCCGGCGGTGCCGCCAGCGGAGGCGGAGGGGGTGGTGTCGGGGCGGGGCTGGCCGTGGTGGCACCCATCCTGGTGTTCTCCGTCGTTTCGGAACAAAAAGAGAACACATTCCGGCCGCCGCTGCAAGCGCGCCGGCCCGGGCGGCGCGTCTGGACAGTCCGGGCGGCCTCCGCTATGGCGCGCCTTGCCGGAGGCGGCGGAGGGGCGTAGCTCAATTGGCTAGAGCGCCGGTCTCCAAAACCGGAGGTTGGGGGTTCGAGACCCTCCGCCCCTGCCAGGTCCGCCCGATCGTCGCAACACCCTGTGCGGGCGACGCCGACCAGGCGGGAAGTCCTGGGCCGGCGCCGCCCCGTGAGCGTTGAAGGAAGCCGAGTTGGCCAAGCTGGATCCCGCGCAGTACGTCCGGGAGGTGCGGTCCGAGGTGGCGAAGGTCACCTGGCCCACGCGCAAGGAGACGCTGATCACCACCGGGCTGGTGCTCGCGCTGTCCGCGCTCGCCGCGCTGTTCTTCCTGATCGTGGACCAGCTCATCGGGCTCGCCATGCGTGGCCTGTTCGGGCTGGGCTGAGGGAGGTCCGGAGCATGGCCGAGAAGAAGTGGTACGTGGTGCACGTCTATTCCGGCTTCGAGAAGAAGATCGCGCAGCAGATCCGCGAGCAGGCGGCGCAGAAGGGCCTGGCCGACAAGTTCGAGGAGATCCTTGTCCCCTCCGAGGAGGTGGTGGAGGTCCGCCGCGGCCAGAAGGTGAACGCCGAGCGCAAATTCTTCCCCGGCTACGTGCTGGTGAAGATGGAAATGACCGACGACGCCTGGCACCTGGTGAAGGACACGCCCAAGGTCACCGGCTTCCTCGGCACCCGCAACCGGCCGAGCCCGATCTCCGAGGCCGAGGCGCAGCGCATCGTCCGCCAGGTGCAGGAGGGGGTGGACAAGCCGAAGCGTCCCTCCATCACCTTCGAGGTGGGCGAGCAGGTGCGCGTCGCCGACGGCCCCTTCACCAGCTTCAACGGCGTGGTGGAGGAGGTGGACGAGGAGAAGGGCCGGGTGAAGGTCAGCGTCTCCATCTTCGGCCGCTCCACCCCGGTGGAGCTGGAATACGGCCAGGTCGAGAAGGTCTGACCCGCCCGCCTGCTCCGCCGCGATTGTTGCGGCGGTACCGCTCCCGCGCATAGCCTTTCCCCGGCCGCGCGCCCGGTCCCCGGCTCCGCCGGCCGCACGGGAGGGAATACCATGTCAGGAGAGGCAACCGGATCGGCCGGTCGGCGCGGCATGCTGAAGGCGGCGGCGGCCGGCGCCGTTGGCGCCGCCGCGCTGGCGAGGCCCAATGTCAGCCGCGCCCAGACCACCGTCATGCGCTTCCAGTCCACCTGGCCGCAGCGCGACATCACCCAGGAATTCGCGCGCGACTACGTGGAGCGCGTCAACGCCCTCGCCGCGGGGAGGCTGCGGCTCGAGCTGCTGCCGGCCGGCGCCGTGGTCGGCGCTTTCCAGCTCCTCGACGCCATCTCCTCCGGCGCGCTCGACGGCGGGCACGGCGTCTGCGCCTACTGGTTCGGGAAGAACAAGGCGTTCAGCCTGTTCGGCACCGCGCCGCCCTGGTTCGGCGACGCCAACCAGCTCCTCGGCTGGTTCTACTACGGCGGCGGCGAGGCGCTGTACCGCGAGCTGATGCACGACATCCTGCGCATCAACGCCGTCGGCTTCCTCAGCGGCCCGATCCCGACCCAGCCGCTCGGCTGGTTCCGCCAGCCGATCGAGCGGGTGGAGCAGTTCCGCGGCCTGAAGTACCGCACCGTCGGCCTCGCCGCCGATCTCTTCGCCGAGCTCGGCTCCGCCGTGGTCTCGGTGCCCGGCGCCGAGATCCTGCCGGCGCTGGAGCGGGGGGTGATCGACGCGGCGGAGTGGAGCAACCCGACCTCCGACCGCATCCTCGGCTTCCCCGACGTGGCGCGGAACTACATGCTGCAGAGCTACCACCAGCGCACCGAGTGCTTCGAGTGCCTGTTCAACCGGCAGCGCTTCGAGGCGCTGCCGCGCGAGCTGCAGCTCGTGCTGCGCCACGCCGCCGAGGCCGCCTCTGCCGACATGTCCTGGAAGCAGCAGGACCGCTTCTCGCGTGACCTGCAGGAGATGGTGCAGCAGGGCGTCCAGGTGCGCACCACGCCCCGCCCGCTGCTCGAGGCCCAGCTCGCCGCCTGGGACCGGGTGATCGAGCGCATGGAGGGGGACACCTCTTCGCCGACCGCGGGGCCGTTCTTCAAGAAGGTCTGCGACAGCCAGCGCGCCTGGTGTCGGCGCGTGACCGGCTTCTATCTGCGCTACGAGGTGAGCGCTGCGCTCGCCTACAACCACTTCTTCGGTCGCTGAGGCAGGCCGGGCGCCGCCGCGCGGCGGCGCCCTTCCGCGGCGTCAGCCGCCGCTCCGCTCCGGCAGCGTCTTGCGCTTCGCGTGCGCCATCTCCCGCAGCTCCTTCTCGCTCATCGAGCGCGCCATCTCCTTCGACGCGCCCTTGAGGCTCGATGCCGGCCGCTCGCCACGCTTGGCGGCCAGCGCCGCGCCGGCGGCCATCTGCTGCTTCTTAGATTTCGCGGGCATTGCGCGAACCTTTCCTCCGTTTCATGCGGGACGGAGGCTGCGCGCCGGCGGGGCGCATGCCCCGCCCCTCCGTCCCGTGACATAGCGAACGGGCGGGGGTGCCGGTTGCGCCGGCAGAGGGCGGGCCAACGCCCGGTCGTGCGCGGCGCGGGGGGACGCCGCAGGCTTTCCGGCCGGGCAGGCGCTCCGCCCAAGATCTTTTCATCGAGGGGGCTTCGGGCCGCATGTTATCCCCCAAGATGCAAGACGCGCCTGCCGCCGGCAGGTCCCCGCCCGCTGAGGTTCCCCGATGGCCAGCTTCAACGATCCTGAATTCCCGGCGCAGTGGCAGCTCGGGCCGAACGGCGTCCGGCTCACCGCCGTCTTCGACGACTACATCGGCCGCGGCGTGCGCATCGGCATCGTGGACACCGGCGTGAACTACCTCCAGCCGGAGCTGATCGGGCGCTACGACACCGCCGCCGACTGGGACGCGCTCGACAAGGATGCCGACGCGCTCAACATCGGCGGCGACCAGCACGGCACGCAGGTGGCGCTGATCCTGGCGGCGGAGGCGAACAACGGCATCGGCGGCGTCGGCGCCGCGCCGGGGGCGACCATCACCGGCTTCCGCATGGACACGCGCGCCCTGCGCACGCCGGCGCAGGAGCTCGACCTGCTGCAGCGCCAGTGGCAGGTGGACATCTCGCACAATTCCTGGAGCTATTCGGGCGATTTCTTCCGCGACAACTTCCTGGGCGCCACCTACGCCAACCACGGGGAGGCGATCGCGCACGCCGCCGCCAACGGGCGCGGCGGCCTCGGCACCGTCATCGTCCGCTCGGCCGGCAACAACGGCTTCGACGGCGACAGCGTCAACACCCACAACTACCAGAACAACCGCTTCACCATCACCGTCGGCGCCACCGACGAGCAGGCCCGCGTGCAGGGCTTCTCCAACCCCGGCGCGGCGCTGACCGTCGTCGCTCCCGCCACCGCCACCTCCTGGGCGGCGCCGCTGGTCTCCGGCGCCGTCGCCGCGATGCTGGAGGCCAACCCGACCCTCGGCTACCGCGACGTGCAGCAGATCCTGGCGCTGTCGGCGCAGCTCACCGATTCCGGCAGCGGCTGGAGCATGAACGCCGGCTATGGCTGGAACGGCGGCGGGGTGCGGTTCAGCCCGAAGGCCGGCTTCGGCCTGCTCGACGCCCGCGCCGCGGTGCGCCTGGCCGAGACCTGGGACCACGCGGCGCCGCTGACCGAGGCCAACATCGTCACCGCCTTCGCGACCGGCGGCGGCGCCGGCCGCTACATCGGCGCCGACGCCGCGCCGGTGCAGGAGAGCGTCACCATCTCCAAGGCCATGCTGGTCGAGCGGGCGGAGGTGCATCTCGACGTCAGGCACGGGCTGGTGGGCGATCTCGTCGTCACCCTGGTCTCGCCCGGCGGCACGGAGAGCGTGCTGCTCGACCGCGTCGGCAAGGGCGGCTACGACGCGCCCGGCGACCGGCTGACCTTCACCCTCGGCAGCACGAATTTCCTGCGCGAGGCGGCGCAGGGGAAATGGACGCTGCGCATCGAGGACAAGGCGGCGAACGGCCAGGCGGGCGAGCTGCTCGGCTGGTCGCTCGCGCTGTTCGGCGCGCCGGCCACGCAGGATTCGGTGCACGTCTACACCGACCGCTACCGCGGCTCGGTGGATCTCTGGCCGGAGCGCGCCACGCTTTCCGACGGCGGCGGGCGGGACGTGCTGAACGCCGCCGCCGTCTCCACCGCCTCGCGCATCGACCTGACGCCGGGCGGCAGCTCCAGCCGCATCGCCGACCGCCCGGTCCTCATCACCGCCGGCACCGTCATCGAGAACGCCGAGGGCGGGGACGGCAACGACACCATCATCGGCAACGACGCGGGCAACCGGCTCCGCGGCTGGCGCGGCGACGACCTGATCGAGGGGCACGGCGGCGACGACACGCTGCATGGCGGGGCGGGCAACGACACGCTGCGCGGCGGCACCGGCAACGACGTGCTGATCGGCGGGCCCGGCGCCGACCTCTTCGTCTTCGCCCTCGGCGACGGCCAGGACTGGATCGAGGACTTCACCTCCGGCCTCGACCGCATCCGCATCGAGGGGGTGACGAGCGGCGCCGTCTCCGTCGCCGCCGCGACGCGCGCCGGCACGCCCGGCACCCTCGTCTCCTATGGCGGCTGGGGGGATGGCATCTTCCTCGCCCATGTCGCCGCCCTGCAGCCGGGCGACATCCTGACCGACGGCGCCTCTCCGCCGCCGCCCCCGCCGCCGCCCGCCGCGGGAGGCATCACCGTCGGGGCGGGGCCGGATGCGCTGGTGCTGCGCATCACCCAGGACCACTACCTCGGCGATGCGCAGTACACGGTGAAGGTGAACGGGGTGCAGATCGGCGGCACGCTGACCGCCCAGGCGCTGCGCGGCTCCGGCACCTACGACACGGTGACCGTGAAGGGGGATTGGGCGGCCGGCGACCATACCCTGACCCTGACCTTCCTCAACGACGCCTGGGGCGGCAGCCGCGCGCTGGACCGCAACCTCTACCTGGAGGGCGCGACCTACAACGGNCAGGACCACTACCTCGGCGATGCGCAGTACACGGTGAAGGTGAACGGGGTGCAGATCGGCGGCACGCTGACCGCCCAGGCGCTGCGCGGCTCCGGCACCCACGACACGGTGACCGTGAAGGGGGATTGGGGGCCGGGCAACCACACGGTCGGGATCACCTTCCTCAACGACGCCTGGGGCGGCAGCCGCGCGCTGGACCGCAACCTCTACCTGGAGGGCGCGACCTACAACGGGGCCGCGGTGCCCGGGGCGTTCCTGGCGCTGGAGCGGGAGGGGACGCAGAATTTCGTCTTCACCGAGGGCGCCGGGGGCGCCACGCCCACCGCCACCATCGGCGCCGGGTCCCGGACGCTGCTGCTCGGCATCGCCCAGGACCACTATCTCGGCGATGCGCAGTACACGGTGAAGGTGAACGGGACGCAGATCGGCGGCGTGATGACCGCCTCCGCCCTGCGCAAGGACGGCCAGTCCGACCTGGTCGCGGTGCGCGGCGACTGGGGGAGCGGGACCCACACCCTTTCGGTGACCTTCCTCAACGATCTCTGGCACGGCACGAAGGACACCGACCGCAACCTCTACGTGACCAGCGCCAGCTTCGAGGGGGTGCCGCTCGGCGGCCTGCCGCATGCGCTGATGTCGGCGGGCACGGCCGACTTCCTCTGGACGGTCTGATCCTGCGGCGCGGGCGGCGCCCCCGGCGGGGCGCCGCTTGCGCGTTGACCCCGGCGCCACCCCCTGCCATCTGCCCGGCATGAGCGCCGCCGATCCCTCCCTCCGCACCGTCAAGGCCTGGCCCTTCGAGGAGGCCGCCAAGGTCGCCGACCGCATCGCCGCCTCGGGCAAGGGGATGGCGCTGTTCGAGACCGGCTACGGCCCCTCCGGCCTGCCGCATATCGGCACCTTCGGCGAGGTGGCGCGCACCACCTGGGTGCGCAACGCCTTCACCCGCCTCACCGGCCTGCCCTCCCGCCTCATCGCCTTCAGCGACGACATGGACGGGCTGCGCAAGGTGCCGGACAACGTGCCGAACAGGGAGATGCTGGCGCGGCACCTCGGCAAGCCGCTGACCGCCATCCCCGACCCCTTCGGCACGCATGAGAGCTTCGGGGCGCACAACAACGCCCGCCTCAAGGCCTTCCTCGACGCCTTCGGCTTCGACTACGAGTTCGCCTCCTCCACCGACTACTACCGCTCCGGCCGGTTCGACGCGGCGCTCCGGCGCATGGCGGCGCTGCACGAGGAGGTGCGGGCGGTGATCCTGCCCACCCTCGGGCCGGAGCGGCGGGCCACCTACTCCCCCTTCCTGCCCATCCACCCGGAGACCGGGGTGGTGATGCAGGTACCGATGGAGGAGGTGCGGCCGGAGGAGGACCTGCTGGTCTGGGTGGACCCGGCGACGGGCAAGCGCCACGGCACCCGCATCACCGGCGGCCACTGCAAGGCGCAGTGGAAGGCGGACTGGGCGCTGCGCTGGTACGCGCTCGGCGTGGATTACGAGATGTCGGGCAAGGACCTGATCGATTCGGTCCGGCTCTCCTCCCGCATCTGCCGCATCCTCGGGGGCGAGCCACCCGTGGGCTTCACCTACGAGCTGTTCCTCGACGAGCACGGGCAGAAGATCAGCAAGTCCAAGGGCAACGGCCTGACCATCGAGGAGTGGCTGCGCTACGCCCCGCCCGAATCCCTCGCGCAGTTCATGTACCAGGCGCCGCAGCGGGCGAAGCGCCTCCACTTCGACGTGATCCCCCGCGCGGTGGACGAGTACCTGGCCAATGTCGAGAGGCTGCGCGAGGCGCCCGAGCCCGCCAACCCCGCCTGGCACATCCATGCCGGCGCGGCGCCGGAGGCGGCGGGCAGCCCCGTCTCCTTCTCCATGCTGCTCAATCTCGCCAGCGTCGCCGGCGCGGAGGACCCCGAGATCCTGTGGGGGTTCCTGCGCCGCTACGTTCCCGGCGCCTCGCCCGAGGCGATGCCCATGCTGGCGCGGCTGGTCGAGCACGCCATCGCCTACTGGCGCGACTTCGTCGAGCCCGGCAGGCGCCACCGCGCCCCGACGCCGGTGGAGCGCGCCGCGCTCGAGGACCTGCTGCACGGCCTGCGCGCCCTGCCCGCCGACGCCGATGCCGAGCAGATCCAGGCCCTGCTCTACGAGGTCGGCAAGCGCCACCCCTTCCCCGGACTGCGCGACTGGTTCGGCTGCCTCTACCAGGTGCTGCTCGGCCAGCAGGAGGGGCCGCGCTTCGGCGGCTTCGTCGCCCTCTACGGCATTCCCGGCACGATCGGGCTGATCGAGGCCGCGCTGGCGCGCGAGGCCGCCCTCTAGTGGCGACACGCCTGGCCTGGCTGCGCCGGCACGGGCCGACCGTCTTCGGCCTCACCCTCCTGGTCGGCGCCCTCTACGTGGTGCAGCGGGAGTTCCGCGGCCTCTCGCTCGCCGACATCCAGGAGGCGATGGCGGCCATTCCGGCATCGGCGCTGTGGATCGCGGCCGGCTGGACGGTGCTCGCCTACCTGGTCCTCGCCGTCTACGACAAGCTCGGCTCGGTCTATGCCGGGCATCCCGTGTCCTGGGCGCGGTCGCTGTTCGCCTCCTTCTGCGGCTACTCGCTGGCGCACAACCTCGGCTTCGCCGCCGTCTCCGGGGCCGCGGTGCGCTACCGGCTGTACTCCGCCTGGGGTCTCACGCCGATCCAGATCGCCAAGGTGGTGGGCTTCACCAGCCTCACCTTCGCCCTCGGCGGCCTCGCCCTCGGCGGCCTCGTGCTGGTGGCGGAGCCCGAGGTGCTGCCCTGGTTCGGGGAGAACGTGCCGCGCTGGGCGCTGCAGCTCCTGGCGATCCCGATCTGGGGCGCGCTGCTCGGCTACATCCTGCTCAGCCGCTTCGTGCGCCACATCCGCGTCTTCGGCCACGAGGTCGAGCTGCCGGGGCTGCGCATGGCGCTGGTGCAGACCCTGCTCGCCACCGTGGATGTGGCGGTGACGGGGGCGATCTTCTACGCCCTGCTGCCGCCGGCCGAGGGGCTGAGCTATGTCCGCTTCATCGGCATCTACCTCGCCGCCTACGCGGCCGGGATCCTGGCGCACGTGCCGGGCGGCCTCGGCGTGTTCGACGGCGCCATCCTGCTCGGCCTGCAGCCCTATCTCTCGGCGCCGGAGGTGATCGGGGCGCTCCTGGTGTTCCGCCTCTACTACTACATCATCCCGCTGTTCATCGCGGGCACGCTGTTCGCGAGCTTCGAGCTCGGCCAGCGCCGCGCCGCGCTGCGCCGGCTCACCGCCTTCGCCCAGGGGGCGGCGCCGCTGGAGGTGCCGGCCATCGCCTCCCTGGTCGCGCTCGCCGGGGCGCTGCTGATCTTCCTCGGCTCGCTGCCGGTGCGGGGCTCGGTGCTGGAGGAATGGGCGGGCTACACCACCGCCATCGCCTCCCACTTCGCCGCCTCGGTGGTCGGCACGCTGCTGCTGCTGATGGCCTACGGGCTGATGCGGCGGCTGACGCTGGCGTGGTGGGCGACGCTGCTGCTGCTGCTGAACGGCGCGGCGATCGTCTGGCTGCGCGGGGAGGCGTGGTGGCTGTGGGGGATCTTCCTGCTGCTCGTCGTGCTGCTCGGCTCGCTGCGCAACGCCTTCTACCGCGACGCGCGGCTGACGCGGGAGCCCCTCTCGGGCGAGGGGCTGGTGCCGCTGGCGGCGGTGGCGGTCTGCGGCATCACGCTTGCCCTCGTCTCCTATGGCGGCAAGGTCTCGGACCGGAGCTGGTGGGGCGTGGTCCTCTCCCCCCTCGCGCCGGACTCGCTCCGCTTCACCGTGGCGCTGACGGGGGTGCTGCTGCTGGTCGGCGTGGTGCGGCTGCTGCGGCCGGCGCGCATCGTCGCCCTACCCTGGACCGCGGAGGCGCGGGCGCGCCTGCGCGCGCTCGGCGCGCTCGCGCCCTCCCATGCGGACGGGGCGGTGTTCGGCGAGAGGGAGCGGGCGGGCGTCGCCTTCCTCCGGCGCGAGGGGGTGTGGCTCGCCCTCGGCGATCCGGCGGGGGAGGCGCGCGACCGCGTCTCGGCCATCTGGCGCTTCCGCGACCTCTGCGAGCAGGCGGGGGTGGATCCCGCCTTCTGGCGCGTGGGGCCGGAGCTGCAGCGCGTCTATGCCGACATCGGCCTGACCCTGATGCCGATCGGCCACACCGAGGGCGGGGTGCCGCTGTTCCTCGCGCTCCGCGCCGAGCGCGACCTCGACCGGCTGAAGGAGCTGCTGCCTTCGGCGCTGCAGCAGGAGGCGGAGCGCCAGCGCGCCGCGTGAGGCGCATTGCCTGGACCTGACGGCCTGCTATCCTGCCTGCAACGGACGGGCGCCGCGGCGCACCGGACGGCAAACAGGGAGGAACCGCACCGTGACACGCCTTCGGATGATCCTGCCCGCCGCGCTCGCGGCCGGCGCGCTCTGCGCCTCCTGGGCGGTGCCGGCCGCCGCCCAGCAGCCGGCCACGGTGGAAGGCCCGCGCGTGAGCTGGGACTATTCCGTCTGGGGACCGCCCCGGCCCTTCACCGCCGGGATCGAGGCGCTGGCCAAGCACGTGCAGGAGCGCACGGGCGGGCGCTTCACCATCCGCCTCCATTACGGCGGCGCGCTCTCGGCCGGGCCGGACAACCTCGACAACATCAAGCTCGGCGCCTTCCAGATGGCGGCGATCTGCACCTCCTACCACCCGGGCAAGAACCCCGGGCTGAACGTGCTGGATCTGCCCTTCCTGCCGCTGGCCGACAAGGACGTGCACTGGCGGGTGCACATGGAGGTCTATCGCCACCCCTTCATCGTCGAGGAATTCCGGCGCTGGAACGCCGGCCTCGTGCTGTCGGCGCTGCAGCCGCAGTCGGAGCTGATGGGCCGCGGCCGTCCGATCGAGCGGCCGGAGGATTTCCGCGGCCGCCGCATCCGCGCCCTCGGCGGCACCGGGGAGGCGCTGCGCCTGCTCGGCGCGGTGCCGACCACCATGCAGGCGACCGAGGTGTACAACGCGCTCGAGCGCGGCATCGTGGACGCCGTCGCCTTCCCCTTCACCTACGCCTTCGCCGCCTACCGCATCAACGAGATCTCCAACTGGTACACGATCAACCTGGCGCCGGGCGCGAACAACTGCCCGACGGTGGTGAACCTCACCGCCTTCAACCGCCTGCCGCCGCAGTACCAGGCGCTGATCGAGGAGGGGAAGGAGAAGGCCTTCGAGGCGCTGAAGGCCTCGCAGGAGGCCGCCGAGCAGCGCGACCTCGCCGCCTGGCGCGCCCAGGGGCTGCGCGAGATCCGCTATTCGCCCGAGGTGCTCGCGCGCATCCAGGAGATCGGCGGCCAGCCGGTGTGGGACAATTGGGTCCGCGACGCCGAGCGGCAGGGCGTGCCGGCGCGCGAACTGCTCGACCTGGTGCTGAACAGGGCCAGGGAATACGCCGCGCGGCAGTAGCGGACCCGCCCCTGCCCCGGAGAGGCGGGCGCCGCCCCGGCGCCCGCGCGAGGACCGGCACGCCATGCGCCATTCCCACCCGATGCCCGAGGGGGCCGGCGGCCGCGCGCTCGCCCTCGCCGACCGCGCGCTGCTGGCGGTGGAGACCGCCTGCGCCGCCCTGGCGGGGCTGGTCATCTTCGTGCTGATGTTCGCCGGCGTGCTGGAGATCATCGGCCGCGGGGTGTTCAACGCGCCGATCTACGGGCACCTCGACATGGTCGAGCTGACCATGATCTCCTACACGGTGCTCTGCGTCTCCTACTGCTGGCGCAAGGCCGCGCATGTGCGCATGGACCTGCTGCTGCGCCGCCTCTCCGGCCGCGGGCGCTGGGTGGCGGAGCTGCTGGCGACCGGCCTCGCCCTCTACTTCGTCACGCTGATCCTGCCGGGCACCTGGCAGTACTTCCTCAACGCCTGGCAGATCGGCGATTCCACCATGAACACCGGCCTGCCGACCTGGCCCTCGAAGCTCGCGGTGCCGGTCGGGCTCGGCGTGCTGTGGCTGCGCCTCGCGCTCGAGATGCTCGCCTATTTGCGCCTGATCGCCGACCCCGCGCTGCCGCGCATCGCGGTGCCGACGCCGCCCGACCCGACGCGGGAAGCGGTGGACTGAGCCGCCGGAGGAGCCGCGGGAATGGAATTCGAGCCGGTCACCTACGGCATCATCGGCATCGTCGCGCTGACGGTGATGATCCTGCTGGGGGTGCGCATCTTCATCGCCGCCGGGCTGGTCGGGCTGGTCGGCCTCGCCGCGCTGCGCAACTGGGACGTCGCCGCCGGCATCTCCGGCATCATCCCGCACCAGCAGACCACCTCCTACGCGCTCAGCGTGCTGCCGCTGTTCATCCTGATCGGCTTCCTCGCGCATTTCGCCGGCATCATCCAGGGCGCCTACCAGGCCGCGCGCGCCTGGATGGGCTGGATGCCGGGGGGGCTCGCGATCGCCACCGTCTTCGCCACCGCGGGCTTCGCCGCCGTCTCGGGCGCCTCCACCGCCACCTCGGCGGTGTTCGCCCGCGTCGCGATCCCGGAGCTGCTGCGCTACCGCTACCACCCGCGGCTGGCCGCCGCCGTGGTGGCGGCGGGCGGGACGCTGGCCTCACTGATCCCGCCGAGCGCGATCCTCGTCGTCTACGGCATCATCGTCGAGCAGTCCATCGGCGCGCTGCTGATCGCGGGCTTCATCCCCGGCGTGATCTCGGCGGTGATCTACGCCGCGCTGCTGCTGCTGCGCTTCAGGATGAACCCCTCGCTCGGCCTGCCGGTCACGGGCATCGGCTGGGACGAGCGGCTGCGCGCGCTGCCCCTGATCTCGCCGATCGTGCTGGTGGTCGTGATCGTGATGGGGGGGATGTATACCGGCTGGGCGACGCCGACCGAGGTCGGGGCGCTCGGCGCCTTCGTGGTGTTCGTGATGGCGCTGCTGCGCGGCGGCATGAACGCACGGAACCTCGGCCTGGCGCTGCTCGAGACGGCGAAGCTCACGGTGATGATCTTCTCGATCATCTGGGGCGTGCTGATCTTCGTCCGTTTCCTCGCCTTCGCCGGGCTGCCGGGCGCCTTCTCGGAATGGATCGTCGGCCTGCCGCTGTCGCCGCTGATGACGCTGCTGATGATCCTCGCGGTCTATGTCGTGCTCGGCATGTTCATGAACGGCATCGGCATGCTGCTGCTGACCCTGCCGGTGGTGTTCCCGGCGGTGGTGGCGCTCGGCTACGACCCGATCTGGTTCGGCATCATCCTGGTGAAGATGGTCGAGATCGGCCTGATCACGCCGCCGATCGGGCTCAACTGCTTCGTCGTCGCCGGCGTCAGGCCCGACATCCCGCTGCAGGAGATCTTCAAGGGCGTCTGGCCCTTCGTGGTGGCCGACATCGCGACCGTGGCGCTGTTCATCGCCTTCCCCGGGATCATCACCTTCCTGCCGCGGCTGATGATGGGTGGGTGAGGGGGCGGCAGGCGGCCGCCCCCGCAACCCTCAGGACGGGGCGATGACGAGGCTGCCCGGGTTCACCGTGACGGTGCCGGCGCTGCCCACCGTCACGGCCTGGGCGAGCGGCCCCCAGGTCAGCGGGTTGCCGCCGGTCGCCGCGTCGAACAGCCCGGCATGGGTCAGGGTACCGGCCGCGGCGGTGAAGGTGAAGCGTATGGCATCGACGTTGAGCTGCGCGCCCGTGCCGCTGAAGCTCACGCGCTGGCGGGCGTAGCCGCTGCCGGCCGGCTCCCCCACCAGGCCGGTGGTGTCGCTGCCGCCGGTGCCAAGCGCCAGGAAGACCTGCGCGGGCAGCGCCGGCAGCCGGCCGCAGAGGGCGCGGCCGAGCAGGTTCTTGGCATAGTCGGTAAGGTCGGGCATGGGCTGCTCCTGACAGAGGGAGGGAGGGGAGGGCGCGGTGCGCGCCGGCGGCGTTCAGCCGACGGCCTCGACGGAGAGGAGGCGGGCCACCCAGCTCAGGGCCTTGTTCGCCTCCCCGGTTCCGGCGATGGCGAGGCCGCCATTCGCGGTGTCCGCGCTGACCGAGAGGCGCCAGCCCGCCGCCGCGGCGTCGGCGAGGGTGGGCGCGATGGCGGTGCCGCCACCGAGCAGGGCGGTGGCCGAGGCGCCGGCGCCGCGCCTGACCAGCACGCCCAGCTCCCAGCCGGCGCTGTCGCCCACCGTTCCGGCCGAGCCGCCGGTCTGCCGCGCCAGCACCATCAGCCGGACGAGGTAGGTGCCGCCATTGGGCAGGTTGGCGGTGTTGCCGCCGCCCGGCGCGGCGCCGTCCGCGGTGAGCCGGGCGGGCGCGGTGCCGCTGGTCTGGGCGCGCAGCACGTGCTCGCCGGCCTGTGCGTCGCCCTGCGCGGCGAAGCTGCCCGAGGCCCAGGCGCCGCGGCCGAACTGCCCGCGCGTGCTGGCGGCGCTGCCGCCCGGCACCCAGCCCCACAGGCCGGAGGCCTGGTTGCCATTGCCGCCCGAGACCACGCTGTCCGTGCCCGTGGCCTGGTTGTTCTGGCCGGCGCCGACGAAGGCGCGGATGCCCCCGGCCTGGTTGGCCACGCCCGCGACCACGGCGGCGTTGTTCTGCGCCGCGGTGTTGTTCATGCCCGAGCCGATGAAGGACTGCGCGCCGGAGGCCACCTGGGTGGGGGTGGCCCGCACCTGCTGCCAGTCCACCGCGTTGGCGCCGCGCGCATGGCCGCCCGTCGCGGCGCCGTCGGGAAGCTGCGCCATCAGCGCGCCGTTGCCGCGGGGGCCGAGCACCAGCCCGACATGCGCATCCCCGCCCTGCGCCAGGACCGCCACCGGGCTGCCGGAGGCGCCGCCGGCCACCTGCACCCGGTTCGCACCCGCGGAGGGGGTCACCACCTCGAAGGCGTGCCCGCCGGGGGCGGCGCCGAGCGTCACCGTGCCGGCGCCGGTGGCGCGCAGCACCTCCACCCCGCCGGCGCTGGCCGCGAGCGCGCCGGCCGCGGGCTGGTGGAAGCCGGTGTCGCCGCCGCCGACCGCGAGGCCCGGTCGGGCGGCGCGCCCGGCGGGCGCCTGCATCGCCAGCGTGGCGTTGGTGCCGGCGTTCACCAGCGGCCCGCCATTGCCGTGCTCGAGCAGCGGCGGGGCGCCGAGATGCACCGCGTTCGGCGGGGAGGCGCCGCTGTCGGCGAGGTGGATCGCCGCCGCGCCGTTGTTGCGCGTGTTGTAGTACACGCAGCGCAGCGAGAAGATGTCGAGGCGGTTGCCGCTGCCGTTCAGGCGGATGGCGTTGTCCTCGGCGTCGTCCACGCGCAGGTTGCCGACCTGCAGGCGGGTGTTGCTGGCGTCCACCAGGATGCCCGCGCTGCCCGCGATCGGCGTGCCGCCGGCGTTGAAGATCTCGCCCTGGGTGGTCAGGCCGGAGATCTGCCCGTCGGTGCCGTTGGCCTGGATCCAGACGCCGTACTTCACGAAGTCGGCATAGGCCTGGCCGATGTAGAACTTGGTCGTGTTCCCGGCCGCCGAGGCGGAGAAGCGGAACATGCTGCGGTAGCCGAGGACGAAGGCCTGGTCCACGAACACGCCGTCGCAGCGGCGGAACACCAGCGCGTCGCCGTTCGCCTGCTGCCAGCGCACCACGTTGGTGTCCGAGGTCCAGAAGGTCCAGAAGTGCAGGTTGTGGATGCGCGGAACGTCGAGACACTCGTCGATCTCGACGCCGGTGGTGAAGACCTGGCCGCGCAGCCGCCGGATGTCGAGGCGACCGGAATTGCGGCAGTAGATGCCGCGGTTGACGCGCACCAGGAAGACGTTGTCGAAGTCGATCCCGCCGAGGCAGTCCTCGACCCGGAACACGAAGGGATAGTTGGTCGGCGCCCAGGAGGCGTTGAGCGCGGCCGCGTGCGTCTGCTGCACCGCGATGTCGCGCACCGCCGAGCCGCGCGCCGCGACGCCCGTGAAGGTGAAGGGCGTGAAGCCGGTGCCGTCTATGGACAGCCAGGTGCCCTGGCCGGCGCCGGGCCCCTCGGTGAAGCCGGCGCCCTGCAGCCGCACCATGGTGCCGCTGACGACGATGGGCGAGGCGATGCGGTAGCTGCGCGGGCCGAAGCCGAGCGTGCCGCCGCCGCGGTTCTGCAGGTCGTTGATCGCCGCCTGGATGGCCGGCGCGTCGTCGGTCGCGCCGTCTCCCACCGCGCCGTAGTCGCGCACATGCGCGGTCTGCCCGGTCGAGACCGCGCTGCGGAGCTGGGCGATCGTGGCGCGGCGGGTGACCGAAGCCCCGTTCGCGGTCTGCACCACGGGGGTGAGGTCGGTGTCGGACAGGGCGCTGGCGATGGGCAGTTCGCTGATGCGGGCGTCGGGCATGGCTCACCGGTTCGTGCAAGGGCGGCGCGCCGTCGGCGCGGCCTCGGGGGAAGGGGAAGGGCTCGGCGCCGCTGCGGGCGCTACTGCTTCAGCGCGCCGCCATCCTCGAGCAGCAGGCGCGAGAAGTTCTCCTGCAGCAGGAGCTGCAGGTCCTGGCCGACATTGAAGCTGCGGCTGGTGACGCCGACCGAGGGGTCGGCCGCGTCCTCGGCCCGGATGCGGTAGCCGGAGCCAACCGGCGGCGCGTCGAAGCTGGTGCTGGCGGCGCCGTTGACCACCGCGACCGTCCGCGCCGGGGGCAGCACGGCGCCGTTCGCATCGCGCAGCGTGAACACCACCTGGCTCACCGGCCCGGTCACCGCGGCGGAGACCGGGATCGTGCCGCCCGCCACGATCGCCGAGGCGAGCGGGGCGAGCACGATGGCGCGGACCATCGCCGCGGCGGCCTGGGCGACCGAGAAGCCCTGCGTCACCGACCGCGTGGTGTTGACCGGCCCCACCGCGCCGTCGAGCGTGACGCCGGTGCCCGGCACGGCGCCGATGCGGATGGGTAGCAGCGCCAGCGAGTCGGCGGCCTGCAGCACCATCAGGTCGCCGGGCTTCAGGCGGCCGGAGACCGGGGCGAAGTAGCCGGCGGCGCTGACCGTGGCGCGGCTGTCCGTGGTGCGGTAGTGCCACAGGGTGAAGCCGTTGCCGTGGATCAGGGCGCTGAGGCTGGCGGGGTCGAAGGGCAAGGATGCCTCCCTCGCTGGGCATGGCGAGACACCCCGGCCGTCCGCGCGCCGCGCGCGGAGACGCGGGCGGGCGGCGCATGGCCGGGAGGCGGAAGGGTTCGGGGATGCAGGCTGGGCAGCGGGCGCAGATCGCCCGTTGGCAGGACCGGCCTACCGGATCGTTGCGGCGCAGTCAAGGAAAAACATCCTAGCCCCGGCGTGCTATGGGGGCGGCGTATCCTCCTGCCGGGAGCCGCCCATGCGCCGCACCCTCCTCGCCGCCATGCTGCTCGCGCTGCTGCCGCTCCTGCCCGCGCGCGCGCAGCCGGTGCTCAACGTCTACAACTGGACGGACTACATCGCCCCCGAGGTGCTGGAGCGCTTCCAGCGGGAGACGGGGATCCGCGTCCGCTACGACGTGTTCGACAGCCTGGAGACGCTGGAGGGCAAGCTCTCCGCCGGCCGCTCCGGCTACGACGTCATCGTGCCGACCGCCGAGCCCACCTTCGCCCGGCTGCTGCGCGCCGGCGCCCTGCTGCCGCTGGACCGGGACCGGATTCCCAACTGGCGCCATCTCGACCCGGCGCTGATGCAGCGCATCGCCAAGGTGGACCCGGAGAACCGGCACGGCGTGATCTACCTCTGGGGCACGGTCGGCCTCGGCATCCGCCCCGACCGGGTGCGCGCCCTGGCGCCCGACGCGCCGCTCGACAGCCTCGACCTGCTGTTCCGTCCCGAGCACGCCGAGCGCCTGGCCGGCTGCGGCATCGCGGTGATGGACAGCGCGATGGACGTGCTGCCGAGCGTGCTGCACTGGCTCGGCCGCGACCCGGACAGCGCCGACAGCGCGGATCTGCGCGCCGCCGAGCAGGCGCTGCTCGCCATCCGCCCGCATCTGCGCGCGATCCCGGGCAGCGGCGCGCTGGTGGACATGCTGGCCACCGGCGAGCTCTGCGTCGCCTTCACCTTCTCGGGCGACGTGATCCAGGCCGCGGCGCGGGCACGGCAGGCCGGCCGGGGGGTGGAGGTCGCCTATGTCGCGGGGCCGCACCTCTGGTTCGACGTGCTGGCCATCCCCGCCGACGCGCCGAACCCGGAGGCCGCGCACCGCTTCATCGACTTCGTGCTGCAGCCGGAGGTGATGGCAGCGATCACCACCCACACCCGCTATCCGAGCGCCGTGCCTGCTGCCCGCCCGCTGGTGGCGGAGCATGTGCGCGAGGACCCGAACGTCTATCCGCCGCCCGCGGCGCTGGAGGGCGCCTTCGTCGCCGGCACCCTGCCGATCGCCGCCGAGC
The DNA here is from genome assembly GCF_004761865.1 of Crenalkalicoccus roseus. GTDB lineage: Bacteria > Pseudomonadota > Alphaproteobacteria > Acetobacterales > Acetobacteraceae > Crenalkalicoccus > Crenalkalicoccus roseus. Next base: position 17,453 of record NZ_SJDM01000030.1, on the reverse strand, counting down.
GCGCGCGCGCGCGGCTGTGGAGCCGGTTCCGCGCGGGCCGCTGAGGAGGTGGCGCCGCTGCTGCAGGTGCAGGGGGTGAGCAAGCGCTTCGGCGCTACCGTGGCGCTGGAGCGGCTCTCGCTGGAGGTGGCGCGCGGCGAGTTCGTCGCCCTGCTCGGCGGCTCGGGCTCGGGCAAGTCCACGCTGCTGCGCCTCGTCGCCGGCTTCGAGGCGCCGGACGAGGGGCGCATCCTGCTCGACGGCGCCGATCTCGGCCCGCTGCCGCCGCATGCGCGGCCGGTCAGCATGATGTTCCAGAGCTACGCGCTGTTCCCCCACCTTTCGGTCTTCGACAACGTCGCCTACGGGCTGCGGCGCGAGGGAAGGCCGCGCGGGGAGATCGCGCGGCGCGTGGCCGAGGCGCTGGAGATGGTCGGCCTCTCCGGCCTCGAGCGCCGCCGGCCGCACCAGCTCTCCGGCGGGCAGCGGCAGCGCGTGGCGCTGGTGCGCGCCCTGGTGAAGCGCCCGCCGCTGCTGCTGCTGGACGAGCCGCTCGGCGCGCTCGACGCCGGGCTGCGCGAGCGCACGGGGCTCGAGCTGCGCGCCCTGCAGCGCGCCACCGGCGCCGGCTTCATCATGGTCACGCACGACCAGGCGGAGGCGCTGGCGCTGGCCGATCGGGTGGCGGTGCTGGAGCAGGGGCGGCTCGCGCAGTACGGTCCGCCGCGCGAGCTCTACGAGCGCCCGGCGACGCGCTTCGTCGCCGGCTTCCTCGGCGCTGCCAACGTGCTGGAGGGGCGCGTCGGCGCCGACGGGCGGGTGGACTGCGCCGCCGCGGGCTGCACGCTGCGTCCCGCCGCCCCGCCGCCGCGCGCGCCCGGCGAGGCGCTGGCGGTGGCGCTCCGGCCGGAGCGCATCCGCCTGGTGGATGAGCGCAGGGCGCCGGCCGAGAACGCCGCCGCCGGCACGCTGCGCGACCTCGCCTATCGCGGCGAGGCCTGGCTCGCCCTGGTGGCGACCGCCGGCGGGCAGGAACTGCGCGTCAGCCTGCCCGGCGGCGCGACGCCTCCCGCGCCCGGCGCGCCCGTGGCGCTGGCCTGGGACGCCGCTGCCGTGGTGCCGCTCGCCGACTGATGCGCCGCCTGCTGCTCCTCGCCCCGCCCTTCCTCTGGCTGCTCGCCTTCGTCGCCGCGCCGGTGGCGATCCTGCTGGCGATCGCGCTGGCCGAGCCTGCCATGGGCGTGCCGCCCTTCACCCCGCCGCTCGCCTGGGACGGGGAGGGGCCGCGCTGGCGGGGAACGCTGCTGAGCTTCGCCATCCTGGCCGAGGACCGCTTCTACCTCGACGCCTTCCTGCGCTCGCTGCGCGTCGCCTTCCTCTCCGCGCTGCTCTGCCTGCTGCTCGCCTATCCCATGGCGCTCGGCATCCTGCGGGCGCGGCCGTCGCGGCGGCTGCCGCTGCTGCTGCTGGTGCTGCTGCCCTTCTGGACCGGCTTCCTGCTGCGCATCGGCGCCTGGATCGGCCTCTTGCGCGACGAGGGCTGGCTGAACGGCGTGCTGCGCGGACTCGGGCTGATCGAGGCGCCGGTGCCGATGCTCTACACCGACCTCGCCCTCTATCTCGGCATGGTGCATTCCTATTTGCCCTTCGCGGTGCTGCCGCTCTACGCCGCGCTGTCGCGCCTCGACCCGGCGCTGGAGGAGGCGGCGGCCGATCTCGGGGCGCGGCCGGCGGTGGCGTTCCTCACCGTCACCCTGCCGCTCTCCTTCCCCGGGGCGCTGGCGGGCTTCCTGCTGGTGTTCATCCCGGCGGCGGGGGAGTTCGTGATCCCGGAGCTGCTGGGACCGCCCGAGGCGCAGCTCGTCGGCCGGGTGCTGTGGACGGAGTTCTTCCAGAACCGCGACTGGCCGCTGGCGGCGGCGCTGGCGGTGGCGCTGCTGGCGCTGTTGGTGCTGCCGATCCGGCTGTTCCAGCGGCTGGAGGCGCGGCCGTGAGGCGCGCGGGCCTCGCCCTCGGCCTCGCCTTCCTCTGGGCGCCGGTGATCCTGCTGGTGGCGTACGCCTTCAGCGCCGACCGCATCCCCTTCCAGTGGGGCGGCTTCTCCCTGCGCTGGTTCCGCGCGCTGGCGGAGAACGAGCGGCTGCTGGAGGCCGCCCTGCTGTCGTTGCGCATCGCCGCCGGGGCGGCGACCCTCGCCACCCTGCTCGGCGGGCTCGCCGGCTGGGCGCTGGCGCGCTTCGGGCCGTTCCGCGGGCGGGCGCTGTTCGGGGTGCTGGTCGGCAGCCCGCTGGTGCTGCCCGAGGTGGTGACCGGCCTCTCCCTGCTGCTGCTGTTCGTGGCGCTGCAGGGGGCGGTGGGCTGGCCGGCGGGGCGCGGGGCGCTGACCGTGCTGCTGGCGCACACCACCATCGGCATGGCCTATGTCGCCGTGGTGGTGCAGGCGCGGCTGGCCGAGCAGGGGCGGCTGCTGGAGGAGGCGGCGGCCGATCTCGGCGCCCGGCCCTTCACCGTGTTCCGCACCGTGACCCTGCCGCTGATCGCCCCGGCGCTGCTGGCCGGCTGGCTGCTGGCCTTCACCCTCTCGCTCGACGACCTGGTGGTGGCGAGCTTCGTCTCCGGCCCGGCCGGGACTACCCTGCCGATGTACCTGTTCGGCCAGATCCGCCTTGGCCTGACGCCGGAGATCAACGCGCTGGGGGCGGTGATCCTGGCTCTGGCGGGAAGTGCCCTGGCGCTGGTGGGCTGGGTGCTGCGCCGGGCCGCGCGGCGCATGGGTTGAAGCGGCGGGGGCGGGGGGGTAGGTTCCCGCCTTCCCGGCAGCCCGCAGGCCCATGATGAAGCTCACCGCCGACCGCCTCGACCGCATCTCCCCCTCCCTGACCATCGCGATGACCACCAAGGCGCGGGCGCTGAAGGCGGCGGGGCGCGACATCATCGGCCTGTCCTCCGGCGAGCCAGATTTCGACACCCCGCGCAACGTGAAGGACGCGGCGATCGCCGCCATCGAGCGCGGCGAGACCAAGTACACCGACGTCGCCGGCACGCCGGCGCTGCGCCAGGCGGTGGCGGCCAAGTTCAGGCGCGACCACGGCATCGACTACAGGCCGGAGGAGATCCTGGTCGCGACGGGCGGCAAGCAGGTGATCTTCGACGCGCTGCTCGCCACCATCAACCCGGGCGACGAGGCGATCATCCCCGCCCCCTGCTGGGTCAGCTACCCCGACATCGTGGAGCTGGCCGAGGGCAGGCCGGTGATCGTGCCCTGCGACCAGAACAGCGGCTTCAAGCTGCGTCCGGAGCAGCTCGAGCAGGCGATCACGCCGCGCACCAAGTGGTTCATCCTGAACAACCCCTGCAACCCGACCGGCGCCGCCTACAACGCCGAGGAGCTGAAGCGGCTGACCGACGTGCTGCTGAGGCATCCCGATGTCTGGATCTTCAGCGACGACATCTACGAGAAGCTGACCTATGACGGCTTCCGGGCGGCGACGGTGGTCGAGGTGGAGCCGCGGCTGCGCGACCGCACGGTGACGATGAACGGCTGCTCCAAGGCCTACGCGATGACCGGCTGGCGCATCGGCTTCGCCGGCGCGCCGGTGGAGCTCGTCAAGGCCATGGACAAGCTGCAGAGCCAGAGCACCTCCAACACCTGCAGCATCAGCCAGGCGGCGGCGGTGGAGGCGCTGAACGGCCCGCAGGACTTCATCGAGACCATGCGCGCCGCCTACCAGCGCCGCCGCGACATGGTGGTGGAGATGCTGAACGCCGCGCCGGGCATCCGCTGCCACAGGCCGGAGGGCGCCTTCTACGTCTTCCCCTCCATGCAGGGCTGCATCGGCCGCACCACCGCGGGCGGCCGCAGGATCGGAAGCGACGAGGATTTCTGCGCCGCGCTGCTGGAGGAGGAGGGGGTGGCCTGCGTGCACGGCGCGGCCTTCATGTACCCCGGCCACTTCCGCATCAGCTACGCCACCAGCGACGAGGCGCTGCGCGAGGCCTGCGCGCGCATCCAGCGCTTCTGCCGCGGGATGCGGTGAGCGCCGTGCCCGGGCTCGCGCAGCGCCTCGCCGACGTCAAAGTCTCCGCCTCCGCCGCCATGACGGCGCGGGCGCGGGAGCTGACGCTGCAGGGCATCCGGGTGATCGGCCTCGCCTCCGGCGAGCCCGACTTCCCGACGCCGCGCCACGCCATCGAGGCCGCCTACCGTGCGGCGCTCGAGGGCGACACGAAGTACCCGCCGCAGGGCGGCACGGAGGCGCTGAAGGCCGCGATCCAGCGCAAATTCCGCCGCGACAACGGGCTCGACTACGCCTTCGACGAGATCATCGTCGGCAACGGCGGCAAGCAGGTGATCTTCAACGCCTTCATGGCCACGCTCGATCCGGGCGACGAGGTGGTGATCCCCGCCCCCTACTGGATCAGCTACGCCGACATGGCGAAGGTCGCGGGCGGCGTGCCGGTGGCGGTGCCCTGCCCGCAGAACAACGGCTTCCGGCCGCGGCCCGAGGACCTCGCCGCCGCCATCACGTCGCGCACCAAATGGGTGCTGCTGAACTTCCCGAACAACCCCACCGGCGCCATGCCCTCCCGCGCCGAGATGCGGGCCATCGCCGACGTGCTGCTGCGCCACCCGCATGTCTGGGTGATGACCGACGACATGTACGAGCACCTGCTCTACGACGGGCTGGAATTCTCGACCATCGCGCAGGTGGAGCCGGCGCTGAAGGAGCGCACCCTCACCGTCAACGGCGTCTCCAAGACCTACGCCATGACCGGCTGGCGCATCGGCTTCGGCGGCGGGCCGGCGCAGCTGATCAGGGCCATGTTCAACATGCAGGGGCAGGCGACCTCCGGCGTCTCCACCGTCGGCCAGGCGGCCGCGGCGGCGGCGCTCGACGGGCCGCAGGAGCTGGTGCGGGAGCGCGCGGCGATCTACCAGCGGCGCCGCGACATGGTGGTGGAGATGCTGAACCAGGCGCCCGGCCTCACCTGCCACAGGCCGGAGGGCGCCTTCTACGTCTATCCCAGCCTCGCGGGCTGCATCGGGCGCACCAGCCGGGGCGGGCGGCGGATCGAGACCGACACCGATTTCGTCGCCGCGCTGCTCGAGGAGAAGCAGGTGGCGGCGGTGCAGGGCGCCGCCTACGGCATGAGCCCCTACATGCGCATCTCCTACGCCACCGACACCGAAAGCCTGACCGAGGCCTGCGGACGCATCCAGGAGTTCTGCCGGGAGCTGCGATGAGCGCCGTGACGCTGCGGCCGGGGCGCGACGCCGATGCCGGGGGCTACATCGCCCTGATCGCCGCCTGCTGGGCGGAGTATCCCGGCTGCGTGCTGGACGTGGAGGGCGAGGCGCCGGAGCTGCGCGCGCTGGCCACCTACTTCGCGCAGGCCGGCGGCGCGCTCTGGACCGCCGAGCGGGAGGGCGCGGTGGTCGGCATGGTCGCCACCCGCCCGCTGCGCGAGGACGCGGCCTTCGAGATCTGCCGCATGTACGTCGCCGCCTCGGAACGCGGCACCGGCCTCGCCCAGCGCCTGCTCGCCACCGCCGAGGACCATGCGCGAGGGCAGGGCGCGCAGCGCCTCGTGCTCTGGACCGACACGCGCTTCGAGCGTTCGCACCGCTTCTACGAGAGGCGCGGCTATGTGCGCCAGGGGGCGATCCGCATCCTGGACGACCTCTCGAAATCGCTGGAGTTCCGCTACGCCAAGCCGGCGCGCGGCCTGGTGGTGGAGGCGCTGGACGCCGCCGCGGCGGCGAGCGCGGAGCGGCGCCTGGCCGAGATCCTGGCCGCCGCGGTGCAGGAAGGCGACGGCCTGCCCTTCCTGCCGCCGCTGCCGGCGGAGGCCGCGCGCGGCGTCTGGCGCCGGGTCTCGGCCGATGTCGCCGCCGGCACGCGGCTCCTGCTGGTGGCCTGGCTGGACGGGGTGATGGCCGGGACGGTGCAGGTGGATCTCGGCACGCCGCCGAACCAGCCGCACCGGGCGGAGATCGCGACCCTGGTCGTGGACCCCGCGCTGCGCCGGCGCGGCATCGGCCGTGCCCTGATGCGGCGCGCCGAGCAGGCGGCCGGGCGCGCGGGGCGCCGCCTGCTCACCCTGGAGATGCCCGCCGGCGGCATCGCGGAGGCGCTGTGCCGCGATCTCGGCTGGCAGGAGGCGGGACGCATTCCGGGCCATTCCCTGGATGCGCGGGGCACGCCGCGCGATGCCCTGCTGTTCTGGAGGCGGACGGGCTGAGCCGGCCGGGCTATGCTCCGCCGGACCGGTGCAGGAACCCCGCCGATGATCTCCCCGGACTGGTGCCGCATGATGGCGGCCTACAACAGCGAGATGAACCGCCGCCTCTACGCCGCGGCCGGGAGCGTGCCCGACGCGGAGCGGAAGGCCGATCGCGGCGCCTTCTTCGGCTCCATCCATGCCACGCTCAACCATCTGCTCTGGGGCGACCGGATGTGGATGAGCCGCCTCGCCGGCTGGGAGAGGCCGCAGGGCGGCATCCCGGGCAGCACCGCGCTCCACGCGGATTTCGAGGCCCTGCGCGCCGCGCGCGCCGAGGCCGATGCGGCGATCGAGGCCTGGGCCGGCGGGCTGACGGCGGAGTGGCTCTCGGGCGCGCTGTCCTGGCAGAGCGGCGCCACCGGGCGCGACCTGACCATGCCGCGCTGGATCACGGTGGCGCACCTCTTCAACCATCAGACCCATCACCGCGGGCAGGTGCACTGCCTGCTCACGCAGCAGGGCGTGCGGCCCGCCGATACCGACCTGCCCTTCATCCTGGACATGCGGGCGCTGGGGCTGATGTAGCGCCCACCCGCCCGGCTCCGCGCCGGGCCTCACAGGAAGCCGTCGAGCCGGCGCAGCACCTCCTCCGGCGCCTCCTCGGGCAGGTAGTGGCCGGAGGCGACCGCGCCGCCGGTGACTTCCCCGGCCGCATAGTCCCGCCACACCGCCAGCGGCTCGTACCACTCGCCCACCTTGCCCCTCGCCCCCCAGAGCGCGAGCAGGGGGCAGCGGATCCGGATGCCGGCGGCGCGGCTCTCCCGGTCGTGTTCGAGGTCGATGCTCGCCGCGGCGCGGTAATCCTCGCAGATCGCGGCGACGGTGCCGGGCTCGCGCAGCGCCGCCAGATAGTCGGCCCGCGCCTCGGGGTGGAAGAAGCCCCGATCCTTCGGCTCGCGCGAGGTGTGGATGTCGAACCAGTCCTCCACGTCGCGCAGGATCATGCGCTCCGGCCGGTCGTGCGGCTGGGCGAGCCAGAACCAATGGTAATAGCCGAGGCCGAAGCGCATGTCGGCATGCTCGAAATGGTGCAGCGTGGGCACGATGTCCATCACGCACAGCCTCTCCACCGCCTCCGGGTGGTCGAGCGCGAGGCGGTGCGCCACCCGCGCGCCGCGGTCGTGTCCCACCAGGCGGAAGCGCGGGAAGCCGAGGCCGCGCATCAGCGCCACCATGTCCTCCGCCATGGCGCGCTTGGCATAGGCCGCGTGGTCGGCGCTGGGAGGAGGGGCGGAGGAGAAGCCGTAGCCGCGCAGGTCCGGGCAGACCACGGTGAAGCGCCGCGCCAGCGCCGGCGCCACGGGATGCCACATCATGTGGGTCTGCGGGTTGCCGTGCAGCAGCAGCAGCGGCGGGCCCTTCCCGCCACGGCGCAGGCGGAGGCGCTGGCCGTTCGCCTCGCGCGTCTCCAGCGTGAAGCCCTCGAAGAGCATGGGGCGGGTCCTCCCTCGACGGCCTCGATCCTAGACCGCGGGGCGGCGCCCGGCACCGGTTGACCGCCGGGCCGGGCGGGGCCAGCCTTCCCGGACGACGCTCCGGAAAGGGAGGAGAGGATGTCCGAGGATGCCGCGCTGTTCGACAAGGGGCTGCCGATCCGCCGCGAGGTGCTGGGCGCCGACTATGTGGACAGCTCGCTTGCCAATGCCGACGAGTTCATGATGGCCTTCCAGCGCGCCACCACCGCCTGGGCCTGGGGCTGGGCCTGGGGCGACCCGACGCTGGACCGCAAGACGCGCAGCATGCTCAACCTCGCCATGCTGACGGCGCTCGGCAAGACGCCCGAGATCAAGCTGCACGTGAAGGGCGCGCTGAACAACGGCCTGACCGTGGACCAGATCAGGGCGGTGCTGCTGCACGCCACCGCCTATTGCGGCATCCCCGCCGGGCTCGACGCCTTCAAGGCGGCGCATGAGGTGCTGGTGGCCGAGGGCGCGCTCTCCGGCAAGCCGGCCGGCGCGCATCCGGGCAGGCCGGCGGAATGAGCGCCGCCCCGATCCGGCGCATCGGCTTCGCCGGCATCGGCAACATGGGCTGGCCGATGGCGGCGAACCTGCTGAAGGCGGGCTTCGACGTCACGGTCTGCGACGCCGCGCCAGGCCGCGCCGAGGCCTTCGCGCGGGAGGCGGGCGGCCGCGCCGCCGCCTCGCCGGCCGAGGCGGCGCGGGGGGCGGAGTGCGTCGTCGCCATCCTTCCCACCAGCGCCCAGGTGGCCGAGGTGGCGGAGGCGATGGCGCCCGCGCTCCTCCCCGGCGCGCTGTTCATCGACATGACCTCCGGCCAGCCGGGGCGCACGCGGGAGATCGCCGCGCGCCTCGCCGAGCGGGGCGTCGCGATGGTGGACTGCCCGGTCTCCGGCGGCGTGCCGCGGGCGAGGACGGGGGAACTCGCCATCATGGCCGGCGGCGCGGAGGCCGATCTCGACCGCGCGGCGCCGGTGCTGGGGGCGATGGGCACCTCCATCCACCGCTGCGGGCCGATCGGCGCCGGCCAGGCGATGAAGGCGCTGAACAACCTGATGAGCGCGGCCGGCTTCCTGGTCGGCGTCGAGGCGCTGCTGGCCGGCCAGCGCTTCGGCCTGGACCCGGCGGTGATGGTGGACGTGCTGAACGCCTCCACCGGCGTGAACAACAGCACGCAGAGGAAGTTCAAGCAGTACGTGCTGTCCCGGCGCTTCGATTCCGGCTTCTCCCTGGATCTCCTGGTGAAGGACCTCTCCATCGCGCTCGAGCTGGCGCGGGAGACCAATACGCCGGCGCCCTTCTCGGCGCTCTGCCGCGAGCTTTCGGCGGCGGCGCAGGCGCTGCTCGGGCCGGGGCAGGACCACACGGCGCTGGCGCAGCTTTCCGAACGGCTGGCCGGCGAGACATTGGGGGGAAACAAGTGAGCACCTGGGAAGCCTACGCCATCCGCTACGGAAGGCACGACCGGCCGGCGCAGACCAACTTCCTGCTGCCGCTCGACGATCCGCACGAGGCGATGCCGCTCGACTACTACATCTGGCTGCTGCGCGGCCCCGGCGGGCATGAGATCGTGGTGGACACCGGCTTCGACGCCGAGCTGGCGGCCAAGCGCGGGCGCAGGCTCAGCCGCTCCGTCGCCGACAGCCTGCGCGCCATGGGCACGGACCCGGCGAAGGTGCGGGACGTGATCGTCACCCATCTGCACTACGACCACGCCGGCAGCATCGACCTCTTCACCGGCGCCCGCATCCACATCCAGGACCGGGAGATGGCCTTCGCGACGGGCCGGCACATGTGCACCGCCTGCATCCGCCTGCCCTTCGAGGCGGATCACGTCGTCTCCATGGTGCGCGCGCTCTTCGCCGACAAGGTGCAGTTCCACGACGGCGAGGGGGAGGTGGCGCCCGGCGTCACCGTGCACCGCGTCGGCGGCCATTCGGACGGCCTGCAGGTGGTGCGGGTGCAGACGGCGCGCGGGCCGGTGGTGATCGCCTCCGACGCGCTGCACTTCTACGCCAACGAGAAGCGGGGCAATCCCTTCCCGATCCTGTTCGACCTCGGCGCCATGACGCAGGGCTGGCGCATCGCCAGACGGCTCGCCGGCGGCGACGAGAGCGCGGTGATCCCCGGCCACGATCCGGAGGTGCGCGCGCGCTTCCCCGCCGTGCCGGGACAGGAAGGAGAGGTGGTGGCGCTGCACCTGCCGCCGCTGCGCTAGCACTGCCGGCTGCGGCGCGATCCGGCGCGGCTGCGCCGGCGCCGCACGCCGTGCGCCGGCCCCACCATAGGAGGAGGACGAACCAAGGATGACCATCTGCCGCCGCCAATTGCTCGCCGCCGCCGCCGCCGCCGCGCCCCTGCTCGGGGCCGGCACCACCGCCCGCGCCCAGGCCCAGCAGCCCATCCGCCTCGGCGTGCTCGGCGACTTCTCCGGCCCCTACCGGCACCTCTCCGGCCCCACCAACGTCGCCTGCGTGCGCCAGGCGGTGCAGGATTCGGGGCTGATCGAGCGCGGCATTCCGGTGGAGGTGGTGCAGGCGGACCATCAGCAGAAGGCGGATGTCGGCTCGGCCATCGTCCGCGAGTGGTTCGACCGCGGCGGCGTGGACGTGGTGCTGGAAGTGAACAATTCCTCCATCGCGCTCGCCGTGAACGGCATCGTGCGGGAGAAGGACAAGATCCACCTCAACACCGGCGCGGCGACGGTGGAGCTGACCGGACGGCAGTGCAGCCCGAACACCGTGCACTGGACCTACGACACCTGGATGCTGGCGCGCTCCTCCGGCGTCGCGACGGTGCGCGCCGGCGGGAACACCTTCTTCACCATCGCCGCCGACATGGCCTTCGGCCACCAGATGGAGCGCGACCTCGCCCGCTTCGTGCAGGAGGAGGGCGGGCGGATCCTCGGCGGGGTGCGCCACCCCTTCCCCGGCACCGCCGACTTCTCCTCCTTCATCATGCAGGCGCAGGCGAGCCGCGCGAAGGTGGTCGCCTTCCTCAACGCCGGCGCCGACTTCATCACCTGCGTCAAGCAGGCGAACGAGTTCGGCCTGACCCGCCGCGGCCAGAAGCTGCTCGGCATCGTCGGCTTCGTGAACGACGTGCACACGCTCGGCCTCGAGACGGCGCAGGGGCTGCTGCTGACCGAGAGCTTCTACTGGGACCTGAACGAGCGCACCCGCGCCTTCACGAGGCGCATCCTGCCGCGCACGCCGGACAACTACCCCAACCAGTGCCAGGCCGGCGCCTACTCCGCGGCGCTGCACTACCTGAAGGCGGTGGGCCAGGTCGGCGCCGCCCGCGCCAAGGAATCGGGGCGGGAGATGGTGGAGCTGATGAAGCGCATGCCGACCGACGACGACGTCTTCGGCCCCGGCCGCATCCGCGAGGACGGGCGCAAGCTGCACGACGTGCACCTGTTCGAGGTGAAGACGCCGGCGGAATCCCGCGGCCCCTGGGACTACTTCAAGCTGCTGCGGACCACGCCCGCGGAGGAGGCGTTCCGCCCGCTGAACGAGGGCAGCTGCCCGCTCGTCGCAACCTGATGCCCGCCACGGCGCGATCCGCTGCGGCGGACCGCGCCTTGACGGAGGAGAGGGGGAGGCGCGCCATGGCGGCGCCCGCCCTCTCGGGACGGCCGAACGGAGACGCGGATGGACCTGACCCTTTCCGACCGCCACCGCGCGCTGCAGGCCGAGGTGCGGTGCTTCATCGCGCGGCACGGCCACCTCTCGCCACCCGTGGGCGGCGGCGGCGGCCGGGTGCGGCCCGACCGCCGGGCCCTCGATTGGCAGGCGCGGCTGATCGAGGCCGGCTACGCCGCCCGCTTCGTCCCGCGCGCGTATGGCGGCCACGGCGCGGCGCCGGACGTGCTGGAGGCGGCGATCATCGCCGAGGAGTTCACCCGCGCCGGCGTCAGCCCCGGCATCCAGGGCCAGGGCATCCGCATGCTGGTGCCGACCCTCCTGGAGGTGGGCAGCGAGGAGCAGCGCCGGCGCTGGATTCCCCCGACCATCCGCGGCGAGGTGATCTGGTGCCAGGGCTATTCGGAGCCCGAGGCGGGCAGCGATCTCGCCTCGCTGCGCACACGGGCGGACGTGGTGGACGGCCGGTTCGTCATCAACGGGCAGAAGATCTGGACCAGCTCGGCGCATTTCGCCGACATGATGTTCCTGCTCTGCCGCACCGAGCCCGACAGGCCGAGGCATGAGGGCCTCTCCTACCTGCTGGTGCCGATGGACGCGCCGGGGATCGAGGTGCGCCCGCTGCCCACCATGACGGGGCACGCCACCTTCAACGAGGTGTTCCTCACCGATGTCCGGGTGCCGCTGGATGCCGTGGTGCTCGGCCGCGGCAAGGGCTGGCAGGTGGCGAACGTCACGCTGCGGCACGAGCGCCTGCTGCTCGGCGACGCGGCCAAGCTGGCGCATCGCCTGCACAGGCTGCGCGGCCTGCTGGAGCGCACGCGGGTGGACGGCGTGCCGCTGATCCGCATGCCGCACTGGCGCGAGAGGCTGATGCGGCTGCAGGGCGAGGTGCTGGCGATGAAGTGCCACCAGATGCGGCTGCTGAGCGAGGCGGCGCGCGGGCAGGATTCCGGCCTCGGGCTTCTGGTGGTGAAGTATGCCGGAACCGTGCTCGCATGGCGGCTCACGGCGCTGGCGGTGGATGCGCTGGGCGATGCCGGCCTGCCCTACGAACCGCACGACGACGTCGCCGAGGACGACGAGCCCACTACCTGGTACGCGGATCACATGTACGACCTCGGCCTGATCATCGGCGGCGGCAGCTCGAACATCCAGAAGAACATCATCGCCGAGCGCGGCCTCGGCATGCCGCGGGAGCCGAGGCCGCAGGGAGGGGCGTGAGATGGAATTCGGGCCGGACGAGAACCAGCGCCTGTTCGACGCGGCGCTGCGCGGCTTCCTGGCGGACCGCGTGACGGTGGACTCGCGCCGCGCCGCCGCCGAGACCGGCGGGGACGCGGCGCTGTGGCGGGGCCTGTGCGGGCTCGGCCTTGCCGGGCTGCTGGTGCCCGAGGAGCATGGCGGCACCGGCCTCGGCGTGTTCGACGCGGCTCTGGCGGCCGAGGCGCTCGGGCACGCGGCGGCGCCGACGCCCTTCCTCGGCACCGCCGTGCTGGCGCCGCTGGCGCTGCGCCTCCTCGGCGCGAAGGCGCAGCGGGACGCGTGGCTGCCGCGCCTCGCGGGCGGCGAGATCCGCGTTGCCGCCGCCTTCGGCGCGCTCGCCGGCACCACCGGCCGCTGCGCGCTGCGCCTGGAGCATGGGCGCCTCTCCGGAGAGGTCGCCGGCGCGCTGGAGGCGGCGGAGGCGACCCATGCGCTGGTCGCGCTGCCGCGGGAGGGGATGGCGCTCGTGGCGCTGGACGCGGCGGGAGTGACGGTGCGGCCGCGCCGCAGCGTGGATCGCCTGCGCCCGCTTGCCGATCTCTCCTTCGCCGCCGTGCCGGTGGAGGTGCTGGCGGGCGGCGATGCGGGGCGCGTGCTGGATGCGGGGCGGGTCGTCCTGGCCGCGGAAACGCTCGGCGCGGCGCAGGCGATGCTCGGAAAGGCCGTGGCCTATGCCGGGGAACGCCGGCAATTCGGCCGCGCCATCGGAAGCTTCCAGGCGGTGAAGCACGCCTGCGCGGAGATGGCGGCGGCGCTCGAGCCCTGCCGCGCCTTCGTCTGGTACGCCGCCCACGCCCAGGACCGGGCGGAGGAGGAGCCGGAGGCGCGCATGCTCGCCGCCCACGCGAAGGCGCATCTCGACGAGGTCGGGCGCGAGGTGGCGCGCGGCGCGACCGAGGTGCATGGGGGCATGGGCTTCACCGAGCTGCTGGGCCTGCCCTTCTGGTTCAAGCGCATCCTGGCCAACCGCCAGCTCCTCGGGGGGCCGGAGCGCTGCCGGGAGGAGGCGGCGATCGCCCAGGGCATCGCCGCTGCATGAGCCGGGGCGGGGCACGGTACGAAGGAGCATTGCGGGAGAAGGCGCCATGGCAGGAAGCGCGTATCTGATGGTGCGGGCGGTGCTGGCCGACGCGGCCGACCGGCCACGCTTCGACCGGTGGTACGAGACCGAGCACCTCCCGGACGCGATCGCCGCCTTCGGGGCGGAGCGGGGCTGGCGGTGCTGGAGCCGCACCGATCCGACCGTGCATTACGCCTTCTACGAGTTCCGGGATGCCGCCCATGCCGAGGCGGCCATGGCCTCGCCCGGGCTGGGGGAGCTGATCGCGGAATTCGACCGCAATTGGGGGGAGCGCGTGACGCGGACGCGCGAGATCCTGGAGGCGGCGGGGGCTGCCGGGCCCTGACGCGCGGCCCGCCGGCGCGGCGCCTGGGCCTCCGGAGGCGGCCGGCGGCGGCGCGCGGGGGCGGCTGCGCCCGCCAGGCGCCGGTCCCCGGCCGGCGGCCGACCGGGCGGCTCTGGCCAGCGGCGGCGCGGCGCGGCAAGGTCCCGCCCGCACCGACGGACGCGCCGCCATGCCCGACGAGACCATGCCCCGCTACGACCCCGCCGCCCTGCGCGGCTTCGCCGCCGCGCTGTTCGCCGCCGCCGGCATGGAGGCGGAGAAGGCTGCGGTGGTGGCCGAGGTGCTGGTCGAGGGCGACCTGATGGGCCACGACACCCACGGCCTCGCCCAGCTCGGCCCCTACCTCGACGCGCTCGCCAGCGGCGACATGCGGGGAAGCGGCGAGCCGGAGACGCTGTCCGCCACCCCGGTCGCAGAGACCTGGGACGGGCGCAAGCTCCCCGGGCCGTGGCTGGTGCGCCGCGCCGCCGACCGCGCCTCGGCGGCGGCGGAGGGGTTCGGGCTCGGCGCGGTGGCGATCCGCCGCAGCCACCACATCGGCTGCCTCGCCGCCTACCTGCCCCGCATCGCCGAGCGGGGACAGGTGATGCTGCTGCTCTCCTCCGATCCCGCCACCGCCTCGGTCGCGCCCTGGGGCGGGATCAGGCGGCTGTTCACGCCGAACCCGATCGCCGCCGGCTGGCCCACCCCTTCGGGACCGGCGATGCTCGACGTCTCCACCTCCGTCACCACCAACGCCATGACGGCGCGGCGCCGCGCGGAGGGGCGGCCCTTTCCGCACCCGGCGCTGCTGGACGCGGCGGGGCGGCCGACCGGCGACCCGGCGGTGTTCTTCGCCGACCCGCCCGGCTCGCTGATGCCGCTCGGCGGCCCGGCGGCGGGGCACAAGGGCGCCGCCCTCGGGCTGATGGTGGAGGCGCTGACCAGCGCGCTCGCCGGGCACGGCAGGGCGGATGCGCCGGGGGGCTGGGGCGCCTCGGTGCTGGTGCTGGTGCTCGACCCCGCCCGCTTCGGTGGGCGCGAGGCCTTCCTGCGCGAGACCGGCTGGATGGCCGAGGCGGTGCGCGCTAACCCGCCCGCCCCGGGCGGCGAGGCGCCGCGCCTGCCGGGCGAGCGCGCCCTGGCGCGGCGGGCGGAGGCGCTGGCGCAAGGCGTCGCGCTGCACCCCTCCATCCCGCCGGTGCTGGAGGCGCGCGGCCGCGCCGCCGGGATCCCCGCCCCCGCCCCGCTGTGAGCGCCGCCGTGCTGCAGGTGCTGCCCGCCCTCGACGCCGGTGGGGTGGAGCGCGGCACGCTGGAGATCGCCGAGGCGCTGGCCGCTGGGGGCTTCCGCGCCCTGGTCGCCTCCTCGGGCGGGGCGCTGGTGCCGGCGCTGGAGCGGCTCGGCGCACGGCATGTGACGCTGCCGCTGGCGTCGAAGAACCCGCTGGCGGTCTGGCGCAACGCCGCCGCCCTCGCGGCGCTGATCCGGCGGGAGGAGGTGCGGATCGTGCACGCCCGCTCCCGTGCCCCGGCCTGGTCCGCCCTCCTGGCGGCACGGCGGACCGGGGCGCGGCTCGTCACCACCTATCACGGCACCTACAATGAGGGGCTGCCGGGCAAGCGCCTGTACAACTCGGTGATGGTGCGCGGGGAGCGGGTGATCGCGATCAGCGACTTCATCGCCGCCCACATCCGGTCGCGGCACGGCACCGATCCGGCGCGCATCCGCGTCATTCCCCGCGGCGTTGACCCCGGGCGCTTCGATCCGGCAGCGGTGGATCCCGCCCGCGTCGCGGCGCTGCGCGCGGCCTGGGGTGTGCCGGAGGGGCGGCCCGTGGTGATGCTGCCGGGGCGGCTGACGCGCTGGAAGGGCGGGCGGGTGCTGGTCGAGGCCATGGCGCGGCTGCCGGAGGGACCTCTCGCCCTGCTGGTCGGCGATGCGAGGGGGCGGGAGGGATTCCGCGCCGAGCTCGAGACGCTGATCGCCGCGCGTGGGCTGGAGGGGCGGGTGCGCCTCGTCGGCCATGCCGAGGACATGCCCGCGGCGCTGCTGCTGGCCGAGGTGGTGGTGCACGCCTCCACCGATCCGGAGGCCTTCGGGCGCACGGTGATCGAGGCGCAGGCGATGCAGCGGCCCGTCATCGCCGCCGATCTCGGCGCCCCGCGCGAGACGGTGGAGGAGACCGTGACCGGATGGCGCGTGCCGCCCGGCGATCCGGCAGCGCTGGCGCAGGCGATCGGCTGGGTGCTGGCCCTGCCGCCGGCCGAGCGCGCGGCGGTGGGCCGGCGGGCGCGAGAGCGCGTGCTCGCCCGCTACACCACCCGCGCGATGCAGCAGGCGACGCTCGCCGTGTATCGGGAATTGCTGTGAACACTCCGCCCGCCCCATGACGCGCGAACGGATCCTGGTGATCAAGCTCGCCTCGCTCGGCGATTTCGTGCAGGCCTTCGGCCCCTTCGCCGCCATCCGCGCCCATCACCCCGGGGCGGAGATCACCCTGCTGACCACCCCGCCTTATGCAGAGCTGGCGTGGCGCTCCCCCTGGTTCGACGAGGTCTGGACCGACGGGCGCCCCGCCTGGACCGACCTGCGCGGCGTGTGGCGGCTGGCACGCCGGCTGCGCGCCGCGGGCTTCCGGCGCGTGTACGATCTGCAGACCTCCGGCCGCTCCTCCCGCTACCGGCTGTTCGTCGGGCCGGGGGTGGAGTGGTCGGGGATCGCGCGCGGCGCCAGCCATCCCCACCGCAACCCGCTGCGCGATTCCCTGCACACGGTGGAGCGCCAGCGGGAGCAGCTCGAACAGGCCGGCATCCGCGACTTCCCGCCGCCCGACCTCTCCTTCCTGGACGATGACATCTCCGGCCTCGGCCTGCCGGAACGCTTCGCCCTGCTGGTGCCCGGGGCCTCGCCAGGCAGGCCGGGCAAGCGCTGGCCGGTGGAGCGCTACGCCGAGCTGGCGGCGGGGCTGGAGCTGCCGGTGGCGGTGGTCGGCGGCCCGGCGGAGGCGCCGCTCGCCGCCCGCATCCGCGCGCGGGCGCCTTCCGCGCGCGACCTGACGGGCCGCACCAGCTTCGCTATGCTCGCCGCCGTCGCGCGTCGCGCCGCCTTCGCCATCGGCAACGACACCGGCCCCACCCACCTGATCGCGGCGGCGGGCTGCCCGACGCTGGCGCTGTTCGGGGAGGAGAGCGACCCTGCCCTTTGCGCCCCGCGCGGACGGCAGGTGGCGGTGCTGCGCCATGCGCCGCTCGCCTCGCTGGAGGTGGCGGAGGTGCGCGTGGCGCTGACCGCGCTACTTGCGGCCTAGAGCCCTTTTCTCATGACCGTGAATAGGCCCTGTTAGCGCCTGAACGCTGGCGTTGGTCTGTCGTTGATCCCGCTTTGCGGAGGGTGGGCTGGTGCTGACGGACGCGCAGTGGGCGGTGTTGGGG
>NZ_SJDM01000003.1:147236-261080 GCF_004761865.1 Crenalkalicoccus roseus | reverse complement strand
GGCATGAGGTGGAACCACATCAGCTTCATGGCCGTTCTCCGCCGCTTGTTCGTTCCGGACGTGGCCGGGCCCGTCCTTGTCCGGGCGACGATAGGGCCCGCAGGGCGGGGAGGGGAAGCCCGGCCCTCGAGGGGTGGCAAGGCGGTCCGGGCATGGCATTCTGGCCGCGCCGGGGCGGCCGGCTGGGCGGGGAGACGGGAATGGCCGAGGGGCTGCGCGCCATAGACTGCGACGTCCATCCCATGGTGCCGGGGATGCGCGTCCTCATCCCCTACATGGACCAGTTCTGGGCCGACCAGGTGGTGGAGCGCGGCATCACCACCCTCGACACCCAGAGCTGGCCGGTGCACGCGCCCAAGACCATCCGGCCGGACTGGCGGGGCGCGAACGGGCGCGGCGCCGACCGGGTGGAGCTGCTGCGGGCGCAGGCGCTCGACCGCTTCGGCGCCGACATCGCCATCCTGAACCCGCTCTACGGCGTGCAGCTCGTCTTCAACGAGGACATGGCCAACGCCTTCACCCGCGCGCTGAACGACTGGGTGCGGGCGGAATGGCTGGACCGGGACGAGAGGCTGCGCGCCTCCATCGTCATCCCGATGCACAATGTCGAGCACGCGGTGGCGGAGATCGAGCGCTTGGCGCCGGACCGCCGCTTCGTGCAGGTGCTGTCTCTGGTGATGGGCGAGACGCCGCTCGGCCGCCGCCACTACTGGCCCGTCTACGAGGCCTGCGTGCGCCACGGCCTGCCCTTCGGCATCCATGCCGGCAGCGCCTACCGCCACCCGCAGACCTCGGTCGGCTGGACCTCCTGGTATTTCGAGGAATACGCGGCGAACCAGCAGGCCTTCCAGAGCACGCTGGCGAGCCTGATTACGGAAGGGGTGCTGACCAAATTCCCGGCGCTGAGAGTGGTGCTGCTGGAATCCGGCGTCACTTGGCTGCCCGCCTTCCTGTGGCGGCTGCAGAAGGTGTGGAAGGGGGTGCGCTTCGAGATCCCCTGGGTGGACCGCCCCCCGGCCGAGCTGGTGCGGGATCAGGTGCGGCTGACGGTGCAGCCCCTCGACGCGCCCGATGATGCCGATGTGGTGCAGCGCCTGCTGGACCATCTGCGTTCGGAGGAGATGCTGCTCTGGGCCTCCGACTGGCCGCACTGGCAGTTCGACGGCGTCGCGGCGGAGCCGGGCGAACCCAACCCCGCCGTGCCGCCCGGCCTGCCGGAGGCGCTGCTGCCGAAGCTGATGCGGGACAACCCGCTCGCCACCTATCCGCGTCTCCGCGAGGGAGAGAAGGCATGAACGTCATCCAGCCCCTGGCCCATCCGGGCAAGCCGCCGGCGGCGACGCTCGGCCTGATCGACGTGGACATCCATCCGCGTCCGAACGGGATCGAGGCCTTCCGGCCCTATCTCAGCGCGCGCTGGTGGGACTACCTCACCACCTACGGGGTGCGGGCGCGGCACGGCTTCTTCGCCGGCCAGCCGCCCTTCCCGAAGGCGCAGCCCCTCGCCTCGCGGCGCGACGCCTGGCCGCCGGGCGGCGGCACCCCGGCCTCGGACCTCGACTTCCTGCGCCACCAGCTGCTCGACAATTACGGCGTCGATGTCGGCGTGCTGAACCCGCTGCAGCCGAGCGGGCAGGGGGACCGCAACAACGCCTTCTCCGCCGCCATGGCCCACGCGGTGAACGAATGGCAGCTCGAGGCGTGGCTGCGGAAGGAGCCGCGCCTGCGCGGCAGCGTCGTGGTGCCCTATGAGGATGGCCCCGCCTCGGCGGCCGAGATCCGCAAGCGGGCCGGCGACCCCAATTTCGTCCAGGTCCTGATGATGAGCCGCACCGCGGAGCCGGCCGGCAACCCGCGCTACTGGCCGATCTACGAGGCCGCCGCCGAGGCCGGGCTGCCCGTGGCCTTCCACGCCTTCGGCTATTCCGGCTGGGCGATGACCAATGGCGGCTGGCCGAGCTTCTACATCGAGGAGGTGAGCGAGCACGCCACCTCCTGCCAGAACCAGGTCATCTCCCTGGTGGTGGAGGGGGTGTTCGAGCGCATCCCCACCCTCAAGGTGATCCTGATCGAATGCGGCTTCGCCTGGCTGCCCTCCGTCGCCTGGCGGCTCGACAAGCACTGGCGG
This sequence comes from Crenalkalicoccus roseus, assembly GCF_004761865.1. GTDB lineage: Bacteria > Pseudomonadota > Alphaproteobacteria > Acetobacterales > Acetobacteraceae > Crenalkalicoccus > Crenalkalicoccus roseus. The sequence goes on along the minus strand of NZ_SJDM01000003.1, from coordinate 258,952 downwards.
ATGCTGAAGGACGAGGTGCCGCACCTGAGGCGCGCGCCGAGCGAGCAGATCCGCAGCCACATCTGGGTCTCCACCCAGCCGATGGAGGAGCCGGAGCGGGCGAAGCACCTGCTCGACATCATGGGGTGGATCGGCTGGGACCGGATCCTCTTCGCCTCCGACTATCCGCACTGGGATTTCGACGATCCGCGGGAGGCGCTGCCGGGCCTGATCCCCGCCGAGCGGCGGCGCGACATTCTCGGCGGCAACGCGCGGGCGCTCTACCGCCTCTGAGCCCGACGGGGAGGGGGGGATGGCGAAGCACGTGGTCGCCCCGGTGGCCGAGATCCCGCCGGGCGGGCGACGGCTGGTCGAGGTGGAGGGCAGGCGGATCGTCGTGTTCAACCTCGGGGGGGAGTTCTTCGCCCTCTCCGACCGCTGCCCGCACCAGGGTGGCAGCCTCTGCGCCGGCACGCTGAGCGGGCACGTCTCCTCCCCCGAGCCGGGGGTGTACCGCTACGAGCGGCGCGGCGAGATGATCCGCTGTCCCTGGCACTACTGGGAGTTCGACATCCGCACCGGGAAGTCCTGGTTCGACCCCCGCCGCGTGCAGGTGCGGCAGTACCCCGCCCATGTGGAGCGGGGGGCCGAACTCGTGGAGGGCCCCTACCGCGCGGAGACCTTCCCGGTGCGGGTGGAGGACGAGTACGTGGTGGTGGAGGCCTAGGGCGGATCCCGTCCGGGTGGCCTCACCTGCACGGGTGAAGAGGCTCGCACACCCAACGAGCTGGAGCATTTCCGTGCGCCGGGGCGAACGGTCCATGCTCCAGCCGGCGGGGCTCCGGGCCTCGCGAGAGGCCGCCGGGCTGGCATCCGGGGGCGAAGAGGGCTAGGACACGCGCTTTCCGAACCGCGGGACAGTGCTGTTCGCCATGGCCACCATCCTTCTCATCCTTCACCTCTTCGTCACGCTGGCCCTGATCGCCGTGGTGCTGCTGCAGCGGAGCGAGGGAGGGGGGCTCGGCATCGGCTCCTCCCAGGGCATGGGCGCGTTCATGACCGGGCGCGGCACGGCGAACCTGCTGACCCGCACCACGGCGGTGCTGGGCACGCTGTTCTTCCTCCTGGCGCTGGCGCTGGCCCTGCTCGGCCGCGGCACGGTGCAGCCCCGCTCCATCCTCGACGCGCCGCCCCCCGCGGCCACCGCGCCGGCGGCGCCGCAGCCCGCCCCCGCGGTGCCGACCAACTGATACCCCGCGCGCCGGGCCCGGAGCGGCGGTCGCGCCGGCAGATCGCGGACGGCCGGGAGCGCGATTCCGCTCCGTGCCCTCCCTCCGCCGCATGCGTGCCCCGCGGCCGCGCGGGTAGCGGCCGATCCGACGCCGGGTTATGAGGGGAGCCCATGGCGCGGTTCGTATTCATTACCGGCGGCGTGGTCTCCTCCCTCGGCAAGGGCATCGCGGCGGCCTCCCTCGGGGCGTTGCTGCAGGCGCGCGGCTACAGGGTCCGCCTGCGCAAGCTCGACCCCTACCTGAACGTGGATCCGGGGACCATGTCGCCCTACCAGCACGGGGAGGTCTTCGTCACCGACGACGGGGCGGAGACCGACCTCGACCTCGGCCACTACGAGCGGTTCACCGGGGTCCACGCGACGAAGGCGGACAACTGGACCACCGGGCGGATCTACTCCGACGTCATCGCGGCGGAGCGCCGCGGCGACTATCTGGGCGGGACCGTGCAGGTCATCCCGCACATCACCGACAAGATCAAGGAGGTGATCCAGGCGGAGACGGAGGGCTACGACTTCGTCATCGTCGAGATCGGCGGCACGGTGGGCGACATCGAGTCGCTGCCCTTCCTCGAGGCCATCCGCCAGCTCGCTAACGAGACCGGGCCGCAGCGCAGCCTGTTCATCCACCTCACGCTCGTCCCCTTCATCCCCTCGGCGGGCGAGCTCAAGACCAAGCCGACGCAGCACAGCGTGAAGGAGCTGCTCTCGGTCGGCATCCAGCCGCAGATCCTGCTCTGCCGCTGCGACCGGCCGATACCGGAGAACGAGCGGCGCAAGATCGCGCTGTTCTGCAACGTCCGGCCGGAGAGCGTCATTCCGGCGCTCGACGCCGCCTCGATCTACGCCGTGCCCCTGAACTACCACAGGGAGGGGCTCGACCAGGAGGTGCTGCGGCATTTCGGCCTCTCGGCCTATGGCGAGCCGGACATGCGCCGCTGGCAGCGCATCCTGCGCTCGATCGAGCAGCCCGAGGGCCAGGTGACGATCGCCGTGGTCGGCAAGTACACCAACCTGCTCGACAGCTACAAGTCGCTCGCCGAGGCGCTGACCCATGGCGGCATCGCGCACAACGTGCGCGTGATGCTCGACTGGGTGGATTCCGAGGTGTTCGAGAGCGGGGAGGCGGAGGCCGTGGCGCGGCTCGAGGGCGTGCACGGCATCCTGGTGCCCGGCGGCTTCGGGGAGCGCGGCACCTCCGGCAAGATCGAGGCGGTGCGCTTCGCGCGGGAGCGCCGGGTGCCCTTCTTCGGCATCTGTTTCGGGATGCAGATGGCGGTGATCGAAGCGGCGCGGAACCTGGTCGGCCTGCGGGGCGCCTCCTCCACCGAATTCGGCCCCTGCGAGCATCCGGTGGTGGGCCTGATGACGGAATGGCTGCGCGGCAACCAGGTGGAGCGCCGCGACGCCGCCGGCGACCTTGGGGGCACCATGCGGCTCGGCGCCTATCCGGCGCGGCTCAGCGAAGGGTCCCTGGTGCGCGAGGTCTATGGCGGCGCCGCCGAGATCCAGGAGCGCCACCGCCACCGCTACGAGGTGAACGTGCACTACAAGGACCGGCTGGAGGATGCGGGGCTGCGCTTCTCCGGCATGTCGCCGGACGGCACCCTGCCCGAGATCGTGGAGTATCCCGACCACCCCTGGTTCATCGGCGTGCAGTTCCACCCGGAGCTGAAGTCGAAGCCCTTCGATCCGCACCCGCTGTTCCGCGGCTTCATCGGCGCGGCCGTGCGGCAGGCGAGGCTGGTCTGATGGCGGCGCAGCGCGTGGTCAGGATCGGCGGCGTCGCGCTCGGCAACGCGCTGCCGCTCGCCTTCATCTGCGGCCCCTGCCAGATCGAGAGCCGCTCCCACGCGATCGAGACCGCCGAGGCGCTGCGCGGCATCGCGGCGGCGGCCGGCGTGGCGCTGATCTACAAGTCGAGCTTCGACAAGGCGAACCGCACCAGCCTCGGCGCCGCGCGCGGCGTCGGGCTGCGCGAGGGGCTGGACATCCTGGCCGAGGTGCGGGAGCGCACCGGGCTGCCGGTGCTGACCGACGTCCACACCGAGGAGCAGTGCGCCGCCGCGGGCCAGGTGGTGGACTGCCTGCAGATCCCGGCCTTCCTCTGCCGCCAGACCGACCTGCTGCTGGCCGCGGGGCGCACCGGGCGGCCGGTGAACGTCAAGAAGGGGCAGTTCCTGGCGCCGTGGGACATGGGGAACGTCGCCGCCAAGATCGCCAGCACCGGCAACGAAGGCATCCTGCTCTGCGAGCGCGGCGCGAGCTTCGGCTACAACGCGCTGGTCGCCGACATGCGCAGCCTGCCGATCATGGCCGCCACCGGCTATCCGGTGGTGTTCGACGCGACGCACTCGGTGCAGCAGCCGGGGGGGCAGGGCGGCAGTAGCGGCGGCCAGCGGGAATTCGCCCCGGTCCTGGCGCGCGCCGCCGTGGCGGTCGGCGTGGCGGCGGTGTTCGTGGAGACCCATCCCGATCCCGACCGGGCGCCGAGCGACGGGCCCACCATGATCCCGCTCCGCGACATGCCGGCGCTGATCGCGCGCCTCAAGGCCCTGGACGAGGTCGCGAAGCGCGCCGGCGGGGCGTGATCCGGGCGCGCCGCCGCGCGGTTGACCCCGGCGGCGGCGCGTGGTGCGCTGGCGCGATCGCGGTCAAGCGGGGGAACGCCATGCCGATCGTCGCCAACCTTGCCCGTCAGCGCCTGGCCCGGGGGGAGCTCGCCCTCGGCCTCGGCGTGCACCACCTGCGCGGCAGCGCGGTCGGCATGGTCGCCGCCGCCGCCGGCTTCGACTGGCTGTTCATAGACATGGAGCACGGCGCGATGAGCGTGCAGGAGGCGACGCAGATCGCCATCGCCGCGCTCGGCCAGGGGGTGACGCCGGTGGTGCGCGTCTGCAAGGACGCGCTGTTCGAGGGCGCACGCGCGCTCGACAATGGCGCCATGGGCGTGGTGGTGCCGCATGTGGACACGGCGGAGGAGGCACGCGCCATCGCCGCCGCCTACCGCTACCCGCCCGTCGGCACGCGCTCCTGGGGCGGGCCGCCCTTCGCCTACGCCCTGGCGGCGCCCGACCCGGCGGAGGCGCAGGCGGAGCTGAACCGGGAGATCCTGGTCGTCTGCATGATCGAGACGCCGGAAGCGGTCGAGAACGCCGCCGCCATCGCCGCGGTGCCGGGGGTGGACGCGCTGATGATCGGCACCTCGGACCTCACCGCGGCGATGGGGATCGCGGGGCAGATCCACCACCCGCGGGTGCACGCCGCCTACGAGGCGGTGGCCGCCGCCTGCCGCGCCAGCGGCAAGACGCTCGGCATGGGGGGCGTCTACGACGAGACCAACGCGGCGATCTTCATCCGCATGGGCGCGCGGCTCCTGCTCTCCGGCTCGGACCACGGCCTGCTGATGGCCGGCGCCTCGGCGCGGGTGCGGTTCCTGCGCGGGCTGCAGGGGGGCTAGTTCCGCCCGCTGCGGCTCGCGGCGGACGCATGAGCCGCCGGGGCGGATCGTGCGAGAACGGCGCGGGCCGGGGCCGCCGGATTGACCGGGCGCAAGGCGGGGGAAGGGGATCCGCGGCATCCGGCGGGCGGCGAGGGTGCAGCCAGGACTTGCGAATGGTTCGCATTATCGCTATCACCTGCGCATCCCAACCGCGAGCAGCCCATGCCCGTCCTGACGCCCCGTCGCAGCCTCGGCCTTCTCGCCGCCTCCCTCGCCCTTCTCGGCCTCGGCGCGCCCGGCGCGCGCGGGCAGGGGGGAGAGGTGAACGTCTACTCCTCCCGCCACTACGACACCGACCGCGAGCTATACGAGGCCTTCACGCGCGAGACCGGCATCCGTGTCCGCCTGATCGAGGGCGATGCCGACCAGCTCATCGCCCGCATCCGCTCCGAGGGCGCCAACAGCCCGGCCGACGTGCTGATCACGGTGGACGCGGCCCGCCTGGTGCGGGCGCAGGAGGCGGGGGTGCTCCAGCCCATCCGCTCCGAGGTGCTGGAGCGGCGCGTGCCTGCGAGCCTGCGCGACCCCGAGGGCCACTGGTTCGGCATCTCCAAGCGCGCGCGCGTCATCATGTACGACAGGCAGCGCGGCCTGCCCGAGGGCCTCTCCCGCTACGAGGACCTGGCCGATCCGCGCTTCCGCGGCATGATCTGCGTCCGCGCCGCGGCGCATCCCTACAACACCAGCCTGGTCGGTTCGATCCTCGCCGCCAACGGGCCGGAGAAGACCGAGGAGTGGGCGCGTGGCGTGGTCGCCAACATGGCCCGCCCGCCCCAGGGCGGCGACCGCGACCAGTTCCGCGCCATCCCCGCCGGCCAGTGCCGGATCGCCATCTCCAACACCTACTACCTGGCGCAGATGGCCGTCTCCCCGCGCGAGCAGGACCGCGCGGTGGCGGAGCGGATCGGCGTGCTGTTCCCGAACCAGGGCGAGGGCGACCGGGGCGCGCATGTGAACATCTCCGGCGCCGGCGTGGTGCGCACCGCCCCGAATCGCGAGGCTGCGGTCCGCTTCGTCGAGTACCTGACCAGCCCGCGGGCGCAGGAATTGTTTGCGGTTGGCAACATGGAATACCCGGTGGTCGAGGACGCGCCGGTGCATCCGGCCATCCAGGCACTCGGCAGCTTCCGCGAGGACCAGCTCAACGCTGCCCGCTACGCCGCCAACGCGGCCCAGGCGCTGCAGATCATGCAGCGGGCCGGCTGGCGCTGAGGCGCCGGGCAGGGGAGCCAAGGGGAATGATCGTCTGCCTCTGCAACGCGCTGACCGAGGCGCAGCTCGGTGAGGCCATCGCCCAGGGTGCCCGGCGGCCGAGGGAGGTCTATGCCGCCTGCGACTGCAAGGCGGAGTGCGGCGGCTGCACCCGCACCATCGTGACCATGATCCGTGAGGTGCCGCCTGTTGCGGCGATCGCCGCCACCGGGGCAAGGTGATTCTGGCGGGCGGGCGGAACCCCCGCCCGCCACGGCCGCGGCAGGAAGGGATCGCCGATGCAGTCAGACCCCAAGGTGATCGAGCACCTCAACACCCAGCTCACCAACGAGCTGACCGCGATCAACCAGTACTTCCTGCACGCCCGCACGCTGCGCCACTGGGGGGTGACGAAGCTCGGCAAGCTCGAATACGACGAATCGATCGACGAGATGCGCCATGCCGACTGGCTGATCGAGCGCATCCTGTTCCTGGGCGGGCTGCCCAACGTGCAGCGGCTGAACCAGGTGCTGGTCGGGCAGAGCGTGCAGGAAGTGCTGGAGGCCGACCTGAAGCTCGAGGAGAAGGCGATGCGCGACCTGCGCGAGGGCATCGCCTACTGCGAGAGCGTGCGCGACTACGTCTCCCGCGACCTGCTGCAGAAGATCCTGGCCAGCGAGGAGGCGCATGTCGACTTCCTCGAGCGCCAGTTCGACCTGATCAGGATGATCGGCATCGAGCGCTACATCCTGCTCAACAGCGGCTCCGCGCCGGAGCAGGAGGCGGAGGCCAAGGCCGGGAAGGATTAGCGCCTCATCGAAGGCGGGAGCGCCGGAGCGGTGAACCAACCGCCCGACCCGATGGAGGGCGGATCACGCCACGCCGTCGAGCCGGCGCAGCCGCACCACGAGCAGATGCACGGTGGCGAGGACGGCCGCCGCGAGCAGGGAGAGCGGCACCACCTCGGGCGGATCCCGGCAGACGGTCTTCGCGGGGGAAACCGCGCCGGCGCCGCCGGGTTGCGGCGGGGATCAGCGCAGCCGCTCGCGCGCCAGCGAGATCACCCGCAGCACGTCCGGCGTCAGGTCGTAGATCGGCAGCTCCTCCGGCAGCGCCCAGGCGACGGCGGCGACATCGTCGCCGGGCCGCGCCTCGCCGGCGATCCGGCGGCCGCAGTAATCCACGATGGTGTAGTGGAAGCGCACCGCGCCGGCCTCGTCGCGGCTGATCGCGTCCACCACCGCGGCGAGTTCGAGCGGGCCGACCTCGATGCCGGTCTCCTCGAACAGCTCGCGCCGTGCCGCCGCCTCGGCCCGCTCGCCGACATGCTGGGCGCCGCCGGGCAGGGTCCACAGCCCGGCGCGCGGCGGCTTGCCGCGCTGCACCAGCAGCACCCGCTCGCCGTCGAAGGCGACGACCCCGATGCCGACCCAGGGTCGGTCCGGGTATTCCCGGCCGCTCACCGGGGTGCGGCGGGGGGCGCGGCCTCCGCCTCGCGGCGCCGCAGCTCCTCGAGCCGCGGCAGGAAGGCCCGCTCCTTCCAGGGACCGACCTGGTAGGCCCAGCCGGACCAGCGGGCGTCGAGCCGCTCCGCCTCCGCCCCGCCCTCGGCGGCGAGGCGGATCCACAGCGCCTCGCCCTCGCGGTGCGGCAGCACGGTGATGGCGAGCTCTCCGGCAAGGATGAAGCGCGCCTCACCCAGCGCCTCGCCGGGCACCTCCGCCGCCGGCCGCACCTCGTGGAAGGTGAGGAACTCGAAGGCGCGGCCCACCTCGTCGAGCGCCACCTCATCCGCCGGCGGCCCCTCCGCCGGCTCGAGGAGGGCCAGCCGCTCCTCCGCCCCGTCGCGCGCCAGCACGAGCGGCGGCTGGTCTGCCCGGCGCACCTCCACCCGGCGGACGCGGTCGGCCGGCAGGTTGGCGATGTCGCGGTCGAGCCAGAGCTGGGCGTCGGCGTCCACCGGCAGCCTGCCCTCGGCGAGCCAGGCCTGGGTCTCGGCCGGGCGGCGGACATAGGCGCTTTCCGGCACCCGCCCCTGGGTGCGGACGCGGCGGCGCCCCACCACCAGCTCGGCGAGCGGCCGGCCGCCCTCGTCCAGCACCCGGACCAGCACGGCGCTGCTGCCCTGCCTCGCGGGGTCGTCGAGGCCGAGCCGGTCGAGCTGGGTGGCGTCCGCAGTGCGGCGTTCGGCGAGGCGGAGCTCGGTCAGGCCGACCAGCAGCTCCCGCACCCGGTCGGGCCGCGCCGGGTAGCCCCCCTTCTCCGGCAGCACCCAGGCCTCCCCGCGCCGCTCCAGCGTCACCGCCCCGTCGTGACGGCGGAGCTCGATGCGCCGCGCCGCGGCGAGCTGCCCGGCGAGGCCGGGGAAGGCGAGACCGCCCTCGCCCTCCAGCGTCGCGTGCTCGACCCGCTCGGGCGCGAGCAGGATCGCCGCGGTGATGGTGACGGCGGCCGCGCCGCCGAGCACGAGCAGGGTGCGACGCCGCATCTCAGCCTCCCGCGTCCCCGGGCCTCATCCGCGGGCCGCCGCCCGCCGGCGCAGCCGCACCACGGCGAGGCCGATGGCGAACAGGGTGAGCAGCGCCGGGACGAGGACGATGTTCACCAGGCGCAGCACCGTCTCCAGCCGCTCGATCTCGCGGCGGAGTTCGAGCTGCACGCCGCGCAGCTCGCTCCGGGTGCGCAGGATCTCCTCCCGCGCCGCGTCGATCTCGGCGCGCTGCTCGGACGTGATGACGGTCTGCCGCTCCGCGCCCTGGCCGGCGCCCTGGCGCAGCTCGCGCAGGCGGCGCTCGGTCTCCTCCAGCCGCTGCTGGAGCTGGCGCTCGGTCTGGCGGAACTCGGCGTCGGCGGCGCGGCGGATGTCCTCGACCAGGGTGAAGGGGCGGAGGGATTCGCCACGGGAGCGGAGCGAGATCAGCGCATCCGTGCCCGAGAGCACGTCCACCAGGTTCACCACCAGCGCGCCGTTGCCGCTGAAGGGGGTGAGGATGGTCTGGCCGAAGAAGTCCTGGGCGCGGACCCAGAAGCGGTCCTCCAGCAGGTCGGAATCGTTCGCCACCACGATGTTCGCCGGCCCCTCGGTGCGGGCGCGGTGGGCGGGAAGCTCCCCTGGCGGCTCCTGCCCCTCGGCCGCCGGAGGGGCGGGCGGCGGGCCGTCGGGGAAGGCGGAGGCGAGGGGGGCGCGCAGCCGCGCCATCAGCACCCGGCGCTCTCCGTCGGGGCGGAAATCGGCAAGCAGACGCGCCGGGTCGGGGTTGTGGCGCACCCGCTCCGCCTCGACCAGCATGGAGTGCGGCGAGGAGGTGAGGAGGGGCACGAACTCCACCGTCGCGCCTTCGCGCAACCGCACCTCGCCGGCGGAGGCGACCGTCACCTGGTCGAGCCGGGCGGTGGCGACCTCGTCGCGGTTCAGGCTGTCGCCCTGGAGGTTGTACCAGGCGACGTAGTCCACCGCCTGCACCCGGTCCTGCGGGCTGGCGCGCACCCGCCAGGCGCCGCGCAGGTCGAGCACCACCCGCTCGCGCGGCGCCTCCACCCCCCAGGCGTGCAGCAGCCGGTCGAGGGAGGAGGCGGTGTCGCGCGGTGGCTGCCCGCCGGGGCCGGGGCGGCTCGCCTGGCTTTCCGAATGCGGGTCCACCATCACGAACAGCGTGCCGCCGCGCATCACGAACTGGTCGATGGCGTACTGCGTCGCCTCCGGCAGGTTCTGCGCGTGCGCAACCACCAGCACCCGCACCTCGGGCTCGATCGCCCGCGCGTCGAGCGGCACCTCGCGCACGGTGAAGAACTGGCGGAGCTGCTGCATCACCGCGAAGGGCTGGCCGCCGCCCATGCGCAGCATCATCGCCCGCGGGTCGCCGTTCAGCGGCAGGGAGGACATCACCCCCACCACCGGGCGCTCCGGGCTGGTGAGCTCCCAGACCAGCCGCGTCAGGTCGTATTCGAGGAAGCGCTCGCGCTCGGGCTGAAAGAAGGGGATGGTGCGCTCGTCGTCCACCAGGTTGGTGCCGACGAGGCCGAAATAGACCTGTTCGCCCGACTGGTCCACCGGCACGCCCTGCAGCCCGTAGGCCAGCGCGCGGTCCTCGAGCTCGCTGAACGGCTCGGGGTCGTACACCTCGAGACGGATCCTGCCGCCCGAGACGGCGACGTATTCCGCCAGCATCTCCCGCACCCGGTCGGCGTAGGCGCCGTAGAGCGGGATCGTGGCGCCGAGGCGGCGGGAGTAGAACAGGCGCAGGGTGATGGGGTCCCGCAGACCCTCCAGCACCTGCCGCGTGCCCTCCGACAGGGTGTAGAGGCGCTGCTCGGTCAGGTCGAGCCGGGCGCGCGGCGCGGCGCGCTCGGCCAGCATGGTCGCGCCGATCGCCAGCGCCGCCGCGGCGAGCACGCCGAGCGCCGAGGACCAGAGGCGCCGGCTGCCGGGGCGAGGAGGGGGGAGCGAGCCGCTCATCTCTCAGTCCGCCTTCCGGTGGTCGAGCACCACCGCGTTCAGGAACAGGAAGAAGCCCATGAAGCTGGCGAAGAAGACGAGGTCGCGCAGCGCGACGACGCCGCGGGTGAAGCCGCTGAACCGCTCCGCCACCGAGAGGGCGCGCGCCGCCTCGGCCAGCGCCGGCAGGCGGGCCGAGAGGAACTCGGTCACGATCGGGCTGCCGGCGGCGGCGAAGACGAAGCAGATCGCCACCGCGAGCACGAAGGCGATCACCTGGTTGCGGGTCAGCGCCGAGACCGCGGCGCCGACCGCGAGATAGGCCCCGGCCACCAGCAGGCAGCCGGCATAGCCCGCGAGGATCACCCCGTTGTCGGGTTCGCCGAGGATGTTCACGGTGATCCAGAGCGGGAAGGTCAGCGCCAGCGCGATGGCGCAGAAGGCCCAGGCGGCGAGGAACTTGCCGAGCACCGCCTGCCACTGCGCCAGCGGCAGGGTCAGCAGCAGCTCGATCGTGCCGAGGCGCCGCTCCTCCGCCCAGAGCCGCATGGTGATGGCGGGCACCAGGAACAGGAACAGCCAGGGCACGAAGGAGAAGAAGGGGATCAGGTCCGCCTGGCCGCGGGCGAAGAAATTGCCGAGCGTGAAGGTGAGCGCGCCGGAGAGGATCAGGAAGATGACGATGAACACATAGGCAACGGGGGTGGCGAAGTAGCTCGCGAGCTCCCGCTGCGCGACGATCAGGGCCGGACGCATCAGGCCGCCTCCATCGCTTCCGGCGCCGGCGCGGGCGGCGCGCCGAGGGTGAGTTCGCGGAACACCTCGTCGAGCGAACGCCCGTCGCGGGCGAGCTGGCGCGGCGGCGCGTCCACCACCACCCGCCCGCCGGCGATGATGACGGCTCGGGTGCAGACCGCGTCCACCTCCTCGAGGATGTGGGTGGAGATGATGATTGCCTTCTCCGGCGCCATGCGGCGGATCAGCGCCCGCACCTCGTGCTTCTGGTTGGGGTCGAGCCCGTCCGTCGGCTCGTCCAGCACCAGCGCCGGCGGGTCGTGCAGCAGCGCCTGGGCGAGGCCGACGCGGCGCTTGAAGCCCTTGGAGAGGGTCTCGATCGGCTGCAGCCGCACGCCCTCGAGCTGGGTCAGGCGCATGGCCTGCGCCACGCGGTCCGCCGCCTCGCCGCCGCGGTAGCCGCGGATGCGCGCGACGAAGCGGAGGAAGCCCGCCACCGTCATCTCGGGGTAGGTGGGCGCGCCCTCGGGCAGGTAGCCGAGATGGCGCTTGGCCTCCACCGGCCGGTCCACCACGTCGGCGCCGCAGATCCGCGCCGTGCCGGCGGTGGGCGGCATGAAGCCCGCGATCATGCGCATGGTGGTGGACTTGCCGGCGCCGTTCGGACCGAGGAAGCCCAGCACCTCGCCCCGGTCCACGGCGAAGGACACGTCGTCCACGGCGGTGAAGCTGCCGAAGCGCTTGGTCAGGCGCTCGATCTCGATCAGCGCGGCCAATCCGGGTCCCCCAGTACGGTCGGCGGCGGATTTACAAGCCCGTGAATGGTTTGCAAGGGCTCCGGGCGCCCGGCCTCATCCCGCCCGCAGCGTCGCCATCGCCTCCGCCCTGCCGAACAGCGACAGCAGCAGCCGCACCGCCTGGCCGCGCGCGCCGGCCAGCGCCGGGTCCTTCTCGAGCAGCAGCGCCGCGTCGCGATGCGCCATGGCGAGCAGCCCCTCCTGCGCCTCGCCGTCCTCGAGGCCGAGGCGGAACACCGGCGCGCCGGACTGGCGCGTGCCCAGCGCCTCGCCGCCGCCGCGCAGGCGGAAATCGGCGTCGGCGATGGCGAAGCCGTCCTCGGTGTCGCGCAGGATCAGCAGCCGCTCGCGCGAGGCGTGGCCGAGCGCCTCGTCGTAGAGCAGCATGCAGTAGGAGGCCGCCGCGCCGCGCCCGACCCGGCCGCGGAGCTGGTGGAGCTGCGCCAGGCCGAAACGTTCGGCGTGCTCCACCACCATCACCGTCGCCTCCGGCACGTCCACGCCGACCTCGATCACCGTGGTGGCGACCAGGATGCGGGTGCGCCCGGCGGCGAAGTCGGCGAGCGCGGCCTCCCGCGCCTCCGCCTCCATCCGCCCGTGGGCGAGGCCGACCACCGGGCCGAAGCGCTGCGACAGCTCGGCGAAGCGGGTCTCGGCGGCGGCGATGTCGAGCGCCTCGCTCTCCGCGACATGCGGGCAGACCCAGTAGATCCGCGCGCCGCGGCCGAGCGCCCGGGCGAGGCCGGCCACCACCTGGTCGAGCTGGCGCAGCCCGTGCAGCGTGGTGGTGACCGCCTGCCGCCCCGCCGGCTTGCCGGTGAGGCGCGAGACCGCCATCTCGCCCCATTGCGTCAGCAGCAGGGTGCGGGGGATGGGCGTTGCCGTCATCACCAGCATGTCCGCCGCCTCGCCCTTCTCGGCCAGCAGCAGCCGCTGCGCCACGCCGAAGCGGTGCTGCTCGTCCACCACGGCGAGGCCGAGGTCGCGGAACCGCACCCCCTCCTGGAACAGGGCGTGGGTGCCGACGACGATGTTCACCGCCCCCTCGGCCAGCCCCGCCAGCACCCGCCGCCGCTGCGCGCCCTTCACGCTGCCGGCCAGGAGCTCCACCCGCACCCCGGCCGGCAGGCAGAGCCGCGCCAGGGTGCGCACATGCTGCCGGGCCAGGATCTCGGTCGGCGCCATCAGCGCCGCCTGCGCCCCGGCCTCCACCGCCCGCAGCATCGCGAGGGCGGCGACCAGCGTCTTGCCCGCCCCCACATCGCCCTGGAGCAGGCGCAGCATCCGGTGCGGCGCGGCGAGGTCGGCGTCGATCTCGGCCAGCGCATGGGCCTGGCTCGGCGTGAGGGGGTGGCCGAAGGCGGCGAGCGCCGCCGCGCGCAGCCGCCCGTCCCCGGTCAGCGCGCGGCCCGGCCGCAGCCGGGCGCGGCGGCGCACCAGGGCCAGCGCCACCTGCCCGGCCAGCACCTCGTCATAGGCGAGGCGCCACCGTGCCGCCGGCGGGGGTGCGGTCTCCGGGGCCTGCACGGCGCGGAGCGCGGCGGCGAAGCCGGGCCAGCCCTCGCGGCGCAGCAGCGCGGCGTCGTGCCATTCGGGGAGGTCCGGCAGCCGCTCCAGCGCCGCCGCCATCGCCCGCGCCACCTGAGCGCCGCGCAGGCCGTGGACCAGGGGCCAGACCGGCTCGGTCTCCGGCAGCCCCTCCGGGCCGGTGGCGGAGAGCGGATTCATCATGGCGAAGCCGCCTGTCGCCTCCGGCCTCACCTTGCCGGCGAAGAGCCGCCGCGTGCCCGGCGGCATCTGGGCGCGCAGCCAGTCCAGCCGGCCGTTGATGTAGCGCAGCACCAGCCGCTCTCCGCCGCCGGCGCGCGTCCGCACCTCGACGTAGCGGCGGCCCTGGCGGGAGAGGGCGGCGCGCAGCCCCTCCACCTCCGCGGGCAGGACCACCTCCGCGTCGGGTGGCGCCTCGGAGGGGCGGGCGACGGACAGGCGGCGCGCGTAGCGCTCGGGCAGGTGGAACAGCAGGTCGAGCACCCGCTCGCCGCCCACCGCCTCCTTCAGCCGCCGCCCGATCGCGGGGCCGACGCCGGGCAGGGCGGCGAGCGGCGCGAGCAGGGGCGCGAGGCGGGGATCGGGCGCGGGGAGCGCCCCCGCCTCCCGCCGCTCCGGCGCCGCCGGCAGCATCCCGGCCGGGATCACGCGCGCCCCCCTCCGGGGCCGGCGCGTCGGGCTGACAGGATTCCCATGGGCCTCTATATGCCAGCGCCCACGCCGCACGACGACATGCCCACCGAACTCGACCCCCGCCGCCGCCGCCTGCTGTTCCGCGCCCGCCACAGGGGCACCAGGGAGGCCGACCTGATGGTCGGGGGCTTCGTCGCGCGGCACATCGGCGCCCTCTCCGAGGCCGAGCTTGACGCGCTGGAGGCGGTGCTCGACCACCCGGACGTGGACCTCTCGGACTGGCTCACCGGCCGCCGCCCGATCCCCGAGGAGGTCCGCTCCCCCATGCTGGAACGGATGGCGGCGGAATGCGGGCGCCCCGGCGCCGGCCTGCCGGAACGAGAATGAGCCCCGACCTCCCCCAGCGCACCGCCCCCGGCGTGACCGTCCATGGCGCGCCGGAGGGCTTCGACGCCCTGCTGCTCGCCCGCCGCCGGGCCGAGACCGACGCCCCCATCCTGCATGTCTGCCGCGACGATGCGCGCATGGCCCGCATGGCCGAGGCGCTCGGCTTCTTCGCCCCGGCGGTCGAGGTGCTGCGCTTCCCGGCCTGGGACTGCCTGCCCTACGACCGCGTCTCGCCCAATCCCGAGATCGTCGCCGAACGCGTCGCCACCCTGACGCGGCTGCTGGAGCGCGGGGCGCGGCAGCGCATCGTCCTCACCACCGTCAACGCCCTGGTGCAGAAGGTGCCGCCGCGGGAGGTGTTCCGCGGTGCGACGCTTGCGCTGCGGCGCGGCGCCCGCCTCGAGCCCGAGCGGCTGACCGCCTTCCTGGAGGCGAACGGCTACGGCCGCACCGGCACCGTGATGGAGCCCGGCGAGTACGCGGTGCGCGGCGGCATCATCGACCTCTACCCCGCCGGCGAGCCGGACCCGATCCGCATCGACCTGTTCGGCGACGAGATCGAGGGGATGCGCCGCTTCGACACCGGGACCCAGCGCAGCGGCGAGAGGCTGGAGGCGCTGGTGCTGCGGCCGGTGGGCGAGGTGTTCCTCGACGAGGCCTCCATCCAGCGCTTCCGCGCCGGCTATCTCGACCTGTTCGGCGCCGCGGCGACCGAGGATCCGCTCTACGTCTCGGTCAGCGCCGGGCGGCGCCATCCGGGCATGGAGCACTGGGCCGGCCTGTTCCACGAGCGGATGGAGACGCTCCTCGACTACCTGGAGGGCGCCTCGGTCAGCCTCGACCACCAGGCGGAGGAGGTGCTCGCCGCGCGCCTCGAGATGATCGCCGACCATTACGAGGCGCGGCGCGCCCCGGCGCGCGCCGGCGAGGGCGAGGTGCCCTACCGCCCGGCGCCGCCCGCGCGGCTCTACCTCGACCGCCGCGGCTGGGATCGGATGCTCGCGCGTGGCCCGCTGTTCCGCTTCGCCCCCTTCGCCCGCCCGGAGGGGGCGGAAGGGATCGAGGCGGGCGGGCGGCCGGGGCGGCTGTTCGCCGAGGCGCGCGCCGCCGGGCAGAACGTCTTCGCGGCCTATGCCGAGCACGCGGCGGCGCTGGCGGCGAAGGGGATGCGGCCGCTGCTCGCCGCCTGGACGCGGGGCTCGCGCGAGCGGCTTGGCAACCTCCTGCGCGAGAACCGGGTGGCGGCGGCGCCGGTCGAGGACTGGCCTGCGGTGCGCCGCCTGCCGCCGAACACGGTCGGCCTCGCGGTGATGGGGCTGGAGCGCGGCTTCACCGCTCCGGCCGAGGCCACCGGTGCGGGCTTCGGCCTGGCGGTGGTGGGCGAGCAGGACCTGCTCGGCGAGCGCATCGCCCGTCCGCCGCGCCGCCGTCGCCGCGCCGACCAGTTCATCGCCGACGCCACCGGCATCGAGATCGGCGACCTGGTGGTGCACCAGGACCACGGCATCGGCCGCTACGACGGCCTCGAGACCATCGAGGTCAACGGCGCGCCGCATGACTGCCTGCGGCTGGTCTATGACGGCGGTGACAAGCTGTTCCTGCCGGTCGAGAACATCGAGGTGCTGTCGCGCTTCGGCTCCGAGACGGCGGGCGTGGCGCTGGACAAGCTCGGCGGCGTGTCCTGGCAGAACCGCAAGGCGAAGGCCAAGCAGCGCATCCAGGACATGGCGGCCGCGCTCATCCGCGTCGCCGCCGAGCGCCGGCTGAAGGAGGCGCTGCCGGCGATGCCGCCCGAGGGCGCCTGGGACGAGTTCTGCGCCCGCTTCCCCTTCGCCGAGACCGAGGACCAGCAGCGCGCCATCGCCGACGTGCTGGAGGACCTCGCCGCCGGCCGGCCGATGGACCGGCTGATCTGCGGCGATGTCGGCTTCGGCAAGACCGAGGTGGCGCTGCGGGCCGCCTTCGTCGTCGCCATGTCGGGCGCGCAGGTGGCGGTGGTGGTGCCGACCACGCTGCTGGCGCGCCAGCACTACCGCACCTTCGCCGCGCGCTTCGCCGGCCTTCCGGTGCGGATCGCCCAGCTCTCCCGCATGGTGAACGCCAAGGAGGCGGCGCGGGTGAAGGAAGGGCTGCGCGACGGCTCGGTCAACATCGTCATCGGCACCCACGCGCTGCTCGGCAAGGGGGTGGAGTTCGCCTCCCTCGGCCTGGTGGTGGTGGACGAGGAGCAGCATTTCGGCGTGGCGCACAAGGAGAAGCTGAAGCAGCTCAAGTCCGACGTGCACGTGCTGACCCTGACCGCGACGCCGATCCCGCGCACGCTGCAGCTCGCGCTGACCGGCGTGCGCGAGATGAGCGTCATTGCCACGCCCCCGGTGGACCGGCTCGCGGTGCGCACCTTCATCATGCCCTGGGACGGGGTGGTGCTGCGCGAGGCGATCCAGCGCGAGCGCTTCCGGGGCGGCCAGGTGTTCTGCGTGGTGCCGCGCATCGAGGACATGGAAAGGACCGCGGCGCGGCTGCGCGAGATCGTGCCGGAGGCGCGCATCGCCGAGGCGCACGGCCAGATGCCGCCGACGCATCTCGAGCGGGTGATGACCGAGTTCGGCGACGGGAAGCACGACATCCTGCTCTCCACCAACATCGTCGAGAGCGGGCTCGACATGCCGGCGGTGAACACGCTGATCGTGCACCGCGCCGACATGTTCGGCCTGGCGCAGCTCTACCAGCTCCGCGGTCGGGTCGGGCGCGGCAAGCAGCGCGGCTATGCCTACCTGACCTGGCCGCAGTCGCACCGCCTCTCGGCCGCCGCGCAGAAGCGGCTGGAGGTGATGCAGACGCTCGACAACCTCGGCGCCGGCTTCACCCTGGCGAGCCACGACCTCGACATCCGCGGCGCCGGCAACCTGCTCGGCGACGAGCAGTCGGGGCATATCCGCGAGGTCGGCATCGAGCTCTACCAGCAGATGCTGGAGGAGGCGGTGGCGGACCTGAAGGCGGGGCAGGGGCGGCGCCGGGACGCCGAGGCGCCGCGCGACTTCGTGCCGGGCATCAATCTCGGCCTGCCGGTGCTGATCCCGGAGGCCTATGTGAAGGACCTGCCCGTGCGCCTCGGCCTCTACCGCCGCATCGGCGCGCTGGCGACCGAGGCGGAGATCGAGGCGATGGCGGCGGAACTCGCCGACCGCTTCGGGCCGTTGCCGCCGGAGGTGGAGAACCTGCTGCAGGTGATGGCGATCAAGCGCCTGTGCCGCGAGGCAGGGGTGGAGAAGCTGGATGCCGGGCCGAAGGGCATCGTGCTCACCTTCCACCGCAACCGCTTCGCCAATCCAGGCGGGCTGGTGGCCTGGGTGCAGGCGCAGAAGGGGCTGGTGAAGCTGCGCCCCGACCACAAGCTGGCGCTGCCGCGGGAGATGGAGCTGCCGCAGCGCGTGAAGGCGGCGAAGGACCTGTTGGTCGCGCTCGCCAAGGTGGCGGGGCAGGCGAAGGCGGCCTGATACCAGCGGCCGCCTTCACCGAGCCGGGTGGCTGTGGCTCAGCCCTCCACCAGCGCCACGTCGAACAGCCGCTCCAGCACCTCCGGCTCCTGCGCGCCGGCGATGGCGTGGCGGCCGGCAACGACGAAGCAGGGCACGCCGTTGATGCCGAGGCGGTGCGCGCGCAGGTTGTCGGCGTGCACCGCCTCCACATCCGTCACGCCGGCGAGGAATCGCCGCGCCGCGGTGCCGTCGAGCCCGAGGCGGGCGGCGATGCCGGCCAGCGCCGCCGGATCGCCGATGTCCACCCCATCGGTGAAGTAGGCCTCGAACAGCGCCTCCACCATCGCATCGGCGGAGCCCTGGCGGTCGGCCCAGCGCACCAGGCGGTGCGCGTCCAGGGTGTGGGGGATGCGGCGGATCCGCTCGAAGCGGAAGGCGATCCCTTCGGCGCGGCCGAGTTCGGAAAGGGTGCCGTGCAGGCGCCGCGCCCGCTCCTCGCCGCCGAATTTCCGCGCCAGATACTCGTGCCGCGGCACGCCCTGGGGCGAGAGGTCGGGGTTGAGCAGGAAGGGCCGCCAGATCAGCTCCACCCGCACCTCGGGCCGGGCGCGCAGCGCCCGCCACAGCCGCCGGATCCCGAGGAAGCACCAGGGGCAGACGAGGTCGAACACGACCTCGACGGGCAGGCGGGCATGGGCGGGCGTCAGCAGGTTCACGTCTGCGAGCATAGCCGAGAGGGTGCTGCCGGACCAAGGCGGCGCGCCGGCCGGATCACGCCAGGGCGCGCTCCAGCACCCGCACGCTGTGCAGCGCCTCCCGCCCCGAGAGGTCCCGGATCTGGTGGCGGCAGGAGGTGCCGTCGGCGACGATCAGGTGCCCGGGTGGGGCGGCGCGCACCGCGGGCAGCAGGGAGAGCTCCGCCATCGCCCGCGACACCGCCTGGTGCTCCGCCTCGTAGCCGAAGCTGCCGGCCATGCCGCAGCAGGAGGAGGTGATGGGGGTCACCTTCAGGCCCGGGATCATGGCGAGCGTCGCCACCGCCGCGGGGAAGGCGCCGAAGCTCTTCTGGTGGCAGTGCCCATGGATGTGCGCTGCCGGCTCCGGCAGCGGCTTCAGGGAGAGGCGGGGCTTCTCCCGCGCCAGGAATTCCGAGAGCAGCAGCGCCCGCGCGGCGAGGTTCACCGCCGCCTCGCCCGGCAGCAGCGAGGGAAGCTCGTCGCGCAACGTCAGCAGCGAGGAAGGCTCGATGCCGATCACCGGCGCGGCGAATCGGGACAGCGCCTCGAGCGTCCGCCGCGCCTCCGCCCGCGCCTCCTCCACCAGCCCGGCGGCGAGCAGGGTGCGCCCCTCGTCGAGGGGTCGGCGCCCGCGCGGCGGCCGCGCCACCGCCGGCCGGTAGCCGGCGGCGGAAAGCACGCGGGCGGCGGCGCGGAGGTTCTCCGGCTCGAAGTAGCGGTTGAACAGGTCGGGAAAGAGGATCACCTCGCCCTCCCGCCCTTGCGGCGCCGGCAGCTCTTCGTCGCGGAAGGCGTCGCGGCGGAAGCGGGGCAGGGGGCGGTCGGCGGCGAGGCCGAGCGCGCGCTCGCCGAGCGCGGCGAGGCCGGGGATGCGGCCGCGCGCGTTGGCGAGGATGGAGAGGCGGCTCGCCAGCGGCGCCCAGCGCGGCAGGGTGGCGATCAGCCGCGCGCGGGCACCGATGCCGCGCCGGCGCGCCCGCGCCGCCAGGGCCTCGATCTTCATCCGCGCCATGTCGACCCCGGTCGGGCACTCGCGCCGGCAGCCCTTGCAGGAGACGCAGAGGGCGAGCGCCTCCTGCACCTCGTCCGAGGCCAGGGCGCCGGGGCCGAGCTGGCCGGTCAGCGCGAGGCGCAGCGTGTTGGCCCGCCCGCGCGTGACGTGCTTCTCATCGCGCGTGACGCGGTAGGAGGGGCACATCACGCCGGCGTCGAATTTCCGGCAGGTGCCGTTGTTGTTGCACATCTCGACCGCGCCGAGCAGCCCGCCTTGCGGGCCCGGCCAGGCCGACCAGTCGAGCGCCGGGGCCACCGACGGGTCGGCGGCGTAGCCGGGCGGGTAGCGGAACAGGCTGCGGTCGTCCATGCGCGGCGCGCGCACGATGCGGCCGGGGTTGAGCAGGCCGCGCGGATCGAAGGCGTCCTTCACCGCCTCGAAGGCGGCGACCAGGCGCAGGCCGAACATCGCCTCGTGGAATTCGGAGCGCACGATGCCATCCCCGTGCTCGCCGGAGTGGCTGCCCTTGTACTCGCGCACCAGGGCGAAGCACTCCTCGGCGATGGTGCGCATGCGGCGCACCTCGCCCGGATCTTTCATGTTCAGCACCGGGCGGACATGCAGGCAGCCGACCGAGGCGTGGGCGTACCAGGTTCCCTTCGTGCCGTACCGCTCGAACACCGCGTTCAGCCGCTCGGTGAAGTCGGCGAGGTCGGGGAGGGCGACGGCGCAGTCCTCGATGAAGGAGACCGGCTTCCCGTCCCCCTTCATGCTCATCATGATGTTGAGTCCGGCCTCGCGCACCTCGGCGATCGCCGCCTGGAAGGTGGCGTCGGTCGCGCGCACCACGGCGCCGGGATGGCCGAGATCGCCCATCATCTCCTCCAGCCGGCCGAGGGCGGCGAGCAGCGGCGCCTCCTCATGGCCGTGGAATTCGACGATCAGCAGGCTGTCCGGCTCGCCGATGAGCATCCTCTCGATCGTCGCGCGGTAGATCGGGATGGAGCGGCCGAGCTCGATCATGGTGCGGTCCACCAGCTCCACCGCCTCCGGATCGAGGGTGACGAGGTGCTGCGCCGCCTCCATCGCCTTGCGGAAGGTCGGGAACTGGCAGATGCCGAGCACCTTGCGCGGCTTCACCGGCCAGAGCCTGAGATCGAGCGCGGCGGAGAAGGCGAGCGTCCCCTCGCTGCCCACTAGGAGCCGCGCCAGGTTGCCGCGCCCGGCGGCGCGCGCCGCCGGGGTCAGCGCGTCGATGTTGTAGCCGCCGACGCGGCGCAGCACGGCGGGAAAGCGCGCCGCGATCTCCTCCGCCTCCCGCGCGCCGAGGGCGCGCAGGCGCTGGACCAGCTCGGCGATTCCGGGCGGGACATCGGCGCCGAGATTGTCGGGCAGCTCGCCGAAGCGGAAGCGGCTGCCATCGGCGAGCAGCGCGTCTATGGCGTGCACATTGTCCGCCATGAGCCCGTAGCGGATGGATTTGGCGCCGCAGGAGTTGTTGCCCGCCATGCCGCCGATGGTGCAGCGCGCCCAGGTGGAGGGGTCCACCGGGAAGAACAGCCCGTGCGGCTTCAGCGCCTCGTTCAGCGCGCCGAGGGTGATGCCGGGCTCGACCGTCGCGCGCTGCCCCTCCGGGTCCACCGCGAGCACGCCGCGCAGATGCTTGCTGCAATCCAGCACCAGGGCGCGGTTCACCGTCTGCCCGCACTGGCTGGTGCCGCCGCCGCGCGGCAGCACCGGAATGCCCTCCTCACGGCAGATCGCCAGCGCCGCCTCCACGTCGGCGACGGTGCGCGGCACCAGCACGCCCACCGGCTCGATCTGGTAGATGGAGGCGTCGGTGGCGTAGCGGCCGCGGTCGCCGGGGGCGAAGAGCACCTCGCCCTGCGTCTCCCGCCGCAGCCGCGCGGCGAGGCGGCTGTCGCCGATGCGCTCGCGTGGAATGGTGAAGGCGTTCATGCCAGGATCCCTTGCGGCCCGGCCGGTCGCCGGGCAGTCCCTGCCTATAGCGGGGCCGGGGCCGGACGTCCGATCTATAATCCTCATCAATAAGACAAGGCGTTTTCATTGGTGCCGGACAATGAGGCGCCCCATAACACCAGCACTGCGGAGGGGAGACCCCATGGCCTACTACCAGTCGAAGCCCGTCGCCGGCCGGCATTTCCTGCAGATCCCGGGCCCGACCAACGTGCCGGACCGAGTGCTGCGTGCCATCGACAACCCGACGATGGACCATCGCGGGCCGGATTTCGGCCGCTTCGGCAAGGCGCTGCTCGAGAAGGTGCGGGCGGTCTTCAAGACCAGGTCGCATGTGGTGATCTACCCCGCCTCCGGCACCGGCGCCTGGGAGGCGGCGCTGACCAACACCCTCTCCCCCGGCGACCGCGTGCTGATGTGCGAGACCGGCTGGTTCGCCACGCTGTGGCGGGAGATGGCGGAGCGGCTCGGGCTGCGCCCCGACTTCATCCACACCGACTGGCGGCGGGGCGCCGACGTCGCCGCGATCGAGGCGCGGCTGCGCGAGGACAAGGCGCACGAGATCAGGGCGGTCTGCGTCGTGCACAACGAGACCTCGACCGGTGCCACCTCGCGCATCGACGAGGTGCGGCGGGCGATGGACGCCGCCGGCCACCCGGCGCTGCTGCTGGTGGACACCATCTCCTCCCTCGCCTCGATCGACTACCGGCACGACGAGTGGGGCGTGGACGTGACGGTGGCGGGCAGCCAGAAGGGGCTGATGCTGCCGCCCGGCCTGTCCTTCAACGCCATCTCGGAGAAGGCACTGAAGGCGAGCGAGACGGCGCGGCTGCCGCGCAGCTTCTGGGACTGGAAGCCGATGCTCGCGGCCAACGCCACCGGCTACTTCCCCTACACCCCGGCGACCAACCTGCTCTACGGCCTGGACGCGGCGGTGGACATGCTGCTGGAGGAGGGGCTGGAGAACGTCTTCGCCCGCCACGACCGCCACGCCGAGGCGACGCGCCGCGCGGTGCGCGCCTGGGGGCTCGAGATCCAGTGCGAGGATCCGCGGCACTACTCCTCCAGCCTCACCGCGGTGCGGGTGCCGGAGGGGCACAGTGCCAACGCGCTGCGCGCCACCATCCTGGAGCGGTTCAACATGAGCCTCGGCAACGGGCTCGGCCAGCTCAACGACCGGGTGTTCCGCATCGGCCATCTCGGCGATTTCGGAGACCTGCAGCTCGTCGGTACGCTGGGCGGGGTGGAGATGGGGCTGCGCGCGGCCGGCGTGCCGCACCGGCCGGGCGGCGTCCAGGCGGCGCTCGACTACCTCTCCGGCAACGCCTGAGCGGCGCGGCGGCGCCATGGCGGAAGGCTTCGATCCCCGCGCCCACCGGCTCGTGGAGCGGCAGCGCTGGTTCGAGGATTTCGCCCTCGGCGAGCGCTTCGTGCTGCCGAGCCGCACCATGACGAGCGGCCTGTTCGCCGCCTTCCAGGCCGCTTCCGGCGACAACCACCCAATCCACTACGACCGCGAATTCTGCCGCGCCCGCGGCCTGCCGGAGATGCTGGCGCACGGCTTCCAAGTGGTGATCCAGAGCTGCGCCGGAGCCGGCCTCTTCCCCCACATGGTGGAGGAGTCGCTCAAGGGCTTCATCGAGCAGTCGAGCCGCTTCCTGCACCCGGTGCTGCTCGGCGACACCCTCTACCCCGTGCTGACGGTGGACGAGCTGACGCCGCAGCGCAGCACCGGCATCCTCGGCCTCGCCAGCGCCATCCGCAACCAGCGCGGCGTGCTGGTGATGGAGGGCCGGCAGCGCTACCTGCTGCGCCGCCGACCCGCCTCCTGAGGCGTCACTCCGCCTGGCGCAGGCCCGTCTTTTCGATCAGCTCCGCGTACTTCACCACCTCCTGCCGCACGAACTCGCCGAATTCGTGCCGGTTCAGGTAGCGGATCGGGTGCGCGGCGCGCGTCATGCCCTCGACGACGGAGGGGGTACGCAGCGTGCGCGCGCAGGCGGCGTCGATGCGGTCCAGCACCGCTTCCGGCGTACCGGCCGGCGCCCACATCCCGGTCCAGAGCGGGAAGACCAGATCCACCCCCTGTTCCCGCGCCGTCGGCGTGTCGGGGTATTCCGGCAGCCGCTCCTCGCCGAACACGGCGACGGCGTGCAGCCCGTACTGGTGCACGAGGTTCGCCTCCGCCGTCAGCAGCGGCACGGTGCCGGCCAGCATGGCGAGCATCGCATCGCCCGAGCCGCGGTAGGGGATGTGGGTCATCTGGATGCCGAGCGCGCGCGTCAGCCCCGTCATTGCCAGGTGGCCGAGCCCGCCGACGCCGCCCGAGGCGTAGGGCATCTGCCCTCCCGCGGCGCGCGCCCGCTCGACAATGTCCGCGATGGTGCGGATGCCCGTGGCCTTCGGCGTCATCAGCACCGCCGGCGCCTGCGCCACCATGCAGATCGGCGCAAGCTGGTCGGCGCGGTAGGGCGGCCGGGCGAGGAAGCTCGGCTGGATCGCCACCGCCGCCATGGAGGTGAGCAGCAGCGTCGAACCGTCCGGCCGCGCGCGCACCACCTCCGAGGTGCCGATCGTGCCGGTGGCGCCGCCGACATTGCGGATGATCACCGGGTTGCCGAGCTGCTCGGCGAAGACCGGCTGGATCAGCCGGCCGATGATGTCCGTTCCGCCCCCGGCCGGCCAGGGGATGATGAGCTGCACCTGCGCCGCCGCCGGCGCCGTCGTGGCGGCGAGCAGAACACCGGCGAGCAGCAGCGCCCGCCGCGCCAGGGTCCACATGAACGTCTCCTCTCCCAGCGGTCCGCATGGGTCTGCGGATCCGCAGGCGAGGCTAGCGAAGCCGCCGGCGCCACGGCAACATCGCCGCGGCTCAGCCCTGCGCCAGGAGGCGCCGCAGGTGGCGGCGGGAGTCGCGGAACAGGGCGCGCATGCGCAGCGTCCATTCGGTGCTGCGCGCCGCCTCCCATTCCGGCGTGCGGTTGGCGTCGGGGCGGCTGAAGCGATAGGCGGCGAGGAGGTTGGGCCTGCCCCCGTCCAGCCGCTGGTAGCGCGTGCCGCCGAGGCAGCCGGGGCAGGCGGTGAGCATCGGCAGGTGCTCCTTCTCGTACCACTCGAACACCGCCGGCAGATCCTCCTCCGCCACGTCGAGCTCGACCGTGTAGAGGAAGGGGGAGGGGCGGGAGACGTCACCGAGCGAGGCGAGGAAGCGGTAAGGGATGGCGCCCGCCGGGGCGGGGCCCTGTGGCGCCTCGATCCAGGTCACCACCTCCGAGGGGTTCTCGATGTCCGCGTAGCGCGGCCCCTCGCCGCGTCCCGGCAGGATGAGCAGATCGGCCATGGCGTCCTTCCTCTTCCGCGCCGCCTGCGCCTTGACCGAGGCGCCGCGCCGCAACAGGCTGCCCCGGACGGAAGGGGGATGTCCATGAACGGCGCGGAATGGCTGGCGCGCAGCCTGCATGCCTCCGGGCAGACGCATCTTTTCTTCGTGGATGCGGTGCTGCGGCGCACCCTGCTGGAATGCGAGCGCCTCGGCGTGCAGCCGGTGCTGGCGCACACCGAGAAGGCGGCCGCCTACATGGCGGACGGCTACGCGCGCATCGCCGGGCGGCCCGGCGTGGTGGCGGCGCAGTCGGTCGGCGCGGCGAACCTCGCGGCGGGGCTGCAGGACGCCTTCCTCGCACGCAGCCCGGTGCTGGCGCTGACCGGGCGCAAGCCCACCGCGATGCAGCACCGCAACGCCTACCAGGAGGTGGCGCACGCGCCGCTCTTCGCGCCCGTCACGAAATTCGCCGCCAGCCTCGACGGCGCCGAGGACCTGCCCCGGCAGTTCCGCCAGGCCTGGGCGGCCGCCGTGGGGGCGCCGCCGCGGCCGGTGCATCTCGACCTCAACGGGCTGATGGGCGAGCTGGTGGAGGCCGGCGCCACCGAGGCGCCGCTCGCCGCGCTCGGCGCCTGGCGCGCCCCGGCGCACCGTCCGGCCGCCGACCCGGCGGCGGTGGAGGCGGCGGCGGAGGCGCTGCTCTCGACCGGGAAGCTGGCGATCGTCGCCGGAGACGGCGCTGCGCTCTCCGGCTGCGGGGCGGAACTGCTGGCGCTGGCCGAGGCGCTGCACGCGCCGATCGCCACCTCGCTCGGCGCCCGCGGCATCGTCCCGACGCGCCACCCGCTGCATGTCGGCGTGGTCGGCACCTACTCCGCCCCGCCGGCCAACCGCGTGGTGCACGCGGCGGAGATGGTGCTGTTCGTCGGCTGCGACACCGGCGACCAGGTGACCCATGCCTGGCGCGTCCCGGCGCCGGGGGCGCGGGTGGTGCAGATAGACGCCGACCCGCTGGAGTTCCACCGCAGCTACCCGGCCGAGGTGGCGCTGCTCGGCGACCCCAGGGTGACGCTGGCGACGCTGCTCACCGCGCTCGGCCAACCCGGGCGGGATGGCGGCTTCGCCGCCTGGGCGCAGCAGCAGGTGGAGGCATGGCGCGCCTCGGTCGCGCCGCGGCTGGCGAGCAACGCCCTGCCGATCGATCCGGCGCGGCTCTGCGCCGAGATCACGCGGGCGCTGCCGGCGGACGGTATCCTGGTGGCCGACACCGGCTATTCCGGCATCTGGACTGGCACGCTGGTCGAGATGCAGCCGGGGCAGACCTATCTGCGCGCTGCCGGCTCGCTCGGCTGGGCCTTCCCGGCGGCGCTCGGCGCGAAATGCGCCGCGCCGGCGCGGAAGGTGCTCTGCTGGTCGGGCGACGGCGCGCTCTACTACCACCTGGCGGAGCTGGAGACGGCGCGGCGGCGCGGCATCGCTGTGGTGCTGCTGGTGAACAACAACTCGGGCTTCGGCCAGGGCTGGCCCAACCTGCGCCGCCAGGCCGGCAACCGGCCGGGCGCGGCGGAGGCGCTGCTGCGCTTCGGCCCCACCGACTTCATCGAGGTGGCGCGCAGCTTCGGCGTTCGCGGCATCCGCGTCGAGCGGGCGCAGCAGATCGCCGGCGCGCTTGCCGAGGCGCTGGCGGCGGAGGAGACGGTGGTGGTGGACGTCGTCACCGACATCGAGAGCCGAGCGCCGGAACCCTGGACGCCCTGAGGCAGAGGAGGATGCATCCCATGGCGAGAGTCGCCGTCATCGGCGCCGGCACGATGGGTCACGCGCTGGCGCTGGTCTTCGCCCTCGGCGGCCACCGTGTCCGCCTGACCGACAGCAACCCGGAAACGCTGGCCCGGGCGCAGGGGCTGATGGAGAAGGCCCTCGCCACCCTCGCCGCCGGCGGGGAGGCGCCGGCGGAGTGGACCTCCGCCCATCTCGCCCAGGCGGTGACGCGCCATGAGAGCCTGGAGGAGACGGTGGACGGCGCCGAGCTGATCGTGGAGGCGATCATCGAGACGCCGGAGGCGAAGCGCGCGCTGTTCGAGCGGCTCGACGCGCTCGCCCCGGCGGAGGCGGTGATCGCCAGCAACACCAGCCATCTCGACGTCTTCCCGCTGATCCCGGCGCGCCGCCAGCGGAAGGCGATGATCGCGCACTGGTACACGCCGCCCTACCTCGTGGATCTCGTGGACCTGGTGCCGGGGCCGGACTGCGACCCGGCGGCGGTGGACGGCGTGGAGGCGATGCTGGTCGCGATGGGCAAGAAGCCGGTCCGGCTGCGCAAATTCGTCCCTGGCTACGTCGCCAACCGCATCCAGGCCGCGATCGGGCTCGAGGTGCAGCACCTGCTGGACGAGGGGGTGGCGAGCGCCGAGGAGATAGACGCGGCGATCATCCACGGCCTGGCGCTGCGCTGGCCGATCCTCGCGGTCTTCGCCAAGGCCGACTTCACCGGCCTGCCGCTGATGCAGGCGGTGCTGGCGAACCGCAGCTACTCCCCGCCGCCGGTGCGCGGCCGCAGCGAGACGCTGGACCGGCTGCTCGCCGAGGGCCGCACCGGCGTGCTGGCCGGCGCCGGCTACTACGACTGGTCCGGCAAGGATCCGGCGGCGCTGTTCGAGGAGCGCGACCGGCGCCTGATCGCGCTGAAGCGGGCGCTGCGCGGGATCGGCACCATGGCAGGGCTGGAGCGCAGGCTGTGATCCGCTGCGACCTCAAGGGACGCGCCGCGCTGGTGACCGGCGCCGCCTCCGGCATCGGCCTCGCCACCGCGACGATGCTGGCCGAGAACGGCTGCCGCGTCGCAGTCAACCACCTGCCCGAGGATGCGCGCGGCCCGGAGCAGGTGGCGGCGCTGCGCGCGCGCGGCCTCGACGCGATCGGCGTGGCCGGGAATGTCGGGGTGGCGGGCGAGTGCGAGGCGATGGTGGAGAAGGCCATTGCGGATCTCGGCAGGCTCGACTTCCTGGTGAACAACGCGGGCACGCCGGGCACCAGCACCACGATCCCGCCGGCGGAGCTCGGCCGCATCACCGACGAGCTGTGGAGAGCCGTGATCGACGTGAACCTGCTCGGCGTCTTCCGCTGCACCAAGGCGGCGGCGCCGGCGCTGAAGGCCGCGGGCGGCGCGGTGGTGAGCGTGGCGAGCATCGCCGGCCTCGACAGCCCGGGATCCTCCATGGCCTATGGCGCGACCAAGGCGGGGGTGATCAGCCTGACCAAGAACCTGGCCCGCGCGCTGGCGCCGGAGGTGCGGGTGAACGCCGTCGCCCCGGGCGCGGTGGACAGTTCCTGGATGATCCGGTGGACCGAGGAGCAACGCGCGAGTTCCATCGACAAGGCGCTGCTCAGGCGCCGCTGCCGGCCGGAGGATCTGGCGGAGGTGATCCTGTTCCTGCTGGCCGGCGCCGCCATGGTGACCGGCCAGACCATCGTGGTGGATGGCGGGCTGACGCTGGGCCGGTAGCGCGGGTCCGCTCCGCGAAGGATGGGCTGGAGCCGTTTCCGCCGGCACAGCCGGGTGGAAGCGGCTCCAGGGCATCGCCCGTTCGGGCAGTGCGCCCTATCCCGCGCAGCGCACCAGGCGGCCGGGCAGGGCCCCGGTCGGTTCCCCATCGCGGTAGGTGACCTGGCCGGACTGCACGGTGGCGACATAGCCCCGCGCCCGCTGCATCAGCCGCCGCCCGCCGGCCGGCAGGTCCCACAGCATCTCAGGGCGATGCAGCGACAGGCGGTCGAAGTCGATCACGTTGAGATCCGCCTTCATGCCCGGCGCCAGCACGCCGCGGTCCGCGAGCCCCGCCGCGCGGGCGGTGTCGGAGGTCAGGCGGCGCACCAGCTCCTCCACCGGGAAGGTGCCCTCCCCGCGGTCGCGGCCCCAATAGGCCAGCAGGAAGGTCGGGAAGCTGCCGTCGGAGATGAAGCCGACATGCGCCCCGCCGTCGGAGAGGCCGACGATGGCGTTGGGGTGGCGCAGAAGCTCCGCGCTCGCGCCGAGGGTGTAGTCGGCATAGTTGGTCAGCGGCGCGAAGAGGAAGCTGCGGCCCTCGTCGGCTAGAAGCATGTCGTAGGCCACCTCCTCCGGGCTGCGCCCCTCGCGCGCCGCCATGGCGGCGACGCTCGTCTCCTTCGGCGGCGTGTAGTCGGGCGGGTCGCCGAAGGGGAACATGCGCTCGAAGGAAAGGCGGGTGATGAGGGGGAAGGTGCTGCCCCTCACGCGGTCCTCGGAGAGGATGCGGGCGCGCACCGCCGCATCGCGCATCGCCGCCACCCGCTGCTCGAGCGGCAGGTGGGCGATCGCCTTGTAGGTGTCGGTGCCGCTGAACGGGTTCTGGCTGCCGAGCAGGCCGAGCAGGATGCCGATCGGCCGCGGTGGGAAGACGGGGCGGATCGGCAGCCCCTCCGCCGCCGCCCGGTTGGAGAGCGCCAGCAGCTCCTTCCACGCCTCGGTGCGGTCGTGGCGCGCGGTCAGGGAGAAGACGATCGGCCGCCCCGAGCGCTCGGCGATGCGGCGGACCATGGCGAACTCCGTCGCCGGGTCGGGCTCGTTCCAGTCCGATACCAGCTCCAGGAAGCCGGCCCCCGCCTCGCGCAGGCCGAGCGCGATGCCGGTCAGCTCGTCCTCCTGCGCGCGGAGGGTGGGGGTGGGATCGCCCTTCAGCGTCTTGTGGCTGATGGTGCGGCTCGTGGAGAAGCCGAAGGCGCCGGCGCGCACCGCCTCCGCGACGATGTCGCGCATCTGCGCGATGTCGGCCTCGTTCGCGTTCTCGAGCCGCAGCGCACGCTCGCCCATCACGTGCACGCGCACCGCGGCATGGGGGACCAGGGCGCAGATGTCCACGTCGTGCGGCCTGGTCGCCAGCACCTCCATGTATTCCGGGAAGCTCCGCCAGGAGAAGCGCAGCCCCTCGTGCAGAACCGGGCCGGGGATGTCCTCCACCCCCTCCATCAGCTCGATCAGCCGGTCCTCCTCGCCGGGGCGGACCGGGGCGAAGCCGACGCCGCAATTGCCCATCACCACCGTGGTCACGCCGTGCAGGGAGGAGGGCGCCAGGCGGGAATCCCACACCGCCTGGCCGTCGTAATGGGTGTGGATGTCCACGAAGCCAGGCGTGACCAGCTTCCCCCTGGCGTCGATCTCCTCCCGCCCGCGCCCCGGCACCGCGCCGACCGCGGCGATGCGGCCATCCGCGATGGCGACATCGGCCTCGAAGAGCGGGCGGCCGGTCCCGTCCGCCACCGTGCCGCCGCGGATGACCAGATCGGCCTCGACTGCCATGTCCGTTTCCTCTCTCGCCTCTTGACTCCGGAAGAGGGTAGGGGAGGCGGCCGCCCCGGCCAACCCCGGCAGGACGCCGCGCCGGCAACGGGAACGTTCCGGCAGAAGGCGGCGCCCCGCCTTGCCGCGCCGCCAGGGGGGCGGAGAATGCGCCCGCCTCTTCGTCGGAAGGACCACGACCATGCAGCTCGCCGCCCTGGACCGGCCGCTCTCCACCCTCCGCCTCGCCGAGCCCGCGGAGCATGTGCTCCTCGTCACGCTGAACCGGCCGGAGCGCGCCAACGCCTTCACCACGGAGATGGGCGCGGAGCTGCTGCACGTCTTCCAGGCGCTGGAGGCGGAGCCCGGCGCCTATCGCTGCGTGGTGCTGACCGGGGCGGGGGAGCGCGCCTTCTGCGCCGGCGCCGACCTGAAGGAGCGCGACGGCATGACGGACGAGCAATTCGCCCGTCAGCACTATCTGTTCGAGCGCATGGCGCGCGCCGTCCTCGCCTGCCCGCCGCCGCTGCTCGGCGCCGTCAACGGCGCCGCCTTCGCCGGCGGGCTGGAGCTCGCGCTGTGCTGCGACTTCGCCTATGCCAGCGAGGCGGCGCGCTTCGCGCTCACCGAGGTGACGCTCGGCATCATGCCCGGCGCCGGCGGCACGCAGAACCTGCCGCGTGCCATCGGCGAGCGCCGCGCCAAGGAGGTGATCCTGACCGGCCGCCCCTTCTCCGCGCAGCAGGCGCTGGAATGGGGGCTGGTGAACCGCCTCTGCCCGCCGGGAGAGGTGCTGCCGGCGGTGCTGGAGACGGCGCGGGCCATCGCCGCCAACGCGCCGCTCTCGGTCCGCCAGGCAAAGAAGGCGATCACCCAGGGGCTGCAGATGGACCGCGCCTCCGGCATGCTGTTCGAGATCGAGGCCTATTACCAGCTCATCCCCACCGAGGACCGGCAGGAGGGCATCCGCGCCTTCAACGAGAAGCGCAGGCCGGCCTTCAAGGGGCGCTGAGCGTGGCCCGGGCGCCCGGCGCCCGGGCCGTCGCGTCAATCCGCCACGCCGTGCGGCACCGCGGCGGCGTGGAAGGGCATCGTGGCGAAGGGTGCCGCGTTGCGCGGCGGCGCCGCGTCCTGGCCGAGGACGGCGCGGATCTGCTGCAGCATGGCCCGCGCCGCCTCGCCCAGCTCCTCCTCCGGCCCCGCCACGCCCTCGACGGCCTCCATGGCGCGCCGGCGCTCGGCCGGGTCCGGCAGCAGGTCGGGCAGGGTGGCGAGGGCCTCCGCCTGGGCCATGGTGCAGATCACGGTCTGCTGACGGATCATCGCCCCGCGCGCCTCCGGCGTCATGTCGGCGAAGGGCTTCTCCTTCTGCAGCAGCGCGTTGGAGCGGGCGAGGCGGGAGCGGCGCACGCCGCCGCGCGCCTGCGCCAGCAGGATCATCATCCGCACCACCGCCTCGGCGTAGCCGCCCTCGCCGATGCGGGCCAGCGCGGCGCGCACCTCGGGCGCCGAGGCGAGGTCGCTCGCCGCCGGCCCCTCCGGCGCCTCCGCCCCGGCGGCGCCGGCTGCGGCGAGCCAGCCATAGACCGCGTGGAAGGCGGTTTCGGTCCAGGCGTCGCGCGCGTCCCGCCACAGGTCGATCATGCGCTCCACCCCGTCGGCCCAGGCGCGCTCCCAGGCGAGGAAGGGGTTGGCCGGGGCGGCCGGCATGCGGTGGCGGCGGACGAGGTCGGCCATCACCGCCACCGGCGCCATCAGCGGGTTGTAGTCGCTGATCAGGCTGCGGCGCAGGCGCAGCGGGTGCATCTGCCGGCGCAGCTCGGCGCCACGCTCGGTCACCCACTGGCGCAGCACGGGCGCCGCCAGCACGTCGTAGACGCCCTGGTTCACGCCGGAGATCTTGGCCACCGCCGGGAAGGCCTCGTTGGTCGCCTCGCCGCTGCGGGCGCGGACATCGGCGATCCTCCGCTCCTTCAGCTCGACGTGCCAGCCGCCGTCCGCCTCCGGCTCGATCAGCAGCTCGTAGAGGCCGGGCGCGACGGAGTCGATCAGCTCGACGATCGAGGCGATCTCGCTGTGCTCCTTCTTCGCCACCGCCCCGGAGACGAAGATGCCGAGATGCCCGATCTCCTCGTGCACCAGGTAGACGATGGTCTGGCCGAGCGCCTTGATCTCCTGCTCGTCCCGGTAGACGTCGGCGATCCAGCGCAGCGCCTGGCCGGGCGGGGTGATGTTGTCCCCGGCCGAGGCGAAGACGATCACCGGGCAGCGGATGGCGCGCATGTTGAAGGTGGCGCCGTTGCCGGCGGCGATCTCGCCGGAGGCGAAGCGGTTGCCGATGAACAGGTTCTCGACGATCCACAGGATCTCGTCCCGGTTCATCAGGAAGTAGCCGCCCCACCAGCGGTCGAATTCCAGGAACCGCTCGATCTCGGTGTCGGCGCTGGCGTAGACGTTGAAGTACTTGCGGAACCAGGTGTTGCCGGGCGACAGCGCCTCGAAGTTCAGCACCAGGTTGGCGCCGTCGAACTTGCCGTTGCCGAGGTCGGCGAGCAGCGCCGCCGGCCAGGAGCCGCCGGCGAGGCCGCCGAGGTAGCGCATCGGGTTCCGCCCGCGCTCGCCCGCCCAGTAGGAGAGCGGGGCGCCGTTCAGCACCAGCGCGCCGGCGAGTTCCGGCTGCGCGGCGGCGAGCATCATCACCGCCCAGCCGCCCTGGCAGTTGCCGATCACCACCGGCTTCGGCGCCTGCGGGTGCCGCTCGTGCACGACGCGGAGGAAGACCGTCTCGGCCGCGGTGATGTCGAGGACGGTCTGCTTCGGCTCCGGATCGCGGAAGAACACCACGAAATAGACCGGATGGCCGCGGCGCAGCGCCACGCCGACCTGGCTGTCGGACTTGAAGCCGCCGATGCCGGCGCCATGGCCCGCGCGCGGGTCGATGATGACGAAGGGGCGGAGCTTCGGGTCGGTCGGCGGGTAGCCCTGGGGCGGGACGATGCGCACCAGGGCGTAGTTCACCGGGCGGCGGAGGGTGCGCCCGTCCGTCACCATCTCCCACTCGAAGACCAGGACGGGGGGGCAGCCGGCGCGCTCGTGCTCGATGAAGGCGTTGCCCGCCCGGCGCATGGCGTCCCAGAACAGGGTCAGGCGCTGGCCGGCGTCGAGCAGGTATTCCGCCGCGTCCTGGGCCAGGGCGGCGGGACGGGGCGGCGGCGGCGGGGCGGGGGGCTGCAGCGCCGGCAGCAGCGCCGCGGCATGGCGCCCGGCCATGTCCGCCATCGCGCGCGCCTGGCCGAGCACGCGCGACATGGTCTCGGCGCCGCGGGCCAGCAATTCCCGCCCCGGAGGCGGGGTTACCATCGTCATCTAGGGCAGATCCTGTGCAAACGGGACATGTTGCAATGCAACATGGAGGATGTCCAGAGGGTTCCCGGAAGGAGGGGAAGGCGGGCTACATCCAGCGCCGCACCCGCCTGCGGTAGGCCTCGTAGGCCGGGCCGAAACGGGCGGCGAGATAGGCCTCCTCGCGCGCGATCACCAGCCGGTCGAGCAGGAGCAGACTCGCGAAGACGGCTACCCACCCCCAGAGGTCCCCCCAGCGCAGCGCGAAGCCGGCGGCGGCGAGCAGGAAGCCGAGATAGATCGGGTTGCGGCTGAAGCGGAACGGCCCCTCCTCCACCAGCGCCGCATCCGGCCGGTCCGGCCGCGGGTCGGTGCCGGCGCGCAGCATCACCGCGAGCGCCCACAGGATCAGCCCGAGCGCGACCAGGATCACCGCCAGCCCCAGCGCGGGCAGCGGCTCGGCGACCGGCAGCGGCAGCAGGCGCCGCAGCCCCCAGGCGGCGAGCACCAGCCCGCCGACCAGGAGCGGCGGCGGCACACGCACCCCCGGGCCATGATCGGACGCCGCCATCTCAGGCGGCGCTGCGCGAGGGCAGCACCATCCAGGAGGGGATTTCCGCCGTCAGGGCAGCGTCCCCGCAGCGCAGCGGGCGGCCGTCCAGCGCCTCCAGCCGCAGGAGGGCAAGGCCGCGCCCGTCGCGGCCGGAGCGCATCTGCCCCACCTCCGCCCCCTCCGAGGCCACCGGCGTGCCGCGCGCGGGCAGGGGGCCCGCCACCGCCACCGGCACCAGGCGGCGCTTGAGCAGGCCGCGATACCTGGTCCGCGCCGTCAGCTCCTGGCCCATGTAGCAGCCCTTGGTCCAGGAGATGCCCTGCAGCTCGTCGAAGCCGGCCTCCAGCAGCACGGTCTGCTCCGCCTCCAGGTCGCGGGACCCGTCGGGCAGGCCGAGGCGCAGGCGGTGCAGGTCCCACGCCTCGGCGCCGGCATCGGCCTCGGGCAGCGGCGCCGGGGCGAGGGCGCGCCAGCCCGCCTCGGGCAGCCTGGGGTCAGGCGCGGCGGGAATGCCCTCGGGCAGCGGCGCCCCGCCCCAGCCGACATGGACCGCGAAGCCCTCCGGGGCCTCGCGGAGGGCCACGCGCGCCCGCAGGCGGAAGCGCGAGAGCCGCTGCAGCAGCATCGCGGCGTGGCCGCGCTCGCAGTCCAGCAGCAGCCGCTCGCTCTCGGCGAAGATGAAGAAGTCGGCCAGCCACTTGCCCTGGGGGGTGAGGAAGGCGGCCCAGACGGCGCGCCCCGGCGCGGCCTGGGCGACGTCGTTGGAGACGAGGCCCTGCAGGAAGGCGACGCGGTCCTCCCCCGCCACCTCCAGCACGGCCCGC
Organism: Crenalkalicoccus roseus; assembly: GCF_004761865.1. Taxonomy (GTDB): domain Bacteria; phylum Pseudomonadota; class Alphaproteobacteria; order Acetobacterales; family Acetobacteraceae; genus Crenalkalicoccus; species Crenalkalicoccus roseus. Next base: position 223,933 of record NZ_SJDM01000003.1, on the reverse strand, counting down.
TCCGGCAGATGCGCGATCGGCATGAGAAGGAGGTGGCGCGGAATCGCCCCGGCCGCAACCTGCTTCGCGCCCTCAGCTCCGCAGCGCGTTGGCCGGCGCCTCCCGCGGCCACAGCGCCGCCCGCCAGCGCAGCGCGATCGCCAGCGCGCAGGCGAGGCCGCAGGCGGCGTAGAGCGTCGCCGTGTCGCGGAAGCCGAGGCGCTCGATCAGCGGGCCGGCCAGCAGCAGCCCGACCGGCAGGCCATAGACGGCGAGCATCCGCACCCCCATGACCCGGCCGCGGAAATTCTCCTTCGCCACGCGCAGCAGCAGCACCGCCATCGGCACCTGGCTCAGGCTCTGCGCGAAGCCGGCGAGGGCGAGCATCGCCATGCCGCCGGCCGCGGTCTCGGCGCGCGAGAAGCCGATCAGCAGCACGTACCAGAGGGTGCAGGCGATCAGCATGGTCCGCCCCGGCCGCACCCGCCCCGCCCAGGCGCTGAGCAGCAGCGAGCCGAGCAGCGCGCCGCCGGCGAAACTGGCCGCCAGGTAGCCGAGGCCGGTGCGGTCGGTGCCGTACACCTCCCGCGCCACATAGGGCAGCAGCCCCCCCGAGAGCGGAAAGGCGGTGAGGTTGACCAGGAAGGCGAGGCTGATCGCCGCCAGCAGGGCCGGCGTGGTCCAGACATGGGCGAAGCCGTCCCCAAGGTCCCGCCAGGGCGAGGCGGCGGGCGGGGGCGCCGGCCCCTCCCGGCGCGGCCGGCCGATGCCGAGGGTGAGCAGGAAGGCGAGCAGGTAGAGGCCGGTGATCACCAGATAGGCGAGCCCCATGCCGAGCGCCGCCGCCACCGCCACCCCGGCCAGCGCTCCCATCACCCGCGCCGAATCGGCGGTGGTGCGGCCGAGGCCCATCGCCCCCATCAGCACGCCGGGCGGCATGGTGGTGGCGATGACGGCGTTGCGCATGCCGATATCGGAGGGGCGGACCAGCCCGGTCAGCGCCGCGATGACGAAGACCTCCGCCGGGCCGAGCCGGCCGGTCAGCGCCAGTGCCGCCAGCGTCGCCGCCAGCGCCGCGTAGCAGGCCCGCATGGCGCAGAGCACGGTGCGGTGGCCGATGCGGTCGCCCATCACCCCGAACATCGGGGCGATCAGCGTGCCGAGGAATTGCAGCGAGGCGAAGACGGTCAGCCAGACGACGGAGCCGGTCTCGACCAGGATGAACCAGCCGAGGATCAGGGTCTCCATCTCGAAGGCCCAGGAGGTGGCGAGGTCGGCCGGCCACTGGAAGCGGAAGCTGCGCTGCCCGAAGGGCGCGAGGAGCGAGGCGCGCCGTGTCGTGCTCACCCTTCGCCGCCCCGCATGATCCCGAATCCTCCCCGGCCGGCCGATTGTGGGGCAATCCTCGGGCCGGTCGAGGGGGAAGCGGCGCGGCCGCTGCCGCGCCTGGAGCCGTTTCCACGCGGCTGCGGTCGCGGAAGACGGCTCCAGCCCATTGTGTTCAGGGCGGAGTCGCGCTCCCGGCCGGTTCCAGCCATCCGCGCTCCGCCCTGGCCATGGCGGACCCGCCCTCGGAACGGGCCGCGCGCCGGCTCCGGCGGTTGCGGGGCGGCAGCGCCGCGCCACATGCGTCGCATGGGCCCGCTCCGCCTGCTCAACCTGGTCCTGCCGCCGCTGCAGCCCCTGGCGGGCGCCCTGGCGCCGGTCTTCGGGGTCGGCACCACCATCGCCGCGATGACGGAGCAGAGCCGGACCCCGGCGGTGCCCGCCGGCTATGCCTTCGGCATCTGGAGCCTGCTGTTCCTGCTCGCCATCCTCTACGGGATCTGGCAGGCGCTGCCGGCGCAGCGGGACAGCCGGCTGCTTGCGGCGCTGCGCGGCCCGCTGGCGCTGGCCTTCGCGCTGAACATCGCCTGGATGCTCGCCGCCCAGCTTCTCGGCAATGGCTGGCACCTGGTGCTGATCATGGGAGGGCTGGTGGCGGCGACGCTGACCGCCCTCGGCCGCGTGGTCCGCGCCCCGCCCGCGAGCGGGGCGGAGCGGTGGCTGGTGCGGCCCCTGGCCGGCCTGCTCGCCGGCTGGATCTCCGCCGCCACCTTCGCCAACCTCTCCATCACCGCGCGCTGGGCGGGGTTCGGCTGGTTCGGCCTGTCGGAGAGCGGCGCCGCGGCGCTGGTGGTGCTGCTCGCCGCGGGCTTCGGTGCCGCGGTGCTGCTGCGCCTGCACGGCGCGCCCTGGTATGCCGCCGGCCTCGCCTGGGCGCTGCTGGCCATCCTCGTCGCCAATCTCTGGCTCCGCCTCCCCGATCCCGCAACGGCGCTCGCCGCGGCCCTTGGGCTGGCGGCGGTGGTTCTGGCCGCCTTCCTCGGGCGGCGCCGCGCCCGAGGCGCCGCCGCGGGCTGAGGGTGGATCACGCTGCCGCCCCTTGCCGCGCGGTTGCCTCACCGCCCCGGCGGTCCGCCGCTTTGGAGCGGGCGCTACCCGGCCCGCGCCTCGAAGGGGCTGCGCAGCCCGGTGGGCAGCAGGGGAAGGAGATGCGCCGCGGCGAGCAGCAGCGCCCGCTTCGGGCTCGGCGCCGCGGCGACGGAGGCGCGCAGGCGCCGCAGCCCGGCCCCGCGCGCCCCCTGACGGATCAGCTCCCGCCCGAGGATCCAGGCCGCCTCCGCCTCCGCACGCCGCCGCAGCGCCGCGCACCGCTCGGGGCCGAGGCGCTCCACCAGCAGGGGGTTGCCGAAGATGGCGGCGATGGCGGGCGCGAGGGCCGAGGGGTCCCGCGCCAGCCGCTCGCAGGCGCGGCCGGGACGGCGGCGGACGAACAGCACGGGGTCGGGGCCGGGCGCCGCCGCGTAGGGGCCGAGGAGGGCCAGGCGCACCCAGTATTCCCAATCGGCACCGAAGCGGAGATGCGCGAGCGGAGGCCCGGCCAGCCGCACCGCCTCCCGCCGCAGCAGGACATGGCCGCCATTGGCGAAGCGGTTGCCGATGCAGAGGCGCTCCAGGCAGTCCCCCTCGGGGGGAGAGCCACCATGGGTCCAAAGCGCTGCTTCGGGCGTGGCATCTTCGGCCACGAAAGCGAAGGGACCGGCCGCGCCCACCGCCGCCGGCGCCGCCTCCAGCGCCAGGACGAGGCGCTCCAGCGCGTCCGGGGCGAGCCAGTCCTCGGCCTCGAGGAACAGGAGCGCCTCTCCCCGCGCCACCGCGAGCGCCGCCTTGCGCGTCTCCGGTCCGGCAGGCAGCAGGGCGAAGCGAGGATCACGCCGCGCCGCCACCGCCGCCTCGCCACCGCCCATCACCAGCGCCTCCCAATCCGGGAAGGACTGGGCACGCAGGCTGTCGAGCGCCATGCCGAGGCGGCGATCCTCTCCCGGGGCGCGGATCAGGACGGAGACGGCGGGAAGCGGCGTCGGGCGCGGCATGGGGGAAGGATCCCATGCCCAGCGGCGCGGCCGGCTTCAAAGCTCCGCGCAGGGGTGCCGGCAAGGCGCCGGCGGCCGCCTTCGCCGGCCGATCAGGCCTCGGCCGAGGTCGGGATGCCCTTCTCCTTCAGCAGCGCCTGCAGCTCGCCCGACTGGTACATCTCCATGACGATGTCGCAGCCGCCGACGAACTCTCCCTTCACGTAGAGCTGCGGGATGGTCGGCCAGTTGGTGAACTGCTTGATGCCCTCACGCAGCTCCATGTCCTCGAGCACGTTCACGCCCTTGAAGGGCACGCCGACATGGCTGAGGATCTGCACCACGCGCGCGGAGAAGCCGCATTGCGGGAAGACCGGCGTGCCCTTCATGTAGAGCACCACCGGGTTCTCCTTGATCTCGTTCTCGATGCGCTCGAAGACGGGGTTGGTCATCAGGGCGTCACTCCTCAATCAGGGGCCGAGGTCTGCAGGGCGAGGGCGTGCAGCTCCCCCCCCATGCGGCCGCGCAGCGCGGCATAGACCATCTGGTGCTGCTGCACGCGGCTCTTGCCGCGGAAGGCCTCGGAGACGACGGTGGCGGCGTAGTGGTCGCCGTCGCCGGCCAGGTCCTCGATCGTCACCTGGGCGTCCGGCAGGGCCGCCTTGATCAGCGCCTCGATCTCCGCCGGCTGCATCGCCATCCGCTCATCCTCCCTCCATCAGCGCCGGCAGGGTGGCCTCGTGCGCCGCCCGCAGGCTCGCAACGGATATGGACCGCCCGTCCGGGAGAACCAAGGCCCCCTCCGCCGTGCTGCGGCCGAGGCGGGCGGCGGGGACGCCGGCGGCGCGCGCGGCCGCGAGCAGGGGCGCGGCCTCGGCCACCGCCAGCACGTAGCGCCCCTGATCCTCGCCGAACCAGAAGGCGTGCGGGGGCAGGCCGGCGGGAGGCGCCTCGAGCACGGCGCCGGCGCCGGAGGCCATCGCCATCTCCGCCACCGCCACCAGCAGCCCGCCATCGGAGCAGTCGTGGCAGGCGCGCACGGCGCCGGCCAGGATGCGGGCGCGGACGAACTCGCCGTTGCGCCGCTCGGCGGCGAGGTCCACGGGCGGCGGCGCGCCCTCCTCCCGCCCCGCGATCTCGCGCAGCCAGAGCGACTGGCCGAGCCAGCCCCGGGTCTCCCCCACCAGCACCAGCTCGCAGCCGGGCGGCAGGGCGAGGCCGACCGCCTGCGTCACCCGCTCCAGCACGCCGACGCCGCCGATCGCCGGGGTGGGCAGGATCGCCCGACCTTCGGTCTCGTTGTAGAGGGAGACGTTGCCCGAGACGACCGGGAAGTCGAGCGCAGCGCAGGCCGCCGCCATGCCGCGCACCGCGGCGGCGAACTGGCCCATGATCTCCGGCTTCTCGGGGTTGCCGAAATTCATGTTGTCGGTGATCGCGAGCGGCGTGGCGCCGACGGCGGTGATGTTGCGCCAGGCCTCGGCCACCGCCTGCTTTCCGCCCTCCTCGGGGTCGGCGGCGCAGTAGCGCGGTGTGCAGTCGGTGGTGAGCGCAAGCGCGCGGGCGTGGTCCTCGATGCGCACCACGGCGGCGTCCGCCGCGCCCGGCCGCTTCGCCGTCTGCCCGCCCACCATGCTGTCGTACTGGTCCCAGATCCAGCGGCGGGAGCAGAGGTCGGGGCAGGCGACCAGTCGCTCGAGCGCTGCCGGGATCCCCACCGGGTCGGGAACCGAAGCGGCGTCGAGCACGGGCGGCTTCGGCGTCTCGGCGGTGGGGCGGCGGTAGAGCGGCGCCTCGGATTCCAGCGGCGCGAGGGGGATGTCGGCCTCCACCCGGCCCTGGTGGCGGATGACGATGCGCCCCGAATCGGTCAGGCGGCCGATGACCGCGAAGTCCAGCTCCCACTTGCGGAAGATCCGCTCCGCCTCGGCCTCGCGGCCGGGCTTCAGGATCATCAGCATCCGCTCCTGGCTCTCGGAGAGCATCATCTCGTAGGCGGTCATGCCGCTCTCGCGTTGCGGCACCGCGTCGAGGTCGAGCTCGATGCCCATGCCGCCCTTGCCGGCCATCTCGACCGAGGAGCTGGTCAGGCCGGCCGCGCCCATGTCCTGGATGGCGACGATGGCGTCGGTTTCCATCAGCTCCATGCAGGCCTCGATCAGCAGCTTCTCGCTGAACGGGTCGCCGATCTGGACGGTGGGCCGCTTCTCCTCGCTGTCGGCGCTGAACTCGGCCGAGGCCATGGTGGCGCCGTGGATGCCGTCGCGCCCGGTCTTGGAGCCGACATAGACCACCGGGTTCCCGACGCCGGTCGCGCGCGCGTAGAAGATGCGGTCGGCGCGGGCGATGCCGACCGTCATGGCGTTGACCAGCGGGTTGCCGTTGTAGGCGGGGTGGAAATTCACCTCGCCCCCCACGGTCGGCACGCCGACGCAATTGCCGTAGCCGCCGATGCCGCGCACCACGCCGTCCAGGATGCGCCGGGTCAGCGGCAGCTTGGGATCGCCGAAGCGCAGCGCGTTCAGGTTGGCGACCGGGCGCGCGCCCATGGTGAAGACGTCGCGGAGGATGCCGCCCACCCCGGTCGCCGCGCCCTGGTAGGGCTCGATGAAGGAGGGGTGGTTGTGGCTCTCCATCTTGAAGACGGCGGCCAGCCCCTCGCCGATGGCGATCACGCCGGCGTTCTCGCCCGGGCCCTGGATCACCCAGGGCGCCTTCGTCGGCAGCTCGCGCAGCCAGACGCGGCTCGACTTGTAGGAGCAGTGCTCGGACCACATGACCGAGAAGATGCCGAGTTCGGTCAGGGAAGGTGCGCGGCCGAGGATCGCCAGCACGCGCTCGTACTCGTCAGGCTTCAGGCCGAACTCGGCGGCGAGCTGCGCGGCGCGGTCGGAGGGGAGGGGGGAGGGGGCGTCGGTCATGGTCAGGCGGCGACGAGGCTGTCGGCGAGGCTCTGGAACAGGGGCAGCCCGTCCGTGCCGTCTATCTCGGGGTCCACCTGGTTCTCCGGGTGCGGCATCAACCCCATCACGCGCAGGTTCTCCGAATAGATGCCGGCGATGTTGCGCGCCGCGCCGTTGCGGTTCGCCTCCGGCGTCGCCTCTCCGGCGGGGGTGACGTAGCGCAGTGCGACCAGCCCCTCGCCCTCCAGCCGGTCGAGCGTCGCCGTATCGGCGAAGTAGTTGCCGTCGCCATGCGCCATGGTGGCGCGGAACACGGCGCCGGGCGGGAAGCGGCGGGTGAAGGCGGTGTCGCTGCGCTCCACCCGCATGTGGCAGTCCATCGAGAGGAAGCGCAGCGAGGCGTTGCGCAGCAGCGCGCCCGGCAGCATCCCCGCCTCGCACAGGATCTGGAAGCCGTTGCAGACGCCGAGCACATGGCCGCCGCGCGCGGCGAATTCCCGCACCGCGCGCATGATGGGCGAATGCGCGGCCATCGCCCCGCACCGCAGGTAGTCGCCGTAGGAGAAGCCGCCCGCCAGCACCGCGAGGTCGAGCCCCCGCGGCAGCGCCGCCTCCGCGTGCCACAGCATCAGCGGCCGGCGCCCGGTGGCGCGGTGCAGCGCGAGCGCCATGTCGCGCTCCCGGTTGGTGCCGGGGAAGACGATGATGGCGGCCTTCATGCCACGCCCCCTTTCCGCCGGCCGCGCGGCCGGACCGCGCGGCGCCTCATCCCATCCAGATCCGCAGCCAGTTGATGCCGCCGAAGAACAGCATCGTGGCGACCGCCGCCAGTGCCGCCGCCGTCACCCAGCGGTTCAGCGCGTGCCGGCGCTGCGCCAGCCACCCCGCGCGGAGGCGCTGCGCCGGCCGCAGCGCCGCCATCCGTTCCTCCCGCCAGCGCAGGCCGAGGGCGAAGGCCACCGTCAGCCCGATCATGACGAAGAGGGAGAGCTTGAACACTCAGCCGACCTCGACCCGGAAGCTCTCGATCACCGTGTTGGCCAGCAGCTTCCGTGCCATCTCCTCGGCCACGGCGCGGGCCTTCGCCGGATCGGTCTCGGCGAGGTCGAGCTCGAACACCTTGCCCGCCCGCACCTCGTCCACCCCCTGGAAGCCGAGGCCGGCCAGCGCGCGGCCGATCGCCTTGCCCTCGGGGTCGAGAACGCCTGCCTTGGGCATCACCGTCACGCGCGCCTTCATCCCAGCCTGCCCCGATTCCCGTAACGACCATACAGATAGGCGCCGAATGCCCCGGCGATCGCCAGCAGCAGCGGCACGGTGGCGCGCGGGAAGACCCCGACCAGCGCCAGCAGCGCGTAGGCGCCGACGATGACGCAGAGGACGATGACGAAGTCCAGCGTGCCGCGCATCATCGCGCCTCTCCCTCCTACTGCATCAGCTCCGGCCCCTTGAGGTCGCGCGCCCCGGCCTCGGGCAGGATGCCGAGCCGGCGGGCCACCTCCTGGTAGCCCTCCTCGACCTTGCCGAGGTCGCGGCGGAAGCGGTCCTTGTCCATCTTCTCGCCGGTCTTGGCGTCCCACAGGCGGCAATTGTCGGGGCTGATCTCGTCGGCGAGCACGATCCGCATCTCCTCGTTGTCGTAGAGGCGGCCGAACTCCAGCTTGAAGTCCACCAGCGTGATGCCGACGCCGAGGAAGAGGCCGCTCAGGAAGTCGTTCACGCGGAGCGCCAGCGCCACCATGTCGTCGAGGTCCTGGGTCGAGGCCCAGCCGAAGCAGGTGATGTGCTCCTCGCAGACCAGCGGATCCCCGAGCTGGTCGTTCTTGTAGTAGTACTCGACGATGGAGCGCGGCAGCCGCGTTCCCTCCTGGATGCCGAGCCGCGCCGAGAGGCTGCCGGCGGCGATGTTGCGCACCACGACCTCGAGCGGAATGATCTCCACCTCGCGGATGAGCTGCTCGCGCATGTTCAGCCGGCGGATGAAGTGCGTCGGGATGCCGATCTCCATCAGCCGGGTCATCAGGTACTCGCTGATGCGGTTGTTCAGCACGCCCTTGCCGGTGATGGTGCCCTTCTTCTGGGCGTTGAAGGCGGTGGCATCGTCCTTGAAGTACTGCACCAGGGTGCCGGGCTCCGGACCCTCGAACAGGATCTTGGCCTTGCCCTCGTAGAGCTGACGGCGTCGCGCCATGGTCTTGCAGTCCTCCTGCGGCCGGCGGGTCCATTCCGGCCAGGTCAGGGCGCGTCCGCGCGCGGCCGGAGGCGTTCCGGCCGGGCGGTCCTGTCGCGGCCCCGATTGCGCGCGCCCTGTCGTCCCGGGGCGTATAGCAAGCGGCGGGCCTCCCCGCCACGGCCCCCGGGGCGGGGCGGCCGCCTCAGGCCGGGACCGGCGCCAGCGCCACCGGGCGGAAGGGGGCGGCGCCGGCCGGGCCGGCGGCGAAGCGCCAGAGCACCGCCCCCTCCGCCCCGAGCGCGATCAGGCTGGCCGAGACGGTGCCGAACCCACCGACGGGCGGCACCCGCAGCGTTTCCGCCACACTCGCCTCGTAGCCGTCATCGGCGAGCAGCGCCTCCCAGCCGGCCCAGTCCCCGCGCTCCGGCTCCGGCGGCGCGGCCTCGCGGAAGCGGGGGAGGTGGCGGCGGGTGCGGGGGCTCGTCAGGTCGTTCGGGTCGTGCGCTGTCACCATGCTGATCCCGGCCGGCAGGGGCAGCGCCTCCGGCCGGCCGGCGCCGAGGCCGCGCAGGAAATAGGCGCCGCGGCGGTCGGCCAGCACCAGGTTGAAGGGGCGCCACTCATCCGCCGGCAGGCCGGCGATCCGCCGCGCCGCCGCGGCGGCGCTCTCGGCCTCGAGGGCCAGCAGCGGCAGCTCGCCGCGGGAGCGCTTGCCGGCCTCGGGGCCGAGGCTGCCCGGCCGGTTGAGCACGGCGGCCACCACCCCCGCCTGGTTCGCCGCCGCCCAGGTGCCGCCCGCGGTGCGGTCGCGCCCACCGACCACGCCGGGCCGGTCCGGCCACCAGGGGCCGGGCGGGTCCCAGGCGCGGTCCAGGCGTTCGTCGCGGTTGGCGGCGATGAGCACCGGCCAGGGGTGGTCCGGCCGGCGCAGGAGGATCACGGTGCACACGCCGCAAGCCATGGCGCGGGCGGCGCCCGTCCGCAAGCCGCGGAGGGGCCGGGACGCCTCAGCGGATGTGCAGGCTGAACCCGATACCCGGCGGCGGCACGTAATAGACCGGCGGGGGAGGGGGCGGCACGTAATAGACCGGCGGCGGAGGCGGCCGGTAGTAGTAGCGCGGCGGCGGCACGTAATAGACGGGCGGCGGGGGCGGCCAGTAATAGCGCGGCGGGGGCGGCGGCCGGTGCCAGTGCGGCCGCCCGCGATGCTCCCAATAGCCATGCGCCTCGGCGGTTGCCGGCGCGAGGCCGAGCCCGGCGAGCCCGACGGCGCCCGCCAACAGGGCGGTGCCCAGCAGGCCGGTGCCAGATGCACGCATGATCCGACCTCCTCCTCGCCGGGCCAGGGTGCCGGCGAGCCTTGTTCCCGCCCCTATATGGGCGTGGCCTGGGGCGAAAAGGGGGCGTGGGTGCGGCGGCGGCCGGGCGGGGCCATCACGTCCCGAAGACGCGGGCGAAGATGGTGTCCACGTGGCGGAAGTCGCGCTCCGGGTCCATCGCGGCGTCGAGCGCCGCGGGGTCGAGCCGCGCCGCCACCTTCGGGTTGGCCAGGAGGTGGTCGCGGAAGCCGCGCCCGCCGGGGCTGTCCAGCGCCTCCCAGGTGGCCATCGCCGCCTCCTGGACCGCGGCATAGGCCTCCTCCCGCGACAGCCCGGCCTGGGCAAGGGCGAGCAGCACCTTCTGGCTGTGCACCACGCCGCCGAGCGCCTCCAGATTGGCCCGCATCCGCCGGGGATAGACGGTCAGCCGCTCCATCATTCCGCTCAGCCGGGCGAGGGCGAAGTCGAGCGCGATGGTGGCGTCGGGGGCGATCACCCGCTCCACCGAGGAGTGGCTGATGTCGCGCTCGTGCCACAGCGCCACATTCTCGAGCGCCGGCACGGCATAGCCGCGCACCAGGCGGGCGAGGCCGGTCAGGTTCTCGCTCAGCACCGGGTTGCGCTTGTGCGGCATGGCCGAGGAGCCCTTCTGCCCGGCGTGGAAGAACTCCTCCGCCTCGCGCACCTCCGAGCGCTGCAGGTGCCGCACCTCGGTCGCCAGCCGCTCGATGCCGCTCGCCACCACGGCAAGGGCGCAGAAGAAGGCGGCGTGGCGGTCGCGCGGGATCACCTGGGTCGAGACCGGCTCGGGGACGAGGCCGAGTCGTTCCGCGACGAAGGCCTCGACGCGGGGATCCACTGAGGCGAAGGTGCCGACCGGGCCGCTGATGGCGCAGGTCGCGACCTCCCGCCGCGCCGCGGCGACCCGCTCGCGGCCGCGCATGAATTCGGCGTAATGTCCGGCGAGCTTCAGCCCGAAGGTGGTGGGCTCGGCATGGATGCCGTGGCTGCGGCCGATGGTCGGGGTGTATTTGTGCTCCATCGCCCGTGCCCGCAGCACCGCGAGCAGCGCGTCCAGATCCGCGAGCAGCAGGTCGGCCGCGCGCGTCATCTGCACCGCGAGGCAGGTGTCGAGAACGTCGGAGGAGGTGAGGCCGAGGTGCAGGAACCGCGCCTCCGGCCCGATCCCCTCGCCGAGCCAGGTGAGGAAGGCGATGACGTCGTGGCGCGTCACCCGCTCGATCTCGTCGATGCGCGCAATGTCCTCGGCCGAGATGGCAGCGACGCGCGGCGCGCCGCGCTCGCGGATGGTCCGCGCCGCCTCGGCGGGAATGGCGCCGATTCCCGCCATCGCCTCGGCGGCCAGGGCCTCGATCTCGAACCAGATCCGGTAGCGCTCCTCGGGCGACCAGATCGCGGCCATCTGCGGGCGGGTGTAGCGGGGAACCATGCGGACCTCATGCCAGCCGGGCGGCATCCGGGCACCCTCGCCCGCCGCCCCCGAGAGTCGAGGGTTTCGCTTTGGTAAGGCGGCCTGGCAAGGCTGCGCGCGACGGGACTCGCCAGGATTGCCCGAGGGGGGTCTAACATCTAAGTGGCCGCCGCGCCCCGCTGGAGGAAACGCGCTTCCATGGACTGGCTCATCCCGCTCGCGCAGGTCCTGTTCATCGACATCGTCCTCGCCGGCGACAACGCCATCGTCGTGGGCATGGCAGCGGCCGGCCTGCCGCCGGACCAGCGGCGCAAGGCGATCTTCTGGGGGATCGCCGCGGCGGCGGTGATGCGCATCGGCTTCGCCGCCATCACCACCCAGCTCCTGGCAATCGTGGGCCTCACCCTCGCAGGCGGCATCCTGCTGCTGTGGGTGTGCTGGAAGATGTTTCGCGAGCTGCGCGAGGGCGGCCATGGCGACCCCGACCTGGTGGCGGAGGCGCACGGGGAGGGGGTGCCGGTCGGCGGGGCGCCGCGCAAGACCATGGCGCAGGCGGTCACCCAGATCCTGGTCGCCGACGTCTCCATGAGCCTCGACAACGTGCTCGCCGTGGCCGGCGCGGCGAAGGACCATCTCTGGGTGCTGGTGGTCGGCCTCGCCATCTCCGTGGTGCTGATGGGCGTCGCCGCGACGCTGATCGCGCGGCTGCTGAACAAGCACCGCTGGATCGCCTGGATCGGCCTGCTGGTCATCCTCTACGTCGCGGTGGAGATGATCTGGGCCGGCACCGACCAGGTCGCGCAGGAGGTGCCCGGCGCCTACGCCTACCTGATGCTGCCGCTCGGCTATCTGGTCCAGCCCTCCATCTTCCCGCCCTGGCTCTGGGCGCTGGCGACGATCGGGCAGGTGATCGTGCTGGCCGCGGTCGCCACCTTCACCGTGCGCGCCCTGCTCGGCCTGACGGCGCCGCGCCACGAGGCGCCGGAGGCCCGGGCGGCGGCGCCGGAGCGGGCCGAGGCGCCACCCCCCGCCATGCCCCAGGAGGCACCGCCGCAGATCGCGGCCGAAAGGGCCCTTGCCCGCGAGGCGTGAACGGCCCTAACCCCAAACCCGATGGCGGCTCTTCCGACGGGACGGTGAGGATGCGCGGGTGGCGCGGGATGTGGTGCGCGCTCGGGCCGGCGCTGCTGGCCGGCTGCGCGACGGTCGGCGAGGCTCCGCCCCGGGTGGCGGCCCCGGAGCCCCCGGCGGCGCTCGCGGCACAGCTTCCGGCGGAGGTCGCCGGCTTTCGCCGCGGCCAGACCCTGCCGGCCGGTGCCGGGCAGGGCACGGAGGTCGCCTACGCCACGCCGGGCCCGCCCGGCGCCGGCGCGGTGGTCGAGCTGACCGCCGTGTCGGACGGGGCGGCCGGCGAAAGCCCGGAGTCGCCGCTCGTCGGTGCCGCCTTCGCGCAGATGCTGGAGGTCGCGACGCGGCCCGGCCCCGCGCGCAGCGTGCGCGAGGGGCAGCCCTTCCTCCTGCCCGTCGCCGGCGCGCCGGCGCTGCGCTGCGCCGAGACCGAGGGGCGTTACGGGCGCGAGGCGGTGGAGGGGCTGGTCTGCGCTGGCATGGTGCGCGGCGCCCTGCTGCGCCTCTGGGTCACCATGCCGCGCCACAATCCCCCGCCGGGGGATGCCCGCGCCTTCGCCACCGGCATCGCGGCAGCGCTGCGCGGCGGCCTGCCGGGCTGAAGCGGGGTGGCGTTGCCCCCCGCTGCGGCGGAAGGTCCGCCTCCCCACATGCGCCCCATGCCCCGGACCGACCCGATGCGGATCTTCGACCGCCGCCTGCTGCGGCTGCGGCGCGACCGCGCCGCCGCCACCGTGGGGCGCGTGGCCCCGGTGCTCGACGCCGCCGCCGCGCTGCTGCTCGACCGGCTCGACGACACCACCCGCCGCTTCTCCCGCGCCCTCGACATCGGCGGGCGGGGCGCGGTGGCGCCGCTGCTGCGCGCCCGCGGCATCCCCCTCGTCGTGTCCATGGATCTCTCGCCGCGCATGGCGGCGCGGGCGGGGGGGCTTGCCGTCGCCGGCGACGAGGAGTGGCTGCCCTTCGCCCCGGAGAGCTTCGACCTGGTGGTGGCGAGCCTCTCCCTGCACTGGGTGAACGACCTGCCCGGCGCGCTGGTGCAGATCCGCCGCTGCCTGCGGCCGGATGGGCTGTTCCTGGCCTCGCTGCCCGGCTTCGGCGCGCTGCAGCCGCTGCGCGAGGCGCTGGCGGCGGCGGAAAGCACGCTGCGCGGCGGCGTTTCGCCGCGGATCTCGCCCTTCCCCGAACTCGCCGACCTTGCCGGGCTGCTGCAGCGGGCAGGCTTCGCCCTGCCGGTGGCGGACCGGGAGGTGCTGCCGCTCCGCTACCGCACGCCGATGGCGCTGCTGCGCGACCTGCAGGCGGCGGGGGAGGGCAACGCGGTGCTGGCGCGCGACCCGCGCATCCCCCCGCGGGCGCTGCTGCCGATGGCGCTCGGGCACCTGGAGGGAGCGGGGGAGGAGGGGCTTGCGATGCCGCTCCCCCTCCTGGTGATGACCGGCTGGGCGCCGCATGAGAGCCAGTCGCGGCCGGCGCGGCCGGGCAGCGCGGACAGGCGCCTGGCCGAGGCGCTCGGGACCGTGGAGCGGGGGGCGGGCGAGGGGACGGGCCGCCCCCGGTCGGGCGGTTCCGCCTGAGCGGGATCGGCTCTAGCCGCTGCCGCCCCCCGCCGCGGCAGGCGCGCGGTCCTCGGCCTGCACGCCGAGGAATTTCAGCTTCCGGTGCAGCGCGCTGCGCTCCATCCCGACGAAATTCGCCGTACGGCTGATGTTGCCGCCGAAGCGCAGGAGCTGGGCCTCGAGATACTGCTTCTCGAAGAGCTCGCGCGCCTCGCGCAGCGGCAGGGTCATGATCTCGCTCGAACGGTCGAGCTTCAGCATGGCCGGGGCCGCGGCCCCGATCTCGGGCGGCAGCATGTCCGCGCGGATGGGGTCGCGCGCATCCCCGGGCGCCATGATCAGCAGCCAGTCGATCAGGTTGCGGAGCTGGCGGACATTGCCCGGCCAGTCATAGGCCTGCAGCGCAGCCAGCGCGTCCTCCGCCAGCTCCCGCGGCGGGATGCCCGAGGTCTCGCCGGAGCGGGCCATGAAGTGCCGCGCCAGCGCCGGCACGTCGTCGCGGCGCTCGCGCAGGGGCGGGATCTTCAGCGGCACCACGGCCAGGCGGTAGAACAGGTCCTCGCGGAAGCGGCCGGCCGCGATCTCGGCCTGGAGGTCGCGGTTCGTCGTGGCGATGACGCGGACATCCACCTTCACCCGCGTGGCGCCGCCGACGCGCTCGAACCCCTGCTCCTGCAGCGCGCGGACGATCTTGCCCTGGGTCTCGAGCGGCATGTCCGCGACCTCGTCGAGCAGCAGGGTCCCGCCATGCGCCCGCTCCAGGACGCCGGCGCGCCTCGGCTGCGACAGGGGGTCGGGCCCCGGCTCGACGCCGAACAGCTCCTGCTCGAAGCGGGCCGGGTTCATGGTGGCGCAGTTCAGGGCGATGAACGGGCCGTCGGCGCGCCGCGACCGCGCGTGGATCATGCGCGCCGCCACCTCCTTGCCCGAGCCGGCCGGGCCGGTGATGAGGACCCTTGAGCCGGTGGGCGCCACCTTCTCGATGGCCGCGCGGAGCTGGCCGAGAGCCTGGGACACGCCGATCAGCTCCGTCTCCGGGCCGGCGCGCAGGCGCAGCTCGCTGTTCTCCCGCCTCAGCCTGGCCGCCTCCAGGGCGCGGGAGACCACCAGCAGCAGGCGGTCCGCGTTGAAGGGCTTCTCGATGAAGTCGTAGGCGCCCTGCTGGATCGCGCGCACGGCGGTCTCGATCGTGCCGTGGCCCGAGATCATGACGCAGGGCACCTGGGGCTCCTCCCGGTGCATCGCCTCCAGGATGGCGAGGCCGTCGAGCCGCGAGTTCTGCAGCCAGATGTCCAGGATCACCAGGGACGGCCGGCGCTGGCGGAACGCCGCGAGCGCGGTGTCGCTGTTGTGCGCTTGGCGCGTCTCGTAGCCCTCATCCGTCAGGATCCCCTCGATGAGGGCGCGGATGTCGGGCTCGTCGTCAACGATCAGGATCTCATGAGCCATGCGCGTGCCTCATGCCGCTGCCCTGGGCGTCCCGCCGGGGCGCCATCTCCGGCTCGGGCCGGGCCTCGCCGCCCTCGGGCGCGAGGCTCGGCACCGCCGGGCGCCAGGGCAGAACCAGCACAGCGCGGGCCCCCCCACCGTCTTCACCGCCGCACCTGTCCTCAAGAGCCAGACCTCCCCCATGGTCCTCCATGATCTTCTTGACGATGGCAAGACCAAGGCCGGTGCCCTTCGGCTTGTTGGTGACGTAGGGCTCGGTCAGCCGATCGCGCTCCTCGCCCTGCGGCAGGCCGATCCCGTCGTCCTCGACGGCGATGGCGACCCGGTCCTCCCCGGCCTCGACGCGCACCGTGATGTGTCCGGCCACGTCGCCTCCCGACCTGTCCGG
Source organism: Crenalkalicoccus roseus (assembly GCF_004761865.1). GTDB lineage: Bacteria > Pseudomonadota > Alphaproteobacteria > Acetobacterales > Acetobacteraceae > Crenalkalicoccus > Crenalkalicoccus roseus. The sequence continues at coordinate 208,208 of NZ_SJDM01000003.1, read as the reverse complement.
GTGCCCGGCCGCCTCTGCCCGCGCCTGGGCGCGCATGGCGATGGCGTCCGCCGCGTTCTGCAGCAGGTTGGTCAGGGCCTGCCCGATCAGGCGGCGGTCGCAGGGCACCACCACCGCGGCACCGGGCAGGACGCTCTCATAGGCGATCTCCGGATGCGCGTTGCGCTGCAGCACGAGCGCGTCGCGCACCACCTGGGAGATGTCCTCCGGCCGTATCGCCGGCTGCGGCATGCGCGCGAAGGCGGAGAACTCGTCCACCATGCGGCCGATGTCGCCCACCTGCCGCACGATGGTGTCGGTGCAGGCTTTGAAGGTTTCCGGATCCGTCGTTATCTCCTTCAGGTAACGGCGCTTCAGGCGCTCCGCGGACAGCTGGATCGGCGTCAGGGGGTTCTTTATTTCGTGCGCGATGCGGCGCGCCACGTCGGCCCAGGCCGCCTTGCGCTGCGCCGCCAGCAGCTCCGTGATGTCGTCGAAGGTCAGGACGTACCCTGCGACCTCCCGCGCCTCGCCATGCCCCTGCAGCTCGACCCCGATATGGGCGAGCAGGGTGCGCCGGCTGGCCGGAGGGCCGATGCGGATCTCCGCGGTGCGGTCACGCTCGGGCGTCGCCGCGCCTCCCTGCTGCACCGCGCGCAGCAGGGGCGCGAATTCGGGCAGCACCGAGGGCAGGGGCAGGCCGATGGCGGCGTCGAGGTCGAGGCCCAGCAGCTCGCTGGCGCGGCGGTTCGGCAGGTTGATCCTGCCATCCGCCTCGAGGCCGACGACGCCGGCGGACACGCCGGCGAGGACCGCCTCGGTGAAGCGGCGGCGGTCGTCGATCTGTCGGTAGGCCTGCATCAGCTCCGCCCGCTGCGCCGCGAGCTGGTTGGTCATGCGGTTGAAGGCGCGGGCGAGGCTCGACATCTCCTCATCCGCTGCGCCCTCCTCCACGCGGGTGGAGAGATCGCCCGCCCGTACCCGCTCCGCCGCCACGATCAGGCGCCCGATGGGGCGGGCGAGCTGGTTGGCGATGACGAGCCCGATCAGCACCGCCGCCAGCAGCACCAGCAGCGCGGCGATGGCGAAGATCATCACGAAGGTGACCTGCAGCCCGGAGCGGTTGCGGTCGAGCTGCTGATAGGCGCTCACCGCGGCCTCGGTGCGCTCCATGTGCTCGATCACCTGCGGGTCCACGGGCCGGCCGATGAGCAGCATCAGGCCCGAGGTGAGGTCGAGGCTGACCACGGCGCGCACCTTGCCGCCGCCCTCGCCGGGCAGCACGGCGACATCCCCGGACCGCGCCACCTCCACCGCCCAGTCGGGCGGCGGGTCGAGCACGAAGCCGGTGGCGAAGCCGGCATGGGCGATCACCCGCCCGAGCGTCGGCTCGAAGACAAGCGCCTCGGTCAGGCCGCGCAGGGCGGTCTGGGTCGCCAGCACGCGGGCGAAGGCGAGGCCGTTGTCGGGCAGCAGGACGGAGGCGCGGTTCAGGTCGTTGGCCATGGCCAGCGCGTCGGCCCGGATGTTGCCGCGATGCTCGTCGAGATAGGCGCGCGAGGCGGCGAGCGAGGCCTCGAGCGCCGTCCGCACCCGGTCGCTGAACCAGGCCTGGATGCCGAGGTTGAAGAACACCGCGGCGAACCCCGCCACCACGATCGAGGGCAGCACGGCGACCACGCCGAACAGCAGGACGAGCCGCACATGCAGGCGGGAGCCCGCCGATCCCCTGCGGCGCTCCATCCAGACGCGCACCAGCCGGCCGGCGAGCGAGGCGCCGAGCAGCACCAGCACCGCCAGGTTCACCAGCACCAGGGCGACCACGATGCCCGGCCGGGTCGGCCCGAAGGGGCTGCCGTCGGACAGCACGGAGAAGGTGGCGATGCCGAGCAGCAGCGCCCCGACCGCGAGGCCGAGCGTCATCGCGCGGCCGAGCAGCACGTCGGCGATGCGCCGCGGCATGCCGCGCCCGTCCCGGCGGGGCCGCTCCGGCGCCCGGCGGCCGCCCGCATCCTGTCCCGGGGCAGGGTCGAGCCGGGTCACGTCAGCCGATTCCGCGCACCACGGGCAGATCCAGCTCGCGGAGCTTCTTGCGCAGGGTGTTGCGGTTGAGACCGAGCATCGCCGCCGCCTTGATCTGGTTGCCGCGGGTCGCGGAGAGCACGAGGCGCAGCAAGGGCCTCTCCACCTCGGCCAGCACGCGGTCGTACAGGTCGCGCACTGGCAGCCCCTCCCGATGCGCCGCGACGAAGGCCCTGAGATGGCGCTCCACCGCCTGCTCCAGCGTCTCCGGCTCCGGCGCGCCGGAGCCGGCCAGAGGGGCCGCCTCGGCGAGCTCCGCCTCGATGGCGTCGGCCCCGATCGTCTCCTGCGGGCACAGCGCGGCCAGGCGGCGCATCAGGTTTTCGAGCTCCCGGGCGTTGCCGGGCCAGCCATGGCGCTTCAGCCGCTCGACCGCCTCCTGGCTGAGCTGCTTGGCGGGAAGGCCGGAGGCGCGGGCACGGTCCAGGAAATGTCGCGCCAGCAGGGGGATGTCCTCGGTCCTCTCGCGCAGCGGGGGCAGGCGGATCGGCACCACGTTCAGGCGGTAGAACAGGTCCTCGCGGAACAGGCCCTGCCGGATGGATTGACGCAGGTCGCGGTGCGTGGCGGCGATGATGCGGACATTGGCCTTGATCGGCTGCCGCCCTCCCACGGCGGTGAACTCGCCTTCCTGCAGCACCCGCAGCAGCCTGGTCTGGGCCTCGGGGGGCATATCGCCGATCTCGTCCAGGAACAGGGTGCCCCCCGCGGCCTGCTCGAACCGCCCCACGCCCCGGGTCAGGGCACCGGTGAAGGCGCCGCGCTCGTGGCCGAACAGCTCGCTCTCGATCAGCTCCCGCGGGATGGCCGCCATGTTGATGGCGACGAAGGGGCCGCCGCGCCGGCGACCGTAATCATGCAGGGCCCTGGCGACCAGCTCCTTGCCGGTGCCCGACTCGCCTGTGATCATGACCGTGAGGTCGGTGGTCGTGAGGCGCGCGACGGTGCGGTAGATGTCCTGCATCGCCGGGCTGCGGCCGACCAGGGGGAGCTTCTCGCCCTCCTCCTCGCCCTTCTCCGCCGCCTCGGCCTGCGGGGCGGCGAGGGCGCGCTCCACCACCGCCAGCAGCTCCTTCAGGTCGAAGGGCTTGGGGAGGTATTCGAAGGCCCCGCGCTGCGCCGCCTTGACCGCCGTCATGAAGGTGGATTGCGCGCTCATCACCACCACCCGCAGCTCGGGGCGGATGCGCCGGATGCGCGGCACGAGATCGAGCCCGTTCTCGTCCGGCATGACCACGTCGGTGATGACGAGGTCGCCTTCCCCGTCCTCGACCCACCGCCAGAGCGTGCTCGCGGAGGAGGTGGCGCGGACGTGATAGCCGGAGCGGCCGAGGGCCTGGGTGAGGACGGTGCGGATGGCCCGGTCGTCATCGGCGACCAGGATGGTGCGGCCGGCGCCGGTCATGGCGTCCGCTCCGCCGCGCCCTCGGCGGGCGGCATGGCCAGGGAGAGCCGGAAGGTCGTGCGGCCCGGGCGGCTGTCGCACTCCACCAGCCCGCCGAGATCGGCCACCAGCTTCGCCACCAGGGCAAGGCCGAGACCCTGGCCGCCCCGCTTGGTGGTGACGAAGGGCTCGAACAGGCTGGCACGCACGGCTTCCGGGATGCCCGGGCCGTTGTCCCGCACCATCACCTGCAGCGGCAACTGGATCCGCTCCCGGCTGCCCGGAACGGCGATCCGCACCCCGTGGTGGAAGGCGGTGGCGAGCACGATCTCTCCTTCCGTGGGATCAACTGCTTCCGCGGCGTTCTTGACAAGGTTCAGGAGGATCTGGATCAGCACGTCCCGGTTGCCCCAGACCGGAGGCAGGGACGGGTCGTAGGCCTCGACGATCCGGAGGTGGGAGGCGAAGCCGGTCTGCGCCACGCGGCGCACATGGTCCAGGACCTGATGGATGTTCACGGGGGAGAGCGCCACGGGCCGGTCCGAGAACATGTCCATCCGGTCCACCAGCCCGCGGATCCGGTCCGCCTCGTCCTGGATGAGCTGACAGAGCTCCCGATCCGCCGCGGGGGCGTTGGCTTCCAGAAGCTGCGCCGCGCCCCGGATGCCGGAGAGGGGGTTCTTCACCTCATGCGCCAGGATCGCCGCCATGGCCGAGGCGCCGCGCGCGGCCCCGAGAAAGTGCAGTTGCCTGTCAAGCATCTGCGCGGCGGAGCTGTCCTGCAATGTCAGTACGACCCCGCCCGGCGTCTCCGGCAGCGGCGCCCCGTGGGCGGCAACCCCTCGCCGGTGGAGACGCGGGCTTTCCAGCGCCAGATCATGGTCCGAGACCGGTGTCTCCTGGGATCGCACCTGAGCGATCAGGGCGAACAGCCTGGAATCCCTCGGCAGAAGGTCGGAGAGGCGAAGCAGCGCCAGGGACTGGGCCGAGAGCTGGAAGAACAGCTCCGCGGGAGGGTTGGCGTACAGGAAGCGGTCCTCCGCATCCAGCACCACGGTGGGCAAGGGCAGCGCGCCGAGGATCGCCTCGGGCGAGGGGCGGGGGGAGGGGGGGGCCTTCCCGGCGTGGACCTTGGCCGCGAGGCCGCTCATGCCGCGATCCGCTCCCGCTCCTCGGCGTCTGGGTCCCGGAGCCCGGCCGGAGCCCTTTCGATCCCCCTGTCGAGGAGCGACCGGTAGAAGCCCCTGATCAGCGCCTCCACCGCCTCGGGATCGTCGAGCTGGTTCACCTTGGATCGGAATTCAGCGGATCCCGGCAGGCCCTTGGAATACCAGGAAATGTGCTTGCGCGCCAAGCGCACGCCGGTCTGGCTTCCATGGTGCAGGAGCATGTCCCGGTAATGCGCGAGAAGGATGGCGAATTGCTCCGCCAGGCCCGGCTCCGCCGGTTCTTCCCCGCTGCGCAGGAACTCCGCCACCAGCCTGGGAAACCAAGGTCTTCCGTAGCAGCCGCGGCCGATCATCACGCCATCGGCGCCGGAGCGGCGCAGCGCCTCCGCCGCGTCCTGCACGGTGACGATGTCGCCGTTCACGAGCACCGGGATGGAGACCGCCTCCTTCACCTTCCGCACGAAATCCCAGTCGGCGGTTCCGCTGTAGAATTGCTGGCGGGTCCGGCCATGCACCGTCACCAGGCGGATTCCCGCCTCCTCGGCGATGCGCGCGAGCCGCGGTGCGTTCAGGCTCTGGTGGTCCCAGCCCATGCGCATCTTCAGCGTCACCGGAACCGGAACGGCTCTGACGGTCGCCTCCAGGATCCGCGCCGCGGCCACCTCGTCCCGCATGAGCGCGCTGCCGGCCTGCTGGCCCAGCGCCACCTTTTTGACCGGACAGCCGAAATTGATGTCCACGATCGCCGCGCCGCGATCCACCACCAGCCGCGCCGCCTCGGCCATGACGGCGGGGTCGCAGCCGGCAAGCTGCACGGCGGAGGGGGCGCCGAAGCCGTCCACCTCCGCCATCTTGAGCGTCTGGCGGTTCTCCCGGACCATGGCCTGGGAGGCGATCATCTCGCTGACCACCATGCCGGCGCCCTGCTGGCGGGCGAGGCGGCGGAACGGCAGGTCGCTCACGCCCGACATCGGAGCCAGATAGACGGGCGTCTCGATCCGCACCGCGCCGACCATCAGGGGAGGCAAGCTCCGGGGCGCGGCCTGAACGGGGCCTGGGTTAGTGCTCATGATTTGGGCACATTAGGCGGACCTGACCACACCGACAATGCTCTGCACAGAAATATCGCACCCCATCCCCGAGATCATGGCCGTTCCGGAGGCCTGGGATTTGCCCTAGACCGGCGCCACCCCGGCCAGGGCCGGGTAGGGGGAGGGCCCGATCCTGCCCCAAGGAACGGATGCCAGGGTCGCGACCATGCCGCTTCACGTCGTCGCGCTGCTGACTGCCGCGGGCAGGGGCAGCCGGTTCGGATCGGAGGTGCCGAAACAGTACCTGCCGCTGCTCGGCCGACCGGTGCTGCGCCATGCCGCCGAGGCGCTGCTGGCCGAAGGGCTGGTGGAAGCCGTCCTGCCGGTCTGCGCCGCGGGCGAGGAGGCGCGGGTCGCGTCCCTGCTGGCGGGGCTTCCGGCTCTGCCGCCGGTGGTGGGCGGCGCCACCCGCCAAGCGAGTGTGCGCGCGGGGCTGGAGGCACTTGCCCGGCATGCGCGCGCCCCGGAGGTGGTGCTGGTGCACGATGCCGCCCGCCCCGTGGTGCCCGCCGGCACGGTGGGCCGCCTGCTCGCCGCGCTGGACCGGGCGGAGGGAGCGATTCCTGCCCAGCCGGTGGCCGACACGCTCAAGCGCGGCGAGGCGGGGCGGGTGACCGCCACCCTGTCCCGCGACGGACTGTTCCGCGCCCAGACCCCGCAGGCCTTCCGCTTCCCCGCGCTGCTTGCCGCGCACCGCGCCGCGGCCGGGGAGGCCACGGACGACGCGCAGCTCCTGGAGGCCGCCGGGCAGGCCGTGATCCTGGTCGAGGGCTCGGAGACCAACGTCAAGCTCACCTTCCCGGAGGATCTGGATCGGGTGGAGGCCCTGCTGATGGCGCACATGCTGCCCCGCGTGGGCACCGGCTTCGACGTCCACCGCACCATGCCGGGAAGGCCGCTGGTGCTCTGCGGCGTGACCATTCCCTGCGAATTCGGGCTGGAGGGGCATTCGGACGCGGATGTCGGCATCCACGCCCTGTGCGACGCCATCTACGGGGCGCTCGCCGAGGGGGATATCGGCCGGCACTTCCCGCCCAGCGAGGCGCGCTGGAAGGACGCCGACAGCGCCCTGTTCCTGCGCCACGCCGCCGGCCGCATCGCCGCGCGCGGCGGCAGGCTGCTCAACGCCGATGTCACGCTGCTCTGCGAGCGGCCGCGCATCGGCCCGTACCGGGAGGCGATGCAGGCGCGGCTGGCCGAGCTTCTCGGGGTGGAGGCCGGGCGGATCGGGGTGAAGGCCACCACCACGGAGACGCTCGGCTTCACCGGCCGCGGCGAAGGGATCGCCGCGCAGGCGGCGGCGCTGCTGCTGCTGCCCGGGTGAGGTGCCCGCGGCTTCGCGGAGATATCCGCGTCACTGGTGCGCGACGAGCCGGGGAATGCGCCCCCGGCGGCCTCCGGGCACGAAGCGGGAACAGGTGTTCGACGCCATTGGACCCGGGCGGCGCCAAGCTTTCCACAGCTTTCCCAACAATGGATATTTTCCATAATATATCTTATGCGATAAACGCCTTTGGGGATGAAGCGATGGCGGTCCGATTCCGCCCCCCTCTGCCGGCGACGGCGGCGCGTGAGCGGCCGGACGGTCTTGTCCGTATCATGAACAAAGAGTGCTCAAGGCCACCTCCGGAGCCACGGCTCCAGAAGCGCGTCAGAGCCCCCTTTCCCGCCGCGTCTCCTCGAGGTCCTCGGCGATGAAGGCCTCGATGAGTTCCTCGAGCGACTCCTGCTCGGAAAAACCGAGCAGGCGGCGGGCCCGTTCGGCGGTGAAGGCCGCCGGCCAGCCGCTGACGATGGCGGCCACCGCCGGATCGGGCGCCGGTCGCACCAGGGCGCGCGCGGCGGGCCCGGCCACCGCCTCCAGCGCGTTCAGCATCAGCGCCACCGTGGCGCTGCGACCGGGCGGGTTGATGCCGCGGTCAAGGCCGAGCGCGGCGGTGTCCATCGTCGCGGCGTGCAGGAACCACTCCACCGCCCGCCGGGGCGAGCAGATCCAGAGCGCGAAATCCTCCCCCACCGGGAGTTCGGTAGGCAGGCCGAGCAGCGGCTCGCGCAGGATCGCCGAGACGAAGCTGGAGGCCGCCCTGTTGGGGCGGCCGGGGCGGATCACCACGGTCGGCAGGCGGATGCTCACCACGTCCAGGATCCCCCGCCGGGAGGCGTCCTGCAGCAGCAGCTCGCCCATCGCCTTCTGCGCGCCGTAGCTGTTGGCGGGAAGCTGGCGGGCGTCATCCGGCAGCACCGCCTCCTGCCCGCCGCTGAAGCTGGCGACCGAGGAGGTGAACACCACCCGCGGCGGCCGCTCCAGCGCCCGGCAGGCCTGCATCACCGCCAGCGTGCCGTGCAGGTTCACCCTCAGCCCAAGGTCGAGATCCGCCTCCGCCTGGGCGCTGACCACGGCGGCGAGGTGGAACACATGGGTGGTGCCGACGGGAATCGCGGCGGCGAGCGCCGCCGGATCCGCGACATCGCCCGACAGGCAGCGCACTGGAAAGGCCGCCCCCTCCGGCGTCGCCGGCGGTGCCAGGTCGAACAGGGTCAGCGCCTCGACCGGATCCCCCCCGAGCGCCCCGTCCCGCGCCAGGCGCTGCGCCAGCTTGCGGCCGAGGAAGCCGCCGCCGCCCAGGATCGTGATCCGCATGCCATCCTCCGCCGGGTCCGTCACGCCCCGATGTGCCGGGCGCGGGCGGGGCGTGCAAGGATTGCCCCCGCCGCCCGCTGCGGCCAAGGTCCCCTGCCATGATTCCCCGCCACCCCTTCCAGCTCCTGCTCAACCGCCGCTTCGGCACCCCCGGCACCGTCATCCTGCCCGATGGCGGCTACCGCCGCGCCAGGGAGGCGATCACCGCCTGGCCAGGGTATGCCCCTACCCCGCTGCTCCCCCTGCCCGAGGTGGCGCGCGGCGCCCGGCTCGGCGCCGTGCACTGGAAGGACGAGGGCGCACGGTTCGGCCTCGGCAGCTTCAAGGCGCTCGGCGGCGCCTATGCGGTGATGCGGCTGCTGCAGGCGGAGCTGGCCCGGCGCGACCAGGCCAGGGCGGCGACGCCGGAGGAGCTGGCCGCAGGCGCCCATGCCGAGGCCACCCGCGCCATCACCGTCACCTGCGCCACGGACGGCAACCACGGCCGCAGCGTCGCCTGGGGGGCGGAGCGCTTCGGCTGCCGCTGCGTCATCTTCGTCCATGAGGGGGTAAGCCAGGCCCGCCGCGACGCCATCGCCCGCTACGGCGCCGAGATCCGGGTCGTCCCCGGCACCTATGACGACGCCGTGCGCGCGGCGCAGCGGGCGGCGGAGGCTGAGGGGTGGCTCGTGGTCTCCGACACCTCCTACCCTGGCTATACCGAGGTGCCGCGCGACGTGATGCAGGGCTACCGGCTGATGGCCGAGGAGGCGGCGGAGGCGCTGGAGAAGCCCCCCACCCACGTCTTCGTCCAGGGCGGCGTCGGTGGCGTCGCCGCGGCCGTCTCGGTGCAGATGCGGGCATGCTACGGCGCGGCGGCGCCCCGGCTCGTGGTGGTGGAGCCGGAGAAGGCCGCCTGCCTGCTGGCCAGCGCCGAGGCGGGCCAGCCCACCGCCGTGACCGGCGCGCTCGACACGCTGATGGCCGGCCTCGCCTGCGGCGAGCCGAGCCTGCTCGCTTGGCAGGAGCTGGAACGCGCCGCCTTCGCCTTCATGGCCGTGCCCGACGATGCGGCGGTGGCCTGCATGCGCCTGCTCGCCCGCCGCGCCCCGCCGGTGGTGGCCGGGGAGAGCGCGGTGGCGGGGCTGGCCGGCCTGCTGCTCGCCGCGCAGGAACCCTTCGCCCGCGCGGCGCTCGGCCTCGACGCGGAGAGCCGGGTGCTGCTGTTCGGCACCGAGGGCGCGACCGACCCCGACTCCTACGCGCGGCTGGTCCCGCCGGGCTGATCCCCGGCCGCGCCCGCAGGCGTGAAGACGCCCGTGGGCGGCGGGGCGCATGGCGGCGCTTGCCGTCGTGCCGCTGCTTCATCAATGTGTCGCCAGATCGTCACAGAACGGCAATGCGCGGCGGGTACTGCCGCGGCGCACAACGAGTGCAGGGAGACCACGGCATGATGCAGCGTCGCACCCTCCTGGCCGGCGCCGGCGCGCTCGGCCTCGCCGCGCCCGGGCTCGTCCCGGCGCGGGCGCAGGGCCGCACCGAGATCCAGTTCTGGTACGGCCTTTCCGGCGTGCTCGGCGAGCGGGTGGCCGAGCAGGTGCGCCGCTTCAACGAGAGCCAGTCCGCGGTCAACGTCGTCGCCACCTTCAAGGGCAGCTACACGGAGGTGATGACCGGCGCCATCGCCGCCTGGCGCGCCGGCAACCCGCCGCACATCGTGCAGGTGTTCGAGGTCGGCACCGCCACCATGATGGCCGCCGGCCCCGCGGTGCGCCCGGCGCACCAGCTCCTGTCCGAGGCAGGGGTGGAGCTCGACCCGCGGCGCTACCTGCCGGGCGTACGCGGCTATTACAGCGACACCCAGGGGCGGCTGGTCTCCATGCCGCACAACTCCTCCTCGGCGGTGATGTGGATCAACCTCGACGCCTTCGAGAAGGCGGGGCTCTCCACCACCGATCTGCCGAAGACCTGGCGGCAGATCCGCGAGGCCGCCGAGAAGCTGAAGGCGGCGAACGCCACCCCGGTGGCGATGACCACCTCCTGGCCGACCTGGGTGATGTTCGAGCAGATGGCGGCGATCCACGATGCGCCCTTCGCCACCCAGGCCAACGGCTTCGAGGGCATGAACGCCGAGCTGCGCCTGACCGGCGACTTCTTCCGCAAGCACACGGAGTTCCTGCTCGGGCTGCAACGGGACGGGCTGTTCCGCTATGGCGGGCGCGACAACGCCGCCGACCCGCTGTTCCCGAACGGCGAGGTGGCGATCAGCTTCATGTCCTCCGCCCTGCGCTCGCGGGTGGAGCGGGAGGCGCGGTTCAAGTGGGCGAGCGTCCCCCTGCCCTATCATGACGACGTGATCCAGAGCCCGAAGAACGGCGTGATCGGCGGCGCCAGCCTGTGGACGCTGACCGCGCGCAACCGCACGCCGGCCGAGTACCGGGGCGTGGCCGAGTTCTTCCGCTTCATCAGCCAGCCGGAGCAGGACCTCTGGTGGCACAAGGCGACGGGCTACGTGCCGATCACGCAGGCCGCCTACGAGCAGGCGAAGGCCGAGGGCTACTACGAGCAGAACCCGGGCGCGGACGCGGCGATCCTGCAGCTCTCCCGCGCCGAGCCGACGCCCAACTCCATGGGCTTCCGCCTCGGCGGCATGGTGGAGATCCGCAACATCATCCAGGAGGAGCTGGAGCGGTGCTTCCAGGGCCAGCAGAACGCCGCCCAGGCGCTGGAGAACGCCAACCGCCGGGGGAACGTGGTGCTGCGCAACTTCGAGCGCGCGAACCGCGCGTGAGCGAGGGGGCCAGGGAGGGCGGCTCCCGCCCTCCCTTCCGCCTGCCGCGCAGGGTTGCCGGGTTCCCGCCGGGGTCCGGACGGGGGGGCGGAGTGCTGGCCGCGCGGCAGGCGGATAGCACATGAAACGCGTCATCTTCCGCGGGCAGGCGCTGCCGCTCCTGCTGCTCGCGCCGCAGCTCGCCGTCACCTTCGTCTTCTTCTTCTGGCCGGCCGGCCAGGCGATCTGGTTCTCCTTCCTGCGCCAGGACGCCTTCGGCATCCGCACGCAATTCGTCGGCTTCGAGAATTTCGCCGAGCTGTTTGCCGACCCGCTCTACATCGCCACCATCTGGAACACGGTGGTCTTCTCGGTCTCCGTCACCGCGCTGTCCATGGGGGTGGCGCTGCTGCTCGCGGTGCTGGCGGACAGGCAGATCCGCGGCGCCCAGGCCTACCGCACGCTGCTGATCTGGCCCTACGCGGTGGCGCCGGCCCTCGCCGCCGTGCTGTGGATCTTCATGTTCCACCCGACGATCGGCCTGTTCGGGCGGATGCTGAACGCCGCCGGCGTCGCCTGGGACTACCGGCTGAACGGCGGGCAGGCGATGCTGGTGGTGATCCTCGCCTCGGCCTGGAAGCAGGTCTCCTACAATTTCATCTTCTTCCTGGCGGGGCTGCAGAGCATCCCGCGCAGCGTGCTGGAAGCCGCCTCCATAGATGGCGCCCGCCCGGCGCGCCGCTTCTGGACCATCGTCTTCCCCCTGCTCTCCCCCACCACCTTCTTCCTGCTGGTGGTGAACCTGACCTATGCCTTCTTCGACACCTTCGGCATCATCGACGCGCTGACGCGCGGCGGCCCGGCCAAGGCGACCGAGACGCTGATCTACCGCGCCTACATAGACGGGCGGGTGAACCTCGACCTCGGCTCCTCCTCCGCCCAGTCCGTGGTGCTGATGCTGGCGGTGATCGCGCTGACCGCCATCCAGTTCCGGTTCATAGAACGCCGTGTCCACTACTGAGCTCGACCGGGCGCTTGCCGTCCCGCCCATGGCGACGGCGCTCGCGGCCTCCCGCCGCCGGCGCCGCGCGACCGCCATCACCCACGCCATCCTGATCCTGGGCGTCATCCTCTTCGCCCTGCCGCTCTGGATCGTGCTGATGGGCTCGACCCACGACGCCGCCACCATCGGCCGCGGCGAGGTGCCGCTGCTGCCCGGCGCGCACGCGGTGGAGAACTACGCCGCCGCCTGGACCGAGGGCGCGGCCCGCACCACCGGCGTGCCGGTGGCGCTGATGATGTGGAACAGCTTCGTCATGGCGGTGCTGATCGCCGTCGGCAAGATCGCGATCTCCCTGCTCTCCGCCTATGCCGTGGTGTTCTTCCGCTTCCCCTTCCGCATGGCGGCCTTCTGGGCGATCTTCATCACCCTGATGCTGCCGGTGGAGGTGCGCATCTTCCCCACCTTCAAGGTGGTCTCCGACCTCGGCATGGTGGACACCTACGCGGGGCTGATCGTGCCCCTCGTCGCCTCCGCCACCGCCACGCTGCTGTTCCGCCAGTTCTTCCTCACCATCCCGGACGAGTTCGTGGAGGCGGCGAAGATCGACGGGGCCGGACCGCTGCGCTTCTTCTGGGACGTGGTGCTGCCGCTGTCGCGCACCAACATGGCGGCGCTGTTCGTCATCCTGTTCGTCTACGGCTGGAACCAGTATCTCTGGCCGCTGCTGGTGACGACCTCGACCGAGGTGGAGACGGTGGTCATCGGCATCGTCAAGATGATCGGCTCCGAGTCGAACACCGACTGGAACATCGTCATGGCCACCGCCGTGCTGGCGCTGCTGCCCCCGGTCGCGGTGGTGCTGCTGATGCAGCGCTGGTTCGTCAAGGGGCTGACGGATACGGAGAAGTAGGGCGCCATGGCCCGCCTCAGGATCGAGAACGTCCGCAAGTCCTTCGGTGCCACGCAGGTGCTGCACGGCATAGACCTCTCCGTCGAGGACGGGGAGATGATCGTCATCGTCGGCGCCTCGGGCTGCGGCAAGTCCACCCTGCTGCGCATCGTGGCGGGGCTCGAGGCGCCGACCTCGGGCGCCGTGCTGATCGACGGGCGCGACGTCACCGCCCTCGAGCCGCCCGACCGCGACGTGGCGATGGTGTTCCAGAACTACGCGCTCTATCCGCACATGAGCGTGTTCGAGAACATGGCCTACGGGCTCAGGATCCGCCGCCTGCCGAAGGAGGAGATCCGCCGCCGCGTCGGCGAGACGGCGGAGCTGCTCGGCATCTCCTCCCTGCTCGACCGCCGGCCGCGCCAGCTCTCCGGCGGGCAGCGCCAGCGCGTCGCCATGGGGCGCGCCATCGTGCGCGAGCCCAAGCTGTTCCTGTTCGACGAGCCGCTCTCCAACCTCGACGCCAAGCTGCGGGTGCAGATGCGCGCCGAGATAAGGCGGCTGCAGAAGCGCCTCGGCGTCACCTCCCTCTTCGTCACCCACGACCAGACCGAGGCGATGACCCTCGGCGACCGGCTGGTGGTGATGCACCAGGGCCACGCCGCGCAGGTGGCGACCCCGATGGAGGTGTGGTCGCGCCCCGCTGACACCTATGTCGGCGGCTTCATCGGCAGCCCGGCGATGAACCTGCTCGAGGCGAGGCTCGCGGAGGGCGGCGCGGCGGCGGCGCTGAAGGCCGGGCCGGTGCTGCGCTTCGCCGATGGCCCGCGCCCCGGCCCCGCCGGCCGGCCGATCCTGATCGGCATCCGGCCCGAGCATGTGCGGCGCGACGGCATGGCGGGCCTCGAGCTTGCCCTCGACCTCGCCGAGCCGCTCGGCTCGGAGACGGTGCTGCACGGCCGCCTGCCGGGCGGCGAGGCGCTGACGGCGAAGCTCGCCGGCTTTCCCCAGGGCACCTCCGGCAGCATCCGGATCGCCCTGCCGCCGGAGGAATGGCACGTCTTCGACGCCGAGACCGGCCGGCGGCTGGATCCGCTGTGACCGCCCGCCGCGTTGACCGCGCGGCGCGGCCGTTCCATCTCCAGCATGTCAACGACAGGGGCCAGGCCCCACAGCAGGAAGGAAGCCAGGAATGCGTCGTCGGAGTTTTCTCGGGGTTGCGGGCGGTGCGGTCGCCGCCGGGCTGGCGCGGCCGGCAGCGGCCCAGCAGCCGGTCTGGCCCACCCAGCCGGTGCGCCTGATCGTGCCTTTCGCCGCCGGCGGCCCCACCGACATTCCCGCCCGCCTCTTCGCCGAGGAGATGTCAAAATCCCTGCCCCAGCGCGTGGTGGTGGAGAACCGCACCGGCGCCGGCGTGGTGGTGGGCACGGAGATCGTGGCCCGGGCGCCGAAGGACGGCCACACCCTGCTCTACAGCACCATCGCCCATTCCGTGCTGCGGGCGCTGTTCCAGCGCCTGCCCTTCGATCCGGTCGCCGATTTCCAGCCGGTGGCGCTGATGGGCGTGATCCCGATGATGCTGCTGGTGAACAAGGACGTGCCGGCACGTACCCTGCCCGAATTCGTGGAGCTGATCCGCCGCAACCCGGGCAGGTACGACTACGGCAGCAGCGGCAATGGCGGGGCGGTGCATCTCGCGAGCGAGCTCTTCCTCGCCCGCGCCGGCGGCCTGAAGATGAACCACGTGCCCTATCGCGGCTCGAGCCAGGCGCTGCCTGACCTGATCGCCGGGCGCATCGCGATGTTCCTCGATGTCGCCGCGGGCGGGCTGCCCTATCTGCAGCGCGACGAGGTGCGCGCCCTCGGCATCGCTGCCGACCGCCGCATCCCGCAGGCGCCCGATCTGCCGACCTTCGCCGAGAGCGGCATCACCGGCGCCGAATCCTACACCTGGCACATGGTCCACACCCCCGCCGGCACGCCGGCGCCGGTGGTGCAGGCGATCAACCAGGCCTTCAACCAGGCAGCCCGGCAGGAAGCGGTGCAGCGCCGCCTCACCGACCTCACCATGCAGGTGCGCAGCGACACCACGCCGGAGACGGCACGGCAGTGGCTGATGGACGAGATCGACAAGTGGGAGGCGATCATCCGCGACGCCGGCATCACCATCAACTGACGGCGCCCTGCGGCGTCAGGGGGGGCGGAGCAGCATCGGCGCCACCGCCGCCTCGGCGGGATGGACGGTGAGCAGCCGCCCCTCCCGCCACTGCTGCACCACGGGCAGCGCCCGCTGGTTCTGGCCGCGCTCGTCGAACCGCGCGCCCCAGCCGTTGGCGAGGCCGCGCTCCGCCACGTCGGTGGCGAGGATGGCGGCGCGCAGGCGCGCCGGCTCGGCCCCGCCCGCGCGCTGCAGCGCATCGTAGAACAGCAGCGCGCCGCAGTAGCAGGCCGCGGAGTGCCCGGAGCGCATCTCGGCGCCGTAGCGCCGGCGATAGGCCTCGGCGAAACCCGCCATGCCGGGCGCGAAGCCGGGCGCGATCTCCGGCCGCGGCAGGTCGGCGACCAGGGTCGCCTCGAAGGCGGGGCCGACCGCCTGCGCGGTGTCGGCGAGCGCGTAGGTTCCGCCGATGCCGATCAGGGCTCGGGGCCACCAGCCCTCGTCCTGCAGCGCGCGGAACAGCAGCACCGCATCGGCGCCGCGGCCGGCGTGCAGCACCACCTCGGCCTGCGCCACGCGCAGCCGCCGCACGGCGGCGGTGATCTCCGAGGGCTGCGGCGCATAGCTCGCCCGCTCGGAGAGCAGCAGCCCGGCCTCGCGGATCCGCGCCTCCAGCGCGGCGGCCGTCGCCTCCGGCCCCGGCCCGTCGCCGTAGAGGATGCCGAGCCGCACCGAGGTCTCCGGCAGGCCGAGCCGCCCGGCGAGCGGCGTGAGCGCGTCGAGCGCGGCGCGCGCCAGATCGGTGGAGCGCGGGCAGGCGCGGAACAGGTGGCGGAAGCCCCGTTCCGTCACCGCATCGGCCGGCGCGGCCAGCTCAAGATACGGCATGCCGGCGAGCTCCGCCGCCTGGGAGGCGGCGAGGCAGAGCTGGTTGTCGAGCGTGCCGAACAGCGCCACCGGTCGGTCCGAGGCCGCAGTGGCAAGCCGCCGTGCCTCCGCCCCGGCCTGCGACGGATCGGTGACGTCGGCGCGCAGCAGCCGCACCGGCCGGCCGAGCACGCCGCCGGCGGCGTTGCGCTCCTCGGTCGCCATCTCGAGGCCGCGGAAGCACTCGTCGCCGAGCAGCGCCAGCGGGCCGGAGAGCGGGAACAGCGCGCCGAAGCGCAGTTCGCCCGCCTGGGCCAGCGCCGGCAGCCGCGGCGCCAGCACCGCGGCTGTGCTGGCGAGCAGCATCCGGCGCGTTGCGGGCATGACCTTCTCCGATTCCCTGCCAGGGCGGGGACCGGCGCGGAGTCAACGCGCTGCGGGCGCCGCTGTCCATCCCGGATGCGCGGCTTGACGCCGCCTCCGCCCCGACGGAAGGCTGCGGCCCGAGGACGAGGAGGATCGCCATGGCCGCGCTGCCGCAGAGCATGACCTACATCGCGCACGGCGACGGCGGCGGGCCGGAGGTGCTGGTCCCCGCCACCACCCCCCTGCCGCAGCCGAAGCCGGACGAGGTGCTGATCCGCGTCCTCGCCGCGGGCGTGAACCGCCCCGACGTGGCGCAGCGCAAGGGCGAGTATCCGCCGCCTCCGGGCGCCAGCCCCATCCTCGGACTGGAGGTGGCGGGCGAGGTGGTGGCGGCGGGGCCGGAGGCGGCACCCTGGAAGCTGGGCGACCGCGTCTGCGCCCTGACCAATGGCGGAGGCTACGCCGAGTACTGCGTCGCCCCGGCGGCGCAATGCCTGCCCTGGCCGCGGGGCTACGACGCCATCCGCGCCGCCGCCCTGCCCGAGACCTTCTTCACCGTCTGGGCCAACCTGTTCGGCCATGGCCGCCTCGCCGCAGGCGAGACGGTGCTGGTCCATGGCGGCACCTCCGGCATCGGCGTCACTGCCATCCAGCTCGCCAAGGCCTTCGGCGCTCGGGTGTTCGCCACCGCCGGCAGTGCCGAGAAGTGCCGCGCCTGTCTCGACCTCGGCGCCGACGCCGCGATCAACTACCGCGAGCAGGATTTCGCCGAAGAGGTGAAGCGACTGACCGGGGGGAAGCTCGCGGATGTGGTGCTGGACATGGTCGGCGCCGCCTATTTCCAGCGCAACCTGCGCTGCCTGGCGATGGACGGGCGGCTGGTGCTGATCGCCTTCCTCGGCGGTCACGAGGTGGAGAAGGCCGATCTGCGGCCGATCATGCTGCGCCGACTGACTGTCACCGGCAGCACCATGCGCCCGCGCACGACGGCGCAAAAGGGTGCGATCGCCGCCGCCTTGCGCGAGAAGGTGTGGCCACTGCTCGACGAGGGGCGCTGCGCCCCGCCGATCTTCAAGGTCTTCCCGCTGCGCGAGGCGGCGGCGGCGCATGCGCTGATGGAGAGCAGCGCGCATATCGGCAAGATCGTGCTGAAGGTGGCGGACTAGCCGCGCCATGCGCGCGGAGGCCGGGACGGCCGCCCCGGCGGGGGCGGTGCAGGCGCGGCCCCTGGCTGGGCTGCGCTACCTTGTCGTCTCGGTGCTGCTGTTCGGCGGCATCTGGCCGATCACCAAGGACGCGCTGGACCAGGGCGCCTCACCGCTGTGGTTTGCGCTGAACCGGGCAGGAATGGCGGCGCTGGTCTCGGCGGCGGTGCTGCTGGCGCTCGGGCGGCTGCGCCTGCCGGGGCGAGCGGACTGGCCTGCGGTGACGGCGATCGGCCTGCTGCAGCTCGGCAGCTTCTTCACCCTCACCCATCTGGCGCTCGACTACGTGCCGGCAGGGCGCACCGCCATCCTCTGCAACGTCACCGTGTTCTGGCTGATCCCGCTCTCGGTGCTGGTGCTGGGGGAGCGGGTCTCGGGCCGGCAATGGGCGGCGGCGGGAGTCGGCCTCTCCGGCGTGCTGGCGCTGATGGCGCCCTGGTCCCTGCAGGCGTCGCTCGCCATGCTGCCGGGCTACGCGCTGCTGCTCGGGGCGAGCCTGGCCTGGAGTCTCGCCATCCTTGCCACTCGCCGCTTCCCGCCTGCCCGGCCGGTGCTGGAGCTGCTGCCCTGGTGCTTCGCCATCGGTGCGCTGCTGATCGCGCCGCTCGCCCTGCTGCGCGCGCCGGAGGGCGGCATCCCCTCCGCGGCGCTGTGGCAGGCGGTGTTCGTCGGCGCCGTCGCCGCGCCGATCGGCACCTGGGCGACGATCGAGGCAGGGCGGCGCCTTTCCGGCCTGCTCGCCTCGCTCGGCTTCCTGGCGATCCCCGCGGTCGGGGTGCTGCTGTCGAACCTCTGGCTCGGCGAGGCGCTGGGCTGGGACATCGTGCTGGGCGGGGCGCTGATCGCGGCCAGCGTCTGGCTGGCGGCGCGCGGATGAGGGGGCGGGGATGCGGCTGAACCTGGTGGAGGCGGGGGCGGGCGCGCCGGTCGCGCTGCTGCACGGGCTGTTCGGCGCGGCACAGAATTGGGGCGCCATCCAGAGGCGCCTGGCGGCGCGTCACCGCGTGCTGGCGCTCGACCTGCGCAACCATGGCGCCTCGCCGCGCGCTCCCGCGATGGACTACCCCGCGATGGCGGAGGACGTGGCCGAGACGCTGGCCACCGCCGGGGCCCTGCCCGCCGCCATCATCGGCCATTCCATGGGCGGCAAGGTGGCGATGGCCCTGGCGCTGACCCGGCCCGAGGCGGTGTCGCGCCTGCTGGTGGCCGACATCGCCCCCCTCGCCTACCCGCCGGCACTGCGCGGCTACGTCGCCGCCCTGCGGGGGCTGGCGCTGCGCCCCGGCCTGACGCGGCGGGAGGCGGATGCGGCGCTGGCGGCGGCGGTGCCGCAGCCCGGCATCCGCGCCTTCCTGCTGCAGAACCTGCGCTTCGACCGCGACCCGCCCGACTGGCGCCTCGGCCTCGCGGAGATCGCCGCCGCCATGCCGGCGATCGAGGGCTTCCCCGAGCTTGGTGCGCGCTACCAGGGGCCGGCGCTGTTCCTCGCCGGCGAGCGCTCCGACTACATCCGGCCGGAGCACCATGCGCGCATCCGCGCCCTCTTCCCCGCCGCGCGCTTCGCCACCGTGCCCAAGGCGGGCCACTGGGTGCATGCCGAGAATCCGGAGGGCTTCCTGGCGCTGGCCGAACCCTTCCTGGACGCCGGCGCTACTGCGGCCTGAAGGCGCTGCGCTTCGCCGCGTCGGCGGCGCGCCACAGATACCAGGCGGCGGCGCTGCGCCAGGGCGCCCAGGCCTCGCCGATCGCCGCCAGCGCCTTCGGCTTCGGCTGCGCCTCCAGCCCGGCGGCGACGCGCCAGCCCTCGCGCACGCCGAAATCGTCCACCGGCAGCACGTCCGGCCTGCCCAGCGTGAAGATCAGCAGCATCTCCACCGTCCAGCGCCCGACGCCGCGGATGGCCGAGAGCCGCTCGATCAGCGCCTCGTCCGAGAGGCGGGCGCAGCCGCGGCGGCTCGGCACCAGCCCGCCCACCGTCTTCTCCGCAATGTCGCGGATGGCGGCGATCTTCGACTGCGAGAAGCCGCAGGCGCGCAGCGCCGTCGCCTCCGTCGCCAGCACAAGCTCCGCCGGCGGGAAGGCGTGCCCGGGGAAGAGGGCGAGGAAGCGCCCCAGGATCGCCTCGGCCGCGCGGCCATGCACCTGCTGGTGGGCGATGGCGCGCACCAGCGCCTCATAGGGCTCGCGGCGCACCGGCCGCAGCGTGCAGGGGCCGATCTCGCGCACCACGCGCCCGAGCACCGGGTCGCGCCGCAGGTGGCGCGCCGCCGCCGTCCAGTCCACCGCCTGGCGGCGCGGCCGCGCGGTGCTCCCCGCCATGTCGCTCATGCCTCTGGGGTAGCCCGCTGCCACCCCTCCCGCAACACGGCCGCGCGAGGCGGCGCCGGCGCCATGCGCCAGGGCACGGCGGCGCCGGGCGATGCATGCCATGCTCGCGCCTCCCGTGCGGAAGGAGCCGGCGCCATGGCCGATCTGCTGGCGCGCAAGGCGGAGGGCTTCGTGCTGTGGCGGCCGCGCGTGACCGACCCGCCGCCCCGCCTCGTCATCGGCACGCTGCGGCCCGGCAACCCGGCGCGCTTCGAGGAGCACCGCCGCCTCGACCTCCGCCCCGCCGCGGGACACCCGGACCTGTGGGAGCTCCCGGCCGCCGAGTGTGGCCTCGCCGACGGCACCGTCTACCACTACTGGTTCGAGGTGACGGACAGCGACCCGCGCCGGGCGGCGCCGGCGCGCATGCTCTGCACCGATCCGGCGGCGCCGGTGGTGGACTGGCGCCTGCTCGCCCCCCGCCCCGGCCCCGGCTACGGCGAGGACGACCGCGACCCGGCCGGCGTCGTGCTGTTCTCCGGCGGGGTCCTGGCGGAAGCCGATCCGGGCGGCGAGCGGCCGGACTGGGCCGGCGATCCGCCCCTCGCCACCCTGCCGCCCAACAACCGGCTGGTGATCTACGAGCTGCCGACCACCTGGAGCGTGGCGCTGGAGACCGAGGCGGGTGTCGCGCTCGGCATCGGCACCTTCCGCGATGTCCGCGCCCTGGTGGACCCCGAGGCCGAGCCCGTCCACTTCAGTGCCGTCCCGGCGCTGGAGGCCGGGCGGGCGCATCTGCGCGAGCTCGGCGTCAACGCGCTGGAACTGTTGCCGCCGGCGGACAGCTTCGTGGACCGCGAGTGGGGCTACG
The DNA here is from genome assembly GCF_004761865.1 of Crenalkalicoccus roseus. Lineage (GTDB taxonomy): Bacteria > Pseudomonadota > Alphaproteobacteria > Acetobacterales > Acetobacteraceae > Crenalkalicoccus > Crenalkalicoccus roseus. The sequence continues at coordinate 187,447 of NZ_SJDM01000003.1, read as the reverse complement.
CCACCAGCAACTACTTCGCGGCCGACTACGACCTCGGCTTCCCGCAGCGCCACGCCTCGCCCACCGCCTCCTCCGACCTCGCCGCGCTGGTCCGCGCCTGCCACCAGGCGGGCATCCGCTTCCTCGCCGACCAGGTCATGGCCTTCGCCACGCGCTGGTCCTGCGAGACGGTGAACTTCCTGGACTTCCACGTCTGGCAGGGCACCGGCGACCCCGAGGAGGACGGGCGAGAGGCCTTCGGCGGCACGCTGTTCAAGTACAATTTCCGCACCGAATGCTACGACCCGGTCTCCGGGGCACGCGGGCGCCACGTTCCGGCGCGGCAGATCATGCGGGCGCATCTGGCGCGCTGGATGCGCGACTTCCGCCTCGACGGCATCCGCATGGACAGCGTGGTCAATTTCAGGAGCTGGGACTTCATCCAGGAGTTCAAGGACCATGCCCGCGCCCTGTGGCGCGAACGCGCCGCGGCGCAGGGGCTGACCGGCGCGGCGGCGGAGGCGCGCTTCCTGGTGGTGGCGGAGGAACTCGCCGTGCCCGTGGCGCTGGTCCACCAGAACCGCGTGGACGCGCTGTGGAACGAGACCTTCAAGCACCTGCTCCGCGCCGCCCTCCTCGGCGAGGACGAGGGCGGGCGCGGCTTCGAGGAGACGGTGCGGAGCATGGTGGACTGCCGCCGCCTCGGCTTCGCGGACGGCGCGCAGGCGGTGAACTACGTCACCTCGCACGACGTGGAGGGGTTCCGCAACGAGCGGCTCTACGACTTCCTCGGCAACAACGGCGTCGCGGACCGGGAGCGGCGCATCAGGCTCGCCTTCGCCTGCCTGCTGACGGCCGTGGGCATCCCGATGATCCTGGCCGGGGAGGAGTTCGCCGACCAGCACGACCTGCCGCCGGTGCACCCGGCGAAGCAGGTGGATCCAGTGCGCTTCGATCGGCTGGAGGAGCCCTGGCGCCGCCGCGTCTTCGACTGCGTGGCGCGGCTGGTGCGGCTGCGCACCACGAGCCCGGCGCTCAGCGTCAACGACACGGAGTTCCTCCACGCCGACTTCACCGGGGAGCGGCGCATCCTCGCCTGGCGGCGCGGCGGGCCGGGACAGGATCCGGTCGTGGTGGTGGCGAATTTCTCCGACTGGGGCACGCCGGACCCGCGGCATCCCGCCTCGGAATACCTGGTGCCGAACTGGCCGGCGACGCCGCCCGGCCGAAGCTGGCGGGAGGTGACCCAGGCGCGCGAGGTGCCGCCCGGCTGGGTGGGGCGGGAGCCTCTCTACCCCTGGGAGGCCAAGGTCTACACCACCCTGCCCGCCTGAGCCGCGCGCGGGTGACCCGGACTCCGTTGCTCGCGGCGCAGAGTCGCGCTCCCGGCCGTTTCCGGCCCTCCGCGATCCGCCCTAACGCAGCAGCCACACCGCGGCGCAGCCGAGCGCGACCACCGCGGCCATGGAGGGCAGCAGCAGCCGCCAGACCTGCGCCGGCCGCGTACCGTCGCCGAGCAGACCGCAGACCATGGCGAGGACGCCGACGCTCATCCCCGCCCCCGCCCCGCCGGCGAAATTGTGCACGCCCGGCGCCAGCGCCGGCGGCAGCCCCGCGGCCGCGCCGAGGGCGGCCTGCACCGGCGTCAGCGCCGCGTTGGCGCCGACATTGCTGCCGGTGACCATGCCCGCGAGCAGCCCCATCGGCGCGATCGCGTAGGGGGCGAGCGGCCCAAGCGCCTCCGCCGCCGCCCCGGCCAGCGCCGCCGCCGCGCCGCTGCCGGCCAGGATGCGGCCGAGCACGACGAAGAGCAGCATCGCCAGCGCCGGCCGCGCCGCGCGCCGCAGCGCCGCGGCGGCACGGCCCAGCCCATCGGCGCGCCGCAGCAGCAGCGCCGCCGAGACCAGCCACAGCACCACCGCCACATGGGTGAGCGGAAAGGCCGGGAATTCCGCGAAGGGGCGGAAGCCCGGCGGCTCCCGCCACAGCCGTGCCAGCAGCAGGCAGGCGGTGAGCAGCAGATAGGGCGCGGCGGCGCGCAGGGCGGCGCCGAGGTCGCGGGGCGGATCGGCCCGCCACAGCGCGAGGGCCAGCACCGGGCCGGTCGCCAGGATGCCCGCCACCTCGAAGGGCAGCAGCGCGTTCCAGGCCAGCAGCAGCGCCGCGATGGCGCCGAGCATCGCCGCCTGCGCCGCCCGCTCCCGCCCCGGCACCGCCACGCCCGCGCGCGCGGCCAGGGACCAGATCAGCGGCCCGAGCAGCAGCAGCCAGGCGGCGTTCGGCCAGGCGGCGACGCGCGCCACATCCTGCGCCGGCACCGCCGCCAGCACCGCGCCGAGCGCCGTGCCGGGCCCGAGCCCGCCCCAGGGCACCAGCACCAGGGCCTGGAGCGACAGCGCCGCCGCCACCGCCCCGCCGATCCCCATGCCGCGCAGCGCGGCCAGCGCGAAGACGGCGCCGACGGCGAAGCCGGTGACGCTCTCCAGGAAGGCGCCCATCGGCAGCGTCACGGCGAAGATCCGCGCCGCGGTGGCCGGGCGCGCCGCCGGCCCCTCCCCCTGCGACACCGCGGCGTGGAACAGCAGGCCGCCCGCCACCACCGCCACCGGCTGCAGCGCCAGGAAGGCGCCGCGCAGCGCCTCGCCGAGCAGGAAGCCAGGCAGCGCCGTCCCCGGCGGCAGCGAAACGAGCGCGGCCGGCACCGCCGCCGCCAGCGCGACGAGGCAGGCGCCGACCGGCCCCGCCCGCCCGCTGCCGAGCAGCGCCAGCAGCACCAGCAGCGGCAGGGCCTGGAGCAGCAGCGTCATGCGCCGATCCTCGCCGCCCTTCCCTTCGCGCGCCAGCGCCGGACCGGCATGGCGGGCTTGCGGCGGGGCGCGGCGGCCCCACACCCTGCGCATGCGGCCCTGCGCGGATGCGCCACCCCTGATCCTGACCCTGGCGCTCGATGCGGACGCGATGGCCTGGCTCGAGGCGCTGCGCCAAGCGCATTTCCCGCCCGGGCGCACCCTGGTGCCGGCGCATGTGACCCTGTTCCATGCCCTGCCCGGCGGGGAGGAGGCCAGGATCCGCGCCGCGCTGGCGGCGGCCTGCGCCACGGTGCGCCGGGCGCCGGCGACGCTCGGCCCGCCGCTCCTGCTCGGCCGCGGCGTGGCGCTGGCGGTCGCGGCGCCGGAGGTGGCGGCGCTGCGGGCGCGGCTCGCGGAGGCCTGGCGCCCCTGGCTGACGGCGCAGGACCGCCAGGGCTGGCGCCCGCACGCGACGGTGCAGAACAAGGTGGCGCCGGAGGCGGCGCGCGCCCTCCACGCGCGCCTTTCGGCCATGCTGCCGCCACGGCGGGCGATGACGGAGGCGCTGCTGCTCTGGCGCTACCGGGGCGGGCCCTGGGAGGCGGCGGGGCGCTTCGCCCTGGCCTGAGCTCCGCTCAGGGGGTCAGACCCGGTGGCGCCCCTCGTCGAGGTCCCGCACCTCGGCCGCGATTTTGTCGAGCATCGCCTCGACCAGCCTCGGCATCAGCAGCCGCGACAGGCCGCGCACCCCCTGGCGACCGAGCCAGGGCCAGATCCCCGGCTTGCGCAGCGCGGCCCCGATCAGCGCCTCGCGCAGGGCCGGCACCACGGCGGCGGCGCGCGCACGGATGTGGGGCGCAACCTCCTCCACCCGGAAGCGGCCGGCAGGCCAGGCCGGCATCGGCTCCTCCCGCGCCGCGAGGTCGCCGCAGAGGGGAATGATGGGCAGGTTGCGCACGCCATCCTCGACCTCCACGGTCCAGCGCGCGCGGTCCGCCTCCGACCAGCGCCCGCCGGCGAAGAGCGGGTTGGTCTCCGGCAGCACGAAATGGTGCAGCAGGAAGCTGCGGGCGTTGCGCCGGCCGAGCAGGAAATCGTGCTCGCGGTAGGCCTCGGAGAAGAAACCTAGGAACCCGTTGAGATGGCCGGCGGCGATCGCGCCCTCGGCCTCCCAGTTGGGGCCGCGGCTCGGCGCCATCAGGAAGCGGCTGCCGATGCGCTCATCCGCCGCCGCCGCCAGATCCTCCGGCTTGAAGCGCGCATTCTGCACCAGGGCGCGGAACAGCGGCAGGATGGCGCTGACCAGCCCCTGCGCCTCCTCCGGCCCCGGCCGATCAGGGGGATTCACGAAGGGGTCGATCAGCAGCAGGGCGCGCCGCGCCTCCTGCACCGTTTTCGGCACGCTCGGGCCGTGGCCGACCAGCACCCGCCGCACCAGGTCGAAAGGCTCGTTGTTCATCGCCCCGCCATCCACGCAGAGCGCGGCGTAGGGGTCGGGCATGGCGGGCGACCAGGCCGGGGCGATGCACTCCGCCCAGCCCGGCCGGGGACGGTACGTCCCGCCCTTGCGGAACGGCCCGGTCGGCGTCAGCGCGGCGCGGTAGAGATAGTCCGCCGCCGGCCGACGCAGCACGCGCGGGGCCAGCGCCACCGGGAAGCTGCCGGTGCCGAGCGCCACCGCCTTGAATGCCTCCCGCGCCGCGCTGCCGCGGGGCGCGGCGCGGTCGAGCACCGTCTCCCCGATCTTGATCGGATCCTCCGTCGCGGCGCCCGCCGCGGGGTCGAGCGTCACGGCATAGCGCACGTAGTCGGCGTGCCAGGACATCCAGTGCCGGAACCCCCGGCCCTGGAAGCGCATCGCATAGGGAACGCCGCGCAGGTTGCTCAGCGTCACCACCGCCCGCAGCGGGCTGGCGAGCCAGGGGCGGTGCGCCGGCGCCATGCTTTGCGCCTCGTCCAGCAGCCCGTCCACGATCCGCTCGAGCACCGTGCAGTCGAGCAGGGAGACCAGCTTGCGGCCCTCGGTCAGATCCTCGGTACCGAGCAGGTGGCGGATGTCGATGTCCGAGACCCAGGCGCGGTAGAGCGGGTTGGCGCGGCGCTCCGCCGGCGCCATCTCCGGCCGGGCGGGCGGGAAGCGCCGGTCGAGGAAGACGGCGGCGAGCGCGGCGCACATGCCGCCGGCCGAGGCGCCGCCCAGCACCGGCACCCGCACCTCGTGCAGCGGCGCCTCCCCGGTGCCGGCGCGGCGCCGCCGCTCCTCGGCGAAGGCGTCCAGCGCCTCGACGAAGTAGTCGAGCACCCCGGCCGTGTAGGCGCCAGCCGAGACGGCGCCGGCCATGCAGAAGGCGAGCTCGAAGATGCCATCGGGCTTGGGCTGGCGCTCCACGGGGTAGTCCCGGGCCCAGATCTCGAGCTCGTCGGGCTCCTCCAGCAGATCCGTCGCGACCTGGTCCATGGCCCTTCCCTTCCCTGCCGCGGCCGGCGGCCACGCCGCCGACTCCGCGCGAAAAGGCTAGGCCAAAGTCCCGCGCGGCGGGAACAGCCCAGGGGGAACGCCCCCCACGCGCAATGCGCCGGCGCACAGGCCGCGCGTGGAGGTGGCAGGCGTCACACGCTCTGCAGCAGCCCCGCCAGCAGCTTCGCGCGCGGCACCAGGCTGTCCACCAGCAGGTGCTCCTCCAGGGTGTGCCCCCCCGCGCCCTGCACGCCGAGCCCGTCGAGGGTCGGGATGCCCATGGCGCCGGTGAAGTTCCCGTCCGAGCCGCCGCCCGAGCTCTGGTGGGTGATGTCGAAGCCGATGCGGTTGGCGATGGCGCGGGCCTTCTCGTAGAGCGCCATCACCCGCCCATCCGGCTCCCACACCGGCCGCGTCACGCCGCGCGTGACCTCGAGCCGCACCTCCTCCCCGATGGGCCTGAGGGCGAGCATCCGCTCCACCGCCTCGTCCAGATCCTCCTGGCGCTTGGCCATGGAGAGGCTCTCCGCGTCGCAGTAGGTGGCGACGCAGTTCACCCACTGCCCGCCGCGGATGACGCCGACCGAGTAGGTGACGCTCTCGCTCGTCATCGCCTCGATCGCCACCACCTGGCGGCACATCTCGCGGATGGCGCTGCGCCCGTCGGCGAGGCGCGAGCCGGCATGGCTCGGCCGGCCGATGGTGCGCAGGTTGAAGCGGGCGATGGCGTAGCGCCCGGTCACCACGCCGCCGTCCGGCCGCGCCGGCTCGGGCACCAGCACCACGGCGTGCCGCGCCGCCTCCGCCTCGATCAGGTCGCGCGTCGAGGGGCTGCCCACCTCCTCGTCGGAGGTGAACAGCACGGTGACGGGGCGGCTGGTGGCGATGCCGGCGCGCAGGAGCTGGCGGATCGCCTCGAGCGCGATGTAGTTGCCGCCCTTCATGTCGTAGACGCCGGGCCCGTAGAGCCGCCCGCCCTCGCGCCGCCAGGGCAGCGCCTCCAGCGTGCCGAGCGGATGCACCGTGTCGAGGTGGCCGAGCACCAGGATGCCGGGCTCGCCCGCCCTCGGGTGCGGGAAGCTCCCCCGCACGCAGGGCCCATAGCCCATGCGGCCGGGAATGGTCTCGATCCGCGCGCCGAGCAGGGCGAGCTCGCGCGCGGCGAGGTCCATCATGCGCGCCACGGCGGCGGCATCGAAGGTGGGACTCTCGCATTCCACCCAGCGGCGCAGGCCGGGCAGCATCGCCTCGGCGTCGAAGGGCAGGTCGAGGGCGGGCGCGTCCATGCGTCTCTCCTTCCGCGGCGCCCGCAGGGTGCGGCGCGGCGGCGGGCGCGGCAAGGGGCGGCGGTTCTTCCGCCCGCGGCTTTTCCGGTTGCGGGCGCCCCGGCTCTGCTACCCTGGGGGCATGACCTTTCCCCCCCGTCTCGTCCCCCAGGCCGGCCCGGCCGTCTGGAGCGGCGACAGCCTGAGCCCCGCCGACTGGATGCTGCCGATCGGCGCCGAGGAAGCCGCCTGCCTCGAAACCCTGGCGGCGGCACCCGACGATGCCGGCCGGGCGCGGCGCGAGGTTCCGCCACGGCTGGTCCCGGTGCTGCAGGCGGTGGCGGAGCGGCTGGAGAACGGGCGCGGCTTCGTGCTGCTGCGCGGCCTGCCGCTCGATCGCCTCGGCGCCGGCGGGCCGGAGGCGGCGCTGCTCGCGCTCGCCGCGCGGCTCGGCACGGCGCTGCCGCAGGACGAGGGCGGCAGCCTGCTGCGTGCCCTCGCCGGCCCCGGCACGCCGGAGCCGGGCCCACCCCGCTTCCAGGCCGATCCGGCCGATGCGGTGGGGCTGCTCTGCCTGCGTCAGACGCGGGAGGGGGGCAGCGTCGCCCTGTTCTCCGCCGCCGCGCTGCACAACGCGCTGCTGAAGGCCGACCGGGCGGCGCTGGCGGCCCTGTACGAGGGCCTGCCACAGCGCGTCGGCCAGGCCGCGCCGGTGACGCTGCCGGTGTTCAGCATGGCGAGCGGCGCCTTCATCGGCCGCTGCGACCATGACGCCATCGCCGGCGAGGCGCTGACGGAGCCGCAGCGCGCGGCGCTGGCGGCGCTGGTGGCGGCCGCCACGGCGCCGGGCATGGCGCTGCGCATCCCGCTGCATCCGGGGGATCTGCTGTTCCGCAACCCTCAGCTCGTCTGGAAGCAGGCCAGCCGGGCCGAGGAGCCGGCGGCGGAGGAGACGCGGCACCTGCTGCGGCTGTGGCTGGCCATGCCCAACTCCCGCGCTCTGCCCGAGAGCTTCCGCGCGCTGTTCGGCGAGACGGCGGCCGGCGCCCCGCGCGGCGGCGTGCAGCCTTCCGGCCACCCCGCGGCCGGCGGCTGAGTCGCCGCTCCGGCGCGCCCGCCTTCGTGGCGGAGCGCGCATCGGCCTCCGGTGCCGGCGGCACCGGTTCCTGTTCGATGGGGGTGCCGGGGCGCGGCCTATGCCGCGTACGGCCCGGATGCGTCGGCGCCCGAGCCGCCGGCACAAGGGCGGACCGGTTGCGATCCGCGAGGCCCGGCATCAGCGCGCCGCGCCTTCCCGGTCAGTCGATCCGGGCGCCGGAGACCCGCACCACCTCGGCCCAGCGGACGATCTCGTCGCGGATGAAGGCCTCGAAGGCCTCGGGCGTGGTGCCGCCCTCCGGCGTCAGGCCGGGCGGGGCACCGCCCAGCTCCTCGATGCGCCGGCGGTAGTCCGGCTCCCGCGTGATCGCGTCGAGCTCCCGCCCCAGCCGCTCGATGATCGGGCGCGGCGTGCGCGCGGGGGCCTGGATGCCGAACCAGGCCGTCGCCTCGAAATCCGGCACGCCGACCTCGGCCAGGGTCGGCACCTCGGGCAGGGCATGGGAACGCTGCGCGGAGGTGACGGCGAGGGCGCGCAGCCGCCCGTCGCGGATATGGCCGATGCAGGAGGGCATGTTGTCGCAGCCCGCGTCCAGCCGCCCCGCCACCGCCTCGACCAGCATCGGCCCGGCGCCGCGGAAGGGCACGTGCACGATGTCCACGCCGGTGCGCAGCTTGAACATCTCCATCGTCATGTGCGGGGAGCCGCCGCTGCCGGCGCTGCCGTAGTTCAGCGCCCCCGGCCGCTCCTTCGCCGCCGCGACCAGCTCCGCCACGCTGCGGAAGGGCGAGGCGGCGGGCACGAAGAGCACGTTGGGCACGCGGATCAGCAGCCCCACCGCGGCGAGATCCTCGGGCCGCACGGTCATCCGCGCGCCCCACAGGGAATAGTTGATGGCGGCGGTGGAGATGGTGCAGACGAGGAAGGTGTAGCCGTCCGGCTCGCTGCGCGCGACGTGGTCGGCGCCGAGGTTGCCGGTGGCGCCGGCGCGGTTCTCCACGATCACCTGCTGGCCGAGGCGGGGGGTCAGCTTCTCGGCGGCGATGCGGGCGGTGATGTCGGTGGTGCCCGCCGGCGGGAAGGGCACCACGAAGCGCACCGGCCGTGCCGGCCAGGCCGGCTGGGCGCGCGCCCCGGCGCGCGGGACGGTTGCTGCGGCAAGGGCGGCGGCGGCAAGGCCGCGGCGGGTGACGTGCATGGCTTCCTCCCGGTCCGGCCGGTGCGGGTTGGCCCGGCCGTTCATCTTGTTGGCGGCAGTCTGGAGAGCGGTGGCGGCGGGCGCAAGCGGCCCGCCCCTGTGGAGAGCGTCACTCCACCCTGGCGCCGCTGCGGCGGACCACCTCGGCCCAGCGTTCCCGCTCCTCCCTGAGGAAGGCCTCGAAGGCCTCGGGCGAGGTGCCGCCATCGGGGGTCAGCCTCGGCAGGTCGGCGCCGAGCTCGGCGAGGCGGCGGCGGAAACCGGGCTCCTTCGCCACGTAGTCCACCTCCCGCCCCAGCCGCTCGATGATCGGGCGCGGCGTGGCGGCGGGGGCGAGGATGCCGAACCAGGCGGTCGCCTCGAAGCCGACAACCCCGGCCTCGTCCATGGTGGGAACCTCCGGCAGCACGGGGCTGCGCTGCGCCCCGGTGGTGGCGAGGGCGCGCATCCTGCCGTCGCGGATGAAGGGCAGGCAGGAGGGGATGTTGTCCATCCCGACCTCCACCCGTCCCGCCATCAGCTCGGTCAGCATCGGCCCGCTGCCGCGGTAGGGAATGTGGGTGAGCTGCGCGCCGGTCATCAGCTTGAACAGCTCGCCGCAGACATGGGGCGAGGTGCCGATGCCGGCGGTGCCGTAATTCAGCCCGCCCGGCCGCTGCTTCGACAGCTCCACCAGCTCCGCCACCGTGCGCACCGGCAGCGTGTTCGAGACCAGCAGCGCGTTCGGCACGCGGGTGAACAGCCCGACCGCGGCGAGGTCCTCCGGCCGGTAGGGCATGCGCTCGCCATAGACGGAGAAGTTGATGGCGCCGGTGCCGATGGTGGTCAGCAGCAGGGTGTAGCCGTCCGGCTCGCTGCGCGCGACGTGGTCGGCGCCGACATTGCCGCCGGCGCCGGCGCGGTTCTCCACGATCACCTGCTGGCCGAGGCGTTGCGACAGGATCTCCGCCGCCAGCCGGGCGACCAGATCGGTGGTGCCGGCCGGGGTGAAGGGGACGACGAGGCGCACCGGCCGGGTCGGCCAGGCGGCCTGGGCGCGCGCCGCGCGTGGCGCCGCGATCAGCCCGGCGGCGCCGGCGGCGAACAGGTGGCGACGGGTGGCTGGCATGGCGGATCCTCCCTGTTCCTTGACTTATGGTGGTGGCACCGGTCCGTGACCGGTGCCTGGAGCATTGTCCGTCCGCCCCGGCGCACGGCAAATGCTCCAGCTCGTTCGTTGCGCGGGCATCTTCACCCGTTCGGGCGAGGCCACCCGAACGGGATCTGCTCCGGGGCCGCGCCGGGGACCTGCCGGCGATGCCGTGCCTCCTCGATGAGGTCTCGCACTGCGGCCCATGGCGGCCCGGAGCCGTGTACGCGGGCATGGCGGGGCGAAACCGGCCCCGGGCCGTCCCTTCGCGGGGCAGGATCACACCCCATGCGCCTGCGCCCGGATGCGCCGCGCATCCGGGCGGCGGGCGTCACTGGTCGATGCGCGCGCCGGAGGCGCGCACCACCTCGCCCCATTTGGCGATCTCGGCGCGGATGAACTCCTCGAACGCGGCCGGGGTGGTGCCACCATCCGGGGTCAGGTTGGGCTTCATCCCGCCGAGATCGGCATAGCGCTGCCAGGTCTCCGGCTCCTTCACCACGGCGTCGATCTCCCGGCCCAGGCGCTCGATGATCGGGCGCGGGGTGCGCGCGGGGGCCTGCACCCCGAACCAGGCCGTCGCCTCCACCTGGGGGTACCCCGCCTCGGCCGTGGTCGGCACGTCCGGCAGCGCCGGGCTGCGCTCGCGCGCCGTCAGCGCCAGGGGCCGCACCCGCCCGTCGCGCACATGGCCGATCACGGAGGGCAGGTTGTCCACCGCCACCTCGATGCGGCCGGCGATCACCTCCTGCAGCATCGGGCCCGCGCCGCGGAAGGAGACATGCGTCATGTCGATGCCGGCGACGGTCTTCAGCAGCTCCCCGGTCAGGTGCAGGGAGGTGCCGATGCCGGAGCTGCCGTTGTTGAGCTGGCCGGGGCGGGCCTTGGCGTAGTCCACCAGCTCCTGCAGCGTCCGCACCGGCAGCGAGGGCGTGACGAAGATCAGGTTCGGCACCCGCACCACCAGCCCGACCGCGGCAAGGTCCTCCGGCCGGTAGGGCATGCGCGGGCCGTAGAGCGAGTAGTTGATGGCGCTGCTGCTGACCGTGCACATCAGCAGCGTGTAGCCGTCGGGCTCGGCCTTCGCGACCACGTCGGAGCCGACATTGCCGCCGGCGCCGGCGCGGTTCTCCACGATCACCTGCTGGCCGAGGCGATGCGTCAGCCGCTCGGCCAGGATGCGCGCGGCGATGTCCGTGGTGCCGGCGGGGACGAAGGGGACGATCAGGCGGATCGGCCGGGTCGGCCAGTTGCCCTGGGCCCGCGCGGCGGGGGTGGCGAGCAGCACGGCGGCGCCGGCAAGGACGGTGCGGCGGGTGAATGGCGTCATGTAGCTCCTCGTTCCTGCGGTTGCAGACTGTGACCGGGCGGCTGACGATGCGGTAAACGGCGCCGCGCACGCTCAGTCGAGCCGCGCGCCGGAGCGGCGGACCACCTCGGCCCATTTCGCGGTCTCGGCCCGGATGAAGGCGGCGTACTCTTCCGGCGTGCCGCCGCGCGGCCGGGCGCCCGCCATCGTGATCCGCTCCACCGTCGCCGGCTCGGCGAGGGCGGCGTTCACCACGGCGTTGAGGCGCGCCACGATCGGTGCCGGCGTGCCGGCCGGAACCTGCAGCCCGAACCAGGAGGTGGCCTCATAACCCGGCAGCAGCTCCGCCACCGTCGGCACCTCGGGCAGCGCTGGGCTGCGCTCGGCGCCGGTGACGGCGAGCGCGCGCAGCTCTCCCGACCGGATCAGGCCGATCGCGGTCGGGAGGTTGTTGAAGGCGAGGTCCACTCGCCCGCCAAGCACTTGGTTCATGCTGTCGTTCCCGCCCCGGAAGGGCACGTGCAGCAGGTCCACCCCCGCCATCGCCTTCAGCAGCTCGCCCGAGAGGTGGAGCGTGGTGCCGCTGCCGGCGCTGGCGTAGCTGAGCTCGCCCGGCCGCGCGCGCGCCGCCTCGATCAGCCCGGCAAGGCTGCGGATCGGCGAGTGGTGGGCCACCACGATCACGTTCGGCAGGTCGGCCCAGAGCGCCACCGGCGCCAGATCCTCCGGCCGGTAGGGCAGGCGCGGATAGATGTGCATGTTGATCGAGGCGGTGCCGACGGTGCCGAAGAACAGCGTGTGGCCGTCCGGCTCGGCGCGGGTGGCGAGTTCGGCGGCGATGCTGCCGGCGGCGCCGGCACGGTTCTCCGCCACCACGTTCTGGCGCAGGTGATGGGCGAGCCGGTCGGCGAGCAGCCGCGCGAGCAGGTCGGTCGAGCCTCCGGGCGGGAAGGGGATGATCAGCCGCATTGGGCGGGCAGGCCAGGCAGAAGGGGGCTGCGCCACGGCCGCGGCGGGCAGCAGCGCCAGCGCGGCGAGCCATGTCCGGCGGGCAAGCTCGAGCATCTCCGTCATCCTCCCAGACCTTCGGGGACTTCCGCCCCGTTCTGCCGATGCCTGATCGTTCCTGCCGCATCGGGGGGGCGCGGGCAAGCCTTGCCGCCACCCCGCCCTGCCGGTAGGCACGTTCGTGCCCACACTACGCCCGCCACACGAATCCGGCGCGGCCGGGGCGGCCATCGGGGGCACGGCGGATGGATTTCGTGAGGCTCTACCTGCGGGTGCTCAGGGTCCTGGCGCCCGACCGCTGGGTCGCCCTAGGGCTCTGCATCGCGAATGTCGCCCTCGCCGGGCTGCAATTCCTGGAACCGGTCCTGTTCGGCCGGGTGGTGGACGTGCTGACCCACGCGGCGGGGATGAGCCGCGAGGCGGTCTGGGCCGAGTCGCTGGCCCTGCTCGCGCTCTGGGGCGCGGTCGGCCTCTCGGGCATCGGCGCCAACGTCGCGGTGGCGCTGCTCTCGGACCGCATGGCGCACCGCAACCGCCTCGCCGCCATGAGCCGCTACTTCCAGCACGTGCTCGCCCTGCCGCTCTCCTTCCACGGGGACGTGCAGTCGGGACGGCTGATGAAGGTGATGCTGGTCGGCACCGACCACATGTTCGCCCTGTGGCTCTCCTTCTTCCGCGAGCACCTGAACACCTTCGTCGCCGTGCTGGTGCTGCTGCCGCTGACCCTGTTCCTGAACTGGCGGCTGGCGCTGCTGCTGATCGCGCTGGTGGTGGTGTTCTCGGTGCTGGTCGCCTTCGTGATCCGCCGCACCGACGAGGCGCAGAGCGCGGTGGAGCGCTACCACAGCCAGCTTGCCGGCAACGCGCAGGACGCGCTGTCCAACATCGTCGTCGTGCAGTCCTTCAGCCGCATGGCGACCGAGGCGCGGATCTTCGGCGACATCGTCCGCATGGTGCTGGACCGGCAATTCCCGGTGCTGAACTGGTGGGCCGTCGTCTCGGTGATGACGCGCGCGGCGAGCACCATCACCGTGATCGCGATCTTCGTGCTCGGCACTGTCCTGCACCTCGACGGCAAGGCGACGGTGGGCGAGATCGTCACCTTCATGGGCTTCGCCACCCTCCTGATCGGCAAGCTCGAGGGCGCGGTGGGCTTCGTCTCCCGCCTGGTGTTCCACGCGCCCGCGATCTCCGAATTCTTCGAGGTGATGGACGCCCGTTCCACCGTGCCGGAGAAGCCGGGGGCGCTGGATGTGGGGCGGGCGCGCGGCGCCGTGGCCTTCGAGAACGTCTCCTTCGCCTATCCGGGCGGGCCGCGCATCCTGCAGGGCGTCTCCTTCGAGGCGCCGCCCGGGCGCACCCTGGCGCTGGTCGGCCAGACCGGGGCGGGCAAGTCCACCGCCATGGCGCTGCTGCAGCGCATGTGGGACCCGGTGGAGGGGCGCATCACCCTCGACGGGCACGACCTGCGCGACATCACGCTCGAGAGCCTGCGGCGCAACATCGGCGTCGTGTTCCAGGAGAGCATGCTGTTCAACCGCACCATCCGCGACAACCTGCTGGTGGGAAAGCCGGACGCGACGCAGGAGGAGCTCGAGGAGGCCTGCCGCATGGCGGAGGCGCACGATTTCATCCTCCGCCAGCCGAGGGGCTACGACACCATGGTGGGGGAGCGCGGGGCGAGCCTCTCCGGCGGGCAGCGGCAGCGCCTGGCGATCGCGCGGGCGTTGCTCAAGAACCCGCCGGTGCTGATCCTCGACGAGGCGACCAGCGCGCTCGACGCGGCGACCGAGGCGCGGGTGCAGAGGGCGCTGCGGGCGCTGATGGCGGGACGCACCACCTTCATCATCGCCCACCGCCTCTCCACCGTGCGCGACGCCGACGAGATCCTGGTCTTCGAGGGCGGCCGCATCGTCGAGCGCGGCGGCTTCGAGGCGCTGGTCCACCAGGGCGGGCGCTTCGCCGAGCTGGTGCGCACCCAGCTCACCGGCCAGGCGCTTCCCGCCCAGCCGGCACACTGACACGTGCCGCCCGCCGGCGGGGCTTTCGCTTGCCTTCCCCCGCCGCGCCGGGGCAGGCTGTGACGGGGCCGGGCGCGGCGGAGCGGGCCGGTGCCGCCCATCCGGGCGGGACGTGCCGGCACGCGCGCCCCGGCCGGGAGAGCAGTGCCATGATCATCGGCGCGATCCTCGCCCGCAAGGGCACGGAGGTCGTTTCGGTCGGGCCCGACGAGACGGTGCACGCGGTGGCCCGCATCCTGACGCAGCGCGGCATCGGCGCCGCCCTGGTCCGCGACGCCGAAGGGCGCATCCTCGGCATCATCAGCGAGCGCGACATCGTGCGCGGCATCGCCGAGCGCGGGCAGGAGACCTGCCTCCTGCCGGCGGAGCGGCTGATGACGCGCGACCTGATCACCGTCACCCCCCGCACCCTGGTGACGGAGGCGCTCGCCATGGTGACGCGCCACCGGGTGCGGCACCTGCCGGTGCTGGAGGAGGAGCGCCTCGCCGGCCTCGTCTCCATCGGCGATCTCGTGAAGGCGCGTATCGAGGAGGCGGAATACGAGGCGGAGGCCCTCAAGGCCTACGTGACCTCGGCCGGATAGGGGCCGGCGGGGCGGGGCGCCGCCGGCCGGCGATAAGCCCTTGCCCCCATCGTCCCGGCCGCTCATCAATCGGCGCGGCAGAACTATGGCAAGGGGAGCTTCACCATGACCGTCACCCGCCGCGCGGCGCTCGCGACCCCCCTTCTCCTCCTTGGCGCCGCCGCCTCGCGCGCCCAGACGCGCTGGCAGATGGCCACCCCCTACCCGGACGGGAATTTCCACACCCGCAACATCCGCGAGATGGTGGCGGAGGTCGAGCAGGCAACGGGCGGGCGGCTTTCCATCCAGGTGCACAGCAACGCCTCGCTCCTGCCGATGCCGCAGATCAAGGCCGGGGTGCAGCGCGGTCAGGTGCAGATGGGGGAGATCCTGCTCACCGCCTATGCCAACGAGGACCCCTTCTTCGACGCCGACGCCATTCCCTTCCTGGTCTCCGGCTTCGCGGACGCGAAGCGCCTGGCGGCGCTGCAGAGGCCCTTCGTCGAGCAGCGGCTGCAGCGCCAGGGCCTGTCGCTGCTCTACACCGTCGCCTGGCCGCCGGCCGGCTTCTACACCCAGGTGCCGCTGACCAGCCTGGAGGTGCTGCGCGGCAGCCGGTTCCGCACCTTCAGCCCGATGACCAACCGCTTCGCCGCCCTGATCGGCGCCAGCCCGGTGCTGGTGCAGCAGGCGGAG
The DNA here is from genome assembly GCF_004761865.1 of Crenalkalicoccus roseus. Lineage (GTDB taxonomy): Bacteria > Pseudomonadota > Alphaproteobacteria > Acetobacterales > Acetobacteraceae > Crenalkalicoccus > Crenalkalicoccus roseus. Next base: position 171,933 of record NZ_SJDM01000003.1, on the reverse strand, counting down.
GTGGCGCAGGCCTTCGCCACCGGCATCGCCACCGCCATGGTCACCAGCGCCCAGACCGGCGTGGACACCGCCGCCTGGGACTATGCGCGGGTGTTCACCCCGGCGACCTTCTCCATGACCAAGAACGCCGTCATCGTCTCCCGCCGCGCGCTGGAGGGCCTGCCGCAGGACCACCGCCAGGCGCTCCTGGCCGCGGCGGAGAAGGCGAACGAGCGCGGCTGGCGCTGGTCCGAGGAGGCGGAGGAGGCGTCGGTCAAGCGCCTCGCGGAGCGGGGGATGCAGATCGGCACCGTCACCGACGAGCTCCGCACGCAGCTCGCCGAGATCAACCGCGTCATGACCGAGGAATGGATCCAGCGCGCCGGCGAGGACGGGCGGAAGCTGATCGAGCAGTTCCGCGCCGGCGCCTGAGGGCCTGATCCGGGCGGGCCGCCGGCGCCCGCCCCCTTGCGCGCCCGGCGACGGGCGGCGAAGGTCCCGGCACGCAGCATGAGGGGGGCTCGTTCCGCATGGCATCGTCCTGCCGCAGACGCAGCGCGGCGGCGCGCGGGCATGGCCGCGCGCCGTGCCCGGCCCTGGCCCGGCCGTGACGTTGCGGCGGCTGCTCGACGGCCTCTACGCGGCGGCGGCGGGCCTCGCCGCCCTGTCGCTGCTCTCGATCTTCGTGGTGATGATCGCGCAGATCGTGCTGCGCGAGATGGGGCGCCAGCTTCCGGGCGCCGACGACCTCAGCGCCTATCTCTGCGTCGCCACCACCTTCCTCGCCCTCGCCGCCACCTTCCGGCGCGGCGAGATCATCCGCGTCTCCATGGTGCTGAACCACCTCCGCCCCGGCCCGCGGCGGGCGATGGAGATCCTGACGCTGACCCTCGCCGCCTGCGTCATGGCCTACGTCACCTGGTGGACGGCGCAGGAGGCGCTGTTCGCCTGGGAGATCGAGGAGGTGGCGCAGGGCACCGTGGCCTTCCCGCTCTGGGTGCCGAAGCTCGTCATGCCGCTCGGCGCCGGGCTGCTGCTGGTGGCGATCCTCGACGAGCTGGCGGCGACGCTGCGGGGCGCCACTCCTTCCTACGTCCGCGCGGCGGCCGAGCGCGCGGCGGCCGGCGACTACACCAAGGAACCCTGACGCCGTGGAGCTGATGACCTTCGCGCTGCTGCTGCTGGTGCTGCTCTGCCTGCTGCTCGGCGCGGGGCTCTGGATCGCCATGGCGCTCGCGGTCGTCGGCTGGGTGGCGATGTCGGCCGCGCATCCGAGCCCGGGGCTGTTCCTCGCCACCGCCTTCTGGGAGGCGACCGGCTCCTGGACGCTCGCCGCGCTGCCGATGTTCATCTGGATGGGCGAGATCCTGTTCCGCACCCGCCTCTCGGAGCAGCTCTTCAGCGGCCTCGCGCCCTGGGTGCGGCGGGTTCCGGGGCGGCTGCTGCACGTCAACATCTTCGCCTGCGGCATCTTCGGCGCCGTCTCCGGCTCCTCCGCCGCCACCTGCGCCACCGTCTCCAAGATCGCGCTGCCGGAGCTGCGCCAGCGCGGCTACGACGAGCGGACGGCAATCGGCAGCCTCGCCACCGCGGGCACGCTCGGCATCCTGATCCCGCCCTCGATCATCATGGTGGTCTATGCGGTGGCGGCGGAGGTCTCGATCATCCGCGTCTTCATCGCCGGGATCATCCCGGCCGCCATCGTGATGGCGCTGTTCAGCCTCTACATCGCCGCCTGGGCGCTGCTCACGCCGCGCCGCCAGCCGCCGCCCGACCCGCCGCTGCCCTTGCGGGAGAAGCTGCGGCAGAGCGCGCAGCTCATTCCCTGCCTGCTGCTCATCCTCGGGGTCATCGGCAGCATGGTGGCGGGCTGGGCCACGGCGACCGAAGCGGCGGCCTGCGGCGTGCTCGGCAGCCTGATCCTCGCGGCGCTGACCCGGGCCCTGACCTGGCGCAGCTTCCTCGACAGCCTGGCGGCGGCGACGCGCACCTCCTGCATGATCATGTTCATCCTGGCCGGCGCCGCCTTCCTGACCAAGGCGATGGCGCTGACCGGCATCCCCGCCGCGCTGGCGCAGTGGGTGGTGGGCCTCGGCCTCAGCCCCTACGCGCTGATCGCCATCCTGACGCTGGTCTACATCGCCCTCGGCACCTCGCTCGACGGCGTGTCCATGATCGTGCTGACCACCTCCATCGTCATCCCGCTGGTGCAGGCGGCGGGCTTCGACCTGGTCTGGTTCGGCGTCTTCGTGGTGCTGCTGGTCGAGATCGCGCAGATCACCCCGCCCGTGGGGTTCAACCTGTTCGTCATGCAGACCATAACGAACCGGGAACAGGGGGAGATCGCGCTCGCCGCCCTGCCCTTCTTCCTGATGCTGGTGCTGACCGTGGTGCTGGTGACGCTGTTCCCGGCGACGCTGGTCACCGGCCTGCCGGAACTGCTGCTGGCGCGCTGAAGGGGCGCGCCGGGCGGGCGGCGTTGCCACCCCCTCCCTTCCCCACTAAACCCCGGGCCGATCCCGCAACCGCCCAGCCCCCAGGTCCCGCCCCATGGCAAAGATGCAGGCCAACCAGATGCGCGCCGGCATGGTCATCGAGTTCGAAGGCCAGCGCTACACCATCCTCAAGCAGAACATCATGATCCCCGGCAAGGGCGCCGCCGTCATCCAGGTGGAGATGCGCAACATCAAGACCGGGGCGAAGAAGGACCAGCGCTGGCGCACCTCCGACACCGTGGAGCGCCTGACCACCGAGGACAAGGAATACACCTTCTCCTACGCCGACGGGGACCAGCTCGTGCTGATGGACCCCGAGACCTACGAGCAGCTCCACGTCCCGGCCTCCATCCTGGGCGACCGCCTGCCCTTCCTGGTCGAGAACATGACCGTGAACGTCCGCCTGATCGAGGGGGAGCCGGTCTCGATCGACCTGCCGGAGACGGTGGTGCTGGAGGTGGCCGAGGCCGATCCGGTGGTGAAGGGCCAGACCGCCGCCAGCAGCTACAAGCCGGCCGTGCTGTCGAACGGGGTGAAGACCATGGTCCCGCCCTTCATCACCGCCGGCGAGAGGATCGTGGTCAAGACCGAGGACGCCTCCTACGTCGAGCGCGCCAAGGGCTGACGCCCCGCCCGCCGCGCCCCGAGGACACGCATGCCCCCTCCCTCCCGCCTCTCCCCCGCCCTCACCGTGGTGGTGGCCGCCGTCCAGAAGGCCGGGCGGCGCCTGCTGCGCGATTTCGGCGAGGTGGAGAACCTCCAGGTCAACGTGAAGGGTCCGGGCGACTTCGTCTCCCAGGCCGATACCCGCGCCGAGGAGACGCTGCGCCAGGAACTGTCCCGGGCGCGGCCCAATTTCGCCTTCCTGATGGAGGAGGGCGGCACGCTCGGGCCGGAGGACTGGCAGTGGCGCTGGGTGGTGGACCCGCTCGACGGCACCACCAACTTCCTGCACGGCATCCCGCACTGGTGCATCAGCGTCGGCGTCGAGAAGCGGCTCGAGGGCGAGCGCACCGAGCTGATGGCCGGCGTCATCTACAACCCGGCGGCGGACGAGCTGTTCTGGGCCGAGAAGGGTATGGGCGCCTTCCTCAACGACCGGCGGCTGCGCGTCTCCGCGCGGCGGGACATGCAGCAGGCGGTCTTCGCCACCGGCATCCCCTTCGCCGGCGTGCCGCGGAAGGCGGAGTTCAGCGCGATCCTCGCCCGGGTCATGCCGCAGGTGGCCGGGGTGCGCCGCTTCGGCTCGGCCGCGCTCGACCTCGCCTGGACCGCCGCCGGCCGCTACGACGGCTACTGGGAGCTCGGCATCAAGAAGTGGGACATGGCGGCGGGGCTGATCATCCTGCGCGAGGCGGGCGGGTTCGCCACCGATCCGGAAGGGGGCGATCCCTACCTCGAAGGCAATGTGGTCGCCGGCAATCCGGGGCTGCAGCCGCGCCTGCGCGAGCTGGTGGCGGAAGGCATAGCCGCCGCGCGCGCGGCCGCCCGCCCCGGCACCTGAGGCGGCGCGCACGGCATGGCGACCGGCTCGCTTTCCGGTCGGATGGCGGGCGAAAACCCTCTACGGTGGCGCCCGTGATTCGCCTCGGCCCCCTGCTGCTGCTGCTGTCCGCCGCGCTGCCTGGCTTGGCCCTGTCGCCGCCGGCCCTGGCCCAGCCCGCGCCTCCCCCCGCCGCGCTGCCCGACCCGGCCCCGCCGCCGGACCCCGCCGCCGCCCCCCCTCCCCCTGCCCGCCTGGAGGATGCACCCCGCCCCGCGCCCCCGCCGCCGCTCCGCGCGGCGCCGCCCCTGCCGGGGCTCGAGAGCCTGCCGGAGGGCGCCTGGCGGCTGCGCTTCCCGCCGGGGGCCGAGGCCCCGCCCCCACCCGCTGCCACGGCGCTCGCCACGCTCGGGCGCCGGCTGGCCGAGCTGCCCCAGGGCCGCTTCACCCTCGAGGCCCAGACGAGCGGGCCCGAGGCGGACGTCTCCCTCGCCCGTCGCCTCTCCCTCGCCCGCGGCCTGGCGGTGAAGGAGGCGCTGGCGGCGGGAGGGCTGCCGCCGACCCGCATCGACGTCCGGCCGCTGGGCCGGACGGAGGAGGCGCTGGATGCCGTGGACATCCTGCCGCCCGAGGCCCGGCGCCCCGCCCGATGACCGCATCGCACGCCGCATGACCGGACGCCCTGCCCGATGACCAGGCCCGAACGCTACCTCTGGCGGATGCTGGGGTTCCTCGCCGTGGTCGCCATCGTGGCGATCCTGCTCGCCCCGCAGATCGCCAGCGCCTTCGCCACCAACCTGGTGCTCAACTCCCTGATCCTCGGCGTGCTGCTGGTCGGCATCTTCTGGACGCTGCGCCAGGTGCTGATGCTGCGCCCGGAGGTGGCGTGGCTGGAGAATTTCCGCAGCCCCCGGCTCGGCGCCCCGGCCCAGCCGGCGCCGCGCCTGCTCGGCCCGATGGCGAGCATGTTCGCCCAGCGCCGGTCGGAGCGGCTGTCGCTCTCCGCCCCGGCGATGCGCAGCGTGCTCGACGGCATCGCCTCCCGCCTCGACGAGAGCCGGGAGATCTCGCGCTACATGACCGGGCTGCTGATCTTCCTCGGCCTGCTCGGCACCTTCTGGGGGCTGCTGCTGACCATCGGCTCGGTCAGCGAGGTGATCGCCGACATGGCGGTGGGCACCGGGGACATCAACCAGCTCTTCAACCAGCTCAAGACCGGCCTCGCCCAGCCGCTGCGCGGCATGGGCATCGCCTTCTCCACCTCCATGCTCGGCCTCGCCGGGGCGCTGGTGCTCGGCTTTCTCGACCTCTGCGCCGGACAGGCGCAGACCCGCTTCTACAACGAGCTCGAGGAGTGGCTCGCCGGCATCACCCGCCTCTCCTCCGGCGGGCTCGGGGCGGAGGCCGAGGGCGGCTCCGTTCCCGCCTATGTCCAGGCGCTGCTCGAGCAGACGGCGGAGAACCTCGAGGGGCTGCAGCAGATCATGAGCCGCGGCGAGGAGAGCCGCGCCGCCGCCAGCCAGGCGATGATCCGCCTGACCGAGCGCCTCGCCGTGCTGACCGAGCAGATGCGCGCCGGGCAAAGCCTGATGCTGCGCGTCGCCGAGCAGCAGCAGGCGCTCGGCCCGGTGCTGGCCCGCCTCGCCGACGCCGAGGCGCAGGGCGCGGCGGACGAGGCGACGCGCGCCCACCTGCGCAACGCCGAGATCTACCTCGCCCGCATCCTGGAGGAGATCGCCCAGGGCCGGGCCCAGGCAACGGCGGAGATCCGCAACGAGATCCGCGTCCTCGCCCGCACCATCGCCGCGCTGGCCGAGGAGCAGCCGCGGTGAGCGCGCGCCGGCGGGAAGGGGGCTGACCCGTGCCGGCGGTCGGGGGGCGGCGGGACCGCAACGGCGGGCTGCAGGCCTGGCCGGGCTACGTGGACGCCCTCTCCACGCTGCTCATGGTGCTGATCTTCGTGCTGCTGGTCTTCGTGCTGGCGCAGGGCTTCCTCTCCGTCGTCCTCTCCAGCCGCGACCAGGCGCTCGACCGGCTCAACCGACAGGTGGCGGAGCTGGCCGAGATGCTGGCGCTGGAGCGCGGCCAGACCCAGGAGCTGCGCGGCTCCCTCACCCGCGCCACGGAGGAGCTGCGCGCCGCCTCCGCCGCGCGGGATGCGCTCGCGGCGCAGCTTCGCGACCTGCGCGAGGAGCGCGACCGGCTGAGCGCGGAGCGCGACGCGGCGCGCGGCGAGCGCGACCGCCTCACCGCCCGCATCGCCGATCTGGAGCTGGCCGGGCGCGGCACCGGGGAGCGGATCGCGGGGCTGGAGGCGCAGCTCGCCGAGGCGCTGCGTCGCGCCGAGGCGGCGGGCGGCGACGCCGCGCAGACCCTGGCCCGCCTGGCCGAGACCGGGCGCGGCCTGGCCGCCGAGCAGGCGGCGCGGCAGCAGGCGGAGGCGCGGGCGGCGGCGCTCGGCGAGGAGCTGGCGCGCTCCCGCGGCGAGGCGGAGACGGCGCGTCTCGAGCTTGCCGGCGTCAGCCGCCGCCTGGCCGAGGCGCAGGCCGAGCTCGAGGCGGCGCAGCGCCGCCTCGCCGCGATGCGCGAGGAGATGGCGGCGCTCGACCGGCAGGTGCGGGCGGACCGCGAGACGATCGAGGCACGGCTGTCCGAGATCGCCCGCCTCTCGGAGCAGGTCCGCGCCCTGACCGCGCTGCGCGACCAGCTCGAGCGGCAGGCGGGGGAGGCCCTGGCCCGCGCCGAGGCGGAGGGGGAGGCGCGCCGCGCCGCCGAGGCCGAGGCGCGGGAGGCGGTGCGCCTCGGCGAATCGGCCCGCGCCCAGGTGGCGCTGCTGACCCGCCAGATCGAGGAGCTGCGCCGCCAGCTCGCCCGCATCGCCGCGGCGCTGGAGGCGTCCGAGGCGGCGGCGCAGGAGAAGGACGCGCAGATCGCCAGTCTCGGCCAGCGGCTGAACGCGGCGCTCGCCGCCCGCGTCGAGGAGCTGCAGCGCTACCGCAGCGACTTCTTCGGCCGGTTGCGCGACGTGCTGGGCGAGCGGCCGGAGGTGCGCATCGTCGGGGACCGCTTCGTGTTCCAGAGCGAGGTGCTGTTCCCTCCCGCCTCGGCCGAGCTCTCGTCGCGCGGCGAGCAGCAGATCCGCGACCTCGCCAGGGTGCTGCGGGAGATCGCCGCGCAGATCCCGCCCGACGTTCCCTGGATCCTGCGGGTGGACGGGCACGCCGACCGCACGCCGATCCGCAGCCCGCGCTTCGCCTCGAACTGGGAGCTGTCCTCGGCGAGGGCCATCGCCGTCGCCCAGCTGCTGATCCAGGAGGGGCTGCCGCCGAGCCGCGTCGCCGCCGCCGCCTTCGGCGAGCACCAGCCCCTCGACCCGGCGGACACGCCGGAAGCCTACGCCCGCAACCGCCGCATCGAGCTGCGCCTGACCGACCGGTGATCCCATGGGCACGCTGCGCGTCCCCCGCCACGCCCTGCTCGCGCACAAGCTGACGCAGCTTCGCCGCCGCGACACGCCGAGCGCCGCCTTCCGCCGGCTGCTGGCCGAGATCGGGGCCATCCTCACCGTCGAGGCGCTGCGCGACCTGCCCGCCATGCCGGTCGCGATCGAGACGCCGGTTGCCCCAATGCGTGCCCAGGCCCTGGCCGGCCCCGAGCCCTGCCTGGTGGCGGTGCTGCGCGCCGGGCTCGGCCTGCTCGAGGGGGCGCAGCGGATCCTGCCCGAGGCGCCGGTCGGCCATCTCGGCCTGGTGCGCGACGAGGCGACGCTGCGGCCGAGCGAATACGTGGCCCGCCTGCCCCCGGACCTGGCGCGCCGCGGCGCGCTGCTGCTCGACCCGATGCTGGCCACGGGGGGCAGCGCCGCGGCCGCGGTGGCGCGGCTGAAGGCGGCCGGCGCGGCTGCGATCCGCTTCGCCTGCGTGGTCGCGGCGCCGGAGGGAGCGGCCCGCCTGGCGGCCGAGCACCCGGACGTGCCGGTGCTGGCCGCCGCCCTCGACGAGCGTCTGGACGAGCGGGGCTACATCGTCCCCGGGCTCGGCGATGCCGGGGACCGCTGCTTCGGGACCTAGAGCGGATCCCGTTCGGGTGAGCCCGCCTGAATAGGATCCGCTCTACAGCGTGATCCGCTTTGATGGATCACGCTTCCGCTCTGCGTTGGGTGGCCGGTTCACCACTCCGGCGCTCCCATCTTCGCGGATCAGGCGCTAGGCTCCCCGCGGGAAGGAACCCAGGAAAGCACCGCCGATGACCGAGACCTTCCGGGTGGGCGACATGACCATCCACCGGATCGTCGAGCAGGAGGACCCCCTGTTCGACCCGCTCGAATTCTTCCCCACCCTGACGCCCGAGCGGCTGGAAGAGAACCGCACATGGCTGGAGCCCCTGGCGCTCGACCCCGCCACCGGCCGGCTCAGGCTCTGCATCCAGTCCTACGTGGTGCGCACGCCGCACCGCACCATCCTGGTGGACAGCTGCGTCGGCAACGGCAAGAACCGGCCCGGCCGCCCCTTCTGGCACATGAAGTCCGACGACCGCTGGATGCGCGGCCTCGCCGCCGCCGGCCTCGCGGTGGAGGACATCGACGTGGTGATGTGCACCCACCTGCATGTGGACCATGTCGGCTGGAACACGCGCCTCGAGAATGGCCGCTGGGTGCCGACCTTCCCGAGGGCGCGCTACCTCTTCTCCGAGCGGGAGCTCGCCCACTGGAAGGCGGAACACGCGAAGGCGCCGAACCCCGTGCTCGAGGACAGCGTGCTGCCGGTGATCGAGGCCGGACGGGCCGAGCTGGTGCGGAGCGACCACGTGCTGGACGAGCATGTGCGCCTCTCCCCGACGCCGGGCCACACCCCTGACCACTTCGCCGTCGAGCTCGGCAGGGGCCGCACCGAGGCGGTGCTGACCGGCGACCTGATCCACTCGCCGCTGCAGGCCCGCTACCCGGAGATGTCCATGCGCGCGGACACCGACCCCCGGCAGGCGGCGGCGACGCGCCGGCGCTTCCTGGAATGCCATTGCGAGGCGGGCACGCTGCTCTGCACGGCGCACTTCCCCTCCCCCTCGCGCGGCCGGCTTGCGCGCTGGGATGAGGGCTTCCGCCTCGAACCGCAGGCCTGATGCCCGTCTCACCGGCCCGCGCGGATCTCCCCCGCGACCCGCCCGCGCCGGGGGTCCACGAGCAGGATCCGATCCTCTCCGGGGCCGGTGACCCAGACCGCGAGCGTCCCGTCCGCCGCGGCGGCGATGCCGCCGATGCGTGCCCCTTCGGGGAGCGCCAGGGACAGGTCGGCGCGCGTGATCTCCCTGCCCGCCTCGCCCAGGCGCTGGACGATGGCGATCGCCAGCGCCACGGTGCCGAACACGATCAGCACCCCCATCACCACCACCAGAACCTTGAGCGCCCGCACCGATTCGCCCCCCCTGCCCGAGCCCGCCGGCGCGACCTTCGAGGTCACGGCCGGGCCGGAATCCGCCGGCGAGCGCGCCGACCGCTTCCTGGCCGCCGCCATAGGGTCGGTGTCGCGCTCCCGGGTCAAGGCGCTGATCGCCGGGGGGCATGCGCGGCGCGACGGCGCGCCGCTCTCCGACCCGGCCGAGGCGGTGCGCGCGGGCAGCCGCTACGCCCTCTCCATTCCCCCCGCCGCGCCGGCGGCACCGCGGCCCCAGGCCATGCCGCTCTCGATCCTGCACGAGGATGCCGAGCTGATCGTGCTGGACAAGCCGGCGGGCCTGGTCGTCCACCCCGCTCCCGGTAACCAGGAGGGCACGCTGGTCAACGCCCTTCTCGCCCATGCCGGGGAGGAGCTGCCCGGCATCGGTGGAGAGCGGCGGCCCGGCATCGTCCACCGGCTGGACAAGGACACCTCCGGTCTGATGGTGGTGGCCAAGACCGAGCGGGCGCATCACGCCCTCTCCGCGGCCTTCGCCGCCCGCGACCTGGAGCGGGAGTATCTGGCGCTGGTCTGGGGCCTGCCGGAGCCGCCCGCGGGGGAGATCGAGGGCGCCATCGGCCGCCACCCCGTGGACCGCAAGCGCATGGCGGTGGTCGCCCGCAGCGGCAAGCCGGCCCTCACCCGCTACGCCACGGAGCGGGCCTGGGGCACGGCCTGCGCCCTGCTGCGCTGCCGCCTGCTCACCGGGCGGACGCACCAGATCCGGGTGCATCTCGCGCATCGGGGGCATCCGCTGGTCGGCGACCCGGTCTATCTCCGCCGCGCCCCGGCGGCCGCCCGGCTGCTGCCCGAGCCGGCGCGGCGGGCGCTCCTTGCCTTTCCCCGCCAGGCGCTGCACGCCGCGACCCTGGGCTTCCGCCACCCCGTCTCCGGCGAGAGGCTCCGCTTCTCCTCCCCCCTGCCGGCCGATCTGGCGGCGCTGCTCGTGTTGCTGGATGGTAACAGCGAGTAACCGACTGCCATGGTCGGTTTTGATTGCCCTGCCTTCCCCTGCCGTGGTATCAGCCTCCCCGGCAGCGCCACACGGGTGCCGCAAGCCTCGGCCGGCCCGACTTCACCCCGTCGTGACAGGGGGAGGGTCGGCCCAGGGGGCCCGCGTGGCGTTCGTGCTGCCAGGGTCGGACGCTGGCGCGGACGCCGCCGTCACGGGGCGAGCCGGCCAGCGCAGGAGGCAGATGCTCACGATGGCTTCCAACTCGGTCATCCCCATCGCTCCGGAGGGCAACCTCTCCCGCTACCTCCAGGAGATCCGCAAATTCCCGATGCTCTCTCCCGAGGAGGAGTACGAGCTTGCGAAGCGCTGGAAGGAGCAGGGGGACGAGAAGGCGGCCCACAAGCTGGTCACCTCGCACCTGCGTCTCGTCGCCAAGATCGCCATGGGCTATCGGGGCTACGGCCTGCCGGTGGGAGAGCTGATCTCCGAGGGCAATGTCGGCATGATGCAGGCGGTGAAGCGGTTCGACCCGGACCGCGGCTTCCGCCTCGCCACCTACGCCATGTGGTGGATCCGCGCCGCGATCCAGGAATACATCCTGCACTCCTGGTCGCTGGTGAAGATGGGCACCACGGCGGCACAGAAGAAGCTGTTCTTCAACCTGCGGCGCCTGAAAGGCCAGATGGCCGCGCTCGAGGAGGGCGACCTGAAGCCGGAGCAGGTGGCGAAGATCGCCCGCACGCTCGACGTGCCCGAGGCCGACGTGATCTCCATGAACCGCCGCCTCGCCAGCCCCGACCACAGCCTGAACGCCCCGGTCCGCGCCGAGAGCGAGGGCGAGTGGCAGGACTGGCTGGTGGACGAGCAGGAGAGTCAGGAGACCGAGCTCGCCGAGCGGCAGGACATGTCCAACCGCCGCGCCCTGCTGAGCGAGGCGCTCAAGACCCTGAACGACCGCGAGCGGCACATCCTAATCGAGCGCCGCCTCAAGGACGAGCCCACCACCCTCGAGGAGCTGTCCCAGCAATACGGCATCAGCCGCGAGCGGGTGCGCCAGATCGAGGTGCGCGCCTTCGAGAAGCTGCAGAAGAGCATGAAGCAGCAGATCGTGGAGCGGCGCCTGCAGAGCGCCTGAGGCCGCGCGGGGGTGGCCACCCGCGCCCGGTCATGAGTGTCGCGGATCGGCCCCATTCCCCCGCCCGATTGGCGCGGGCGTCCGGCTGGCCTCAGTTTTGGGGCGAAGGAGACCCCCGCCATGCCTGCACCCTCCATTCCCGCCCACCCCGCGCTCCGCATCGGCCATGTGCATCTGAAGGTGGCCGATCTCGACCGTGCCCTTGGCTTCTGGCGCGACGTGCTCGGCCTCCAGGAGACCCAGCGCATGGGCGGCCGCGCCGTGTTCCTCTCCGCCGGCGGCTACCACCACCACATCGCGCTCAACACCTGGGAGAGCGCGGGCGGGTCGCCACCACCCCCCGGCAGCACCGGGCTTTACCACGTCGCCCTGCTCTACCCCGACCGCGCGGCCCTGGCTGCGGTGGTCCGCCGGGTGCTGGCCGCCGGCATCCCGCTGGACGGCGCCTCGGACCACGGCGTGTCGGAGGCGGTCTATCTGCGCGATCCCGACGGCAACGGCGTCGAGCTCTACCGCGACAGGCCCGAGGCGGAGTGGCCGCGCGACGCCGCGGGCGGGCTGGCGATGGTCACGCGGCGCCTCGATCTCGAAGGATTGCTCGCCGAGCCGGGCTGAGCCGGCCGGGGCCGGTTGAACCGCTTCCCCCGCTCCCGCAATAGCGTAAGCGTATGGGGTCCGCCCGCGCCGGGCACGGTCCGCCAGCAGGGAAGCCTCGAATGCACCAAGCCGCTCCATCCTCCGGGTCCCGGACCGTGCGGGCCGGCGGCGGGGGATAGGCGATGGCGCCCGTGCCGGCGGCCCCGGTGCCCCTGCCAGGAACCTGGCGCGGCACGCTGCGCCGCTTCCTCGGCATCGCCGGCGGCTTCTGGACCAGCGAGCATCGCCGCCAGGCCTGGGGCCTCACCCTCGGCCTGCTGCTGCTGAACGCCACCGAGGTGGCGCTGCTGCTGCGCTTCAACCAGTGGCACCGCGACCTGTTCGACGCGCTGGAGCGGCGAGACACCCCGGCGGTGCTGCTGGAATGCGCCGTTCTGCTGCTGCTGGTCGCCGCCTTCGCCGCCGTCTCCTGCATGCACCTGCAGGCGCGGCGCGGCCTCGCCCTCGGCTGGCGCGCTTGGCTGGCGCAGGAGCTGACCGGCCGCTGGCTTGCCGGCGGCGCCCCGCGCGCGGCGCCGGGGGAAGCCAATGCGGATGGGCGCATCCACGAGGATGCCCGCATCGCCACGGAGGAGGCGGTGGAGCTCGCCTCTTCCCTCTCCCATGGGGCGATGACCCTCACCTGCTTCGTCGGCGTGCTCTGGGCGCTGTCGAGCCACGAGATGGTCACCATCCTCGGCATCCCCTACGCCGTGCCGGGCTATCTGCTCTGGATCGCCGTGCTCTACGCCGGGGCGGGCATGGTGCTCGCCGCCCTGCTCGGCCGCCCACTGGTGCGCTCCACCGACCACCGCCAGGCGATGGAGGCCGAGTACCGCGCCGCGCTGGTGCGGGCGCGGGATGGCGGGCGGGCGGAGGCGGAGAGCGGGCCGGTGCTGTCCGGCCTGTTCGGCAAGGTCGCCGCCGCCTTCCACCGCCAGACCCGGGCCTATGCGCATCTGCAGCTCTTCTGCGTCGGCAACACGCGGCTCGGCAGCGGCCTGCCCTTCCTCGCCGCCACCCCGGCCTATCTCGCGGGCGTGGTGACCCTCGGCTGGGTGATGCAGGCGGCCCAGGCCTTCCAGTACGTGGCCGGGGCGCTGAACTGGCCGGTGGACCACATGCCGCGCATCGCCACTTGGCGCGCCTCGGCCGAGCGGGTGATCGCGCTGCATGACGCGGTGCTGCCGCACCCCGCCCCCGTCAGCGCTGGCCCGGTGCCGGGAACGATCCCGGCGGCCGAGGCTCCGGCCCCCGCCGGGGGCGCCGGCGCGCCCTCCTGAGGGTTTCCGGCCGGGGGTGGTGGGACCGCCCTCGGCTGGCATCCCCGCCGCGCCGCCCCTACATGGGCGCGAGCCCCCGCCGCCAGCCGGCATCCCCCGCTTCCTCCCGACGAGTGCCCGATGGACGCTGCCCCTGCCGAATTCGCACGCCCCGCTGCCGACGCCCCCGCCGAGCGGGTCGCCGCCGAGGCGGCGCGGCGGCGCACCTTCGCCATCATCGCCCATCCGGACGCGGGCAAGACCACGCTGACCGAGAAGCTGCTGCTGAAGGGCGGCGCCATCCAGCTCGCCGGGGCGGTGCGGGCCAAGGGCAATGCGCGGCGCACCCGCTCGGACTGGATGAAGATCGAGCAGGACCGCGGCATCTCGGTCGCCACCTCGGTGATGACCTTCGAGCGCGGCGGGCTGGTGTTCAACCTGCTCGACACGCCGGGCCACGAGGACTTCTCCGAGGACACCTACCGCACCCTCACCGCCGTGGACGCGGCGGTGATGGTGCTCGACGCCGCCAAGGGCATCGAGGCGCAGACCCGCAAGCTGTTCGAGGTCTGCCGCCTGCGCGACATCCCGATCCTCACCTTCGTCAACAAGATGGACCGCGAGGGGCGCGACCCCTTCGAGCTGATCGACGAGATCGAGAAGACCCTGGCCCTTGACGCCGCCCCGGTCGCCTGGCCGGTCGGCCGCGCCCAGGACTTCGCCGGCACCTTCGACCTGTTGGACAACCGCTTCCTGCCGGTGGACGCGACGGAAGAGGCGGGCGTGCCCCTCTCGGGCCCCGGCGATCCGCGCCTCACCGCGCTGGTGGGGGAGGCGCGGGCCGCGGCGCTGGCCGAGGAGGCCGGGCTGGCGCTCGCCGCCTGTCCGGAATTCGAGCTGGGGCGGTTCCGCGAGGGCACGCTGACCCCGGTCTTCTTCGGCAGCGCGCTGCGCGACTTCGGCGTCGGCCATCTGCTGGACGGGCTGGCGCGCTACGCCCCGCCGCCCGGCCCCCGTCCTGCCGATCCGCGCGGGGTGGAGCCCGGCGAGGAGCGGCTGACCGGCTTCGTGTTTAAGGTCCAGGCCAACATGGACCCGAACCACCGCGACCGCGTCGCCTTCCTCCGCCTCTGCTCGGGGCGGCTGCTGAAGGGGATGCGGCTGCGGCAGGCGCGCACCGGCAAGCAGGTGCCGGTGAACGCGCCGCTGTTCTTCTTCGCCCGAGATCGCCAGGTGGCGGAGGAGGCCTGGCCGGGCGACGTGGTCGGCATCGCCAACCACGGCACGCTGCGCATCGGCGACACGCTGACCGAGGGCGAGGCGCTGCATTTCCGCGGCGTGCCCTCCTTCGCGCCCGAGATCCTGCGCACCGTGCGGCTCGAGGACCCGATGCTGGCGAAGAAGCTGAGGACCGCCCTCGCCCAGCTCGCCGAGGAGGGGGTGGTGCAGCTCTTCCGCCCGCTCGACGGCTCGCCGCCCGTGGTCGGGGTGGTCGGGCAGCTCCAGCTCGACGTGCTGCAGAGCCGGCTGAAGGCGGAGTACGGCATTCCCGCCGGCTTCGATGCCACGCCCTGGGAGACGATGCGCTGGGTCGCCGGGGAGGACCGCGCGGCGCTGGAGCGCTTTCTCGCCGCCCACCGCCGCGACGCGGCGGAGGACCATGACGGCGAGGCGGTGGTGTTCTTCGCCTCCGACTGGCGCCGCCGCCGTGCCGAAGAGGAATGGCCCATGCTGCGCTTCCACGCCGTGCGCGAGCAGCACGGGCTGGTGGAGGCAAAGCGGTGACGGACGCCCCACCCGGCCTCGACCTCGCGGCGCTGCGCGCCCGGCTGCTGGCGGAGCGCGGGGCGCTGCTCGGCGTCAGCGCCGTCTCGGCGGAAAGCCGCGACCCGGTCGAGCTGGACCAGACCAGCGTCGGCCGGCTCTCGCGCATGGACGCGATTCAGCTTCAGGCGATGGGGCTGGCGACGGAGCGGCGCCGCGACGCGGCCTTCGCGCGCATGGAGGCCGGGGAGTACGGCTGGTGCGCCGCCTGCGCGGCGGGGGGCGGGTGACGGAACGCCCTCACGGCCTGGTGTAGGTGGTCCCGAACGGCGCCACGAACTCGTTGACGGTGTAGCGGTCCACCTGCGCCAGGCAGGGCCCGGCCTCGCCGTGGCGGAACAGGTAGATCAGCACGGCCTGCCCCTGCAGGGCGATACGGCAGAACCCCTCCTCCGGCGCCACCTGATGGCTGGGGCAGATCCCGATGTCGAGGTGGGGGATCTTCTCCTCGAAGGCCTCGTAGGAAATGAAGCATGCCTGCTCCCCGGCCACGCTCGCAGCCGGCAGCAGCATGGCGAGCGCCGCCAGGGGCCCGGACGATCTCCGCATCGGTCCTCTCCCGCCAGGAGGCGCCAGACTAGGATCTGGACCCATAAACGGGATTCCCCGGAAGCGCAGTTTGTGCTTCACCCTTGTCGTCAGCGCGGGGGCGAAGGGTGTCTGGGGAGTTCTGGCTGAGTGACCGCCAGTGGGCCTGGCTTGCGCCATTGCTGCCGAACAAGCCGCGGGTGGACGACCGGCGGGTGATTCAGCGGCATTGTCCACGCACTGCGCTCTGACAGCCGCTGGGCCGATGCCCCGGCCGTCTACGGCCCCCGCAAGACGCTGTACAACCGCTTCGTGCGCTGGGCCGCCAAGGGCAGCTGGCAGGCGGTGTTCGAGGCCCTGGCCGCGGCCGGAGGCCCGCCTTCGGAGGTGCTGCTCGACAGCACCCATGTGAAGGCGCACCGTTGCGCTACAGGTGGCAAAGGGGGCAGCGGATCCAGGCGCTTGGCATCAGCTGCGGCGGGCGCACTACCAAGATCCATGCCCTGAGCGACGGCCAAGGCCGCCCGCTGGCCTTCCTGCTCACCCCAGGCCAAGCCGCGGACTGCCGCGCGGCCGAGGCTCTGCTGCCGCATCTGCCGCCCGATGCCCGGTCATGGCGAACCGGGCCTACGACACCGATGCCATCCGCGCGCAGATCCAGGCCCAAGGCGCGGTGCCAAACATCCCATCCAAGCGCACCCGACGCTGGAAGCACTGCTTCAGCCCCGTCCTCTACCGCCGCCGCAATGCCATCGAGCGCATGTTCGGCCGCCTCAAGGATTTCCGCCGCATCGCCACCCGATACGACAAGACCGCCCGCAACTTCCTCGCCGCAGCCGTCAGCTACTGGTTGAGTCCAGACCCTAGGCTTAGCTTGGCCTCCCCCAGGAAAGCGCGGTTGTGGCGCCCCCGCTGCCGGGGTGTATGGTAAACAACTAAACAAGCTGCCCGTCGAGGCGGTGCGGGAGTAAACGGACATGGCTCTTTCTCGTCGTAGCCTCTTGGCCCTGGGAACGGTACTACCGCTTCCGGCCATTGCCCAGACCAATACGACGCCCATTCGTATCCTGCACGGCTCCTCTGCCGGTGCGCCGCAGGACATCATGCTGCGCATCCTGGCAGAAGAGTTGGGCCGCCTTCTCTCCCGCACGGTGCTGGTCGAGGCTCGACCCGGCGCAAATGGGCAGATCGCCATGAACATGCTGAAGCGGGCCCCCGCCGATGGCACCGTGATCTTCTCCGACGGGACGGGTATCACTTCCATCCTGCAACTGCCGCATGCCCAGCATCACTGGCGAGATTTCGAGCCGCTGGCCCGGCTGCAGCTCGATCCCTTCGCCCTCTATGTGCGCACTGGCGGCGACTTCCCGGACTTTGCGGCCTTCGCCGAGGCGATGCGCCGCAAGGGCGAGGGCATTCGCATCGGCGGCTTCGCCACTGGCAGCCCGCATCAGATAACCACCATGCAGCTTGCGTCGCGTCTCGGCGCCAAGTTCACCTGGGTGCCCTATGACAGCGGGACCAAAGCCATCACTGCCGTCATGGGCGGCCATATTGAAGCGTCCATGAGCAATATCAGTGTCTATCCAAGCTTCCGGGATCAGATGGCAGTCCTGGCCCATACAGGCGAGAGCCGCATCGAGCCCTTCGGCCATATTCCCACTTTCCGCGAGCAGGGCGTGGACCTGGCCCGCTATCACTGGCGCGGCATGTTCATGCGCCGCGAGGTCCCGAAGGCTCAGGTGGAGCAGATGAAGGCATGGGTGGATGAGGCAGTGCGCACGCCGCGCTTCCAGGCCTATCTCCGTGACACCGGGACGCTCGACGGCACCATGGACCGTGCCGCCTTTGCCGCCATGTTGGAGGAGCAGGCAGCCGAGGACACCCGCATCCTGCGCGAGTTGCGCCTGCTCGCCTGACCGCGCGGCACGGGTTATCTATCACATATGGAGGCCCCGCGCCGGCGCCTGCCTCCGCTGAATGCCCTCCGCGCCTTCGAGGCTGCGGCGCGACACAGCAACTTCACCCGTGCCGCCGAGGAACTCAGCGTCACCCAGACGGCAGTCAGCCAGCAGGTGAAGCTGCTGGAGGAGTTCCTCGGCTTCCGCCTGTTCCGTCGTCTGCATAACTCCCTCGAGCTGACCGACCGAGGGGCCCAGTACCTGCCGGCACTGCGCGAGGCCTTCGCCAGCATCGGCGACGCGACCGAGGCGCTGTTGGGTGAGGGCAAGACGCCGCGCCTGACCCTCAGCGTCATGCCAAATTTCGCCTTACGGTGGCTGATCCCGCGCCTGCAGCGCTGGCAGGCATTGCACCCAGATGTGGAACTGCTGGTGCAGACCGACCGGCACGGCCTCGAAACCCTAGCGGAGGAGGTGGATCTCGCGATCCGCTTCAGCGAGGCGCCCCCACCCGGCCTCCATGCGGAACCGCTGCTGACCGACGAGATCTTTCCGGTCTGCGCCCCCAGCCTGGCGGCCGCGCTCGATGCTCCGGCCCGGCTTGCCGGGGCCGCCCTGCTGCATGTGGAGACCTCCCCGGAGGACTGGCCGGTCTGGCTCACGGCGGCGGGCTGCGAAGGGCTGCAGGGCCGTCCGGCGCCGCGCTTCGACACCTACGCCCTGGCGCTCGAAGCCGCGCATCACGGCTGCGGCGTCGCCATCGGTCATGGGCCTTTTGTGGCTCACGACCTGGCCATGGGCCGGCTCGTTGCGCCCTTCACCCTGCGTGTGGCGCGGGCCAAGACCTGGTGGCTGCTCTCGCCCCGTGGCCGCGCGCGGCGCCCTGTGGTGCAGTTCCGCGCCTGGATCCTTTCCGAGGCGCGGCGGCAGGGATAGGGCTTGGCCTCCCCCAGAAAAACGCATTGGCCAGGGCGGGGCGGGGGCACTTCCTTGCGACCAAGGCGCCGGTCCAGGCGCCGGCAGGAGATGTCGCCATGCCTCTCGACAGCACCGCCGTGCACTATGGCGCCGGCGTTCACGTCACCCCCTCCGGTGCAGCCCTTGCGGCCGACGTCACTGGCCTGGATTTTTCGAAGCCGCTTTCGGCCAATACCATGGAGGCGGTGAAGCGCGCCTGGGCCGACCACCTGGTGCTCCGCTTTCGCGGCGTGAGCCTGACCGATGAGGCGCTGATGGCATTCAGCCGCCACTTCGGCACGCTGGACCGCGCGCCCATCCCGGCCGGCGAGCGGGCCGATCCCGTGCGGGGCTACGTCCTCACGATCTCGAACATCGTGGTGGACGGCAAGCCGATCGGTGGCCTCGGCGCCTACGAGTCCGTGTGGCACACCGACATGAGCTACCTCGACGAGCCGCCCTATGCCTCCTTCCTCTTCTCGGTGGAGGTGCCTCCGTCCGGCGGCGACACCGGCTTCTGCAACATGGCCGTGGCCTATGAGACGCTGCCGGCGGCGACGAAGGCGCGCATCGCCGATCTCTCCTGCAAGCACGACAGCAGCCGCAACAGCGCGGGCGAGTTGCGCCGCGGCTTCCGGGAGGTGGAGGACCCCCGCGAGGCACCGGGTGCCGTCCACCCGCTGGTGATCCGCCATCCCGCCAGCGGCAAGATCTGCCTCTTCCTCGGTCGCAGGCGGAACGCCTACATCCCTGGCCTGGAATTGGTCGAAAGCGAGGCGCTGCTTGACGATCTCTGGGCCCATGCCACCCAGCCGGCCTTCTGCTGGTACCAACAGTGGCAGGTGGGCGATCTGGTGATGTGGGACAACTTCGCTACCATGCACCGCCGCGACAGCTTCGATCCGACGACGCGGCGCCTCCTGCGGCGCACCCAGGTTTCCGGCGTACGCCACGGACGGGTTTGAACGCCATGGGGCGGATCGAACGGGTGGAGCTGTGGCGGGCAGAGTTCCCGCTCACCGTGCCCTACAAGGTCTCCTCGCGGACCTTCCATGTCTTTGACCCGCTCCTCTGCCGCATCACCCTGGATAACGGACGCACGGGCTGGGGGGAGGCGATCATCAGCCCGGGCTACGGCCACGAGACGCCGGACGGTGGTTGGGCCTTCGCGCGGGAGATGGCGCCCCACTTCCTTGGGCTGACGCCGGCCGAGGCACGGGCGCGCCTCGCCCCCCACCGCGCGAGCAATGCCCATGCCGTCACGCTGCTCGCCGTGCCGCTGGACTGGATCACGCGGCACGCGGCCCTCGCCGGCCCCAAGCGTGTGGAGCTGCTGGCCCCGGTGAACGCCATGGGTGGTGCAGCGATGGAGGCGGAGGTGGAGGCGCTGCTCGCCGCGGGGTACCGGACACTGAAGGTGAAGGTGGGCTTCGAGGCAGCCGCCGATGCGGCGCGGGTGCGGGCGCTCCAGCGCCAGGTCACGTGCCGGGCGACGCTGCGCCTCGACGCCAATCAGGGCTTCCAGGCTGCCGAGGCCTGCACCTTCGCGGCGGGGCTGGACCCGGCGGGAATCGAGCTGCTGGAGCAGCCCTGCCATCTCGACGACTGGGAGGCGAACGCCGCCGTCGCGGGTGTTTCGACCGTACCGGTGATGCTGGATGAAAGCATCTTCGGCCTGCCCGATATCCATCGCGCGGCGGCGATCCCCGGTGTGAGGCTGGTCAAGGTGAAACTCAAGAAGTTTGGTGGCTGCGATGCGCTGCTGGAGGCCGGCCGGACGGCCCGTGCGGCGGGATTGGACCTCGTTCTGGGCGATGGCGTGGCGACGGAGTTGACCACCTGGGTGGAGGCCGCGCTGGCGCCGGCGATGATCCACAATGCCGGGGAGATGAACGGGCACCTGAAACTCACCCGGCCATTGTCGCGGAACCCGCCGAGTTTCAAAGATGGGATCATGATGCTGCCGGCCAGCGAGGCGCCGGAGCCGGACCTCGACTGGATCGAGCGCTGCACCGTCGCGCGGGCGGAGATACGCCAGCGCCTTTGGGCTGGTCATTGAGATATTGGGACCGGCATTGGTGAAGTTGAAAACCGGCCTGTACCGGCCCCAGCCGGCCGAGATGGCGACGTGCAGCATGGACAGTACCCGAGGCGCTGGGGCTTCACTGCGCAGATGCCGCTGCCGCGGGCCTATGAGCCAGATGCGGCTGCGGCGCGCCGTTGGCTGCGGTGGGACTATTCGGCGCCCGCAGCGCGGGCCAAGACCGAGAAGGGCGCCGTCTTCCGGGGAGACGAGGCCGGCTTGCGCTCGGACGACGTCCGCGGCCGCAGTGCTGCGCCGCGCGGCCAGATGCCGCTGGGCCGGGCGCAGCGTGCCTTCGGCTGTGACCAACAAGGGCGATGTGCGCTGGATAGTGCTTGACGGGGTGGTGAGGTCCCGGCCCTGATCCGCTATTCTTCCGGCGCTTGATCAACAGATCTCAAGGACCACGAGGCCGGCAAGGACGACTACGAGCATCACCAGGGTGGTGCCGAAGAACACGGCCATTGGCGCCACCCGATCCGGAGAATCGCCGTGAGCGAAGTACGGAGGCCAAGCGCCGCGATTGCGACGATCAGCTTTCAATTCGATGCAGTCACGAGTGCAGACTTGAACGGGGGATAAAGGGCATCGAGTCCCGGAATGCTCGGCAAGATGCTGTTCACAAGACACAGGCCGAGGAACGCGAGCGCGAAGACAGGCACCGACACCCGGTCCTTGCCATGCTCCGCGCCGGACCGGGTGAACCACCATCCAACGGCGACCACAACCGGCAGAAGCAGGAGCACGCGAAAGAGTTTGACCAGTACGGCCGTGTTGTCGACCGGCTCCGAGACGGCATAGCCGGCTCCGGCTATCTGGGCCATGTCGTGGATCGTGGCACCGAGCATGACGCCCGTGGTTTGCGCCTCGAAGCCGAGGAGCAAGCAAAGGGGCGAGTAGGCCACCATGACGAAGGTGGAGACGGCGTTTGCTGTCACCACAGTGAAGGTCACATCGATGCCCTTTCGCGGGTAGTTCGGCACCACCATTGCGGTCGCAAGCGCCACGGATGCGCCACCCGCGGCGCGGCGGCGCCGGCAAGCGCGCCATAGCCGACGCCAAGCCTGAAGATCCGCGCCAGCCATACGCCCGAGATCAGCGTCAGCGTTATCGCCGCGGTTACGAGAAGGGCGGTCGAGAGCCCGAGGTCGGCAATGTCGCCGAACGCTATCCGCACTCCAAGCAGACTGATGGCAACCCGTAGCAGCCCTTTCACGCACCAGGTCAAGCCAGGCGCGAACGCAGACCGCGATGCGATCCGATTCGACGTAATTCCGATAAGGAGCGCGATCACCAACACCGGCATTGGAAAAACCTGCGCGACAAGCGGGGCCAAGGCGCTTGCCGCCAGTGCTACGACCACGGCGACGTCAATGCCGGGACCAAGACGGTGGGCCGCGACGACGACCTCGGATGATGGACGGGCAGTTGCAAACTGCTTCATGGAGCGCGGCTCGGTGATCTCCGCGAAGGCCAGGAGAGGTGCAAGGAAGATCTTTGCGGGGCGCACGGCGGCCGGCATGTTCGCCGCCGCCCTGCGTCACTGTCTTCAGCCGGCAACCTGGGCGCGAGGCCTGGAGTTCACGTCCTGCTGCAGCAGCCCCAAGCTGTTCAAGATCTCGTCGAGCTTCCGCTTGTTGGCTTCCGACGGCTCATGCCCCGGTACGCGCGGCTGGCCGAAACACCAACCCATGCGGTTGAGCATGTAGTGCACGGCGTTCGGAACCGGTTCGATGTGAATGGCGTCGAAAAGCGGTAGCCACTCGAGGTAGGTCCGCCGGGCCGTCTCCAGGTCTCCGTCCTGCCACGCGCTCAGGATCTTCACGACCTTGTTCGGAATGATGCTCGCGGCGAAGGTGAGCACACCCGGCGCCCCAAGGGTCAGGCCGAAAAGGATGTGATGCTCCGACTTCGGCATGACCTTGATCTTGCTGCCCAGCCGGCGGACTGAGGCCGGGTACTGCTCTATGTCGCTCTGCTTCAGGCCAACGTAGTTCGGACACTCGTCCGTAATCCGATCCATAACATCAATCGAGAGATTGATCCCGGTCCGGCTGGGATTGTTATAGAAGACGAGCGGAAGCTCAGTGTTTTGTGCCACCATCTTGTAGTAACGATAGAGGCCTTCCTGATCGGGAAGTGAAAAGAACGGCTGGATCAGGAAGGCAGAATGGGCTCCCACATCCTGGGCAATGTTGATGAGATCAATCGTTTCGCGAGGGTCAGGACGGCCGGCGTAGGCGGTGACAAAGGCGCGGCTGCCCACCTCCTCGACCGTCATCTCGAGCAGGCGCCTGTACTCATCCCGCGTGGTCTGCATGGATTGCCCGGTGGCCGCGGCCGGCTGCAGAAAGCGCACGCCGCAATCCACGAGCCAACGTATGTGGCGGCGGTACTCATTCTCATTAATGCTGCCGTCCGGATTGTAAGGAGTCGGATTGACGGCTCCGATCCCACCGACCTCGTATTTCATGTCGTGCTCCATCTCTCGTAAGCGCCGCTACCCCGACCCGAACGGCAGGGTCCGGCGACCTCCTGCGGGGGACTACCGCCTCCTGGGACGCATCATCAAATTCAAACATTTAAGCCACCCCTCGATTTGGTTGGGGTAGCTTCGGGATAGGTGTAGAAAGGATCGCAAGGCTTCGGGGCAGAGGTGCGGCCGGTCAATCCATAGTCCGCCGGGTATGAGTCGTACCCCTCGGTCCACGAGGTGTGCCATTATGGAATGCGCCGCTTCATCACCGCGACGGAGAGCGTGGCCGGGCCGAAGTCGAAGCTCGCCGTGGGCGAGATGTTGCGTGCCATCACCTGGACCGTGTTGGTGGTCCAGGTGGCGGCGTCGAGCTCGATGAAGCGGGTCGATGAGGCCAGCGAGGCATGGGCGCCATCTCCCTGCCGGCAGCCGGTGACCGCCACGTCGAGCAGGCTGGTGGCACTCAGCGCCAGGTTGGGCAGGTCCCAGGAGACCTCGGCGGCAAACTCCCGCTGGCCCACCGGCAGGGTGGGCGTGCCGCAGAGCAGCGCCGGGGCGTGCTCCGGCAGGCCGTAGAGCCGCAACGCCTCGAGCTCGATCTGCCCGTCGAAGCCGACGACGCCGATCTGGGCGAAAGCCACCGCCTCCGCCAGCCGCACCGTCATGCGGCGGTTGAGCGAGGCGTCCGCCGTCACCGTGCCGCCGGTCCAGGCCTTGGAGGAGGTGTTCCACTGCATGGTGGTCAGCGAGGCCAACACATTTCCGGCGACGTTCTCCCGCACGGCCATCGCCGCGTCGAAGCAGCGCACGAAC
This sequence comes from Crenalkalicoccus roseus, assembly GCF_004761865.1. Lineage (GTDB taxonomy): Bacteria > Pseudomonadota > Alphaproteobacteria > Acetobacterales > Acetobacteraceae > Crenalkalicoccus > Crenalkalicoccus roseus. The sequence continues at coordinate 147,974 of NZ_SJDM01000003.1, read as the reverse complement.
AGCCGCCCGCCATTGGCGCCGCCGGCCAGCCAGTGGGCGAGCGCGAACTCCTTCGCCGCGGTGGCTCCACCACGAAGGCTAGCCCGCGCTGCGCCTCCAGCAGCAAGCCGTGGGTGGTCGCCGCGATTCTGTCCAGCCCGTTGAAGGACAGCGCGGCGAGGGTGGTGGCGCTGGTGGTCGAGGTGGCAACCGCGACCGCGGTCAGCCCCTCCACCCCGACCTCGGTGGCGCTGCGGCGAAAGGCGGCGGCGCGCGGGTTCGGCGCCGCCCCGAGCAGGCGGAGGTGGCGCGAGGCCGGCGCCCGGTGACGGTTGAGGACCGCGTTGCCGCAGCGGGTGGCGGTCGCGGTGTAGTCGATGCCGATCTGGTAGGTGTTGGCCCAGGCCACCTCCTATTCGCAGTCCTGCGCCGCCCCGGTGTGGCGGGCGACGATCGGCGAGCAGGCCTCCATGCGCAGCGCCCGGCCGATGATGGCCGAGCCGTTGGTCTCGTTCAGGAAGGGGATGGCGACATTCGAATCGAGCTGGCGCAGTTCGAAATTCGGCGCGTCGAAGACGTGCCGGTTGTGGTTGCTGCAGACGCCGGGCGCATTGGGCAGGCGAATACCGAAGCGGTTCTGGGCGGGGTTGATCCCGGTCGCGCAGGCGAAGTGGCCGCCTAGGGTCTGGACTCATAACCAGTAGCTGACGGCTGCGGCGAGGAAGTTGCGGGCGGTCTTGTCGTATCGGGTGGCGATGC